>CAWDXZ010000003.1:0-335985 GCA_963806455.1 uncultured Acidimicrobiales bacterium
GTCGAGAAGCCGAGCGCACCGCAGGCGATGGCTTCCTTCACCAGGTCGCTTCATCGAGTCGATGTCCTCGGGCGTGGCGGCCTCGTTATGGGCGCCCCGATCGCCCATGACGTAGGAACGGACGGCCCCGTGGGCGATCTGGGTCCCTATGTCCATGGTCCAGCTGCGGACGGCCGAGGGAGTCGAGGTACTCGGGGAAGGTCTCCCACTCCCACTGCATGCCCTCGGCCAGCGCCGTGCCCGGGATGTCCTCGACCCCCTCCATCAGGCCGATGAGCCATTCGTGGCGATCGGGCCGGGCCGGGGCGAACCCCACTCCGCAGTTGCCGGTCACGATGGTGGTCACCCCGTGCCAGCTGCTCGGGGCCAGCACCTCGTCCCAGGTGGCCTGGCCGTCGTAGTGGGTGTGAATGTCCACCCAGCCCGGCGCGACCATCAGACCGTCGGCATCGACAGTCCGGGCCGCCGACTCGACGGGCAGCGATCCCACCTCGGTGATGCGTCCCCCGTCGACGGCGACATCGGCCACACGGGCCGGCGCCCCGGTACCGTCGATGAGCGTCCCCCCCGAATCACCAGGTCGTGCATGTGTAGGTCCCCTTTCCAGGCTGTTCACCGATGCTGGCACGGCCGGCCGCGGGGCGCAATGACGGTGCCTGCGCCGCCGTGGGCGTCGGGCAGGCTCGGTGGGCGTCCGGCTCAGCGTGGCGGGATCGAGTATGTGACCTGCGCTTTCGCCACCACCTCGTCACTCCCCTTCGAGTACAGGGCGACTTCGGCGACACCCAGCCGCTTGCCCAGTTTGAGGAGCGTGCCGTAGGCCACCACGTCGACCAGCGCCGGCTTGCGGAGGAAGTCGATGTGCAGGCTTGTGGTCACCGACAGGGCCACCGGGCCGATCTGGCCGACGATCACCAGCCAGGCCGCACAATCGGCCAGCGCCATCAGTGAAGGCCCGGCCACGGTGTCGCCCGGCCTGCCGTGGGCCTCGTTGACGGGCAGCCGCAACCGGACGGAGCTGCCGGTGACCGATTCGACGACATAGGGGACCGGCGCGCCGGGGAACGCCTCGATCAAAAAACGTTGCAGCTCCTCGACGCCCATCGCAGGTGACTCGGCCATGGTCCGAGCACTGTAGCCAGAGCCGCAGCCGGAGGAGCGCCTGTGCCATCTGACCTTGACCGACCCGCCCGACCTGCTGGGCCAGGCGGCTGGCGGCGGTCCGGGTTGGCACGCCTGCCTCGACCGCCTCGAAGCGGCCATCAACGGCGTCGAGGCCTTCGGTCACCTCGCCGCCCTGACTCCGGTCGTGCAGACTGTGGGGCGGCCAGAAGGGTCGGGAGGGCAGTGGGACGGTGAGGACCTGGTGTAGGAATGAAGAACACAAGGTTGCCGCGGGGCTGGCCGCCGAGGCAGGGGTCGAGCTGGTGGGCCTCACGCGCCCGGTCGGAGGGCGGCAAGGCGCTGGGTCGGGAAGGCGACCGCTTTCGCATCGATCTTCTCATGGCACGCCTCGGCAGAGGCGTTTCCCGAGGATCGAGTTCGCTCCGAGGAGGCCGACAACGAGATGGCCCTCGGCACGTCCTCTGGTCGCGTCTGGATCATCGATCCGTTGGACGGCACTCGCGAGTACGGGGAAGGTCGCGAGGACTGGGCGGTCCATGTGGCCCTGGCCGTCGACGGTGCGCCCGTGGTCGGCGCGGTGGCCCTTCCGGCACTCGGAGCTCGTGCTCGGGACCGGCAGGCCGCCGACGCTCGCCGATGCGCCGCCCCGGCCCCGGATCGTGGTCAGCCGGAGCCGACCGCCGGCGTTCGTGTCGGAGGTCGCCGAACAGCTAGGGGCGGCAGTCATCCCGATGGGCTCGGCCGGAGCGAAGATCGCCGCCGTCATCAGGGGCGAGGCGGAGATCTACCTTCATGCCGGCGGCCAGTACGAGTGGGATTCGGCTGCGCCCGTGGCGGTGGCCTCGCCACCGGGCTCCACGCCACCCGACTCGACGGCTCGCCCCTTCGGTACTCCCAGCCCGACCCGTGGTTGCCGGATCTGTTGGTGTGCCATCCCGCTCTGATCGACGCGGTGTGACGGCGGTAGTCGGCACGGACGCGTTCGGACCGGTCGGACCGGTTGGACGGAGTCGGCGACATGACCGCGCCGGCGGGGACCGGCCGGTTATGTCGACGACCGGGCGAGCGCCTCCGGCATCGGCCTTCGAGCCGGCCCGGCTCGGTCCCATCACGCTGAAGAACCGGATCATCAAGGCGGCGACGTTCGAAGGGGCGACACCGAAGGGCGAGGTCACCGACGAGCTGATCGCGTTCCACGGGCGGGTGGCGTAGGGCGGGGCCGCCATGACAACGGTCGCCTACTTGGCCGTCTCACCCGAAGGGCGTACCGATCGGCACTGCGTGCTGCTTGGGGAGGCGGGCCTCACCCGGCCTGCGCCGGCTCACCGACACGGTGCACGCCGCCGGGGCGGCGGCTTCGGCCCAGATCGGTCATGCCGGCCCGGTGGCCAACAGCCGGTTCGAACGGGAGCCCGTCTCTGTCCGCGTCCCGTCGACTGAGCCCGACCGGAGCGATCACCCGGGCGGCCACCGACGGCGACATCGCCCGGATCACCGACGAGTACCGGCAGGCGGCCATGTCGCCGTCGACGCCGGGTTCGACTGCGTCGAAATCCACCTCGGTCATAACTACCTGCTGAGCGCCTTCCTGAGCCCCAAGCTCAATCGCCGCAGAGACGATGGGGCGGCAGCCTGGAGAATCGGGCCCGGTTCCCTCGCCAGGTAGTCCGCGCAGTCCGGGAGGCCGTCGGCGATCGGGCGGCCGTCACGGCCAAAGCTCAACATGGTCGACGGCGTGGCGGGCGGGTTCTGGCTCGACGAGAGCATCGAGTTCGCCCGGATGCTGGAGGCCGACGGCAGCGTTCGATGCCATCGAGCTCACGGGTGGCAGCTCCTTGTCGAACCCCATGTACCTGTTCCGGGGAGAGGCTCCCCGCGTGAATTCGCCGCCACGCTTCCGGCGCCGATGCGGCTGGGGTTCCGGGCATTCGGATCACGCTTCCTGAAGGAGTACCCCTTCGAGGAGGCGTTCTTCCTGCCCTATGCGCGCCAGTTCCTCGATGCCCTCTCCGTGCCCCTGATCCTGCTCGGAGGGATGAACCGGTTGGACACGGTCGAAGGCGCCCTGGCCGAGGGGTTCTAGTTCGTCGCCATGGCCCGTGCCTTGCTCCGTGAGCCCGACTTGATCTCCGATGGGAGAGGGGAACTGCAGCCGAAGGCCTGTGCATCCACTGCAACCGGTGCATGCCCACCATCTACAGCCGCACGCGGTGTGTGCTGGTCGCTGAGAATGGGTGACCCTAGCTGAACTCTGCAACTGGATCCCATTAGGGGAACCAGTCGTTCCCATTGGCTTCGCGAGCCAACGTACAATTGGCTCGACCGCCCACGTAGCTCAGGGGATAGAGCACTCGTTTCCTAAATGAGGTGTCGCAGGTTCGATTCCTGCCGTGGGCACAAAATGTTAGGCTTGCGAGGGAGAGAGGGAGACGCGCCGCGAAACGGGCCAAAACCCCCGCGCGAAAAGGCGGGGCACGACGGGCGAGGCGGGCGCCACCGGAAACGGGGAGGACAGGGCGCGGGGCGGGGCGCTATGACGGACTTGGGTTTATAGATTCAGGCACGAAACCGACAATTGGCCCCAACGCGGACCAGAACCCAACGCATTGTCGAGGCCTTTCAGAAGGCAGCGGCCAGCGGCCGGATCAACGCTGAGAGCATCCTGTAGGAACATGGCCTAAACTCGTCCTTGTGAAGACTGGCTCTCAGACGTTTTAGTCCGACCTCGGTCGCTCCCGCCAAGAATCATCCCTCCGAGCGACAGGCCGCGCTTGTCGTTTTCCTGAACCAAAAATGGCGTTCTTCGGACATGAGAGCACGGGTTCGGTCCGAATCGGCAAGGCGAAGGCCTCAGCTGAGCCATCATCACTTCAGAATGTTCACTGCTCGGGCTACGACGAGTAAGGCGACGACCAGCGAAATTGCCTCCTCAGCCATCATCATCAGCTTCATCCACGGTCGGATCGCCGAAACATCGGTGGGGCTGAACGCCGTTGCCGTGGCGAACGAGAAATGGAAGTAGTCCACGAACTTGGGGCTCCAGCCGGCCCCGACGTACTCCTCGTTCTTCATCTCCGGAAAAACCAGCGCTGGGGGTCGATCGCCACCACTGGCCCGGGCCGCTGGGCCCCCGCGGTCGAGGGCCCAGTACCACAGCCCGAAGGCGATGACGTTGGTCACCCAGATAGCGCCACCGCTGGCCAAGAGGACCTTGGCGTCGTTGGTGAAGGCGGAGACATTGATGATGGACACGACGAGTCGCACGGCGGCGTCGGCATTGGCTAGTGAGATCACCGCGATCAGGCAGTTGGTCATCACCCGCAACCAGGGCAGGTCCCGGTCGATACGACCGGGATCGCCGATGATGAGAGCGACCAGCAGGGCCACCACGATGACCGGAAACACCCATCGCGCATCTCCGTTGCGAAGTTCGGAGGGCAATGTTGCCCGCAGGAGACCGGTAGCCACGACGGCGAGAGCCATTGGCCATCGCGGTTCCCCGACGTTTGGCGCTCGCCCCGCGTTCAGCACCTCCTGACTGTCGCTCATGGCGCTAGCTCGACCCGGGCCGGAGATGAGCTCCAGCGCCGACTTCGTAGCCCAACCTGGGCGCTGCCGTGCTGATCCGATGAGTGGCAGTAGGAATGGCTCGAATCATGAGGCCCGGCGCTGCTGGTTGTATTTGACGGCCTGGGTGACCACGCGCAACACCAGACCCAAGAACACCAAATCGAGCCACATCTGCACGGTAACCACAAGACGCGCCGCTTCGCTCTTGGCCGCGATGTCACCAAAGCCGACAGTGGTGAACACGGTGGAAGAGAAGTACATTGCGTCCGTGCGGCTGAGAGGTGTTGCAAACGCGGCCGCATTCGAGTGAGCCATCACAAAGTACGTCGTCGCGAAGAGCAGCATGTACAGCGGAACACTGAACGCCAACGCTTCGACGGCCCGGCCGACCGGGTGGTTGGACCGGATGATCTGGCGGACCTGCCAAATGATGATCGCCGTGAGCACCAGTGCTCCAAGCGTCAGCTTGGCGATCTTTTCAACGTTGGTGCCGCCGCCCAGAGGCAGCAGGAAGTAGAGAGCGAGGACCAGAGCGACCGTGGCGGCCGTGCGCAATACCGCGAAGACGACCAGCCGTTTTCGTCCCCGCTCGGTGAGGTCACCAATCGGCGTGACTCCTGTCTCGTCGGCAGGCATGGTGGTCCCGTTTCTCTCTCGGTCCGAGGGTCACGCTGTCTTGGCGGAGTGCTTTTGGAGCCGGTCAGCCACGAACATCACGAATACGCCGATCAAGACGCCGATCAGGGTGAAGAGGACCCGCCGTCCCTCAGCGGCGTAGTTGGTCGGCTGGGGCAGGTCCGCCGCAATGAGCGCGGCACAGGCAATCGCCGCGGCGTAGTAGGCGTAGTTCACACCCTTGATGGCAATTCCGAGTCCAGCCAGGAGGATAATGATGACCTCCAGCGCGTGCTTGTTGCCGACCAGAATCAGGATCGGTATGGCGGCCACAGCACCCATCGCCGCACCCACCAGACGCTGCTCGCCGAAGAGCTTGGATTGCTCGAGGCTTGGCTTCATCGCGACAATGGTGGCGATGGGCATCCAGTCTGCGCTGGCTAAGCCCCCTCCGAAGGCGATGGCGGCGGAGGCGGCCAGCGCCAGCGACCGGATCAACGCGAAGAGGACGATCGGCCGAGTCAACTGCACCGGGGATTGGCTCCCCGGGAGGTCCATGACCGGTGCGGGCCGCCATCTGCCCCTGCTCGCCAGCCATACGACGAACATGAAGGCGATCCACGCCGCGGCCCCGACCAGCCAGGCCAGTGCCTGGTCCCATGCGCTGATCTTGAGGTGGCCTGTGTCATGAGTTGCCAGTGAGAGCACGACGAGGAACCAGACGTTGAGCAGCAGCCCGGCGGCAAAACGGTGGACCCCGAGCTTGACGGCCAAGCCGCACGCCAGCGTCACGGCGAAGACCGCAAGCACCACGAAGCCCCAGGCTTCGTCTCCCACGTAGAAGCCGAAGGCCGTCACCAATGCGCCAAGCAGGGCGAAGAGAGACATGCCCTCCACCCGCCTGCCAATTGCTCCTCCCGGGTCGCTCTGTGCCACCAAGAGGACGGCGAAGACGACAGGGACGAAGTATTTCTGCTCGTTCGTCTGGACTATGGCAAACCACAGCAGGAACAGGAGGGCCGCGACGGCTGCGCCGGACTTGACGTTCAGTTTCTTGCCGTCGGCCGCGAACACTCTCTCTATCTGGCTCATAGTCCAAATCCGAGCCATCAGACGTGCTCGAGGGCGCCTGGACGAGTCGCCATTTGATCCTCGACGTGAGCGACGATCGGGAAGCCGCCCTGACCCACCTCAAGCGGGGTGCGGTGAAGCCCGTGGAACGCGATCAGGCCCTTCGTGAGTTGGCTCATCGTCTGCGACCTCTGATTGTACGGCCGGCGAGGGCGAGATCACGGATCTCGTCCATCCTCCCGAGTGGGGCAGGGCCGGACATGCTTCGGGCCTTCACCCGTCCGTTCCGTAGTCTGGATTGACGGACACGAGCTCGATGCCGAGTTCCTGAACTCGCTCGATGAGCCCGACAAGGTGCGCCTGATCTATCACATCGCCGGTCAGCACCGTCGTGCCCGCGAGCCGCCGCAACTGCATGCCGTCAAACAGGACTCCGAACGAATCGCCCAGCTCCCCGCGAAGGACAAGCCGATAAATGCGAGGTTGCACCCTTTTGTCGTCCACTTCGACGCAGCCTTACATTCCGGCAGGCGACCCGTCATCACCTTCGGCCGGATTCACCTAGGGGAGTCGGTTTGGTCGGCCGGGCCAAACCTCCCGGTCCTCACGCCCGGCCAGGCGTCGACCAATGATCACAGACCATGGAAAACAGACGTGGGCGGCGCTGCCAACCGAGGGCGTCCGTTGCGTTCGACCCTGGATGCTCGCTAGAGGAGACCCAGCTCGCGGCTGCGTTCGAGCGCGTCGGCCCGCGACGACACGGCGAGCTTGCGGTAGATCGACCGAACATGGCTATGGACTGTGAAGTGCGACACATATAGTTCACGACCAATATCCCGCTCCGACAGATCGCTGCGCAGGAGCTGGAGCACCCCGAGCTCCCGCGGTGTCAGCTCGCGATCTTCGGATAGGACGCGGCGGATCTGCGCTGGCCGCTCAAGGGTGGACAATGTCTCGGCCAGGACCCCCGGATCAGGGCAATGGTCGAGGACCGATCTCGCATCGGCAATCGCCGCCATGGCCGCCTTGTCCTCGCCCAGGGCCCGAAGCACCGGCGCCTGGCCGAGCAGCGCATGGGCCACCTGGATGGGCTGGCCAAAGATCCGCGCCAGCGCGACGCCATGCTCGATCAGCGGCAGCGCTTCCTCGGGCTTACCACGTGCCACCAGCGATGCCCCCACCGCCAGCGGAACCGTGCCGACGGCCTGCTCCGTGCCGTGCTCCCGTCCGAATTGGGCTGCCGACTCGGCCAAGATGTGCTGCTCGTGAGCACGCCCCCGCTCGCCGGCGACCAGCGATCGGTAGGCCAGCGACGACGTACCAGACAGCCACTGGGCGCTCGCGGGCGCCAGCGCCGCCGACTCCGCAAACCACTCGTCGGCCTCGTCAAGCTCACCTTCGAAGTACAAGCCTACGCCAACCGCCCAGCACGCCAACGGCCGCCAAGGCGAGCCGGGGCCCTCAAGCTCAGCCGCACGTCGGGCATTTTCCAGCTGGGCGCCGACATCTCCCCAAGGGAACCCGGCCCGTAGCATCGTCAGGCTCGCCCCTGCGGAGCTGAAGCCATCGGGCAGTGGTCCTGCGTCCAGATTGCCCAGCCTTTCGACCGCTGCGATGGCCCGTGCCGCCTCCTCCTGCCTCGCGGACAGTGAGAGCACCCACGCCTGAATCAGGAGCAGATGCACTTCGCTGGTCAGTAACTTGTCGGGGAGTTGGCGTAGCCAGGCCAGGACGGTGTCGTATCTCCACGTGTTGGCGTACCTGATCCACAAGGTTTCGATCAGCTCGACTGCTTCGGCGTAAGCCTCGGCCGCCAAGGCGTGCCGGATCGCCTCGTCGGTCGTCCCGTGATCACGATGCCAGGAGTAGGCGCGGCGGTGCAGCGCCGGGGCCAGGCCCGGCTCGCGCCGCTCGAGCTCCACCCGGAGCAGCTGCGCAAAGACGTGGTGAAAGCGATACCACCCAGCCTCGTCGTCGAGCGGGACCAGGAACAGGTTGCTCCGTGGTAGCTCATCGAGCATCTCCGCCGAGCCCCCTTGGTCCATCACGGCGTCGCACAGAGGGCCGGTCAACCGTTCGAGAATCGAAGTATGGAGCATCAGCGCTTGCGCCGGCGGCGTGTGGGCCTCGAGTACTTCCATCACCAGGAAATCCACAACGTGACGGTTCGATCCGCCAAATGTGCGCACGAAAGCGTGGCGGTCGGCGGTGGGCTGTAATGAGAGCGCCGCGAGATAGAGCCCCGCCGGCCATCCCTCCGTCTTCCTCACCAGACTGTCGAGGTCTTCGGCTGTGAGGTCGAGCCCGAGGCGGCTGTTCAGGAATGCGTCCGCTTCCTGGTAGGTGAATCGCAGATCGGCGGCTCGTAGCTCGAGTAGCTCGCCGTGGGCGCGCAGACTGGCCACCGGCAGGCTTGGTTCCGTCCTGGTGGCGAGTACGACATGTAATCCAGGCGGCGCATGTTCGATGAACCAGCGCACACTGGCGCGTGCCGGTTCGCTGGAGACCCGGTGGAAGTCGTCCAGGATGAGGGTGATCTCACCTTGGCCGTCCAGCTCATTGACCAGGCGAGGCAGAACCAGATCAATCACCGGTGCCACGAGCGACTGCGATGACGTCGACTTGGCGACGTCGGGGTTCGCGCGCTGTAGCGCCCCGATCGCATGCGACCACAGGACGACAGGGTCATTGTCGCCCTCGTCCAGCGTCAGCCACGCAATGAGTCGCCGAGCGGCCTCGGCCTCGTACCAGGCCGAGAGAAGCGTGGTCTTCCCGAAGCCCGCCGGGCAGGCGACGAGAGTGAGCCTGCGGTCCGATCCGCTTCGAAGACATTTCTGAAGGCGCTCGCGCGGGATCGACTGTTTGCGCACTGGCGGCGGCCGCAGCTTGGTGCCAACTAGGGTCGGTTGCTCGACACCCTCGTGTCCCCAGCCGTCCGCGGCAGAATCTTGCAGGTCAGACGTGTCGTGGCGGGTCTCCGGCAATACCTGACGGAGTAACCGGCTCGGCGCCCGCTCACTACCGAGGGGCTCCCTTGCAGGGGACATAACGCTTAGCTTGCCAGTTGAGAGTTCCTGGGTCCATGGCCGAAAGTCCCTACCTACAGCCAAAGCTCCCTACCCAAGGCGGCGGCACTCCTTCGCTCGCCCGCAGACTGGCTTCAACGATGCCGGACTTCACCGGTGTTGCCGGGCCAGGCACGTCACCACCGCGAGCTGCAACCTCCTCCGGTAGGCGATGAAACGCCGAATCGGACACCGCGGTGGTCTTCGACGGCCGGGGCGCGTGCTCCATTCTGTGTCCGCACCTTGACCCGAACCGGGCAGGTTTCCCCTAGGTGAATCCGGATCGCAGGTGATGACAATTCACCTACATAAGTGTGAACCTGCCAGGTGACGAGCCGACCGCTCAAGGTGTAATTCGAGTTGACCGGCAGCTCGTTCGTCATTGTCTATAGAAGCAAAGTAGCGCCGGAAACCCCAATTGATGCACAGAAAGAATGGAGAGCATCATGGCCAAATCTGACCCCGTGTTTGTCTACATCGGCACCTACCCGAGCGAAGCATCTGCCCGAGCCGACTACGACGTCGTGAAGGACCTGCACGCCGCAGGAGCTGTCGGAACCTACGACGCTTCGGTAGTTACCAAGGACCCGGACGGCAAGGTGCGGGTCGACAAGGACGAGACCTCGACCCGTCACGGAGCCTGGGGCGGAGCAGCGGTTGGGGCGCTAGTCGGCATCATCTTCCCGCCGTCGATCATCGTCGGCGCAGCGGTTGGTGCGACGGTCGGCGGGGTGAGCGGTCACCTGTGGAAGGGCATGTCCCGGTCCGACGTGAAGGAGTTCGGAGACATCATCGACGCTGGGCAGGCTGCCCTGGTCATCGTGGGTCAGAGCACCATCGGGGATGCCATCGAGAAGGCCGACCTCAAGGCTGAGAAGCACGCGGCGAAGGAGCTCGACGTGAGCTCCAAGGACATTGACCAGGCGGTTCAGGAGACCGCGAAGTCAGTGAGCTGAGCGGGCCGCTCGGTGCGACGTGGCGGATGTCGCTGTTCGTGGGAAGAAACAGCCGCCGACCGCGGACGACGTAGACAGATCTAGTGAAGTGGTTGTGTCTGTCGTCGGCGGCTGGATCATCCTTGATCCGCCTTCCGGATTCTGGGGGCACGATTCGAAGCATCTGACCATTCAATGGTTCAACCAAATTGAACAGAAAGGGCATGAACATGAGTGAAGACCGACCCCTTCTCGCCACCGTCCTCGACATGACCGAGGCCTCGGTGAGCCGAACCAGCCTGAGTGACCGGGAGCTAATGATGGTCCGGCTCGCTGCCTTGGCAGCTGTTAACGCACCCCCGGCCTCATACCTGCTGAACATGGCTGCCGTCACAGCCGCAGGTACGAATTTGACCCTGGAGGACGCGCAAGGAACCCTCATCGCTGTCGCGCCAGTTATCGGCACGCCCAGAACGGTATCCGCAGCCACAGCCATCGCCGAGGCCCTGGGACTGGCTCTGGCCATCGAGGACGCTATTGAGGAGAGGCAAGTATCATCCTGACTTACCATCACTCCTTCGCTGTGACCAACCAGAGGTCTTCGATTCCACAACGGTCCGAGGACAGCTGGTCGATCAGCGAGACCGGCCGTTGGAGCACTCCCGACACTGTCTCCTCGGGCAGCGCTCCAACGGATACGAAGGAGCCCTGACGTGGTCGGGGGAACCCGAGTGCCCGTCGGCGCTTCCCGTGAGGAGGCAGCCCTTCCAGCATCCGTGTTTCAATCGGTGCGCCTCGAATTCGGGCGGGCGCTCCATGCCCCATACGTGGTGCCGATCCGTTGTCGTGGTCAACGGCCTCCTCATGGCAGGGCTGTGGTGGTGGGCGCCGGGCGCCTGGAAGAACTCGCTCTTCTCCCTCCACGGGCCGCTGGCCTTCGCCCTGGTCCTCGGCGGCTGGATGATTGCTGACGTGCCGGCGACCAACCTCCTTGGGCCCGACCCCCGGCGGACGAGCGCGGCGCTTGATGATCCGGTGATGTTCCGGCGCCTGCTCTACGCCAAAAACCTCGTCTTATGGACCTTCGTCGCCCCAGTGTGCAGCCTCGTGGCCGTGATCATTGGAACCTCCAACCACGAATACGTCGCAATGGTCATCACCATCATCGCCATCACCGTGATGCCGTTCGGGGTGTTGGGGATCTCGGCCTGGGTCGGCATCCGCTTCCCCTACCACCCGATCCCGATGCGGGAACGCTGGGCGCATCGCCGCTCCTGGGGGCGAATGTGGGTGCGATGGCTGGTGCTCGTCGTGACGCCCCACGGTCTCGTCCCGGCGCTGGCGTTCGCTTTCATCACACCCACGCTGTTGCTCTGGGGGACCTCGGCTCAGAACGGGCTTACCGGCCGACTGTCGGAGGGCGAGTATGCGCTGGGCGTGCTGATGGCTTGCGGCTTGTCGCTCATTGGAGCTGTCTTCGGACAACGCGCCGGCGCGCGATGGGCCCTTCGCCGCAAGAACAAACTGTCGTCTTGCTTAGGCGATCCGTCCCTCGGATAACGCGGCAACTGTGAGTCGACCAACTATCTGGAACACTGAAAAGAGGTACGAAATGACTACAGCTGTTGAGCACTCAACCCATAAGCAGCGTGCCGCACAGGGTAAGGCTGCCCGGGAGGAGCTGCCACGGGAGCGCCACGCTGAATGGTCGGCCAACCAACGACAGCAAAAGCCGCTCGATCTCTTGGCCGAACAGGGACTGACTCGCGTTCCAGAACTTGTGCCGATTCGATACGGGCGGATGGCGGCAACACCGTTCACCTACTACCGAGGCGCCGCGCTGCCAATGGCCGCAGACCTTTCCACAGGGCCACGCACGAGCCTCGATGTCCAATTGTGCGGCGACGCTCACTTGTGCAACTTCGGAGGCTTTGCCTCACCCGAACGGGACTTGCTCTTCGACGTTAACGACTTCGACGAGACCTCACCGGGACCCTTCGAATGGGATCTTAAGCGCTTGGGCGCCAGCTTCGAAATCGCCGCCCGCAGCCGCAACTTCTCGGCCAAGGTGGGCCGGAAACTCGTCACGAACTCGATGCGTGCCTATCGCGAAGCCATGCACGAGTTCGCCGCAATGTCCAACTTGGAGGTGTGGTATTCGCGCCTGGACCTGGCCGGTGTCGTCCAGAGGTGGGGCTCCGAAGTCAGTAGCGACGTGCTCGCAGCACTTCAGAAAACCACCACGAAGGCAGAATCGAAGGATCAGCTCAAGGCTCGAGTGAAACTCACCGAGGTGGTCGACGGCGAGCTCCGCTTCCGAAATGATCCTCCGTTGCTTGTTCGGGTGAGCGAACTCTCTGGCGAAACGGACGCTGGGCAGCTCCAGGACATGATCCACGAAGGCATTCGTTCGTATCGAGAGACGCTGATCGGGGACAGTCGCCATCTGCTCGAATCCTACGAGTTCGTGGACGTGGCTCGGAAGGTCGTCGGAGTCGGGAGTGTCGGCACACGGGCCTGGGTCGCGCTCTTTAGAGGAGACGACACCGACGACACGCTCATCCTGCAGATCAAGGAGGCCGAAGCCTCTGTGCTGGAGCGTTTTGCCAGCAAGAGCGAGTTTAAGAACCATGGCCAACGGGTCGTGGAAGGCCAGCGCTTCATGCAAGCGGCGAGCGACATCTTTCTCGGCTGGCATCGGGTCCCGACCGGCATCGACGGCAAGCCTCACGACTATTACTTCCGCCAGTTGTGGGATTGGAAATTGTCGGCTGACGTCGACAACATGCCTCACGGAGAGCCTTCTCGTCTACGCGAAGATATGTGGTTGGGCATTGGCGCGCGCTCATGCCCGATCCGGTGACCGCGTGGCCGTCGCTTCGTACCTAGGGTCCGGTGACACCTTCGACCGGGCAATTGCCGACTTTGCCGTCTCTTACGCGGATCAGAACGAACTTGACCATCAAGCCCTCGTTGACGCCATTGCCAAAGGCTCGGTTCAAGCAACGCTTGGTGTCTAGCCCCAAACTGCAGAAATGGATGAGGAGGTGACGCTTGTAGATTCGCCGGACACGTAGAGAAGACAAGTTGAGAGCCGTTGGACCTACGCATAATGGGGCTGACCGACTAGTTGAACCTGGAGGAAAAACATGTTGATTGCCTATAGTTTTCCGCTGTTGAGCGTCTTTTGGAGCTTGCTGATGTTTGCGCTGCTGGTCCTCTGGATCTTCATCGTCATCTGGTGCTTCATCGACAATTTCCGTCGCCGGGACCACCATGGCGTTGCCAAAGCGCTCTGGTTTGTCTTCATCGTCTTTGTCCCCGTGATCGGTGTGATCGCCTACATCATCGCCAGGCCGCCTGTGGCAGACGTTGACGTGGTGTGAGAACACCAGCTCCACCTCTTCTATCCGGACGGGGGGACCCGGGACGGCAGTCAAGCTGCCTCGGGGCCCCGCCGGCCCACGTGAAAGGTCCACTCAAATGAAACGAATCGCAGTGTTGGCCGTGATGATCTCCGCGGCAGTGATTACCGGGTGCTCAACCTCTTCCACAAGTAGTTCGACGACAACCACGAGCCAGGCACCGACGTCGAGCACCGTTGCCAACAGCGTGACCGGGACGGTGAAATGGGCCACGACCAACAAGGCAGTGGTCGCAGCGCTGAGTGCCGATGTGGGTACTCTGGGAACTGCACTGCCGGCCGCCGTGTCCACTCACAACCCATCGTCAGTGACCGCCAATTGCCAGAAGCTCGCTACGGACGTGGCGACGGCGAAGGCACTGCCCCCCATTCCCAACTCGACTGCTCAGAAGGAATGGACGTCGCTGCTGAACGATCTCAGCAATGCGTCGCAGAAGTGCAGTGACGGGATCGCCAAGAACGATACCGGGTCGCTTAGTCAGGCCGCTTCCGGAATAACGAGCAGCAACAGCACTCTCAAGAGTCTGACCAGCACCCTTGGTCTATGACGGTAACGGCTGGGGAATCGGAGGGGCCGACCCAAGGTAAGTCGCAGGGGGAAGCCCAAGCATCGAGCCTTGACCAGGCCACGGCGAAGAAGGGCTCGCTGGCACTCGTGGCTTTGGCCACGGCGCAGTTCCTCATGGTGCTGGACCAGTCCGTGATGAACGTGTCGATCGGCGCGCTGGTGCACGACTTCCACACCACGGTCACCACGATCCAAGCGGTCATCACCCTCTACTGCCTGGTCATGGCGATGCTCATCCTCACCGGGGCCAAGATCGGCGACATGATCGGTCGACGGCGGGCGTTCGTCATCGGCCTCATCATCTACGCCTGCGGCTCAGCACTGACGGCCGCCTCCCAGTCGGTCGTCGTCCTCGCCCTCGGATGGTCGGTGCTCGAGGGCATCGGTGCATCGCTCGTCTTCCCTGCGCTCGCGGCGCTGATTGCCGGCAACTTCGAAGGAACCCGACGCAAGGCCGCCTACGCGATCATCGGTGGCGTCGCGGGTGCGGGGATCGCGGTCGGTCCCATCGTGGGCGGCTGGGCGACGACCGTGCTGACGTGGCGCATCGTGTTCGTCGGGGAGGTGTTCATTGCTGCCTTCATCCTGATCATGACCCGGAAAGTGGCAGACACTCCTCGCCCGGATCCCGCCCCGAAGCTCGACATTGTCGGATCGGTGCTGTCGGCTGCCGGTCTCGGGGTGTTCGTCTACGGGGTCCTCCAATCGAGTACGTGGGGATGGGTCAAGCCCAAGAACTCGCCGATCACCATCTTCGGATTCTCACTCACCCTTTTTGTCATCGCCGCCGGTTGCGTCCTGCTCTGGGGGTTCGTGACTTGGCAGCGCCACCGCGAGGATACGAACCGCGACCCGCTCGTCCATCTCTCGCTGGCGCGGATCCCGCCGGTGCGTTCAGGGCTGATCGGGATGTTCAGCCAGAACCTGCTGCTGATGGGAATCTTCTTCGTCGTTCCGCTCTACCTCCAACTGGTCCTCGGGCTGAACGCCCTCGAGACCGGGATCAAGATGCTGCCCATCTCGATCACCATGTTCGCGACAGCGGCTATCGGCTCACGACTTTCGAACCGTTTTCCGGTGCGGGCCATTGTTCAGAGCGGTCTGATCGTTACTCTCGCCGGTACCCTGGTCCTGCTGTCGACAATCAAGCCCACCCTCTCCAACGCCGGATTCGCCATTGGGATGGGTGTGCTCGGCATCGGAATGGGCTTGATGATCTCCCAGTTGGGCAACGTGGTCCAGTCATCGGTCGAGGAGTCGGGCCGGAGCGAGGCGGGTGGGCTGCAGTACACGGGGCAACAGCTCGGCTCATCCCTCGGCGTGGCGCTCATCGGAGCGATCGTGCTGATCGGGCTGACCAGCACCTTCATTTCGAACGTTGAGCACGATCCCCGCATCAGCGCCGAAGTCTCAGCCCAAGTTGGAGTGGCTGCCGGCTCGAACACAAACTTTGTCTCGTCCACTCAGGTCGAAAGCGCGGCCAAGAAGGCGGGCCTTGACCAGGCGTCAACGGCGGCCGTCGTCGACGATTACGAGTCGGCGCAGCTCCGGTCACTCAAGGCCGGGCTCCTGGCTGCCGCTCTCCTCGCCCTCATCTCACTCGGATTTACGAGAGAGTTACCCCACAGCCGACCTGCACCCCAGAAGAAACGGAAGCGGGCGATCGCGTCGACGTGAAGTCCAGGTAATAGCCGAATCCTGCAGATTGTCAGCCATTGCCGGAGACTCTGAATCACTCTGGCGCACCTAGGGAGTCGAAACCCCATCCGATCGCCTGACCAGGACTATTCCGCAAGTATTTGTGCCAACAACAATATGGAAAAGTGTGGAAAGTGCCGCTCGATAACTCGTCATCCGAGGTGGTCAGTGGGGTTTTGTCGGTGGCCCACTGACTGACTGACTGACCAACCAACCAACCAACCAACCAACCAACCAACCACCCTTCCCCGTGGCCGGTTCGGGTCGGCCATCGGAGCCCAACCCCCCGGTCCCAGCGCTGAACGTCAGCCGGGATGAGTCTGAAGTTGGCACAAGTGTTCCGTCACCCGGTAACAGAACCTGGACGGTCAAGAAGCCTGACGAGCTGCTTGGACCGAGGCCTGCATCAGTCGGAAGCTACGCTTGTCCCCCGTCGTGCCCATCTCCATTTGAGTCATGACGTAGCCCATCGCTAACTCTAAGTCGGGGTCCGCCCAACCAACCGAACCGCCCATCCCAAAGTGTCCGAACGAGCGCGAGCCCCCGAAACCCGCCGAGCCAATGACCCCTCGGTTGAGCATGAAGCCGAGCCCCCACTGGATGTCGAGCCCCATGAGCACCATGTCCGGACCGTCGGTCTGTGGGAGCAGAGCCCGATCGAGCTGCTGTGGCGTGAGGATGCGAACTGTCTCGCCTGACGGGGCCACCACTTCACTCACGCAAGCCGCATAGAGACACGCAAGGGATCGGGCGTCGCAGATCCCATTGGCCGCCGGAATCTCGGCTGCATGTAAACGGGGGTCGTCCCACACGCCCGGGTCCGACAACGCCCCACCTGGGGCCGCAAGCGCCTTGAAGAGTGGTCCGTCCGGGGCCAGGTAGGGTGCGGCCTTTTCGGCGAAACTACCGGCATCTGGCCCAGTTCCGCCGAGCGAATCCAGCGACTGCAAAGTGAGTCCCGATTCGAGAGACTCAAGGAACGAGACGAGACGAGCTACGCGGTGCTCCTCGGAAGCCGGGAGGCCCACGAAAAACTCAGCCTGGAGGGGGCCGGCAATCTGCTCGCGCAGATAGCTTCCGAGGCTAAGGCCGCTGACCCGGCGCACGACTTCGCCAATCAACCACCCGTACGTCGTTGCGTGGTATCCGTGGGCCGTCCCCGGCGGCCAAGAGGGGGCCTGGCACGCAAGCGCCTGGATGACCGGGTCCCATGCCAGTGCCTCTTCGAACGACAGGGTGCCGTCGGTCCATGCAAGCCCGGCCCGGTGAGAAAGTAGGTCGGCAACGGTCACCTTCTCCTTGCCAGCTTGGGCGAACTCGGGCCAGTAGGTCGCCACCGGCGCCGCCGCGTCAATGGCACCTTCCTGAATGAGCTTGTTCGCGCACATGGCAGTAACCCCTTTGGTTGTCGAATAGACAAGGACGAGACTGTCCTCATCCCACAACCGTCCCGTTCTCGTGTCGGCGACACCACCCCACAGATCCACAACCTTCTTCCCTCTGTGATATGCGCCGAAGGCGGCTCCCGCCTCCAGGCCGTCGTCAAAATTGGCCGTGAACGCCTCGCGCACCACTTCGAAACCCGGTGCCACCCATCCACTGATGTTCGTCATGCCCTTCATCATCGCGGAGAGCGCCAATTATTGCGACCACAGAACCAACCCTGGCCATACATAGGGCGCTGGAGAGGCTCGTGGAGTGCTGCACACCGAATGCCGATCGGTCACCAGGGTCTGGAGCATGTACTCCGCCACTTGGCCAGCCAACCACTCTGGTGCATAGTTCAGGAATGGTTGACAACGGCGACGCCTCATCGGCTCGGGTTGGTTCCGCCCGTGACCCGGCCTTTCTTCGCGCCGTCCGACCGATCCTCGAACTGTATGCGGCCTATTTCCGGTCAGAGGTGAGAGGGTTCGAGCGACTGCCAGAGCGCGGACCCATTCTCGTGGTGGGGAATCACTCGGGCGGTCAGATGCCACCTGACATACCTATCCTCTTGACCGCGTGGTGGCGCGAGCGAGGCGAAGGCGAGCCGGTCTACGCCCTATTCCACCACTTCCTGCTCGCGATACCAGGCGTAGGTCCCCTGTTGAAACGCGCCGGCGCTGTCGAAGCCCGGCCTTTGACTGCGGAGGCAATCCTCAACAATGGGGGGATCCTGTTCGACTACCCAGGTGGTGACTATGAAGTCTTCAGGCCGTGGTGGGAACGGAACCGCATACAGTTTGGGGATCGCCTCGGCTTCATCCGACTTGCGCTACGCACTCGGGCTCCGATCGTTCCTGCCGTCTCCGTGGGGTCCCACGAGACCCTTGTCGTTCTAGCTCGGGGAGAACAGGTGGCAAAGCGCCTCGGGCTCGACCGGATGTTCCGTATCAAGGTCATGCCTCTCGTGTTCGGGCCACCACTCGGTCTCGTTCCCGGAGGGATACCGACATGGCCATTGCCTGCGAAGATCACCGTCGAACTGTGCGAACCAATCCTCTGGACCAACTATGGCCCTGAAGCGGCTCAAGACGACGTCATCGTCCGCGAGTGCTATGACGAGGTCACTGAGACGATGCAGGTCGCTCTCGACCGACTCGTGGCTGAGCGCCGCTTTCCGATCCTTGGATAGCTCGGGCGTGCCGTTCCTGTCTCGCGTATCGTCTCGCTACGCCTCGGACACCGCGGCTGCCGGGAAACCACAAACGTCACTTATCGATCACCCTGCTTCAGTGGACGACCTGATTTCTTCCCTCCGTCACCTTCGTCGCCACCGTCAGCGCTAACCGACTCGACCACCGATCGCGCCCACGGGTAGTCCGGTTTACCGCTCGGTGACCGGACGATCTTCTCGATGACCATGACCACTCTCGGCACCTTGTAGCTGGTCAATCGGTCTCGAACATATTCTCGGATGACCTCTGTGTCGATCCGGCTTCCAGGTCTGGGCTGCACCAAAGCAACGACCCGCTCACCGAAGTGGGAGTCGGGCATACCGATCACGATTGCATCATGGACATCCGGGTGGTCTTTCAGCGCCGCCTCCACTTCGTCGGGAAAGACCTTCTCGCCCCCGGTGTTGATACACAATGACCCTCGGCCGAGAACGATGATGGTCCCGTCGGTCTGAACCGCCGCCAAATCTCCTGGCAGCGCCCAGTGCAGCCCGTTGCACTCCACGAAGGTCGTTGCCGATTTCTCTGCATCACCGAGGTAGCCGATCGGCACGTGGCCACCCCTGGCCAGGCGCCCGATCTCACCGGAGCCGGGCCTCACCGGATGGAGATCGTCATCGAGGACATCGGTCCACTCATCGACGCGCAGGCTGGGCGGCCCATAGGGATTCCCGGCGGGCGCCTCGCCGCCGACTTGTCCGGTCTCGGAAGATCCGAAGCGATCGGCGACGACGCGTCCAGGCAGGAGCTCGGCCAGTTGGGACTTCGTGGAAGGTGACAGCAACGCGCCACCCGACCCCACGGCCATCAGGGACGAGAGGTCATACCGGTCGGGATCGGCGCCCAAGACGTCGAGCAGCGGGCGAGCCATAGCGTCACCGACGACTGCGATCACGTTGACAGCCTCCGCCTCTACGAGCCGCCATACCTCGCGTGGATCAAAGATACCTCGCTCGAGAGTCACGACCTTCCCGCCGCCGAACATGGTTGAGAAAGCCAACCAGTGGCCGGCTGCATGCACAAATGGCGGTATGGCCAGTGCCGCCATGCCGGGGCGCAGGACCCGTTCGGCCAGCTCGTCGGGAACGCCAATGTGGTTGCCGAGTGACAGTGGGTCGCCCCCACCCATGGCGGCAAAGAAGATGTCGTCGTGCCGCCAGAGCACGCACTTGGGCATGCCTGTCGTCCCACCGGTGTAGACGCAGTAGAGATCGTCGGGCCGCCGCGGCGGGAACTCTCGCATGGCGGAGGAGGCGTCGAGCGCTGCCTCGTAGTCGTTGGCAACGCCGGATGAGCCGCTTCCGTCGGAGACCTCCAGAAGACTTCGCATCCCAGGAGTGGCACCGAGTGCACCGGTCACCGCCCCAGCGAATCGACTGTGGAAGACGAGACCGGCCAGAGCCGCGTCTTGGTAGATGTACTCCAGTTCGCCAACCTTGTACCGGTAGTTGACGTTGATAGGTAATGCTCGAATCTTGAAACAGGCAAGCATGCCTTCGATGTACTCAGTACCGTTCGCCAGCTGTAGACCGATGTGATCCCCTGGTCCGATTCCCGCTCCCTCGAGGTGGTGGGCAAGGCGGTTGGCGCGTTGGTCCAACTCTGCGTAGCTGAGCCTGCGAGCACCAGACACCATCGCGGTTTGCCCACCCACCTGGTCGACGACGCTCTCAAAGAGATCGGCGAGATTGAACTCCACGGCCCTCCTCGATCATCGATGGGCCTTCCGATGCACCTGTCATTTGCGAGTACAAAAGCTAGTATCCCAGGTGGCGAGCTGCGCCGGACCGGTGACGAGGCATCACATTTGGGGGAAGGGCGCCCATGGGGGAGACAGGGCTTGACACCGATTCCGGTGAACAAAGCGCCGACACGCATAATGGGACAGTGCAATGCGTCTTTCCATCGGCCGTCGACCGTATTACCGGACCGGTCCGGGCTGTCACCAGCTTTCTCCATCGTCGGGCCCTGATCCGAGCCACCCGGGCCATACCGCGCACCCTCAAGTTCGTCGGATCGGCGCTGCTGTGGGGCGAGGTGGCCGACTCACTGCCCGCGCCACACCTCTCTGTCGGCCTCGCCGCTCAGGTGGCCATGGACGAGGCCCTCCTGGCCATGGCCCTGACGCCCCGTCGGTTCCCACTCCCTGGTGACTACGCCAGGGTGGCAGCTGAGCTCGCCCATGCCGACGCCCTGTACTCCCGGAATGGCTGGATCGAGGACCCAGGCTCATACCACCGCACACCACCGCCCCTTTCCAATCGCGAGATGACCGAGAGCCGAGGCTGGGCGATGGGTCTCGACTACGACCGGCTGAGCTGGGACAGCGGTTTCGAACCGCGTTACGGTGAGCCCGGTCGCGATAGGTGGATAGCATTCGGGCCCAACCGGACCGCCTCGGCCGTCGTCCTCCGTCACACCGACGGCCCTCGGCCTTGGGTGATCGCCGTGCACGGGTTCTGCATGGGATTCCCGTTCATGGACTTCCAGGGCCTGCAGATCGCCCAGATCCATCGGGGATTGGGGATGAACGTAGCGTTACCGGCTCTGCCATTGCACGGGCCCCGCCGGGTTACGTTGGTCAGTGGTGAACCGTTCCTCTCTTTCGAGTTGATGAACGCGGTGCACGGTCTGACCCAAGCAGTATGGGACATACGGCGGCTGGTCCACTGGGTCCGCGAGCAAGGGGCGACCTCGATCAGTCTCTACGGCGTGTCGCTGGGTGCCTACACGGTCTCCCTACTCGCAAGCATCGAAGACGACCTTGATGCGGTGGTGGCCGGTATCCCGGTGTCGGACTTCCCGGGCCTCTTCCATCTCCACAGCCCTCGCCACATCCGGGTTCGGTCGATCGAACACAAGATCATGGGAGGCGCTGCCGAGAATGTCTACCGGGTCGTGTCTCCTCTGACATTCGAACCGAAGCTGCCGCATGATCGTCGCTTCATCTTCGCGGGCTACGGTGACCGATTGGCTCGTCCCGACCAGGCACAGCGCCTGTGGGAACACTGGGACAAACCTCGTATCTCATGGTATTCAGGGAATCACGTCGGTTACCTCTGGTCCAAGCAGGTAGTCGACTTTCTGGTCGAGTCCCTTCGCGAAGGTTCGGGGACCGGTGCCGCCGAGGTCGTCAGGGCTTGAATTGTGGAGACAATGACGGGGCTCGACGCAAAGTTCCTGTACTCAGAGACCACCACCGCCCATATGCACACGATCAAGGTGGCGGTATCCAATGTGTCGGCCATCGCGGGCGGGTTCTCGTACGACACGTTGATCGAGGTACTCGGGCAGCTACTCGTCCGACTTCCCCCCTTCCGCCGGCGGGTCGTTCCGGTACCCGGCGGCCTGGGTCACCCGGTCTGGGTGGAGGATCCGGAGTTCGACTTGAGGCGCCATGTCAGTCGGCAGGTGCTCGATGACCCGGGCAGCAACCGCCAGCTCGCATCTGCGGTGGCCGCGTTCGCGGGTAAGCCCCTGGTTCGAGATAGGCCCCTCTGGGAGATCCTCGTGCTCGAGGGTCTGTCCGGGGGTCGGATCGCCGTCGTGGTGAAGCTCCACCACGCCGTCGCCGACGGGTCGGCTGCGGTCGCACTCCTCCAAAGCGCGGTACAAGGTGCAGCCGCCGAACCCTCCGTCGTGCCCCCCGACGATGCTTGGCGCCCGGAGCCGATCCCGACGAGACGCCAACTGCTCTCGGTAGCGGCACACGAACAGGTAGCACGCTGGAAAGGAGTCCCCCACCTACTGCGACAATCAATGAGGCAGGCCCGTAGTTCCGAGCTCCGCCGTCGCAGCTTCACGCCCAAGCCTCCACTTCCGCTACACCACATCCCGAAGACCTCCTTCAATGTTTCCATTACCTCCGAGCGGACTTTTGCCATGAGCAACATGCCTCTCGCGGAGTTCAAAGCTATCCGGCGAGCCGCCGGTACCACTCTCAATGACGTCTATCTAGCCGTGTGCGGAGGGGCCCTGCGAACCTACCTCTCGGACCGAGGGGAACTACCCGATCGGCCGCTTGTGGCCAGTGTCCCCGTGTCCACCGATCCGAACGTCGCCCGAATGTCGGGGAACCGGGTCGACACTCTCTACGTATCCATAAGCACCGACATCGCCGATCCCCTCCTGCGCCTCAGCCAAATCCATGAGGGGACGGAAGCGTCCAAGGAGGTCCGGGGACTACTCGGTCACGATGTCCTTGCCCAAAGGGCCGATGTCCTCCCACCTCAGATCTATCGCTCCGCAGTGAGGATCTGGAGCCGCTCGCACATCGCCGACCGGGTGAACCCACCACTCAATGTTGTGTTGTCCAATGTGGCCGGGCCTCGGGAGCGGATCTTCTTCGGCCCCATCGAGCTCGAAGCCCTCTACTCGGTGGGACCGATCCTTGAAGGGATCGGTCTCAACATCACGGCATGGAGTTACGGGGGTACACTTGGCGTCTCTTTGCTGGCCTGCCCGACGAGTGTCCCCGATCCGTGGTTGATCATCGACGCCCTGCACGACTCGCTTGACCAGCTTCGGATCGCGATCGATCGAGATACCCCGGTCGGGGAGTGATCGCGGTCCGTGAATGTTGAACAGCCATCGTGTTGGTGCCGAAAACCTCATCCAGGCTCCTCACCAGGAAAGTTCCGCAGCAGTACAGACCGCGCTCGGACAGGGAAGCGCGCTCGGACAGGGAAGCGCGCTCGGACAGGGAAGACTGCGCAATCGGCTCGTGGCCCTTCGACGAAGATTGCCTGCTCAGGCGGTGCGGATAGCCTTCGGCATCCACAAGGTTCCTTGCACAGTGGGCGCAGGATTTAGGTACGGTCTTCGAGCGCCAGAAAAGTCGCCGTCGGCCCTGCGAGTGCCGAAAATGTCATCCGGGTAGGTCGAACTGGACTTTCGTGGATTGACTCTCACGACGCAACTGGGCATGGCACTGTCGTTTCTCTGCCTCGCCTTTGTCCGAATCCTGTGGGTGCCGAAAAATGTCATCCGGCACGGCCGTGCAGGTCCTTCACACAGTTAGTTGCGCCTGAAACAATGTGGAAAATCTCGGTCGTTAGCGTGGAAAGTGCCGCTCGAGAACTCGGCATCCGAGGTGGTCAGTGGGGGTTTTGTCGGTAGCCCACTGAGGGGTGTCGACAAAATTGCACCCGTCATACCCGACAATACTTCGGCGATTTCTCCCGCTGGCCGGGATTGAGGTCTTTCGGCATAGATCTCGAGGGTCAGCGGAACCGTCTGACCTGCCGGCAGCGCTTGGACGAGCTGTTCGCGCCGAGCGCGACCCAGCGCGGGACGCGCTGAGACAAGCCTCACTCCCCAAACGAGATCTTCAAAGTGCTAATCGGGGGCGGGACAGTCCGGTGGCTGAGGTGTCCCCGAACTGGGTCGGAACTCTTCGAGCGACTGGTTCCGCCGTCTGGGACGAAGCCGTGTGACCGACCCCGTCTTGATGGCCGCTTCCTGCTGGAGGAAGGCGTCGATCTTCCGGACATTGGCCGCAAAGAGAAGAAACGCCACGAACAAGCTCTGGGCTGCATCCCCTCGGATCCTCCGTTTGCTGGGATCGCCGAGTGCCTCGTGGGCACCGTCCTTGATGTACCCGTTCATACCCTCGTTCGAGTTGCGGAGTGTCGAGTAGAACCGATCCCACTCCTTGGTCCCGTAGGGCAGCTCCTGGTGGAACTTCGCGCCCTGCTGCGGCGCCACGGTGACTCTTCTGGGTGCAGCACTTGGGGGGATTGGCCGAGACCCGGGCTGTGGGCCGGATAGTGACCGGGACAGGCCTCGGTGTCCGTAGAGATTCTGGTTTGAGCGGGCACCGGCCGTTTGCCTCCGCCGGACACTCGAACCGCTGGTAGCCATCAGCATCGGGACGTCCCTTCGGCCGGGCCCGGTATTTCTTACGCTTCTCCAGCCTCAGGGCGTAGATCTCCTCGGTGATCCGACCTTTTCGGAAGTCCCATGTGGCATCGATCACTATTTGGGGCATCGACGGGCAGTACTTTGCACCTTCGACTTGAATGAACCCTTGGGCTTCGTCCTTGATGCCGAGCTGGTCGATCTTGTAGTCGAAGATGGCCTTGTAACCGAGGCTCATCGCCGGCAGCTGGAAGTCCTCCGGCTTGGCACTGGAGTAAGCCCGGTCAGCCGCCAGCCAGTTCGCCGGGTGGCCACGCTCCGAGACACTCCTCACGGCCTTGATGGCATTCTGGCCTGGCTCTGATCCCGGTCGGTGGAGTGGCGCCATGCCGACAACGAGGGTGGCTATCCGGAACTCGTCGTCGGGACCGTCAGGACCGCTAACCGCCAGAGTGTCCTCGTAGGCCCACATGGTCTTGGCCGTGAGGACGCGCTCGGCATGGTCCTCCCGGACGTCCCGCTCCCTTCGGTAGAAGCCGGCGTCGGGATCGCTCGAGTGGATCTCGAACGATGACCCTCCGGTTCCCCATTGCTTGCCAAAGCGCTGTCTAGGCATTCGGGCAAAGGCAGGCACCGGGGTGGCATCCACGGCGATCGAGCCCTTCCACTTCCGTCGGTGCTCGCGGGGCAAGAGTTGGATGCTCGCCTCGAGGATCTGATTGCAGAACCAGGTCAAACGCTCGGCGTTTCTCACCTGGAACTCCTCGCTCCGCACGGCGCTGATCCGTTGGACTGCCCGATCGAAGTCTTCGGCTGGGAGGCGACGGTTCTTCGGCAGAACCGAGGGATCCATCAGCTCCACGAGCCCGTGGAGCCGGGTTCTCACGTTCCGATAGGTTGCCGCCCATCCCTTCAGATCACCCGGCCGGGGAGGGTTGGGGACACCGAGGGCTGCCCGCAAGCGGGGGCTGATGCGAGCGAAGAGAATGTCTCTGAAGACGACGGCGTTCCTGGCCTGATGGGTCACGGCGGCAATGACCGGGGCGTCCAGCACGGCTTCAGCCGGAAAGGTCTCGGGCCGACCACCCGGGCCTCGTCGCTCTTCGACCTTCCAGGCCTCCACCCGTGGGTGCCGAAAATGCCATCCAAGGGCTTCACGCAGCCAGTTTGTACTCATGGATGAGACCACCGAGCATGTCGATTCTTCGTAATCGGGTGAGGTCCGGACAGCCGATCGACTCCTGGCCCGTCGCCACCGTCAGTGGAGCCTGCTGGTCAAGAGAGCGATGCGGCCGGTGCTCGTTGTAATGGCTGACGTACTCGGTCAGGACGCGTTCGAGATGGCGACGACCGAAGATCAACATTCGGTCGAGACATTCACGACGCACGGTGCCGACGAACCGTTCGGCGAAGGCGTTGGCCCGTGGAGCCCGGATCGGCGTGCGGATGATCCGGATGCGCTCAGACTGGAAGACCTCATCGAAACTCGAGGTGAACTTGGCGTCTCGGTCACGGATCAGGAACCTGACGGAACGCGACCGCTCGGCAAGCACCATGGTGAGATTGCGGGCCTGCTGGACGATCCACGCCCCGGTCGGGTATGCCGTGATCCCCATCATGTGCACCCTTCGGGTGTCGAGCTCGATGAAGGATAGGACGTAGAGCCTCTTCAGAAGCACCGTGTCGACGGTGAAGAAGTCGCAAACCAGCATGGATGACGCCTGGGTTCGAAGGAAGTCTGCCCAGTTGGCACCCGTCCGCATCGGTGCGGGATCGATGTTGTGCCTGCGAAGAATGGCCCACACGCTTGAGGGGGCCAAGACAACACCCATCCCGGCCAGCTCACCCTGGATCCGGCGGTAGCCCAGGTGGGATTCTCCCGGCCTAGTTGCACAATGACGGCAATGGTGCCCGCCGGAACGCTCGGCCGACCTGGACGGTGCGGATAGGTCCAGCGGCGCTGGACCAGATCCCGATGCCAGCGGAGCAGGGTCCCGGGCTGGACGAAGAACCTGGTCAGGCGCCGGCAACTAGAGAGCCGACTCAGCCCAGCAAGCAACGCTCGATCCGAGGGCCGAAGAGCCGGTCGGGCCACTTGACACGGAGGACGGCAACCTCGTGGCGGAGCATGACGATCTCGATGGCCAGTTCTTGGCTGTCACGCCGACTCCGGCCGAACAACTCGAGGATTCGGACGAAGGCGAAATAGAGAAACGACGGGACCATGGCCCAGTTTGTCGCGGCGCTCACGGAACCTCGCGCTTAACGCTCATCGAAATTCGCGGTCGTAGCTGAGACCGCGCTTCTCCTGGCCGGGTATCCACCGGTCGGGGTCATGGCCCCTCCAACTTGTCGGTGCTGGCAAGCACCCAACGAGCTGGAGGAGGCCACACCGATGATGACCCAGGAGGAGTACATGAATGTGAAAGCGCTGCACGGGCCGGCTGGACGATCAAACAGATCGCCGAGCACCTCGGCTTCCACCCGGCCACGGTGTCGTCGTGACTGAAGAACGGCGGGCCACCGCCCAAGCGGACCGTTCCAGACAACGAGCTGGTCGTCGACGAGCGTTGGCGGACCCGCATCGGCGGCCTGCTGGCCCACAACTCTGACCTCCAGGGGTCGTCGATCATGCGGGTGATCGAGGCCGAGGGCTACGAGGGCTCGTATCAGACCCTGACGCGCTACCTGCACACCGTGCGCGGTCCGACGCGGAGCGCCGTGGCGCTCACGATGCGCATCGAGACCATGCCTGCCGAGGATTTCCAGTTCGACTGGTCCGACTGCAACAGCTTCGCCCGACGCTGGGGCTGGGACCACGAGCTGCACTGCTTCGGCTCCGTGCTGTGCTGGAGCCGCTTCAAGCACTGGTGGTTCGCCCCCTCCATCGACCGACCCCACACACTCGAAGGCCTGGTGCGCTTCTTCGAGGCGGCCGAGGGTGTCCCCGCCGTCGGGCGGACCGATCGCATGGGCCAGCTCGGCACCTCCAGATCGAAGGGCTTCGTCTTCCACCGCGTCGCCCTCAGCTTCGGCCATCACTACGACTTCGCGTTCAAGGCGTGTGACGCCGGGGATGCCAAACGCAAGGGGAAGGTCGAGCGACCCTTTCGGGACCTCAAAGCTGGCTTCCTCTCCGAGATGGATCTGGACCCTCCGGAAGACATCGGTGAGCTCAACCGCCGGGCCCCCCGCTGGCTGGAGCGCTACGTGCACGCCGTCGTGCACGGCACGACCAAGGAGAACCCGGCTGATCGTCTGATGATCGAGCGGCCGTTGCTCGGCCATCTGCCCCCGGTGCCCTTCGACACCGCGGTGCGCGACACCCGACGGGTGGGCCGCACCCCCCTCGTCGAATGGGACACCGTCTACTACTCGGCCCCGCCAGAGTTGGCCGGCAAAGTGGTCGAGGTTCGCCAACCCATCGGCTACAACGTCATCGAGCTGCGCTCTTTGGGCCAGCTGGTGGCGCTGCACTTCCTGGTCCCGAAGGGCTCTGAGCCCCAGCGGCTGCCCGAGCACAAGAGCGCAACCGAGGCGATCGTGCTCGGACGGCGCCGGCTCTCCGCCCTCTCTGACGCGTCCGTCGTCGCGGGCAACGTTGCCGTCACCATGGTGGATCTCGAGGAGGGTGACTACGACGTCGCCGTGCCCGATCTGGCCGAAATGGGCGTCATCGGCCCGGCCCCTGACCTCCACCGCCCCCCCCTAGATCTCGCCTCAGAGGGCACTACAGAGCGAGGTTCTCTAACCGATGGGGGGCATTGTGAGCAAGACCACCCTCATTGAGACGATCAAGGCCGATCTCGGGTATTTGAAGCTGGTGCGCACCGAAGAGGTGTTCGCCGAGCTGGCCGAAGAAGCACGGACGAGCGGGGCGGACCCGCTCGAGTTCTTGGCCAAGGTGATCTCCGCCGAGGTCGACGCCACCCGAGCGCGCCGGCTCTCGGCCCGTCTTCGCTTCGCCCATTTCCCGTTCAGAAAAGCCCTCGAGGAGTTCGACTTCGAGTTCCAGCCCTCCATCGACCCCAAGGTGATCTACGACCTGGCCGAGCTCGATTTCGTGCGCGACGGCCATCCGATCCTCTTCCTCGGTCGACCCGGTTGTGGCAAGAGCCATCTGGGCATAGCCCTCGGCATCAAGGCGGTCGAAGCCGGTTACCGGGGCTACTTCACCGGGGCGACGGGCATGACCAGGGCGCTGGTGAGCGCTTGGGCTGAGGGGACCTTCAGCCAGAAGATCCGCACCTACACCGCGCCATCCATCTTGGTCATCGACGACGTCGGCATCACCCCGTTCGACCGCACCGAGGCCAACGCCTTCTTTCAGGTCGCCAACCGACGCTACGAGCTGCGCTCGGCCACGGTGGTGACCACCAATCGGGGCCTACCGGCCTGGGCCGAGCTGTGCTCGCGCAGGCGCCACGAGGGTCCCTTGATTTGATGACGGTCGCCTTGTCGAGCAAGCGGTCCAATATGGCCGCGGCCACCACAGAGTCACCGCCGAAGAGCGGCGACAGTTTCGCTGTACCCAACCGTTTCTACGAAAGTCCTACTCAGCATGGTTGGATGACATTCTTGGCACCCACAAGATGACATTCTTGGCACCCACAGGCTCTAAATCATGACTTAAACGATCACAGTTTGCCGGTATTGCCACCCAAAAGACGCCGGTGATCAACCGGCTACTGTTTCCGTTATAGGGCGTTCGAGGGATTCTGAATGATCGACGTGATTTCATTGTGCACGCCGGAACTCGGCGATCGTTCCTACGTACTGCATGATGGCGACGTCGGGGTGGTCATCGATCCGCAGCGAGACACCGACCGTATCCTGAGGGCCGCCGCTGCTGCCGGAATTCGCATCGGTTGCGTAGCCGAAACCCACGTCCACAACGACTATGTCTCGGGCGGTTGGGCCTTGGCCCGCGAGCTGGGTGTGCCCTACCTGGTTGCCGCATCCGAGGTGGTGTCATTTCAGCGTCACCCGGTGGGCGACGGCGACGTGATTCCGCTGGGTCGGTGCTTCTCAATTCGGGTCGTGGCCACTCCCGGCCACACCCCGCACCATATCTCCTACGTCGGCCTCGACAGGGGTAGTCCGGTTGTCGCCTGCACCGGGGGGTCGCTCCTCTTCGGATCGGTCGGCCGGACCGACCTGCTCGGAGCCGACCAGTCAAGATCCCTCGCCTATGACCAGTATCGGTCTGCTCGCGTCATTGGCCAGTTGCCCGGTCCCGTCGAGGTGCTCCCCACCCACGGGTTCGGCAGCTTCTGCACAGTCGGACCTTCGACGGTGGAGAGCTCGACCATCGAAGAACAGCGGAGGACGAACTTGGCCTTTCGGGCCGGAAGCGCCGACGCCTTCGTCGAGGAGCTTCTAGCGAGGTTCGGGGACTACCCTCGCTACTACCACCGGATGGGCGCTCTGAACCGTCAGGGCGCGCCCACCCCTGACCTTCCGCTGCCGCCCATTCTCGACGAGAGGCGACTCCGCCACATCGTCAACTCGGACGCATGGGTCGTGGACATCCGGGCACGAGGAGCATTTGCGGACAGTCACCTGGCCGGCACGGTCAACGTCGAACTAGATAGGCCGTTCACGACCTACCTCGGCTGGCTCCTGCCTGACGACACCCCGCTGGTCCTCATGGCTGAGAGCGCAAAGGCTGTCGCCTCCGCCCAGATCGACCTGGCCCGCATCGGAATCGACGAGCTTGCCGGGCAGTACATTGCCTCACTGCCTTCGGACTCGAAGCGTCCGGAGTGGTGTTCGTACCCCGTGCGCGGATTCGTCGATCTGGCCCGGGCGCAAGAGGATCCGGCGAACGTGTCCCTCGATGTCCGACGTCAGGATGAATGGGACGAGGCCCGTCTCGACGGCGCCATCCACATACCTCTCCATCAGCTGGAGCAGCGGATGGATGATCTCCCGTCGGGGAAGGTCTGGGTGTACTGCGCAGCCGGCTACCGCGCGGCCATCGCCGCGAGCCTCCTGGCACGACGCGGGCGTGAGGTCGTACTGGTCGATGGCCGATTCACCCTCCCGAAGTGAATTCCGGGGGGAAGCTGCCGACCGAGCCACGCGTCGTCCTCATCACCGGCGCTACCGACGGGCTCGGGCGGGCGCTCGCCCACCGGGTTGTCAGCAGTGGCGACACCGTGGTGCTCCACGGTCGGAACCCCGAAAAGCTCGGCCGGACTGCCGATGAGATCGCCGACGCCCACGGTGTCCCCCGACCGCTCACCGTGCTTGCTGACTTCGCAGAGTTGGCCCAGGTGCGACACATGGCCGGCGAGGTCCGAGGCAGACTCGACCGACTGGATGTGCTCGTCAACAACGCCGGCATCGGGGCCGGCAATCCTGACGGCCGGACCCGCCGCGTCAGTGCGGACGCTTTCGAACTGCGGTTCGCCGTCAATCATCTGGCCGGCGTTCTCCTTTCCGTCGAACTCCTTCCACTGCTCCGCCAGTCGTCTCCGGCACGCATCGTGAACGTCGCCTCGATCCGCCAACGGGCGCTCGACTTCGACGATCTCATGCTCGAGCATGGGTATAGCGGCCTCCGTGCCTACGAGCAGAGCAAACTTGCCCAGGTCATGTCAGGATTCGAACTGGCCGGCCGGATCGGCGCCACCGATATCACGGTGAACAGCCTGCATCCCGCAACCTACATGCCCACCAAGATCGTGCTGCAGGAGGTTGGAGTCAGCATCGACAGTGTCGAGGACGGGGTGGAAAGCACGTTCCGGCTCATGAGTGCCCCGGGGCTCGCGGGCACGACCGGCAAGTTCTTCGACCGGACCCGCGCCGCCCTCGCCAATGCCCAGGCGTATGACCGTTCCGCTCGCGCCGAACTCTGGGCCCGAACCCTGGCAATGATCGATCAACCCGACATGTGCTAGTCGCCTCTGTTGCGTTGTTGGATCGCCGAGAAAGGACCTGGCAGGCTTCGATCAGATCCTGTGGATGCCGGAAATCTGGCTCCCCGCGTTGAAGTGGGGAGCGTGAGGTAGCCGGGGATCCCCCAACGCGGTCAGAGGTCCCGCCATCGTTGCTGTTGTTCGACGACAGCGACGAAGGAGAACCTCTGACATGGGCGACGCTACCGGTCTGGCGGAGAAGATGTTGGGACTCGACGGCTTCAAGGTCCTCGAGGTCGACGAGACCGCCGCCGAGGTGGTGATCACCGTCGAGACGACGGTCGACGTCGCCGGGTGTGCGACCTGCGGCACCAGGGCCGAGCCCCAGGACCGGAAGCGGACCGACATCCGGGACCTGCCGTGCTTCGGCCGGCCGGCTCGGCTCGTCTGGATAAAGCGCCGGTGGCGCTGCGCTGACCCCGATTGCGAGTCGAAGACCTGGACGGAGGAGTCCGACTGTGTGCCGCCTCGGGCCGTGCTCACCGTCCGGGCCGGGGAGGAGGCCACCCGTCAGGTGGGCGAGCTCGCCATGCCGGTGGCCGTCGTCGCCCGTGAGCTCGGGGTGTGTTGGTGGACGGTCATGAACGCCGTGACCACCCACGGCACCCCGCTTGTCGAAGACGAGAATCGCGTGGGAAGAGTCCGCCACCTCGGCATCGACGAGACCACCTTCCTCTCGGCCACTCCCGACCACCGCACCGTCTACGCCACCGGGCTCGTCGACTTGAAGGCCAAGCAGATGATCGACATGGTCAAGGGCAACACGGCCGCTGACCTGCGCCAATGGTGCCAGAACCGACATCCGGCCTTCTGTGGGGCGGTCCGGGTGGTGGCGACCGACCTGGCCGAGAGCTATCGAGCTGGCACCTCGCCCTTCCTCGACCATGCCGTCCGGGTGGCCGATCCGTTCCATGTCGTCCGGGTGGCCAACCGGTGTGTCGACAAGGTGCGCCGCCGGGTGCAACACGAGACGCTCGGGCACCGAGGCCGGAAGCACGATCCCCTCTTCCGCATCCGGAAGCTGCTCGTAAAGGGCCAAGAACGCCTCGACCAAGGGGGCCACGACCGTCTCCTCCTCGGGCTCCGCCTGGGTGACCCGAACGACGAGCTCCTCGGCGCCTGGTTGGCCAAGGAGTCGGTCCGGGACGTCTACCTGACCGACGACGTGAAGGACGCAGCCCTCCTCCTCGACAAGGCCATCGCCGGCTGCCGAGCCGATGACGTCCCCGAGGTCCGCTCCCTCGGCGAGACGCTTGCCCGTTGGCGCAAAGAGATCCTCAATCACCACCGCACCGGCGCCTCGAACGGTCCGACGGAGGGCCAGAACTTCTGCGTGAAGCAGGTCAAGCGAGCCGGACGGGGCTTCACCTGTTTCGAGCACTACCGACTGCGAGTGTTGCTCCACGCCGGTGGTGTGCGATGGCCACGGCATCCCTCACCGCCTCGGATCCGGACCCGCTCTCCCCATTTCAACGCGTAGACCCGGAAATCTCATCCATAGTCTCGCAACCTACATGCCCACCAAGATCGTGCTGCAGGAGGTTGGAGTCAGCATCGACAGTGTCGAGGACGGGGTGGAAAGTAATCTTCCGGACATTGGCCGCGAAGAGAACAAGGACCACGTATAGGCTCTGGGCCGCCACCCCTCGGATCCGCCTTCTGGTTGGATCACCGAGTGCCTCGTGGCCACCGTGTTGGTGGCAAGAATGTCATCCGGGACCCTGACCAGGACCGTCCTTTAGGGGCGAGTGATGGATGGGGGTGGGGACGACCCAGTCCTCGAGCGACCAGTAATGACTGGTTCGTGCGCTTGGCGCACAAGTCGGCGGCGCGGCGGGTAAGGCGGAACTCCCTGTTCAGCGGTGCGGATGGGATTTTCGGCACCCACAACTCGTGCGACATTACAGGGTGACTGGTCACGCAGCGGACCGTATTCGTCGATTTGTCTCCCTCTCCTCGGCATCCCGTGTATCCCCGTATGCGCTTCAGCGCCAGACGCCGAGCCAGTACCCGTCTATAGGCGACTACCTCGACAGCAGTATCTGCCCAGTGGTGTCGTTGTAGGTGATCGTGAAGTCGTAGAACGCTTGGACGCCGGTATTGACGAAAGGACCTTGACCGGTCTTCACGGTGACAAGGTCCGCCGACTTGGTGGAACCGGCCACGAAGGTCCAGAAGGGGGAGTTGGTTCCTCTGAGTGACACTCCGACTGGTGTTCCACCCACGACGTGATCGGTTCCGGTGATCGTCGGTGCTTGATCCAGTACTGGGCCTGAGATCTGCATGGTGTACGTCCCTGAGTCGAACAATCCCGGTACGCACTCGTCTTGTTGGCCCACACTCATACATAGCGGAAGGCTGCTGTCGGCCCAGAGGGCGCCCCCTAGTGCAGACCCGATCTGTCTCATTTGAATGGTCGTGGCGGAGCGTCGGGATGGAACCTTGGCTCCGAGGGTGAGTGTTCCCGAGGTGCCAGCCAAGTGGAGGCTCCATTTCTTTCTGAGGGATCCGGGCATGCCGAGAATGGGGCTGGTGATGCCACCCCCGCTCGATTGGGTCCCAATGCCAAGGATGCCGTACGCGCCCGAATGCTCAAAACCGGGAATGCCGCCCGACCCAGGGCATGTGGGCCTGCTGGAAATACAGAATGCTTGTTCGACATAGGCAAACGACACTGGCGCCTTGGTCGAGAACGACCCGATAGTGACAACGGCGTTGGCCACCACGCCGGTGAACCTGTGACCCCCCGCGTAGGTGATGTTTGAGGGTTGCGAGGTGAGCGTGACTCCCGAACCGGTCCCCGTGTTGACCACCGTGTTGAAAATATGGAGACCCGACGAACCCGTATCGAGGAGCAGGGGAACGGGATTCGAGTCGCCGACGCGTACTTCCACGGTGGGGCGCGCCCCCTGGGGCGATCCCTGACCATCCAGGATGGTGACGGGCACGGTAGCTGGCAACGGGGTCTTTGCGGACGCTTCGGGTGCTCCACCAACGCCGCCGAGTGCGAACAATCCAATCACGGTCAGGCCTGTCAGGATCCTCTTGGACATGCAAGCACCCCATTTCGCATTGCCAAACTAGTAGATCATTCAGTTGTTATCATTCCGTGAGCGACCCAGACCTTTTACAGTGCGCGCTCCAATGACGGCGTCCCATGTCGACCCCGACCTGTGGGTGCCGAAAATGGCATCCGGCATGATTGACCAGGTCCTTCCCACAATTACTTGCGCGAGTAACAATGCGGAAAATCTCGGTCGTTAGCGTGGAAAGTGCTGCTCGATGACTCGTCATCCGAGGTGGTCAGCAGGGTTTTGTCGGTAGCCCACTGACTGACTGACTGAACTGAACTGACTGAAACCATGGGCCACGCATGCGTATCCGCTCATGCTGACGAGCCGCGGCCTGAGCTTCCCCCGGTGTGGCGGACAGGGTTGGTTAGTTGCTGATCATGCCGCATGAGCGGCTTCGTAGTCGGCGGGGCTGAGCATGCCGCAGTAGCTGTGGCGACGCTTCGGGTTGTACCAGGCTTCGATCCACTCGAAGATGGCGAGAGCGAGCTGGTTGCGGTTCTGCCAGCGGTGCTCGTCGAGCAGCTCGAGCTGCAGCGTCCCGAAGAAGCTCTCGGCCACAGAGTTGTCGAAGCAGTCGCCCACGGATCCCATCGACCCGAGCAGCCCAGCACCGCGCAGACGTCGCCCGAAGGCCCACGACGTGTAGGTCGACCCGTGGTCGGAGTGAGCGATGGTGGAGCCCGGCTCCGGGCGTCGCCGCCAGATACCCATCTGGAGGGCATCGACCACGAGCTCTGAGCGGATGTGGTCGGCGATGGACCAGCCCACCACGATCCGGCTGAAGGCGTCGAGCACGACGGCCAGGTAGACCTTGCCCTCGTCGGTCGGGTGCTCGGTTACGTCCATGACCCACAACTCGTCGGGTCCTTCCGGGTCGAACTGACGACACACCAGGTCGTCTGAGGGTTCGGCGGCCGGGTCCCGGCGGGTGCAGCCCTGGCGCCGTCGGCGATGGATGCCGGCCACCCCGGCCTGGTGCATGAGTCGCTCCACCCGCTTCCTCGAGCACCGGATCCCTTCGCCGAGGCGCAGCTCGGCATGGACCCGGGGCGACCCATAGGAGCGCCGGGACGTCCGATGGATGTCGACGATCGTGTTGGTCAGATAGGCGTCGTCGAGGTCCTTCTGCGTGACCGGGTTCGCCTGCCAGGCATAGAAGCCCGAGCTCGACACCTTCATGACCCGACAGCAGGCCTTCACGGGCAGGTCCGCGCAGGCCCGGGCGATGAAGATGCAGATCATTTTGGGCTCGGGCTGCTCTCCTTGGCGAAGTAGACGGCCGCCCGTTTGAGGATCTCGATCTCCGTCTTGGCGATCCGCAGCTCCCGGCGGAGCTGGACGAGCTCGGCCCGCTCGTCGGTGGAGAGCCCGTTTCGCCGGCCCTCGTCGACGTCGGCCTGCTTCATCCAGTTGCGCAGACAGGACTCGGCGATGCCAAGGTCTTCGGCGATCGAAGCGATCGGCTTTTCCCGGAGCCGAGCGAGCTCCACGGCCCGCTGACGGAACTCTGGCGGATGGGGTCTGGGCATGTGGACATCCTTCCAAGCGACGGCTCTCGCCGCCTCACGGTCAGTGTCCGCTATGCCGGGGGAAGCTCAGCCATCCTTCGTCGAATCAGGCGCCCCTTCGGCCGACTCGCCCTCTGAGATCCCGATATCGCTTGCATGTCGTCGGCGGCTGATCAGGAGGAATATGCAGAGTCCAATCAGGCACGCCAGGATCACGACGGACGCCGATCGGAGAACCGGTCGAGTTCGTTTGGCGACCGCCTCTACCTTCTCAACCACTTCCAGTCCACGCTCAACTTCAGACAGCACTCGTTGCGCCGTCTCGACCCCTTCCTGAGTGTCCGATAGCAACGATGCAAAGTCACTCATGTTGACTCCTGATTCGATCGAGGGACAGGTTCACGGCTGTCTCCGCCAGGAGGTGGTCACACTCCATCGAACCTCCAGAATTCGGTGATCGGGTCGATTTCGTCTGGGCGATTCTCAAACCTCGACGATCTTCCCGTCCCCGAAACTCGTCCTTGTGAAGACTGGCTCTCAGACGTTTTAGTCCGACCTCGGTCGCTCCCGCCAAGAATCATCCCTCCGAGCGACAGGCCGCGCTTGTCGTTTTCCTGAACCAAAAATGGCGTTCTTCGGACATGAGAGCACGGGTTCGGTCCGAATCGGCAAGGCGAAGGCCTCCGCTGAGCCGTCATCACTTCAGAATGTTCACTGCTCGGGCTACGACGAGTAAGGCGACGACCAGCGAAATTGCCTCCTCAGCCATCATCATCAGCTTCATCCACGGTCGGATCGCCGAAACATCGGTGGGGCTGAACGCCGTTGCCGTGGCGAACGAGAAATGGAAGTAGTCCACGAACTTGGGGCTCCAGCCGGCCCCGACCTACTCCTCGTTCTTCATCTCGGGAAAGACCGGGGCTGGGGCCGACCGGCACTAGCTAGTGGCCCCGGGATGCCGGGCCACCACGGTCGAGGGCCCAATACCGCGGACTAAAGGCGATGATGTTGGTCAGCCAGATGGCCGCGCTTCGGCCCAGTGATCGGGCGATGCTGGCGGGTCTCGGGCGGCTATTCGCCGAGCTGAAGAGGTGCCGGTACTTCCTCCAGTCTGACACCCTCGCGCTGGCACCGGGACCTCGTCCGTCGGAGGTGGACCAATCCGAAGCCTGCGGGCCGCAGACGCATCCCGGGCGGCACCGTGGGACTTGTTGTCAGACTGGCAAGAAAGAAAGCCACCTGGCGGTATCGCCGGATCCAGCGCGTGGGTGGTGCAACAAGCAGGCAACCTACCTGTGAGTTTGCTGACCGGACGTCGATCGATCCTGTTCCTCCTCATGATCGACACGCCAAGTTCACGACGGGCTTCGATGAGGTGTTCCGCTCCGAAGGTGTCCCACCTTCCTGGCAGACGCATGGTTGCCCACTGCAGGTTTGGCTTTAGCCATTGCAACCTCCCTTTCGACGTCACGGGAAGGGCCGAAGTGCGTTGAGTAGTGGCGTGCCCCATGGCTCCAGTGCGAATGGACCGCTCCACATGCAACAGGGAGCAGCCTTGAGCCGACCGAACATGAAACGCCAGCCCAAGCAGAGCCGCGAGGACCTAAGAGCACTAAATGCTCAAGATGGGTCGCCTCATTGTCATTGAAGATGGGTTCGGCCTCGGCGTTGACACCCTTACCTTCAAGAGGGTCTTCGAGCGTATTGATGCGGAGGTCTCAAGCTCGTGGGTGCCCTTGCAGAGGGGTGCTCGCTACGCCAGCACGTCGACCCCCATTTGGGGGTCATCCTGCGGCCCACTGGTCCCAGAGGAGAGGACCAGGAGTGGACGCTCTTCGCCATCGGCTTGGAAGCACTCCTCATGCATTTCTTTGAACCGGACCCGGACTGGTCGCCGCCGACGGCTCCGCCGCGGGGGTAATCCGGCTTCGTCAGGTCCCTCCGTCAGGACGACCAATTCCTCTACCAGTACAGACCCGACGGACCAGAACGAATGCCCCGTGCGAACCGGCGCACGTTGCCCGAAGCGGGTCGGTCGAAGTCGGGCGATCGTGCGGAGATCCGCCAACCCACCCGATACCCGACTTCGACCCGACTCCCGCCTACGAAGGACTCTAGGGAGCAACGGGATAGATTGCAACTCTCGATTGCTATCCGGTTGCCCACGGACTAACCCACGGATAAGGAGTGCCGAAGACGTCGTCCGTCTCTCCGACCACGGCCAACACTCTGTCGTTGCGCCGACAAGAAGGTGGAGAAACTGAACCGACAGCCTGAGGGGTGTCGACAAAACTAGGTGGGCTCCGTCAACAACTCAGCATAGTGACGGTCTCTCCTCTCGGGAAGGGAGGAATCCGCCCTCCCCGCCCGGGCTCCGGTGAGATGCGGTTCGTCTTGCCGGCCCGCCGAGGGACGCCTCGTTGGACCTGAGCCGATGCGCGGACCAATCCCCAGCCAGACGGACCCAGGACAGATCTGGCGGGCGCCTGGTCAAGGTGTACTGGACCCCTTCCGTTCCGGCCGTCAACCGCGCAGCATGGCCCCGGCCAGGTTTCCCGTCGGGCGCCCGTCCTCGAGCGAGATCTGCCCGTTGACGACGGTGGCCCGGTACCCGGTGGCCTTCTGGATGTACCGCCCGGCGCCGCCGGGGAAGTCGTGGACGTACGTGGGTAGGGTGAGGGCCAGGATGTCGAGGTCGATGACATTGACGTCGGCAAAGAGCCCCGGCCGGAGGACGCCTCGGTCGGTGATCCCGAAGAGCCCGGCGGTGTCGGACGTCAGGCGGCGGATCCCGTCCTCGAGCGAGAACACGCTCCGGTCGCGGACCCAATTCGCCAGCAGGTAGGTCGGTTGGCTGGCGTCCATGATCTGCCCCACGTGAGCTCCGGCATCGGCCAGGCCCATCACGACGTTGGGGTCCGTCAGCATCTCCTCGACGGCATCGAGGCGCTGGTTGAGGAATGGGTAGTTGAGCAGCACGCGCCCCCCGGATTCGAGCGACAAGTCGATGAAGGCCTCGACGGCGCTGACCCCCCGCCGGTCGGCCAAGGCGGCGATCGAATTCTCGGGGTCGGGGCGGTAATCGAGCGAGTCGTCGTCCAGGACGAAGGTGCCGCGGAGGAAGTCGTCCCCCTGGAGTCCTGTTCCTTCGTCAATCAATCTGGCCCGGCCAGCCGGATCGCGCAGGGTGGCCAGCCTCTCCTCCAGGGGCAAGGACTGCAGCTGGTGCCACGCCGGCGAGCGGTCGAACGGGGTCTTGTGGGACAGCCCGAACAGGACACCGATGCCACGCGCCGTGGTCTGGGGGCGCACGTGGGCGCCGCGTGCGTTGCCTCGGTCGACAGCCGCCAGCGCGTGGCTGTGGAGATCATCGAGGAGGTAGGTGTGGGCCAATCCGAAGGTCAGCGGGCGGCCGGACCGGAGGGAGATATCCGCCATCATCTCGATCTCGGTGTTAATAGCCGCGTAGGCATCGCTGGCTCCCTCGCCCAGACGGGCGGCCGCCTCGAACACCCCCCGACCGTGGCGCCCCATCACGCCGGCGATCGCGGTCAGCTCGTCGCTGGTCGCCCAGGTGCCGGGCACCGGACGCCCGTCGGGTACACGGTGCAGGAGCGTGCGCGAGGTGGAGAACCCGAGGGCGCCGGCGCCGATGGCTTCGTCGACCAGCCCGCACATGGCGTCGATGTCGGTCGCGGTAGCCGGTTCCTCGCTGAGGCTGCGCTCCCCCATGACATGCACCCTCACCGCGCAGTGGCCCACCATCCCACCCACGTTCAGACCCTTGGGCCAGCGTCCCACTGCCTCGAGGTACTCGCCGTAGGTGGTCCAGTCCCACGCCAGGCCCGCCATGATGCTGTCGGCAGGAATGTCCTCGACCGACTCCATCATTGTGGCCAGCTCCTCACGGTCGTCTTCCCGGCACGGTGCGAAGGTCACCCCACAGTTGCCCAGCACAACTGAGGTAACCCCATGCCAGCAGGAAGACGTACCAATCGGGTCCCACGCCAGCTGCGCGTCCAGATGGGTATGGATGTCGACGAAGCCTGGTGTGACGACGCAGCCCTCGGCGTCGATTACACGTGCGCCGCCGCCGTCGACCGTTCCCACCTCGGTGATCCGATCGCCGTCCACGGCCAGGTCGCCAAACACGCCGGGTGAGCCAGTTCCGTCGACAAGCAGGCCGTTGCGAATCACCAGGTCGTGTTGCATCCTCGCAGTGTCCCACGTTCGTCGGCCTCGTGGCGGTTCAAACTCCGGTGCTCGTCAGCCAGCCGCTCCCCGGATGAAGGCCACTGCCGCCGAACCACCTGGGCTCGGTGGACTCCCGTGGATGCCGGCCGGTTGCGTGATATGACAGAGCCCACCTTCCCACCCAGCAGGGCTGATTGATCACGCGATCACTGGAGATTACCAGCGGAGTGGCTCGCCCCATGCCGACAAGCACCCCCGACCGACAGCTAGAAGGGCAATCGAAAATGCACGCCTACGGGAACACCACAACCACCGACGAGGTCCTCGCAGCCGTCGATCTGACCGGTCGACGCGTGGTCATCACCGGCGCCGCAAGTGGGCTGGGGCGTGAGAGCGCCCGGGCGCTCGCCGCCCACGGTGCCTCAGTTACGGTCCTGGCCCGCAATCGTGAGCGCGCTGCCGGCGCCGCTGCCGAGATCGAGGCTCTCGTTCCCGGCGCCGACCTGGAACCTGGGGTGGTTGACCTCGCCGACCTGTCCACGGTACGGAGCTTTGCCGACACGTATCTCGCGACGCACGACGTCATCGACGTGCTCATCAACAACGCCGGTGTGATGGCATGCCCGTTTGGTCACACGGTCGACGGATTCGAGACCCAGTTCGGAACGAACCACCTCGGCCACTTCCTCCTCACTGCTCTCCTGTTCCCGGCGTTGGTCATGAGCCCGTCGCCGCGGGTGGTGACGCTAAGCTCGGCCGGCCATTCGCGTAGCGACGTCGACCTCGTCGATCCCAACTTCGAAACCACCGAATACTCGCCATGGATCGCCTATGGCCGGTCGAAGACGGCGAACGCCCTCTTCGCTCGTGAACTCGCTCGGCGTGGTGGTGTACACGGATTGCTGTCGTTGTCGGTGCATCCTGGTGGCATTGTCACCGACCTCGGCCGACACATGACCGAGGATCTCATTAACGATATGGCCGCGTTCGCCCAAACGCGCACCGCTTCCGCGCGTGCGGCCCCCGGTGACGGCGACGTCGGAACCGGATTCACGTGGAAGTCCGTAGAAGCAGGCGCCGCCACCCAAGTCTGGGCCGCCACGACCCTCGAACTCGCCGACCACAACGGCGCCTACCTGGCCGACTGCGGACTGGGCGTCCTCGGCGCCGACCCCGGAGTGAACGGATTCCTTCCGTACCTCCTCGACGACGACCATGCTGCCGCTCTCTGGGGCCTGAGCGAGAACCTCGTCGGTGCGACTTTCACCCTTTGACCCAATGTGCCGAAATGAACCACGCCCGTGGTCAGGGCAGCTCAACCAGGTGAAATGAGACGATGGCGCGGTGGACATCAGACCCTCAGGCGATCAACCCAACCTGGGCCGGAAAGAAGACACCTTCGTTGTAGCTGTACCCGGTGGTTCCGTCGGGGAGCGTAAAGTCGGCGATGCCCTGCACTCGACGGTCAGCCACAAGGATGAAGATGTCCTGTGCGATCCAGAGATAAGGGAGGTCTTGAGCCAACCTCTCGTTAACCGTCCGGTACGCCTCCACTTTGGAAGCTTGGTCCATAGCGGCGCGTCCCGCCAGCAGTGCTGACTGTATCTGGGAGTCGCGGTTCCGAGGGAAGTTGAGCCCGATCATCCCGACGGGAGCAGCCGTCGTCGTACTGAGCCACACGTAGTTGAGATTGGGATCGACCGCCCCGAATTGGGCAGACGGAACGGCCTGAAACCTGCCGCCCAGCAGATTGGAGATGACTTCGGCTTGTTCAGCGAGATCTATCGACACATGGAATCCAACCTGTTGCCACATCTGTTGTATGACTTCGACGAGTTGGGTGGTCCGAGGGTCAGTCGTCGTCAGGATCTGGAGCGATGGAGTGCCGTGCTCCGCTTTGTACGCCGCCACCAGCCCGCTGGCCTCAGATGGGTCGAACACGGGGTAGCCAGTGGCGGAGTAGTAAGGAGATCCAGGAGCGAACAGCCCGTTGGCAGGTCGGTTGAACTTCCCCCAAAAGAGTTTCTGGAGCTCCGACTGGTCCATTCCTTTGGCGAGCGCGTGACGGATCCGCGTGTCATCGGTCGGAGGCACGACCGTGTTCAGCATGATGAAGCCCATGGTTGGTTCGCCGATCTCCGCTCGGCTGCTGTCGATCACCTGGTATCCGGCGCTGGCAGCGAAACGCTCCTCCGTGGTCGGATCGAGTGAGATGATCAGATCGACGCCTCCCGCCTTGAGGCTGGCTTCTCGTTGGCTGGTGTCGGGAATTGGCTTGAAGGTGATCTGGTCCAGGTAGGGAAGGCCTCGGCGCCAGTAGTAAGGATTTCTGGTTGCGGTGAAGGACGAACCCACTTGCCACCGCGAGTAGACGAAGGGTCCCGTCCCCACCGGCGTAGGCGGCGTCGTGGGGTGTGCGGATGCCTGATCGATCATGGCTTTTCCGACCATGTAGCCCGCCTGGGTGGTAAGACCGACCGGGAAGTCAGGGGCAGCGCCGTCGAGGGTGAACACCACCGTCATGGCATCGGGCGTTTCGACTGAGCTCACCTGCTGGAGCGCCTGGGCGGCCAGCGGAGACGCCTTCAGGGCATCGAAGTTGGCTTTGACGACGGACGCGGTCAACGCCGATCCGTCGCTGAACAAGACATCGGGTCGAAGTGTCATAGTCCACGTGTCCTGGGCGGCGTTGCTCGCCATGGAGCCCGCCAGATAAGGCCTGACGGTCCCGTTAGCGGCTACTGCCATCAGCGGGTCGTAGACCGCATTGGCGTAGAGCAGTCCATTGGTGTCCCAATGGTTGGATGGAGGATAGAACCCGTCGATCTCGGCCATGGTTCCAATTGTCAGCGAGCCGCCCCGATTGGGTGTGCCTGCCCCCGTTCGTCCGTGCCCGGTGGACGACGCACTTGGGCCCGTAGTGGACGAACCTTGAGAACAACCGACGAGGGAGGTGCCTCCCAGGGCCGCGAGCGCGCCAGCGCCGCCCACCTTTGCGCCGCGAAGTAGGAAGACTCGCCGATCGATCTCGCCATCCTTCATTTAGAACCTCTCCCCGAGCCAGCCACGCCTGGCAACGGCCATCTGGCCGTCACAGAGCGCCGTATGTCACCGTTCTAACATCAGGAGAGTCGGCGCCGGCACATCGCGCCCAGCACGCCGCATAGCCGGAGTCGCCGGGGTGTCTGAGTCCCGTTGCTCGGGCCACTTCAATTGCCGGCAAGGGAGGTCGATCGATGCCGATCCATAACCAGCAGCTGCGGCACCTGCGGCAGCGTCAGGTTCCGACATGGTGGCAAGATGCCAAGCTCGGTATCTTCGTGCACTGGACGATCGCCTCCATCCCGGCGTTCGCGCCGACCGACGTGGACTTCAATCAGCTGATCAAGTCCAAGCGGACTGAGGCGTTCGGATGGTCCCCCTACGTCGAGTGGTACGAGAACTCGCTTCGCTTCGTCGACAGCCCGGTCAGCCGTCATCATCGCGACGTCTACGGCAATCGGCCTTATGAGAGCTTTCGAGCCGAGTGGGAGGCTGGGCTGGCCCAGTGGGATCCTGACGCCTGGGCGCGGCAGTTCGCATCAGCGGGCGCACGGTACGTGGTTCTCGTCAGCAAGCACGCCGACGGGTATTGCTTGTGGCCGACGGCCGTAACCAACCCCCGCAGGCCCGGTTGGAACAGCCCTCGGGACGTCGTCGGCGAACTCGGCGAGGCGGTTCGCGGCGCTGGCATGCGCTTCGGGCTGTACTACAGCGGAGGGATGGACTGGCGGTTCGATGATCGACCGATGGGTTCGATGGCGGACGTGCTCGCCGGAATTCCCCGAGGCGACTATCCGTCATATGCCGAAGCGCAGGTCCGTGAGCTCATCGGGCGCTACCGACCGAGCGTTCTCTGGAATGACATCGCCTGGCCGACCGCGGGCAAGCAACTGTGGCGTCTCTTTGAGCACTACTACGAGCAGGTCCCCGATGGTGTTGTGAACGACCGGTGGATGCCGTGGAGCCCTCTGCTCGCTGCGACCCGGGTCAAGGTCGGTCGGTGGGCGATCAATGCGGCGATCGGGCGCCAGATGCGACGTGAGGGCGGCCTGGTCCCACCTCCAGCGCCCCACTTCGACGTGCGCACCCCTGAGTACGTGGCCTTCTCCGATATCCAGCGCAGGCCGTGGGAGTGTGTGCGGGGGATGGACAAGAGCTTCGGCTATAACGCGTTCTCGCGGGAAGAGGACTTCATCGGTCACGACGAACTGCTCTGGCTGCTCACCGACATCGTGGCCAAAGGAGGGAACCTACTTCTGAACATCGGTCCTCGTGGTGTCGACGCCCAGATAGCTGATCACCAGTTGGAGCGGCTCGCATGGCTTGGCGAATGGGTGGGTCCGAACCAAGGGGCCCTGATGGAGACCAGGCCGTGGATTCGTCCTGGTTCAACTGTGGGTGGCAATCTGAACGTGCGATACACGGCCCGCGGCGACACCGTATTCGCATTCCTGCGGAACTCGACGGGGCCGGTCGAGCTTCCAGATGTGAAGGCCACCCGGACATCACAGATCGAGACGATGGGCGGAACCTCACTGCCCTGGAGGCCCACACCTCGGGGCATCTCGATCGACCTTCCAGCTGGGACTTCGGGCTCCGAGCCCATGATCGTGGCGATGCGGCACGTGGACGCGACCCGAGGCGATGATGTGGGCACCCCGGTCGGCATTTAGAACCTCATACACCCGTTCTGAACAGGACTATTTGTAGCCCCCACCTTGTGGAAATCCCAGCCGTTTGTGTCGAAGATGCCCTCATTGGACACCCGGTTCTCTGTGGTCAGAGAGCTCAGTCACTTTGTCGGATGATGAGCCGTCGATCGACGATCGACCAGTCTGATCGGCCACAGGGAGGCGGCAATTGGGGCGCGCTCGACCGGCTGCCGGTGAGTCGATTGTCGATGCTCGGAACTAAAGCCGTCGGCGGTGGGTCCGGGTCGTCGGTGGTATCACCGTTCAACGCGGTGGCCGGGGCCTGCGAAGCCCCGGTGGTGAGGGACGGGTACGCCGGCGGGACGGGATCTTGCGGATCTTTTCGGGCTCGGCCTCCCGACGGGCGAGGAGATCGTCGATCTTGCGGCCCTCATTGCGAAGCGAGAATGGCCGCCACCTCTGCCACCGGGTCGCGCACGATCGGACCGGTGACCGTCACCTCCGCCCGGACAATCGTGCCGTTGAAGAAGAACGGCGCTTCGTAGTCGCTTCCAACCGCGGGCCCCCATTCGTACCCGCACGTAAGCCCGATCATCACCTCATTGAAGGCCACTGGGGTGAAGCGCGCCACCGCGCCGTTACCGACCACAACCCCGTCCTGCAGCAGCGTTGCCTGCCCCCCGAGCAACTCGTCCTTCTCGAAGCGGAAGGCCACCTCGTGGCAGCCCGGACTCAGCGCGGTGTCGGCCACGATGCCGTAGAGACGCCGGCCGTACAGATTGTGCACGTAGCGCAGCCGGCCTTCGACCACATGGAACGACCAGCCGCCGAGTGCACATCCGTGCGCCAGTAGGGTACCCGCCGGCGTCGTTCCATCGGCGACCTCGACGGCGAGCTCGATGGCGTGGGAGCGGTTTCGCACGTCGACGGCAACCCACTCGGGCACCGGAGCTCCGCCCTGGAAGTAACGGTAGGTCGCCTGGGTTCGCCGATGATCGTGCTTGTGCGCGACGGCCTCGAGCACCCGGTTGTCGAGCGGGAGCACATCGTTGCGCCGTGCCTCCTCCCACCAGAGGGTGACGAGCTCGGCGACCTTTTCGGGGAGCTCAGCGGCGCGGTCACGTGACTCCGAGACGTCATCTGTCACGTGGTAGAGCTCCCAGACGTCGTCTTCCCATGGTGCGCTGGTCGACAGGCCGTCGTCGTAGATCGGACCGACCGGGTGGTAGGTCACCGCCTTCCACCCGTCGTGGTAGATGGCACGCGAGCCGAGCATCTCGAAGTGCTGGGTGAGGTGCCGGCCGGTCTCTTTCTCCCCTCCGTCGCCGAGCAGATAGGCGAAGCTGGTGCCGTCCAGGCGCGACTGGGCGACGCCTTCAATCTCAGTCGGCGGAGCCATTCCCACCAGCTCGAGCACCGTCGGCGCGATGTCGATGGCATGCGCGAACTGCCGGCGTACGCCACCTTCGCCGGCCCGTCGGCCGGTCGGTAGGCGGACGATGCAGGGATCGCCCACACCACCCTCGTGGACCTCACGCTTCCAGCGCTTGAACGGCGTGTTTCCTGCCATGGTCCATCCCCACGGATAGTTGTTGTGGCTGCGCGGCCCTCCGATCTCGTCGAGCCGGGTATGCATCTCTCCGACACCGGCGCCGTCGAAGTTCGAGAGGCGGCCCTCGTTGATGGTCCCCTCCTTACCCCCTTCGGAACTGGCACCGTTGTCCGAGACGATGATCACCACGGTGTCATCAGCGTCGCCCAGATCTTCGATGAAGGCGAGCACCCGGCCGATCTGCTCGTCGGTGTACGACAAGAAGGCGGCGAAGCACTCCATAAAGCGCTCGGCGAGGGTGCGCTGGCGCTCGTCCAGGCTGCTCCAGGCCGGGACCCACGGCGGGCGTGGCGTGAGCACTGTGCCCTCGGGGACGATGCCCATGGCGAGCTGGCGGGCGAATGTGTCCTCGCGCCAGGCGTCCCAGCCTTTGGCGAAGCGACCCTTGTAGCGCTCGATCCATTCGGCCGGCGCGTGGTGGGGCGAGTGGCAAGCTCCTGTCGCAAAGTACAGGAAGAACGGAAGCTGGTCGTCAACGGCGCGCAGGTCGCCTAGATACTCGATGGCGCGGTCGGCCAAGTCTGCACTGAGATGGTACCCCTCGTCGTATGAGAACGGGGGCCGTACTGCGTGGTTGTCGTGGTAGAGAGCGGGCACGAACTGGTGGGTCTCACCGCCGTGAAATCCATACCAGCGGTCGAAGCCCCGTCCGAGGGGCCATGTCGCCCGCGAGTTCGCCATGTTGGTCTCGCCTTCGGGGCTCAGGTGCCATTTCCCTACTGCGTAGGTGGCGTAGCCGGTCTTCCGAAGCATCTCGGACAGAAAACCGTTCTCTCTGGGTGGTCGCCCCCAGTAGCCGGGGAATCCGATCGCTAAGTCGGCCACCCGCCCCATGCCGCTGCGATGATGATTTCTCCCGGTCAGAAGACAGGCCCGAGTCGGTGAACAGAGGGCCGTGGTGTGGAAGTTGGTCAGTCGCACTCCCTCCGCGGCAACAGTGTCGATGAAGGGAGTCTCGATATCAGACCCGTAGCAGCCCAGCTGGGCGAACCCGACGTCGTCGAGCACGATGAGCATCACGTTGGGCGCATCCTCCGGTGGGGTGGGCAGCGGCGGCCACCACGGCTGTGAGTCCCGCCAGTCGCTGCCGATCTTTCCCTGAAACTCAATCTGTGTCATTGGCCATACTCCTGACTCGTCCGCGTCCCCGGAGAGAGCTTGACATCCAGTCGGGCCTGTCGCTTATGGCGCCACGATCTCGCTGGGGATCGACTACACAGAACTGTGGAGCTCCTTCACACTGGAGAATGAAGCGCATCCGTGCACACGCCGGGATGGATCCCGTTGACGCCTCCCGGTCCCCAGGTCAGGGGTAGTCGACTCCTGACTCCGGACGAGCCGCAAAATACCCTCTGTGAGCCGCCTGTTCATCGGTGCCCAATCCTTTTCGGCCCTGCCGAGCAGGGCAAGGGTCAAACGAAGAGGTCGCATCGGGAACCCGTCTAGCACGGGGGCCGCTACCGCAGAGGCGCCGGCACCGCTTGGGGTCAGACGGAGTAGTTTGTCAGCCTGTTGCAGATGGCAATGGCAGGACTGACAAGGGGTGACATGGTGCGGCGCGTGATGAGGCCCTTCAGTGCCGCGACGGGTCTACTCGTCGTGGTGGCGGCACTCGTCGTGAGCGCGCCGGCAGCCTGGGCCCATGTCACCGTCCACCCCGGGACTCTCCCAGCCGGGTCGTCCGATGTCGAGATCACGTTCCGCGTCCCCAACGAGCGCGACAACGCCAATACAGTGGGTGTGCAAGTGTTCTTCCCAAGCAGCGTGCCGCTACTCACGGTCGAGGTGCTGCCGGTCCCGGGCTGGACGGAGACCGTGCACACCCGAAGCCTCTCGACTCCGGTCCAGACCGATGACGGCCCGGTGAGCCAGGTCGTCTCGGACGTTACATGGGCGGCCACCGCCGGCGGCATCGCCAATGGGCAGTACGAGGACTTTCCCGTGGCGGTGGGCGCCGTCCCCGATCACCCCGGCACGTTCGCTTTCAAAACACTGCAGAGTTACTCGTCGGGCGAAATCGTAAGGTGGGTCGAGGTGCCTGTGACAGGCCAGCCCGAGCCCGACACCCCCGCGCCCGAGCTCCGGCTCACGGCGTCGGCGTCGTCGACCGGCTCGGAAGCGTCGGGGCAAGGCGCGTCGGCGCGTCCTTCGGGCACCGACGCCTTGTCGATCGTCGCCCTCGCTCTCTCCGCGCTGAGCCTGATCGGAGTGGGCTGGCTCCTCTGGCGTGGGCGCAGACCGGCATGAGTCGGGGACGTGTCTGCCGTCGGCTCGGTCCACTCGGGGCGGCCCTGGCCCTCATCCTGGTGCTGGGCTCGTGCGGCTCGTCCGGCGACGGTGCATCAACGCCGTCGACGACCCGGGTGCCACTCCCGGTCGGCGCCACGCCCTCGGATATCTCCAAGATGGTGTGCAGCAACAAGACCCAGAGGGAACTGGCCGACCCGCTCGGGGTCACCGCTGCAGTCACCCCTCCGACCTGGGTCGCCGATCTCTACGCATGCACGTACCGGTACCCCGACGGTTCCTTCACGTTGTCGATCAAGGAACTGTCGAGCTGGCCCGAGACCCTCGGCTACTTCGACGGCCTGAGCCGAACCCTCGGGGAAACCGGTTCGGTCAAGGACCTGGGCCAGGGGGCGTTCACCACCGGCAACGGGTCGATCGTGGTGCGCAAAGACTGGAAGGTGTTGCTGGTCGACATCTCGGGGCTCCCCGCTCAGTTCGGGTCGCCGGCCACCAGTCGGGGGGACGTCGCTTTCACCATCGCCGATGTGATCCTGGGCTGCTGGGCAGGCGACTGAGTGAGCAGCCGCAGCCCGGCACGCTGGCTCCGATCGTGGGCCCTCCGGCTGGTCAGCGGACTGGTCGTGGCCTTGGTCATATTCGTGGGCGGCACCGGCGTGGCTGGCGCCCACGCCTATCTGGAATCGAGCAATCCAAGCCAGTCTGAGGTGCTCCTGTTGTCCCCACAGCAAGTAGTGCTGCACTTCGACGAGCCTGTGGAGATCGACTTTGGTTCGATCCGGGTGTTCGGGCCCGACGGGCATCGCGTCGACCAGGGTGGTACCCACCACCCTGGCGACGATACGCACTCGGTGGCCATACCGTTGCCGGCGCGGCTGTCCCATGGCACATACGTAGTGGCGTGGCGCGTCATCTCGGCCGACTCGCATCCCGTCCATGGGGCCTATCTCTTCAGTGTCGGAACTGCAGCCGGTGCGGCCAGGGCCAACGCACTGTCGAAGGTGCTCGCCGCCGCTTCCGGCAGCACGGTCGTCGGCGTGCTGTACGGCGTGGTGCGGTTCGCCGAGTTCGCCGCGCTGCTCGTCATGGTGGGACTGGTGACGATGGTGGGTGTCGTGTTCCCGCCGGGACGCCGCGTTCGCCGCCTTCGCCGGATCGTATGGGCGTCGTGGACCGCCCTCCTCGTCGCCACCGTCGCCTCCGTCGCCGTGCAGGGCGTGTATGCAGCCACGCTCCCTTTGAGCCACATCTTCAGCCCGTCCCTCTTCAATGAGGTTCTCCATACACACTTCGGCGAGGTGCAGAGCTTACGGATCGCCATGCTCGTACTGACGGCGCCGGTGCTGTACCAGCTTCTCGGTCCCAAGAGCCCAGCCTCACCCGGCACCTTGTGGCCGTGGCCGCTGTCGGCGGCGGGTGCGGCGCTCGGTATCGGGTTGCTTCTTACTCCGGGCCTCGGCGGGCACGCAACGTCGAGCGGCAGTCCCGTGGTTGGAGAGACCCTTGATGTCCTACACCTGGCCGGTGCCGCGGTCTGGATCGGCGGGCTGGTGCTCTTGGCCGCGCTGCTCCTTCCCGGCATTCCTGACAGCGAGCGCCCTGCCAGCGTGCGGGATGTGGCCCGACGGTTCTCGCCCTACGGTATCGGCGCCGTGGCGGTGGTGGTGACCTCGGGCACGCTGCAGTCGGTTCGCCAGGTCGGCAGCATCTACGCTCTGTTCCACACGGTCTACGGACGAACCCTGGTGGTCAAGGTGGCGCTGGTGGTGGTCGTCGTCTTCATCGCAGCGGTGAGCCGCCGACTGGTGCTGGGGCGGTGGAAGGTGGTGCTGCATCCGCGGCGCGCGACCTCGAGCGCCGAAGCCGTGGACGGGGCCGGCCGAAAGCTCGTCCCTGTGGGCCTCCGCCGGTCGGTGCTGGCCGAATGCACGGTAGTAGTCGCCGTGTTGGTGGCCACAGCACTTCTGGTGAATGCCGCTCCCGCACGGCAGGCGGCCGCCCAACCGTTCAGCCAGAGCTTCCAGGTGCTCGGCGACCAGGTGAATGTTATCGTCGCCCCGGCACGTGTCGGCGGTGGCAACCAGGTGCACGTGTACATCCTCGGCCGTTTGGGTCAGCCCGTGGCCGTGCCCGAACTCGACGCCGCCATCAGCCTTTCCTCCTCGGGCATCGGGCCCCTCTCCCTGCCGATGACGCTCGTCGGACCGGGTCACTACCAGGCGTCTGACGCAACGTTCCCGTTGGCCGGGTCATGGACGCTGAAGCTCACCGTCCGCACATCGGCCATCGACGAGCAGGAGGCCTTCGCCACGGTGCCTGTGCACTGAACGCGCCACGACCGTCGGTGGTGGAACCGAGGCCCAGATACGACGGCCGCCTCGGAGGTCTCCGAACGGTCTCGGTACCGGTGGGGTGCCAAGAACCTCATCCAGGTGCCTTGATCTAGGATTTTCGTCGAATCAACGTGACTGCGAGAATGGTCCGTGCCCTGTCGTTCTTCGTCTCGCCTTCCTCCGAACCCTGCAGACGTCATGAGCCCCCTCACGCCTGCGACGTATATGCGTAGACGCTCCCGTTGCTACTCCCGAAATAGAGCACGCCGTTCGCGATCGTGGGTGGGTCATAGACGCTCCCGCTGTCCGGCGATCCCGCGAGCCATTTCGCAGCGCCCGAAGTGCTGAAGGCGACAACCCCTGCCGAACCGTTCGAGCAGCCCCCGATTCCCACATAGACGACCCCATTGGCGGTGGAGGCGCCGCCTCGGACCCGTTGTTGGCGCAGATGCCGCCCGTGCTCCACAGCGCGCCTGTGCAGTTGGGCTGGCCGCAACCGCTCGCACTGAAGGCAGCGACGGTTCCACTACCAGTGGTCGCGAACACGGTGCTACTGGTGACGGCGAGATTGCTGGCGAGGCTCGGGAAGGACGGTCCTCCGCTTGTCTCGAAGACAGGCGAACACACCCCGGCGCTGCAATCAGTCATGCCGTTCTGATCGAAAGCGAAGAGCGTCCCTTGTCGGGAGCCGACATTGTTGGTGCCGCCATCGTAGGCATAGCCGTTCGCGACCGAGACGGCTGCACCTGCGCCTAGAGACCCCGCTACCTCGTAAGTCCACATTGGTGTACAGGTGGTCGCAGCGCCTGACTTCGAGCAACCCTGCGATCCGTTCGCGTCGTAAGCGAAGACATGGGCAACGCCATTGCTCGTGCTGCCTTCGAGATAGAGGACCACCTCGCCGTTGGCAGCCGTTGCTCTCCCACCTACTCTTCGCACGAGGTTCCACCTCCACCATGATTCACCCGTGCAGAACGGGTTCTCTGTCTAGCCGAATAGCATCACTATGTCATCCTTTGAGGTGGGTCGTCATCACATCGTCAGGTTTCTCGGGCAAGGTGGACCGCACATGACCGAGCCACCTGCCACGACTGGCCCTCCCACGCCCCCATGCCCCGTGCCTGCTCACCGCCGTCGGACGCCTTGACCGCGGCGCCCCTGGGTGACGAGGTCGAGCGCAACGCCCGGATCACCGGGCTCACCGCCACCGTCCTCGTACTGCTTCTAGCTGCCGAAGGCTTCACCTTGCTCAGCATCCACCGCCTCCTCCGACCGCACGTCTTCATCGGGATGCTGCTGGTACCCCCGGTGCTCCTCAAGATGGGGAGCACCGGCTGGCGGTTCGTGCGGTACTACCTGGGTTCCCCCGCGTACCGGGCCAAGGGTCCGCCGCCTCTGCCTCTTCGCCTGCTCGGTCCCGTGCTCGTCCTCCTCACCGCAGTGATGATGGGGTCCGGCATCGCTCTCGTGCTCGTCCCCCATTCGACTCGCTCGCAACTGCTCTTCGTGCACAAGGCGAGCTTCGTACTCTGGTTCGGCGCCATGACCATCCATGTACTCGGCCATCTGGTCGACACGGCTCGGCTTGCGCCCGCCGACCTCGTGGCGCGCACGCGTCGACAGGTCAGTGGAGCCGGTGCGCGCCTGTGGTTGCAGGCGGGGGCGCTGGTGGCCGGGGTGGTCCTCGGTATCGTGATGCTCCCCACCGTTACCACATGGGTGACTTCGGGCGGCGCGTTCAATGGTGGCTGAGTGCCGTCGACCGATATCGGGTGGCGCCGCAGCACAAGCAGCGTGGCGATGACGTTCGCGTAACAGGATTCCTCCTGAATCGGCACCGCACGTCCGGGGTCACACGGGAGACAGCCGTGCTCGCCGATCTCGCTCCCCATTACATCGACGAGTGCTACAGGCCCGTGTCCTGCCCCTTCGCCGGCTGGTCATCGGCCAGGCCGGGTGTTCTCCTGACCTGGCCCGGATCTACTTCGAATCGGGACCCGCACGGGTAGGCGCAATGCATTCCGCTTTCTTCGGAGACGGCGCGTTGAATCACCAGTTGCACTACAGCGTCGGGAAGCTCCCCTTCTGATAGGCGACAGAACCGGCCTTGGCGGCAAGCACGGCAGATGCCTGACATCTGGGCACAACGCCACTCGGCGGAACCTTTGCTTCACCGAAGTAGGAGCCGGCACCCAGTACGGTTGCGGGAAGGGTGTGATAGGGGATCCCCGATCTCGCAGGTTCAGCCTTGGCGTTGATGATCGTGTACCAGCAGTCCCTTCTGGAGTTGGACTGGACGGCCATGATGATGCCGTTCTGGTCTGGTGCCACATAGAGACTGACTTGGCTGTGATTCGTCGAGGCCGCGGTCTGGAACGCCAGGGTCTTTTCCGTCGCCTTCAGGGCGGCTACGAGGGAGCCCACCGGTTGGTAGCTCTGGCTTGCCGCGTAGTAGGTCGCCTGGGAATCCAGCAGCGCTGTGTTGGAGTTGGCCTGTGCGACGCGCCCGACCGCCGATCTAGTCACGCCAAGGAAGGTTGGGATGGCGATGGCCAGAAGGATGGCGAGAACAAGAAGTGTGACCATGAGTTCGATCAGGGTGAACCCGTTGTCGTACAGGTGCCGAGCGTGGCGGGATTCGACCACGAAGTTGGACCTGCTTGCAAGACCATCGGCCAGTCTCTGTCTGGCGGGAGGCACGGACATCCCCTTTCTGTCAGGTCAACGGACAGTTCCTCCTTGGCTCGACAGGTTCTGCGACCAACTGAAGGCTTTTCTCCGTGAAGGTCTGCGCTCCCACGAGAACCCACTGGTGACCAACTCTTCGTCCAGGAGTACTGCCGCCATCGATCCAGACGTCCGCAGCGTCTGTTGGACGGAAGGCACCGCCGGCCCGAGGTTGGACCCATGGGTGGCCACAGGCGGTCAGTCAAGGCGTCGATCCTGGCCGTCAACAGAGCCTTTCGGCTGCCGGCCGGATGCCGAGCACCACATTCGCCTCGGCTCACCCAACCCTCACGCAGACCTCCCGGCAAAGCACTGGTTCAGGAATTCGGTGAGGCGTGACGTGTCTGTGACGATGGATGCTCCTCGGCCGGGGTTCTCCGTGATGTCGAGCGATGGGCAGAAGATATTGCTCTCACCGCAGAAGAAATGCGGGGACCCGAGCACGCCGCGCTGCTGCCCCTCATGCCAGTCCGCTATGACGGCGGCGTGGTCGGACTCATCGGGTCCGACCACCCCAAGGTCGCCAGCGACCCGCCCCAGCACGGCCGGATCGGAGATGTCCCGGCCCTCCTCGAAGAGGGCGTCCCGGAGGGCGAAGCTCGCCCGCTCACCGACCTCGAACTCGGTCCGATAGGCCCGGTTGACCAGGGCGAGAGCGGGAAGCGTGGAGCCGGGGAACCTATGGACATCGAGGTTCCTGAACAGACTCGGGGCAACTTCTCTCTGCAGGTCGCGCACATGCTGCAGCGTGACGTCCGGGTCGGCTGGCGCTCCATTGACGAGCTCGAGTGGCCAGGCTCGGACCCGGATCCCGACGTCGGACCTCCCGGTTCGGACCCGCAGGTCCTCGAATCCTCGTAACCCGACGTGCGTGAAGGGACACCAGATGTCGGCAAAGACCTCCACGACCGCACCTGTGGTTCCTCTCACCATGTGTCCTCCTTCGCCGGTATGCCGGGCTTATGTTCGCCGTCTCACGCCAATTTGGTGAACAGTCGCTGGACCTCATCGAGGGGATACCCGGATTCGGCCGCCTCGTCGGGGTGCTCGAGGCAATAGGTCAGCCCGCTGGCGATCAACCGGAAGCCGACCTGCTCGAGCGCATTGATCGCCGCGCTCAATTGAGTGACAACGTCGCGGCACTCGCGTCCCTCGGCCAACATGGACTCGACTGCTTGCACCTGGCCCCCGGCGCGGCGCAACCGCTTGCGGAGGTCCTCGACTACTTCATCGGGCAGTTGCACAATGGTTCTCCTTCGTGATCGCGGGTGATCTCGTCCAGTTCTCGTCGTCAGGTTCAGTGTGAGAATTTCACCTTGGGCAGAACCCGGCCGAGCCACTTCGGTTGGTGCCAGCTGCGGTGACGCCCAAGCCGGAGCAGTACCGGGAGGAGCACCAGGCGCACCACCAGGGCGTCCAGTGCCACGGCGATGGCCAGGATCACTCCCATCTCCTTCGGGGCCAGCGGCCCGGACAGGGCAAACGTGAGGAAGACGGCGATCATGACGGCGGCGGCGGAGAGCACGACCCTCCCGGACGTTCGCATCGAGCCGATCATGGCGTGCTCGGGGTCCGGGTGTGTCTCGTACCGCTCCTTGGCGGCCGACAGCATGAACAGGGTGTAGTCCATGGCCACCCCGAAGACCATCGCCCCGAAGAAGAGCGGCGCCCAGGCGTCGACGAATCCCTGTGGCTGGACACCGAGCGGGCCGGCCAGGAAGCCGTTCTGAAAGATGAGACGGCCAATACCGAAGGCTCCCGCCACCGAGAGAGCGGTGATCAGCACCCCCAGGGCGGCGATCAGTGGAGCCCCGAGTGCGATAAGGAGCAGAACGAACCCGAGGACGGCAAGGATGCCGAGGACGAGAGGCGTATGTGACGCCAGGGACTGCTGGAGCTCGTGGTTCTCAGCCGCTGCCCCGCCGATCATGGTCCCGGTGGGCAGCACCTGGCGGAGATGGTCGATCGTCGCTCCGGTCGTCGTGGTCGACGGCCCGGTGGTCGGGACCACCTGGTCGAGCGTCCACCCGGCGCTCGTCGGGCCAGGCACGACACCGGCCACTCCGGCCGAGTGGGCCAGCGTGGTGAGCACCTGTGCCTGCTCCCCCTCGGGCACCACCACCTGGAGAGTGCCGGGCGCACCGGGCCCGAATGCCCCAGTCACCTGGTAGTACCCGACCCGGGCGTTGGCACCGGCCGGCACGATGGTGATCGAGGGCATGTTGGTCCGCATGCCGATGATCGGCGCGGCGGCCAGGAGCAGCAGGACCAGGGCGGCCGCCCCGGCCGCGAAGGGGTGGCGCCACAGGAACCTCCCCCACGAGTGCAGCATCCGATCGAGGTGGCCGTCGCCCTCGGGGTGGACCTTGCGACGGAGCCGGATCTTGCCCTTGTTGATGTTGGTCCCGAGCTTGCCCAGCACTGCCGGCAGCAAGGTCAATGTGGCGGCCAGCACGGCGACCACGGACAGCATGATCCCAAAGGCCATGGATCGGAACGCCGGGCTCGGCACGAGGAGGATTGCGGCCAGGGAGGCGAGCACGGTGAGCGCGCTGAAGGCCACAGCCTTGCCGGCCGTGTCGACCGTCTCGGCAACCGAAGCCACGATGGCCTCCCGATCACCCGGCCGGGCTCCTCGTCGCTCGAGAGCGGAGCGGAACCGCATGACCAAGAAAAGAGCGTAGTCAATGCCCAGGGCGAGGGCGAACATCAGGGCGAAGTTCAGGGCCCATATCGACACCGGGGTGAACTTCGTGGAGATGACCAGTGCCCCGGCGGCAACAAGGAGGCCGGCCATGGTCAGGAGCAGCGGCAGCCCGGCGGCCACCAGGCTCCCGAAGGCAATGATCAGGATGATGATCGTCACTGGCCAGGACAGCATCTCCGAGCGGAGCATGGCCGAGCGGTTGGCGGTGTTGAAGTCGGCCCACAGCGCGCTGTCGCCGGTCAGAGTGACCGAGACAGTCGAGGTTGACAGTGCTCCAAGGGGCCTGGCCAGGGCGTCGGCGGCTTGCACCATCTTGTTGGAGTCGGCGGCGGAACCGGCGGTGATCACCGCCGTTCGGCCGTCGCCCGACAGGGAGACTCTGGCCTGAGGGGGAACCACGGTCGACACGCGTGGGTCGCTGCGGAGGAGCGTCTTTGCCTTAGCCATGATGGCCTGGGCCCGTGGGTCCGACGCGATCGGGCCGTGATGATCGACCACGACCACCTGGAGGCCGGTGGCACCAAGACCAGAGAAGTCCTTTTCGATGATGGCGCGGGCGGCGACGGACTGACTGTTGGAAGCCTGCCATCCGGCGCCGGCGAGGGCGCTCTCGACGTGGACGGCGAAGAACCCGAAGACCAGGACCACCAGGAGCCAAGCGATGAGCACCCGGCGGAAGTGGGTGGCGGCCCAGGCGCCGAGTCGGGCAAACGGGCGGGGCGGCCTCACCTGGACCCCGTGTCCGTCTGTTTGACGGCCACCCCCCGGCTCGGTCGACGGGTCCAGATCCTCGGCGTCGGCCGTGTGTGTCGCCGAAGCTGAGTCGAGACCGGTTTGCAAGGCGGCTGTCATGTGGCGCAATCCCTTTTTGATCGGTCCAGTGTTCGCACCCGCCCCGGTTCCATCCGCATGTCCAGATACCTCGGTGGGTATCTGTACCTTACCATGATACCCCCGTGGGTATCATGGTAGGACGCTGGGCCCCGACGAGGGAGTCGATCGCCCCTTCGGCCCGAGCCGGTGTGCAGGCACTCGATCCCGCCCGAGCGGCACGGGACCCGTTCAAAGAGAGGCCGAAATGCCCTATTGGAATCATGATGCTCGGCCCATGATGGCGTCATGACTAAGCGAATCGTCATCCTCGGCGGGGGAACCGGGGGTACGCTCAGCGCCAATCGCCTGCGGCGCACCTTCTCCACCGAGGACGCCGAGATCGTCGTCGTGGACCAGAACGATGACCACGTCTACCAACCGGGTCTCCTCTTCGTGCCATTCGGTTTAGCCCACACGGACGAGATCATCCGTCCGAGGCACCACCAACTGCACCCGGGTATTGCGTTCCGCCAGGTCCCAATCGACCGCGTCGACATCGATGCGGACCTTGTCCAACTGGGGGACGGCACCGAGGTCGGCTATGACGTCCTGGTCGTCGCCTCCGGATCCGTCTTGGTCAAAGAGGAGACCGAGGGCCTCACCGGGCCCGGGTGGATGGAAAAGGTCTTCACCTTCTACGACGTGGTGGGAGCGGCGGCATTGCACGACGCGCTCGAAGGGTTCGATGGCGGGCGCCTGGTGGTCAATGTGGTCGACATGCCGATCAAGTGCCCGGTGGCGCCTCTCGAATTCTGCTTCCTGGCTGATTGGTACTTTCAGCAGTCCGGCCTTCGCGACCAGGTGGAGCTGGCCTATGTCACCCCACTCGACGGCGCCTTCACCAAGCCCGTGGCGTCGAAGAGGCTCGCCGGACTACTGGCCGAAAAGGGTGTCGAACTCGTTACCGAGTTCAACACCGGCGAGGTGGACGGCGCCGGCGGGCGACTCGTCTCCTACGACGGGCGCGAAGTCGGCTTCGACCTCGCCGTGGTCGTACCCCTGCACGGCGGTGCCGGCTACGTGGCGAGATCCCCGGGCCTCGGGGACGAGTTGGGCTTCGTGCCGGTGGATGAGCACACGTTGCAGTCCAACGCCAAGCCGAACATCTTCGCCATCGGTGATGCCGCCGGCGTGCCGGCGTCCAAGGCCGGGTCGGTCACCCACTTCGAAGGGGAGGTCCTGGTCGAGAACATCCGACGCTTCCTTGCCGGCGAGGGCCTCGACGGTTGTTTCGACGGGCATACCAACTGCTTCATCGAGACCGGATTCGGCAAGGCGCTGCTCATCGACTTCAACTACGACACTGAACCAATGCCCGGGCACTTCCCCTCCTCGGTGGGCCTGCCCTTGCTGAAGGAGTCTCGTCTCAACCACTTGGGCAAGTTGATGTTCCAGCCGCTGTACTGGCACAGTCTGCTCCCCGGCCGCGACCTCCCCGGTGTCGGCTCAGCGATGCCGCTACGTGGCAAGGACATCCAGAACGTCTCGTGACCACCAGCTCTACCCATTGGACCGAGGAATACAAAGGAATAGGGAATCGATCATGCCCACCGCCACCTACGCCGGCACGACCGTCGCTGTCAATGATGAAGGGTTCTTCGAAGATCCGGACAAGTGGACCGAAGCGATGGCGCCTGAGATCGCCCGGGCCCAGGGCATCGATGTGCTCACCGAGCCCCACTGGCAGGTGATCAAGTTCATGCGGGCCGATTACGCCGAGAAGGGAACAGGGCCGACGGTCCGTGTCCTCGGCAAGACATCCGGCGTCTCGATCAAGGAGCTCTACCAACTCTTCCCGAAGGGTCCGGCCAAGGTGGCCGCCAAGATAGCCGGCATTCCGAAGCCACGCGGCTGCATCTAGTTGCCCCAACGGCATTCGTCATACAGAGAGGTGCACCATGGGTGACCCGATTGAAAAGGTATCGATCATCGTCTCGAAGGGGTCCCTCGAGGGCGTCTATCCAGCCCTGATCATGGCGAACGGGGCTCGCGCCGAGGGGATCGATGCCAATCTCTTCTTCACGTTCTTCGGCCTCGACGTCGTCCACCGGACGACGATCGACCACATCAAGGTGGCAACCGTCGGCAATCCCGGTCTGCACCTGGCCACCATCGCTGGGGGACTGCCGGGAGTGTCCTCAGTCATGACCCACTACCTCGAAAAGAAGATGGAGAAGCTCGACATTCCCCCTATTCCCGAGTTCGTCGAGATGATCGCCGACACCGGTGCGGGGATCTATGCGTGCAAGGCATCGACGGATCTCTTCGAGCTGACCAAAGACGACCTGATCGAACAAGTGATGGACATCATCACCGTCGGTGAGTTCTATACCATGGCCGCCGGTGGTGAGATCATATTCACGTAAGCCCGTGATGCGCTCTGCCGAGGGACGCGTCCAAGACCTATCACTGCCCTGAGGATCGGGCCGCGAGCACCGGAGGACGGCCATGGCACTCTCTGACGGAGCAACCGTAGGAGCGACCCTCCGGTTGGGGGATGACCGAGTACCGATCATCGGTTCGGCCCGGGTGTATGTCTGCGGGATCACCCCTTATGACACGACCCACCTTGGTCACGCGGCCACGTTCGTCTGGACCGATCTGGCCGCTCGGGTTCTTCACCTGACCGGTGTCCATGTCGACGTGTGCCGTAACGTCACCGATGTCGACGACCATCTCTTGGCCGAGGCCAGGTCCCGAGGCGTCCCCTGGCGCTCCTTGGCGACGCAGCAGACGTATCGGTTCGAACAGGATGCGTCCGACCTCGGACTCCTACGACCGGCCTTCGAACCGAGGAGTCACAACTATGTCGACGACGTTATTGCTCTCGCCCTCAGTCTCGTCGCGCAAGGAGCCGCCTACGAACACAAGGGGTCTGTGCTCTTCCGCGGGGACCGGGTCTGCGAATCCGCGGGTCTTGATCGCAACGAAGCCACGAAGCTGCTTCACGAAGACATAGCCCACGACGAGGTCCGGACCGACCAGGCTGCCGAGAGTCCTCTTGACGTCGTCGTATGGCAACGCTCCTCCGGTGACGAGCCGGCGTGGCCAAGTCCCTGGGGAGAGGGACGGCCCGGTTGGCATGCGGAATCCGCGGCCATGGCACTCTCCACATTCGGACCGAGCGTCGACCTGCACGGAGGCGGAGCCGACCTCCGGTTCCCGCACCACGCCTACGAAGCTGCGCTGGCCGAAGCCTTCACCGGGGTGACACCGTTCGCCCGCTCATGGATGCACGTCGGCACGGTGATGATCCGGGAGCAGAAGATGGCCAAGTCCACAGGCAACCTGGTCCTGGTCCATGACCTCCTTCAACGCTGGCCGGCGGCGGCCATCCGATACCTCATCCTCTCGCGGCCGTGGAGGGCCAACTGGGAGTTTGACGAGGGGTCTCTCGAGGAGGCGACCCAACACCTCGACGACATGTGGAAGAGCGCGCGGAGCCCCATCGAGAGCGACCGCGCCCGGCAGGCGGTGGTCGCAGCCCTGTTGGACGACCTCGACGTGCCGAACTGTCTCGCCATCGCAAGGGAAGCCGGCGGCCGAGTGCTCACCGAGGTGATCGAGCTGTTGGGTCTCCGCGACACCACCACCTGGTACTGATCGACACGCCGGCGGCGAGGGTGGGACCCCGGTAGCTGGTCGACATTGGGTTCCACTGCGAATAGGTCTTTCCCCGGCTGAGAGAACGGTCTTGCGGGATCACCCGGCTGGGATGCTGAAATTGGCCCTACTCCGTAACCCGAATCAAGGGCCCGCTCTCCCGCAGTCCGGCGACAAGCCCGGCGAACAGGGCGACGGTGGCAAGAAAGAAGGTGGTGGCAGAAAAGGCGAGCCCTGCCGAACCGGCAGTACTCGAGTCACCGGCCACGATGTCGAGGACGAGCCCGGTGAAGGCCAGCCCGAGTGCAGTGCCCATGCCCCGGGCCATATTGAGCACGCCGGACGCCAAGCCAGATTGCTCCCTCGGCACCGTGCCCATGACCGCAGCATTGTTCGGGGTCATGAAGAGACCGAGGCCGACGCCGGCCACCGCCAGAAGGAACAGAAAGGACCAGGTCGGCGGCCTCTGAACACCCAAACCGACCAGGCTGCCCGCCACGATCGCCATCCCGCCCATCGTCAGTGGCCGGGCCCCCAGGCGATCGGCAAGCCGTCCGGCGATGGGTGCCGTCGCACCAAGCCCAACGGGCATCACCATCAGTTCGAGTCCGGTGCGACCGGAGCTGAGCCCGAGTCCCCGCTCGAGGTAGAACGGCACCGCGAAGAGCGTGCCGAACATGACCAGGTAGGACAGCATGCCACCCGTGATCCCGGCACTGAAGGCCGGCCGCCGGAACAGGTGCAGGTCGAGCATCGGCTCCTCGCATCGGATCTCCCGCAGCACGAAGCCGACGCCGAGGGCGAGTCCGACGAGGATCAACCCGATGATGGTGGGCGACAGCCACCCTCTCGAGTTTCCGAACGAGACGGCCGAGAGGATAGCCACCACGGCGGGGAAGAACAGGGCAAAGCCGGCCCAGTCGAATGGGACACGAGCTTGGAGGTGACGGCTTCGAGGCACGAGCAGCAACCCGGCGATCATGCCGAGGAGACCGAGAGGCACATTGACGAAGAAGATGAACCGCCATCCGAACGTCAGCAGAAGGCCTCCGATCGTCGGGCCGAGGGCCAGGCCGATCGCTTGGGCCGCACCCTGGATCCCGAGGGCCTTGCCGAGCGCCGGCTTCGGCACGGCCAGCACGATGATGGCCACGCTGTTGGCCTGCAGCAATGCGGCACCCACGGCCTGGAGCGCCCGGAACCCGATCAGGGCGGGGAGATTGGGTGCCAGGCCGCAAAGGGCCGATCCGACGACGAAGACCCCGAAGCCGTACACGTAGAGGAGCTTGCGCCCCCACATGTCGGCGAACCGGCCAACCGCAGCCACCGTCGCCACCAGGACGAGGAGGTAGCTCAACCCCACCCAGGTGACAGCACCGACGCTCGAGTGAAAGGTCCGCTGGAGGGTCGGCAAGGCGACGGTGACGATGCTGGCGTCGAGCTGGCCCATGAGAGCCCCGATGCACACCGCGGCCACCGCCAGCCAGTGGGCGTTGGGCCGCCCTCTGACCGCTCGGAACCTCCTCGGCTCGACGACCATCCGTTGCCATCCGATCGGCCTCAGCTCGTCGAGGGTGTCCACGCCTTCGATTCTGTCCGGCATCCACTCAGAAGTCACATAGATATTACTGACGCATTGGATAAGCTACACAAATGGATTCTCGGCGGCTCTACTACTTTGTGGCCATCGTCGACCAGGGTGGATTCACGGCTGCCTCCAAGGCCGTGTTCGTGTCTCAACCTGCCCTGTCCCTGGCGATCAAAGAGCTGGAGGCCGAACTCGGCACGCCGTTGTTCGTCCGGGTCGGGCGACGGGTCCAGCTGACGGCGGCCGGTTCGGCACTCCTTGGTCCGGCCCGTCAGGTGTTGCGCGATCTGGAGACGGGTCGAGCTGCGGTGACGGCGGTCGCCGCCCTGGAATCGGGCTCATTGTCGCTGGCCAGCCTCCCGACCCTCGCCGCCGACCCGATGGGCGAGCTGGTGGGCCGATTCCGCAGCCACCATCCCGGAGTGCGCGTCGACCTCGCTGCCCCGGAGGACAGTCGGGACCTCTTCGACATCGTCCAGACCGGGCAGTGCGAGATCGGTCTCACCGATGCCCTGGATGTCCCCGACACGCTCGAGGCCAGGGAGCTTGGGCCCCAGGAGTTGGTCTTCATCCTTCCGCCTGCCTCCGCCCCCGACCGTGCCGGCACGAGCTCCACCATTGACTACGCGAACACACCCTTCGTGGCCGCGCCCCGAGGAACCTCTACACGGCGTCTTCTCGAGGAGCACCTTGGGGCACAACGTCTCGAGCCCACACTGGCCGTCGTCTCGGCCCAGCGGGATGCCATTCTCCCGCTCGTGCTCGCCGGAGCCGGAGCCGCTCTCGTCCCTGAGTCCATGGCCCTCATGGCTGAAAAGCTCGGCGCTGTCGTCGCCCGGCCGGATCCACCGGCGGTGCGACAACTGGCTCTGGTCCATCGCCACGGTGTGCTGTCACCGGCCGCTGCCCGCTTCGCGGCGTTGGCTCTACCGGCGGCTAGTTCGAAGACGAGAGGGGTCGCGTATACCGACTGATGGAACGAAGGTCGGATGCGGGTGTGCGCGATCTCTGAAACCCGCGTTCCGCAATCACTGAACACCGCGGATCGGCGAGCGGCGATCGTGGCGAGCTGCCTGTGTTCCTCCGGGTCGGATCCACCCGGCCGGATCCACCGCGCCGGACGAGGGCTACCCCACCATTCATTGCGCCGACAGGCCTGTGGAACATCGAGCTGGCGTGGAACAGGGCAGATCGGGCGGCCGGCGTTTGCCGACGTCAAGGCAGATCGCCCCACCAAACCAACCCATCCAACACCAACCGGCCAACCAACCATCCATCCAACGAACGAACCAACCAACCAACCAAGCCAAGGAGAGCTTCTAACGCACGACGTCTCGGAGCTCCAGCGGGGGGCTCCCAAAGAGGACCCCGTCGATTACACCTGGGGCTAACTCGCCGCCTGGGGGTCAAGAGCCTCTGTGGGTTCGGGAGCATCCTTTGGGTAAATGACCCAATGGATCATTGCCGCCACCACTCCGCCGATGGCCGGGGCAACGATGAACAGCCACACCTGGCTCAGGGCCGTTCCGCCCACGACCAGGGCCGGGCCGAGGCTCCGAGCCGGGTTCACCGAAGTGCCCGTGAGCGGGATGCCAATGAGGTGAACAAAGGTCAGGGTTAGGCCGATCACCAGTCCGGCCAGAGCGGCGTTCGCGATCCGCGACGTCACGCCGAGCACGACAAATACAAAGATAGCGGTGAGGATCACTTCGACTAAGAACGCACCGCCGATGCTGATATGAACGTCCGATGCGTTGCCGTAGCCGTCTGCTCCGAGACCGGTGACCGCTCGCTGGTAGAAGGGAGAGCCACTGAAAACCCCCCACAGCAGTAGTGCACCCAAGGCGCCCCCGATGAACTGGGCGACCATATAGAGCACGCCCTCGACCGGCTTGATGCGCCGGGCGAGTAGCGCACCGATCGTTACAGCTGGATTGACGTGGCATCCTGAGATGGGTCCCAGGACGTAGACGAGGGCCAAGAGCACGAGGCCGAAGGCAAGAGCAGTGGCGACGATGCCCGCTGACAGGTTGTGAACAAGGGTGAACCCGGCAAAGTTGAATCCCTTGCCGAAAGACAGGGTGGCAACTCCACAAGCAATGAAGACGAGGATCAGGGTTCCGAGCAGTTCTGCCGCAAGCCTTCGTATCATTGGCGCAACCTTTCGTTCGTTCCATCGAACTGGACATCACTTGGACGATCCAGATTGAAAGCTACTTCGAATGGCAAAGCAAAGCCGACCTCCGTCTGACAGTTGCTATGGCCCGCATCATCCACCGTGCCGCAATGTCCCACTCGCGCCGCAGCGTCACCGACCGATTCCGCTATCGGCAGACTCTATTGACCTGCCGGCTACCGACCCCGGACGGTCGCTCGCAGTCAGTAAGGGGTGGGTATATAACGCAGCGGCAGATGCGATTCAATATGGTCCGTTGAGACCACTCGCTCTGGCAAACTGACACTGGGCGGCCTGAGCGGTTCGTAGTCGACCTGACTGAGGAGATGGCTGATGATGTTCAGCCGCCCCCGCTTCTTGTCATCGGTGTGTGCGACGTACCACGGTGCCCAGGCGGTGTCGGTCGAGGCGAACATTGCGTCTCGCGCCCGAGAGTAGTCGTCCCAGCGGCTGTAAGACTTCAAGTCCATGTCGGACAGCTTCCAGATCTTACGTGGATCGTTGATGCGGCTCGCCAACCGGCGGGTCTGCTCGTCTGGACTTACCTCGAGCCAATACTTGAGCAGCAGGATCCCCGAATCGACCATGGCCTTCTCGACGGTCGGGACCTGGTCGAGGAAGCGCCGCGACTCCTCGGGCGTACAGAAGCCCATGACAGGCTCGACGCCGGCCCGGTTGTACCAACTTCGGTCGAAGATCACAACCTCTCCTGCCGCGGGCAGATGGGGGACGTACCGCTGAATGTACATCTGCGACCGCTCACGCTCGGTAGGGGTCGGGAGGGCGACGACGCGAAACACGCGCGGACTGACACGCTCGGTGATCCTCTTGATCGTGCCGCCTTTTCCGGCCGTATCTCGCCCCTCGAACACGATGCAGATCTTTGCTCCCGTCTTCTTAACCCACTCCTGCATGGCCACCAGCTCGGCATGCAGCGACCTCATGTGTTGCTTACCGACGCTTCGCGGGTCAACGTCAACGAACTGCGGCACGACCTCGGTTTACCTTTCCGACTTCTAGCGCTCGGCCTGCCCCTGACCATCGCGTTCGGAACTATCGCCGCATTTGGGATCATCCCGGGCGTCTCACTTTGGGCTGCTGCGACCATCGGTGCAATCGTCGCCCCGACCGATGCCGCACTGGGTGCTTCCATCATGACCGACACACGGATCCCAAACCGGATCCGGCGACTGCTGAATGTCGAGAGCGGACTCAACGACGGCATCGCCGCTCCGTTCGTGAACATCTTCTTGGCTGGTGCGGTTTCCACCGGAATGACCCATTCGATGTCTGCAGTCACTGCCGCCGGCGACCTATTGATCGGCGCGGCGATCGGCGGCGGCGTGGGACTGGTTGGTGGATGGGCACTGACCCGCGCCGAGATCGGGAAATGGAGTGCACCAGGATTCCGTCCATTGACAGCCTTAGGATTGGCATTTTTCGCTTACAGCTCGGCAATTCAAGTCCATGGCAACGGCTTCGTCGCTGCATTCACCGCTGGGATGGCCTTCGGTAGTGTGGTGCGCTCCGACCTCGACTCTGCCTGGCCTTCACCGAAGAGGCCGGTGGACTTCTCTCCCTTGTCGTGTGGCTCATCTTTGGTGCGACGATGGTCGTCCCCGGCTTCGAGCATGCGATCTGGCCGGATTACGTGTTTGCGGTCCTCGCACTAACCGTCGTGCGGATGGTCCCAGTGGCATTGTCCCTGGTGGGTTCGGGGCTCGATCGGTTCACCGTGGGGTTTGTCGGATGGTTCGGGGCTCGGGGACTGGCGTCGGTGGTATTCGGTCTGATCGCATATGACGCACTCGATCCAAGCGTCGCGAATCGAGTCGTGTCGGTGGTCACAGTGACTGTCACCCTCAGCGTCGTTGCCCATGGGCTCTCGGCATCACCATTGGCGGCCCGCTACGGGCAGTTTGTCGACACGCTGCTCAGGCACCGGCCAGAACACCGGACTACGCCCACCATGCGCGCTCGGGCGAGCCTTGGAATCCACGTCAGCGGCAAACCAGGGGCGACGGCTCCGTGACCCGACCCACCAGCCTGCAAGATCCTCACCACCCCCCAGCGTGAGGTACTGCCATTGATCTGGCACTTCTCATACTGGGATCGGTCGCCTCCTGAGGTGATTGAACAGGATTGTTCTGCTAGCGATGCCGCTCCGAAATCGGGTTGATGCCGCGAGCTATCGCGATCAGGTCGCCAACCGAGATATTTCGGGCTCTGCGGCGCTCGGCCGCGGAGAGGTTTCCCTCTGGGACAAGGAGGAGCAAACCCCGCGGATGGATCGCGAACTCCAACGGGGTCTCGAGTTCCAGTGCTTCACCGTCGACTCCGGCGTAGGCCTTTCCCGACCGCGATCGAACCTCGAAACGCTCGACGGTGAATTCGTGCCAGCTCGGGCTCCGTCGCCGTTGACCGAGCGCCGCGAGTGCAAAGACCATTGCCGCTTCTCTCCCCGTGTTGGCGGAGATCGCGACAACGCCCAGCGTTCCCGTGTCCAGTCGTCGGCGCTGGGATGCATCAAGGGTGGCGCCCAGGACATAGGGGTTGTTGGACACCTGGATCAGGAAAGAACCGTCGACCTCGGCCCCGCTGGGCTCGGTGAACTGAAGGTCGAAGGGCTTGTCGGTTTGGCCGAGCATTTCGGGCAGGAGAGCTTTGGTGGTCTCCGCTTTGGCTTCTCGATAACCCGCTTGTTGCACGATCGTGGCATAGATGCCGAGCGAGACGTTGTTGACAAACAGCCGATCTCCGACGGTCGCATAGTCGATGCGGCGTTCGATCCCGTCGCGAAAGGCATTGAGGCTGAGACGGGGGTCCTCCCGGTCAATCCCGAGATCGAGGGCAAAGTGGTTCCGCGTCCCGGCCGAGACGCATACAAACGGAAGCCCGTGCTCGATGGCGATTGAGGCGACGAGCGCCTGTGAGCCGTCGCCCCCGGCCATTCCCAAACAGTCGGCTCCGCGTCTTATGGCATCGCGAGCCAGCTGTGCGAGATCAAGACCGTGATCGAGCATGACCACTTCGACGCCCAAGTCCTCCGCCAGGTCGACGAGACCGAACTTTGCCACCTTTCCCCCACCTGACCAGGGATTGCAGATCAGCACCGGGTGTGCGGTACGTCTGATCGACAAGCCTCGACTCGCGTCATGCTCGTGGAGATCGAGAGCGAGCGCGGCCCGGCCGAACCCGACGGCAGCCAGGAGGAGCAATACCACAATCGCTACACGCAACGCCGGTCGGTCCGCGTGGGGGGTGGCACGGAGTAGCGCCACGACGATCAGAATCACACCGACCACACCTGCGGCACTACCGGCGGCCTGGCGAGGCATCCGCTCTGTCACGGCCCACCACGCCCCGGCAGCAGTGACGCCCATGCCGATCAGAGCGACGGCGAGAAGACCGAGGTTGTGGACCACGAACACGATGAGCACCACCGTCAAGAGGACGCCACAGCCAAGTGAAGCGAGCGCCGATCCGCGCTCGCGCCAACCCATCTTGTTCGTACCTTCAGTCACTGTGGTCGGCGACCCGGGAGTCGGTATTCACCTTCGGGCCGGCGTAACCACATCTCGGGTCGAGAAGGTAAGCGGTCATGACACCCGGGTACGCAAGGGGCGGCCCGCCGGACTCAATGATCGGGGCACCACCCTCCGAGCCCCACCGTTGGCAACCCTTTGAATCTGATTCATCAGTGTACTCATCGGAGACGTTGAGCACGTCATAACAATCTCGCCCCGATCGTTTGCTTGCTTGGTGAGCCACATTGTCAGCTTGCCAACCTGACCAGCACTTTCGCGAATCGGCTTATGCCGATGAAATGGGCGTGGGGCCCCGTCGCTCTCTACCTTCGCTGTCAGCATCCTCAACCGGATCGGCGCTTCGCCCCGGTGCCTTCGCGTCTAGATCATGGAATTCCCGGCACAATCACAGTACGTCAAGAATTGCGAGCTTGACCGTGCGCCGGGTTCTTGTCAATCGGCGCCGGAAAGGGGGAACGAAGGAAGGCACTGGCCCGCCACACTGACGCCCGCCAGGCTGTTACTGTGCGGCCAGAATGCGGATGGATCGAGGTCGTGATGTGACCGTTCGACGGCACCGGACCCTGCTGGTCCCAGTCTGCGTGGTATTGCTGGCGGGCGTGCTGACGGCGTGCTCCTCCACGCTTTCGTCGAGCACGGCGAGCTCCTCGAAGTCACCGATACCTGCATCTGCCTTCCAAGACCACACCGGGGTGACTCCCACCACGGTGACGATCGGCAACGTGAGCACCGAGTCGGCCGGCTTGTTCACCGGTGCTGTTGTCGGTACGGAAGCGTATGCCGCCTATGTCAATGCTCGGGGTGGGGTGGGTGGGCGCAAGATCGTGGTGTCCAGTGCCGACGACAGATTCAACGGTGCAGCCAACAAACAGGCAACCCGATCCGTGCTGCAGAATGACTTCGCCAGCGTGGGCGGGGTCACCCTGGTGGACAGCTTCAGCGAGCCCCTGATCGCGGCCAACCCGGGGTTCCCGGATGTGACCTCATCGCTGGACCCCGCCACGCAAAAGCTGTCGAACAATTTCACCCCCACCCCGGCCTCGGACGGCTGGCCCACCGGCGCGCTCCAATACTTCAAGCACCGGTACCCGACGAAGATCGCCCACACGGCCACGATCATCGCCAGCCTGCCCACCACGCAGCTCTCCTGGAGCTACGAGAAGGAGGCCATGCAGCATCTGGGGTATTCGGTGCTCTACGACCCGGCCCTTCCGCCGACGACGACCGACTTCACCGAACAGGTGGTGGCCATGAAGAACGCCGGGGTGCAGATACTCTTCCTCGAGCAGGAGCCGCAGAACTACGCATCGGCCATCTTCCAGGACCTCACTCAGCAGAACTTCCATCCCGTCGTGGTGCTGGGAGCCCCCTCCTACAATCCGCAACTCGTCGCACATGCCGGTGGGCCCGACGCGGTCGACGGCGCCTACCTGGAGCAGCCTGCCTCGCTCTACCTCGGCGAGGACGCCACCGAGATCCCCGCAGTCGCCACCTTCAACACCTGGGTACAGAAGGTGTCGCCCGGTTTCACGCCCGACTTCTTCACCCTGACGGGGTGGCTGTGCGCCGAACTGTTCGTCGACGCCCTGCGCGACGCCGGCACGAACCCGAGCCGCGGCTCGCTCCTGCAGGCACTGCGCAAGACCACGTCGTTCGACAGCAGTGGCCTCATCCCGGTGAGCAACCCTGCGGGCAAGGTGCCCATCACCTGCTACCTGCTGGGCCAGGTCTCGGGCGGCACCTTCCACCGGCTGGACGACCCGCCCGTGACCGGATCGGCCAACGGCTTCCGGTGCGACGGGACCTACTACCGAGCGGGGTAGGTGCGACGGCGTCGTAGTTCACACCCTGACCGCGGCCCCTCGACCACGGGTGACGCGACACCGGCGGATCGCCCCGCGAGTGGCCCTTAATTCACTCTTCTCACTCTTCGCCTCGGAGCTGGCGTTTCAGGACCTTGCCGGAGGGGTTGCGCGGCAATGCGTCGAGGAAGGTGATCTCCCTCGGCACCTTGAAGTGTGCCAGTTGGGTGCGGCAGTGCTCGAGGAGCACAGCCGCCGTCGTGGCCGAATCTGCGTGCAAGACGACGAACGCCACCGGAACCTCCCCCCATCGGTCATCCGGACGACCCACCACGGCCACTTCGAGCACGGAATCGTGCTCGTAGAGGACGCGCTCCACTTCCGAGCTGGCGATGTTCTCGCCGCCCGACACGATCATGTCTTTGAACCGATCGACGATGTAGAGATAACCGTCGTCGTCGCGGATGCCGACGTCCCCTGTGTGGAACCAGCCTCCGGCGAATGCTGCTGTCGTAGCGTCAGGGTCCCGCCAGTAGCCTCTGAAGATCTTCGGGCCACGCAGGACGATCTCCCCACGCTCCCCTGCGGCCAACGAACCCCCCTCCTCGTCCCAGATGTCGACTTCGAGGTAGAGACACGGTCGGCCCACGCTGCCCAGCTTCCTCACGATGCTGCCCCGGTCGAGGAAGGTATCGCCGGAGACCGTCTCGGTCAGACCGTACGCGTCGGCGAACCACGCCGAGGGGAAGACCCGCTGGATCCGCTCGATGAGCGGGACCGGCATCTTCTCGCCGCCGTTGATGACCACCCGAACCGACGACAGGTCGCGCTGCTCGATGGCCGGCAGCGCCATGATCGCGTTGACCATGGCCGGTGCCAGCCACACGGTCGAGACCCTGGATCGCTCGAGCTCGTCGACGACAGCGGACGCGTCGAAGGAACGATGGAGGATGGTCGTGGCACCGGCGGCGATCAGCGACGTCGTCGTGAGGTCGAGGGCACCCACATGGTAGAGAGGGCCGCAGGCGAGCCCCAGGTCCGCGCTCGTAAAGCCGAACTCGATGATGTGCGCGAGGTTCTTCCAGGCCAGGTTGGCATGGGTGATCATCACGCCTTTTGGCCGCCCCGTTGTTCCCGATGTGTACATCAGACGGTGGACGTCGTCAGCCGCCACCGACGCTGACACCATCCGGATCGGGTCGGCACGCAGATCGGCCATGGCCGTCCATCCGTCCGCAGTCAGTGGGGACATGCACACGCGCACCGGGGTCGTCCCGATCCCTTCGACCGCCTCACTGGCGAGATGGACGAGAGCCTCGTCGCACACGAGAGCACGTGCTCCGGAGTGCTCGAGGATGTAGCGCACTTCGGGAGCCGCCAGCCGCCAGTTGATCGGCATGGCGATGGCGCCGAGGCAGTTGGCGGCGAACACCGTCTCCAGGAACTCAGTGCAGTTGAACGACAGGAGGGCTACCACGTCGCCGCGGGTGACACCGCGCTCGGCCAGGCCCGCGGCCGACGCGAGGGATCGCCGGGCCATCTCCCCGTATGTCGTCGTTTGCCCCTCGAACACCGTGACCGCCTTGTCCGGCGTCCGAGTGGCGTGGTGGACAAGCACGGCGAACCAGTTCATGTCGGCGCCCGTCGCCGGGGTGGTCGTCATCGTCGGCACCTCATGCTCGCTTTCATCAAAACCCCCTCCCCATTGGACGGACCGCTAACCTCGCATTCGATGCCGCAGACGGGACCGACCGGTGACTCACGCCGTAGCGCGAAGTGGCAGGCCCGCCGAGAGACCATCGTCGACACGTCCGCACCGGTCTTCGCCCGACGCGGGTACCACGCTACGGGCATCATGGATCTCTGTGCGGCGAACGGTCTCGGCAAGGGTGCCCTGTACCACTACATCGGGTCCAAAGAGGAGCTGCTCGCCGCCATCCACGACCGAGTGATGGACGAGGTGATGCTCGGCGCTGACCGGGTGGCCGATGCGGGAGGAACCCCATCGCGGCAGTTGGCCCGGCTCGGTGATGAGTTGCTCGACGTGATCCACCGCTACCCCGACCATGTCTGGGTCTTCCTTCACGAGTTCCCGGCGCTCACCGGTGAGCGCGCCACGAAGTTCCGTGAGCGCCGTCGCCGGTACGAGCAGCGGGTCGAGGCCGTCCTCCGGGCCGGGGTCGACTCCGGAGAGTTCCGTGAACTGCAGCCCAGGCTTACCGCCATGGCTTGGCTCGGGATGCACAACTACACCTACCTGTGGTTGAAGGCGGGAGGACCGCTTTCGGCTCGGGATGTGGCGAAGCCCTTCGCCGATATCTTCATGCGGGGGATCGTCAGCCCGACCACGGACCTGCACGAGTAGCTGCTCGTCTCTCAGGGCGCCGAGTAGCCGCCGTCCACGACCAGCGCAGTCCCGGTCGTCCACCTCGACCCATCCCCAGCCAGATAGGAGTATGCACCCACGAGGTCGGCGGGCGACCCCAGTCCCAGGGGGTGCCGCGCCCCATGGCGTCGAGCGACTCGGACGGAAGACCGGCATGGATCGCAGACCGGAACGTCCCCGGGCACACGCAGTTGACACGGATTCCATCGCGGGCGTACTCGACGGCGGCAACCTTCGCCAACTGGATCACCGCCGCCTTGGTGGCGCAGTACGGGGCAGCATGTGACCACGCGGTCATGCCGGCGACCGAAGCCGTCAGCACGATCGAACCCGAACGCTGCGGGCGCATGACACCCACCGCGGCACGGATGCCGTTGACGGCACCGAGGAGGTTCGTCCGGAAGGCGCGCTCCCACTCCTCGGTGGCCAGGTTGTGGATCCGACCATTGGCCGTGAGCACACCGGCATTGCTGATCAGCACATCCAGACGACCGAAGCGCTCGAGCGCCAAGGTGGTCACCGACTCGACCTGGGCCGGGTCGCCCACATCAGCCAGAGCCGTCTCCACGGTGGCGTCCGTCTCCGTGAGGCCGGCGACGGTTGCCTCGAGGAAGGCCGCGCTGACATCGCTCAGCACAAGGTCGGTGGCCGGCTCGCCGGCGAGCCGGTGCGACACCGCGGCGCCGAGGGCGCCGCCTGCGCCGGTGATCGCCACGACCCTCCTCGGCACGGTCATACCAGCAGGTACCCGCCGTCGACGGTGAGCACGGTGCCGGTGACGAAGGCGGAGGCGTCGGACACCAGGAACTGGTAGGCGGCGGCCAGGTCAGTCGTCGCCCCCCAGCGCCGCTGGGCGGTGTGTCCGGTTATCGCGGCCGAGAGCTCGGGGTTGCGCCTCCAGCCGTCGGCCATCGGCGAGTCGAACCATCCCGGAGCCACGACGTTCACGGTGATGCCGGCGGGCGCCAGGTCCAGGGCCAGGCCCTTGGCCACGCCGACCAGCCCGGCCTTCGAGGCGCTGTAGGCGCTCAGCCCCTTGCGCGGCCGTTCCCCCAGCACCGAGCCCGTGAAGACCAGGCGCCCGCCCACGCCCATCACCCGGGCGGCGGCGCGGGCTCCGAGGAAGGCGCCCGTGAGGTTGACCTCGAGGACCTGACGCCAGACCGAGGCGTCGGTCTGGCGCGGGCCGGCCACGATCGGCGAGATCCCCGCGTTGCAGATCCACCCGTCGATGCCACCCCATTCGGTGACGGTTGCGTCGGCCACCGACTCGTTGAAATCCTCGTCCGTCACGTCACCGGAGATCGCCAGGGACGGTCCGGGCAACGCCGCGGCGACCGCCTTCAGGTCCCTCTCGGTGCGGGCCACGAGCGTCACGGATGCTCCCGCGTCCGAAAAGGCGTGGGCGAGCAGGGCGCCGAGGCCCCGACTGGCGCCGGTGATGACCACTCGCTTCCCGGTGACCACCCCGGGGACGGGGAACGACCCGGGGATCTCGATTTCACCGATCATCGCGCTTCCCTTGTTGTACCGACCACCCAGTACAATACACCGAAGTGACCTCCGACCGACTCCCGCCGGCCTCCCGCACGAGGGCCGATCTCCTGGAGATGCACCGCCGGATGCTCCTGATCCGCGGTTTCGAACAGCGGGTGGCCACGCTCTACCGCGACGGGGAGGTACCCGGCTTCGTGCACCTCTCGATCGGGCAGGAAGCCACCGCCGTGGGCGCGTGCTGGCCGCTCCGCCGGGCGGACGTGGTCACCTCCACCCATCGGGGCCACGGTCACTGCCTGGCCAAGGGCCTCGACCCTTTCGGGATGTTCGCCGAGCTGATGGGCAAGGACCGGGGTACGAACCGGGGCCGCGGAGGCTCGATGCACATCGCCGACCCGAAGCTCGGGATCTTCGGCGCCAACGGGATTGTGGCTGCCGGCCTGCCCATCGCCGCGGGAGCCGCGACCGCCTCACAGCTCCGGGGCGACGGCAGCGTGGCCGTGGCCTTCTTCGGTGACGGTGCGGCTGCGCAGGGTGCCTTCCACGAAGCCCTGAACCTCGCCGCCGTCTGGCAGCTGCCGGCCATCTTCTTCTGCGAGAACAACGGCTACGCCGAGTTCTCCCCAGCCTCAACCCAGCATGCGTCGTCCCTCGAGCAACGGGCGACGGGCTATGGCATCGCCTACGCCACCGTCGACGGCAACGACGTCGTGGCCACGGCCGCGGCGATGGAACACCTGGTCAGCGCAGCCCGCGCCGGGCGCGGGCCTGCCGTCCTCGAGGCGGTGACCTACCGCTGGCACGGCCACTACGAGGGCGATCCTCAGCGCTACCGGTCACCGGAGGAGGTCCGGCGTTGGGAGGCACGGGACCCGCTCCTGGTGCACGAGGCCCGGCTCCGGGGATCCGGCGTCGGAGACGACGAGATCAAGGGGCTCGAGTCGTCGGTGACCGACGAGCTCGACGCTGCGATGCAGGCCGCCCGTCGACTCGCCGGCCCGGCTGCGGCCGCCTTGACCGATTTCGTGGTGCGTGTGCGACCGACGCCCGAGGAGCTGCCGGCACCCGACACCGGCCCCGTGTTCCGCACCATGGACGCGGTGCGTGCCGCTCTGGAGCTGGAGCTGTCCGACGACGACCGGGTGTTCGTCGCCGGCATCGACGTCGCCGAAGGGGGGAACGTCTTCGGGATCACCCGGGGTCTCCGGGACCGGTTCGGGGAACGGGTGCGCGACACCCCGATCTCCGAGACGGCGATCATCGGCCTCGGCGTCGGCGCAGCCATGGCCGGGATGCGACCGGTTGTCGAACTTATGTACCTCGACTTCCTCGGCGTCTGTTTCGACCAGCTGCTCAACCAGGCCGCCAAGCTCCCGTTCATGACGGGAGGGGCGGCGGAGATGGCGCTCACGGTGCGGACCCAATTCGGCGCCGGTCGCTCATCGGGGAGCCAGCATTCCCAGAGCCTGGAGGCGCTCCTCGCCCACATCCCCGGGCTGAGCGTGGTCATGCCATCGACGCCGGCCGACACCTACGGGCTGCTCCGTGCGGCGATCCAGGATCCGAACCCCGTGGTCTTCATCGAGAACCGGCTGCTGTACGGCATGAAGGGCCCCCAGCCCCCGTCCGACCATATCGTCCCCATAGGCAAGTCAGCGGTCGTACGTCCCGGAACCGACGCGACCGTGGTGTCGCTCTCACGGATGGTGCACGAGGCGATCGCTGCCGCCCAGGGCCTGGCCGGAGAGGGAACCTCGGTCGAGGTGATCGATCTGAGAAGCGTGGCCCCCCTCGACGTCGCGCCCGTCCTCGACTCGGTGCACAAGACAGGTCGGCTCCTCATCGCCCACGAGGCAGTCGTTCCCTTCGGCATCGGGGCGGAGCTGTCGGCCATTGTCGCCCGCGAGGGATTCTGGGATCTGGACGCACCCATCGAGCGGATCGGGGCCGCTCCGACACCGCCACCGTACGCCCCCGAGCTGGAACGGGCCTGGCTCCCCGACCGTGACGACATCGCAGTCGCCATCCGCCGGCTCGTCAACGTCTAGTTCAGCAGCCCAACAAGCGGGCGATCACCAGATGCTGGATCTCATTGGTGCCTTCGCCGATCTCCAGCACCTTGGAATCGCAGTAGAACCGGGCCACCGCTGTCTCGAGCATGTACCCGAGGCCGCCGTGGACCTGGACCGCCTCCGATGCCGCCCATGCGGCCAGGCGACTGGCCTTCAGCTTGGCCATCGCCGCCTCCTTCTGGAAGTCCTGACCGGCATCGCGAAGGTACGCGGCTCGGTAGGTGAGCCACCGTGCCGCCTCGAGCTCGGTGGCGATGTCGGCCAGCTTGAACTGAACGGCCTGGAACTTCGAGATGGGCTGCCCGAATTGCACCCGCTCCCGCGCATAGGCGGTCGCCATGTCGAGCACGGCTTGGGTCAGACTGAGCGACAGTGCCGCGATGGAGATGCGTCCGACCTCGAGCGTGCGCAGGAACTGGCTGAGCCCGAGGCGGGGATCGCCGAGTAGTTGATCGTCGCCGACCCAGACATCATCCAGGTACAGCTCGCGGGTGTCGAGGCCGCGCCATCCGATGCCCCGCATCTTCGGCCCCATGGTGAATCCAGAGGCGCCCTTCTCGACGATGAAGCTCCCGAACAGCGGTCCCTGGTCCCCGACGGGCTCGATGCGAGCCAGCAGCGTCACCCCGAAGGACATGTCCGTCCCGGCATTGGAGATGAACGTCTTTCGGCCGTTGATCAGCCATCCACCGTCGTGGGGCTCGGCTCGGGTACGGATGCCGCGTGCGTCGGACCCTGCATCGGGCTCGGTCAGCGCGAACCCACCGAGCACGCGCCCCTCGGCGAGCGGCCGCAGCCAGCGCTCCCGCTGGGCGTCGTTCCCGAACAGGTAGATGGGCAAGGAGCCGATGGTCACATGGGCCTGCCATGCTGCCGCCACGGATTGGTCGGCCAGGCCGATCTGCTCCATGGCCGCGACGAAGCCGACGGTTGACATGCCGATCCCACCCCACTCCTCCGGGACGAGGATGCCGAGCAGGCCGAGCTCACCCATCTCTCGGAGGAGGTCGGTGGGGCACCGCGCCTCCTCCCACGCCAGAGGGGCGCGGCGGGCGATCTGTCGCCGTGCGAAATCACGACACAGCTCGGCGAGATCCCGTTCCGGCTCGGTGAGCGAGAGGTCCATGGGCCGTCCCTAGGTCTCCGAGCAGGTGGCCGGACCCCTACGGGGCAACGGAGCCTCCGCCGTTCGGGCGCAGGTGGGCCATGAAGGAGGCCGACCAGGCAACGAGGTCGGCGGGGACGGAGTAGCCGCTCTCGTCGTTGATCCTGTCCCAATTCTGGGCGACATCCTCGATCGTGGGCCCGGGGGTGGCGTGGACGTACCCCTCCGTCGAGGCGATGAAGAGCCGCGCGAACCGGCCTGCGCCGGCCGTGTAGATCTCGCCGGTGACGGGACAGGACTCATGGGCCAGGAAGCCCACCATCGGTGCGACGAGATCCGGCGACATCGGCGGCGGACCGACATCTTCGCCGGCCGGAGACTCCGGCTCGGCAGGGGGCCGGCCGGCCATCCGCGTCCAGGCCGCCGGAGCGATGAGATTGACTTTGATCCCGTGAGCCGTTCCGGCGGTGGCGAGGCTGCGGGTCAGCCCGATGACACCGCCCTTCGCCGTCGCGTACGCCAGGTTGTCCGGCAGGCCGAACACACCCGTGGAGGTGGTCATGACGATTCGGCCGTAACCCTGTTCGACCATCTGCGGCCACGCGGATCGGGCTGTGTTGAAAGAGCCGCTCACATGGACGGCGAGATGGCTCGAGAGGTCGTCGGCATCGGCGTCCGGGAGGCCGGCCCACCTCATGATGCCGGCATTGTTGATCAGGATGTCGAGCCGCCCGAATCGCCCGATGGCCACGTCGATGAGCGACTGGGCGCCCTCGACGGTGGCCACGTCGCTGTCGTCGGCAATCGCCGACCCTCCTTCTGAGACGATGGCGGCGGCGACACCGGACGCCACTCGGGCATCTGCGCCGAGTCCGGCCACCGAACCACCGAGGTCGTTGACGACGACCGAGGCGCCGCGGCTGGCGAGCAGTCGGGCGTGGGCTCGGCCAATGCCCCGTCCTGCCCCGGTGACGACGGCGACCCTGCCTTCGAAACTGTGCCTGTTCACTGCGAACCGTCCCACCCCCGCTGCTTCAGCAATCGCCGCGGAATCGCATCGTGGGCGTCAGCTCGGTCGGGTCGGTGTGTTGGTCACGGATGACGGTGCCGGTCTAGGGCCGGGGCGAGGTGCCGGCCACGGGGGCGTCGAAGCCGAGCAACCCGCCGAGCGTGCCGCCCACCATGGCCGCCCGCTCGATGGCCGGGACATCGGCGAACAGCCGGTCGATGAGCTGCCGGCTGCCCCGGAAGGTGCCTTCGGCGTGCGGATAGTCGTTACCCCAGACGATCGTGGACAAGCCGGTGATGTGCCGGCAGGCGACGGCCACGGGGTCGTCCTGGAACGAGACATGGAACTGACGCCGGACGTACTCGCTCGGCATCAGGGGGTAGGGCCATTTCTCGTTGAGCCGGAACAGCTGCGCCATCCGGCTCTGCTCCCCGGCCGGCAGGCTGTCGTCCCAGTAGCCGAGCCACCAGTCGGGGTCCTGGCCAATCCCGGTGGTCCAACACTTGTCCATGCTGCCCACCAATGAACCCAGCCAATGGGCATTGAACTCGATCAGTGCGAAGTGGAGATCGGGGTAGCGCTCGGGCACACCTCCACCGATCAGCTCGCAAAGAACCTGCTGGGGAACAATCGTGCTGTAGATCGACTGGGTGATCATCCGCTTCGATGCGGACTTCTCGGTCATCGGACGGTTGACCTGTGCCGCCGACTCCATGACGACCTTGAGCGTGGTGGACTCCGGGTCGTTGACCTTCACCCCACCCGTCTGGGTGTGGATGAACACGTGGACGCCGTTCGCCTGGGCGGCCGCCCACACCGGATCGAAGTCCCGGGAGTAGTAGGGCTTGGGTGGGACTGCAGGAAGGAGGATCGCACGGAAGCCGCCCGCCGCGGTCCGCTCGATCTCTGCCACCGCATCATCGATGTCGGTGAGAGGCACGGGCGCGGTGGGTGCAAGCCGCGAGAAGTAGGGGGCGAACCTCTCGATGATGTAGTCGTTGTACACGCGGGCGTGCGCCATGGACAGCTCGTGGTCGTCGGAGTAGAGACCGAAGAGCGACAGGTTCGGATGCATGACTCCGACATCGACACCGTCGAGGTCGAGGTCCTCGAGGATCATCTCGGGGTCACCCTCGGGCATCCGTCCACCCGTCTGCCGGTACCGGGAGATCGTCCACCCCTCGAACCCCGGTGAGTGCAGCCGCCGGAAGATCCTGGCCCCCCCGTCGGCAGGCGGCTCGATCTCGAAGTCTTCCTCCCAGACCGCCCGGTCCCGCAGCTTTCGGGGTAGACGGGTGACGAACAGGTCGGTGGGCTCGAGGATGTGCCCGTCGGCGGAGATGACGAGTTCCTTCTCTGTCATGGTGGTGACCTTCCTGCACCGGGGCGCACGACCTCGATGACGAGGCGCAGCGTACGCGGTACCCTGCGACCAGACTCTAGACCAACCGGTCGGTACAGGCAACGCTGACGGCCGTCGCCGACGGCCCGGCCAGAAGGAGCGATGACCGTGACGCAACGGTGGAAGCGACGCCCACCCGGCTCGACATGGGGCGACTGGGGCGACGACGACGAGCTCGGCCGCATCAACCTGCTGACCCCCGAGAAGGTCCTCGAGGGCGTACGGGAGGTCGAGGCCGGTGTCAGCTTCTGTCTGAGCCTGCCCCTCGACTATCCGGGCGGGACGGCCCTGAACCAACGTCGTCACCCGCCCGTCCTGGCCCCCACCGAGGACATGGGAGGTACTCCGGCCACCTTCTACAACGTCCGGATGAGCCAGATGGAGAAATGGGGGGACCCGAAGTACGTCGATGTGTGGGCGGACGACGTGGTGACGCTCTCCCTGCAGTACTCGACCCAGTGGGACTCCCTCGCCCACGTGGGTGCCGAGTTCGATGCCGACGGTGACGGCATCGAGGAGCCCGTCTACTACAACGGCTACCGCGCCGGGGTGGACCTGGTCGGTCCGGTCTCCGACGCCGCCGGCGACGGAGGTGAGCACCTCTGTTTCGCCCACCACCTGGGCCTGGAGCACATGGCCTACCAGGGGGTGCAGGGGCGGGGGGTCCTGGTCGACCTGGTCCATCACCTCGGCCACGACTGGCGGGGAGTGGACCTCGAGACGCTGGAGGAGATCATGGCGGCCGACAGTGTGGTCGTAGAGCCCGGTGACATGCTCCTCCTCCATACCGGCTTCGCCACCGAGGTCCTGAAATGGGGACGCAATCCCGATCCCGTGAAGATCCAGACGACGTGCTCCTACCTCGACGCCCGGGACGAGTCACTCCTGCAGTGGATCAACGACTCCCAGATCTCGGCACTGGTAGCCGACAACTACGCCGTCGAAGGCCTGATCGGCAAGGACCGCGACGAGAGCCGGCACTCGTTCCTTCCGATTCACCACCTCTGCCTCTTCCGCCTCGGCGTTCCGTTGGGCGAGATGTGGTACCTGCACGAATTGGCAACCTGGCTCCGTCGCCATCACCGGAGCCGGTTCCTGCTCACCGCGCCCCCGCTGCGCCTGCCCGGTGTCGTGGGCTCACCGCTGACCCCGGTGGCGACCGTCTAGTCCCGCCTCACGCAGTCACCGCTGTGGAGCTGGGGAGGCGCGACAGTCTGAATGCCTCGTAGTCGGTGTCGCGAACTCTCCTGATCTCCTTGAACAGCTTGGGGCGCCCCCCCGAGTTCAGGAGGTACCGGCGAGGCTTCCCGGGGATGTTGCTTCCGAAGTAGTAGCTGATCTCGCCGAACGGCGACATCGCCGCGCCGGTGTCGATCATCTTCGTCCACCGTTCTTCGGCGACCGGGTCCACCTCGATGACGTCGTAGCCGTGGTGGCGCAGGTAGATGAGGGTCTCGGTGATGAAGTCCACCTGATCGCCGTTGTACCTCGGGTTGTTGCCGGCTGCGGCGTGGGGGCCACCGGGGAAGAAGAGGTTGGGAAAACCGGAGCTCTGGAGACCGAGGAACGTCTTCGGGCCGTCCACCCACGCGTCCTCGAGGGCCAGACCGCCCCGGCCGCGGATCCCGAGGCGGGTCAGCGCTCCGGTACCGAAGTCGAATCCGGTCGCCCACACGATCACATCGAACTCCTGCGCACCTTCCGTCGTCTCGATCCCGCTGCCGGTCACACGCACGATCGGGGTCCGCTTGAGATCGACGAGCGAGACGTTCGGGCGGTTGAAGACCTCGTAGTAACCGGTGACGAAGGGAGGCCGCTTCTCGGCGAAACGGTGATCCTTGGGAACGAGCTTCTGGGCGGTCTCGGGGTCCTCGACGATGCCACGGATCTTGTCGGCGATGAACTCGCACCACAGCGCGTTGGCCGCCCGATCGACCGTCAGGTCCGTGTAATTGCTGGTGAGTTTCGAGAACCCGGGACTCCTCCACATCTTCTCGAAGAACGCCGCCCGCTCGTCGGTCGAATCCTCGAAGGTCTGGCGATCATGGACGGCATGGAGAAACCCCGATGGGGACGTGTTGAGCGTCTCGCACATCGCCTCGAAACCCGCCCTCAGCTGAACCTGTTCCTCGGCCGTGATCGGCGCGTTGTTGAGCGGCGTGCACCAGTTTGCAGTCCGTTGGTACACCGTCAACGAGTCAACAGCGTCGGCAATGGCCGGGATCAACTGCACCCCACTGGACCCGGTGCCGATGACGGCGGCGCGCTTGCCGGCGAAGTCGACCGGTGCCGTCGGCCACATCCCCGTGTGGTACGACGCACCTCGGAACGTGTCCCGTCCGGCCACATCGGGGAAGTAGGGAACGGAGAGAACGCCGGTGGCAGCGACCAGAAAGCGCGTCCGGGCCTCGCTGCCCTCTCGGGTCACCACCGTCCAGCTCCCCGCCGATTCGTCGTACACAGCCGAGGTGACCCCGGCTCCGAAGCGCATGTGACGCCGGAGGTCGAACCGGTCGACGACATGGTTGAGGTAGCGCTCGATCTCCGGCTGCTGGGCGAAGTGCTCCTCCCACCTCCACTCCTCGAACAGCTCCTTCGAGAACAGGTAGGCGTAGGTGTAGCTCTCCGAGTCGAATCGTGCGCCGGGGTAACGGTTCCAGTACCACGTGCCCCCCACGCCCTCGCCTGCCTCGAGCAAGAGCGCCGAGAACCCCGCCTCGCGGGCGCGGTAGAGCTGGTAGATGCCGGTGATGCCGGCCCCGATGACCAGGACCTCGACGTCGACGGTCCGGCGGTCCGGGCTGGGCTCGGGTGCGGTTTCGAGGGGTGTCATGAGCCTCCGCGACAATGGGTCCGTCAGGGGCGCCCTGCCGGTGTGCCGGCACCCAACGCCGGCCGCACCGGATTCGGCATAAATTGTACCGACCGGTTAGTCTACAGTTTTCACAACGCACTCCAGAGGGAAAGGGGCCGGCGTGGCGATCGTAGATCGGAGATGGTCACCACTCCCGGTGCCCCACGCCATGGAGTTCCCCGACCGGGCCCCCAAGGAGCGGTACTTCGACCCGGACTTCTACCGGATGGAGGCCGAGTTGCTGTGGCCTCGGGTCTGGCAGATGGCATGCAGGCTCGAGGAGATACCCCAACCGCTCGACTTCACCGAGTACCAGATCCTCGACCAGTCGATCGTCGTGGTCCGCACCGACGAACTGGGCGTCCGGGCGTTCCAGAACGCCTGCCGCCATCGGGGTGTCAGGGTGGTCGAAGGCCGAGGTACGTGCGAGCGCGGGTTCATCTGCCCGTTCCACGGGTGGTGCTACGGTCCGGATGGCACGAACAGATTCGTCACGCAGGCGAAGACGTTCGCCGAGCACAACCTGCGGTCCCCGGACCTCGACCTCACACCGGTGCGGTGCGAATCCTGGGGCGGGTGCGCATGGATCAACCTTGACGACGACGCTCCTCCCCTGCGGGAGTGCATCGAGCCGTTCGCGTCCATCTTCGACGCATGGAGGGTGGAGTCGCTTCGGACCGAGTGGTGGTACGCATGTCGTCTCCCGGTGAACTGGAAGTTGGCGGAAGAGGCGTTCATGGAGCAGTACCACGTGGTGGAGACGCACCCTCAACTCGTCATCCCCGGGAGATACCCACCCCGCAACGGGGGACCTTTCGACCCACGGGCATTCGTGGACGCGGAGATCCACTACCTGCGCACGATGAGCGAGGGCATGGCGGGGATGGTCCATGCCGACGATGTGCGGGTCGCCGAAGGTCTGCGGGGCATCGAGTTGCCGACCGACCCGGTGCTGGCCATGGCCACCTGGCACCGGGCGCTCAACGAGGCCGTCGTGCGCCGGCACCGGAACGAAGGCTCCGACCTTCCCGACCTGAACGGGCTCGACGCGCAGGGGCTCAACGAACCCATGGGTTACTGCTTCCCCCACCACTTCGTCCTGCCCATGTACAGCAGTGCGTCGTCCTACCGCTTCCGCCCGCTGGGGCCGGAGGAGACCCTCATGGAGATCTGGTCGCTCACCCGGTTCCCCGACCGCCACCCGCCCGAGAGACCCGATCCGCCCGAGGCGTGGGAGTGCGACGACCCACGATGGCCACCGATCCCCGCCCAGGACTTCTCCAATCTGCCCCGACAGCAAAAGGGCCTCCACGCCAGGGGCTTCGAGTACATGCGGCTGTCCGAGCGCGCCGAGGGTGGCATCGCCAATTTCGAGCGGACCGTCGATGGCTTCCTTGCCGGCCTTCCCTACGAAAAGCTCCTTCCGGCGCTGCACTCGGTCAACGTGAACCCCCTCGAGAGCCCTGTCGCCGACCTCGAGTTCTGAACGGGTCGTGACGTGGACCAAGCGGGGACGCCGTACGGGGAGAACGGCATGAGCCCTCGGATGGGCACGCAGGAATCCTCGCAGGCGTCCGTGCCGCCATCATCACCGTCGCCGGCTTCACCTAAGCGCCTCCACGGTCTTCAGCGCCGAACCTCCGCGAAAGGTATGACCACATGACTGACGACACCATCGACTACGACGCCTTCGACTTCTTCCGGGGCAACGAGCTCATTGCCGATCCCTACCCGTACTTCGACTGGCTGCGTGGCCAATGCCCGGTCCAGCGCGAGGCTCACCAGGGCGTCTACATGGTGACGGGCTACGACGAGGCCCGTGCCGTCTATGCCGACGCCGAGACGTTCTCGTCCTGCAACTCGGTGACCGGGCCCTTTCCCGGGTTTCCTATTCAGCTGGAGGGGCGTACGGATGTGAGCGAACTGATCGATCGGCACCGCGACGAGCTGCCGTTCAGTGACCAGCTCACGACGATGGACCCACCCAAGCACCATGATCACAGGCACCTGGTCATGCGGCAGCTCACACCGAAGCGCCTGAAGGAGAACGAGGATTTCATGTGGCGGCGCGCCGACCGCCAGATCGACGAATTCATCGCCCGCGGCGAGTGCGAATTCATCGGCGACTACGCCAACCCGTTCACGCTCTTCGTCATCGCCGACCTGCTGGGGGTCCCAGAGGCGGAACACGGTGAGTTCCGGGAGGCACTCGCCCGTCGACCACGCGACAACGCCGTCGGCAGCACAAAGGACATGCTGTCGCACAACCCGCTCGGGTGGCTCTACGACCGCTTCAGCGGGTATATCGAAGAGCGTCGGCGCGAGCCCCGCGACGACGTGCTCACCGCTCTGGCCACGACGACGTTCCCGAACGGGGCGCTGCCCGAGGTCATAGACGTCGTGCGCGTGGCCGCCAATCTGTTCGCCGCCGGACAGGAGACGACCGTACGCCTTCTCGGAGCCGCCCTGCAGCTCATCGGCGAGCGCCCCGACCTGCAGCAGCTCCTCCGGGAGAAGCCCGATCTCATTCCGGGCTTCGTCGAGGAGACGCTCCGAATCGAGGCCCCGGTCAAGGGGGACTTCCGGCTCGCACGGCGACAGACGACCGTCGCCGGGGTCGACATCCCCGCCGGGGTGACGCTGATGGTGCTCAACGGCGCCGCCAATCGCGATCCCCGCCAGTTCCCGGATCCGTGCGCATTCCGGACCGACCGTGACAATTCCCGCGAGCACCTCGCCTTCGGGCGTGGCGTCCACAGTTGCCCCGGCGGCTCGCTCGCCCGCATGGAGACCCGCGTGAGCATCGAGCGGCTCCTCGACCGGACGAGGGAGATCGGCATCTCCGAAGCGCACCATGGTCCCGCCGGCGCCCGGCGTTACCAGTACATGCCGACGTACATCCTCCGCGGCCTGATGGCTTTGAACCTGGAGTTCTCGGCGGCCGGGACGGACGCCTCCTGATGCGGGGGACGAGGGTCCGTCCCGGGTCCGGTCCCGCCCCGTCCGACCATCTCCGGCGCGGTCGCAGTTCTCCCCTGAGCTCGTGATGCCGCTCGACCGCCTGCCGGCACAGGTACCGACCTTCGACCGCGTCGAGGACGAGCGCAGGCACCGCAAACAGCGACTGGCTGCCGCCTTCAGGTTGTTCGGAGCGTTCGGCTTCGATGAAGGGGTCGCCGGTCACATCACGGCACGTGACCCGGCGCTGCTCGACCATTTCTGGGTCAACCCGCTGGGAATGAGCTTCGGGTCTATCCGGGTGAGGGATCTGATCCTGGTCAACGACCGGGGTGAGGTGGTTGACGGCAACGGGCCGGTCAATACGGCCGCGTTCGCCATACATTCTCGGATCCACGCGGCACGGCCAGACGTGGTCGCGGCTGCTCATGCGCATTCGGTGCACGGTAAGGCGTGGTCGACGTTCCGCCGTCGGCTCGATCCCCTGACACAGGACTCGTGTGCGTTCTACGGGGACCATTCGGTGTTCGACGACTACACCGGTGTGGTGCTCGACCTCGAGGAGGGCAAGCGCATCGCAGACGCCCTCGGTGACCACAAGGCTGTGATCCTGGCCAATCACGGCCTGCTCACCACCGGAAGGACATCGGTCGACGAGGCCGCGTGGTGGTTCATCACGATGGAGCGCACGTGCCAGGCGCAGCTGCTGGTGGAAGCAGCCGGCGCGCCGGTCTTCATCGACGCCGACCAAGCGGAGAGGACGGCACCGCTGGTCGGGGCACCGATGGCAGGATGGCGGGCGTTCCAACCGCTGTACGAATGGATCGTGGCGATCCAGCCGGATCTCCTCGAGGAATGAGTGGCTCCCACACCACTGGGTCGCTCGCACGCCGACGGCTTGCGAGCCGGATAGGAGGTCTGGATGATTCTCGTCGTCGTCAAGCAGCCGGTGCGCCGCAAGTATGCGGATGACTGGCCCACTCTGGTGGAGGAGTTCACGACGTCGACACGGGCAGAGCCGGGGAACATCTCCTTCGACTGGTACCGGAGTGCCGACGATCCCAATCTGTGGATCCTGATCGAGGTGTTCCGTGATCGCCAGGCCGGGGATGCGCACGTCGAGTCGGCCCATTTCAAGGCGGCGATGGAGATGATGCCCCGCCTGCTCGCCGCGGCACCCGAGATCATCAACGTCGAGGTCCCCGGCGACACCTGGTCCCAGATGAGCTAGCGCACCGAAAAAGGGCGGTGGCGACCTAGCGATCCGTCGAGCGTCCTGCTCGGGACCGTGAGGACGCGACGAGGGTCGGCGGTCAGATGTACATCCCGCCGTTGACGCCGATCACCTGACCGGTGATGTAGCTGCCGCCGTCGGAACAGAGGAACGAGCAGGCTGCAGCGATGTCCTCTGGGGTCCCAGCCCGTCCGAGCGGGACCATGGGACCCACGACGTCGACACCGGGGAAGTCCCCGGAGGCCTCGGCCTTCCGGGCCATCGGGGTGTCGACCAGGCTGGGCGGAATGGTGTTGACAGTGATCCCACTCCGGGCGAGCTCGACGGCCAGTGCCTTGGTGAGCCCGATGACGCCGCCCTTGGAGGCCGCGTAGTGGGCCATGTTGGGGGCGCCGGACTGGGCGCTCGATGACGAGATGGTGACGATACGTCCCCATCCGGCACCGAGCATGTCGGGAAGGGCGGCTTGCACGCTCGTGAAGGTGCCGGTCAGGTTGACCCCGATGATGCGGTCCCATTTGTCGGCCGTGATGTCGAGGACCGGGGTGAAGGCCTCGATCCCGGCGCTGGTGACGAGGATCCCGACCGGGCCGAGCTCGGCTCGGATGCGGCCGAAGCCCTCGTCGACCGACGCCCTGTCGGCGACGTCGAGACCGACCGCGACGGCCATCACCCCCTCACCGCCCAATTCCTGGGCCGCCGCTTCGGCTGCCGGCACATTGCTGTCGACCACCGCGACATGGTGACCGTCCGCCGCCAGCCTGCGGGCCACGCCGAGGCCGATGCCAGACGCCCCACCCGTGACGACGGCGACACGGGTCACCGGTCGACCTCGGCCACATCGAATTCCAGGTGCAGCCGGGAGAGCCCTCGGAGGATCCACGTCGGCTCGTACTCGAACCGCCGGGCGCCGGGCGGTCCATGGTCGGCTTCGGACAGGCGGATGTTCCGGGTGCGGTCGAGAATCCGCTCGATGCTGATCCGGCCCTCGGCTCGAGCCAGAGGGCCGCCCGGACAGGAGTGGGCCCCTCGCCCGAAGGCGACATGGGACTGGGCGTTGGGTCGGTCTGCACGGAACTCGGCGGGGCATTCGAAATGCCGGGGGTCGCGGTTGGCCGCCCCGTTCAGCAGCATGACGGGTGTGCCGGCGGCGATCTCGACGCCCCCGACCGACGTCGTGCGACGGGTGAGCCGGAAGTCGGCCTTCACCGGGCTCTCGACCCGCAGGACCTCCTCGAGGAAGTCGGGGACCAGGTCCCGGTCGGCCCGTAGCTGGTCCTGCAGTTCCGGGTGCTCGGCGAGATGCTTCATGGCGGCCGCCAGCAACCGGGCGGACGTCTCCTGCCCGGCCGCGAACAGGAACGTCGCCGTCCGCACCACCGAGGAGACCTCCGGTGTCGTACCGTCGGCGTACGTCGCCAATGCCAGGTCGGTGAGTACATCCTTGCGGGGTTGCCGCCGCCGGTCCTCTATGTACTCGGTGAACCACTGATCGAGCCAGGCGAGCGGGTTCTCGCCCACGCTTCCGGCCTCGCCGGCGCCGACCTCGCCCACCGTTCCGCTGAGGCCGAAACCCTCGCGGAAGCGTTGATGGTCCTCCTCCGGCACCCCGAGCAGGTCCGCGACGACCAGCATGGCGAAGGGTTGGGTGTAGGCGCTGATGAACTCGCACCGGCCGCGGTCGAGGAACTCGGCGAGCTGTGCGTCGGCCAGGCGCCAGATGAAGTCCTCATTGTCCCTCAGCCGTTTGGGGGTGATCAGTCTCATCAGCAAGCCCCGCTCGCGGGTGTGGTCGGGTGGGTCCATGGTCACCATGTGCTCGTGCATCGGCAGCTGGTTCCGATACCGGTCAACGATGTCGTTGACGTCGTCCCCCTCGAGCGGCACCGGAAAGGTCGCGAACGGGCCGATGACCGAATTGCAGGACGAGAAGGTCTCGTTGTCGCGATACACCTCGCTCGTCTCGTCGTAGCCGGTCACCGCCACCACCCCGAGGTGCCGGAGCTGCAGTACCGGGCACTCGGCGCGCAGCTCTTCGAAGTACGGGTATGGATCCTCGACCAGCGACTCGTCGAAGAAGAAGTCGGTCGTCCGCCAGTCGCTCACGCCGTTCTGCCTTTCACCCGTGCTGCGCACCTGCACAGCATTACTGAGCAATTGCTTAGCACACCGATCTCGCCGGTGTGGAAAGGTAGCGGTGTGACGACTCCGTCCTCGTCCCGTCGCATCGGTGCCGTCGACTCCAAGACCCGCGCCCAACTGATCGACGCCGCCGAGCTGCTCGTGCTCGAGGAGGGCTACGCCGCAGTCACGTCGCGCCGGGTAGCGGCGCGTGCGGGCCTCAAGCCCCAGCTCGTCCATTACTACTTCCGGACGATGGACGACCTCTTCCTGGAGGTATTCCGGCGTCGCGCCGAGGAGAACGTGACCCGCATCGAACGGGCGATCGCCTCCGATGGATCCCTGCGGGTGCTCTGGCAATTGAACGCCGACCCCCGGGGAGCGAGGTTCAACATCGAATTCGTGGCACTGGCCAATCACCGCAAGGCGATCCGGGCCGAGATCGCACGCTATGCCGAGCGGTTCCGGGCCGCCCAGCTGGACGCGGTGACCTCGGCACTCGGCACACTCGGCGTGACCGAGGACACGCTCCCCCCCATCGTGGCGTTGCTGCTGATGACGGGCGTGTCCCAGGTCATGGCCTTGGAGGATGCCCTCGGCGTCACCGCCGGCCACGACACCACCCGCTCGTTCATCGAGCGGTCCATCGAGCGGCTCGATCCTCGCCCCGGCTGAGTCCTGCGACCGTCCGACAAGGGATCATCGGCGCCGGTGACCCGCTAGCTAGTCGACCGCCATGACACCACGGGGCAGGACCAGCGGCAGATCGTTGTACGTGGCGATGCCCGGCGCGGCGGCCACCACGGCCGGGATGGCATTGATCGGGGGCATCGCCGTCATGATGTGTCCGAGCACCATGAAGTCCCCGATGGTCTCGGCCTCGAAATCGGGAGGTGGGAGGAAGCCGATGGTGGCGGTCACGGTCGGCCGTCCGTCGACCCGGATCACCCAACCGTCCTGGTCGATCTTCCAGTCGGGGTCCAGGGTCTGGCCCTTTCGCCAACGGACGTTGAGCTCGACGACCACCTTGTCGCCCACGAGGCCGCGCCAGCTGACTGCCAATCCGGCGACACATCCTGCGGCGATGGTCCACGACCCCAGATCGAGGTCCGCGGTGGTCCGGGCATATTCGGCCTCACAGCGGACGTCGTCGAGCTCGACCCCGAGGGCGTCCGCCACCAGGCGCACGGCCTCGCCGAAGACCGCCGTGCCCTGTGCCGTCATCAGCGGGAGGTCCGGGTGGTCGATCGGCTGGCCGAAGCCCACCGGGCGCTCGGTGGCAGGTGAATCGTAGAACGTCGTATCGGCGGCTTCGTCGACAGTGACCTTGTCGACGCGGTCACAGATGCTGGCGGACACGATGGCCAGCAGCTCGGCGAAGCCGGGGCTGATGCCGGTGCCGAACATGGTGGAGCCGCCGAGCTGGCACGCCTCGGCGATCCGATCGCGGCCGGCACCCAGATTGTGCCCGGTGATGAACGCCGCCGTGGCCACGACGTTCACCCCCGCCGACAGAATGCGCACCAACTCACCGACGTCGATCCACATCGGGTTGTAGATCACGCAGTCCGGCCTCAGCGCGAGCAACGCGTCGACGTCGTCGGTGGCGAACACGCCCAGCGGTTCGAGGCCGCACAATTCCCCTACATCGCGCCCCACCTTCTCGGGCGACCAGGCGTAGCAGCCGACCAGTTCGAGTGTCGGATTCGTCGTGACCGCCTGCACGGAGCTCTTACCGACGTTTCCCGTCGTCCACTGGACGACGCGATAGGGCGGTGTGTTGGGCACTTGCACAGCATAGCGATCAGGCCGGTGGGGCCGGGGGCCGGAGCGGCGAGCCCGGCGCCACCTTGGGCCAGGGCATCTCGCGTTCGGCCACCAGCGCCAGATCGAGGAGGAGCTGCTCGCGGTGATGGCCGGCCAGGACCTGGAGGCCCACGGGCAGTCCGTCGACCAGGCCGGCCGGGACGCTCACCGCCGGGCTGCCATTGAGGTTCGAGGGTGCGGTCAGAGCCGCGTTGTTCATGATGGCGCGGGAGAAGCCGAGCTCTTGCAGGAGATCGGCCCCGGGGACGGTGGACGGCGGCGGACCTTCGGCCGCGAACGCCACGTCGGGGTTGCTGGAGCACATGACGAAGTCTGCTCCGGCGAACAGCTCGGCCATCGCCTCGTTGAGCTGGCGCCGATAGGTCTCGATCGATGCCGCCTTGTCGAGCGTGTAGCGCTGCATCGCTCCTACGAGCCCCGCTCGCATCTCCTTCGACAGCTCATCGATCCGGTCCGGATAGGCATTCCCGAGGTCGGCGACGAAGCCGACCTGGCCCGCCATGGCCCATTGACCGCGCAGAGGAGGGAGCGAGGGGGTGAGATCGACCACACGCAGGTGGGCGCGGTGGGCCAACTGTCGTGCTGCCGCTGTGACCTGATCGGCCACCTCGCCCCGGACACGGGCCGTACCGAGGTCCGGCAGGATCGCCACGGTCATCCCCGACAGGTCAAAGGTGCCGAGCCCGGCCTCCCACCCACCGACGGCCGGCAGGCTGAGCGGGTCATGCTGATCGAACCCGTTGCAGACGTCGAAATAGCGAGCCGTGTCCCGTACGGACCTCGTCAGGCAGCCCATGGCCGTTGTCAGCGGCTGCACGCTCGCCCATGGCCCCTTCGGGATCCGCCCGTAGGTGGCCTTGAGGCCGAAGAGCCCGGTGAACCCGGCCGGGATGCGGATGGATCCACCGCCATCGCTTCCGGTGGCAATGGGGAGCAGCCCGCCCGCCACGGCGGCCGCGGAGCCTCCCGACGAGCCGCCCGGTGTCCGGGCCAGGTCCCATGGGTTCCGGGTGGTGCCGTGCAGCTCGGTCGAGGTGCAGTTGATCCCCCCGAACTCACTCGCCGTGGTCTGGGCGGCCAGGACCGCTCCACTGGCCCGCAGGCGCAGGACGGATGTGTGGTCGTAGTCGGATATCCGATCCTTGAAGATGACCGAGGCGTCGGTATAGGGCCAGTCTTTGACCCTCTCCAGCTCCTTCACCCCGACGGGCAGCCCTCCGAAGGGACGGGACACGTCGGCCACCTTCGCCTCACTACGGGCCCGCTCGAAGTCCGTATGGCTGAAGGCGTTGAGTGGAGAGGCTTCGACAGCGGCGATACAGGCCTCGAGGGCCTCGAGGGGGGAGATCTCACCGGACCGAAACGCCTCCACCAGGCTGCACGCATCGTCGAGCCAGGGTGGATCCATCGACGCCGACGGTACTCCGTCGCTCGACAAGGCGCTCCGGGGATCGGGGGCGGGACCCATCGGGTCGGTACGCTGCCCGGATGGAGACGGGGGAGCTCACCACTCCGGCCCTGGTCGTTCAGCGGGACCTGCTTCAGAGCAACCTGAGCACGATGTCGGCCGCATTACCCGGACGGCGCCTGCGCCGCCATGTCAAGGCACACAAGTGCACCAGGCTCGCCCTGTGGCAGGCCGAGCTGGGCCACCCGGCGTTCACATGCTCGACCACCGTCGAGATGGAGGGTCTGGCTCGGGCGGGGTTGGGCGACGACGTCCTGCTGGCCAATGAGGTGGTCGACGCCGCCCGCCTGGGCACGCTCGTCGAGGAGGGGGCACGAGTCACCGTGGCTGTCGACTCCGAGGAGACCATCGATGCCGCCGCCGCGGCCCGGATTCCCGAAGTGCTACCCCGCTGCGGCTGCAGGCCGGAGGAGGCCGGGCGGCTGGCCGAGACGGGCCGGCTCGGGGGTCTGGAGGTTCGAGGGGTCATGGGCTACGAGGGGCACATCGTCGGGCGGGAGGAGCGGTGCACGAGGACGGAGATGCTCGAGGTGTCGATGGGCCTGCTGTCGGGCGCTCACCGACAGGTGGGCGGGGAGACCATCTCCGCCGGAGGCACCGGGACCTTCGACATCAACCACTGGGCCACGGAGATCCAGGCCGGCTCGTACGCGCTGATGGACACCGCCTACGCCAAGCTCGGTCTCCCCTTCGTCCAGGCCCTTTCCGTGCTGGCGACCTGATCTCGGTATCAGCGGGGTGGGCGGTGGCCGACTGCGGGCTCAAGGCCCTGGGGATGGACCACGGGAACCTGGCGGTCGGAGGAGGCGACGTCCTGTTCTGCTCGGACGAGCACCTGACGTTCGTGCCCGAGCGCCACGCGGCCGGTGGACCTGCGTGGGTGGTGAACCTACCGAGGCCCGGTGTGGATAGCCCCCGATGTCCGACGGTGGCCACCCGTTCACAAAACGTTCATCTCCTACGGCCCCACAGGGGCCTTTCGACCCTACGTGGCCCGAGCTTCCGACCGTAATGTCCCAGTATGACCGTAGGCTCCGAGAAGGAGGCCTCTTTCATGCCAGGTTCGGCTGGCCTTCGTCGAGGAGCGGATGCCTTCGCCCGGTGGCTTTCCTCTCTGGTGCAGAGGGATGCCCGGCCATACCGACTAGCGAGGCGTGACCCTGATCGGGGCCCCATACGAGACGAACTGGTTGGACTGGAGGACCTCATGTTGCGCTTCGAGCGAGCTCACCGCAGCGAGATCGCGGCTGTCCGACCGGAGCACCACTCGGATGCCGTCAACCTTGTCCACTATCTCGCTCTGCGACGTGGTGACCTTCGCCCGCTCCAACGGAGGCTGGGGGAGCGCGGCCTCTCGTCGCTGGGCCGATGTGAACCTCACGTGTTGGCGACCGTGGAGAGCGTCCGTGCGGCACTGGACGGGACGATGGTGCGGCTCGGGTCTGCCACGCTGACATTCGAAGGGGGCCGCGCCGCGCTCGACCACAACACCGACGCCCTATTCGGGCCCCGTCCCCCCGGGCGAGTGCCGCGGGTCATGGTCACACTTCCCACCGATGCCGCCTACAACTATGGGCTGGTCCGGCATTTGGTTGACCAAGGCATGGACGTGGCCCGGATCAATGGGGCTCATGATGACCCCGACGCATGGGTGCGAATGGCCTGCCATGTGCGTCGGGCCTCCGAGGAGGTCGGGAGAGCATGCCGAGTGTCGATGGACCTGCCGGGGCCCAAGCTGCGGACAGGGCCACTGATCGAAGGGCCGCGAGTCCTGAAACTTCGACCCCAGCGTGATCGGCGTGGTGTGGTGGTCGCCCCGGCCTCGGCAACATTCGTGGCGAGCTCCGACAGCTCGCGGCCGGCCGGGGCCATTCCGGTGGAGCCATCGTGGCTTGCTCGCCGGCACCCCGGCGACGTGGTGGACATGGTCGATACCCGGGGATCACCACGCGCCTTGCATATCGTCGACAGCGGGCCGGGACGGTGCACCGTGGAGGCCTGGGCCACCACGTACGTCGAGGACGGAACGGCCGTGTCCTGCAACGACGACGCGACATGGGCACGCGCCCTCGACAGCACGTCGCAATACCATCTGTTGCGCGCCGGGGACCCGCTCGTGCTGACGCGGGATCTGGAGCCTGCCGTCCCCTGGTGCCACGGGCAACCGGGAAGCGCGCGGATCGGATGTACACTGGGAGCGGTCTTCGAGGCTGCCGAGGTCGGCCATCCTGTCCTCCTCGACGATGGGAAGATGGCGGCTGTCATCGAGAGCGTGGGCGCCGACCAACTCCGGCTTCGGATCCTGACCGCCTCGCCCAAGGGATCGAAGCTGCGGGCGGAGAAGGGCATCAACCTGCCCCAGACTGTTCTTTCCGTTCCCGCTGTGACTGATGCCGACCTGCCTCTCCTCGAGGTGGCCGGAGCGCATGCCGACATGATCGCGGTGTCGTTCGTGCGTCATGAGCGGGATATCGACGCCCTACAGGACTACCTCCGACAGATCGGTGCGGAGCATCTGGGGATCATTCCGAAGATCGAAACCTCCGAGTCGTTCACTCGGCTGCCCGAGATCCTCCTGCACGCCATGCGATCCGCCCGCGTCGGGGTCATGATCGCCCGCGGTGACCTCGCCGTCGAGGCCGGCTATGAGCGCTTGGCCGAGGTGCAGGAAGAGATCCTGTGGTTGTGCGAGTCAGCACATCTCCCAGTCATCTGGGCCACCGAGGTCCTCGATCAGCTGGCGCACACCGGCCAGCCTTCCCGTGCAGAGGTCTCGGACGCAGCCATGGCACAGCAAGCTGAGTGCGTGATGCTCAACAAGGGGCCCCACGTCGATGAGGCCATTGTCGTGCTCGATGACATCCTGCGCCGCATGTCAGGACACCAGCGCAAGAAGGCGGCCCAACTGAGGCCCCTCCACAGTTGGATCGACGCTTGGTGAGCGACGCGACGCGGGCTGTCGGCAGAGCAGCCCCACCGTCAAGGCCAGCTCATGGTCGTCACGATGAACCGATCTGCGTCGACACCGCCGACGCAGCCGATGCAACCGACGAGATCGCCGACTTCACCTGTCCATCGAATTGTGAGAACGAGGAGAACCCCACCGAACGGGACGGCTCATTGAGAACCGCGGCGAGTTGCCCGATGGTTGCGAGCAGGGACTGCGAGGAGGGCGCGGCCCCCGCCGGCCACTGGAGATTCACGATCTCTCCCTGGAACGTGGTCGCCGCGGTCAGAAGCGGCTGTACGAGCTGGGATACCTGCCGGGCGGAGGTGGAGGCTCCAGCCTGTTTGAGCGCCCCCTGAGTGCTGCTGGCCACCGATTGGAACGAGCTGTCGTCGTCAGCGAAGGCGACGGCCAAGCTCGGAAGCGTGCTCCCCGTCTCCACCAGAGAGGGGGAGGTGCTCTGGCCCGGTGCTGCCGGCGACGGCGACCCGACGACCCCCTGTGGATTCGCAGTTCCCGTCCCGGGGTTCGTCGCTCCCGTCCCGGGAGCCGCGGACCGTGTCCCGGAACTGGCCGGCCCCGTCCGCGGACCGGCCGATCCGGACTCCGGGAGGGATCCGTGAACCGCACCCGTGGCTCCGCTGCCGGTCGAACTCGAGGCGTCGAGCCCGGAGGTGCCACCGGACGAGCACGCCGCAGCCGAGACGACAACGACAGCGAAGATCCCGGTCAATCCGGCTCTGCGGGCTACCTCCCTGTTCGGGCTCGAGGAGTTCGAGAACGGACGGCGACTGCGTCGATGCCTTTCCGAGCTACCGATCACCCACTATCCCACTATGTCGATCCCGTTGACGAACGTCACATTGGTGATGCCCTCGAGGCTGTTGACGACGACGGTCGCCGGAGTCCCGGTCGGGGTGCTCACCAGGTGCGGATACGTCGGCTGGCTGACCACCGTGTCCGGCCCGGAGAACATCACACTCTCCACAGCCACGTTGGCGACGCTGGTGGTCTGTTCGGTGATCGAGATCTTCACCTGCGAGAGGTCCGAGTTGAGGACCGGCACCCTAATGGGCAAGGCACACTGGCCCGGCTTGAGGGAGTCGGTCCCACTGTGGGTCACGCCGTTCACCACATAGGAGTAGCCGAGGGTGAACGCCGTGTTCTGAAGCCCGGCGTCACTCGACGTCTGAGCCTTGCAGATCTTCAACGTCCCGGTGTTGATCTCGTTGTTGAAGGTCACGATGTTCTCCGAGTTGTAGGGAACGGTGACCGTTGCCGTGTTGCCGCTCAGCGAACCTCCCGCTGTCGTCGAGGCCAGGGTCGGAGTGACATGCGGCACCGGGGACTCCGTGATGGTCGTCGTGCCCACGGGCAGCTGGAATCCGAGCGAGCACAAACCGACATCAACCTGTTGGATCGATCCGACTCCACCGATGGTGAAGTTGAACGGAGTGCCCGACTGGATGGTCGAAGACGTCTTGCAGACTTCGACGGAACCCAATGCCTCGTTGGTGAAGGTGGCCTGGGTGACCGATCCGGCACCAAGGTTGCCGGTGTTGTTCGGCGGCGGCTGGTTGCCCACGTAGAACACCGCCGTCGAGGCCGAGCTGCCGGCGTTCAGGTTGGACGGACTGATGCTCGTCCCGACAGGCTGGAAGGACGCATTCGGGGGAACCGTCTCGGTCGCCGTCACCGTGCTACCCAGCGGGAGGGGAATCGGTCCCTTCTTGTCGGCGATGAAGGTGCACGTCGTCGTGCCGAAGGAGGCTGCCGTGACGGGGACCGTGGTCGAGAGGATGGTCGAGCCATTGAACGAGACCGTCACCGAATAGTTGAAGGTCTGCCCGGCGAGCACATTGTCCTGCGGCCGGTCGAGGGTCTTGCAGATCTTGGCATAGCCATCGAGGGTGGAGTTGGTGAAGAAGACCGTGCTGCTGCCGTTGGGGGGCACCGACACCACCGCGTTCTGGGTGTTTCGATTCGAGCTCACCAGAGCGCTCGAGGGCAGCGTCGCCACACTGGCCAGCGCGTACGGGAACCGCACCGACTCGGTGATGCTCAGGTTGCCCGAGGGCACGGGCACGTCATTGCACTGGCCGGCTGGGACACTCTGGTTGGATGAGAACCCGCCGGGCCCGGTCACATCGAAGGCGAACGAGCCTGTGACGTAGTGGTCACCGGCGGTCTTGCAGAGCTCGAGCGTTCCCGTCGACGGCGCCGGAGGCGTCGTGTCGGTGATCGTGAGCACGGTCAGACCGGAGTTCACCGTCACGGCCGCGAAGTCGATGGCGGACACGACGGCATCGATGGTGCCGTTGCTCACGCTGAAGGCGGCATTGGCACCGGACACGGGCGCCCCGGGGGACGCCCCCTGCTCCACCAGCACCATCGCGCCCGGGGTGGTGGAGTACTTCGGGCCGCAGCCGCCCGGGGGCGCCCCGGCCGTCAGGTTGTAGGTCGTGAAATAGGAGCCGGACCAGTTGCCCTCGAGGATCGGAAACGTGGCGCCGTTCTGGCCGGTGTCGCCGGCCACGTCGCAGACTTCGAACTTCGCCCCGGAAGCGACCGTGGCCTTGGCCTGGACGGCACCTGAAGAGGGGGTGCTGAGGGCGGCGTGCCGGGCGGCGGCGGCCTTGTGGTGGCCGACGGCACCGCTGGCCGGTGTCCACAGGGTCAAGACCCCGAGTGTCGCAGTCACCGTGGCCAGGATCACAACTGCGAACGAAGTTGCCCGCGCCTGAAGAGACCTCATGGTGGAAATCCTCTCGCCTGAGTGCCCCTCAGTCGTCGCCGTTCGCGCATCTCCACATGCACGCCCGCCCGGGGCACAATCGGCCCCGTGCTGTGAGGTTTAACACTCTTGCCGACACCGAACAACCCGCAACCCGCAAATCCCCAAATTTGGGGTCTCGACTCTCGCACCCTCGGTGTTCGGGTCTGTGCTTGTGACGGATCGTTCTGCACCCGCTCGTTTACCCGGCGTTCACCGGGTCCTCACGATGGCATCTCTTTCGTTCGGAGTCCGGGGCGACCGGCGCCAGCACATGACCGGCCGCCCCCCGTCTGGTCGCCCTCACCGAACCCTCACACATCCCTAACGGCACGCCTATGGCCGGCTGGGACCATGAGGATCATCAAGGAAACACCAACCAACCCCAACCAACAAGGAGTCAACGTGTTCAGGAAGATCATCGCCCCGGTCGTCATCGGAGGAGCGGTCCTCGGTGGAGTCGCCGCCACCGGTACGGCCTACGCCGCCACCCCGGCGGCCTCGACCCCGTCCGCCAGCCATGCCGGCAAGGGTCAGGTCAAGGCATGGGTCCACTCGCACCGCAAGGAGCTCCGCAAGGCGGGCCTGGATATCAGCGCCAAGACCATCGGCATCACCCCCCAGGTGCTCCGCACCGACCTCAAGGACGGCAACTCCGTCGCCGGGGTGGCCACTCAGCACAACGTGAGCCCTCAGACCGTCATCGATGCGCTGGTCAGCGCGGCTGACAGCCAGGTCAATGCGGCGGTCGGTACCCACCAGCTGACCTCGGCCCAGGCCAGCAAGATCGAGGCAAAGATCCCTGCCCGGGTCGCCAAGGTCGTGAATCACACCTTCTGATCCGGTTCAACCTGATCGAATCCGGTTGAGCCTGATCGAATCCGGTTGAGCCTGATCGAATCCGGTTGAGCGTCACCGCCCGTGGTCCGGCCTTGCCGCCACGGGCGGTGACGCGTCCGAAGGCCGGAGACATGTTCGGCTTGCCCACGCCACCGTCACTGGAGGTGGTCAGGGAAGTCGCTATGCGAACGCAGGCAGCACGTCGTTCTCGAACAACCGCAAGCTGGACCAGGCCAATTCGATCGGCATGCCGCCACACATCGGATGGAAGTTCGCGAAGGGGAAGGGCGAAGCCCTCCCCTCCTCGACGAACTGATCGGGGGTGACCACCCGGTAGCGACCGGTGGCGCGTAGGTCGTCGACGTCGGCAACGGTGTGAAACGGGCTCGCGATGTCGTCCTGGGCCTGCCACACGCCGTAGGAATTGGTCTCATGGAGGAAGAACGGCGCCATTCGCTCCCATCCCTCGTCGGGGTCCACGGCCAGGGCGACGACCTCGTTCGCGGCGGTCGGGCAGGGGCCCGGATCCGCCCGTCCGAGCCTCTGGACCTCGTCCCGGTAGTACGTCCACACCGCCGGTTCGGACGGGATGAAGCCGTCGGCGATGCGGGCGGCACGTTCGGCGGCCGGCCGGCTGCTTCCACCGAGCAGGACGGATGGTCCGCCCGGCCGAAATGGTGCCGGCGTGATGTGCACTGTTCGGCCGCGGTGGTCGAACGGCTCGCCGGAGAAGGCCGACTTCAACACCGAAACCGCTTCGGACACCCGCCTGCCGCGCTCACTCATGGGGATGTCGAACATGGCGAACTCTTCGTGCACGTACCCGCCGGCCACGATGAGGTCGGCTCGTCCCCTGCTCAGGATGTCGAGGACGATCACGTCCTCCGCCAATCGGAGTGGGTCGTAGAAGGGGGCGATCAGCGCGGCCGGCATGAGACGGACCTTGGTGGTGACCCCGGCCATGGCGGCGAGCATCGGGATCGGACTCGGGAGATAGCCGTCAGGCGAGCCGTGATGTTCGGACACCGCGATGCTGACACAGCCCAGACGATCGGCCCACCGGGCCATGTCGAGCGCGGCGGCGTAGCGGTCGGCCATGGTGGTCGCGGCGATCGCAGGATTGCGGAAGTCGAAGCGGAGTCCGAAGAGCATCGGGGGAGCCTAGATCGCGGGCTCCTTCACCACCTCTGCGACCTGCACCTTCTTCCCGCCGGGGGCTCCGCCCGCCTCTTCGCCGGCTTGGGCGGGCCGGGGCGCATCAGGGGGGCCCTCTCCGTCCTCCATCCGTCGAAGGGGAGAGGGCGCTGTCAACGGACGCGATCATCGCCACCGGCCAGGGCCCCCCTCGTGCAACCTCCGCTCCCGATCCAGGGTGCAGTGAATCCAGGTTGTACTGACAGGCTGGTTGACAATTGGGCGGGTCCTGGACGAAGATCCGGGCGGCGAGCTGCCTCAAGCAGAGGTGGACGCGGCGTCACGGAGGGGGGACCGGGGTGCGTACACATCGGACGTTCCGGAGGATCATGTTGGCCGGAGTGCTCTCGGCCACCGGAGCGCTCATGGTCCCGCTGGCACCGCCGGCGTGGGGCGCCAAGGGACCGTCAGCTCCGGTCTTCACCAGCAAGAGCGCGGCCAAGGGCAAACAAGGCAAGGCGCTCAGCTTCACGGTCAAGACCAAGGCGAACCCGACAGCCACCTTGTCCGTCACCTCCGCACTGCCTCCGGGTGTCTCCTTCACGGACAACGGGAACGGAACCGGAACGCTCTCCGATCCGACGCCGCTCGGCGGCACCTACACCATTGGCCTACAGGCGACCAACAACACCGGTCAGGTCAACACCGCGGAACAGACGCTCACCCTGACCGTCAAGTCCAAACTGCCGCTGGTCCGTCACGTCTTCATGATCATGCTCGAGAACAGCGGCTATGCCGCCACCTTCGGGAATCCCTCCGCCGATCCCTATCTGGCCACCACCCTGCCGACCCAGGGGGCCCTCCTGAAGAGCTACTACGGCATCGGGCACTTCTCCAACGACAACTACGCCGCGATCATTTCCGGGCAGCCACCCAACGCGGACAACCAGGCGGACTGCCTCGGTTCTGGTTATGCAGACTTCCCACCCACGGCCGGCCAGATCGCCGGCATCCAGCAGGGTGCCGGCTGTGTCTACCCGTCGGCGGTGACCACCGTGGCCAACCAGCTGGACGGAGAGTCGCTCACCTGGAAGGGCTACCAGGAGGACATGGGCAACGACACCACCCGTGACGGGAGTGTCACCTGCAGCCATCCCGCCATCGGGGGTAGCGATCCGACGACCTCAGCGGAGGCAACTGACGGGTACACCACCCGCCACAATCCCTTCATGTACTTCCACTCGATCATCGACAACCCGGGCGAGTGCAGCCAGCGGGTGGTGCCTCTCGGGGATACCAGCGGCAACATGCCCGCCGGGACCCCGGCTGGAGTGACCGGACTGGCCACCGACCTCAAGTCGGTGGCCACCACCCCCAACCTCACCTTCATCACCCCCAACCTCTGTGACGACGGTCACGACTATCCCTGCACGAACACGACCGGTGCGGGCCAGGGAGGCGGCTCGGCCGTCGGGGACATCGACAAATGGCTCCAGACCTGGGTGCCCATCATCACGTCATCACCCGCGTTCCAACAGGACGGACTGCTCGAGATCACCTTCGACGAAGCGGAGAGCCCGACGCTCGACAGCACCGCGTGCTGCGGAGAGATGCCGGGGCCGGCCGCGGCTCCCGGTGGCAACGGGTTCAGCGGGCCAGGCGGGGGCATCGTCGGAGCTGTTCTCCTCTCGCCGTTCATCACCGGACACACGGTGGTGACAAAGACCTCGTACAACCACTACTCGACGCTCGCCTCGATCGAGGACCTGTTCGGCCTTCCCCGACTCGGTGAGGCGCAGACGGTGACCACCACCTTCAACAAGGGAATCTTCATCAAGTAGCGCCGCCTGGATGGCCCTGCACCCGCTGGCGCGGTCAGTGCCCTGATCTGGCTGCTCGTGCCGGGGCGGCATACATGACGGTGTTCCAATCGGCATCAAGCCCACGGCGCCGGAATCCGATGTCGGCTCCTCCACATACCGTGACGGCCTCGAATTGTTCGTAACGATCCTTGCCGTGCTCCTTGGCGGCGTACATGGCCAGGTCCGCCTTTGACATCAGGCTCTCGACACCATCGCCCGGGTGGCGGAATGCGACCCCGATGCTGACCGTCGCGTTCACGCTCCGGGGCCCCACGGTGAGCGGCTGACGGCACATGGCCAGCGTGCGATCGGCCAGGACGAGAACCCCATCCGGATCGGAAAAGTCCTCGACGATGACGCCGAACTCATCACCACCGAGCCGAGCCGCGGTGTCAGCCTCACGCAGACAGGTACTGAGATTCGCAGCCACAGCTTGAAGGAGTGCGTCGCCGATCCCATGGCCCAAACTGTCATTCACCGTCTTGAAGTCGTCGATATCGAGAAATAGCAGAGCCATCCCAATAGAGCAGCGGTCGGCCCGGGCGAGCGCATGCTCGAGCCGATCCTGGAACAGCGCCCGGTTGCCCAGGCCGGTCAAGGAATCATGGAACGCCTGAAAGGAGAGCTGCTCCTCGAGCCGGCGGCGATCGGTGACGTCGTGCCCGGACACCACATAGCCACCGACTGTCGGGTCATCGACCAGATTCACGAAGGCGAGCTCGAACGGGATGGCGGCATCAGTTCCAGCATGTCGGAGGCAGGCAGTGACCGTGACAGGGTTCGCCGTGTCGGCCCCACGGGACGCGGCACGGAGCGCGGTCATGATCGCTTGGCGATCCTCATCGGTGGCCAGGTCGACCAGTGGTCGCCCCTCCACCAGGTCCGAGTCGTGTCCCAGCATTCGCGTGATGGCACCCGAACATGAATCCACGAGGCCGCCCGGGGAGACGAGCATGGTGACCACGGCAGCGCTCTGGACCAGCGTGCGGAAGCGGGCATCGTGGTCGTGAGCGAGCTCGTAACGTCGGCGCTCCGTCAGGTCGCGGAGACTCAGTAGCACCGAACCGTCCTCGAACCAGGGCACTGGCGTACCGATCAGCTCCATCAATCGCCATCCGGTGGGAGTCCTCAATCGGATCTCGATCGGTGAGCCGACTTCCTTCTCCTGGATGGTCCCCAGCGACAGCAGGACGAACTCGAGGTCTTCCGGGTGCACGAGCTCGAGCCCTGGCATCCCTATTGACTCGTCAAGCGACCGACCGAACAGGTGCTCCGCTGCACGGTTGGCCCATTGGACCCGGCCCCCGACGTCGATCACGACCACGACGTCAGGCAGCTCGCGCAACAGCCTCTGGGTCCGATCAACCGTTGAGCATGCGACATCGAGCCCGCTCTCCGCCATGTCTTTGCACATCGGCCGGGCCAAAGGGATGCTTTAGTCATCCCGGCTGACAGATGTCGCTGCCGGGGCGTGGGCGGCTCCCCGGTGCTGGGAGCGCGAGGCTGGGGGTGCCCGGCAGGGGCTCCAGAAGAACCAGTTGCGTGTGCAACGAAATGGCGCCCGGGAACGCCCCCGCCCGGCCGGGGAGACCTGTCCCCGAGCCCGGCCCTGTCCCCACCCCCACCCGGGCACCGCACCGGGATCAGCTGCGGTTGAGCGCCTCTTCGAGGACCCGAGCCATGGCCGTCATGCCGATGGCGGTGGGATGCAACGGGTACCGCCCGGCCGAGATCGTGAAGGGGTCGACCCACCGGGTGTCGTCATCGGTGCAGGCGTTGTGCGGTGCACTGGGTGTGGCCATGTCGACGTAGTCATCCCCGGCCACGGCCGCATCGTGGGCCAGGGCGGCGTTGAGGTGGAGCTCGAGGTCGCGGAGTTGGCCGACATCGTGCACCGAGAAGGGGAGCCGCGGCCAGCACCCGGGACCCGAGGGCGGGACGATGTCGGGGTAACCGATGACCAGTACCCGGGCGTGCGGACTCCTGGCTCGGATCTCGTGGAGGGAAGCCATCACCCTGGTGCCCGCCTCGTGAACGGCCGACGCCAACTGGGCCGCCCCGTCGGGTGTGCCGTCCGAGGTGCAGGTCCATCCCGTCCGTGTGCCACCCCACGGTGTGGCCGACACGCAGTTCGCCGCGATGTCCGAGAAGCCAACGTCGTTCCCACCGATGCCGAGGGTGACCAGCGAGGTGGACGGACCGACGGCCGAGAGCTGGGGCGGTATCCCCGGGCCCTGAGATCCCATGAGATCTCGAGTCGTGGCTCCGGTGCAGCTCACGTCGTGCAACGCCAGCCCGAGTGCCCGTGCGGCCAACGACGGATAGTTCTGCGACGAGCGCCGGCACGCACTTGGCGCGCTCGGACCGGTCACCGCTCCGAGCTGGGACGGGACGCCCGGTCCCGATGTGAAGGAGTCCCCGAGCGCCACATAGGAACGCCCGGGGCGGAGGGCCTGGCCTGCCCGGGCGGACCCCGCCCCCGCCGTGCCGGGGCATGCCGCCACTGTCGCCCCGACGAGCAGCGAGCCGGCGAGCACGAGTCGACGGAGGCCCTCATATCGGCGCGTCCAGGACCGTCCGGCCCGGGGAGGTGTGTTCGGCAGGGAAGACATCGTCACGGCGGCGTGATGTTAGGCCGGTGGGGGCCGAGAAAAGCGGCGGCACGTTCGGCAACGCCTCTGCCCCCGGGTCCCCCTCTGAGTACGTTTGGGTATGGCCTCGAGCAGCGACGACATTCCCTCGGCCGTGCTTCTGGACGCGGGTGGGGTGTTCGTCCTCCCCGACCCCGAGCGCATCCTCGGGGCTTTCGCCCGGGCCGAGTGCTCCGTCGGACAAGACGTGCTGACCGATGCCCACTACCGGGCCGCGGCACGGTTCGGGATCCACCTCGACGTCGAGGCACATTGGACCGAGGCCTGGCTGCACTACCTCCAGACCTACGTCGCCGAGTGCGGCGTGCCGGACGATTGGCGGGACGAGGCCCACCGGCATGTCGACAGCGAGTTCGCAGATGCGGCGTTGTGGGTCGAACCCGTGTCGGGCAGCCGCCAGGGATTGAGGGCATTGGCCGATACCGGGGTCCGGCTCGGCATCGTCTCGAACGCCGACGGGATGATGGCCCAGAGGCTCGCCCAACTCGAGCTCTGCCAGGTGGGCCCCGGCGTCGGTGTCGACATCGAGTGCGTGGTCGACTCGGGAAACGTCGGGATCATGAAGCCCGACCCTCGGATCTTCGGCGCCGCCGTCGAGCTTCTCGGCCTCCGGCCCGATCAGGTCTGGTATGTCGGCGACATGCCGGCGATCGACGTCGTCGGTGCCAGACGGGCAGGGATCCGGCCATTCCTGATGGATCCGCTCGGACTCCACCTCGAGGCCAGCTATGACCGGATTCCGTCGCTGGCGGCGCTGGCCGAGTTGATCGCGGGACGGCCCGGAGGGGCACAGGTGTGACCGACGGGGAGGAGTTCTCCTTCGCCTCGGCCAAGCGTGCTGCCGACGGGGACCGGCTGGCCGATTGGGTGGTCGATTTCCTCGTCAGCCCGGGTAGCGACAACGCCCCCCTGGCCGCGGCCCTCGTCTTCGGCGGCGCGACCTACCTCGGCCCGGTACGGCTCCGTCTCGACCAGATCACGCCGTTGGCCGGTCCGGACCCAGATGAGGTCGTCGTCCCTGTGGGAGAGGAGGAATGGGAGGCCGACGTCGATGCCATGAAATCGAGCATCCAGCAGGGGTGGCACCCTCCACCCCTGCTGGTATCGCACCGTGACGGCCGATACTTCCTGGAGGACGGGAACCACCGCTACGAGACTCTCCGCCGGGCCGGCGTCACCCACGCCTGGGTGATCCTGGTCTTCACCGATCAGACGCAGCGGCGCCGGTTTCTGGCCGGGCACGGCCTGCCGGACGACCGGGCCAACGGCACCGGGCGGCGGACCCTCGGGGAGCGTGTGGATCCGTGAGGCTCAGTTCGCCCCGGCCGGTGGGACGGCCCGCTTCTCCCTCGGACCGGACCGACCTGCCTCGTGTCGGGATCGTGCTTTGGTGAATGGACGGAGCGCCCGGTCGGCGGTCACACGGGATCCCCAGAGGTAGAACAAGCGCGTGCGCGGAGGCGGTCGCCGATCTGTCATCGAGCTGCGCCACCGGGAATCGAATCACTCATGGTCGGGGGTGTTGAGGACCTCGGGATGCGTGCCGATGAACCGGGCGTTCCACTCGACCGGCCCCGCCACGAAGAAGGGCTGCCCGGCGGCAACTGGCGCAACGATGCCGTTGGCGAAGCCCTTGGTGAACATGAACGATTGGAGCTGGAGGGCGCCGTCGAGCAGCCAAAACAGCCCGAGGACGATTCGCAGGGTCTGTTGGGAGGAGAAAGCCGGCCGCGCCCCGGCCGCTACCCGGCCCGGCGGTCGGGAGGTCGGGAGTGTCGGACGACCGGTCGTGATGCTGAGAGTCATCCGGCTCGACGATCTTCGAGTTGAGCGGACGATCGCGGTCCGGACTGCTTCCCGAACAGGTCACCGGGTGGGCGCAGGGTCGGCCCACCCGGTGACTGTTCGGCGTTCGACCTCAGGCCGCCGAACCGAAGAAGGGCATCCCCTCACCTGGTGGGGTGAAGGTGAAGACACCACCGTCGGATGCCACCAGCCAGTAGCCGTCGTAGGAGTTGTCGTTGAGGCCCGGCGATCACCGGCCGGTTCAACGTGATCCCCCCGTCCTGCCCCCGCCTCGCAACCGGTGGTGGCCGCTGAGGAGACATTGGCGTCGCAGTAGTAGTTCTCGCTGTAGAGCAGGTCGCCATGGTGCCGTTGTAGTAGCCATTGGACTCGCCCACTTGGCCACAGGTAGGCGCGTCATTGCCGCAGTTGTATTGGAGGGGGTCGATCGTCGTTCCGCTGTTGGCGTTCGGAGCCGGGTCCTGGACCGCATGTCGAGAGGCGGCGCCGGCCGTCGATGCCGTGTACGACTCCGGATCGACGCGTGGGAGGGGGACGACCGTGCCGCAGTCCTCCTCCGGGTGCCAGAATCATCAGATCGATTCCACCGACTCCCTGGATTGCTGACCAGGCGACGAGCACGAGGAGGATCTCCATGGCCGGTGTCCATGTCGTGAGCGACAGCTCGTGTGACCTCGCTGAAGACGAGATGGGGGCGCTCGACATCACCATCGTGCCCCTGAGCATCCGGTTTGGAGACGAGGAGTTCACCGACCGTCAGGACCTGACGGTCGAGGATTTCTACGACAGGATGGCAGCCTCCGACACGCTCCCCCAAACGGCCTGTCCCCCTCCGAGTGCCTTCCAACAGGCATTCCAGAACGCCGATGCTGCTGGGGCCGACTCGGTCGTCTGCCTCACCATCTCGGGCGAGCTGTCCAATACGTTGCAATCCGCCCGGGTGGGAGCCGACGCCTACCAGGGCAGGCTGCCCGTACACGTGATCGACACTCGGACCGTCTCGAGCGGGCTCGGCACGCTCGTACTCGAAGCAGCCAGGGCGGCCAGGGCGGGAGCCGACGCCGACGCCGTCGTGCGACGGGTCAACGATCTGCTGCGCCGGACCCGCGTCGTTGCCGCCCTGAACACGCTCGACAACCTGCGAAAGGGCGGGCGCATCGGCGGGGCCAAGGCGATGGTGGGCTCGATCCTGTCGATCAAGCCTCTGGTGGAGATCGCCGACGGCAGGGTGGAAGAGGCGGGCAAGCCCCGGACCCGCAAGAGGGCCCTTCACATGATGTACGAGCGTATGACTCGTGCCGGGTCGGCCGGACACGTGGCCGTCATGCATGGAGGCGCACAGGACCTCGACGAGTTCCTCGACCTCATCGCACCCCGATTCCCCCGGGCGTCGCTCCGGATCGGGAAACTCGGAGCCGTCATCGGTGCTCACGGTGGCCCGGAGATCATCGGCGTGAGCTGGGTCGACGCGACCTGACCCCGAAGCGCGCCGTGGACCTGGGAGGCGTGCCGATCTCCATCTTTCGGTCCCGACGCCACGTGCTCCTCGCGCTCCACGGGTGCCGGGACGAGTCGCTACGGTGTAGCCCGCAAGGTCCCGATCGCCGACGATGGGAGACAGGTCATGACCAGCAAGGCCGACTTCTCGCCTGAGGAGTGGCAGCTCATCCTGGAAGCGGCTCCGAGTGCGGGCATGATCGTGGTCACGGCCCAACGGGGTGGCTCGTTTCGTGAGGCCATTGCCATGGCCAAGGCCTACGTCGAGGCCCGGCAGCACCACGGCGAGAGCGAGCTGCTGGATGAGATCGTCGCAGCCAAGCCCGAGCGGGATCACACTCACTACCATTCTCCCGATGAGCTCAAAGCGCACGGCCTTCAACACCTCCGCGATTCGGTCGCTCTGCTCGAGCGCAAGGCCACGCCGGCCGAGGTGGACGAGTACCGCAGCTTCATCGTCACGCTGGCCGAAAAGGTTGCAGCCGCTCACCGAGAGCACGGTCGGGACGTGAGCGATGCCGAGCAGGCGGCGATCAACGACATTGCCACCGCCCTGAGTGCAACTCCGGCCTAGGCCGTCGATCGATCCCGCCCCATGACGTGATGGGTGCTCCGGATTGTGGCTGGTGACGGACTGACGGGCACCGCTGGATGAGGGTATCTTCGGACGGACTCACAGACAGGCAAGGAGGGCGAGTGGACGATCCCGGGGAGTACTCCACCAACACCAACGACATGCGGGCCGTGCACGGCGCGTTGCAATCCTCGCTCGGTTCGGCCGAGGGGCTGGTCACCGGGGCGGGGAACGATCCGGCGGCGGTCGCCACTGTGTCCTCGTTCTTCGACAACGTGATCGAGTTCCTGCGCATCCACCACCAGGGTGAGGACGAGTTGATCTACCCGGTGCTCGAGGCGCGCTGTCCCGAGCACCTGGAGGTGATCTCCCGCGTCGAGGGCCAGCACAGTCTGCTGGACCAGCCGATCGCCTCCTCGAGGTCCGCCATCGACTCCTGGCGTTCGGACCCGGGTCCGGCGGCTGCCGGAGGTCTCATCGACGCCCTGTCGATCGTCGGCGATATGTTAGGCCCCCACCTCGTCGACGAGGAGGAGCACATCCTGCCGCTGGCCACGGCCTACATGTCTCCCGAAGAGTGGGCTGAGCTGACCGGCCATTCCCTTCGCCTGTTCACGGGGGACAAGCCCTGGCTGGCCCTCGGACTGGTCCGTGAAGGACTGAACGAGGACCAGAGGTCTCAGATGCTGGCCGGGATGCCGGTGCATCTCCAGGAGTTGTGGGCCGAAGAATGGGAGCCGGCCTTCACCGGGTTCATCGGTAAGGTCCGCGCCATCTCGGCCTGAGCCCTACGACGTCGGGGTGACCGAACCGGTCTCCCCCCACCTCGCAGCCAGCCACCTCGCGGCTAGCCCCGTCGATCGGCCCGTCGCTCCCGACGACGCCGGTGCCGCCGCAACACGCCCAGACCCAGCCACAGCAGCGCCCCGACCGCGGCTGTGACCAGGGTGAACAACCAGAGGGGCCAGGTGAAGGTCCAGACCAGGAAGTGGAGCGTGACCTTCTCGGTGTTCTGGATCATGAAGATGAGGAGTAGGCCGCCCCCGGTCAGAGAGGCGATGGCGCCGCCACCCAGCCGTGCCCGGCTCGTGCCGTCGCCGGGCGGACTCTGTTGGGCCATGTCGACTCCTCTGGATTGCTTACGGTCCATCTTGAACGGCCGACCCGGCGGAGACAAGCGATGCGATGCGGACCACAGCGCTCCGGCGGGCGGGCTGGGCTGGGGCCGTCACCGTCAGGTCAGTCGTTGTCGATCGCGTGGAACGGGCAGACCTCGCCCGGCGAGACGTCCTTACCCGTGCCCTCGGCCTGTGTCCGGCGCAGGTCACCCCCTCCATGTGATCGGCGATCTCGGACGGACAGGCCGGCAGATCCTGCCGTCACAACCGGAGCGGACGGAGCGATCCCACATCGACGACCCGGTCTGCAAGAGTGATGCCCGTGTTCGTGACGACTCATGTCCTCTCCGGGGTGCTGATCGGTCGGGTGGCAGACGGCAGGCCGGCGGCTGCCTTTGCGGCAGGGGTCGGGTCGCACCTGGTTTTGGACTCCCTCCCTCATTGGGGTTGCGAGAAGGTGAAAGAGGATGGCTACGAGGAGTTCTTCAAGATGGCCAAGCGAGACGGCCTCATCGGACTGGGCACCGTGGCCGCCATACTGGCTGCCGTCGAGAAGCGGGACCGGATGGCCACCATCGCCGCCATCGCCGGTGCCGTCTTGCTCGACCTGGACAAGCCGTCTCAGTACTTCCTCGGCATCAATCCGTTCCCCCGGGTGGTGGCGCGACTCCATTCCCGAGTCCAGAACGAGTCCTCGGACGGGATGCCGAAGGAGTTCGCCTACGGAGTCCTCTTCGCCCTGGCCGACACGGTCATGATCGCGGCACGCCGATCATCCGGTGCCCCCGGGGTCCAAGACGGCCGGTGGCGGGGACACGACTGAACGGCGGTCCGATTCCACTCCGGGGCTGTCGGCTCCGGGCCGCCTCGTCCACCTCCCGGTCGCGCTCCTCCGTGCCTCCTCGGCCACCTCAGGCTGAGTCCGCGACCCAGTCCATCCACGCCCCGTGTTGGTGCACCCCGGCCAGCATCTGGCCGGCGGCCCGATCGCCATCCGTCTCGAAGAGGACGGCCCCGAGGGCATGGTCGGCCGGCGCGGCGTCCGGGAATTCGGCCAGGTCCGCCAGGACCGAACCGTCGTCGGCCGCCAGCCAAGCCACCGGACGCCGCCGCGAGGCCTCGGTGAGTGCGGCCACGTAGTCCAGCCTCTGGCCCCGATCGAGGTACGAGAACGACCAGGTGTTGATGACCACGGCGGACAGGCCCGATTCGAGGCCGTCGAGCAGTCGGGGCAGATCCTCGACGGCATCCCCGGCGTGGACCGTGGGCAAGCGATCCTGCGCCAGCCGGATCGAGGCCTCCGTCCGCGCCAGCCGCCCCGTGTCCGGCCACACGCAGGCGAGCAGCCAGCGGGCATCGTCCGGATTGCCGAGGTCGACCGGTGACCGGTCGAGACCTGCCCGCCAGGCGAAGGCGGGCAAGGTCGGGGCGATCAGGGGGTCACCCCCGACCACGGCACACTCGATGCGGACCGGCGAACCCGCCGGCCCCGTGGCGCCGTGGCCGCCGTAGTCGAAGCGGTACCGATCGGCGATGAGGTTGAGGCCGGCGCTTGCCCCGACGTCGATGAGTGCCAAGGGGCCCGGTAGCCGGAGGCTCACCCAGGTCAGTGCGGGGCCGAGGAGCGCGCTCCGACCGCAGTCGTTGGTCTGGACCCGGCGCACGTCGAGCAGTGCCGCCAGCTCGTCATGGTGATCGCGGCAGAGCTCGAGGAACAGCGGCCCGGGGTCGGCCGGGGACCGGCCGGTGTAGACGTCGGCCAGGGGATGGTCGAGATCACCCAGCAGGAGGTAGTGGACGGCGCCGAGCAGCACCGGAGGCAGGTGGGCTTCGGGTGGTGCCAGGCGGCAGAGCTCGAGCGTGGTGACGTCGGTGGACACCGATTCGGCGATCCGCTCGTACAGGGGTGAGTAGCCCCGGAACTGGTGCTCGGCGAACCAGGCCCACAGGCGGGCCAGCGCGTCGGTTCTGTCCTCCATGGCACCATCCTCGCGCCGGGCCCGACCGGGCCCGCATGCGGACCGGTCCCGTGCCCCCTCGGGGCCCGGGACCGGTTCCGCCGCCGCCATGAAGGGGGTGGGCCGCCACCCCCGCCCGGAGGCCGGTCTCCCGGCTGAGGACCGGCCCCCCGGTCAGAAGGTGTGGTTGACCGCCTTGGTCACCAGGCCCGGCAGCGCGCCCTCGATCTTGCTGGCCTGGGCCGAGGTGAGCTTGTGATCACCGACCGCCTGGTTGATCCTGGCGTCGGCCGCGCCCACCAGCGCGTTGACCACGGTCTGGGCGCTGACGTTGTGCTCGCCCGCCACGGTGGCCACCGACTTTCCGGAGCGGAGCTCGCTCACCAGGTCCTGAGGGGTGACCCCGATGGTCTTGGCGCTGATCACGACGGCATCCTTCCGGATCTCCTTGCGGTGGGCGCGGAGCCACGCCCGGAGCGGATGCCCGGAAGTGGCTTGGGTGGTGGCGCCGGCCGAGGGGGTCGCGGCAGACGCCGAGCCCGCGCCGACGGCCACCCCGCCCACCATGATGCCCCCGATGGCCAGGGATGCGAGGGTCTTCTTCAACACGATGGATGCTCCTTGATCGATGGCTGAACCCCCCAAGTCTGCCGGAAGGACCTTAGAGACCTTTGTGGGAATTGTGATGATTCCGTGAGGACCTTCCCACTGGGCGCACCGCCCATATCCACCAGCGATGCACCGGTCAGACGATTCGGGTCGGCCGCTCCCCCCAATACCGGTCGCGGAGGAGCCGCTTGTACAGCTTCCCGGTGGGCAGCCGTGGCAGAGCGTCCACGAAATCCACGGTGCGCGGACACTTGAAATGGGCGAGATGCTCTCGGCAGAAGGCGATCAGCTCACGCTCGAGGGCGGCGCCGGCATCCACACCGGGACTCGGCTGGACCACCGCCTTGACCGCTTCGCCGAGGTCCTCGTCCGGGACGCCGATCACGGCGGCGTCCAGCACCTTGGGATGGGTGATGAGCAGGTCCTCGGTCTCCTGGGGGTAGATGTTCACCCCGCCTGCGATGATCATGTGGGTCTTGCGGTCGGTCAGGTAGAGGTACCCGTCCTCGTCCACATACCCGACGTCCCCGACGGTGCTGGTCTCGCCGTCGTCCCGGCGCGACTCGGCCGTCTTGGCGGGGTCGTTGAAGTACTCGAAGCTCGTCGCCCCCCGGAACCACACGGTTCCCGGCGTGCCCACCTCGCACGGATCCCCGTTGTCGTCCAGGATGACCAGGTCGCCCAGCAGAGAGCGCCCGACGGTGCCCTTGTGCGCCAGCCAGTCCTCGGAGTCACAGAAGGTGAGTCCGTTCCCCTCGGTGGCCGCGTAGTACTCGATGATGATAGGGCCGAGCCAATCGATCATCTGCTCCTTGACCGCGGCGGGACACGGGGCGGCGGCGTGAATGACGACCTCCAGCGACGACACGTCCGCGGCCCGGCGCACCTCGTCGGGCAGCTTCAGCAGCCGGGAGAACATGGTGGGGACCATCTGGGAGTGGGTGATCCGGAATTGCTCCACCAACCCGAGGAACTGGGCCGCGTCGAAATGCTCCATGACCACCGCGGTGGCACCCAGGCGGAGGGCCAGCGCCACGCTGGCCTGGGGGGCGGAATGGTAGAGTGGGGCCGGCGAGAGGTAGACCATCCCTTCCCGCAACCGCCACAGGTGGGAGAGACGTTCACGGGCGGCCAGCGGCTCGCCGGGGTGGATGTCGGGGAGCGGGCGCAGGATGCCCTTCGGCCGACCCGTGGTACCCGACGAGTACATCATGGGGGCGCCCAGCTGCTCGTCGGCGACGGGACCGCCGTCCAAGCCCGCCATCGCTTCGGACCAGTCCTCGAAGGGCGCCTCGACCCCACCACCAGCATCGGCCATGAGCCAGCGCTCGACACCGGGACACAGCGCCGGGAGCTCGCCGGCCACCTCGGCTTTCGCCGCCGACGTCATCACCACACGCGACTCCGAGTCGTTGATGATGTAGGCCACCTCCTCCGCCGAGAGGAAGGAGTTGACACAGGTGTAGAGCAGCCCGGTCCGGTCCGCTCCTCCCTCGCTGACCAACATGCGGTGGTCGTTGTCCATGAAGACAGCCATGTGGTCCCCCCGCCTGAGCCCGGTCTGGCGCAACAGGTGGGCAACCTGGTTGGCGGCCGCCTCGTACTCGCCGAAGGTGACGACTTCGCCCCCCGTCGCCATCACGATGGCCGCCTTGTCGGGATGGCGCTCGGCATGCTCGGCGGCGTACATGGCGGCAACGTACCCCGAATGTGCGCCTCAGCCGGGGGTCGCCGGGGCCACCGTCAACGGGTCAGCTCACCGGACCGGTCTGGTTCCCCTCGGCCTGGTAGGCCCGGCACGGCTCCCCGCGCAGTGAGCCGCATGCCGGCAACGTCGGCGTGGCGCTCACCCCACGCACCGTGTTGACCACGAGGGCCGAGGCGGCCTCGCCTCCGAGCCCGACCGTGGCGCTCTGGCCGTTGTCGAGCGTGGCGAACTCCCAGATCGGCCGGTCCCCGCCGGGTGCCGAGATCACGACCCGCAGCTCGGTCCCGGGCCGGAAGGTGTGGACGATGGGGTCGATCGGGATCTTGACCAGCGAGTAGGCGTGTGGGCTGAGGTTCCTGGCGTTGGCCAGCAGATAGGTCGGATCGGTGAACAGCGCGGTCGAGTCGCCCCGGTCGGCCCGGTTCGAGCTCCGCAGGAAGCCGGAGGTGACGTACTCCTCCTGGTTGTCGGCCGGCCGGACTTCGGTGACCGTGGCCTGGAAGTCCTCCACCGGAACCGACGCCTTGACCCAGAGATCGAGGGTGGCGGGCCCGACGATGGTGGTGGGCTGCGTGAACGGAGCCGTCTGGAAGGCGATGCCGTCGGCGGCGGGGACCGTCGTCCAGTCCCAGCCCGGGTTGGCGGCCCAGGCGTTCCCTCCCGGCGGGAGGCTGGTCAGGGGCCGAGCCCCCGGGTCCAGTGTGAACGAGGTCCCCCGCTGACCGGTGGGGGCATCGGCCTGCAGCTGTCCTTTAGGGCCGAGGTGGAGCCTCTCGACCGAACCGGCCGGCGGCCAGGCGCTGAAGTCGGCCGAGTAGGTGGACTCGATCCCCCCCGGACCGACCGCCCCCGCCCCGTTGTCGAACAGGGCGCGGACCAGCGGGGTCTGGGTGGCGAACTCCTGCTGCGCCTTGCCCACCGTGGGGGCGGTCGTGAACCGGGTGGCGGGGAGCGGCGCCACGCCCGACACGCCGGAGGCGAAGCCGGTGAATTGCCCCAGGATGAGCGCGGCCAGGCCGGTGGGTTGGACCGGGACCTCGCGGGCGACGTAGATGTCCAGGAACTCGAGCCAGCGGCTGATGGTCTGCGGGTCCGTCGAGTCGATGTGGCCGCCGTTGACCATGTTGGCGAAGAGGGGAGTGGTCTTCGGGATGGCGGAGATCAGAGCCGGCCACTGGGGGCCGGTCTGCTCGTCCTGCAGGGCGCCGGAGAGGAAGACGGGCACAGTGACGTGGCCGGCCGCCACCACCATCGACCGGCGGTCGAAGAGGGACGGATCCCGCCCCGCGCCGGTGCCAGGGGCCACCTCCTGGGGTCCGGTCAGGCTGGCGAGGCTCTCCGACTGGTTGTGGAGGGCCTGGTTGGCGAGGCAGGTCGAGGACGATCCACCGCTGGCGGCCAGCTCGGCGTCGACCTCGTAGTAGGTCCACGGCTGGCCGACGCCGGACACGGGCGTGGGTGAGAGCTGGGTCAACCGTCCGGCGCTGTAGGAGGCGGCGGCCTTGGCGTCGTCGATGCGGGAGGCGATCCAGCTGGCGGCGAAGCCGTTGTTGTAGATGCCGCCCGGGTAGCCGGTCGAGAAGAGGTCGTCGGTCGGGCTCATCGGCGCGATGGCGGCCAGGCCGGGCGGATCGGTGCCGGCCGAGGGGAACTGGGACAGCCCCGAATAGCTGATCCCCACCATGCCAACCTTGTGATGGGCCACCCAGGACTGGTGGGCCACGATCTCGATGGCGTCATAGGCGTCGTAGTCCGAGGGATACCCGAACAGGTCGAACGCCCCGCCCGAGCAGCCGGTGCCGCGCATCTGCAGGCTGACCGTGGCGAACCCGGCCACCCGGGCCAGCACCGATCCGACGGCGGTGGCGGTATCGGGTAGCAGGTTCGGATCCCCGCAACCGGTACAGGGCGCGCCGAGAGCCTGCGCCAACAGGGCCGGGATGGGATCGGTCGGAGCGGCGGTGTTGTAGCCCGAGTACTCGATGACGGTCGGACACGGGCTGGTGTCGCTGCAGGTCCCCCCGTAGGGATAGCGGACGGTGGCCGCCAGCTGGATGCCGTCTCGCATCGTGAGGTAGTTGAGGCCCTGGTGCAGAGGCTGTCCCTGGTAGAGGGACGAGCCGCTGGGCGGGTTGTCACCCGGCGCCAGGACTCGGAACTTCGAGGTGTGCTGGCCCGTCGTGGTGTCGAACCAGGCGTAGTCGGGACCCGGCGTGAGGTTCCGGATGATCAGTGTGCCGAGGGAGTCCGCCTGGCCCGGATTGGCCGGGTTGGACACGGTGGCACCGCGCCGCTCGAGCACGATCCGGTCGCCGGGGTTGGCCCCGGTGAGCCACGCCTCGTCGACCGATCCCCGGCCCTGCAGGGTGGCACTGACCGGTGAGGTGGAGCCGGCGGCCCCGGCTGCGCCGGAGGCCAGCGGGCCGATGGCCACGCTGATGGCCACCGCGGTGGCCAGCACTGCCTTGAACATGAAGTGACCGCGAAGTGGCACGACTCCCCCCTTGGTGTCGGAAGAAATCTACCGGGCGGCGTCGACGGGGTCCAGGTCAGGTCAGGTGAGCGCGTCGGGTGGCATCGGGTAAGGGGTGGACGGCAGGCCGGGCATCGGGTGTTCCCACCAGGTCGTCTCCTCGACCCGCCGGGTGATGTGCCACCCGGCCGGCGCCCGTGCCAACCGGTCGTGGTAGCGGCCACCGACAGTGAACACCCACGGTTCCCCGTCGACGACGAGTCCGTTAGGATTGTGGAAGATCGAGCGGCAGGTGGCGGAGGCTCCGACGGTGTCGATCTCCACGACCCGGTTGACGACCAGGTGCTGGGTCCAGGTGAAGACGGGCAACACCTCCGACAGCCAGGTGCGGACCTCGGGATAGGTTCCCCGGATGCCACCTGCCGAGCGGTAGTCGAGACAGGCGTCGGCGGCGAACACGGTGTCGAGCAGATCCCAGTCCCGCGAGTCGATGGCGGTGGCGTAGCGCACCAGGAGGTCGTCGATCTCGAGGCGGTCGCCGAGAGTGCCGAGGCGATCATCCATCGGTACGAACCTAGTGGGCGGAACGCCGGACGGGTGGCGACGCCGGCCCGGTCGGGATGCGGTGGGCGAGCGGGTCAGCGGTCGGGCAGATGGTGCGAGACGAGCTCGATCCAGGTGATGCTCGACGGCGCCCCGGTGACGCCTCCCTTCACCAGTGCCTCACCGAGCCGCTCATCCATGAACCTGGCCTGGTGCTCGGGCGTGTCCCACACCTCGATCACCACCAAGTGGCCGTTCTCGTTGAGCCCGGCGGAGTGGGCGACCAGGCCGTCGGGCCAATCGCCCGAACCGGTGGCGGGGTCGATGCCGAGCTCCTTGTTGACCGCGTCGTACTCCTTCGTGGTCACGCCCTCGAATTCGAGAATCAGTTCAGATGCCATGTGTCCGCCCTCCGCTTCCGTGTCCCCGTCCGTCCGGCCAGCCTGCCAGATCCCCGCCCTCGACGCCACGGTGGCACTGGTTGCACCGGTTTGCGGGGGTTCGTCGGAGCGCGCCGGCAGCAAGCATGGCCCTGCCCACGTAGTCTCACAGGTGGTGAGACGAGACCGGCGATGGGCGTCGAGGCGATACGACGGGGACGTCGCCGTCGTCACCGGGGCGTCTTCGGGCATCGGGCGGCGGCTCGCCCTCGACTTGGCCGGCCGGGGCGCCACCGTGGTCGGCCTGGCCCGACGGGGTGACCTGCTGGCCCAGGTCGAGGAGCTGCTCCGGTCGAGGACGGCGGCCAGCTCCACCCGGGTGTGCGACGTCGGCGACTCGGATGCGTACCGGCGGGCGCTGGGCGAGGTCGAGGAACGTCACGGGCGCATCGACGTGCTCATCAACAACGCCGGCATCGAGCGGCTCACGCCGGTGGCCGACGGGTTCACCGATGCCTACCGTCGGATCTTCGATGTGAACGTGTTCGGCGTGATGGCCGGCACCCTGGCCGTGGCGCCGGGCATGGTGGCGAGAGGGTCGGGGATCGTGGTCAACGTCTCCTCCGACTCGGCTCGCGCTCCGGAACCGGGTCATGGCGCCTACTCGGCCTCGAAGGCCGCCGTCGCCGCCTTCACCGAGGCGGTGGCCCACGAGGTCGCCGACCGGGGGGTGCACGTCCATGTGCTCTACCCGGCCTGGGTGCCGACGGCCATGGGCATGTCAGGGACGGAGGACGGCGGGTCGCTCCCCCCCAAGCTGGTCCGCCGGAGCGAGTCGGATGTCTCCGACCTGGTGCTCGGCCGCATGGGGGGGCCACGACTGGAGATCAACGCCGCGGTCCTCCCCCTCATGGCCCCCATCGGACGAACGATGGCGCCGCTCTCCTACCAGAAGGCCATGCGACAACGCTCCCACTGACCCTGGTCGGGCGGCCCCGAGCGGACCGCGACCCGTCGGTCGCTACGCCGGACCGAGCTCGGCCAGCCGCGGCACCGTCTCCTCTCCGAGCCGGGTGACCCACCCGAGCGGGTCCGGGCCCGCCGGCATGAGCTCGACCGTCTCGATCCCGAGCTTGGCGTACTCGGCCATCCCGGCCACGAAGGCATCGGCATCGTCAAAGGGAGAGGCGAATCCGAGGATGGTCCGTTCGATGTCGGCCGGGTCGCGGCCCTCGGCCTCGCAGTGCCGGTCGAGAACCCCGAGTTTGTGGGCGACCACCTCGGGGTCGGGAGCGAAGAGGTTGCAGGCATCGGCGTACCGCGCCACCAACCGCAGCGTCTTGCGTTCCCCGCTGCCTCCGACCAGGATCGGCGGCCTCGGCTGCTGGACCGGCGGTGGTGAGCAGATCGTCTCGGCCAGCCGGTAGTACCGGCCGTCGAAGGGCCCGTCGTCGTCGCTCCACATCTGCAGGCAGATCTGCAGCGTCTCCTCGAGCCTCTCGAACCGCTCGCCCACCGGGGGGAAGGGGACACCGAGGCCCCGGTGCTCGCGCTCGTACCAGGCCGCCCCGATGCCCAGTCGGGCCCGCCCCCCCGACAGCACGTCGAGTGTGGTCGCGACCTTGGCCAGCAACCCCGGATGGCGGTAGGTGACCCCGGTGACCAGCAGTCCGAGGGTCATGCGGTCGGTCAGGCCGGCGAGGTAGCCGAGGGAGGTGTAGCCCTCCAGCATCGGGTCCTCGGCAGTGGCGAAATGCTCCATCTGGAACCAGTGGTCCATGAGGGTGAAGGTCGAGCAGCCACCTTGCTCGGCGGCCCGGGCCGTGGAGGCCAGGGTCGACGCCAGCGAGGGCGGTCCGCCGGGCAGGGTGAAGTTGACGAAGTGGATACCGACTTTCATGAGGCTCCTCTCAACATGGCCCGTGCCCGTGCCAGCGTAGGGTCCGCCTTGACCCAATCGTCAACGGGCGACCGGGAAGAACCGTGGGAGGAACTGCCGGTTGGCGGCCAGCAGCGCGTCGGCCAGGTCCTCGGCCCGCGGGTACTGCCCGACCAGCGGGTTGGCCACCAGGGCGCGGATCATGGACCGGCGGCTCCCCGACACGGCTGCCTCCACGGCCAGCCGCTCGTAGGCCTTGCAGTGGGCCACCAGTCCGGACATCTCGGATGGCAGGGCCCGTTGGGGCCGCGGGTGGGCACCCTGGCGGTCGACGGTGCAGGGCACCTCGACCACGGCGTCGTCGTCCAGGCCGGGCAGCGCGCCCTGGTTGCGCACATCGACGACCTGGGTGTCGCCGGTGCCGGCGTGCAGCGATGCCATCAACCGGACGGCCGCCTCGGAGTAGAAGGTCCCGCCGCGGTACGAGAGCTTCTCCGGCTTCGAGACCAGGGCCGGGTCACGGTACTGGACGAGCAGCTCGGCCTCGAGCTCGGCCACCACCTCGGCCCTGGAGCGCCACCCCGGCGCCGCCTGCTGGGCGAGGTTCTGGTCCAGGCAGTAGTAGTAGTGCAGGTAGTAGGAGGGGAGGGCCCCGAGCAGATGGAGCAGGCCGGCAGGGATGCCGCTCTCCAGCTCGAGCTCGGGACTGAACCGCTCGAGGAGCTCGGGCAACCGGTCGATACCGCCGACGACGGCCGACCGGGCCCATGTGAGGTGGTTGAGCCCCACGTGCTCGAGCTCGACGGTGTCGGGGTCGACCCCGAGATAGTGGCCGATGCGCCGCTGCACGTGGATGGCCACGTTGCACAGGCCGACGGCCCGGTGGCCCTCGTCGGCCAGGGCCTGGGTCACGATGCCGACCGGATTGGTGAAGTCCACCAGCCAGGCACCGGGGGCGCCGCGGGCGGCGGTGTCCTCGGCCAGCTCCAGCACCAGGGGGACGGTCCGCAGCGCCTTGGCCAGGCCGCCCGGCCCCGTCGTCTCCTGACCCAGGCAGCCGTAGCCGATCGGAAGGGTCTCGTCGACGTGCCGGGCGGCCTGGCCACCCACCCGGAGCTGCACCACCACGAAGTCGGCCCCCTCGATGGCCCGGACCCGGTCGTCCGTCGTGACCAGTTCCCCGCGCCAGCCCCGGCGCTCGAGGATGCGGCCGGCCAGCCCGCCCACCGCCTCGAGCCGGTCGAGGTCGGGGTCCAGCAGGACCAGTTCGTCGACGACCATCCGATCCTCGTGGGAGCACAGGCTGTCGACCAGCTCGGGGGTGTAGGTGCTCCCCCCGCCGACCACGGCCACCTTCGTCGCCATCGAACCGAACGTAACATCAGTCGATGAGCGCCGGCCCCGGGGTCCCGTTGACCGCCGGCCCGATGGACGCCCGGATCCTCGCCGTCGACGGCGGTGCATCGAAGACCGACGTGTGGGTGGTGGGGGCGGACGGTTCGATACTGGGCACCGCCCGCGGCAGTGGTTCGAACCATCAGTTCTACGGGCTCGACGGGGCCATGGACGCCCTCGGCGCGACCATCGAGGCGGCGGTCGACGACGGCGGTCTCGGCCCGGTCACCCGGCCGGTGGCCGGAACGGGCGTCTACTGCCTGGCCGGGGTCGACCTCCCGGTGGACGAGGAGCGTCTCAGCGTGGCCATCGCCGCCCGCGGCTGGAGCACGGTCGACGTCCTCCGCAACGACACCCTGGCGGTGCTCCGGGCAGGGGCACGATCGGGATGGGGGGTCGGGATCGTGTGCGGTTCGGGGCTCAATTGCGTCGGCCAGGGGCCCGACGGGACGATCGAGCGCTTCCCGTCCCTGGCCGAGCTGTCAGGTGACTTCGCCCCCGGCGGATCGTGGCTCGGCGTGCGGGCCCTCGGGTTGGCCCTGCGATCACGGGACGGACGCGGCGCACCCACCGCGCTGACCGAACTGGTGCCCGCCCGGTTCGGCCTCCCCGACCCCGAGTCGGTGCTGAGCGCGGTCTACACCGGCCACCTCGATTACGGTCGGCTCTTCGAGTTGGCCGAGGTGTGCCTGGACGCCGCCGGCGACGGCGACCGGCCCGCATCCGATGCCTCGCACCTGCTCGCCGACGAAGTGGTGGCCATGGCCACGGCGGTCATCCGGCGGCTCGCCGTGGCCGACCTGGAGGTCGAGGTCGTGCTGGGCGGCGGTTTGTTCGAAAACGCCTATGCCGGGTTCACCGACCGTGTGACCTCCGGGGTGTCGGCGGTCGCACCCCGCGCCATCTTCCGCCGGTTGGACGCGCCCCCGGTACTGGGGGCGGCCCTCCTGGGCCTCGACGCCACCGGTGCCCCGAGCGAATCAGGCGCCCGACTGCGTTCCGCCGCCCGTCGGCGCGGCACCCTTGACGCCGGCGAGCCGTCCTCATAGCGTTTGCCCCGTCGTCGCCGGCGAGTCAAGGGGGACCGTTGGACTCAGGCCGAGGTGCTCGGTCGTTCCACCCGACCGGCGGACCAACGGTGCGGAAGGGTTGGGCCCTGGCCGTCCTGAGCCTGGTGGCCGCCATCGGCCTGGTGGTCCCCGGCGTGGCCGGGCCGGTCAGCGCCTCCACGGCCTCAGCCTCCTCCGCCTCAGCCTCCTCCGCCTCAGCCTCCTCCGCCTCAGCCTCCTCCGCCTCAGGGACCTCCGGGTCGGTTCCGGTCACCACCTGGCCGGCGGCGACTCTCCCGACGGGAAAGGCCGTCGTCGACCGCCGACCGGCCTCGTGCCCCCCACTCGGCAGCGACCCCGACACCGGATCGGGGACGGCCACCGCCACCGGGCAATTCCCCTGGCCACCGGCGCCGGCCGGGACGGCGCCGGCCGACTGGGTGGCCGACCCCCGCACGCCGGCCACCGGTCTCCCCGAGCGGCCGGCCAACTGGAGCCAGGGCGGCGGTGACGTGAAGCTCACCAGTGCCCGTTCGAGCGACCCGGTGCTGGCCGACAACCCCCAGGAGCTGTGCGGGGTCGAGGGCAACAGCGCCGACACCGCCTGGCAGACGACGACCGGGCGCCCGTCCACCGTCATCGCGGTGACCGACTCCGGCATCGAGTGGTGCGACCCCGCGCTGGTGGACAAGATCTTCCTCAACCGCGACGCCCTCCCCCCGCCCGAGGACGCCGCCGGCAGGACCAAGCCCCAGCTGGAAACGGCCGGACGTCACTTCGCCGACGCCGATCCCTATGACCTCGACGGCAGCGCCGTCGTCAACGTCGAGCAGTACGCCTCCGATCCCCGCCTGTCCAGGCCCACCTTCTGCGCCGCCCACGGAGGGGACGGCTTCGGCTACACCGGCATCTCGGCGGCCGACCTGATCAGCGCCTTCGGCACTCCGGGCGCCGCCCACGACGGCCGGCGCACCGGGCCGGCCGGGTTCACCGACGCCATCGCCGGATGGAACTTCGTCGACGACGACAACAACCCCTACGACGCCGTCCACTACGGGCACGGGACCGGCACCGCCGAGGATGCCGCGGGCACGGCCTCGACCCTCGACCAGGAGGTGGGTGCCTGTCCCAACTGCATGGTCCTGCCGCTGAAGGTCGGGGACTCCTTCATCACCTCGGGCAACGCCTTCGCCGAAGCGGCACTGTTCGCCGTCGACTCGGGGGCGAGCGTGATCCAGGAGGCACTCGGGACCTATGACGTGACCGCCACCGACACCCAGGCCATCAACTACGCCCTGGACCACGGAGTGCCGGTGGTGGCCAGCGCGGCCGACGAGGAGTCGGAGCACCACAACCTGCCGGCCGTGCTCGAGAACACCCTCGTGGTCAACAGCGTGACCCACGCCAGCACGTTCTCGCCGCCGAGCTACCTCTACCTGAACGGCTGCACCAACTTCGGGGCCAACATCTCGGTCAGCGTCGAGAGCAGTTCCTGCTCGTCGGAGGCAACCGGCAAGACGGGCGGGATCATCGGGCTGGCCGAGTCGGCCGCGGCGGTGGCGCTGGCCCACCACATCATCAGCCCCTATCCAGGGCTGCACACGGCCTCGGGTGCGCCGGTGGCCCTCTCGGCCGACGAGATCACCCAGCTGGTCACCATGTCGGCCGACGACATCGACTTCGCCAAGGCGGCGCCTCCCAACGGCCCGGCCAACAACACGGCGGTGTCGACGGGCCTCCCGCTGGTCACCACCCAACGTGATCCCACCCAGCCGGGCTTCGACCCGACCAGCGGGTACGGCCGCATCGACGCCGCCCGCCTGGTCCAGTGGATCGCCTCCGGCCGGATCCCTCCGCAAGCCGAAATGGACGGCTTGCCCTGGTACCAGGTGCTCTCCCCGGCGCAGACCGTGGCCGTCCGCGGGGTGGTGGGGACGACCCGGAGCGCCTCGTGGCGCTTCGAAGTGCAGGTGGCCCCGGGGGAGGCGCCCGGCCCGTCCGACTGGAGGGTGGTGTCGAGCGGCACGGGACACGGGGTCCGCACCGGGGAGCTGACCCAGATACCCCTGTCGGAGGTGGCCGCCCTGTTCCCGAAGGCGGTGAAGCTCGACGGCACGCCGGCCGGGCCCGGCGGCCAACCTGATCCGAACCGGTTCATGTTCACCATCCGCCTGGTCGTCCAGGACTCGGCCGGGATGGTCGGCATGGCCCGGCGCACGGAGTACCTCCACCAGGACCCGACCCTGGTCGGTGGGGCCCCGACCCACCTTCCGAGCTCGGTGGTGGCCCCCCCGGTCCTGGCCCCGATCGGCCCCGGTGGGACCAACGCCCTGATGGTGGCCACGGCCGACGGCACCGTCCACGCCTACCGCTCGAACGGACAGGAGCTGCCCGGCTGGCCGGTGAGGACGGGCCCCGACACCGGGTTCCACCCCGGGGAGCGGGCCTACGGGGAGGTCACGGCGGCGCCCCACGGCGAGATCGTCGGAGGCCTGGCCGTCGGGGACCTGGCCGACGCCTCGGGTCACGATCCCGATGTCGTCGCCACCGACCTCACCGGCAGGGTCTGGGCGTGGAACGCCCACGGGGAACTCCTGCCGGGTTGGCCGGTGCGCACCGATGCCGCCTTCTCCGGTCCCGGCGTCGACGACACGGACAACGAGGTGCTGCGCGGCATCCTCGGCGCGCCGGTGCTCGGGGACCTGCAGGGCAACGGGACGCTCGACGTGGTGGCGGCCTCCATGGACCGCCATGTCTACGCCTGGCAGCCCGGCGGCGAGCCGGCACCGGGGTGGCCGGTTGAGGTGGTCGACCCGAAGGAGGTCCAGTCGGTCGACCCCGCCGACGGCCATGTGACCTTTCTGCCCGGGGCCGGGGGCGATACCGGTTCGAAACTGGTCGACACCCCGGCCATCGCCCAGCTGGTCCCCGGCGGAGCGCCCGAGGTGGTGGTGACCTCCAACGAGCAGTACGCCGGGCCGCCCGATGCCTCGCTCGGGACCCTCGGAGCGCTCTTCTCGCTGGCCGGGAAGCTCGGCAGTGCGGCCAACAGCCGGGTCTACGCTCTCTGGCCCGACGGATCGCGGCATCCCGCCACGGCCGGGTCACCGGATCCGCCCGGCTACCCGAACCCCGGCGCGTTCGTGCCCGGCTGGCCGGTGGCCCTCGCCGACCTCGACCCCAATCTCCTCCCCGACATCGGTGACGGCGCCAGCAACGGGCCGGCCGTGGCCAGTGTCCCCGGCAGCACACCGCTCATCGCGGTGCAGAGCGACGTCGGGCCGGTCTACGTGCTCCACGCCGACGGCAGTGACGCCCTCGGGACCACCGGCGGGCTGCCCAACGTCCTGGTGTCCAGCCCGCCGGGCCCGAAGTCGAACTCGACCGGCATCCTCGGCACCAGTGTCCCCGCCCTCGGCGTACCGGTCATCGCCCCGCTCGGACCGGCCTCGGCCGGAAACGGGCCTCTCGACGTGTTGAGCGCGGCCGAGAGCGCCGGCGAGCTCTTCGACGTCTCCGAGCCGGCCGAGCAGACCCCCCACGACAGCCAGCTCGACACCTGGGACGCCACCACCGGCTCGTTCGTCACCGGGTTCCCCCAGGTCATGGGCGGACTGCAATTCTTCGACCAGGCCCTGGTGGCCGACCTCACCGGGGCCCGCGGCCAGGCGTACGCCGTCGAGGCGAGCTCGGACGCCGATCTGCGGGCCTTCGACGCCGACGGGCGGGAGGCGCCGGGCTTCCCCAAGCTCACCGGGGGGTGGGTGACCGGCGGGGCCGTCTTCGGCCCGCTCGGCAGTCTCGCCGACCAGGTCATGGTGGTGGGCACCCGTGAGGGCGAGCTGTTCGTGTGGCGGACCGGAGCACCGGCCTCCGGCCCCCGGGGGGCCTGGCCCCAGGTGCACCAGAACCTCTGGAACACCGGCGACTACGCACCGTCCGCCACCGGCCGCGCCCCGGTGCGCCGGCGCGGCGGCGCGGCGGCGCGACGACCGGCGACCGGCCCACCATCGACGGCGGCGAGCCGGCATGGCCCCGCGACCGGCCGCACCCGCCACGCCGGGCGGCAAACCCGGTGACGGATCCGGCACCGGGGACGGCGGTCCCATGGTGGGAGGCGGGGGTACTCTACGAGATCTACCCGCGCTCGTTCGCCGACTCCGACGGTGACGGCATCGGCGACCTGCAGGGCATCATCGACCATCTCGACCATCTCGAATGGCTCGGCATCGACGGGCTCTGGCTCTCCCCCGTCTCACCCTCCCCCAACGCTGACTGGGGCTACGACGTGGCCGACTACTGCGGGGTCGACCCCGACTACGGGACGCTCGGGACGCTCGACGCCCTGGTGGCCGAGGCGGGGCAGCGCGGCATCCGCGTCCTCCTCGACCTGGTGCCCAACCACACCAGCGAGCAGCATCCGTGGTTCGTCGACGCCCGGTCGTCCCGAACATCGGCCCACCGCGACTGGTACGTGTGGGCCGACCCGGCGCCGGACGGGTCGGCCCCCAACAATTGGGCCGCCCAGTTCGGCGGCCCGGCGTGGACCCTGGACGGGGCCACCGGCCAGTACTACCTGCACAACTTCACCCGCGAGCAACCCGATCTCAACTGGTGGAACCCGGCGGTCGCGGGTGCCTTCGAGGAGATCATGAGGTACTGGTGGGACCGCGGCGTGGCCGGCTTCCGCATCGACGTCTGCAACATGATCGTGAAGGACGCCGCCCTCCGGGACAATCCACCGGCCACCCCGGAGGACGCCGTCGTGGAGCAGATCTTCGGGCAGCGCTTCGTGTACAACGCCAACCGGCCCGAGGTGCACGCGATCCTGAAGTCGTGGCGCGCCCTGGCCGACAGCTACGACCCGCCGCGCTTGTTGCTCGGCGAGACCGACGTGCACCACCTGTCGATGCTGCCTCCCTACTACGGTGACGGCCACGACGAGCTGCACCTGGCCTTCAACCTGCCGTGGTTGCACTCGGCGTTCCACCCGGAGGGGTCGCGCGCCGTGGTGGAAGAGACCGAACGCATCCTGCCGCCGGCGGCCCGGCCGGTGTGGACCGGGTCCAACCTCGACAACTCACGACTGGCGACTCGCTGGGCGGGCGGGGATCCCGGCCGCGTGCGCTGCGTGCTGCTGACCCTTCTCACCCTGCGGGGCACGCCGGTGATCTACCAGGGGGACGAGATCGGGCTCCCCGACGGCGAGATGACCGAGGAGGCCCTGCGCGACCCGGTGGGCCGCCGCTACTGGCCCCACATCACCGGGCGCGATCCCGAGCGCTCGCCCCTCCCCTGGCACGGTGGTCCCGGAGGTGGCTTCACCGCCCCCGGCGTCGAGCCATGGCTGCCGATGGGCACGCCCCCGGCGTGCAACGTGGCCGCCCAGCGTGACGACCCCGCCTCCGTGCTCACCTTCACCCGGGACCTCATCGCCCGGCGCCGCCAGAGCCCGGACCTCCGGACCGCGCCCTACGAGAGCCTTCCCTCGCCGGCCGGCACCTGGGTCTGGAGGCGCGGCCCCCGGTTCGCCACCGCGCTCAACCTCGGCGAGGAGACGCGCCGGATCGCCGGGCTCCGCGGGTCGGTGAGCATCGGGACCGATCGGCGCCGCGACGGCGAGCCGGTCACAGGGGACCTCACCCTGTCACCCGGAGAAGGGGTCCTCGTCCGCTCGGAGTGACCACCGGATCCCCCGACCCGCCCGACCGGCAAGAATCGGTGGGGGGCGAGCTCGCCCGTCCAGAGCACGATCCGGAGGTCGTCGTGGAAACTCCACCGTTCCAGGGTGTCATCGGTGACGACTGGCGTGGCTCCACCCCGTGGTGGGCACCCTCGCCCGCTCCTCCCGACGGGGCGCCCAACGTGGTCCTGGTGGTGCTCGACGATGTGGGCTTCGCCCAACTGGGCTGCTACGGGTCCGACCTCTCGACCCCGACCATCGACGCACTGGCCGCCGAGGGGGTCCGCCTCACCAACTTCCACACCACCGCGCTGTGCTCGCCGACCCGGGCCTGCCTACTGACGGGACGCAACCACCACCGCAACGGTCTGGGCCGCGTCGCCGACCTCGCCGTCGGGTACCCGGGCTACAACGGCGAGATCCCCAAGGAGAACGGGTTCCTGTCCGAAATCCTCCGTCAGCGCGGCTACGCCACCTACGCCGTCGGCAAGTGGCACCTGACCCCCGACGACCAGACCCACATGGCCGCCCCGCGCCACTCGTGGCCGCTCGCCCGCGGGTTCGACCGCTGGTACGGGTTCCACGGTGGGGAGACCCACCAGTTCGTACCGGCCCTGTACCACGACAACCACTCGATCCTCCCGCCCCGGTCGATCGCCGAGGGCTATCACCTGAGCGCCGACCTCGCCGACCAGGCCATCACCCAGCTGGCCGACCTCCGGGCCGTGGACGCCGAGCGCCGCTTCTTCCTCTACTTCTGCACCGGGGCCTGCCACTCTCCCCACCACGCCCCACGGGAATGGATCGAGCGGTACCGGGGGCGGTTCGACAAGGGCTGGGACCGGTGGCGGGAGGAGATCTTCGACCGGCAGCTGGCGTCGGGCCTGCTCGCCCCGGGCACCGAGCTGTCACCCCGGCCACCTTGGGTCCCGGCCTGGGACGACCTCCCGCCGGAGGAGCGACGGGTGGCCGCCCGGTTCATGGAGTGCTTCGCCGCCTTCCTCTCCTATACCGACGACCAGCTGGCCCGGGTCCTGTCCTTCCTCGACCAGACCGGGGACCGCCACGACACCCTGGTCATCCTGGTGTCCGACAACGGGGCGAGCTCCGAGGGCGGCGCGTCCGGGTCGATCAACGACAACCGCCTCCAGAACCTCGACCCGGCCGGGCCCGCCGAGCTCGCCCGCCGTATCGACGAGCTGGGCGGGCCGAGCGCGCACAACAACTACCCGTGGGGCTGGACGATGGCCGGCAACACCCCCTTCAAGCGGTGGAAGCGCGAGGTCCATGAGGGAGGGGTGGCCGATCCCTGCATCGTGAGCTGGCCGGCGCGACTCGGACAGGGCGGGGCCGTCCGGCGCCAGTTCGCCCACGCCGTCGACATCCTCCCCACCGTGCTCGAGCTGGCCGGCATCGAGCCTCCGGCGACCATCGACTACGTTCCCCAGAGCGCGCTCGACGGGATCAGCTTCGCCCCGTTGCTCCGGTCGGACGCCACCTCGGCTCCCGGTCACCGGGCCACCCAGTACTTCGAGATGTTCGGGAGCCGCGCCCTCTACCACGAGGGGTGGAAGGCCGTGACCTACAAGCCGATCGGCCCCCTGTACGGCGACGGCATCAACTGGAACGCCCCGTTCGCCGACGACCGCTGGGAGCTCTACCACGTCGACGAGGACCCGGCCGAGATCCACGACCTGGCCGACCGGTACCCGGACCGTCTCGCCGACATGATCGAGCGCTGGTGGATGGAGGCCCGCCGCAACCAGGTGCTCCCCCTCGACAACCGGGTCCTGCATACGTTGGTCAATCCGAAGCCCGACTGGAGACGCCCACGCCTCCGCACCACCTACTACCCGGGTGCCTCCCCGGTCCCCGAGCCGGTGGCGGCCAACGTCAAGAACCGGAGCCATGCCATCGAGGTCGACCTGACCGTGCCGGCCGACGCCCCGGTCGAGGGGGTGCTGCTGGCCCAGGGCTCGATCCTCGGTGGGTTCTCGCTCCACCTGCGGGACGGACGCATTCGCTACGTGCACAATCTCTACGGCAAGGAGCGTCACGTCATCGCCGCCTCCGAGCCCGTCCCGTCGGGCCGTCATCGGATCGGATTCCGATTCCAGCGCGCCGAGGGGGGCGGGGGCTCGGCCGCGTTGGCGGTCGACGGCACCGAGGTGGCGGCGGGCACCATTCCGGCCTTCACCGTGGCCGCCTTCAGCGCCACCGGCACCGGGCTCACCTGCGGGTACGAGCTCGGGCCGGCGGTCGGCGGCGACTACGAGGCTCCCTTCCCTTGCACGGCGACCATCCATTCGGCCACGGTCACCCTCAGCGAGCACGTGCCGGTGAACCCGATGGTCGAATTCGAGCGCATCATGTCCGAGCAGTAGACCGCCACGGTCACCGGCAGGGCATGCGCCGGCCGGTCAGGCCCAGGTCGAACCTGGCCCCGTTGAACCCGAGGACGTCGTCGGGCGGGCAGAACGAGGACGTCGGACGGTGGTACTCGGCGTTGAACACGGCCTTGTGGCCGACATAGGCGGACAGCAGGCCGCATGACGAGTACTGGTTGCACTGCTCGGTGAGCACGGCATCGGCCAGCGGATACATGTCGGAGGCATAGCCGTCACCGGTGTCGTCAGGGTTCTTGATCCACCACCCGAGCCCGCGTCCGTGGATGTAGCCGGCCAGCATGGTCATGTAGCGCTCCTCGATGGGCTTGGTCAGCGGGAAGCCGCTACGGTCGCCGTACTCGTCGTCGATGTCGGTCTCGACCGCATCGAATCCCTTCGCTGCGCACTGCCGGCCGATCATCGCCTCGATGATCGACACGGTGGCCGCGGCCCGGATGTCGAGGTAGTGCTCGGGGTAGCCCGGTACCTTCCGCCCGAACACCCCGGCCGACCTCAGCCGGCTGAAGTAGGTGGTCGTCGTGCCCTCGTCCGTTTTCGAGTAGTAGTTGCCCGCCGCCCCGACTTCGACGTAGCAGACGACGTGGCTGCCCTCCGCGTGGAGGGAGGCCACGGTGGCGGCCGGATTGATGATGCCGTCGATGTCGTAGACGACGGGTGCAGGCGCCGGGAGCCCGTCGGGCAGGCGGTCGTCGGTGCCCATGTCCCGGGCGCTGGCCAGGTCCAGCGGATGGCTCAGCTCCCACTGCCACGGTTGGTTGCCGAGCGGTGGCACCCACCATGACGGCGCGGCGGTGGCGGCGGCCGACCGCAGACCCGACCAGGCCAGGGTGGCCGCCATGGCGATCATCACCCCGGTGAGGAACCGCCGTGGCACGGCTCTAGGTGCCCCGGGCCGACCCGACCGGCTCGTCGGGCGAGGGCTCGAGGAGCTCGTCACGGTCGGCGGCGACCAGGGCGTGGGTCCGGTGCGGCCACCAGAAGTGCCAGCCCCGCAGCGCCGCCAGGGTGGGGACGATGCGGGTGGCCAGGATATTGGCGGCCAGCAGGACGCCGAGGGCCACCGCCAGGCCGATCTCCTGGAGGAGTTGGATGCCGGTCAGGATGAGCGAGGCGAACGTCCCGGCCAGGATGAGACCGGCGGCCGACACGGCCGGCGCCCCGTGGATGATGGCCAGCCGGGAGGCCTCTCGGGGAGGCCGGCCGGCATTGAACTCCTCACGCAGGCGCGACGCGATGAGGATGTTGTAGTCGGTGCCGATGGCCATCACGAACAGGTAGACGACGATGGGGATGGTGAAGTCCAGCCCCTCGAAGCCGAACCCGTCGACGAAGACCAGTGTGATGACGCCGAGGGTGGCGGTGTAGGTCAGCACCACGCCGACCAGGAGATAGAGAGGGGCGACCAGGGCCCGCAGCAGCAGGGCGAGGATGACGGCCACGATGCCGAGGGCCAGCGGGAAGATGTGCTCCATGTCGTGCCTGAGGGCGTCACGGACGTCCACCAGTTGGGAGGTGGTCCCGCCCACCAGCACGGACGCCGCCGCCACCGAGCCATGCGCGGCCGAGCGCACCGGTCCGGCCACGTCGTTCATGGCATTGATGGAGTAGGGGTCGTCCTTGAGGAGCACCTGGAGCAGAGCCTGGCCCTTGGAGGCCGAGTACTCGGCGGGCACGACGGCCGAGACCCCGGGGGTCTGGGCCAGCTTGTCCTGCAGGGCATTGATCGCCGCCGGGTCCAGCCCGACCGAGGTGTCCGAGGTGACGAACACGTCGGTCGGACCCAGGTAGCCGGGTGGGAACGCCGAGGCCATGGTGTTGTACGCCTGTTGGGAGAGCGTGGAGCTGGGGAGCTCGGACAGCTGGTTGTAGGTCGTCTTGTAGCCCAGGGCCCCGAGGGTGAGGGCGACGAGCACCAGGCTCCAGACGGTGAGCACCAGGGCTGGGTGCCTGGCCACGGTGGCCCCGAGCCGTTCGGACCGGGTGCGGTGGGAAGGATCGGGGGCTCTCGGCATGGTCGGCCAGAACAGGTTGACCCCGAGCAGGCTGAAGATGGCGGGGACCAGGGTGAGGGCGGCCAGCAGCATGAGTGCCACCCCGACGATCAGTCCCGGCGCCAGGGTGCGGAGTGACTCGAGGCTGGCGACGAGCAAGGCGACGAATGCGGCGATGACCGTGGCCGCGGCCGAGGTGATGACCTCCCCCACCCGGGCCACCGACACCCGCAGGCTGTCACGGGGGGAATCGCCGCGGGCCATGTGCTCCCGGTGGCGGAACAGCAGGAAGACGATGTAGTCCGTCCCCACGCCGAACATGACCACCACCAGCAGCGGTGCCAGCTCGGGCCCGACCACGAAATGGAACCAGTCGGCCAGGTCGGCCGTGATGGCCTGGGCCATCTGATGGACGATCCCGATGATCACGATGGGGAAGACGGCGATGATCACGCTGCGGAACACCAGCCCCAGCAGGACCAGGATCAACAGGACGGTGGCGAGGGCGATGACACCCTCTGCACCGTCGAATGCCTTGGTCGAATCGACGCTGATGGCGGCGTTCCCGGTCAGGCCGCCGGTGAGGCCGGAGCCCTGGAGGAAGGCGTCCGTCCGCTCCCGCACCGTCGGCACGGCGGCATTCGGGCCCGCGTCCCCGGCCTGGCCCGAGAAGACCACCTGCACCAGCTGCACCTTCTTGTCCGCCGAGAGGTAGAGCGGGCTGGTGGCCACCGACGTCACCGAGGGGATCTTGTCGGCGTCGAGCGAGGCGGCGAGGTCCGCCACCTTCTGCTGGTCGGCGGTGCCCAGTGGGCTCCCGTTGGAGGCCGAGACGACGATGACCCCCGAGGCGCCCGACACCGACGGGAAGTACCTGGCCGCCACGGCCTGGGCCTGCGCGGACTCATACGTGCCGGGGAGAAAGGCCGAATTGTTGTTGGAGGTGAAGGTGACGAGCTGGGGGGAGAGGGCGAGCACGACCGTGGCACCGACGACCCAGGCCCCGATGATCCTCCAGGGATGGGCGATGACTGCGGCTCCCACTCGCTCGAACACGCTCTCCTCTCTCGGTCGACCGTCGGCGCAGGCTAATCGGTCGGGGTTGAGCGCGCGACTCTCAGGATTCTCTACGGAAGGGCCCAGCCCTGTCATGGGTGAGGTCCGTACGGTACGAGTCGAAGGAGGCGAGCAGCCACCGCCGATACCCTGCTCGACCGCACATGGCCTGGTTCTTCGTCACCCTCCCGCTCCTGGTCCTCACCGCGGCCGTGGCCGCCATCCCGCGGCTGGTCCCTGCCGTGCGGGAGCAAAGGGCACACCTGAGCGGCAACCGCACCGGCGCGAACGGACGGAGCCGGGTGTCCCCCGGGCCGCGAGCCGACCGCGCCCACCCGTGGCCGCCGGACGGGCCGGGTCGGCGCAGGCGGAACCCAGGCGGCGGAACCTAGGAGGTCATGCCGCCCAGGCCGACCAGGCCGCGGGCCAGCTCGATCTCGCCCATGTGGCGAAGTGCGTGCTGGTAGATCCAGCACTCGGCGGCATCGAGCAGCGTGATGCCGTCGGGGCCGGCCACCCGGGCGCTGTAGGTGGTCGCCACCTGGGCGGGGAAGGGCCGGGCGATCACCACCCGGGTGAGCTCGGAGGGCGCCAGCTCGTCCAGCCACCCCTCGGTCCGGGTGAACACCTCGCCCATGTACTGCTGGAAGGCCTGGTAGTCCCCGATGCGCTGGTGGACCATCTCGGCCACCGTGCGATGCTTGCCATGGTCGGGTATGGCCGGGTGCACTCTGGCCTGCCAGTCATCGTCCCAAATCGGCGGCTCCCCGGTCATCAGCATGAAGGAGGCGTCGATCATGTTGACGATGTGGAAGAGGCTGAAGGCGATGGGCAGCACCCCCTCGCGCTCGAAGTGGTTGACCTGATCGAGGTCCATGCTGCCCACCGCGTCCCGGTACAGCGAGTGCAGGGCCCGCATCCGCCGCCGGAGGGAATCGAGAATGAGGTCGGGGGCCATGGTTCCACCCAAACACTTGTCAGTCAAACTGTCAACTGTTAGCCGGCCCGGCGTCCCCGTGGTCCGCGGACAAGTCGCTCACCCAGGGACTCCCTGTCCGGGCCGTGGCCTAACCTGACCGTGTTTCTGGCAGTGGCGTTTCCTGCCGGTGGCGTCCGGGCGGCAACGTGCACTGCCGAGCCTCTCCCTCGAACCAAGAGGTATGCCATGGATCTCGAAGTCGACCGGCGTGATCTCCGCCGGGTGCGGGCGGTCGCCCGGCCCTCCAGGGCCCTCGAGGCCGGGGAGGCCCGGCTGGGCATCGGCTCGTTCGGCCTCACCGCCAACAACGTCACCTACGCGGTGTTCGGCGACACCATGGGGTACTGGCGGTTCTTCCCGGTCGATGGCCAAAGCGGCGCCGACCAGGGGGACCTCTGGGGGCGGGTCCCGGTGTGGGGATTCGCCGATGTCGTCGAGTCGACCGTTCCCACCGTACCCGAGGGCACCCGGACCTACGGCTACCTCCCCATGGCCGAGGAGCTCGTGGTCAGACCGGGCCGGGTCGACGAGAGCGGTTTCACCGATGTCGTCCCCCACCGGGCCGACCTCCCGAGCGTCTACAACCGTTACTCCTTCACCGGGTCGGACCCCATCTACCACCCTGATCGCGAGCCGCAGCAGATGCTGTTGTGGCCGCTGTTCGTCACGTCGTTTGTCGTCGACGACTTCCTCGGCGACCACGGCATGTTCGACAGCACCGATGTGGTCATCTCCAGCGCCTCGGCCAAGACATCGATAGCCACCGCGTTCCTGCTGTCCCGACGTCACGACACCGAGGCGGTCGGGCTCACCTCCGAGGCCAACCTCGGCTTCGTCCGCGACCTCGGGTGCTACGCCCGGACCTACGCCTACGAGGACATCGCCTCTGTGCCGGTGCGGCCGTCGTGCTACGTCGACATCGCCGGTCGCGGTGACCTGACCGAAGCGGTACACGCCCACCTGGGCGAGGGCCTCCGTTACAGCATGGTGGTGGGCGACACCCACTGGGAGGACGCAACGGCCGCCTCCGCGACGCCGCTGCCGGGCCCGAAGCCCACCTTCCTCTTCGCGCCCGACCAGATCGCCAAGCGCCGCCGCGACTGGGGCCGGGACGGGTTCGAAGAGGCGGTGGCCGGCGCCTGGGCCCGGTTCGCCCCCTGGACCGACGGCTGGCTGCGCCTCCGGCACGCCTCCGGCGCCGCCGAGGTCGAGCGTGCCTACCGGGACCTGGTGGATGGCCGGGTGGACCCCGCCACCGGTGACGTGTGCGCCCTCCGGGAGCCCGGCCCGTCGCGCTCGACAGCGGGCGGCGTGGCCGGCGGTCCGGGCGGAGGGCGCTAGCCTCGCGCTCACCATGGCCCCGAACGTCGATCGCGAGCCCGCCGCGCCCGAGGACCAGGCCGAAGACCGCGACGGGGAAGCATCCATCGACGGCCGCCAACGGCGGCGCCTGCGCAACCGCGAGGCGGTGGTCGAGGCCCTGCTCGACCTGTACCGCGACGGCAATCTCCGGCCGAGCACCGAGGAGATCGCCACACGCTCGGGCCTCTCGCCCCGCTCGCTGTTCCGCTACTTCGACGACGTGAACGACCTGACCCGCGCCGCCATCATGCGCCAGGAGGCACGTGTGGTGCCGTTGGTCACCATCGACGGCGGACCCGGAGACCCCTTGGAACGAAAGGTGACGGCCTTGGTCGAGCAGCGGTTCAAGCTGTTCGACGCGGTCGGCCATGCCGCCTCGGTGGTCAGGCTCCGGTCCCCCTTCCAGCCGTTGCTGGCCGCCGAGCTCAACCAGAACCGGCGTTTCCTCCGCTCCCAGGTGAGCTCGTTGTTCGCACCCGAGCTCGCCGCCATGGACACAGAGCGGGGAGCCCGGACCCTGGCCGCCGTCGACATCATGACCTCCTTCGAGTCGTACAAGCTGCTGACCGAGGACCGCTCCATGGAGCCGGCCGAGGCGATCGCCGTGGTGGTCGACGCCCTGTCGGTCCTGCTCGGGACGGCCCACTGAGCCGGCCGGGGCCGGCCGCAGGCCCGCCTCCCGGCGGGCGGGCGGTGGCCGCGCCCGGGTACTGGCCCGGGGCCTGGCCGTGCGAAGACGGGGGCCCGGGACGACAGCAGGTCACCGCCGCCGCCCCCGCCCTCGGGGCCGGACCGGAGGCGGAACTGGAGGTGGTGTCGCGCCTGGCCCCGGCAGCCACGATGGTGGTCACCCGCGACCCCGGCCAGGTCTATCTGCTGCGCCACACGGCCGGGGACGATTCGGTGTGCTTCGTCGAGCGCATCGACCCGGACACCCTCCAACCCCTCGAGCGCTCGCCCGACCTGGCCGGCGGTCCCACCTGGCCGGGCAGCCTCGGCGTCCACGCCAACGGCTCGGTCTACGTCGTCTTCGGCAACCATGCCCACCGGCTCGCCCCCGACCTCGCCCCCCTGGCCACCACCGAACTGCCCCGCCACCGCCCCTACAACGGGTTCGTGATCCTGCCCGACGGGCACCTGGTGACCAAGGACTTCGCCGGCTCCCGCCCGGGGACTCCGGTGCCGGCAGCGCAGCGTCAGCCGGCCGAGCTGGTGGCGCTGGAGCCGGAGCGGCTGGACGTGGTGGACCGGTGCCGGTTGGAGGAGCCCTCCGTCGCCCGCCTCTCCGCCGACGGGGACGCTGTCTATGTGGTCGGGGACACCAGCCTGCTGCGCGTCCGGTGGGACGGCCGTCTCCGTCCAGACCGCGGGTTCCGGGTGCCCTACCGGGTCCAGGAGGGCCAGACCTACGGGTGGGACTGTGTGATCGCCCTCGGGGCGGCCTGGTTCCTCGACGACGGGGAGGGCAGCGAGTCGTACTCAGGAACGCTGCACGGCCACGGCGTCTCCCGCTCCCCCCTGCACCTGGTGCGGATCGACCTGGTGACCGGCGGGCGGACGATGACCGAGGTGTGCGAACGGCCCGGAGGCCTGGTGGCCAATCCCCCGGTCATCGACGTGGACCGGTCCATCGCCGTCGGCTATGACAGCGGGAACGGGGAGATGCGGGCGTTCGACATCGCCGCTGACGGCGAACTCACCCGGCGTTGGGACCGAGGCCACGAGCACGGTGGCCACATGGTCCTCTATCCGCAGACCGGCGAGCTGGTCACCGGCGACTACGACGCCATCCGTTCGGTCGATCAGGTCGTCGTCGTCGACATCTCGACCGGAGTCGAGCGGGCTCGGGCCGACACCGGCAGTCCCATCCAGGGGGTGCTCTTCCCGGCCGCCACCGAACAGTGCCTCTATTTGTGCACCTTCACCACGGTGAGCCGCGTCTCGGTCGGCCGGCCGACGGACGAGCCCTGACCCGACAGTCCGTCCGATCCGGCCCGGTCAGACGCGCGCCGCACCGGCGTCGGCCAGCAGCTTGTCGTCGTCGGCCATCAGGGCACGGGCCAGGTGGCGCACCATGTCGACGACTTCGGGATGGGCCTCGGGGTCCCATCCCTCGAGCAGTTCGGTCATCGAGGCCCGTCGTGCCACGGTGAGTCGCTCGACGGCGTCGTGCCCTGACGGAGTAAGCACCAGGCCGCGGCCGTCCGCGCCACCGGATCCGTCGCTCCGATCGGACCGGTCGGGCCCACCCGATCCGTCGGGTCCACCCGATCCGTCGGGTCCACCGTCCTGGCGGAGGAACCCGGCCGACACCAGGGAGTCGATGGACTCCTGGAGGTGTCGGGGATCGACCTTGAGTCGCGCCCCGACCTGGTCGAGTGTGCACCCCGGTCGGTCGGCCAACCGGTAGAGCATCCACACCCCTCGTGGCGCCAGGTCGAGCTCGGCCCGTGAAGCCAGCGTCTCGTACAGCTCGCGCCGGTTCTCCCGACTGGCGGCCCGCTCGAGGATGCGGCGCACCTCGCCGAGGGACGTGCGCGGTTCGGGTATCCCGAGGTGTTCGGCCGGCTCGGAGGTTCGGATGGACTTGCGCAGCTCGATCTCGGGCAACGTCCAGCTGAGGACGAAGGCCACCAGTCCGATGGGGACGCCGATGAGAAACATCGTCTGAATGGTGTGGGCGATGCCGTCGATGACCGCGGCCTGTACCGCGGCGGGAAGATGGTGGATGGCCCCCGGGTTGTCGGCGTTGAGGCTGAAGCCGGGCGGGGCCTTGGACAGGTGGAGGGCGGCCAGGACGTTGGAGACCACCAGATTGGCGTAGATGGCGCCGAACACCGCCGCGCCGAACGAGCCGCCGATCATCCGGAAGAAGGTCGTCCCCGAGGTGGCCGTGCCCAGCTCCTCGTAGGGCACGGCGTTCTGGACCGCCACCACCAGCACCTGCATGACGAAGCCCAACCCGAGACCGAACACGGCCATGAATGCGGCCGTGGTCCAGGCTCCGGTGGCCACGCCGATCATGGACATGAGGTAGAGCCCGACGGTCATCAAGGCGGTGCCCACCACCGGGAAGATCTTGTAGCGCCCGGTGCGGCTGACCAACTGCCCGGAGCCGATGGAGGCGACGAGGAGCCCTCCCATCATCGGGAAGAGACGGACCCCCGACTGGATGGCACTCACCCCCTTTACGTCCTGGAGGAACAGGGGAAGGAAGGTGAGGGCCCCGAACATGGCAAACCCGACGACGAACCCGATGGCGCTGGCGGCGGCGAACACCGAGTTGGTGAAGAGGTTGAGCGGGATCACCGGCTCGACCGCCCGGCGTTCGGCGAACAGGAAGGCCACCCCGAAGACGACCCCGCCCACGGCCAGGCCGACCATGAACGGCGACCCCCACGGGTAGGAGGTGCCCCCGAGGCTGGTGAACAGCACCAGGGCGGTGGCCGACAGGGCCAGGAGCACCGTGCCGAGGTAGTCGATGACCCGGTGCACCCGGCTCAGCCCTCCGGGGAGGGCCACCACCGTCACGGCCAGAGCTACCGCCCCGATGGGGAGGTTGATATAGAAGATCCACCGCCAGCTGAGGTACTCGACCAGCACACCGCCGATGAGGGGGCCGATGACGGTCGTCACACCGAACATGGCCATGAACAGCCCCATGTAACGGCCGCGTTCGCGCGGCGACACGACGTCTCCCACGATGGTCTGCGCGCCCACCATCAATCCCCCGCCGCCGAGCCCCTGCAGCGCACGGAAGACGATGAGCTCGAGCATGGTGTGGCTCAGGCCGGACAGCACCGAGCCGACCAGGAAGATGACGATGGCCACCTGGAAGAAGAACTTGCGCCCGTACTGGTCACCGAGCTTGCCCCACAACGGTGTGGAGACGGTGGAGGACAGCAGGTAAGCGGTGACGACCCAGGTCAGGTGGGATGCACCGTGCAGGTCCCCGACGATGGTGGGCAGCGCCGTCGACACCACGGTCTGGTCAAGCGCGGCGAGGAACATGCCGAGCATGAGAGCGCCGATGACCACCAGCACCCGTCGGTGGGAGAGCGAGCTGGTCGGTTCGGGCTCAACCAGTACGGTCGTCTCGCTCACGGTTCACCTCCCATTCGCACGCTCGGGCCGCCCCATTGTATGGAGGCCCGGCCAGGACCGACCCTGTACGGCCGGCCGGAACGGACCGACCCGGTCGCCCGCCCCTACCGGGAGGATCCCTCGACCCGGCGCCGGAAGCCGGACACGGTTACCTCGACGACCCGGTCGTGCCCCCATTGCAACAAGGGGCGGCCGACCCGGGCGGCCAGGCGCATGGCCGGCTGCCGCATCTCGACCGACCAGGTCACCTCGACCCGGGTGCCGGCCGCCTCGGGGTGCAACCGGAGGGCGGCCGGGCCGGCCAGATCGCCGTCGACTCTGGCGTCGATGGCACGCGGCCGGTCGCACCGGATCAGCTCGACCTGCAGGCGCATCCGATAGGGAAGGGGCGGGGTCACCACCCCGTGGAGAACGGTTCCGGGATTCAACCCACCTCCCTCGAGGCGGAATTGGGTCAGCCAGGGCCACCAGGTCTCGAACCGGTCGACCTCTTCCATGCGGGACCAGAGCTCGTCGGGGAGCAGCTCGAACCGAAATCCGCCGCGGTAGTCGATCACGGACGCGGCCACCGGCCAAGGCTAGGGCCCGCCGGCAACGCCGTCCCACCGTCCACGCCCGACGGGCCGGTCCCCAGGCCCGCGCCCCGGGCCGGAGTACGGTCGGCTGGGTGTCCGCTTGTCTCCGACCTTCGGGCCGCAGGGAACGGTGACCGGGTGTCCACGTCGACCGGCGCCGGTCTGGCGGCCGCGCTGCGACAGGGCACCGGGACCGTGACCGAATTCCTGGAGCAGGTGGCCGGGGAGCCCATCGACGCCGAAGTGCGCGCCCAACGGGCCGGCCCGGCCCGGTGGGACAACCCACTCGGCCTGGGCGCCGGAGCCGAGCTGCTCCACCGGTCGGTGCTGCTGGTCGGTCGGGCCACCGGACGGGGCTATGCCTACGCCGAGTCGGTGATCGCCGCGGCCCGGATCCCCGTCTCGGTGCGCTGGTGCCTCGAATACAGCCGCGAACCGATCGGACGGGTACTACGGGACCACGGTGTGCCGGTCCGCCGCCAGCCGCTGCCCGGGCCGGTGGCGGCCGAGGACGCCGATGAGGCCATCGCCATCCTCCTGGCGCAGGCGCCGTTGGTCCGGCGCTACCGGATCATCATCGGCCCGCACCCGGCCTTCGCCGTGAACGAGTGGTTCCTCCAGGCCGTGGCCGAGGTGTGGGGCGGTCACCCCACAGGCTGAGCCGGCCCCCACAGGCTGAGCCGGCCCGCACGATGAGCCGACCGGCAAGCTGAGTCGAGCAGTCCCGTCCCGGGGACTTCGTCCGCGTTCCCGTACCATTCGGATGTGCCGGATCGGATTCGACCTCGGGACGCCGCCCGGTCGGTGTGGGGTGTGCTCATCGGGAGGCCGCTTCGGGCCAGTGAGGCGTCGAAGGAGCAGATCACCCCGGTCGAGGGGCTCTCGGCGCTGTCGCTCGACGCGCTCACCTCGGTCGCCTACGGCCCCGAGGCCATCGTCGTGGTGCTGGCCGTCGGTGGCGTCGGCGCCCTGCACCTCATCCTCCCCATCACCCTCGCCATCGTGGGTCTGCTCGCCATCCTGGTGTTCTCCTACCGGCAGGTCATCGACGCCTACCCCGGGGGAGGTGGCGCCTATGCCGTGTCCCGGGCCAACCTCGGCCCGGGAGCCAGCCTGGTGGCCGGCGGCGCCCTGGTGGTCGACTACACCCTCACCGTGGCCGTGTCCATCGCCGCCGGCGTTGGCTCGCTGACCGCCGCCTTCCCCAGCCTGTCCTCGGCCACCGTGCCTCTCTGCCTCGGCATATTGGCCGTGATCACCGTGCTCAACCTCCGAGGCCTCGGTGACTCGGCCCGCGCCTTCCTCCTGCCGACCATGGTGTTCATCGTCGGACTACTGGCCATCATCGCCATCGGCCTGGTCCACCCCCTGGCCCTCGGCGCTCCCCAGCCGGGGCGCTCGCTCGTCCCGGCCCACGCCCTCCAGGCCGTCGGGGTCCTGCTGGTGCTCAAGGCCTTCTCGGCCGGTTGCAGCGCCCTGACCGGCGTGGAGGCCATCGCCAACGGCGTCCCGCTCTTCAAGGAGCCACGGGCGATCCGGGCCAAGCGGACCGAGCTCATGCTCGGCGTCATCCTCGGCGCCATGCTGCTCGGGCTGGCCGTGCTGGCCCGGCGCTGGCAGGTGGGCCCCCGTTCGGGCCAGACCGTGCTGAGCCAGATCATGGCGACGGCCATCGGCCGGAACGGCGCCTTCTACGTCATGTCGATCACCATCACCCTCGTCCTGGCCCTGGCGGCCAATACGTCGTTCGGCGGGCTGCCCATCCTGGCCAGTCTGCTGGCACGCGACAACCACCTGCCCCATCTGTTCGCCCTGCGGGGGGACCGCCAGGTGTTCACCAACGGCATCTGGGTGCTGGCCGGGATGTCGGCCGTGCTGCTGGTCATCGTGGACGGGAACACCAATGCCCTGATCCCGCTCTTCGCCATCGGCGTGTTCACCGGCTTCACGCTGTCCCAGAGCGGGCTGGTCGTCCACTGGTGGCGCACCCGCCCGGCCCGGTGGTACTACCGGGCTTCGATCAACGGCGTCGGCGCCCTGGTCACCGCGGTGGCCACCCTGGTCTTCCTCTTCACCAAGTTCACCAACGGCGCCTGGGCCGTGGTCGTGGCCGTACCGCTGTTCGTCCTCTTGTTCGTCCGGGTGAACCGGTACTACGAACGGGCCGGCACGAGCCTGGGCATCGGTACGGTCCCGGACCAGCCGCAGGGGCGGGCGACCATCGTCATCGTCCCGGTGGCCAGCGTGTCCCGGCTCACCGCCCTCGCCCTGTCCGAAGCGCTCTCCATCGGGGACGAGGTCGTCGCCGTCTCCGTGGTGGTCGACGCCGGCGACCTGAGCCGCCACGATGCCGAGGCCCTCCGACGGGCCTGGGACCGGTGGGATCCGGGGGTCCCCCTCCGGATCCTCAGCACCGAGTTCGCCTCGATCGTCGACCCCATCGTGGCCTTCATCGACGAGGCCCGCCGGCACGGGGACCGCCAGGTCGTGGTCCTCATCCCGCGAGTCGTCCCGACCAGGTTCCGCTACACCATCCTGCACAACCAGATCGACCGGGTCCTCACCCACGCCCTGCGCACCCGGACCGACGTGGTGGTGGCCCGGGTCGCCATGCCGCTGGAGCAACGCGCTCCTCGGGACACCTCCCATCAGGTCCGGGGGGCCGCCGGCACACCGGTCCGACCGGAGGGCACCTGAGCCGCAGAGTCCGGGCGGCCGGCCACCCCTGCCATCTGCGGGCACCAACCCTGCGCCTCGAAACCGGACGGCCTCTGGCCGGTTTGACGGCCAAGATGGAGCAGTGCGAGCCGACCGGCTGGTGGCCGTCCTCCTCATGCTGCAGGCCAAGGGCCGGGTGACCGCGGCCCAAGTCGCCACCGAGCTCGAGATCTCGGAACGGACGGCCCGCCGGGACCTCGAGGCCCTGGCCATGGCGGGGCTCCCCGTCTACTCGCTCCAGGGCCGTCACGGCGGTTGGCGACTGGCGGGCGGGGGACGGACCGACCTGAGCGGACTGTCGGCCCCCGAAGCACGGGCGCTGTTCCTGGTGGCCGGTCCGTCGTCCTCGGCCACCCCGGAACTGCGAGCCGCCCTGCGCAAGCTGGTGCGGGCCCTTCCCGAGACGTTCCGGACCCAGGCCGAGGCAGCCCAGACTGCGGTGGTGGTCGACGCCGCCGGTTGGGACCGGTCCACACCGGAACGCCCGGCACCGCCCCATCTCGATGCCGTGCAACAGGCGGTCATCGACGGCGAGCAGCTGTCGCTCGGCTATGTCGCCCGCGACGGATCGGCCACCACTCGGGTCGTGCACCCCCTCGGGCTGGCGGCCAAAGGCTCGAGCTGGTACCTGGTGGCCGACACCGAGGCCGGCCAGCGCACCTTCCGCGTGGACCGCATGACCTCGGTCCAGCCGACCGGGCAGCGGGCCGAGCGGCCGCCCGGGTTCGACCTGGCCCAGGCGTGGGCGGCGATCATCAACGACGTGGAGCGGATGCGCTGCCCCGTCACCGTCCACGCCCTGGCCGATCCGGCGGTCGTGGGTCTCTGCCGGTGGGTGGTCGGCAACCGGATGAGCATCGGGCCGCCCTCCCCCGGAGGATGGATCGAGGTGGAGATCCGGGGTCATTCCCACGCCAGTCTGATCGGGGAGCTGGCCGGCCTGGGAGCCGGCATCGAGGTCGTCGAGCCACCCGAGGTCCGTCGAGGCCTCGGCCAGATCGGACGAGAGCTCGCCTCGCTGTACCAGGCCGGGCCGGCCTGAGCCCCGTCGGGACGGCACCTCCCCGGAAGGACCGGGTCAGTCGATCCGGCGGTCGCCACGCAGCTGCTGCACCAGCCCGGCCAGATCCGTGTGCTCGATCCGCCCCGCCGCCCGTACCGAGGCGCGTCCGAGGCTCGACCCGAAGGGCAGGGCGTCGACCAGCCCACGGGCGACCCAGCTGCGGAGCAGCCGGAGCTCGGTCGACCGGTCCAGCGTCCGCCCGTCCACCGCCCGTCCCTTGGACATGAGGGCTGCGTTGGTCAACCGACGCACCTCGGTCCGATCCACGGTGATGGACTGGTCGTTGAGCTTGCGCACCAGGTACGAGCCCGTGTTGTACCAGTCACAGCACCCGTGCACGACGGACGCCACCTGACCCACCACCCCGTCGATGGCGAGGGCGAGTACCGGGCCACCCTCGAGTGTGGACGCAGCGGCGGCCGCCACGAGGGCGACTTGGAGTCCGCCCACGGCCGCCGAGATGGAACGGCCCTGGCGGGCGGCCAGCATCTCGATGCCCTCCAGGTCGTAGAGGACCGCCGGATGGTCGAGCACCTGCCCGGACATCCAGTCGAGCAGACGTGGTGGGGCGGCCCGCACCTGGGCCCGGACCCTCCCGAGGCGGCCGGGGCCCCCGGCCACCACCTGCCGTCCGATGTCGCCGAAGGCCGCCTCGAGCTCGGCGGCCGCCTCCGGCGGCAGGCCTTCGGGTCGGAGCAGGCTGCGCAGGGCCTGAGCGAAGCTGGCCCGGGCCCGGGCCAGCCGCGACGCCTTGGGCGTCGGTGGGCCGCCGTCCCGCCCGGGGGGCACGGGGTCGGTCACAGGGCAGAGTCTGATGACCGCCGCCCGCTTGCGCAAGGCGGGCTCGCCCGACCGTCATCCGGGGGCGCCTACCATCGCGTCGGCCGGAACGAGGTGCCCGACGGTCTGGTGCCCGTGCCGGTGACAGGAGTGGACATCACGTGGCGCTGGACATCGGGCGCAGGGAACTGGCGAAGGCGGCCACGGCGGCCCGGAAGGCCGGCCGGGCGGTGCCGCAGGTCGTCGTCGTCGGTGGTGGCCTGTCCGGCCTGGCCATGGGCATGCAGCTGGTGCGGTCCGGCATCCCCGACTTCACCATCGTCGAGCAGGCGGACCGGGTGGGCGGCACCTGGCGGGACAACACATACCCCGGGAGCGGGTGCGACGTCCCGTCCCATCTCTATTCGTTCTCCTTCGCCCCGAAATCGGACTGGACGCGACGCTTCGCCGAGCAGCCCGAGATCCTGGCCTACATCGACCGCTGCGTCGATCGCTTCGACCTCGGTCGACACCTCCGCCTCGGCACTTCGGTGCACCGGGCCGCCTTCGACGAGACCACGGGACGCTGGACCCTGCGGCTCTCCTCCCCTCAGGGTGAGGAGGTGGTCGGGGCCGACGTGGTGATCTTCGCCTGCGGCCAACTCAACCGCCCCTCCGTCCCCGATCTCGAGGGGCTCGCTGGCTTCGCCGGCCCTTCCTGGCACTCGGCCCGTTGGGACCACGCCCACGACCTGACCGGCCGGCGGGTGGCGGTCATCGGAAACGGGGCGAGCGCCATCCAGTTCGTTCCCATCGTGGCCGAGCGCGCGGCCGAGCTCACCGTCTTCCAGCGCAGCCCCAACTTCGTCGGCCCGAAGAAGGACCGCGCCTACCGCCCCCGGACACGGTGGCTCCTCGAGCGTGTCGCCCCGGCTGCCACGGCCTACCGGTGGTGGATCTACTGGAACCTCGAGCTCCGCTGGCTGTGGTTCCGCAAGGACAGTTGGCCGGGCCGAAAGCTGAGGGACACCTTCGTCAAGGGGATCCGCGCCGGCGTGGTCTCGGACCGGCTGCCGGGACCCGTGGTCGTCCCGGACTACCCGGTCGGGTGCAAGCGCATCCTCATCTCCAACGACTGGTACCGGACCATCATGCGGCCGAATGTGCACGTCGTCGACGAGCCCATCGTCCGGGTCGAGGGCGACGCCGTCGTCACGGCCGACGGGCGGAGATATCCGGCCGACGCCCTCATCTTCGCCACCGGCTTCGCCACGACCGACTTCCTCTCGCCCATCGACATCACGGGCGTCGGCGGGCGCTCGCTCAGCGACGAATGGGGCCAGGGCGCGCACGCCTATCTGGGCCTGTCGGCACCGCCCTTCCCCAACTGCTACTTCCTCTACGGTCCCAACACGAACCTGGGGCACAACTCGATCCTGTTCATGGTGGAGCGCCAGATCAACGTCATCCTCCAGGCCATGGCCCTCCAGACCCGGCGCGGCACCCCCGGCGGGCTGCCACCGGTGGCGGTGACCGACGACGCCTACCGGCGGGACGACGAGCGGACCCAGCAGCTGATGGCGAGCACCGCCTGGGTGGCGGGCTGCCGCAGCTGGTACAAGGACGCCACCGGCCGGGTGACCAACAACTGGCCGACATGGACGGTGCGCTACTGGTACGACACGCTTCGTCTGCGTCCGGACGGGTGGCGCCTGGTCGGTGCCGGGGCGGACCGACGCCCGCCGCCGGCGGTGCCGGAACAGACACCGTCCGACCGCAACGGGCATGTCCCGGGCGCCGGTCGCCGGCGCGCACCGGCCACCAATTGACCAGCGGTCTTGCTACCGTTGCCAGCCATGGCTCGTAGCAGCCCAGGCGGTTCCGAGCCCGCGCCGGCAGACGCCTCGGCGCCGGGACCTCGGCGAAGCCGGACCTACCCGCCCCCCGGCGCGGCCGCCTCGCCCGCGGCCGGGCCGGTGGGGACAGGGGACGCCAACGCCGCCAACGGGAACACGGGGAACGGGAGCGGGAACCAGGGCAAACACAGCAACGGGACCGGCTCGACCGGCGGCCTGGCCGCCCTGCAGCCGCCCAGGCGGCGCCACGCCCACTCGGCGGGCCGGGCGCCGGTCAGCACCTTCGACGAGTCGGGGCTCCTGGTCCTGGGCGAGCAGGTGAAGGCGGCGGGTCGCCGGCCGAAGGGGAGACACCGGAAGGCCAAATGGATCCTCGGCACGCTCGGCGTCGTCATCGTCCTGCTGGTGGGTGGCACCCTGGGCTACGCCTGGTACCTCAACCATGAGATCCACCGCATCGACGTGCGCGGGCTGACCGACGTCCCGACCAGCGGGGCGGACGCCGGCACCGAGAACATCCTCATGGTCGGCTCCACCGACCGCTGCGCCCTGGCCGTGCAGAACGCCGCCTACGGCCTGTGCTCCCAGGGTGTCAACGGGGTCAACAGCGACGTGGTCATGATCCTCCACCTGGACCCCTCCCGGCACTCGGTCTCCATCCTGTCGGTCCCCCGTGACCTGTTCGTCCCGAACGCCCGCACCACCGGGGCCAACAAGATCGATGCCGCCCTGTACCAGGGGCCGAGCCAGCTGGTGGCGGCCATCAACGAGAACCTGGGCATCCCGATCCAGCACTACGTCGTGCTCAACTTCGACACCTTCGCCAACGTGGTCAACGACCTCGGCGGCGTCAAGATGTACTTCCCCATGCCGGTCTTCGACGCCTATTCGGGCCTCCAGCAGCTGACCCCGGGCTGCGTCTCCCTCGACGGCTTCCACGCCCTCCAGGTGGTCAGGGCCCGCCACCTGCAGTACAAGGGGCCCGGCGTGACGACCAACCTGCCCCAGTACTGGCCCTCGGAGAACCTGAGCGACCTGGCCCGCATCCGCCGCGACCACGAGTTCCTGCGGGTGTTGGCCACCGCCGTGTCCAAGCAGGGGCTGGGCAATCCCATCACCGACGAGCAGCTGGTGAGCGGGGTGGCTCCCCAGCTCGAAGTCGACCGGCAGTTCTCCAGCTCGGACATGATCAGCCTGGTGCTCAACTTCCATTCGGTCAACGTGAACTCCGCTCCCCAGCTGACGCTGCCGGTCCAGGTCGACCAGTTCGGGTCGTACCTCTACAAGGGCGGGGCCTACGGCGACATCGAGTTCCCGTCGATCACCCAGGACCAGCAGGTCATCGACCGGTTCCTCGACATCGGCCCCAACACCGACACCATGACGGGCCAGAAGCTCCCCGCCCCGTCCGCCGTGTCGGTTTCGGTACTCAACGGCACCGGCGCCTACAACCAGGCCACCGACACCTCGACCGCCCTCGGGGCCCTCGGGTTCAACATGGTCGGGGCGGGCGACACCCCGTCGGTCGGCACCGAGTCGGAGACGGTCGTGTACTACGCCACCAAGACCCCGGCCGCCGAGGCCGCGGCCGAAACCGTGGCCCACGCGCTGTCGGGGGCGGTCATCACCGCCCTCGGGCCCACCGCCGACGGCGCCGAGGTGACCGTGGTGACCGGCTCGCAGTTCGCCGTGAACCCCCCGCCGGCGACGGCCTCGACCGCCCCGGGCGGCGCCCCCACCGGCTCCAGCCCTCCGGCGTCGACCACACCTGCCGGCCCCTCGCCCACCACGACGGCGGCGACCGGCACCAACGCCGCCTTCGAGCCTCCGACCGCGGCGGTCACACCCCTCCAACCGTGGGACCCGAGGTCGTGCACCCCGTCGGGGGGCCCGGGGACCTGACACCGGCGCCCTCGGCTGACGACATCCCTGGTCATCGACCAATCGGAACGGAACGGTTGCGTTCTGCACATTGAATCTGTACAGTGCAGTGAACGGAACGGTTCCGTTTTTGGATCCGGGGGCCACGCCCCGGTCGGAAAGTCGATCATGGGCACTGCACTGGACGACGAGAGCGCCACCCGGGCCAAGCGCCCGACCGGGCCGAGGGCTGAGGCCCGCGAGCAGGCCATCCTCGACGCCGCCCTAGAGCTGCTCATGGAGGTGGGCTACGACCGGTTCAGCATGGATGCCCTGGCCGAACGGGCCAAGGCCGGCAAGGCCACCATCTACCGGCACTGGTCGGGGAAGGCGCAGATCGTCGTCGAAGCCGTCCGGCGGCTCAAGATGGGCGTCTTGGCCGAACCGGTGGACACCGGCTCGCTGCGGGGCGACCTCCTCGGCGAGCTCACCCAGATGTGCACCTCGATGACGACCGAGGATGCCGCCATCGTGGCCGGGGTGATGTCCGCCATGCGGTCCGATGCCGAGCTCGCCCACCTGGTGCGCACCCAGATCATCGAAAGCAAGCGGGGGAAATTCCAGGGGATCGTCCAACGCGCCGTACGCCGGGGGGAGCTGCCCGAGGGCAGCACCGCGGACCTCGTGGATGAAGTGATGCCCGCCATGCTCATGAACCGGCTGGTCATCCAAGGCGAGCCGCTCGACGAGGCGTTCTGCGTCCACATGGTGGACGACATCGTCCTGCCCCTGATTCACCGCTAGTACCCGAACCCCCTCACCGCTGCCAGAACCCCTCCCCCCGATCTACCGAGGAGCCTCCATGGCCACTGTCACCGACTTCAATCCGTCCACTCCCGCTCCCACTGGGGCCGAGGGGCCCGATCCCCGGCGCTGGCTGGCCCTGGCCGTGATCGCCGTCGCCCAGCTGATGGTGGTGCTCGACGCCTCCATCGTGACCATCGCCCTACCCTCGGCCCAACGCGCCCTGCACATCTCGACGGCCAACCGGCAGTGGATGGTGACGGCCTACACCCTGTCGTTCGGCAGCCTGCTGCTGCTCGGGGGCCGCATCGCCGACTACGTCGGGCGCAAGCGCATCTTCGTCGTCGGGCTGCTGGGCTTCGCCGGGGCCTCCGCCCTCGGTGGGGTGGCGATCAACGCTCCGATGCTCTTCGGGGCGCGGGCCCTGCAGGGCGCCTTCGGGGCGCTCCTGGCGCCCGCCGCGCTGTCGCTCATCACCGTGACCTTCACCGAGGTGAGGGAACGGGCCACCGCCTTCGGCGTCTACGGAGCCATCGCCGGAGGGGGCGCCGCCATCGGCCTCATCCTCGGTGGCGTCCTCACCGAGTTCGCCTCCTGGCGCTGGTGCCTGCTGGTCAACGTCCCCATCGCCGGTCTGACGGCCGCGGCCGCCGTGCCCGTGGTCCGCGAGAGCCGGGCTCACGGCAACACCAGCTATGACATCCCCGGGACGGTGAGCGTGACCGCCGGCCTGGTGGCCCTGGTCTATGGCTTCACCCGCGCCGCCCAGGACGGCTGGGCCTCGGGCCCGACGGTCGTCTGCCTGGCCCTGGCCGCCGTGTTCCTGGCCGCCTTCATCGCCATCGAGCTGCGCACCGCGCACCCCCTGCTGCCCATGCGGGTCATCCTCGACCGGAACCGGGGCGGTTCGTACCTCAGCTCCTTCATGGTCGGGGCCGGCCTCCTCGGGATGTTCCTGTTCCTCACCTACTACTTCCAGGGCACCCTCGGGTACACCGCCCTCAAGTCCGGCTTCGCCTTCCTGCCCTTCTCGGTGGGGATCATCGTGGCCGCCACGGCGGCGAGCCGCCTGCTCCCCCGCACCGGGCCACGCCCGTTGATGACGGGCGGGTTCGCCGCTGCCGCCCTCGGCATGGTGTGGTTGAGCCGGATCGGGCCGCATTCCGCCTATGTGGTGCACGTGCTGCCCGCCGAGCTGCTCATCAGTCTCGGCATGGGCCTGGCCTTCGTCCCCATGAGCAGCACCGCCCTGCTCGGCGTGGGCCAGCACGATGCCGGGGTGGCCAGCGCCCTGGTGAACACCACCCAGCAGGTGGGCGGGTCGCTCGGCACGGCGTTGCTCAACACCGTGGCGGCCTCGGCCACCGCCACCTACCTGGTCACCCGCATCCACACACCGGCCAACGTGCACGCCGCCACGGTGCACGGCTACACCGTCGGCTTCCTGGTCGGTGCGGTGTGCCTGACCGTCTCGGCCCTGTCGGCCGCCCTGTTGGTCAAGGCCACCCGGGCCGACATCTCGGCCCTGGCCGCCGAGGCGACACTCGAGGCGGAGGCGGCCGAGCCCGGAACCGAGCCCGAGGTGCTCGAGAGCGTCACGGCGTGACTCGGCCAGAGGCGCGAGTCGGTGGGCCGGGAGCCGGTGTTCCGGCGCCCGGGGGTGTGGTCAGGACCCGATGTGGTCCGCCGGGATGGTGCCCAACCGGCCTGCCTGGTAGTCCTCGAAGGCCTGGGCCACCTCCTCTTTGGTGTTCATGACGAAGGGGCCGTAGGCGAAGACCGGCTCGCCGATGGGCCTCCCGCCGAGCACCAGGACGTCCAGTCTCGGGGTCCGCGAGTCCTGCCCGGACCGGGCTGCCACCGTCAGCGAGTCACCGTCTCCGAACACGGCCAGCTGCCCGGTCTGAACCGGCTGGCCGGTGGGGCCGACGGTGCCGTCGCCGCCCAGGACGTAGACGAGGGCGTTGAACTCCCGCGGCCAGGGGATCTCCACACGGGCGCCGGGCGAGACGGTGGCGTGCACCATGGCCATGGGGGAATGGGTCGAACCCGGGCCGGCATGACCGCCCACGTCGCCGGCGATCACCCGGAGGAGGGCCCCCCCGTCGGGCGACGACAGGAGCACCACGCTCGACCGCCCGATGTCCTGGTAACGAGGGGGGATCATCTTGTCGCCCCGGGCCAGGTTCACCCACAGCTGGATGCCGTGGAACAACCCACCGCTCGCCACCAGCTCCTCGGGCGGGGCCTCGATGTGGAGGATGCCGCCGCCGGCGGTCATCCACTGGGTGTCACCGTTGGTGATCAGGCCGCCACCCCCGATCGAGTCCTGGTGCCGGAAGGTGCCGTCGATCATGTAGGTGACGGTCTCGAACCCGCGGTGGGGGTGCCAGGGGGTGCCCTTGGGCTCGCCCGGTGCGTACTCCACCTCACCCATCTGGTCCATGTGGATGAAGGGGTCGAGGTGGCGCCGGTCGACCCCGGCGAAGGCGCGACGCACCGGGAACCCCTCCCCCTCGAACCCGGACGGCGCCGTGGTCACCGAGATCACCGGCCGTCCCACCGCCTGCGCCGAGGCGGGCGCCACCTTGGGCAGCGCCAACACATCGTCCACCGTCACTGCCGGCATGGCATCCTCCCGTGTCTGTCAGGACCCGCTTCGCCATCGTGACGCCGCGGCTCACGCCTGTCCATACAACAGTAGTTGCGTCCGCAACATTCCTGTCCGGCGATCACCGGCGCCCAGGCCCCACGGGCGGCTCAACCGGGGTCCGCATTGTGACGAGATAGTTCAGTGAACAAGTACGCTTGCCCCAGGGCAAAGTCAGGAGACAGCAGGTGATCCGGCAACGCGGCGGAACCACACGCCGGCGTGACGACCAAGAGGAGACGATGTCCTCCGCCGAGGAGATCGGGCGACTGCTAAGGGACGCCAGGGAGGAGCGCGGCCTCGATCTCTTGGCTGTGCACGACCGCCTGAGCCGCCCCATCACCCAGCTCGAGGCCCTCGAGCGCGGTGACCTGGCCCGGCTCCCCGACCAGGCCCTGGCTCTCTCCACACTCCGCCGCTACGCCGTCTTCCTGGGTCTCGACGGGGATGCCCTGGCCCTCCGGATGATCGACGCCTGGTCGACCCAGGCCCCCACCGGCTCACCTCCCGGTGCGCCCTCGGGCGAGGCCACCGCCGCCCTGACCAACGTGGTGGCGGCGGTCACCGCCGGCCCCGACCACCTCCGGGCCTTCACCCAGACCGGGCAGGTCCCAAAAGTCGGGGCCGGGTCCACCGCCGCGTCCGGCGGGTACGGGTTCGGCATGACCCCCGGGCCCCCGACCGGCACCTTCCCCGTGGTGCCCCACCAGGAGATCCAAGACAGCAAACGAGCGGTGGCCCGGGCCCGCAGGCGGCTGCGGGCCCCGACCGCGCTCAAGGTGATCACCTGGGTGGCCGCCGTGCTGGTGCTGGCGGTGGTGGCCGGGTTCGGTATCTACCAGTGGCGACCACAGTGGCTGGCCCAGTCCCATATCCTCCGGGTCACCCAGCCCGGTGCCCGCACCACCGGGGCCCCGCACCCGGCCGCCGCCCCCTCGGGAGGCACCGTCCACCGGGCCACCGGGGTGGCGGTGACGTCCACCACCGGCACCAGCACGACCTATGCCGTCAGCGCCACCCACTTCACCGTGGCGCTGGCCACCTCCGCTCCCTGCTGGGTGCAGATCATCAGCTCGACCTCACCCACCCCCCTGCTGGAGGGGGTCCAACCGGGCGGGAAGCGTCTGAGCTTCCCGTCCAAGGGCACGATGACGGTGGAGGTGGGCTCCTCGGCGGTGGTCGTCGGCGTGTTCATCAACGGCAAGAGCGCCTACCTGAACGCCCCCCAGGTCACACCGTTCACCTACGTCTTCGCCCCCGCTCCGGGCTGAGTCCAGACCACCCGGACCCGCCACCCCGGGCCGGGACGCGGTGACGGTTCAGCGGTGGTCGAGGGATTCGACGACCGGCACGGACCCGGCGCCCTGGGTCGACCCGGCGGCCCGTCCGGCGCCGCGTCCAGCTGGGCGTCGTAGCGTAGGCCCTTGCGCTCCTCGAACCGGACCCCACTGGACGAACACCGGGATGAGGGCCAAGAAGGTGAAGAGCTCGGCCCCGATCCACAGCAGCGAGCCACCCGCATGGGTACTGGACAGGGTTACATGGAGGCGGCCGGGCGGTCGCTGCTCAAGAGGGCGAGTCCGAGGAAGGACTCGATGGGGATACCCACCGTGGGGTTGGCGATCCGCAGCCCATGGCTCATCTGCCAGTGGGGGATCGGGTCCAACCCCACGATGGGCCACCAGAACAAGGTCGAGGCGAAGAGGAAGCCCAGGTTGATGAGGTCCATCAGCCACATGTGGTCCATGGCGAAGCCCAAGGCGAAGGTCAGGAAGAAGGCGATCATCGAGAAGTAGTAGAGGACCCACACCGGAAGGGGGTGGGTGAGCACCCGGAAGGGGCGGGAGTTGAGGATGCCGAGCAGACGTACCTTGCCGGCCCGGCTCGACGTCTGCAGCGCCAGGGTCATCGGTGCTCCCTATGGCCAGCAGCGGAGGGGCGACCACCATGAGCAGCAGGTGCTGGACCACGTGGGCCTGGAAGTAGTCGGCGGTGAAGGCGGCGACGGGCGACTGGAGGGCCACGTCGACGGCCACCAGCCCGGCCAGGAAGGAGGCCGTCCGCTTCCGGCTCCAGTGCCGGCCCCGGGGCGATAGGCCGGCCTGCGCCCGCAAGTACCACACGGCGGCGGCGATCACCGCCACCAGCACGACGGCGCCGAACGGGGCGAACGCCCACTGGGTCACCGCGTTGTGGATGTTGAACCCCAGCCGTCCCACGCCGTGCATCCCAGGCATCTCCGGCACGGCCGCGGGCTACCAAGCGCACCGACGTGCCCCCATTCGGGAAGTGGTCGCCGGTCCCCGAGCCGGGTGGGAGACGGGCGCTAGGACCGGATCAGACGCTCGATCCGGCCCGTGACCACGTCGTATCGCCACCCTTCGACCCGGACCTCTCGGGGGAGCAGTCCGCACCGGCGGACAGTGTCGACGTCACGGGCCAGGGCCTGGTCCGGATCGGGCATGGCCAGGAACTCACGCGCCTCCGCCTCGGGCCTGGTGCCGGCCGGGAGGTCGGCACGGATGGCCTCGTCGCTTCGATCGGCCAGGGCGCAGTCGGTGTGCTGCATGACGGCGATCCGGCGCACACCGAGGAAGTTGGTGGCCAGGATGAGCGAGCGCAACACGTCCTCGGTGACCCGTCCGCCCGCGTTCCGCAGGATCTTCGAGTCCCCCGGGACCAGCCCGAGCATGGCCAGCGGCTCGATGCGGCTGTCCATGCAGGTCACCAGGGCCAGCTCCTTCTTCGCCCGTGCCGGCAGTCCGGCCAAGGAGAAGGCCGAGGCGTACCCCTGGTTGGCGGCGAGGAGGTCCTCGAACATGGCGAAAGCATGGCAGAGCTCGGGGTCCCCCCGCACGGCCACGGCGCACCGGAAAACCCCGACCACCGTCATCCAGGGGGGAGTCGGCGCCGTAGAGCCGGTACAGAGTTCGCGGCCCTTCGTTCCCTGCCTGGAGGCTTCCATGAGCGAGTTCACCCGACGCACCTTCCTGAAGACCGGTTCGGCTGCCGTGGTGGCCGCCGGGGCACTGTCGGCTGTTCCGGCGCTTCCGGCCGCAGTCAACGCCTTCGACACCACCGCACCGGTCGATGCCGGGGCCGCCGAGTCCGCCGACGCCGACGCCGACGCCGGAGCCCCGTCGCTGGCGGAGCCGCTCATTGCCCACGTGCGGGACCTGGCCACCGGTGAGATCGGGCTGTTCACCGGCACGAGGGAGATCACCGTCCTCGATCCGTCACTGGCCGCCCGCCTGCTGCGGTCCATCCGATGACCGGAGCGCCGGCCGCACCCACCCGTCCGGCCGACCCATCGTCCAACCCGTCCCGATTCGAACCCCGTCCCAACCCGACCAGAACCAGAGGTATGCCATGTCATCCCATCGTGAAGCCCCGGAAATCTCGAAGGACCCCGTCGCCGACTCGACGGACCTCTACGCCTTCGTCTGCCCCGATCGTCCCGAGCGCGTGACGCTCATCGCCAACTACATCCCGTTGCAGGCTCCCGGCGGCGGCCCGAACTTCTACGAATTCGGCGACGACGTGCTCTACGAGATCAACATCGACAATGACGGGGACGCCATCGCCGACATCCGCTACCAGTTCCAGTTCACCAGCGAGATCACCAACCCGAACACGTTCCTGTACAACACCGGTCCCATCAATCGCCTCGACGACCCGACCTGGAACCGCCGCCAGACCTACTCGGTGACCCGGGTGGTCTCCGGCCAGGCTCCGCAGCTGTTGGCTTCGGGAGTCCCCTGCCCCCCGTGCAACATCGGGCCCCTGTCGACGCCCGACTACCTGCACCTGGTCGACCAGGCCACCACCGGCATCGCTCCGGGCACCCGGGTCTTCGCCGGCCAACGCGCCGAGGGCTTCTATGTCGACCTCGGGGCCGTCTTCGACCTCGGCGACCTGAGGCCGTTCGAACAGGACCACAACAGCTTCGGGCTGGCCGACACCGGTCTCGGTCAGATGGCCGCCGGGGTCAACTCGACCGCCGGGGTGAACGTCCACAGCATCGCCATCCAGGTCCCGATCCGCGACCTCACCGCCGATGGGCTCGAGCCCAAGGCCGTGACCAGCCCCACTGCCGTGCTGGGCATCTGGACCACGGCCAGCCGACAGAAGGCCCGGGTCTTCGAGGGGAGTCCCGGCGCCAACGTGAACTCGGGGCCGTTCACCCAGATCTCACGCCTGGGGAATCCGTTGTTCAACGAGGTGCTGGTGCCTCTGGCGGCCAAGGACTACTGGAACTCCCAACCCCCCAACCTGGACAGCCAGTTCGCCCGTTATGTGGCCAACCCCGAATTGGCCGGACTGCTCCCGGTCCTGTACCCGGGGGTCTTCCCCCAGCTGGCCGCCTTCAACGAGACGGCCGCCCCCCGGGCGGACCTGCTGGCCGTGCTGCTCACCGGCATCCCGACCGGCGTCGTGCCCGGCTTTCAGAACTTCACCGGTCCCACCCAGGCCGACATGCTGCGGCTCAACGTCTTCATCCCACCGACCACCACCGGGATCTCCAACCTCGGCCTCGTCGGCGGCGACCCGGCCGGGTTCCCGAACGGCCGGCGGGTCTTCGACGACGTCGCCACCATCGAGCTTCGGGCCATCGCCGGTGCCACCCTTCCCCTCGTCGACCCGTCCTTCAAGCCCGATGCCGCCGCCGCCGCTGTCTCCATGGGGCTCACGTCCGGGCCGACGGACCTCACCGCCATGGGCACCGAGCACTATCTGGGCGAGTTCCCCTACCTGGGCACACCCATCTCGGGGTTCGCCGCCCTGACTCCGGCGGGCTGACCGGTGAAGGATCGGCCGGCCTCAGAACCGACTCCCGGCCCCAGTGGTGAGGGGACAGTGGTGCTCGACATCGGCGGCGACCGTGGTGCCCTGGTGGTGTGGGTGCCACCGTCACTCGACGGTCACGAGCTCGAGCTCCGCCGGGTGGAGGTGCCTTGGCAGGGGCGCCATACCGCCGTCCGGCCCCGCGACCTCGGCATCGGGCGTCGCTTCGCCGCGGTGTTCGGAACCCTGGTGGAGGGCCGCTACCAGGCGCGGGTCCGGGGCACCGACTCCCCGCCGGTCATCGAGGCCGAGGTGGCCGGGGGGAGCATCGCCGAGGTTGTCTGGCCCGGCCGGCCGCTTGGGCCTTCTCCGCCACCCTCAGTCGAGCCCGAGCACCCGAAGCGCGTTGGTCCGGAGGAACTTGGGCCAGACGTCGTCCTTGAACCCGACCGTCGGTAGCTCCGTCATGATGCGCTCCAGCGAGAGGCCCATCGGGAAGTAGCCGGCGTAGATGATCTTGTCGGCACCGCGGGTGTTGGCGTAGTCGATGATGTCCGGTGAGTAGTAGCGGGGAGCGAACGCGCTGGTGGAGAAGTGCAGGCCCGGCCACTTGAGCATCAGCTTCACCATCAGCGCGGTCCACGGCTCGCACCCGTGCCTGGTCACGAAGACGAGGTCGGGGAAGTCGAACATGACCTCGTCGATGAGCTCGACGTGCTGGCAGGCGGCCTTGAGGCGCGGCCCCGGGATGCCGGCACAGCAGAAGATGGGGATGTCCAGCTCGACGCACTTGGCATAGATCGGGTACATCAGCTTGTCGTTGATGGGGACCTGGGGAAAGGTCCCGGCCGGAAAGACGCCGACGGCCCGAACGCCGAAGGTCTCGTGCTCGCGGACCAGCCGGGCGATCCCCTCCATGCCATCGTTGGGGTCGGCGTTGGCGCAGGGGATGAACCGGTCCGGGAAGCGCCGAAGTGCCTCGACCCCGGCGCCCGAACGGGCGCCCACTCCGATCAGTCCCCGCTCGACCCCCCAGCGGTCCATCTCCCCGAGCGTCACCGCGATGGGGTCGGCCGAGCCCTCGAGCTCCTTGCCGGGGACGTCCTTGAAGATGTACTCCACCGGGAAGCCGAACTCCTCGCGTGACTCCACGTCCTTCGCCTGCCGGGTGATGAAGCGGTACGCCTCTTTCATGTCGGGGTGCGGGAACCCGATCATGGTGTCCACCACGCCCACGTCCTTCGGCATCCCCATGCCAGCACCCTCCCCGGACCGGCCGAGCGCCCCGATCCCCTCGGGTGCGGCCGATTGCGGATGCTACCCGAGGCGCACACCGGGCTGTCGGGCGAGCTCACCGGCCGCGGTGGCTAGCCTCGGCCCATGACCGACGCCGACGACGACGGGATCACCATCTTCCACAACCCCCGGTGCTCCAAGTCCCGCCGGGCCCTGGCCCTGATCGAGGCGCGCCAGGTGCCGTACACGGTGGTCGACTACCTGAGGACGCCGCCCGATCGGCGGACGCTCGAGTCCATCGTGGAGCGTCTCGGCACCTCCCCCGCCGAGCTGGTCCGGACAGGCGATGCCGGCTTCGCCGACCTGGCTGTCGACCCGGGCGCACTCTCGTCACCGGAGCGGGTGGTCGAGCTCCTGACCGAGCATCCCGAGCTGATCCAGCGCCCGCTGGTGGTCCGCGGCGAACGAGTGCTCATCGCCCGGCCGCCGGAACTAGTGGCCGAGCTGTTCGCCTGACCGGTGCCGGCCTCGCGGAGACGGTCGCCCGCCTCGGCCCGGACAGGGCCGGTGCTACCGTTTCCCGGCCCCACCCCCCGCCCGAAGGAGCTGTCGTGACCCCCGAGGGAGCCACCGAGGACGACGTACGGCCCGGGCCGCGGCCCGCGAACCTCCGACTGGGCATCACCACCCCCGTGCTCACCATGCTCCCCGGTGCCCACGCCCGATGGGAGCAGGACGGCACCGTCGAGGACGTGGTGGCCGTGGCCCGGGCCGCCGACCGGCTCGGGTACCACCATCTGACCTGCAGCGAGCACGTGGTCATCCCGACCGACGTGGCGGCCGTGCGGGGCAGCCGCTACTGGGACCCGCTGGCCACCTTCGGCCACCTGGCCGCCTTCACCACCCGGATCCGCCTGGCCACAAATGTGCTGGTGCTCGGGTACCACCACCCCCTCGAGATCGCCAAGCGCTACGGCACCCTCGACCAGATCAGCCGGGGCCGGCTCATCCTCGGCCTGGGGGTCGGCTCCCTCGAGGAGGAGTTCGATCTGCTGGGCGCCCCCTTCGCCGACCGTGGGCCGCGGGCCGACGAGGCACTGTCGGCCCTCCGGGCATCGCTCTCCGAACCCCGCCCGCGCTACGACGGGGAGTACTACCGGTACTCGGACGTGGTCATGGACCCGTGCGCCCTCCAGGCCTCGGTACCGCTGTGGATCGGCGGCCGGACCGCCCGTTCGTTGCGCCGGGCGGTGGAGCTGGGCGACGGATGGGTGCCGTTCGGGATCCGCGCCGGCGACATCGGCACCATGATGGCCACCGCCCGGGCCACCGAGGCCTGGGCGGCGCGGCGGGCCCCCCTCGAGGTCGTGCTCCAGAACGGCCGGCCGGCCGACCCGGTGGGCGATCCCGACGGAGCGCGCGCCATGGTCGACCGGCTGGTCCGGGCCGGCGCCACCGGGTTGCAGCTGCGCTTCGTCCACCATTCGCTCTCGCACTATCTCGAGCAGCTCGAGGCCCTGGCCGAGCTGGTCGGAACGGAGGCACCGTGAACAGGGTCTGGGTGACATCATGAACCGGGTCAAGGTCGGGTTCTTCTCACTGACCAAGCACTCGACGGGCGGCGACGACCGGCCGTACCTCGAGTGGCACCAGTTGGACCACATGCCCGAGCAGTATCAGCTGCCCGGCCTGGTGGCCGGGCAACGGTGGGCCTCCACTCCGTCCTGCCGGGCGGTCCGGGCCGTCGAGACCGACGACTGGACGCTGGTCGAGCACGTGGTCTGTTATCTGATGGGCAACCCGGTGGACGAGACGATCGACGAATTCCTCACGCTCGGCCGCCACCTCGCCGAGCTGGGGCGCTTCCCCCACGCCATGCCGACCCAGTACGCCGGGGCGCTCCGACTGCTCGAGGCCCATGCGGCCCCCCGGGTGCTGGTCTCCGATGAAGTCGTTCCCTTCCGGCCCCACCGGGGCATCTACCTCGTCGTCGAAGAACCGACCGAACGCACCGCCCAGGCTGCCTTCCTGCAGCGGCGTCACGCCGAGCTCATTCCCGAACTGGTGTCGGTGCCGGGTGTGGCCGGGGCGTGGACCTTCGCCACCAGTCCGGCCATCCGCCGGCCCAACTTCACCCCGGGCGAGTACCGGATGACCCTCTGCTACCTCGACGGAGACCCGGCCGAGGTCGGTGGGCGCCTCCAGCCCCTGATGGCCCGGATCTCGGCGGCCGAGCCCGTCCGGCTGCTGCTGGCTGCACCCTTCGAGTCGCTGGTCCGGTGGGATTGGGACCGGTTCGCCCCGTCCAGTTGACCGTGCTCGCCCTCAGCCCGTCCCGAGGGCGTACACCACCGTGACCTGAGCGGTGGCCTGCTGCGTGCCGGGCTCGAGCGGCACCGGGTGGTCGGCCGGCCCGGCCGAGTTGAGCACGAAGCCCGCTTGGGTGAGCGGCACCAGGCCGGTGGTGGTGTCGCTGATCGAGCAGATGTCACGGAGCGAGGTCGCCGCGGCCCGGGCCATGGCCCGGGCGTGGGCAACGGCGGCGGTGTCGATGACCTGGCCGGCGTGGACCAGATCGTGAAGCGTCACGATCTGGGTGTTCGACACCTGGTAGCCGGAGATGCCCCCGGTGGGCGTGAACGTGGGTGCGACCGAGAATGCGGTCGATCGGACCTCTCCGGGCGCCACGCCCGAGGTGGCCAACGAGCCCGTCATGGTCGCCGCCGGCTGTTGGCATCCGACAGGGCGGCCGCCGCCGTGGCGTCGTCGACCCGGACGCCGAGGCTGATGGTCAGGGTGTCCGGGGGGGGCCGAAGCTCCGCCGGTGGCCTCGACCGTCACCTTCGGCGCGGAGGGCACACAGCCCGGAGGGGCGGCCGGCGGCGTGGTGGAGGCGGCCGCCCCTCCGCCGCGGGCGAGACCCACCCCCAGCCCGCCGAGGAGCACCCCGACCGCCACCAGCCCGGCGGCCCGGGCCGGCCAACGGCGGTGGGCGGGCCACGCCCCCCCGTCGGGATGGGGCCTTCCGGGCCGGGGGGAGGGTCGTTGGCAGTGGGCACGGCGGCTCCTCGAGAGGTGGATGGTACTCATCCCGTCCCTACGACCGAGGGTGGCGCCCGGTTGACATCGAAGGCTGACCCCGGGCGTTCGCCCCCGTCGCCCGTCGCGGGCCCACCGCCGCTCAGGCGACGCTCTCCGGCCGCTGACGGCGCTTCCGCAGGGACCGGACGATGGAAGCCTCGATCAGCTTGTCGTTGTCCTTGGAGATGAAGGCGTGGACCCGCCGCTCGAGGAGGGCCCGCATGAACGGGTTGAACACCTCATAGGTCTCACGGAAGTGGACCCGGGTCCGGCCGCCGCCGTGGTCCTCCAGGCTCGTCCAGCCCGACGCCCGCGACCACAGTGGCTTGCCGATGGCGTCGTACCGCCACGACACCGGCCGCTTCGACTCCGTGATCCACTCCCAGGACTGGGCCCTGCCCTTGGACAGGAGGTACTTCGGGACCGGGAACACGCAGTGCCGGACCAGTCCGTTCCCGTCCTCGTCGCCCTGGTGGTAGATCTCGATCTTGTACTGGTCGGTGTCCACGCCGGCGCGCGTCCGCTCCCAGATCACATCCCAGACCTCCTCGGGCGACCCGTCCACAACGAAGTCGAATCGGTGGTCCTGCATGGTCTCTCCTCTCGTTCAGCGCGCCCGGTCCTCGACCATGGCCGCCAGCTGCGACTTCAAGACCTTGCCACCGGCGTTCCTCGGGAGCTCGGCGAGGAAGGTGATCCGTCGCGGCACCTTGTAGTCGGCAAGACGCTCCCCGGCGTAGCGCTGCAACTCGTCGCCGGACAGCGACCGCCCCGGCCTGACGACGACGAACGCCGCCACGTCCTCTCCCAGGACATCGTGGGGCACGGCGACCACCGCCGCCTCGACCACCGCCGGATGGGCGTGAAGGGCCGCCTCCACGTCGTCGGCGTAGACGTTCATGCCCCCGCGGACGATCATCTCCTTCTTGCGGCCAACGATGTAGAGGTACCCGTCGCCATCCAGATAACCGAGGTCCCCGCTGTGCAGCCAGCCGCCCTCCCACATGCGGGCGGTGGCCTCGGGGTCCTTGTAGTACTCCCGATGACCGCTCGGGTTGCGGGTGACGACCTCGCCGACAGTGCCGGGTGGACAGGGTGCGCCGTCGTCGTCCACCACCTGCACCTCCACCGCCGGCCTGGGCCTGCCCACCGCACCGGGATGGGTGCGGGCCCCTTCCGGGTCCATCGAGAAGGTGGCGTGGCCGCCTTCGGTCATGCCGTAGCTGTTGAGCACGGCGGCGCCGGGCAGCCTGGCCTGGAGGCGCTGCAGGGTGGTTGGTGGCAGGGGGGCGCTCCCCAGGATCACCCGCCGGAGACTGGTGAGATCGGCGAAGTCAAAACGCGGGTGGTGGATCAGCAGTTGGGCCATGGCCGGCACCACGAACGCGATCACCGGACGCTCCTGCTCCACGGTATCGAGCCACCGGCCCGGGTCGAATCTCGGCAGGTAGAGGACGGTCATGCCGGCCTTCATGGGATTGTAGATGAACCCCAGGCCGGCCAAGGTGAACACCGGTGTCGCCGTCAACCACGAGGCCCCGGTCCATTCCGGGCGGGCGTTCGGGAGGAGGGCCACGTTGCCGTGCCGGACGGCGACACCCTTCGGCCTGCCGGTGGTCCCCGAGGTGTACATCACATCAGCCAGGTCCTGGTCGGTGACGGGCTCTTGGAGGGGCGTGTCCTCGTCGGCCTTCAGGTCCTCGATGTCCACTGTCGCCGCCGGGCCCACCCCCTGCACCGTGGCCACCAGGCCCAGGGAGGGGAGGGTGCCGATCAGGGGATGGATGCCCGGCGCGAGCGACCCGCTGGCCACGACGGCGCTCACCCCGGCATGCTCCAGGATGCCCCGTGCCTCAGGGGGGGACAAACGGTTGTTCATGGGCACCGAGACCGCCCCGAGTTTGTGCACTGCGCTGTAGGTGACGATGAAGTCGAGGATGTGCTCGGCCTCGAGGAAGATGGCGACCAGGTCGCCTTTGGCCGTCCCCCGCTGATGCAGCCCATGGGCCAGCCGATTCGACTCGCGCTCCCACCGGTCGAAGGTGATCGATGATCCGTCACCGAGGTTGGTGTAGGCCACCTCCTCCGGGAAGGCCGCCGCCATCCACCGGAGCTGGTCGGTCTGCAGGTCAACCATGGGAGGTCGGGTCGAAGAGGCGGGCGGCCGCGTCTCCGAGGAAGTCGTTCATGGCGTCATCGCCGAGGGGAAGGGCGCGGGCTGCGGCCAGAGCCCGCTCCATGGGCAGGAAGGGGTGGTCCGACGCGAAGAGTACCCGGCCCCGGCCCCGGCGGGATCCCATGAACGTGACCAGCGCCGGGTCCATGTACCGGGCCAGGTAGGCGGAATTCGACAGGTAGAGGTTGGGCCACTTCAACATGTACTCGATGAGGAGGTCCTCATAGGGATGGCCCATGTGGGCCCCGATGACGACCAGGTCCGGGAAGTCGATGAGCACGTCCTCGAGGAGGACGGGGTCCTGGCAGTGCGAGCGGACTCTCGGCCCCGGGATGCCGATGTTGATCGACACCGGGACACCGTGCTCCTCGCAGGTGGCGTAGATCGGATAGAAGAGGGCGTGGTTGAGCGGGTACTGGTGCACGAGCGGGGTGACCCGGACCAGGTCGAGCGTCCCATCGGCGACCCGGGCGCGGACCTCGAGCATCTGCCGGCGAGGACGGTCGGGCCGGTCCACGGCGGCCGCTACCAGCAGCCGGTCACGGTGCTCGGCGACCGCCGCCATGGCGGCCGGATCCGCGTGGGAGAGGCCCCCGGTGAGCACGGCGCGGTCCACGCCCAAACGATCCATCTCGGCCAGCAGCCCGGCGGCCGTCGATCCTCCCTGGACGTCGCTGCCGAAGAACCCCTCGACGTGCCCGAACCCCGGCTGGCCGAGGAAGGCCTGGGCCGCGTCCTTCGAGAGTGCGTTGACCCAGAGATCGATGACCATGGTGTACTCCCTCGGCACAGGGGTCGTCCGGCCCCGGGACGGCTGTCCGACCTGGTGCTGGGAAACTGTAGCGACCGCCCACCGGCAACGCTCCGGCCCGGCCCCTCCCCGGCTCGCCGGGGGGGCCGTCGGAACCATTGGGTTAGGTTTCGTCCGGGGCCGCGGACCTATGGCCCCTCGATCGTGGATCGTGACGGGGACCGGGCGTGATGGTTGACACAGACCGACAGGACGGGGCGAAGGCGTTCTTCGAGGTGGTGCTGGGCCAACGCGCCTGCCGCCAATTCAATGGCCAGCCCGTGGATGACAGCCTCGTCGAGGCCTGCCTCCGCGCCGCCACCCACGCCCCGAGTGCGGAGAACCGTCAACCCTGGGTGTTCGTGGTGGTGCGCGACTCGGCCATCCGCGACCGCATCGGCCAGCTCACCCGCCGGGCCTGGCGAGAGGGGGGGCGTCAGCACTCGGTGGGTCGTCTGTCCGGCGCCCTCTTCGACGATGTCGACCAGGGCGCCGAGGGGGGACTGGGATCGGCCCCCGTCATCATCGTTGTGTGTGGTGACACGGCCATCGGCCTCGAATCGACACTGCCGTCCTCGGTGTTCCCGGCCACCCAGAACCTGCTCCTGTCGGCCACGGCCGTTGGCCTCGGATCGGCCATGACCACCCTGGCCACGCTCTACCGGGCCGAACTCTGCGAGCTGCTCGGCCTCCCTCCGACGGTCCTGCCCATGGCCGTGGTCCCCCTCGGTTGGCCGCGCCGCCCCCTCGGACCGCCGCGCCGACTGCCCCTGGGGGACCGCGCCCACCGCGACCGGTACGGCCACCCCTGGTGACCGCGGGAGAGCGCGGCGGACGCCCGTTCACTGGAGGTCGGCCTAGCCCAGGGTTACTCTCCGCGTCGATCGTCGTCCACCCCGGACGGCGGTGTCGATCCGGTCGTTGGTCAGATAGTCCCGGGTCTGATCACCGGTCAGCGGCCTCGAGAAGAAGTAGCCCTGGATGTTGGTGCACCCGAGGACGGTGAGCACCGTGCGTTGCCCGGGATGCTCCACACCCTCGGCGGTCGTCTCGAGGTCGAGGGTGTGTGCAAGCTGCATGATCGCATTGACGAATCCCCGCCCCTGGTCGTCTCTCAGCAAGTTGTCGATGAACCGCTTGTCGATCTTCAGGATGTCGATCGGGAGATCGGCCAGGGCGGCAAACGACGAGTACCCGGTGCCGAAGTCATCGATCGCCACCCTGATCCCCGACTGGCGCAACGTATCGAGGGTGGTGATGACCGGCCCGGATTCGTAGGCCAGGATCGACTCGGTCACTTCGACGGTGAGGGACGAGGGTGCGAGTTGGGCGCGTTCGAGCGCGTCGGCCACCTGCTCGCTGAACTTGGGATTCGCCAGCTGAAGGCGCGAAGCATTGACCGACACGCTCGGCCGGAACCCGGGGAACCAGGTATACCACCGGCGCGCCTGCTGGCAGGCCTCGAACAGCACCGCCGAGCCCAGGTCGAGGATGAGGCCCGACTCCTCGGCGAGGGGTACGAACCTGTCGGGCGGGATGAACCCCCTCGTCGGATGGTGCCAGCGGGCCAGCGCCTCGAACGAGGTCGTGCGGCCGGTGACCGTGTCGACAATGGGCTGGTAGTGGACCGTCAGCGCACCGTCCCTGATCGCACTGCGCAGCTCCTGTTCAATGGTCATCCGTTCGACCGAGGCGGTGTGCATGGCGGCCTCGAACACCCGGTAGCAGCCTTTCCCCTCCCGTTTCGCCCGATACATAGCCGCATCGGCGTCGGACAGCAGCCGGTCCGGCCGGGTGTCGGCCCGGTTGGCGAGGGCGATACCCACACTGGCACCGATGGCGACCTCGCGGCCGGGCAGCGTCAAGGGGGTGACCAGGGCGTCGAGAACCCGCTGGGCCACCCGGCCCGCCTGATCGGCGGCCTCGAGGTCGTCGAACAGGATGGCGAACTCGTCGCCGCCCAGCCGCGCGACCGTGTCGAATCCCCTGAGGCAGCTGGTGAAGCGGTCGGCCACCGCCACCAGCAGGGCGTCGCCCGCGAGATGCCCGAGGCTGTCGTTCACCACCTTGAAGCCGTCGAGATCCACGATCATCACGGCGACGAATCCGGCGACCTGGGACCGTCGGCGAAGTGCGTGCTCGAGTCGATCGTTGAACAGCGCCCGGTTGGGCAGTCCGGTGAGGGGGTCGTGCATGGCTTGGTGTCGGATGACATCCTCGGCACCGAACCGCACAGTGGCGGAGAACACGATGCCCGAGACGCCCTCGACGAAATGCTCGTCCTCGGCGGTCATGGGTCCGTCCTTGTACACCTCGATGAACGCGATCGGCTGTTCGGGGTCGCCGACCGGAACTCGGAGACTCGGGCGGCCGCTGTCCAGCTCCAGCTGGTCGCTACCGACCATCTCGGTGCCGGCACCGAGGACCTGGCGGCCTCCCGCGCCGGCCGGGATGCCCACCACTCGGCAGGAACGGGCCTCGACGACACGGTCGATCACGGTCACAGCCGACCTCACCGACTCCTCCAGCGTCGTGGCCCGCAGCGCTTCCCGTCCGAGGTCCGACAACGCAGCCTGGCGCTCCATCCGCTCCCGGCGCTCCGTCACATCACGGGCGTTGAGGACCATGCCGGCGACGTCCGGGTCGGCAAAGAGGTTGGTGGCGATGCCTTCCAGCCACCGCCATGCTCCATTCTGGTGGCGGACCCGCATGGAGAACTCCACCGATTCTCCCGGGAGTCCCTCGATCTCCCGGAGGGTGGCGCGCAATCGACCGATGTCGCCGTCGTGGACCAGGGCCCGTTCCGCGTCGAGCATCACCTCCGGTTGGTACCCCAGCACCATGGTGGACGAGGGGCTGGCGTAGGTCACCCGCCCTTCCGAACCCACCACGAACACGAGATCCGACGAGCTTTGCACCAGTGCCCGGAATCGGCGCTCCCGGCTCTCGGTCAGTGCCGCCGCCTCCTCTCGTTCGATCAGCGCGGCGCGCAAGGATCGGTAGGAGAAGACGATCCCCACCCCCATGAGGATCGCCAGCCCGTGGACCTCCGGCACCGGTATCAGCGAGGGTGCCCACCCCAGGGCGATCAGTCCCTCGCCCGCCGCCAGGCAGGCCAACGTCCAGATCACTATCGGGCCTTCGGACGGGGTGCCCGCCACGACCAGCGTCTCCTGGCCGACGAGGACCAGCCCGATGGCCAGGGCCGGACCCCACCCGGTGGCGTAGATCGTGGCGGTGACCACGATGGCCTGGGAGGCGATCCACAGGTGCAGGCGGCCCCGGCTGTGAGACCGGTTGAATAGCAAACCGGTCGTCGTCGTCACCAGCTGGCCGGCTCCGAGGATGAGGGGTACCAGCCAGATCGGTGACGGCGAGACGAGATGCAGTTGTCGCATGGCCAAGATGGCCACGGCTGCCAGCGGTGGCATCAACAGGACGGCGGCGAAATGGATCCCCTCCGTCTTGCCCCAGATCAGGCTACGGAGCCGCCGTACGTCCATGACAGGCAATCGACCAGGTGGCGGGCCATCTTGAGCCGGCGCCGCGTCTCGTTTCCGATCATCGGTCACCACGGGACGGATGCCGGGGGAAACAACCCCCTGACCAGTCCGTTTGCCCGGCCGGCACCGGCGAACCGTGGCGATGGGCCCCATGTGCCGGAGCGCCGGTCGGAACCCGCCGAGGGCCTCGGTCACGAGGCCGGACCGAGCACCGGGCCTGACCCTGGATCTCGACCGCAGAAGGGCGTGTGAGAGGACGCCGACCGGCACGGCAGCCGCTTGACCCCCGACCGGGTTGTGGCCAGACTTCCCTCGATTCACCGGGTGAGACGGGGACGGGCGATGCGCAGGCGACAGGTCATCGGAGCAGCGACCACCGGCGTCGCGCTGCTGGCCGCAGCATGTTCATCCAGCAGCGCTCCGACCACCGCCTCGACGGCCCCGAGCGCCCAGCAGTACCTGCTCCGGAACGGCGACCTGCCGACCGGGTGGACACTCGACAACACCGCGCCGTCACCTTCCGACAGCTGCTACTACGAGCCCCTGAGCAAGGTGCCGTCACAGTCCTATGCCCATGTCAATTTCGCCCAGGCCGGAGGTCTGCCACAGCTGGCCGAGGAGCTGGCCTTGTTCCCCACCGCCCGAGCGGCGGCCTCGGGGTTCACCGTCGCAAAGGCAGACCTGGACGGTTGCAAGACCTTCACGGAGACGGTGAACACGGAGACGATCAGCGGCTCCCTCAACACTGTCCCCTCATCAGCGCACGGTGCAAACAGCGCCGCCTACGACGCCATGCTCACCATCGGCGGTCGGCCCATCAACCAGGGGTTCCTCCTGGTCCAACAGGGTCGGGGCGTCATCATCGTGGCCCTGGCCGGCACCGGGCCGCTGGACTCGGTCGCCCTGCAGGGCTACGTCGACCAGGCGACGGCCAAGCTGCCGTCCTAGAGGCCGGCCGGGGTCGCCGGCCCCTGCCCGAGGGTGACGAGTCCGGCCGCCGTCTGGGTGAACCCGCACGACAGATAGAAGCCGGTGAGGCGGGCCCCGTAGTCCACGTGCACGTACTCGCAGCCGGCCCGACGGGCCTCATCCACGGCCCTCCTCACCATTCCCCGGCCGATTCCGCGCCGGCGACAGTCCGGAGCGACGGCGGTGTCGAGCAACGACGCATGGTGGTCTCCGTCCCACGCCACGTTGACGAAGCCGACCAGGTCACGGCCGCTGGTAGCCGTCACCCATCCGAGGCTGTGGGGACGGCAGCGGTTCCACCGGTAGCGACCGGCGTCCTCTTCGAACGCGGCCGCGTGCAGCGCCTCGATCTCCGCTGCCGCCACTGGATCGCGCCACCGGTAGAGCATCCCGTGCCGATCGGCTCCGACCGGTTCCACCCTCACGCCTGACCATCTCGCGCGGTCTGCGGTCGCTCCTCTGGAGGAGCGGGCCGGCCGCTCGACGCGGTCGAAGGATCGGAGCGCCGCTCGTCTGGCTGCGGGCGCGTCGCCACGTCCCCCATCAGGTGGGCTCCCAACGCCAACCGTCGTAGTCTTCACAGGTAATGGCCTCACCGTCCCGGGGCGATCCCGCTGTTCCGTGGTCCGAGTCCCGGCAGTACTCCCCCGGCTGGTAGCAATCCCCCGCATCCGTCAGCGGAGTACAGGTGGGGGAGGCGGCCGGCCCCGGTATCGGCACCGCCGTGGTCGTCGTCGGTGGGGACGTCGGTATCGTTGCCCGCACCGTGGCCGGAACGGCGGTTGAGCTCACCGGAGGCGCCGACGTCGCCGTCGTCCGTTGCACGGTCGTCGGGGGTGGGCTGATGGACGACTGGGGGCTGATGGTCGTGGTGGTCACGATCGTGGTGGTCACGATCGTGGCCGCGGTGATCGTGGGCTCGTTCCCCGACGTTGCGGCGCCGAGCCCGGCGCTGAGCAGGATCAGAGCGGCGCCGGCCATCCAGAACCACCACAGTTTGTGGATCGGCGTCCTCGACCCAGATGCGCCGGGCGTGGCCGGGTCCGCGAGCTGGGCCGGAACGAGCCTCGGGTCGTACCACCGGCCATCCGACGCCTGCCACCAGCCCGGTCCCCGTGGTGTGGTGGCGCCGAGGACTGATGGTGGCCCCACCGGTGGCGACGCGTGCTCCGGTGGGTACCAGTTGCCGTCGGATGCTTGCCACCAGCCCGGTCCCAGGCACGCGTTGCTCATGCCGCTGCTACCCCGTTGTCGAACTCGGTCTCGTCGGGCGCCCGAGCGTACCAATCGGCCCAAGTCCAGTCCGACGCAAGAGGAGTCCGGATGGGCGCACTCGGACGCCGAGGCTCGTCGACGGTCGGAGACGCCGGCCCGGCCCGTCGACGTGGGGTTCCCCGGCCGGTTCGTCAGCTCCGGGCCGGACGAGCCGGGGTCGTCTCGCTTGAATGGATTCACCAGTGGGTCACGACGTGTTCATCGCGGGTTCGGTGTCACGTAACCGTCCGTTTCACTGAGATTGATACAACGGATGAAGAGGATCCCGTTGCGTCAGCAGGCAGCGTCAGCAGGCAGCGTCAGCAGGCAGCGACAACAGGTGGTGGACACTCTCTCCGGCGGTCCGTTGGTCCCGACCGATCCTCGCCAACGCTAGCCGGCGCGGGAGGAGACACCTCGCATCGAAGGAGGCCGTCGTGACCAGAGGGAATGCCCCTACCGAGCGATTGAGGGCCATTGAGAGCTTCTCGACCTGCACGACGAGACAGCTCAAGCAGATCGATTCGTTGACGACCCACCTTCGAGCAAAACCCGGGCGTGTGCTGGCCCGAGAAGGAAAGCGGGCTCTGGAATGCTTTATCGTCCTGCAAGGAATGGCTACGACGTCACGCGGCGGCCTGCCGGTCGGCCGACTGGGTCCCGGCTCAATCTTTGACGTGTCAGCCCTGCTCGACCGAGGCGAGCAGACGACATCGGCGATCGCCGACACGGACATGGAGTTGCTCGTCGCTTCGGTCAATGAGTTCTGGACCATCTACCGTTCGATCCCCGCCGTGTCTACGCGGATTATCCACCCGGGGCCAGGCGGATCACAGTACCCGATGCCATCCGTGCCATCGGCTCCCCGATCACCGACACGGTCGTAGATCATCCGCCAGGGCCGGCCCCTCGGCCGAAGGTTCGGCCGGGATGGGCGCCCATACCGACGTGCGTTGTGAGTCAGTCGGCACGGGGTACGGATGACCTAGGGATTGTTGTGTTTCAGGGTGTCGTTGGTTCCGCCATGGCCGACCGGTGTCGTGTACCCACTGATGGCGTTGTTGCTGACCGTGTTGTACGACGCCGGACGGCGTGTAAGTACTCGGTGCGCCGCCCACTGAACCACCGCTGTCGGTGAGCGTGTTGCTCTTCACAACATTGTTGTTCGCTTGAGCGCCGCACGTACTGCTGGAATCGTCAACGGACGATCATGGTGGGGCTAGCTGGAATCGAACCAGCGACCTCAGCATTATCAGGAAAGATAAGCCGGTCACATGACACCGGATGAACAAGAATGACCAGGTCAGGGGCTTGGACGTCGCAGAGTGACACAGCATGTTTTGGACTGGCGCGCGCGATAAACGCGCGATGAAACGCGCGATGGCGCTCGACGGCGCCAAAGAAGCGATCACGCTCCGAGCAGAACGGCGGGGATGACGGCGATGCCGTCGGGGCGACGGTATGCGTGGGCTCCGGCAGTGATGACGGCGGCGTCGAGGAGGTCGTCGCCCAGTCGCTCCCGGAGCCAGAGGAGGTGACGCACGTCAGCCGGCCCCGGGACACCGTCGAGCTTCACCTCGAGCGCCACGACACGTTGGTCGCGGCGCTGAATGATCAGGTCGACCTCATGGTCGCCATCTCGAGTCCGCAAGTGGTGCACGGTGGCCTCGCACGCCTGGGCATAGACCCGGATGCTCAAGGTGACGAGCGACTCGAAGAGTGCGCCCAGGAGCGTCCCGTCGCGGGGGATGTCGGGCCCGGCGCCCTGCCCCCGCAACAGGGCATCGGCATCGATGCCGACGAGGTGGGCGGCCAGAGCGGGATCGGCGAGGTGATGCTTCGGTGCTTGGGTAAGCCGACGAAGGTGGTTGCGGTTAGGTACCCAGCCGGGGACCGGGTCGAGCAGCCACAGCTGGGAGAGGACATCTCGATACGCGGTGGTCGTGGTCTTCGCGGGTTTGGTGTTCTCCCCGGCTGTGGCCGCGTCGAGGAGTGAGTTGTAACTCGTTGTCGTCGCGGTGGCGGCGGCGTACGCGCTCAACCACGCGTGCAACGTAGCGGGACGGCGCACCCGCAGGCCCTGCTCGGGGAAGTCGCGTTCGACCACGCGGGCGAGGTAGCTCTCGATCTGAGCTCGCCGTGCTCGGCCCGCCAGCGGACGGATGCCGGGGAACCCCGACGCCAGGATCTCTTCCACGTAGTCGCGCAGCGCCATGTCGCTGTTCCCATTGATCGCCGGTCGCTCGCCGGCGAGCATGGCGCCCAGTCCGACCACAGGCTCGGCCAGGCCGCGCTCGGCCAGGCTGAGGGGGCGCATGCGGAGTCGGACGATGCGTCCGGCACCCGAATGCGCAGGCTCCTCGGTTGGCTCGGCGCTGCCGGTAAGGAGAAACCGGCCTGGTGGAGCCCCAGCGTCGACTCGACGGCGGACGACGTCCCAGATGGGCGGGTGGCGCTGCCACTCGTCGATAAGGACCGTGCCGTCGGCTACGTCGATCATGGAAGGATCGGCCACCAGGACCTCGCGTTGCCCCGGGTCGTCCAGCTCGAAGACGATGTCGGCTCGCCGGGCCGCTGTTGCCGTCTTGCCGACACCCCGGGCTCCCTCGAGTGCCAGGGCCGGCAGATCTCCCATCAGCGTGTCGAGTTCCTCGTCAGCGACGCGGCGTTGGTACTCCACGACCTGAACCATACCATCTGCCGGGCTTCAGAGCTACCGTTTGCCGCTTAACTACACTCCCATTTGCCAGGCCGCCGGCATCCGCTGTCGTTTGCCAGAGACATGGGAACCACCGTCGTTGCCAGTTATGGGACCAGCCGCAAGCTCCTCCAACGCTGACCAAAGAGACATTCCGGTTTCGTTCGCAGCGGGGCCGACGAAGCGCTCGCGAGAGTTAGCAATCGCCCTTTTTCGGGCCTAATGATCGCGTCCGTAACCCGGCCATCTGGGGCACTCCAGTGTGGTTATCTCCTGTGTCAGTTTAGGTTGACAAATCAAGGATGTCAGTCTAGACTGACACTATGGATGTCGAAGATCTCAACCAGAATCTCTCGTCGGATGACCCGGCAATTGGGCTTCGCGCCTCGTTGGCGCTACATCGCCTGGCTGAGAGGGTCGAAGCGAACCACGTCGCGTCGGCCCGGGAAAAGGGCTGGTCGTGGCAGCAGATCGGAGACGCTTTGGGCATCACCCGCCAATCCGTACACACCAAATACAACAAGGAGTCATCATGACCACCGAATCCGTTGTGCCAGAGGTGCTTCACGTCTGGGCCACCTACATGCGAGCCGGTGAGGAGGCTCGAGGCCGAGGTGATCGCCGAACCGGCACCGATCACCTCTTACTCGCCTTGTTGGAGGATCCCTCGATCGAAGTCGTGTTGGGCGTGAGCCTGCAGCAAGCTCGCCAGGCTCTTGAGTCGCTCGATCACGAAGCTCTGGGCGCCCTGGGCCTGGGGTCCGGCGCCGACACCCCCCCACTGCCGATGCGCGCCGTGCCGAAAAGGCCGACGTTCAGAGCCGTCGTGAACAAAGATCGCCTCCGCATGACGCCCGCGGCAAAGAAAGTGCTTGAGGAAGCGGTCAAGCCCAATCGCAGGAAGACCCAGGTCACGGCCCAGCAGGTGCTGGCCCAGATCCTCACTCTCCAACCACCAGATCCTGCGGCGGTGCTTCTGGGCGCTCTCGGCGTGAACACGTCGGATGTTCGGCGCCGATTGGATGCGGCGCGACCCCGGTAAATCGGGTTCCCGCGAGCCGCATGCTCGAAGTATCGGGCGCCGGAAGGCAACTGTCAACTAAGTTCACAGTTTGCTAACATCTCCCTCGTGGTCCCCAACGCCGACGTACCGGGCGTTCCGTCGACATCGCTCGGGCTCGGCGCTGCGCTGCGGCGCGCCTGGCTCGGCTACCAGACCGCTTGGCGAATGCGCTCCCGGCTTCTCTCGAAAGCTTCGTGCCAATCGAGCGCGGCAAAGGGATGAATGGTCTCGTCGGACTCGTACATGCCGAGCCAAGAGGTGTGGAGCGCAACGACCTCCTCGACGACGTAGCCGTGTCGCCACCAGCACGGCCGCAGCCAGCCACCGACAGTTGCACACCGGTCCTGCATCCAATCGACCCAGTCAGCCAATGTCCGACCTTTCGATTCGTTCGTCTACAGCGGAGAACCTCTTGATGGCCACCGCCGAATTGGCATGGACGAGCGATCGTCGGTCGCCGGCTAGGTTGTGCATTCGGTGTTCGAGGCTTCTCACCAGCGCGCCGAGAGCTTCGATCCTGTCGGCAAGGTCAATGACCGGGGGAAGTGGCGGGACGTCATCCACCGGGTGCATCTCCGAGGGTGCTCTGCCGTCCGAGCTCAGCGACGAGCTTGAGAGGTCGCCAAACGCGGCGATGTTGGCGCATTCGTCGAACATGGGGACCAAGCCTCCAGGGCTCTGAACCGGAACCGTGTGTCCCGAACGTCACCCACTGTCCGGACGGATGTCACCCTAAACGTCACCCTCGTCAAAACGGGTCCCTGACCAGGGAGAATGTACTCCCGATGGAACGGGTTTACGCCCGGAGGGCGGCCGGACTCGTCAGAGTGCACAGGTGTGGTGCTGATGATCCCCGTTTGGTGGAGCAGAGGGGAAGTCACAGTGATGCGACCGGTGCGGGCTCGATGCCCGCCTGGTCGCCGTGATCGCCCGCCGCACGATCGTGATCAGTGTCTGCGTGCTCGAGGTAGCGGCGCGACCAGACGGGCCGGCGCTGCGCTCAACGGCCCCCCAGTGCAGGCAGCCAACGCCTGGGAACTGGCCGCATGTGCCGCACCACCCCACAGCCCTCCGCAACGGCGCGAGAGCCAGCCCTGGGTTCGGCTCCGCCTCGGAGCAGGGCTTGCCCTTGCTCCGGATGGGCGCGTCCTTGCCGGCATCGTCAGACGGGGTCAGGGGACGGCCTCCGGCCGAGCGAGGAAGTGGAGCCCGCTGCCCGGGCCAGAGCAGGAGGAGACGGATGACCGACGGGCAGCGTGGCGGAGCCCCGTGGCGACCCTTGACGCCGGATGGCGGTGACGGCCACAACCGGTGGCGGGCGCCGATCGAACTGGATGTGGCGACACGAGGGATCAAGAGGCGAGCCTCTCCGAGGGTGGCCCAGGCGACTCCGGTGCATGAAAGTCCAGGGGAACTGGGAAGGTGACGTGGCCGGCAAGTCCAAGGTGACATTCGAGAGTGGGTACTCGGCAACGTCACCCTCCGGAGTCGAATGCTTCGGACGACGGGGGTGACATTCCGGGTGACGTTCATCCGGAGGATGGCTTGCACCCAGGACAACTCGTTCTGGCCGCGAGCCAGGGAGATCCAGTGCATACAGAACGCCAGGTGAATCCTTCCGGAATCGGGGTGCTGTTCACCGAACCCGACACCGGTCATGGGTCTGTGAAAGTCGAGACAAGCCTCAGAGCCGGTCCCGGCGACCGTACGTTGGTTCCTGGGCCGAAACTCCTTCTGAGCCCGGCCGGGGCTGCTTCGGCCCTGAGCATCAGCCGGAGCAAGGTGTACCGGCTCCTCCGAGAAGGGCGGCTCGAGTCGGTGATGCTCGACGGGAACCGCAGGATTCCCGTGGCCTCCCTGGTGCGGCTCGTCGACGACCTCCTCGACGTCGCAGCCCTGGGGGACAATGGACGTACTCGGGCATAGGGTCTGACACGGGGAGACGTCCATGAGCATCACGAAGCGCCAAACCAAGAATGGCTGGGTGTACGACGTACGCCTGCGCGATGCATCGGGCCGCGTCTACACCCGTACGTTCCGCACGAAGAAAGAGGCGGACCGTTTCGAGTCCACGGAGAAGGCCGACCGTGCCCGGGGGGTCTGGATCGACCCGCCTCGCGCCTCGGACAAGGTCGCCGATGTCGTTGCCGAATGGCTGGAGTCGAATCCCAGGAAGAAGGGTTCGTCGCTCGCCCGGGACAAATCGATCGTGAACGTCCACATCCTCCCACTCCTCGGCAGGTACCCGATTGGCGACGTCACGCCGGCGGATGTGCAGCGAGTTGTGAACACGTGGTCGACCCGGCTTGGAGCCCGCTCGGTACGTCGCCACTACGCCGTCCTCAGCGCCATCATGACGTTCGCTCTGGACACCGACCGCATCGTGCGATCCCCGTGCCGACGCATCCGGCTCCCCGAGCCCGAACCCGTCCGTCAGATGGCTGTAACGCCCGGACAACTCCACGGTCTGGCTGACGCCGTTGGCGCTGACACCGGCGGGATGGTCTATCTGGCCGCAGTGCTGGGCCTGCGGTGGGGTGAATGCGCCGGACTGCGCGTGGGCGCCATCGACTTCTTGAATCGGACCGTCACGGTCGAGTCGCAGCTCACCCGAGGGCTCAAGGGTCGGATGGTGACGGGATCGCCGAAGTGGAACAGCACGAGGACCATGCCGGCGCCCGAGGTACTGCTCGAGCATTGGCAACCCATCTGCGGCGACGCGGGATCACCGGCGCAGAGGGCGACTCCCTCGTCTTCTGCGCGCCCGACGGGCCAGCCCCTGCACTACTCGAACTGGCGCCGTCGGATATGGGTGCCGGCGTGTCAGAGCGCTGGGCTGGACGGCTTCCAGTTCAAGATGCTCCGCACGGTCAACGCGACGGTGATGGTGGCCATGGCGATCGACGTGAAGACCGTGCAGACCCGGGTGGGTCACCGCCGGGCGGCCACGACGCTGGACATCTATGCCCAGCCAACGGCGGCAGCCGACCGGGGAGCCGCAGAGGCGCTCGGGAACCACTTTCTCGGCTCACCGGAGGCCGAAGAGCCATCCGAGATCACTCCGGCAAACCCATCGCGCGCAACGCGCGCGATGAACGCGCGATGGATGCCTTCAGGGGACCCCAACGGGCACCCCGGAGAGACCGAAGAAACGGCCTCTGAACAGGGCGACGATGTTGGTGGGGCTAGCAAGAATCGAACTTGCGACCTCAGCATTATCAGTGCTGCGCTCTAACCGACTGAGCTATAGCCCCGGACCGGTGCGCGACGCTACACCACGCTCGCCCCGCCGAGGTGCTGGCGGGGGCCGGTGGCAGGGCCCCGGTGGCAGGGCCCGGCGCCGGATCAGCTGTCGTCCGCCGCCACCTCGCCACCGACGAGCGCGACCGCCGCCACGGCATCGCCTCCGTCGAGGTTCATCACCCGGACACCGGTCGCATCCCGGCCCTGCGACGCGATCTCCCGTACGGCGGTGCGGATGACCACGCCCGAGGTGGAGACGAGCAGGATCTCGTCGTCCAGCCCGGCCATGAAGGCCGCCACCACCCGACCGCGCTTGGCCGTCAGTCGGATGCCCCGCACGCCCTGCCCACCCCTCGCTTGGCGGTTGAACCGTTCCACCTTGGTTCGTTTGCCGTAACCGGCGTCGGTGACGATGAGGATGTCCGCCTCGTCGCGAGCGATGTCACAGGACACCACCTGGTCACCGTCCTTGAGCCGGACCCCGCGCACGCCGGCTGCGTCCCGACCCATCGGCCGCACGTCCTCCTCGGAGAAGCGGATGGTCATCCCCGAGGCGGTGACCAGGAACATGTCATCGTCGCCGTGGGTCTCAACCACCCGGACCAACTCGTCGCCCTCGCGGAGATTGATGGCGATGAACCCTTCGCGGCGGGACTTGTCGTACTCGCTGAAGGCGGTCTTCTTGATCTGGCCCAACTTGGTGCTGAACACCAAGTAGTTGTCGGCCGCGAAGTCGCGTGTGCCGATGATCGCCTGGATGATCTCGTTCGGAGCCAAGGGCAAGAGGTTCACGATGGCGGTGCCCCGGGCGGTGCGGTCCTTCATCGGGATCTCGAGCGCCCGCAACCGGAACACTCGACCCCGGTTGGAGAACAGGAGCAGATGGGCGTGGGCGGTGGTGTGCACCACATCGTCGATGAGATCTTCTTCCTTGAGCTTGGCGCCCTGGACCCCACGTCCGCCTCGGCCCTGGGTGCGGAAGGAGTCAGCCGACACCGCCTTCACGTACCCGGCTCGGCTCATGGTCACCACCAGCTCCTCGTCGTCGACGAGGTCCTCCACGTTCATGTCCCCGGGATCATGGGTGATAACGGTCCGCCGGTCGTTGGCGAACTTCTCACGGACCTCACCGAGCTCGTTGGCGATCACACCGCGGAGCTTGGCCGGGTCGGCCAGGATGGACTCGAGTTCGGTGATCTCCTCCAGCAGCTTGGCCAGCTCCTCCTCGAGGTTGGTCCGCCCCAACCGGGTGAGGCGGGCCAGTGTCATGTCCAGGATGTGGTTGGCCTGCTCCTCGGAGAAGTCGAACGGGGCGGCCTGGAGCGTCCCGAGGGCCGCCGGCCGGTCTTCGGAACCCCGGATGGCGGCGATGACCGCGTCCAGCATGTCGATGGCCTTGAGGAGCCCCTCCACCACGTGGGCGCGGGCCCGGGCCTTGTCCAGCAGGAACTGCGATCGGCGGGTCACCACGTCGACCTGGTGGGCCACGTAGTGGGTGAGCATCTGGGCCAGATTGAGTGTGCGGGGCACCCCGTCGACCAGCGCCACCGCGTTCACGCTGAACGAGGTCTGCAGCGGGGTCTGCTTGAACAGGTTGTTCAGCACGACATTGGCGTTGGCGTCGCGCTTGAGCCGGATGACCAGCCGGGTCTTCCCGCCCGACGAGTCGTCCTGGGCCTCGGCGATGCCATCGAGGTCGCCCGCCCGGACCAGGTCCTCGATCTTCTTCGAGACGACGGCGATCGAGGTCTGGTACGGCATCGCGGAGACGATGATGCGGGTCTCGCCCGCCCGCCCCTCCTCCACCTCGGCGACAGCCCGAAGCTTGATGGAGCCCCGCCCCGTGCGTAGGGCGTCGAGGATGCCTTGGCGGCCGAGGATGAGTGCCCCCGTCGGGAAATCCGGGCCCTTGACGAACTCCATCAGGTCGTCGGGGGTGGCGTCGGGGTGTTCGAGGAGGTGGACCGTGGCGTCGATGACCTCGCCGAGGTTGTGCGGGGGGATGTTGGTGGCCATGCCGACGGCGATGCCCTGGGACCCATTCACGAGCATGTTCGGAAAACGCGACGGCAACACCACCGGTTCCTCGGTGGTGGCGTCGTAGTTGGGCTGGAAATCGACCGTCTCCTGGTCGATGCCGTTCATGAGCTCGAGAGCCAGCGGGCCCAGCCGGCACTCGGTGTAGCGCATAGCGGCCGGCCCCTCGTCCGGACCCGTGCCGCCGAAGTTGCCGTGACCGTCGATCAGCGGGTGGCGCATGGAGAACTCCTGGACCATGCGGGCCAGGGCCTCGTAGATGGCCGAGTCGCCGTGGGGGTGGTAGGAGCCCATGACGTCCCCGACCACTTTGGCGCACTTGGTGTGCGGTCGGTCCGGCAGCAGGCGCTGGTCGTACATCGAGTAGAGGATCCGCCGGTGCACGGGCTTCAGCCCGTCCCGCACGTCGGGCAGCGCCCTCGACACGATGACCGACATCGAGTACTCGAGGAACGAGCGCTCCATCTCCTCCTGGATCTCGATGGGCTCGATGGCCCCCGAGACGTCCTCCTCCGTCCCCGGGCCCCTGGTCCCGTCCCCGTCAGATGCGGCCATGCACCTTCCTCGTTCGTTGTCCCGACCCCGTGGTGTGCCCTCTCGCCGAGCGTTCCCCCGGCCTTGTCGACCGATCAGATGTCAAGGAACCGGACGTCCTTGGCGTTGGTCTGGATGAAGTGCCGTCGAAGGTCCACGTCCTCACCCATCAGCACCGAGCAGACCTCGTCGGCCACGGCGGCCTGTTCCACTGCGATCTGCAGTAGCGAGCGCTGGGCCGGATCCATGGTCGTGTCGCGGAGTTCGCTGAAGTCCATCTCACCCAGACCCTTGAGCCGCTGGAAGTCCTTGGTGTGGTTGGGATGCTCCCCCATGAACGCTTCCCTGGCCTGGTCGTCTTTGAGGTAGACCTTCTCCTTGCCTACCAGGGTGGAGTACAACGGGGGTTGGGCCACATAGACAAACCCTCCTTCCACCAGCGGTTTCATCTGCCGAAAGAAGAACGTGAGCAGCAGCGTCCGGATGTGGGACCCGTCGACGTCGGCGTCGGCCAGGATGATGATCTTGTGGTAGCGGATCTTCGCCACATCGAAGTCCTCGGCCAATCCGGCGCCGATGGCCGAGATCAGGGCCTGGATCTCGGCGTTCTTCAGCATCTTGTCGATGCGGGCCCGCTCGACGTTGAGGATCTTGCCCCGGATGGGAAGAATGGCCTGGGTCCTCGGATTGCGGGCGTCCTTCGCCGACCCGCCGGCCGAGTTCCCCTCCACGATGAACAGTTCGCTCTCCCGCGGGTCGCGCGACGAGCAGTCGACCAGCTTGCCGGGTAGTCCCGCCCCGTCGAGGGCCGACTTGCGGCGGGTGAGGTCGCGGGCCGAGCGTGCCGCCACCCGGGCCCGGGCGGCCAGCAACCCCTTCTGGATGACCTGGCCCGCCTCGCGGGGGTTCTCCTCGAACCAGTTGGTGAGCTTCTCGTTGGTGGCCCGCTCGACCAACGACCGGACCGGGACGTTGCCCAGCTTGGCTTTGGTCTGACCCTCGAATTGCGGGTCCTGCAGTCGCACGGAGATGATCGCGGTCAGGCCCTCACGGATGTCCTCCCCGAGGAGGTTGTCGTCCTTCTCCTTCAGGGTCCCCTTGGCCCGGGCGTACTTGTTGGCCACATTGGTGAGCGCCTTCTTGAATCCCTCCTCGTGCATGCCACCGTCGATGGTCGAGATCCCGTTGGCAAAGGAGTGGATGCTCTCGTAGAAGCCGGTGTTCCACTGCAGGGCCAGCTCGACCTCCATGGACTCCTCGCGCTGGTCGAATGACGACACTTTGCGAAACAGGGCTTCCTTCGAGGCGTTGAGGTGCCGCACGTAGTCGACGATCCCATCCTTGTACTTGAAGACCTGGGGCGCCTTGGCCTCCGGGCGCTCGTCGACGAAGCGGATCTCGAGGCCCTTGTTGAGGAAGGCCATGACCTGGAGGCGTTCGACGATGGTCTGGGCCCGGAACTCCACGTCCTCGAAGATCTTGGGGTCCGGCCAGAAGGTGACCGTCGTGCCGCTCCGGCCCCGGGGGGATTTGCCGGTGACGGCCAGCTTCGCCTTGGGTTTGCCGCCGTTGACGAACTCCATCGTGTGGCGGTCGCCGTCCCGGTCGATCTCGAGCAGCAGTCTCGTCGAGAGGGCGTTCACCACCGAGACACCCACCCCGTGGAGCCCTCCGGAGACCTTGTAGCCTCCTCCCTCGCCGAACTTGCCGCCGGCGTGAAGGGTGGTGAGGACCACTTCGGCGGCCGAGCGACCCTTGTACTTGGGCATCGGCCCGGTGGGGATCCCCCGGCCGTTGTCGGCCACCCGCACTCCCCCGTCGGCCAGCACGGTCACGTCGATCTGCGTGCAGTGGCCGGCCATGGCCTCGTCCACCGCGTTGTCGACGACCTCCCACACCAGATGGTGCAGGCCCGTAGGGCCCGTCGACCCGATATACATGCCCGGTCGCTTGCGAACCGGGTCGAGACCCTCCAAAACGGTGATGTCGTCGGCGTTGTAGGTGGACCGCTCCACGCCGCGATCAGTCTCAGTTTTCAGCGCCACAGGCGCGCCCTTTCCAACATCGATTGGCTGAGCGGGAATCAACGCCTCAGGCATGCCGGCAGAACACCGATTGGCTCTGTTGACGGCGGCGAAGCACCGATTCCAAGACCACCAGTGTACCTCGGGAACCGACCCCCCCGACCGATGGTCGGCGCCAAATTCGGGTCCCGGGGCGATGGCCGGAGGGCTCAGCGGCGGATCCGCACCTCCACCCGGCCGGGGCGTGACAGACCGGCCTCGGCGGCCACCCGATCGAGCAATTCCGATCCCAGATGGCGGACCTGCGTGGCCCACGCCGGGTGGTCCACGCTCACCACGAGCACGTCGTGGTCGATGCGGACGGGTTGGACGTGCTCGGACATCGTCGGCCCGACGATGTCGCCCCAGTGGGCGAACAGGCGCCCGACACCGCGCGACTCCCCGATGCCCAACCGCTTCGAGACCGCGTCCAGCGAAGCCCCGAGTGGCTGTGGGCCCGTGCCCCGTTCCCGCGGGGTGTCCATCAGACCCCCTCCCGGAAGATGGGCGTCACGTGCCCTCCCGCCTCCATGGCGTAGATCGTGTCGGCCGGCACCTCGGTCGGGGCCGGAAAGGCCGTGGTCATCAGCGTCTGGCCCGTCGGAAGTCCTGCGAGCAGGGCTTTCGAGCGCCGGGGGTCGAGCTCGGAGAACACATCGTCGAGCAGCAACACCGGCGGTGTGCCCAGTCGTTCGGTGGCCAGCTGATGGGCGGCGAGCTCGAGGGCCAGGGCCAGGGTACGCTGCTCGCCCTGGGAGGCGTGGGTTCGTCCGGGCAACCCGTCCAACGACAGCTCCAGCTCGTCGCGGTGCGGACCGGCCGAGGACACACCCCGCTCGAGGTCCCTCTGGCGGGCCTCGGCCAGGGCGGCGAGGAGGGACCCCGACCAGGACCGGCGATACTCGAGGGCCACCCGGACGGGGTGCCCGGCCAGCCGCATGTAGTGCGCCTCGGCTATGGGGGCGAGGGCCACGGCCAGGGCGGAGCGGGCGTCGGCCAGGGCGGTCCCGGCCGCATCGAGACGTGCGTCCCAGACGTCGAGGGTGCTGGCCGCCTCCGGGGTCACCCGGCGACGGCTGCTCCGCAGAAGCGCGGCCCGTTGGCGCAGGGTCCGCTCCACCTCCTCGCCGTGGCGGGCTTCCTTCGGCTCCACCACGGCCAACGTCTCGTCGAGGAACCTCCGCCGCTCCGACGGTGGTCCCCGCACGACCTGGATGGCCTCCGGTGTGAACACGGTGGTGCGGAGGGCTTCATGGAGGTCACCCCTGCGCCGCACGCGTTGACGGTTCACGAAGGTACGGGACGGGCCCCCGACCGCCAGCTCCGCCTCGATGGACACGGCCCGCCCCGCCACCAGCGTCTCGGCCCGCAGGATCGATCGCTCGGCCCCGCGGCGCACCATGGCCCCCCGGGGTACCCCCCGAAACGACTGCAGGCTCGAGAGGTAGTTGACCGCTTCCAGCACGCTCGTCTTGCCTGCTCCATTGAGCCCGGTGATGACCGTGGTGCCGGCCGGGTCGGGCTCGAGCGTGACCTGTTCGATGTTGCGGAAGTCGGTGATGACCAGCGAGACGATGTTCACGAAGCCGACCGGTTCGTCAGGACACCCGCACCGGCATCAGGAGGTAGCGGAAGTCCGTCTCCTCGGCCGAGCGCACCGTGGCCGGCTTGGTGGCATCCACCGTCTCGACCAGGACCTCGTCACCGGCAACCGCCTCGACACCGTCGATCAGGTAGGTCGGGTTGAAGGCGATGGTCAGCTCCGTGCCGTCGAAGTCGGCATCCACGGTCTCGCTGGCGTCCCCCACCTCTTGGGAGACCACCGTGAGGTCGACACCCCCTGGGCGCATGGACAGCCGAACCGGTGTGGTGTTGTCGCGCACCAGCAACCGTACCCGGCGCAGGGCGTCGAGGAGCGAGTCCTTGCCCACGTGTAGGCGATTCGGGTACTCGGCCGGGATCAATTGGCGGTAGTCGGGGTAGCTCCCGTCCAACAGCCGCGTGCTCACCTTGACGTTGCCGGCGGCAAACGTGACGTCGTGCTCCCCGACCGACAACCCGATGGTCGGGGCCTCCGCCCGGCCGTCTGACGACTCGCTCCCCCCCTCCCGTCCCGCCGGCCCCACCACCGACAGCCTCTGCAGCTCCGTCAACGCCCGGGCCGGTACCAGAATCTGCGATTTGTCGGTGAAGGCGTCACTGCCGTCGATGTCCCGCATGGCCAGGCGGTAGGAATCGGTGGCCACCAACCGAACCCCGTTCCCCTCAGGGGCGATCAGCACCCCGGTCAGCAGCGGCCGGGCATCGTCGCTCGACGCCGCCCGCACCACCTGGCGGAGGGCTCCCGACAGCTCGGCGGCCGGGAGGAACGTGGTGGGCGCAGGCGGCTCGGGCAATGTGGGGAAGTCGTCGACCGGGAACGTCCGCAGGCTGAAGCGCGATCTCGCCGCACCGATCTCCACCTTCTCGGCCTCCGCATCGATGGTCACGGCTCCGGGTTCGAGGGACCGGACGATGTCAGCCAGCAACTTGGCCGGGGCGACACACACACCGTCGTCGATCCCGATGGCTTCGGCCGAGACGTGCACGGTGAGGTCGAGGTCGGTCCCGACCACGCTCAGATGGTTCCCGGTCGTCTCCATCCGGACCCCACCGAGCGCCATCGAGGTCGACGTCCGCGAGCTGACGGCACGACCGGCTGTGGTCAGGACCTCCACCAAGGAGTCACGTTCACACCGAAACTTCACCAGGCGTTCCCTTCTCGCTTTAGTTTTATGGGTTTCAATTGGAATAACGGTGGTAATAGGCCCTGTGGACTGTGGACCTCCAGGCGTTGTCGCAGCGTAGGCCGCCGGTCGCTGAGAGCCGTCCGTCCACCGTTTCCCCGCGGGCGACACGCCCGGGTATGCAGGCGGTTACCGGTTATGGACAAGTTCATCTAAGTTCACAGAATTACCCCAGGATGAACCGGGGATATCCACAGATAGTGCACAACCTCTGGATATAAGTAGGAAGCCCGAGGAGCCCGGCTTTTCTGCGTGATGTGGGGGTCGGGGCGGTTCATCTCAAGACCCGCTCTTGATGCGTACGATGAGATCGGTGACCTGGTTGTAGATCTGCTGGCGTTCCTTCATCATCGCCGTGATCTTGTCGACGGCGTGCATGACGGTCGAGTGATCACGCCCGCCGAATTCGCGGCCGATGGCGGGATAGCTGAAGTCGGTGAGCTCACGGAAGACGTACATGCTCACCTGACGGGCGGTCACCAGAGGTCGGCGTCGGTTGGGTCCGCAGAGCTCGTCGACGGTGAAGCCGAAGGTCTTCGATGTTGCGTCGAGGATCACCTGGGGCGTGATCCGGCGGGGCTGGTCAGCCGAGACGATGTCCGAGAGCACCTGTTCGGCCAGCTCAAGGCTCATGGGTTGACGGTTGAGGCTGGCAAACGCGGTGACCCGGATGAGAGCGCCCTCGAGCTCACGGATGTTGTCCTTGACATGGGTGGCGATGAATTCGAGCACCGGGTCGGGAACGTCCATGTGATCGTGCTCGGCCTTGGCCTGCAGGATGGCCAGGCGGGTCTCGAGGTCAGGGGGCTCGACGATGGTGATGAGGCCGGAGAGGAAACGGCTCCGGAGCCGGTCCTCCAGGGTGGCGATCGACTTGGGAGGGCGGTCCGAGGTGAGGACGATCTGCTTCGACGCGCCATACAGCGAGTTGAAGGTGTGAAAGAACTCCTCTTGCAGGGATTCCTTGCGCTCCATGAATTGAACGTCGTCAATGAGCAGCACGTCACACTCGCGATAGCGGCGCTTGAAGGCCGTGGTGGCATTAGTCCGAATGGCGTCGACGAACTCGTTCATATACGTCTCGGTGGTGACGTAGCGGACGTGTCGACCAGCGAAATTCTCGAGGACGTAGTTGCCGATGGCATGCAGGAGGTGAGTCTTGCCCAGACCGGCATCCCCGTAGATGAACAAGGGGTTGTACGAGCGGGCCGGTGACTCGGCCACCGACTGGGCGGCAGCGTGGGCGAAGCGGTTGGACGAGGCAATGACGAAGGTGTCGAAGGTGTACCGGGGGTCGAGGATGGCAGGGCCGGGGCGATCGCCCCGGCCGAACGGCCGGGCGGCGGCGTTGTCCCCGGCCGGGGGGGAGACCGCCGGGGCGTTCGCCGCCGTGGCCTCGGCTCCCGACGGGCTCTCGTCGACCAGCTCCAGGGCCGGGGCCACCACTTCGAGTTGCACGACCAGGTCCCGGCCGACGGTGCCGGTCACGGTGTCCTGGATGAGCCCCAGGAAACGTGATTCGACTCGGTCGCGGATCAGGGTGTTGGGCACCCCGAGGACGATCTCGGTGTCCTTGACGGCCAGCGGGGTGATCCCGGACAGGTAGGCCTGCCAGATGGCATCGGACACCTGCTCACGCAGGGCCTCCGAGCACAACATCCACAGCCCTTCAGTCTCGTTCACGTGGGCCTCCGCCCCTGGACAGCTCGATCGGTCCACAAAGATATCCACAGGTGTGGATGAGCATCGACGTCGGTGGCGTACCATCCTGGGACTGCAGGACCGGGACGCGGTTGCGGTTTCAGTGTTGCGGCGTTCATGGGCAGGCCACGGCGCGTCGACGAGGGCCTCGGCTCCCGGCGCAACGGCCTGCTGTGCTCGGAACGGTACACCGTGCCCACCGGCCGCGCCTCCTGAGGTCGACTAGAGCCAGGGGAACATTCGCGCCTACCATGTGAGGGTATGCCCCGATCCCTGTGACCGGGTCCCCCTGCCTATGTGGCGACCCCGAGTTCCCCGGTTCCGGGCCAGGAAGGAAGTGGATGGATGAAACGCACCTATCAGCCGAACGTGCGGAAGCGGGCCAAGACCCACGGGTTTCGCAAGCGCATGTCGAGCAAGGCCGGACGGGCCATCATCCGGTCGCGCCGGGCCAAGGGTCGCCATCGTCTGTCGGTGTGACCGTCGGTCGGGTGCAACACGGGCCGAGGGCCGGCAAGGTCGGGCCGATACGCTTCCGCCGCACCTTCGATCAGTTGCGGCGCGACCCTGGCCGCGGGCGATCCGGTCCGATCAGCGTGACCTATTCGAAACAAAAGTCCTGGTCAAGGGTGGAAGTAGCCTATGCGATCGGCCGAAGGGCCGGGACGGCGGTGACCCGGAACCGGCTTCGGCGCAGGCTGAAGGCGATCATGGCGGACCGGGCCTCGTCCCTGCCGGGGGGTGCCTACGTAGTACGGGCGGGCCCGGAGGCACCGCAGCTGGGATACGACGAACTGAAGGTGACCATGGGCCGAGCACTGGAGCGAGCCACCGCCGGACCGGACCGGCCCGGTCCGGCCATGGCGTCCTTCGACCCGGCCGAGGGGACGCCGTGACCCCGGTGTCCGTGGTCGAGGTGACCACCCCGCAGCCATCCGCCGCCGGGGGCCCCACCCCGGCCCGCAGCCGGACGGCGAAGTGGCTGATCTCGATGGTCCGCGGCTACCAGCTGGCCCGGGCCGGTCGTCCCTCGGGTTGCCGGTTCATCCCCAGTTGCTCGGAGTACGCCATCGGAGCGGTCGGGGTCCACGGCACCTTCCGTGGCTCCGCCCTGGCGGCCAGGCGTCTCCTGCGCTGCCACCCCTGGGGCGGCCATGGCGTCGACCCCGTTCCGGATGAGGGGGACTCATGCAATCGCTGATCAAGAGCATCGGCAAGATCTTCCAACCCCTCCTCGACGCTGTCGGCGGGATCCTGGCCTTCTTCTACTCGATCATCCCCAACTACCCGATCGACGTCGCCCTGCTCACCATCCTCATCATGGCCCTGCTCACCCCCCTGACGGTCAAGAGCACCAAGAACATGGCGGCCATGCAGGCGCTCGGCCCGGAGATGAAGAAGCTGCAGCAGAAGTACAAGGGCGCGGAAAATCGCACCCAACTCAATGAAGAAATGATGAAGCTCTACAAAGAGCACAATGTGAACCCGGCATCTGGGTGCCTTCCAATGCTGTTGCAGATGCCAGCTTTCTTTATTCTTTACAGCGTCATTCGAGGTATGACCAATGTGGTGACCCACACGGTGTACCACGTCACCTTGAGCGGCAAGAAGGTTCCGGTCTCCGTGAGCGTCGCCGACCCGCGCTACATCCCGGTGCACAGCCGCATGTACGAGGACATCGTGGCCGCTCACGGGCAGCTCAATTCCTTCGGGCTCAACTTCGCCGACAAGCTGCTCTCCCATCACAGCTCCATCTGGGTGGCCATCCCCTACCTGTTGCTGGTGGCGGCGTCGGTCGGCCTCCAGTATCTGCAGATGGCCAGACTCAATGCGAGAAACCCGCAAGCTGCTCAGGCCAATCCCCAAGCGGCCATGCTCCAGAAATATATGCCGCTTATCTTTGGGTTTATTTATATAAATGTGGCGGCAATTCTCAACGTCTATTTTATCGTTTCAAGTGCCATACGCATCGGCACACAAGAAATCCTCTTCCGCAAGGGGATCGTCGGCGGCCCTCCACCCCCGCCGACGGCCGGGACGGACGCCCCGGACCAGAAGCGTCCGAAGACCCCGGTGGTGGATCGGACCGAACGCGCCCTGCCCAAGCCCAGGCGCGCCGACCCGCCGGCCGGAAGCGGGAACGGCACCGCCAGAGGCGACAGCGGCAGAGGACCTGGCGGCACCCGAAACCCGACCCCGGCCAAGCCGGGGGCCAAGAGCCCTGCCCGGGGATCCACCCCGGGCAAGACGGCCGGCGGGGCGGCCCGGCCCAACGGGAGCAGGTCGGGGGGCAACGGATCGGGAGCGAACCGGCCCCGAGCCAAAGGCTCGGGCGGCGCGGGCAACGGCAGAAGCGGTACGAACGGCCGGGCTGCCGACGCGTCCCCGGACGAATCCACGCCGTCCAAAGCTCACCCGCGCTCGAAGGCCAAGCGCGAGCGAAAGGCACGATAAGGGGTGGAGTGGGTCGAAGCCAGCGGCAAGTCACTGTCGGAAGCGAAGGAGATCGCCCTCGACCTCCTCGGTGTCGCCGAGGATGATGCCGAGTTCGTGGTCCTCAGTGAACCCAAGGCAGGACTGTTCGGGCGGGTCCGCGGGGAAGCACGGGTCCAGGCCCGCGTTCGGCCGGTCGCTCCTCCACCCAAGCGGGGACGGCGTCAACGTGCGGATCGGGCCCGGGGCACTCGTGAGAGTGGCACTCGGAGGCGCGGCAACAACGGGAAGCCTGACGGGGGCGATCGGACCAAGAAGCCGGCGGGTGCCAATGGCAAGGGGCAGGCGACGAAGACGGTCAGTCCGCCGGCTGACGGAGCCGGTGATCGGGAGGAGGCCCCGGCTCGCCCGGGCCGCTCACGACGGGGGGGGCGCGGCGCCGCCGGAGGAGCAGAGGCGAACGGTAGATCGAGACAAGGTAAGCAGACCACCGGAACGAGCTCCGGGGATAGTGAGGACACGATGGAGGAGTCTCTGACCCTCGAGCAGCAGGGAGAGGCCGCCAAGGAGTTCGTGGTCGGCCTGGTAAGGGAATTCGGTCTGGACGCCGAGGTCACGTTCGACGAGGTCGACGAGGACACGGTGCAGGTATCGGCCACCGGTGACGACCTCGGGCTGCTGGTCGGCCCCAAGGGGGCCACCCTGGCTGCCGTTCAGGATCTCGCCCGCACGTTCGTACAGCGTCAGTCGGAGAACCGAACCGACAGGATCCTGGTGGATGTCGGTGGCTACCGCCAGAAGCGGGCGGCCGCCCTACGGCGCTTCGCCGAGGGCATCGTGGCCGAGGTTCGGGCCTCGGGCGAGGAACGGGCGCTCGAGCCCATGTCACCTGCTGACCGCAAGGTGGTTCACGACACCGTCAACGAGATCGAAGGTGTCGAAACACGTTCCGCGGGGACCGAACCCTCGAGGTACGTGGTGATCCAGCCGTCCAATTGAGGGGGCGATCCAGCCCTTGCCGGGCCGGGGTCGGCGGTTTCGGGACATCGAGGGTTGGGTGAGCGAGCTGGACCTTCAGGCCGACTGGGCCCGTCTGCGGGCCCGGGTCCCGGTCTCGGTCGGTCAGACGTTGAGGCGAGCGGCGGCCCTCGGATTTCTCGGGCCGATGGATCCGAGCCGGCAGGTCGACCACGCCCTGGGCTTCGTCGTGGCCTGTGAGCGCCAATGGAAAAGGGGTCCGGCGGCCGCGCTGGATCTCGGTACCGGTGGGGGAATGCCCGGTCTGATCCTCGCAGCCTGCTGGCCTGAGTGCCGGGTGGTCCTCATCGATGCCGGCCAGCGCCGGACCGAATTCCTGGTCGAGGAGGTCTCCGACGGCCGGCAGCCGGGCACCGTCGAGGTGGTTCGTGGCCGGGCCGAGATTCTGGCCCGGGATCCGCAACTGCGTGAGAAGTTCGAGGTGGTCACCTCGCGCTCGTTCGGTCCTCCGGGCGTGACGGCTGAATGCGGGTCCCCATTCCTGATTCCCGGGGGCCTCCTGGTGGTGTCCGAACCGCCAGACGAGGGCGTGACCGAACGGTGGCCGGATACCGGCCTTTCGTCGCTGGCCCTGGCGAACATGGGTCGGGTGCGGATCGACGAACGCTTCGGCTACCAGTTCCTCGGCAAGGTGGGCCCGACCCCCGACCGCTATCCCCGACGGACGGGGATTCCGACCAAACGGCCCCTGTTCTGAACCCCGGCCGGCGGGCCCAGACGTCTTGTTTCACGTGGAACAGTGGGACTCAGGGATGGGAGAGGGATGAGCCTCGGGCCGAGGTTTCACGTGAAACATTGCCGCAAATGCTTGACCGGCGTCGTGGCTCAGGGGAGGATGAACACCTTGACACCTGCCGATTCGAAGAAACGATAGTGCGCGGCCTTCGACGGAATCGTAAGTCCACTCCTCCTCCGGATCAGGTTCCCAACCCTGATCCCGATGGCGATCCCAACGGAACCGGAGCCGTCAGGCTGGTTGCCCCGGACTCCCCCGCCGGGGAGATCCCCGACGAGGACAGTCCGGAGCCCGCTCTTCCTCCCACCGTTCCCCCGGTCGTGGACTGGGAGGTGCTGGTGAACACGCCTCCTTCCTCGGGGATCCGGGAGACGATCTCCGATGTCGCCATCGCCCGCGCCAAGCTGGACAACGTCCTGCCCCCTGGCGACGCCGTAACTCCGGATTCATCTTCGGAGCCGACAGTGGGCCCCGGTGAAGGGGACAACGGACTCGCGCCCTCCGATGGCACAGCCGCCCGATCCCCCGTTTCTGCCTCGACGAACCCCTCTTCCTCCTCCGCTCCGAGTCCACCCGATCAATCGAGTCCACCTGACCGTGCGGCCTCGTCCGAGCCGGCTGTATCCCTGGACCCGGTCCGACGTCCGACGTCCGACGTGCTGGCCGAGACCGGCCCCGAGTCTCAACCGACACCTCCGAGAGCTGGGGCGACGGCCGACGGAGCCGACCAGCCGGCGGGCGCAGCCGCGGTCAGCGACGAGGTGGTCCCGGATTCGGAGCCGCAGGCCGCCTCGGGCAACGCCCTCCCCCGGGTCATGGCCGTGGCCAACCAGAAAGGCGGGGTGGGCAAGACCACCACGTCGGTCAACCTCGGCGCCGCCCTGGCCGAGCTCGGTTTCCGTGTCCTGGTCATAGACCTCGACCCCCAGGCCAATGCCACCACCGGCCTCGGCATCGACGCCCGGACGTTCGAGATCTCGATGTACGACGTGCTCATGCGAGATTCGTCCCTAGAGGACTGCGTCGAGCCCACCAGCATGAAGAACCTGTTTGTGGCGCCGGCCACGATCGCACTGGCCGGAGCCGAGATCGAGCTGGTCCCGGCCTTCAGCCGCGAGCTCAAGCTCAAGAAGTCCATCGAGGCGGTCATCGATGACTTCGACTACGTGCTCATCGACTGTCCCCCGTCCTTGGGCCTGATCACCGTCAACGCCCTGGCTGCCGCCGACGAGGTGCTGGTGCCCATCCAGTGCGAGTACTACGCCCTCGAAGGACTGAGCCAGCTGATGCGGAACGTGCACCTGGTGGCATCCAACCTGAACCCCAATCTGGACATCTCGACCATCGTCCTGACCATGTACGACGCCCGGACCAAGCTGGCCGATCAGGTGGCCAACGAAGTCCGTCTGCACTTCGGGTCGAAGGTCTGCCGGATCGTCATCCCGAGGACGGTGCGCCTGTCGGAGGCACCCTCGTTCGGTCAGCCCATCACGGCGTTCGACCCGGGCTCGCGCGGAGCCGTGGCCTACCGGGAACTAGCCAAGGAGGTCAGCGGTGGCACGCCGTAGCGGACTGGGCAAGGGATTGAGCGCTCTCATTCCCACCGAGGTGGTGGGCGATCGGTCGTCTGCCCTGCGTGAGGTTCCCATCGGCAGCATCAAGCCCAATCCGCGCCAGCCCCGGGTCAACTTCGACGAGGACACCATGGCGTCGTTGGCCGCTTCGATCAAGGAGCTCGGGGTGTTGCAGCCGGTGTTGGTGCGACAGATCGGAGGAGCGGCAGCCGACGACTTCGAGCTCATCGCCGGCGAGCGGCGATGGCGGGCGGCCCGGCGGGCCGGCCTGCAGACGATCCCTGTCCTGGTGCAGACGTCGAGCGACACCCAGAGCCTGGAGCAGGCTCTGGTCGAGAACCTCCACCGGCAGGACCTCAACGTCCTGGAGGAGGCGGCGGCCTATCAGCAGCTGATCGAGGAGTTCGGCTACACCCACGATCAGGTGGCCACCCGCGTGGGCCGTAGCCGGGCCGGCGTCTCCAACACGCTCCGGTTGCTGCAGTTGCCGGCGGGGGCCCAGCGACTCCTGGCCGAGGGTCAGATCACCCCCGGCCACGCCCGGGCGCTCCTCGGGACACCGGACCGGGGGTACCAAGAGGCCCTGGCCACGCGGACCGCGACTGAGGGACTCACCGTCCGAGTCGTCGAAGACCTCGTCCGTGACCGCTCGACGGGTGGGGAGTCCGAGAATCGAACACCGGACACCAACGGCGATCGTCCGGGGGAGCCGGGACCGGGACGTCGGCTGCCTCCGCCGGGGATTCTCGAGCTCGAGGAGCTGCTCTCGAGTCACCTCAACACCCGGGTCAAGGTCGACCTCACGTCGAAGCGCGGCAAGGTGATCGTCGAGTTCGCCACCCTGGAGGACCTCGAGCGCATCTACACCCTGATGCTGGGCCGGACCGGGCCCCACGGCTCCTGAGGGCAGGCCACGGAGCGTGATCTTAGCTTGACATAATCCTCATAGACCGGGTAAATCGGCCACTCGAAGTGGTAATCCATCCCTGAACCCTTGGTAGAGCGTAATCCACAACCTGTGCATGACGTTGTGGATTATCTCCGGGCGGGTCAATCGGACGTGGAGCGTTGGTCCGGAGTTGTCTGGGCTCGAGCCCTGGACAAGGAGGTCCCTCATCCGGTCCCGGGCTCAGTCCCAGGGGGAGCTGACCCACTGGGCCAGGGCGTCGACGATGGCCCGGGCCAGGGCGGCGGCCTGCTCGACGACGACCGCCGCCGGGCTGATCTCGCAGATCACCGCGGGCATGCGCGTCTCCCGCAGGACCGCCAGGGACATCCCCCGGCTGCCGCCGTCAGGCAGGTCGAGCGAGGCCGGTAGGGCCGTCTGGAGCAGCTCGGCCAGGCGGCGACCTCCGGGGGAGGAGTAGCGCTCGACGGCGTAGTACGCCGTGGAGCAGTGGGGCTCACCGGTGTCGAGACGGAGCCCGATGTAGACCTCGGCCCCACCGCTGTTGGCCTCGGCCGCCTGGACCGACCCGTCGGGATGGTGATGGGTGCTCACCAGAGCCCCTTCGCTCACCAGGAGGCGCCGCAGGCCGGCCACGGCGGCGTCCAGCCCGCCTTCCTCCCCCACCGCCACGCGACGGCCGGCCAGGGTCCGAGGCGCCTGCCGCAGCCGCTCGCGGTCGCGCACCGACGTGACGAGCTCGGTGTCGTCGTGACGGGACCCGAAGCGCAGCAGCTCGCCGACGGTGGCGGCGCCGGCGATACCGTCGACCGGCAGACCCACATTGCGCTGGAAATCACCCAGCGCGGCCGACGTGGCGTCGCCGAAGATGCCGTCCACCCGGCCAGTGTCGAACCCGAGAGCGCTCAAGCGTTGTTGCAGCTCAGCGACATCGTCGCCCCGGAGCATGGGTGTGCGTCGGTAGAGGAAACGGTCCCCGAGCTGGCGGCCCGCCTCGACCAGGGCGGACCACGTCTGGCGACCGCACACCCCGTCCACCCGCAGCCCCCGCCGGTACTGGAAGGCCTCGAGCGCAGCCCGGGTACCGGCCTGGTAGGACCCCGTCGGGTCGATACCGGTGGAGAATCCCAGTTGTTCGAGCCGGCGCTGCACGTCGGCCACGGCCAGCCCGCTGTCGCCCGCCTCCAGACGGATCTGGCGCTCGGGGCTCACTCCCGGCCTCGGCCCCGGGGCCCGGGGGGGAGCGAACGGGCGACTAGAGGTGGGCGGAGAGCTCCTGGAGGAGCTGTCCCTTGCCCTTCGCCCCCACGATACGGACCGCCGGCTCCCCGTCCTTGAACAGGATGAGGGTCGGGATGCTCATGACGTCGAACCGGCGGGTGATGTCGAGGTTGTCGTCGATGTTGAGCTTGGCCACGCCCAGCTTGCCCGCCTGCTCGGAGGCGATCTCCTCGAGCACCGGCACGATCATCTTGCACGGGCCGCACCATTCCGCCCAGAAGTCCACCAGTACGGGGACGTCCGAGGACTTGACATGCTCGTCAAAACTAGCGTCGCTCAGGGTCGTGATCTTCTCACTCATGGCCGGTTGTTCCTCCTGCCCGTTCTCGTGGGGGCCGTTGGTTCGCCCCACGGTCGGGGACACGCTATGTCAACGTGCGCCGAGGCGGTGGCATTCCCGCCCGGACGTCAGGGGGCGGGGGACCGCTCCTCGTCCAGCCACCGCTCGGCGTCGAGCGCGGCCATGCACCCGGACCCGGCCGCGGTGATGGCCTGGCGGTAGTGGTGGTCCTGCACATCCCCGCAGGCGAACACGCCGACGACGTTGGTGTGGGTGCCGTCGAACGTCCGCAGGTAGCCGTTCTCCTCCATCTCGAGTTGGCCCTTGAACAGGGCGGTGTTGGGCTGATGCCCGATGGCCACGAAGAGCCCGTTGACCTCCAGCACCGACTCCAGCTCGGTGAGGATGTCGCGCACCCGGAGCCCCGTGACGGTGGTGTCGCCCAGCACGTCGACGACGACGGTGTTCCAGGCGAATTCGATCTTCGGATGGGCGAAGGCCCGCTGCTGCATGACCTTCGAGGCGCGTAGATCCCCCCGGCGGTGGACGACGGTGACCTTGGTGGCGAACCGGGTGAGGAACAGTGCCTCCTCGAGGGCGGAGTCACCGCCCCCCACGACGGCGATCTCCCGTTCGCGGAAGAAGAACCCGTCGCAGGTGGCACAGGTGGACACGCCGTAGCCGAGGAGGCGCTCCTCGTTGGGCAGCCCGAGCATCAGCGATTGGGCACCGGTGGCGATGATCAGTGCGTCGGCGGCGTAGGTGGGCTCCTCGGCATCGGGATCGCCCACCCAGATGCCGAACGGTGCATGCGAGAGGTCGACCCGGGTTGCCTTGGCCGTCAGGTACTCGGCACCGAAGCGAGCTGCCTGCTCACGGAAGGACTGCATGAGCTCCGGGCCCATGATGCCCTGGACGAAGCCGGGGTAGTTCTCCACTTCGGTGGTGAGCATGAGCTGGCCGCCGGGCTGGTCGCTGGTGGATGAGGGCTCACCCTCGATCACCAGGGGGGCGAGCTGGGCACGGGCCGCGTAGATGCCTGCGGTGAGGCCGGCCGGCCCCGATCCGAGGATGACCAGCTGGCGCGCCTCGGTCATCCGGCGTCTCCGGGCGCGGCCTTCCGGTCCGTGCGCCGACTCCAGGCCACCAGCCCGACGATGACGAAGAGGACGCCGACCACCAGGTCGGAGAGCCACACCCGGCCGTCGAAGGCGTACACGGTGAGCAGGCGGATGAGGATGATCGAGACGAGGACCAGGGACACCAGGCTGGCGGCGAGGATGATGATCCCGAACACCACCGCCCGGGTGGCCAGGGTGAGCGGCCGGACGGCCCGGTCACGGAGGAGCTCGACCAGGGTGTCGACGAGGTCGGTGCCCCGGGTGGGCAGGTCGGCCAGCAGGCCGGCGCCCGGCGGGGGAGCGGGGGGTCCTTCGGGCTTCGGGTCCATGGCGAGAGGATAGTCGGGGCGCCCCGCTGGCCAGCTCGAACGCCCTGGCCCAGGGCGGAGGGACGGGTTCAGCCGGCTGTGATCATGCACAGCCCCACGGTGCCGGGGCCGGTGTGGGTCCCGACCACCGGGCCGAGGTCGGTCACCACCACCGGGTGCTCGCTCGTCACGCCCTTGATCATGTCGAGGAACTCACCGAGGTCGTCGGCCGCGCCGTTGCACACGGCCAGCCGGTGGAGGGGCGGGGCGCCGATGGCCTTGTCGGCCAGGTAGCGCAGGGAACGGCTGCGGGTGCGCTGCTTGGATTCCTCCTCGACCACCCCGTCGACCAGGGTGACCACCGGCTTGATGGACAGGAGCGATCCGAGCAGGGCCCGGGCCCCGCCGATCCGGCCCCCCTTCTCGAGGTGCTCCAGCGTGTCGACGACGCCGAAGACCTGCGAGCGGCCGATGAGCTCGTGGGACCGGGTCTCGAGGTCGTCGAGGGTGGCGCCGGTGGCGGCCAGCTCGGCGAGGTCGAGGACCATGAGACCGAGGCCCATGGTCAACGACCGTGAGTCGACGGCCCGGACCTCGATCCGGGCGGCCACCGCCTTGGCGGCGGTGGCCGCCGCCTGGTGGGTGGCCGACACCGCTCCGGACAGGTTAACGCAGAGCACCCCGTCGTACCCCTGGTCCGCCGCGGCGAGGAAGGCGTCCTGAAAGGCGCCGGGCGAGGGTGCCGAGGTCTCGGGGAGCACCTCGGTCTTGGCACACCGGGCCCAGAACTCGTCGGCCGACAGCGTGGTGCCGTCGACGAACTCGTCGGTTCCGAAGCGGATGGAGAGGGGCACGACGGTGACGTCGGCCGCGGTGGTCAGCTCGGGGGAAAGGTCACATGCACTATCGGTTACCACCCGGATCCGGGCCATCGACATCCTCCTCGTCCGCCGGCGGGCGATGGCTCGTCGGCTCGCTGCTCACCGGGCGCAAGTGGCGGAAGGGCACCGGCGCGGCGTGATCGTCGAGTCTGCCATGGAACGTGTCGGAAGACGGCGGCGGTTCCTCCGGCCCGTCGACCGGTCCCACCCCACCCCAGCCGGGGCCGAGGGCGTCCGAGGGGACGTCGGTCGCCAGTCGGCGACGCTCGGCTCGCGCCGCCAGGAGGGCGGCGGCGGCACCGTAGGCCAGGGCGCCGACCACGACCGCCAGGACCACCCGGGCCAACAGGCCGAAGCCGGACGGCGCGCCGGAGACGTTGAGGGCGATGACGGTGGCGACCCCCATGACCGCCGAGGCGGCCAGCACCCGCTTGACGGGGGTGGTGAGGTCGTCGCCTCCGAGGCCGCCGACCCGCTGTCGGACCACCGCCATGGCCAGCAGAGCGGCCAGTGTGTAGGCGATCGACAGGGAGAGGGCCAACCCGCGGACGCCGAGGGGGCGGACGAGCAGCACGCCGAAGAAGATGTTGATGCCGTTCTCCACCACGTAGAGCCGGAAGGCGGTGCGGGTGTCCTGCATGGCCTGGAACACCCGCACCATGTAGAGGAACGTGCAGAACCCCGGCAGCCCGAGCGAGAACATGGCCAGTGCCGCCCCGGTGGAATCGGCCTGGGCGGACGTCTCGGCCCCGTGGGCCAACACCAGGTCGATGAGCGGATGGGCGAGCAGCACCATGCCGACCGCCGAGGGGATGATGATGGCCAGGATGCCCCGCAGCCCGAAGGCCATGCGGTGGCGGAAGCCGACCATGTCGCGCTGGGCCCACCGGGCCGCCAGAGACGGGGTGACCGCCGTCATCACCGACACCGCCACCACGCCGTAGGGGAGCTGGAAGAACGTGTAGGCGTAGGTGTACGAGGAGACCGCCCCCGGGGTGGTGATCCCGTCGGCCAGGGCCAGGATGATCACCAGCGCCACCTGGTTGGCCACCACCCAGCCGAAGGTCCAACCGGCCAGCCGGGTGATGGTGCGCATCGCCTCGTGGGCGGGTCGCCACAGGAACCGGACGTGCAGGTGGGCGCGGACCAGCGATGGTGCCAGCAGGGCGGCCTGCACCACCACGCCGAGGGTGGTGCCGATGCCGAGCACCACGAGCGCGCTGTGGTGGGTGTCGAGCGAGTCGAGGCTGGGGTGCGGCACCGCGGCGTGGAACCACACCAGGACGGCGATCACCACCAGGTTGTTGGCGATGGGGACGAACATCGGGGCGGCGAACTTGCCGCGGGCGTTCAACAGAGCGGTGAACAGGGCGATGAGCCCGTAGCAGGTCAGCTGGGGCACGAACCACCGCAGCAGGAAGATGGCCTCGTGCTGCTGGGCCTGCACGTCGGGATTGTGATTGGTCACCGTGTAGAGGTGGACGATCTCCGGTGTGAGGATGAAGAAGGCCAGGGTGGCGACCAACAGGACGGTCACTGTCACGGTGACGACGGCCGAGATGGCCTCCCACGCCTCCTTGCCTCGACGGGTGGCCAGGTGGTCGACGAAGACGGGGACGAAGGTGGCCGACAGCACTCCGCCGATGACGATGTCGGTGACGATGTTGGGCGTGGTGTTGGCCAGGTTGTAGCCGTCGGCGAACCCGGCGCCGCCGAGCGCGGCGGTCTGGGCGATGATGCGGGCCACCCCGGTGATCCTTGACAGGGTGGTCCCGATGGCCATCCCGAGGGTGGCCCCGGCCAGCCGGCGTCGGCCCCCGCCCGGTGCCGGCGGCAGCCCGTCGACCGCCACCCCGGTCACGCTCTCACCCGGCCACCACCGGCTCGTCGGGCAGGTCGATCGGGACCTCGACCGCGGCCCGGGACCGGCGGGCCCGCCGGCGCTTGCGCGACGTACGGATCCACCACACGGCGAGCACAGCCACCGCGCCCAGGGAGAGGACGATGCCCACCACCGAGGTGGCGGTGGAGCGAACACTGACCTCGCCGCTCGACAGGACGACATGGCTGACCGGGTCCCGCAGGACGATGCCCACGCGGAAGGAGCCTGACGCCCGCGCCTGTACGGTGACGTAGATCACGTTGGTGTGCCCGGGCTGGAGGGTGATGGCCTGGGTCACGCTGGTGCTGTGGTTGGCGAACAACAACTTGTCGCTGGTCAAGGTCAGCGAGGCCCTGACCGGGTAGGGGGCGGCCGATACGATCGTGACCGGCACGCGGCCCCGTTGTGAGGTGAGGGTGATGGTGCGGTCGCCGGCCACCGCGATCTGGGACAGCTGGGCATTGACGGCTGCCGAGGCGTTGCCCAGCACCGCCGCCTGCTGGCCGGGGCGGAGGTTCTCCGATTCCCCGGACAGCACGATCTCGCTGAGCTTCACGGTCACGTCACGGGCGGACGGGGCGGCGAAGGCCAGCGCGTTGATCCGCTGGCGCTCGGTGCGGATGGCGGTGACCGGAAGCCCGCTGGACCCGGTGGTGGAGGTCAGCTTGCATCCGCCATGGCAGCCGACCGCCGGGGCCAGGGCGGCGAACAGGGAGGCGGTGGTGACGGGCTGGACGATCGGGCTGCCGTTCAGGGCACCGAGCAGGGCGCCGACGAAGGCGGGATCGTCGGTCCAGCCGCTCGGGGGCAGACCCACCACGCCCCGGGGGGTGGTGTCGTTGGGCTTCTCGTAGTACATCTGGGCCAGCTCGGCCACCAGTTGGTGGGCGGCCAGCACCGGGTCCGCCGGCACATCGGTGAAGCGGGCCGAGAGATCGGCGTTGGCAGCGAGCGCCGTCATGGTCGTTCCCCGGGCCGACGTGAGGGGGAAGGGCTCGGCCGTCGACCCGTTGGTGGGTGGTGACGAGACGGCGCTGGCCGGCAGCACCACCTGGTCGTAGCCGTACGCCTGCAATTGGCCGAGCGTGCCGGCGTCGAGCCCGTCGTCGGAGAACCAGGTGCCCAGGTGTCCGGGACTGTCGTCGGCCACCTGGGCGGCGGTGGGGTGGGTGACGTTGGCGTCGAGCACCTGGGTGCCCTGGGCCACCTGCAGCCCGAGCTCGGTCTGCAGGCCGGCGTCGACCAGGCGCGCCGCGTCCACTGGCACGAAGGGCGAGGCGGCGACCTGAACGCTGGGGCTGGCGGCCACCGCGGCCAGCTGGGACACCGTCGACTGGTGGCCGGTCGAATCCAGCGCGAGGACGGTCTGCGGGCCGGCGTCGAGGGTGAGGGGCACGGGGGCGCGTGGGTTGTCGACCAGGTCGACCGTGCTGGTCACCGCGTCCGTGGCCGCCGCCGTCGGTGGGGCGAGGGCGGACGAGGGGTGGGCTCGGAGCCCGGTCGCCGTCGTCGCCGGGGCGGCCCGGAGGGTGGCCTGGACCGGCAGCACCAGGGCGAACCGGAGCCTTTGGGTGTCCGGAGCGGTGTCGGCGTAGACCAGGTGGGTGGTGATCCCCCCGAGGGCCTGGTCGGTGGACGTGTCGACCAGCTCCAAGCGCACCGGATAGACGCCTGACGGGTACAGGCCGCACTGCCCGGCGGCCGCGGTGAGGTCGATGGCGAAGCCCCCGGTCGGCGCGCTGGCCGACCCACTGCCCACCGTCACCGGCATGGCGAGGTCGAAGCCCCCGCCGGCGTCATCCAGGGCCGGCAGCCCGCTCACGGCCAGGGGTGACCGGGTGGACGAGATCTTCGTTCCCGACGGCCCCGAGCCCGAGGTCACCGACTGGTCGAACGCCGAGATGCTGGAGAGGCAGCCGTACACCGCCACGGTCAGGCCGAGGTCGGCGACCGGGGGGGATGTCGTGCCGGTGCGCAGCCGTACGTCGAAGACAGGCTGGGCGGGGGTCACGAACGGGGTCTGCGCCACCAGGGTGAGCGGTGCCGAGGTGGCCGAGGCAGCCGAGGTGGCCACGGCCGGGGGGACCTGGCCATGGCCGCCGGGCCGTACCGACGCCCCGGCCGTTTCGGGCAGGACCACCGTCCCGGAGCCCACGACGGTCACCACGACAGCCAGCAGCGGGGCCAGCCGCGGGCCCGGCCGCCGGGCCGGCCCGGCCCTCCGGCCCGGCCGGGAGGGCCAGCGGCGTCCGCGGGTGCGGGCCCGGGGGAACAGATGCCCGCCACCCGAGCGGGGGCATGGCGCGCCCACCCCGACGATCGGGGCGGGCCGGTCCCCGAGTGTCTCGCCGGCCCGGGGGTGGCTGCCCGTGGGGCAGAGGCTGCCGCGTTCCCGATCCACTTCGGAGGGCAGCCTACGCCAGTCGCAGTACCCTCGGCGGCGTGTTCCCCGAGCGTTTGCAGCCTCTGGTCGACATGACCGCCGACCTCTCCGACCGGTTCCGCTCGGCCGGCCACCGGCTCTATCTGGTGGGTGGTTCGGTGCGCGACGCCATCGTTGCCGACGGCGGCCCTGGCGCCGGGGGGAGGGATCTCGACTTCACCACCGACGCCTCTCCGGACGACATCGAGCGCCTGGTGACCGGGTGGGCCGATGCCGTCTGGACGCAGGGGAAGCGGTTCGGCACCATCGGTGCCCGGCGCGGACAGCAGACCTATGAGATCACCACCCACCGGGCCGAGGCGTACCGCGCCGACTCGCGCAAGCCCGATGTCGTGTTCGGCGACCGGGTGGAGGAGGACCTGTCCCGGCGAGACTTCACCATCAACGCCATGGCGTTACGCCTCCCCGAGCTCGAGCTGATCGATCCCTTCGACGGGTTGGCCGATCTGTCCGCCCGTCGGCTGCGCACACCGCTCGACCCCGAGGAGTCCTTCGGCGACGATCCCCTCCGCATGTTGCGGGCGGCCCGGTTCGTGGCCAAGCTCGACCTGGAGGCGGCCCCCGAGCTGGTGGCGGCGATCCGGACCGGGCGCGGGCGGCTGTCCATCGTGTCGGCCGAACGCATCCGCGATGAGTTGGACAAGATCGTCACGCTTCCCGCCCCGTCGGTGGCACTTTGGTTCGCGGTGCGGACCGGCCTGGCCGGGGAGTTCCTCCCCGAGCTGCCGGGCCTGGCCCTCGAACAGGATCCGGTCCACCGCCACAAGGACGTCCTGGCCCACACCCTGGCGGTGGTGGACAAGACCCGCCCCGATCGCCTGCTCCGCCTGGCCGCCCTGTTCCACGACATCGGCAAGCCAAAGACCAGGGCTTTTGCCGATGGCGGGGTGACGTTCCACCACCACGAGGTGGTCGGGGCACGCATGACCCGTCATCGCATGCAGGCCCTGCGCTACCCGGGCGACGAGGTGGACGTGGTCACGGAGCTGGTCAACCTGCACCTGCGGTTCCACACCTACCGGCTGGGTTGGACCGACCGGGCGGTGCGCCGCTACGTGCGCGATGCGGGCCCTCTGCTCGACCGCCTCAACGAGCTGACCCGATGCGACTGCACCACCCGCAACCCCAACAAGGCCCGAGCGCTCGGACGCCGAATGGACGAGCTCGAGGCGCGCATCGCCGACCTGCGCCAGCAGGAGGAGCTCGATGCCATCCGACCCGATCTCGACGGCACCCAGGTGATGGAGGAGCTCGGACTGTCACCCGGGCGTGACGTCGGGCGGGCCCTCTCCTTCCTCCTCGACCTCCGGATGGAGGAGGGGCCCTTGGGGGAGGAGGAGGCGCGCAAACGGCTCGCCGCGTGGTGGCGCGAGCAGACTTGAGCGACCGGGCGCCTCCGGGTGGGCGTCAGTCCTCCGGCCAGACCGGTCCGGGATCTCCTTCGGCAAAGGCCTCCACCATCTGGTGGCAGACGTCGTCGTGGTACTGCACGGGGGGCGACTTCATGAAGTAGGCGGACGGTCCGAGCAGCGGGCCGCCGATGCCGCGGTCGAGGGCCACCTTGGCGCAGCGCACCGCGTCGATGATCACGCCGGCGGAATTGGGGGAGTCCCACACCTCGAGCTTGAGCTCGAGATTGAGGGGTACGTCGCCGAAATTGCGCCCCTCCATCCGCACGTAGGCCCACTTCCGGTCGTGCAGCCAGGGCACGTGGTCCGAGGGTCCGATATGGACGTCGTCGGCCGGCAGGGCGCCATGTTCGATCTGACTGGTCACCGCCTGGGTCTTCGAGATCTTCTTGGATTCGAGACGGTCGCGCTCGAGCATGTTCTTGAAGTCCATGTTCCCGCCCACGTTCAGCTGGTAGGTGTGATCGAGGGCGAGCCCCCGGTCCTCGAACAGCCGGGTGAGGATGCGGTGGACGATGGTCGAGCCCACCTGGCTCTTGATGTCGTCTCCCACGATGGGCAGGCCGGCGGCCCGGAAGCGGCGGGCCCATTCCGGGTCCGACGCGATGAACACGGGGATGGCGTTGACGAAGGCCACGCCGGCCTCAAGGCAGGCGCCGGCATAGAAGCGCTGGGCCTGCTCGGAGCCGACCGGCAGGTAGCTGACCAGGACGTCGGCACGGCTGTCCTTCAGCGCCGCCACCACATCGATCGCCTCGGCCGGGGACTCCTCGATGGTCTCGCGGTAGTAGCGGCCCAGCCCGTCGAGGGTAGGGCCCCGCTCGACGGTGACTCCCAGCTCGCCCACGCCGGCGAACCGGATGGTGTTGTTCTGGCCGGCGAAGATGGCCTTGCCCAGGTCGGTGCCGACCTTGGCCGTGTCGACGTCGAAGGCGGCGACGAATTCGAGGTCGCGGACGTGATAGCCACCCAGCACCACGTGCATCAGGCCGGGGACGGTCTCGGTCGGATCGGCGTCCCGGTAGTACTCGACGCCTTGGACCAGCGAGCTGGCGCAGTTGCCGACGCCGGCAATGGCCACACGGATGGTGCTCATGGATGGGTTCCCTTCGTTGCTGTCATGGCGCGCCCGCTGCGGGCTTCGCGTTGGCCGGATCGGGGTGACTGCTTCTGCCGCTCGAAGTCGATGAGCCGGTCGAGCCAGGCGATGTCGTGTTCGGTCGCCTCGGTGCTGTGCTCGACCAATGAACGGGTGTAGACGTCGAGGCTGCTCGCGGCGGCCCGCGCCCGGTCGCTGGCCAGCCTTCTGGTCAGTTGGAGGCGCCGGCGCTCGAGGAGCGTCAGACGGGCCTGGGGGGCGAGGTGCCGGGCGAAGGCCAGCCGGAGGCCGAAGCTGCGGGCCTCGTCGGTGCCGGCGGGCTCGTCGGCACCGAGCAGCTGTTCGAAGAGCTCCCGGCCGCGATCAGTGATCCGGTAGACCTTGCGTGACCGCTTGGTTCCACGGGGGGCACCGGCCCGCCGGGCTCGGAGGCCGGCCCGCTCCCCGCCGAGGGAGCCGGTCGAGGGGAGGGGTGCGGGGCGGTGCGCCGGGCCCGACTCGGTGACGGCCACGGCGCGGGCGGCTTCGAGGCGCGACAGCGCCGGGTAGAGCGACCCGAACGAGATGTTGGCGAAGAGGCCGAGCTCGTCGCGGAGTCGGCGCCGGATCTCGTAGCCATGGAGCTCCTGCTCGTGCAGGAGCCCGAGGATGGCCAGATCGAGCATCAGGCGGCCCGGCCGGCGTCGTGGTCCCATCGCATGTCGTCGACGATATATCAATCCGATATATCAACGCAACCATAAGGCTCTCCGGCGGTTATGCCGTCGCCGGCCGCCGGTCGGCGACGCCGGGCCGAGGCGGCCCCGGCCAACGCAGCCACCCGGGCATCGAGGGGTTACCCTTGGCACCGTGAGCTTCCGACCCGGCGTGCTCGACGGAGTGCCGACCTCCCCGAGCGGCGGCCGGGTCGAGTTCCTCCTGGCCCGCAACGCCGTGGTGCGCGAGTTCAAACGGGGCCGGCTCTCCCGCCTCGACGTCTGCGACGCCCATCCCGAGCTGCTCCGGGCCGCCCGGAACCTGGGCCGGCCCACCGGCGACACCTGCCCCATCTGCGAGGAAGCGGACCTGGTCGACGTGACCTTCGTGTTCGGCTCGCGGCTGCCCCCCGGCGGCCGGTGCGTGGCCACCCAGTCGGAGCTGGCCCGCTACTGGCGCCGCAAGGATCCGGTCGTCTGCTACGTCGTCGAGGTCTGCGCCGAGTGCGCGTGGAACCACCTGGCCCGGATGTACCCGGCCGGAGCCGGCGTCGAGGGCCTCGCCCGCAAGCCGCTCGGGGACCGGACCGCCACCCAGCCGGCCCGATAGGCCGTCCGCCCGCCGGCGACCCGGGTCCCCGGCGGGCGGACGGCCAACTATCCTGGTCGTCGGCACCACGTCGTGCTCCTCGGTGGCCCGGCCACCGACCATGCCGCCGGCAGCCTCGATGCGCTGGACGGTCGATCAGGAGGATTGCCAATGCCCGAGACCCGCCTCGCGCCGGTCAACGTACCCGCCGTCCGCGCCGCCAAGCGCCGGACGGGCCACCATCCCTTGGTCATGGTCACCGCCTACGACGCCCCCGGCGCCCGGATCGCCGACGCCGCCGGGGTCGACCTGATCCTCGTCGGGGACTCGGTGGGCAACAACGTGCTGGGGTACGAGGACACCCTCGGGGTGACCATGGAGGACATGGTCAGCCACACCGCGGCGGTGGCCCGGGCCCGACCGAGGCCGTTGGTGGTGGGCGACCTGCCCTGGATGAGCTACCACCTCGACCAGGTGGACACGGTGCGCAACGGTGCCCGGCTCATCCGGGCCGGCGCCCAGGCCGTCAAGCTGGAGGGGGGCGCCCGTCGAGCACCGATGATCGAGGCCCTGGTGGCGGCCGAGATCCCTGTCATGGGCCACCTCGGACTCACGCCCCAGTCGGTCAACACCATGGGTGGCTACCGCGTCCAGGGCCGGGACGCCGCCGCCGCCCACATCCTGGCCGTCGACGCCAAGGCCCTCGTGGCTGCCGGTTGCTTCGCCCTGGTCATCGAGGGCGTGCCCGAGTCGGTCGGCGCAGCGATCACCGAGGCGGTCGACGTGCCGACCATCGGGATCGGGGCCGGCCCCCACTGCGACGGGCAGGTGCTCGTCTTCCACGACCTCCTCGGCCTCAACGAGACCACGCCCAAGTTCGTACGGCGCTACGCCGAACTGGGTGAACAGGCCACCGCCGCCGTGGCCGCCTTCGCCTCCGACGTGCGGGCCGGGTCGTTCCCGGCCGAGGCCGAGTCGTACCACTGAGGGCCCGGGTCGACCGCCCGCTTCCGGTGGGCGGCCGAATGCCGGTAGGGTGGGCGCGGCGTGCGGCCGCCTGAACGGTCGCCAGTTCCGACCTGCCCCACCGACGGGGCTCGGGCCTCGGGCCCGATCCAGAGGGAGGTGAGCCGCGCATGCGGCCCTACGAGACGATGGTGATCTTCGACACCGCGGCCGACGAGCGGGCCGTGAACGGCGTGCTGGACCGCGCCGTCGAGGCGCTGAGGGCCAAGGGCGGCACCGCCGACCGGGTCGAGCGCTGGGGCCGGAGGACGTTCGCCTACGAGGTCCAGCACAAGCGCGAGGGGTACTACGTCGTCATCGAACTGATGGCCGAGCCCCCGGCGGTGGCGGACATGGAGCGGATCTTCGTCCTGGCCGACGAGGTGCTCCGGCACAAGGTCATCCGGCTGCCCGACAAGGTGGCCGGCCGACGGGCCGCAGCTGCGGCCACAACAGGTGGGGAGAGCTGATCGTGGCCAATGGAAATGTCGTCACACTGGTGGGGAACATCACCCGCGACCCGGAGTTGCGCTTCACCAACACCGGCCAGGCCACCTCGACCTTCGGGTTGGCCGTCAACCGCCGCTGGCAGAACCGCCAGACCCAGGAGTGGGAGGAGGCCACGTCCTTCTTCGACATCGTGTGCTGGCGCGAGATGGCCGAGAACGCGGCCGAGTCCCTCAGCAAGGGCTCACGGGTCATCGTCACCGGACGCCTGGACCAGCGCAGCTGGGAGACCCCGGACGGGGACAAGCGGTCCAAGGTGGAGGTGGTGGCCGACGAGATCGGCCCGAGCATCCGCTGGGCCACCGCCCAGGTGACCAAGAACGAGCGCCGTGGGCCGGGGGAAGGTGGCCCCCCGGGACGCAGCGCAGCCCCGGCCGGCGGCGGCAGCGCCGGCAGCGCCGGCAGCGGGGGGAGGCCGGGTACGGCTACAGCGAGGAACCCTTCTGACATGGCCCGCAACAACGATCGCGGCGGCACCAGCCGGCGCGCCCCCAAGGACGCCGGACGGCGCATCAAGAAGAAGCCCTGCGCCCTGTGCAAGGACCGGGTCGAGTGGGTCGACTACAAAGACGTCGGCATGCTCCGCAAGTACATGAGCGACCGCGGCAAGATCCGGGCCCGCCGGGTGTCGGGCAACTGCACCCAGCACCAGCGCGATGTGGCCATCGCCATCAAGACGGCCCGTGAGCTGGTGTTGCTGCCCTACACCCAGCGCACCACCACGGAGCGGCCCGGTGGCCGGGGCGGCCGCGGCGGCCGGGACGGCTACTCGGGTTCGGGCGGTCGCCGGGGCCGGGACGAGGAACGCTCGCTGTCGGCCGACAGCGTGTCGGTGGCCTCACCCGGGAACGGCGCCGGCAGCAGCCGGGAGAGCCCGGAGGTGGCGGTGGCCGAGGAGGTCGTCGAGGCCACCGGGGCCGGGGACGGCTCCATGACCGAGGTGGTGGCCGAGGAGGTCGTCGTCGACGAGGGTGGGGCGTGAGATGAAGGTCCTCCTGCGCAGCGACATCGACGGGGTGGGCAAGCGCGGCGACATCATCCAGGTGTCGGGCGGCTTCGCCCGCAACCACCTCCTGCCGGCCGGCAAGGCCATCGTGGCCACGGAGGGGATGGCAGGCCAGGCCGAGGCCATGCGCCGGTCGAGGGACCTCCGGGACGCCCGTGACCGCGAGTCGTCCGAGACGGTGGCGCGCGCCCTGGTCGGGACGGCGATCGTGATCCCGGCCCGGGCCAAGGGCGAGCGGCTGTTCGGCTCGGTGTCGGCCGCCGACATCGTGCGCAGGGTCGAGGAGCAGACCGGGGCGGTGGTCGACCGAAAGGACCTCGTCCTCGACGAGCCCATCAAGTCCGTCGGCGAGCACAACGTGCGGGCCGAGCTGGTCGGCGGTGTGGTGTTCGAGCTCACCGTGCAGGTGGTCGCCGAAGGCTGATTCGCCCCCCGGGGCCGTTCCGGCCCGGCCGACCGGCCGGTCGATGCCGGTCCCACCCGTCGTCGTCCCCGGCATCCCCCCTTCTGTGATACCCCCCGGGGATGATGGCCGGGTGACCCGGTCCCTCCGCAGACCCGCCCGGCTTCTCCACCTCTCGTCCACACCGGCCGGCGGCTATTTCCCCAGGAAGATGGTCTTACCCTCCACAGGGCATCTCGGGGAGGGTTGACGGAGGATGGTTCAAGCCTTCGACGACACGCGGCCACGACGCCTCATGCCCTCCAGCGGGGGCAACGGCATGGCGGCGGGACGGGTCCCCCCCCACAACCTGGAGGCCGAGGAGTCGCTCCTCGGCGCCATGCTTCTGTCCCGGGACGCCATCGCCTCGGCCATGGAGCTGTGCAAGCCCGAGGACTTCTACAAGTCCTCGCACGGCCATATCTTCCAGGCCATTACCTCGCTGTTCAGTCAGGGCGAGCCGGCCGACTGGGTGACCGTGACCGAGGAGCTCCGGCGGCGCGGGCTGCTCGAGGCCATCGGCGATCCCTCGGTGTTCGTCTCGCTCCAGGCCAACACGCCCTCCATCGGGAACGCCGAGCACTACGCCCGGATCATCGAGGAGCACGCCCTGCTGCGCCGGCTGGTGGCCGCGGCCGGGGAGATCACCGAGCTCGGCTACAGCGTCCCCGAAGACGTCTCCGACGTGCTCGACCGGGCCGAGAGCCTGGTCTTCGACGTGGCCCAGCGCCGGGTGGTGGACTCCATGACCCCCCTGCACGAGCTGCTCGGCCAGGGCCTCGACCATCTCGAGCGGCTCTACGCCCAGGGGGACGCGATCACCGGGCTGGCCACCGGCTACACCGATCTCGACGAGCAGCTGTCCGGCCTGCAACCCTCCAACCTCATCGTGGTCGGCGCCCGGCCGTCCATGGGGAAGACCGCCTTCGCCCTCGGCATGGTGGCCCACGCCGGGGTGAAGCTCAACCAGCCGGTGCTGCTGTTCTCGCTGGAGATGAGCCACATGGAGCTCACCCAGCGGTTGCTGTGCTCCGAGGCCCGGGTCGACGCCAATCGGATGCGGACCGGGCGGCTGCTCGAGGCCGACTGGGCGAAGATCGGCAAGGCCATCAGCCGGATGAGCGAGGCACCCATCTACATCGACGACAATCCCAACCTCACGGTCATGGACATCCGGGCCCGTGCCCGCCGGTTGAAGAGCCGGGCGGGGCTCGGACTGGTCGTCGTCGACTACCTCCAGCTCATGACCGGGCGGCGGGGGGCGGAGAACCGCCAGGTCGAGGTGTCGGAGATCAGCCGGGGCCTCAAGATCCTGGCCCGTGAGCTCGAAGTGCCGGTGGTGGCCCTGTCCCAGCTGTCCCGCGGTCTCGAGATGCGACAGGACAAGCGTCCGATGCTGGCCGATCTGAGGGAGTCCGGCTCCATCGAGCAGGACTCCGACGTGGTGCTGTTCATCTACCGGGACGAGATCTACAACCCCGACTCGACCGAGAGCCAGGGGACGGCCGAGGTCATCGTGTCCAAGCACCGCAACGGCCCGACCGGCTCGACCCAGCTGGCCTTCATCGGCCATCACGCCCGCTTCGACAACATGGCCCGGGTGTAGCGAGGCGCTGTCCGACTGCCGGGCGGAGGGATCAGGCCGGGGCGGGAGCGGGCGGGGCGGCGGGCCCCGGCCGTGCTTCCACGGTTGACCGGATCTGCTCGAGGGCCAGGTCCTGCGCCTCGAGGTGCTTCTGGATCTGCAGCGCCTCGTGCAGCACGGCGTCGGCGTCCTTGTAGGTGGCCTCGGCCCGCTGGTCGGACGCCGCACTCAGGATGTTCTGTCCCACGATGATGATCGACAGCAGCACGAGCTGGAGGAACGTCTGGGCGATCCAGGAGATCACCGCCGGCCGTCCGGCCTTGATGGCGTCGGGCAGGCTGATGAGCGCCAGCAGGGCGAAGGCGTAGGCGCACCACATGGTCCCGACCCCGCTGGTGATCTTGATGGCCAGCCACGAGTTGAACCGCCTGGCGGCGCTGCCCCGGGGCAGCTGGTCGGCCACCTTGGCCGGTGGATGGTCCTTGCGCTCCTCGATATAGGGGTGCGGCCGGTGGGTGAAGAGGGTGGACATACGGGGATAGTGGCACCGGGGCCGGGCGATTTCGGTGATGATGGGCCGGTGGCCGAGTTCGAGCTCCCCCGGGTACCGGCCTCGGCGGGCGGCCTCATCGGCGACGGCGCCGGGCGCCTGCTGATCCTCAAGCCGACCTACAAGCGAGGGTGGACCGTTCCGGGCGGGCAGATGGAGGCCGACGGCGAGACTCCCTGGGAAGGGTGCCGCCGCGAGGTCCGGGAGGAGACGGGACTGACCGTGGCCGGCGGCCGCCTGGCCTGCGTGGACTTCCTCCGACCGAGGCCGGGCAAACCCGGGGGGCTGCGTTTCCTGTTCGACTGCGGTTCACTCGCCCCGGACCAACGGGAGCGCATCGTCCTGCAGGAGGACGAGATCGCCGACCATCGTTGGGCCACCCTCGACGAGGCGGCCCGGCTGCTCAGTGGTCCGGTGGGGCGCCGGGTGGCGGCGACGCTCGCCGCCGCCCGCACCGTCTACCTCGAGGACGGGCGGCCGGTGCCCGGGGTGGTCAGCTGACCGTCGGGCTGGTCGGGACCCGGAGTCCCGCCACGACGTGGGCCACCTCGGGGCGGCTCACGTCGGCCAGCCGGGTGCAGGCGAACCAGGGTTCGGCCGGAACGGCGCCGGCCGCCGAGGGGAGCTCGGCCACCGTGTCCCGGGCCAGGGCCTGGACGCAGGCGAACTCGGGCAGCAGGCTGATTCCCAGGCCGTGCTCGACGGCGGCCACCACGGCCCGCAGGTCCGGGGCGACCAGGCGCAGATCGCCGCTGAACGGTCGCCCCAGCGCGGACAGCCAGAACCGGCGGGTCATGGGCAGCTCCGTGCTGTAGGCCACCCAGGGGCGCCCGGCCAGCCAAGGCCCGAGCTCCTCGAGGGTGGCCGGTGCCGTGCCGACCACGGCCGGGGTGCCGACGAGCACGAACCGTTTGAGCCCGATGGGGGAGGAGGTGAGGGAGCGCCGGCCCGGCGACGTGCTCGTCACGGCCACGTCGAGCTCAGCGTGCTCGAGCAGGTCGAGCAGCACGTCGTCGGGGCCGAACCGGGCCACCAGCGCCGGGTCGGCCGGCCCGAGCCGGGGCACCACGGCGGAGGAGAAGAACTCGGCCGAGGACCCGAGGCGGATGGGCCCGGGCGGCACGCCCGCCGCGCCGCCCTCCAGGCCGGCCAGAACGTGCTCGAGCCGGTCCAGCGAATCGGCCACCTCGGCGTGGAGTTCCCGGCCTCTCGGGGTCGGCTCGACACCGGCGGGCGTGCGGGTGAACAGCGAGAGGCCCACCCGGCGCTCCAGGGCGGCCAGCTGCTGGCTGGCCGCCGGCTGGGACAACCCGCGCCGGGCGGCACCGCCGCTCACCGAGCCCGCTCGGTAGACGGCGACGAACGTGCGCAGCCAGTCGGCTCCTGCCATTCACGTAGCTTATATAGAGCCCTATCAAAACTTGTTTGCCAATGGCTGGCAAAGGGCGCATGCTGGTCGGATGACGGATGTGACCTACACCCATGGCCACCACGAGAGCGTGCTCCGGTCCCACCGCTGGCGGACCGCCGCCAATTCGGCGGGCTACCTCCTCGGCCGCCTGCACCCGGGCACGACCCTGCTCGACGTGGGCTGTGGGCCGGGCACCATCACCTGCGACCTGGCCCGTCGGGTGGCGCCCGGGGCCGTGGTGGGCATCGACGCGTCGGAGGCGGTCGTGGCGGAGGCCCGGGGCGAGGCCGGGCGGTCCGGGCCACCCTTCCCCGCCTTCGAAGTGGGCAACCTCTTCGACCTTCCGTTCGCGGACGGGGCCTTCGACGTCGTCCACGCCCATCAGGTGCTCCAGCACGTCGGTGACCCGGTGGCCGCCCTGCGGGAGATGGGCCGGGTGTGCCGGCCCGGGGGGACGGTGGCGGCCCGGGACGGGGACTACCCGACATTCCGGTTCTTTCCCGAGCTGCCCGAGCTGGAGCGGGCTCTCGCCAGCTATGGTCGGCTGACCAGGGAGAACGGGGCCAACTGGGATGCCGGGCGCCGGTTGCTGCACTGGGCCCACCAGGCCGGCTTCGCCTCGGTGGAACCCTCCGCCTCGAGCTGGTGCTTCGCCACGCCCGAGGACCGGGCCTGGTGGGGTGGGCTGTGGGCCGACCGGTTCACCCGGTCCGACCTGGCCCGCCAACTGCTCGACCACGGCTTCGCCGATCGTCGGGATCTCGACTCGTTTGCCGACGCCTGGCGACGCTGGGCCGCCTCCCCGGACGGCTGGTTCGCCGTGCTGCACGGCGAGGTGCTCTGCACCAGCTGAGCGGTGTCGGACAGCAGGTGAACGGCTCAATTTCCGAAAACTCGTCTTTCTGCTCAAGTCCGGTCCGGAACGTGCCGATGGTCAGGACGCCGGGTCTGTGGAGCAGGGAACCTGCAATCCCCCCCATCCGCAAGTTTCCGTCCTGCTCCAGACCCGGCCCTTTCTTTCCGAGAGCGGGCCGGACGGCGGTCCGCCGGCCCCGCCCCTCAGCGGCGACCGGGCTCTCCCCCGACCGGGTCCTCCCTCAGGGGCTCCGGCCCTCAGCGGCGACCGAGCACCGCCTCCACGAACCGGCCGGGCGCCTCGACCATCGGGTAGTGGCCGACGCCTTCGAGCCGCTCGAGCCGGAGGTCCGGTCGGGCCCTCTGGAGGCGTTCGGTCATGGCGACGTCGGCAATGGGGTCGTCTTCGCCCCACACGACGGCGAGAGGTGCGGGGTGGCGCTCGATGGCGCCGGTGAACCGGGACTCGTGGCGCCGCCGCTCCTCGATGTAGCGGATGAGGCGGGGGAGCAGCCGTTGGCCGTCGGCGCAGGACAGCATCTGCCACTGGGCGGCGGCCTCCTCCGGGTCGACCCGGGTGCCCGGGCTGAAGGTGCCCGTGATGGCGCTCACCACGGTCGCCTCGTCCGGCGCCGCCGGTTCCTCCAGCCGGGCGTCGGGGAGCTCGAGGAGGAGCAGCTGCCCGGCGCTCAGGTGGGCCAGGTCGAGGTAGATGCTTCCGTTGCTGAGCGTCCGGTCGACGACCTCGACGTCCCAGCCCCCCTCGAGCTGGCGGGCGAGGAGCTCGCCGCCCACGGTGTCGCCCACATCGTGGGTGAGGAGACCGAGCCGGTCCCAGCCCAGCTCGTCGACCAGGGCCATGGCCAGGTCGGCCTGCAGGCCGAGGGCGGACGGGATGTCGGGCTTGTCCGACAGCCCGTACCCGAGCATGTCGAACAGGGCCACCCGGCGGGTCTCGGCCAACCGGTCGACCACCCGGTGGAAGTCGAACGAAGACGTGGGGAAGCCGTGCAGCACGAGGAGAGGCGGCCGGTCCGTCGGCCGTTGGGCCGGGACGTCGACCGTGAAGACGCTCCGGCCGCAGAGGGTCCGCAGCCGGCCGCGCCGGCGCCACGCTTCGGCCAGGCGGTTCACCCGAGGAGCCGGTCGGTGAAGAACGCCAGCACCTGGTCGAGAGCGGCCCGGGTTGGGGTACCGGGCCGGTCGTCGAGGTCCTCGGTGAGCACGGAGTGGGCGCCCCGGCGGTGCCCGTGCGGGTTGCCCGGCGATGAATCGAGCTCGACGGCCACGAAGCCGTCGCCGAGCAGGTCACGGAGACGGGCGAACCGCTCGGGCGGGCTGGCCCGGTCGCCGGAGAACCGGAGCCCGAGCACGCAGGTCCCGGCGGCCGCCCGCTCGACCACCCGGGCCAGGTCCGGCCCTGACAGGCCCACGTCGGTGCGCAGCTTCCGGCTCAGGGGGAAGGGCAGTGAGGGCTGGCTGAGCACGGGTGCCACCACGATGTCGTCGACCATCATGGCGAGGGCGAAACCGCCGGTGAAGCACATGCCCACCGCCCCGACCCCCGGACCGCCGCACCGCCGGTGAGCGTCCCGGGCCAGGTCCCGTAGCCAGCCGATGATCGGGCTGGTCCGGCCGGCGGCCATGACGGTGAACTCCCTCGAGATGCAGGCTCGGGCCAACGTCGACGCCGTGTAGCCGGTCGTGGGGGGACGCCCGTCGTCGCCGAAGAGATGGGGCATGACGGCCGTGAGGCCGGCACCCGCCACCCTGCGGCCGAACTCGGCCACCCGCGGGGTGATGCCGGGCAGCTCGCTCATGACGACGACCGCCGGGCCCGTCCCCGTCCGGTAGACGGGCCGGGTCCCCCCTCCGGCGGAAAAGGTGGTCGACTCGAACCCGTGGAGCGCATCGGTCATCGGGGGCGACGCTAACCCGGCGTGCCGGAGCTGTCCCCGGCGGCCGGCGGTGGGACCGGTCGGCCCGTGCGGCCCCGGCCGTTCGTGTCTCGGACGGTCAGCCGTCCCGGAGACCGCGGCCGCCGGCGACCCGCGGCTTCGGAGGCGGGGGCGATGGTGAGGGTTGCCACCGCCGGACGGTGGTCCGAGCCGGCAAAGTCACCGATGTGCCCGTCGACCACCGTGACCGGTGGCGTGACCAGTACATGGTCGAGTTGGCTGTGCGGCCGGCGCCCCGGCCAGCTGCGCCCGGTGACACCCCGCCGCCAGCCGCGGAAGTACGAGCTGGTGGGGGGCCCCCAGAGGTTCATGTCACCGACCAGGCAGGCGGCCTCGTCGCTGCCCGGGAGCTGCTTGGCCAGGCGTCGGTACTGGGCGTGCGAGCCGTGCGTGATGTGCGACATGTGGGTGCCGCAGATCACCAGGGGCCCGCCGGCCAGGTCGACGCTGCACCGGATGACCGCCCGCTCGGCCGCGTCACGGCGCAGTCGTCCGAGGGGGATCACCTCGGTGTGGCGGACGGGCACCCGGGACAGCAGGGCGATCCCCCATTGGCCCCGGGCGAAGCCGCGGTCGGCCGGGGCGACCCGGGTGCGGGCCCGGGCGCGGTAATTCTGCTCGTCGAGATGGAGCGCCGTGCGGACCTGGGTGAGCCAGGGTCCCCACCGGTCGGTGTCGGTGGGGTGGGGGGAGTACAGCCGGCCGCGGGCCAGCGCCACCTCGGTGAGCGTGTCGTAGCCCAACTGGTGGGCCACCAGCCCGGCGGTGCTCGGGCTCCCGTCGTCGGGCTCCCACGACTCCTGCAGCACCAGCACGTCGGCGTCGAGCCGGGCACACTCGCCGACCACGTCGTAGGGACGCCCCCAGCCGTCCACCCCCATGTGGACGTTGAAGGTGGCGAGCGTCAGCGACGCCGGCGCGGGCGTGGGTCCGTCGGTCACGGTCACTCAGTGCCGACCGAGCGTTCGGGCCACCTCGGCGAGGCCGGCGCGGAAGTCGGGATGGGCGATGCCGACCAGGGCCTCGGCCCGCTCGCCGACGGTGAGGCCGGTGAGGTCGGCGGCTCCGTGCTCGGTGATGACCACCCCGGTGTGGTGGCGCGGCGTCGACACCACGGAGCCCTCGGGCAACAGGCCGGCGATGCGGGAACGGGTCACGCCGTTGACCACGGCGGTCGACCGCAGGCAGATGAGCGAGTGGTCGTCGATGCGCATCTCGGCACCGGCCACGAAGTCCTCGTGGCCGCCCACACCCGAGATCTGCTCACCGCCGACGTTGTCCGCCACCACCTGGCCGTAGAGATCGACACTCAATGCCCCGTTGACCGACACGAAGGAGCGGTTGCGGGCGATGACCGTCGGGTCGTTGACCACCTGCACCGGCACGAACGCCACCTGTGGGTTGCCGTCGAGCCACCGGTACAGATCGGCCGATCCGAGGGCGAAGGTGGTCACCGACACCCCGTCGAACACCCCCTTCTGGTCGTTGGTCACCTTGCCGGCCTGGTGGAGCCGCATCAGCCCGTCGCTGAACATCTCGCTGTGGACGCCGTAACCCCCCCCGGGCCCCGAGGCGAGACGGGAGGCCACCATGTCCGGCACCGCCCCGATGCCGATCTGCAGGGTGGCACCGTCGGTGACGTACGAGCCGGCCAGCTCGGCGATGGCCTTGTCGATGTCGTCGGGTGGGGTGGGAGGCAGGGCATAGGGGGTCCCGGCCGCCTCCACCACCACGTCGATCACGTCGAGGGGGATGGTGTTGGTGTAGTCGGGCGGGAGGGAGCACGTCCGGGGGAGGTTGGGATTGACCTCCACCACCAGGAGGCGGTCGGGGTCCCGTCCGGCCAGCACCAGCTCGTCGTAGGTGGCCCCGATGTGCAGCGAGAGGTTCACCGTCCCGGCGCCGTCGGGTGGGGCGGCCTGGGCCGCCATCACCCTCGGGGCGAACCGGCGGAGGATGGGGGCGAACTGGCGGAACCCGCCCGGGACCAGTTCGACGCGCGCACCCTGGGCGGCCAGGATCCGCTCTGCCGCGCCGAAGAACCCCGAACGATAGGACACCTTCGGGTTGGTGAGGACCGGGTAGTAGCCGAGGAGCAGGGCCCCACCGAGGACCAGGTCCTCCCAGTCGTCGCGCTGCCCGAGCGCGGTGAGGAAGGCATCCGGGTTGGCCGGGCCGAGGCCGAACCCCACGGCGTCGCGTGGCTCGAGGAGCTGGACGGCCTCGGCCGGGGTGAGGAACCTGGGTGCCATGGCCCCAGTGTGTCACCGCCCTTGCGCCCCTCAGCGATCATGGGGGCGCCGGTGGCGTCACCGGGTGGGAGCATGGCGGGATGGCCCGCCCCAAGGTCGATACCCGGCTGTCCGGCCTGGCCGACGCGCCCGCCGAGGCCCGGCGGCTCGAGGAGCTCGGCGTGGACGGTGCCTTCACCTTCGAGGGCCCACACGACGTGTTCACCCCGCTCGTCCTGGCCGCACCGGCCACCACCTCCCTCGAGCTCGCCACCAACGTGGCCATCGCCTTCCCGCGCAACCCGGTGCAGCTGGCCCATCAGGCCTACGATCTGCAGCTGCTGTCCGGAGGCCGCTTCACCCTGGGCCTCGGGTCCCAGATCCGGGCCCAGGTCGAGAAGCGCTATGGCGCCTCCTTCGACCGGCCGATCGCCCGGATGCGGGAGCTCGTCGCCGCCCTGCGGGCCATCTTCGCCTCCTGGGAGCTCGGTGAGCCGCTCGACTTCCGCGGCGAGTTCAGCTCCCACACACTGATGCCGCCCACGTTCAACCCCGGACCGAACCCCTTCGGCATGCCGTCTCTGGCCATTGGCGGGCTGGGCCCGCAGATGGTCCGGTTGGCCGCCGAAGTGGCCGACGGGCTGCTGGTCATGCCGTTCAACTCGGCACGGCACTTCCGTCAGCGGACCGTCCCCGCCATCGCCGAGGGACTGGCCCGCGCCGGGCGGGCCCGGTCCGATCTCACCGTGACCGGCGAGGTCATCGTGTGCTGCGGTCGGGACCATGAGGAGCTGGAGGCGTCACGCGCCGCCGGTCGGTGGCTGCTGGCCTTCTACGCATCGACGCCGGCCTACCAACCCGTCCTGGAGGTGGAGGGATGGGAGCAGCTCCAACCCGAGCTCAATATGCTCTCCAAGTCGGGTCGCTGGGAGGAGATGCCGCACATGATCGACGATGCCGTGCTCGACACGCTGGCCGCGGTCGGTACACCGAAGCAGGTGGCCGCGGCCATAGGCGGGCGGTTCGGTGACGAGGTGGACAGGATCGCCTTCTACACCCCCGCCGTCCTGGCTGCGACGACGCTCGGTGAGCTGGTGGACGAGCTGGGCCGGCCCGGGCCGGGTGCGCCGTCGTGACCGTCCCCGAGGGCGCCACCTACGACGAGTTCTCGATGTTCGAGGACAACGCCACCGAGGCCGGTCTCCCCTGGGGTGGTCCGCCCGCGGTGCGACGGGAGTCGGTCGAGGTGGCGCCCGGCCGGAGGGTCAGCGCCCTGGTGTGGGGGACCGCTCCCCCCGAGGTGGTGTTCCTCCACGGTGGCGGCCAGAACGCCCACACCTGGGACACGGTGGCACTGGCCCTCGACCGGCCGCTGGTGGCCGTCGACCTCCCCGGGCACGGCCACTCCGACTGGCCCGGTGATGGGGCGGTGCTCGACCCGTCGGCCATGGCCGGGGACGTGGCCATCGTCATCGGCCGTCTGGCGCCCGAGGCCCGCCTGGTGGTCGGGATGTCGCTCGGCGGGGCCACCTCGATCGCCCTGGCCGGTGCCCATCCCGAAGCGGTGGCCAAGCTGGCCCTGGTCGACATCACCCCGGGAGTCACCCGTGAGAAGAGCTCAGACATCGCCGCCTTCCTCTCCGGGCCCGAGTCGTTCGCCTCCTTCGATGAGATCCTCGATCGGACGGTGCAGTTCAACCCGACCCGCTCGGTGTCCTCGCTCCGTCGGGGGGTGCTTCACAATGCCGTCCAGAGGGAGGACGGATCGTGGACCTGGCGCCACCAGCTGGGGCGACCGGCCGGCGCCGGCGGTCTGCACGTCGGTTCGGTCGACTTCGTTGCCCTGTGGGACGTCCTCGAGGGCATCGAGGTCCCCGTCCTGCTGGTGAGGGGCTCCCTGTCCCCGGTGGTCGATGACGCCGACGAGGCCGAATTCCGCCGCCGCCGGCCCGGCGACCGGGTTCTCACCGTCCAGGAGGCCGGGCACAGCATCCAGGGGGACCAGCCCGTCGAGCTGGCCCGCATCCTCACCGACTTCCTGTCCGACCCGTCCTGAGGACGGGCTGACCGGGGGGCCCCGGTGGACCCCCGCCGTCAGGCGGCCGCGGCGTGCTCCCCGCCGGCCGGCACGACCGCCGCCCCCCCGGGGCCGAGGGCCGCCTCCAGCACCTCGCCGATGTCGGTGGCCAGGTGGAAGGTCATCTCCTCGCGCACCGCCTCGGGGACGTCCTCGAGGTCCGGCCCGTTGCGGACCGGGAGTATCACCGAGGTCAGCCCGGCCCGGTGGGCGGCCAGGACCTTCTGGCGCACGCCGCCGATGGGCAGCACCCGCCCCTGGAGGGTGACCTCCCCGGTCATGCCCAGCACTGGCCGCACCGGCACGTCGCGGAGCAGGCTGACCAGCGCCGTGGTCATGGTGACCCCGGCGGACGGTCCGTCCTTCGGGATGGCCCCGGCCGGGACGTGCAGGTGGAACCGCTTCCCGGTGAAGCGGGCGGGATCGATGCCCAGGGCGCCGGCATGCGAGCGCACGTAGGACAGCGCGATCTCCGCCGACTCCTTCATCACGTCGCCGAGCTGGCCGGTGAGGGTCAGCCCCTCGGGCCCGTCCATCGTCGACGCCTCGACGTAGAGCACGTCGCCCCCGGTCCCGGTGACGGCCAGGCCGGTGGCCACGCCCGGCACCGCCGTGCGGTCGGCGGCCTCGAAGAAGAACTTGGCCCGGCCCAACCAGCCGCGCACGTCGCCGGCATCGATGGCCACGGGCCCGTCGACCTCGTGGGCGGCGATGCGAGCGGCCACCTTGCGCAGCAGGCGGCCGAGCTCCCGCTCGAGTGAGCGCACGCCGGCCTCGCGGGTGTAGTCGGCGATGACCGCCCGTAGGGCGGCATCGCTGATGGTCACCTCATCCGGGCTGAGCGCGGCACGGGCCAGCTGGCGGCCGACCAGGTGGTTCCGGGCGATGGCCACCTTCTCCTCCTCGGTGTACCCGTCGAGCCGGATGACCTCCATGCGGTCGAGCAGTGGCCCGGGGATGGTGTCGGCCACATTGGCGGTGGCGATGAACAGCACCTTGGACAGGTCCAGCTCGACCTCGAGGTAGTGGTCACGGAACGTATGGTTCTGCGCGGGGTCGAGCACCTCGAGCAGCGCCGAGGAGGGGTCGCCCCGGTAGTCGGCCCCGAGCTTGTCGACCTCGTCGAGGACGATGACCGGGTTCATCGTCCCCGCCTCGCGCAGAGCGCGGACCAGCCGCCCCGGCTGGGCGCCGACGTAAGTGCGGCGGTGCCCTCTGATCTCGGCCTCGTCGCGCACGCCCCCGAGGGCCACCCGCACGAACGAGCGGCCGAGGGCGCGTGCCACCGACTCACCGAGCGAGGTCTTGCCCACGCCCGGGGGCCCGACCAGGGCCAGGATGGCGCCCGAGCCGCGGCCGGCCACCGGGGCCAGCCCGCGCTCGGCCTGGAGCTTGCGGACGGCCAGGTGCTCGAGGATCCGCTCCTTCACGTCGTCGAGGCCGTCGTGGTCCTCATCGAGGATCCGCGACGCCTCCGCCACCTCCAGTCGGTCCTCGGACTGCTCGCCCCAGGGGATCTCGAAGACCGTGTCGAGCCAGGTCCGGATCCATCCGTGCTCGGGGTTCTGCTCGCTCGTCCGCTCGAGCTTGTCGATCTCCCGCTCCACCGCCTTCTGCACCCCCTCGGGGAGGTGGCGTCCGGCCAGCTTGGAGCGGTAGTCATCGGGGTCGTCGGTGTCGCCCGCGCCCAACTGCCCGAGCTCCTTGCGGATGGACTCGAGCTGCCGGCGCAGCAGGAACTCGCGCTGGGTCTTCTCCATGCCCTCTTCGACGTCGTTCTTGATCCGCTCACGCAGGGTCAGGTCGGCCAGGACCTCCCGGGCCCAGGCGATGACCAGGCGCAGCCGGGTGGCGACGTCGAACGTCTCGAGCACCTGCACCTTCTGCGCCAGGGAGAGGTCGGGGGAGTAGCCCGCCATGTCCGCCACCTGCCCGGGGTCGGTCACGTCGGCCAGCCGCTCGGCGAGGCGCCCGGCGCCCCGGCTGAGCAGGATGTTCTCCAGCACGGCCCGGTACTCGCGGGCCAGCTCCTCGGACTCGGGGGTGGGCTCGCCCTCGGGCAGGACGTCGACCTCGACCCACAGGGCGCGCCCGGTCCCGGGGACCGCCGTCCCCAGGCGGGCCCGCTCGATGCCGCGCACCGCCACCGCCGCCATGCCGCCGAGCAGGTCACCCCTCTCCATCACCTCGGCCACCACGCCCACCGAGGCATAGCGACCGTCGATGAAGGGAACCAGCACGAAGTGGCCGTCGGCGGCCTCGGCGGCCTCGGCTGCCGCCCTGGCCTCGGCGGACTCCAGGGCCATGGTGAACACCATGCCGGGCAGGACGACCCCCGAGGTCAGGGGCAGGAGGGGCAGGTTGCCAGCCCTCTTTTCGGTCGTTGTCTCCATGAGTCCTCCGAACATCACGGCCCGGCGCCGTGCGAGAGTACAACAGGTCAGTCGAACGTATATTCCCCTGCCGGCTTGGCCGCGCCCCCGGTTCGCTTCGCCTCGCCCGCCAGGTCACAGGGTGAGCCGGGGCCTCCGGAGGGGGGCGCGGACGGGACGGGGAGTGGTGGCCGTAGCGCTCCGAGCGCCACCGACCGGCGAATTCATCGCAAGAGCACCATCTGTTCGTGTCACGTTCACGTGGGGTTCGCCGGACGTTTACCTCGCACCGTTACCGTCGCAGCTGGACGTCGGACACGTCCTTCGCCCGGTGCCGGTTGGCCGGGCGAGATCATCCTGGCTCGACGACACGGAGGTTGGAGCACAAGTGGACTCACACATGACCCCTCAGGCGGACACGGGGCCGCGACGCAGGACGGCACAGGCGCTGGCGGCCGGCCTCATCGCCGCAGGAGTGCTCCTGGCCGCGTGCAGCTCGTCATCCACCCCGACGACCACGACGGCGCCTCCCGGAGGCAAGCTCTCCAGTGACAACGCCTCGTACATCGCGGCCGATCTCCAGGCGCCGGCCGGGGCGCTCAACGCCGCCGGTTCCACATTCGTCCAGCCCCTGTTCACCAAGGCCTTCTTCACCTACACCGGCAAGAACCAGGGCCTCCAGGTGAACTACTCCGCGGTAGGTAGCGGTACCGGCATCACCGACTTCCAGGCCGGCACCGTCGCCTTCGCCGCCTCGGACGTCCCGATGTCCTCCTCCGACCTGGCCAAGGTGCCCGCTTCCTCCGGACCGGTCATCCAGATTCCCGATACCCTCGGCGGCGTCACGGTCTCCTACAACCTTCCCGGCGTGACCAAGCAGTTGCGCCTCGATGGTCCGACATTGGCCGGCATCATGTCCGGGTCCATCAAGACCTGGAACGACCCGAAGATCACCGCACTGAACCCCGGGGTGACGCTTCCCTCCAATGCGATCGTTCCTGAGGTTCGGGCCGACAGCTCGGGAACCACCTACATCTTCAGCGACTACCTCAGCACGGTCGCTCCGACGGTGTGGACACTCGGGGCGAGCAAGACCATCGCCTGGCCTTCCACCGCAGTGCAGACGCCGAAGAACTCGGGGGTGGCCGGCAGCATCAAGTCGACGCCCTACTCCATCGGGTACGTCGAGCTGGCCTACGCCGTCCAGAACAACTTCACCTACGCCACCATCAAGAACGCAGCGGGCAACTACGTGTCCCCGTCGTTGACCACGGTGGCAGCCGACGCCGACCAGAAGAGCAGCATCTCGTCCACCGATTTTTCCATCGTCAACGAGCCGGGCGCCAACAGCTATCCCATCTCCGGCTACAGCTGGGCCATCCTGCTGCAGAAGCAGACGAGCGCGACCACGGGGGCGCAGGCGGTCAAGGTGCTCGACTGGACGACCCACACCGGCGGCGGTCAGGACCTGGCCGCCAGCCTCCAGTACGTGGCCTTGCCTCCGGCGATCCAGAACCAGGCCCGGACGGCGCTCCTCACGGTCACCGGCCCGACCGGGCAGGTGCTGCTCACCAAGTGACCCGGCAACACCGTCGCCACGAGGGGCGCACAGGTGGCAATGACCACAGCTGAGTCGACACTGCCGGGAGGCGCGAGGCGGGGCGGACGCCTCGCGCTTCCCAACAGTGTCTACCGGGCCCTGCTGGCCCTGGTGGCCGCCCTCTTCGTCGGGCTGGTGGCGTGGTTCGTGGTGTCGCTCGTCGTCCAGGCCAAGCCGGCCTTCTCGACCCTCGGGTTCTCGTGGATCTTCGAGAAGGTGTGGAACCCGTCCCACAACAAGTTCGGCCTCCTCCCCTTCATCCTCGGGACCATCGAGACCACCGCCATCGCCCTGGTGCTGGCCGTGCCCATCGGCCTCGGGACAGCCCTGGCCCTGGCCTATCTGGTGCCCCACCGGTTGCGCCCCATTCTGTCGACGGCGGTCGAGCTGCTGGCCGCGGTGCCCAGTGTGGTCTACGGGCTGTGGGGCCTCCTGGTGCTGGCCCCGCTCAACCGTGACTATCTCGAGCCCTTCCTCACCAAGGTGCTCGGGTGGACCGGCCTGTTCAACGGCCCCGACGCCGGGGTGGGCCTGCTCCTGGCCGGCATCATCCTCTTCATCATGATCCTCCCGACCATGGTGGCCATCTCCCGGGACGTGCTGGCGGTGGTGCCCAACGAGCAGGTCGAGGGGGCGATGGCCCTCGGCGCCACCCGCTGGCAGGTGCTGCGCAAGGTGGTCGTCCCCGGGGCCCGCACCGGCCTGCTCGGGGCCTTCACCCTGGCCACCGGCCGCGCCTTGGGCGAGACGGTGGCGGTGGCCCTGGTCATCGGCAACACGCCGTTCATCGCCCACTCCGTCAAGGCGCCGGCGGCCACGCTGCCGTCACTGATCGTGAACAACTTCGGCGAGGCCACCGGGACCGAGCTCAGCGCCCTGTTCGGCGCCGGCCTCGTCCTGCTGGTCATCGGGATCACGGTCAATGCCATCGCCCGCGGCCTGGTCCGCACCACGACCCGGGCCGGGGCCGTGTCGACCGCCACGGTGGCGGTGGCCTGATGACCACCCTGGCCTTCGACACCTCTCTGGACCCGATCCTCGAGCGGCGCCGGCGCATCCAGTCCGAGGCGGCGGCCTCGCTCGGTCGGCGCAAGGTGTATTCGCGGATCGCCATCGGCATCTGCTGGGTGTTCCTGGCCGTGGCCGTGGTGCCGCTGATCGGCGTGGTCGTCTACGTGGTCATCAAGGGCCTGCCCGCCTGGAACGTGGACTTCTTCACCAAACCGACCTATCCCGAGGGGATCCCCGGCGGCGGCGTCTCCAACGCCATCATCGGGACGGCGGTCATCGGCGCCATCGCCACGGCCGCCTCGGTGCCCATCGGCCTGCTGTGCGGGCTGTTCCTGGCCGAGTCGGACGGGCGCATCGCCTCGGCCATCCGGTTCACCGCCGACGTGATGACCGGGGTGCCCTCCATCACCATCGGCATCTTCGGCTACATCGCCATCGTGAAGACGACCGGGCACTTCAGCGGGCTGGCCGGCGCCTTCGCCATCGGGATCATCATGGTGCCGGTCATCATGCGGGCCGGCGAGACCGCCATCCGCGGCGTGCCCCTCCATCTCAACGAGGCCGCCCTGGCCCTCGGGGCGCGGCGGGCCACGGTGGCCGGCCGGGTCGTGGTGCCGGCCGCCCTCCCGGGCATCATCACCGGTGTGCTGCTGGCCGTGGCCCGCGGCCTCGGCGAGACGGCCCCCTTGCTGTTGACCATCTTCGGTAACCAATATGTGCAGTGGAACCCGACCAAGCCGATGAATGCACTTCCCTATGTGATCTACACCAACAGCAGCCAGCCGTACCCCGACCTCATCCAGGTGGCCTGGGGGGCGGCCCTGCTCCTGATGGTCGTGGTCCTGGTCCTCAGCATCGGGAGCCGCGTGGTGGCGTCATTTCTGCAAAGGGAGAAACGATGATCGATCCGACGCCGGTGCCTCCCACCCCCATCGGAGGCCTCAACGTGAATACCGCCGAAGTCCTGGTCGACCGGCCGGTCGGCGAGCCGGTCATGCGCCTGCGGGACGTGACGGTCGCCTTCGCCGGTCGGAACGCCGTCCGCAACGTGACCTTCGACGCCCACGAGGGTGAGATCACCGCCCTCATCGGCCCGTCCGGCTCGGGCAAGACCACCCTGCTCCGGGCCCTCAACCGCATGCACGACACGGTGCGTTCGGCGTCGGTCACCGGCTCGGTGCGACTCGGACCGACCGACGTCTACGCCTCCTCCACCGACCCGACCCTGCTCCGGAGCCGGGTCGGGATGGTGTTCCAGCGGCCCAACCCCTTCCCCACCATGAGCATCTACGAGAACGCCGTGGCCGGCCTCAAGTTCAACGGGGTGCGCAAGCGGTCCCTGCTCGACGAGGCGGCCGAGTCCGCCCTCATCGCCGCCGCCCTGTGGGACAGCGTGCGTGACCGGCTGAAGGCCCACGCCAGCACCCTCTCCGGGGGCGAGCAGCAGCGGCTGTGCATCGCCCGGGCCCTGGCCGTCGAGCCCGAGGTGCTCCTCATGGACGAGCCCACCTCCGCTCTCGACCCCATTGCCACCAAGCGCATCGAGGAGCTGATCGGGGAGCTCAAGCACCGGGTCACCATCATCATCGTCACCCACAACATGCAGCAGGCCATGCGGGTGTCGGACCGTTGTGCCTTCCTGCTGATGGGGGAGGACAAGGCCGGGGAGCTCATCGAGTTCGGCCCGACCGCCCGGCTGTTCAGCGAGCCGAGCGACCCGCGGACCCTCGATTATGTGAACGGTCGATTCGGCTAGGACCGGCCGGTACCGGCGCCACCGGTGGCGCTCACGGGCCGGGCGGGGTCCGGTGGCACGGGTCCGCGTCGGGCGGGCGGGAGCGGTCGTGATCCGTCGGGGTCGAGGCGGAAGCCCACGCCGCGGACGGTGACGATGAAGCGGGGCTCGGCCGGGTCCGGCTCCAGTTTGGCCCGCAGGCGGTGGATGTGGGTGTCGAGGGTCCGGCTGTCCGAGAGGTACCGGTCCGGCCACAACAGGTCGATCAGCTCTTCTCGGGTGCGCACCAGCCGGACCGGGGTGAGCAGCACCGCCAGCAGGTCGAATTCGCGCCGGGACAGGTGGACCGGCCGGCCGCCGACCGTGACCTCGCGGCGCACGAAGTCGACGGTGGCCGTTCCGAAGGTGAGGATGGCGGGTGGCTCGTCGAGGATGGCGTCGGCCTCGGGGAGCGCCGGCTCCGTCGGGACGAGGACCGGTACGTCGGGTGGGGACACTCGCCGGAGGATGGCCTGCATCCGGGCCACCAGCTCGCGGAGGCGGAAGGGCTTGGTCACGTACCCGGCCGCACCCAGCTCCAGCCCGAGGACGACGTCGAGCTCGCTGCGCACGGCGCTGACCATCACGATGGGGATGGGGGCGAGGCTCCGCATCCGGCGACATACCTCGGTGCCGTCCATGCCGGGGAGGAGCACATCCAACAAGACGATGTCGGGGGGGCTGTCGACGAAGCGCCGGAGGCCCTCGGGCCCGTCGGCGGCCACGTCGACCACGAATCCCTCGCGGCTGAGGCCCGAGGACAGTGCCTGACGGTAGGACTCCTCGTCCTCCACCACGAGCACACGGACGCTCTCGTCGACAGCCACCACGCTCACCCGGACACCACGTTCACCCGGAACCTCCGGGACGACCCTAGGGAACGGAGGTGAACGCCAGACGTCTCCCGGGATACCACGAGGTGATCGTTCCGTGAACGTTGGGGGACGGCGCCGGCCCGGACGCGGTGGGCGCGGCCGGCATCCCGGTGGGTGGGGTTTTCAGGTCAGGGACCCGACGGCCAGGCCGGCGGCGGCCGCCCCGAGGCCGGCGGCGATGCTGACGACGGCGTTGAGGACGGCCATGGGGGCCTGCCCGTCCTCGGCCAGGCGCGCCGTGTCGAAGGTGAAGGTCGAGAAGGTCGTGTACGAGCCGAGGAGACCGGCGCCGAACACGGTCTCCGTCGCGGACGAGACGCCGTGGCGCTGCCCGGCCCCGACGAGCAGCCCGAGCAGGAGTGACCCGGTCACGTTGACCACCAGGATGCCGGCGGGGAAGTCGGAGGCGGCGCGGTGCTGCACGAGATGGTCGGCCAGGTAGCGGAGGACGGCGCCCAGGGCCCCGGCCAGGGCCAGCCCGCCGATGATCACGACGGGCCGCCGTGGAGGGGCCCGAGGTCATCGGGATCGGGGATCGGCCGAGGCTCGGCACCCGCCGGGAGGCGCCACCGGGCCAGCCCGATGCCGAGCACGGCGGCCGCCAGGCCGGCGCCGAGGGAGACGGCCACATAGAGGGCGGCCGGGCCGACGCGACCGTGCCGGCCCAGCTGGTCGACCTCGACCATCATGGTCGAGAACGTGGTGAAGCCGCCACAGAAACCGATGGCGGCGAACGGCCGCACGAACCGGGTCGGGGGCCAGCGCTCGACCACCAGGGTGACGGCCAACCCCAGCAGCAGCGATCCGGCCACGTTGGCCACCAGGGTGGGCCAGGGGAAGCCGAGGGGGGGCGGCGCGAGGGCCCGCTCGACGGCGTAGCGCAGGAGGGTGCCGAGCGAGCCGCCGAGGGCGATGGCCATGATGCGCCACGGGAGCTCGCGGGTGCGGGTCGGGGTGCTGGGGCCGGACCGCACTGTGGTCACCGCTGCTCCTTCCGGTCGCGCCTCGTACTCTCGTGCCGGTAGGAGCCATCAGTCGAATCCGACGGTTATGGCGAGCTCCATCGCCGGGGCCCATTGTAGGGCACGGGACTGGATCGGCCCGACGATGGGATACCCGGTCAAACCGTAGGGGTCCGCCCGCACCGGTCGCCGACCAAGGGGGAGCGGCCTGGGCGAGGGTGGCGTCGGGCAGACCCCTACGGTTTGAATCGGTAGCCGACCCCGCGGACGGTGAGCACGTGCTGCGGGTCGGCCGGCCTCAGCTCGATCTTCTTGCGGAGCCGCTTCACGTGGGTGTCGAGGGTGCGGCTGTCCCCCATCTTCTTGCCCCGCCAGATGCGGTCCATGCACTGGGAGCGGGTCACTACGGTGCCGGCCTCGGAGATCAGCAGGGCGAGAAGGTCGAACTCCTTCCGGGAGAGCTCGACCACCTCGCCCCGGATGATCACCTCCCGGCGCGAGACGTCGAGGGACACCGGGCCGAGGATGTACACGCCCTCGGGCGTCGGCGGCGCCTCCACGCCGGGCTGGTCGCCGACCCTCCGGAGCACGGCCCGGATGCGGGCGGTCAGCTCCCTCGGTCTCGGTGGCTTGGTGATGTGGTCGGCCGCCCCGGACTCGAGGGAGAGGACGGCGTCGAGCTCGTCGTCGCGGGCCGTGATCATGATGACCGGCACGTTCGACACCCCGGCGATGCGGCGGAAGACGGTGAGCCCCTGGGCGTCGGCGACCATCATGTCGAGCAGGATGAGGGAGGGGCGGACCGACAGGGCCAGGGCCACACCCTCGTCACCGGAAGCCGCCGTCACCACGTCGAAACCCTCGACGCACAGGGTGGCCGCCAGCCATTCGCGGGACTGGGTGTCGTCGTCGATGACCAGGATGGTGGGATGGCTCCTCGTAGGGAGGTCCCCCTTGTCGACTTCGCGGAAAGCCACGGTCACGGCCCAGCCGGGGCTCTCCGGAACAGGGTGCAGGCCCGGACCTCGCCCCGCCGACGGCGGGCCCGGGCGCTGGCACCGCTGCTGAACTGCCTCAGCGGCGGGGCAGGGGATGGTGCCGCTGCCGTCTGAGGCAGTGGAGGCCAGGCCTCCGGACGGCGCGCCCCCCGGGTCGCCGGCGCCCCTCGTCCTCCGGAGTCCGGGCGGCGGGTGCCGTGCGGACGGTTGGAAGTGGCCATCGCCGTCCAACCTAAAAAAGCCAGGTGAACGGGACGCGATCACCAGGTCACTGGAAGGTGAATGCTGGGTAATCTTCTCCTCCGGGCCCGACCGACCAGGGCGGATGTGCTCGGATGGGCCCCGAGGCCAGCGCCCGACGGAGGAGAACAGCCATGAGCATGCCGGACGGCACGGTCGACGTCTTCGGGACGGAGGAATGGCACCGTCTGGCCGCCCATTTCGACCACCTGCGCCACCGCACCCTGCGACAGCTGTTCGACGACGATCCGGGCCGGGGAGAGGCCATGTCGGTGACGGCGGCCGACCTCCACCTGGACTACTCGAAGCACCGGGCCACGGGTGAGACGTTGGCCCTGCTCACGGCGGTCGCCCGGCGGGCCGGTGTCGAGGAGTGGCGGGACGCCATGTTCGGCGGCCGCCACGTCAACACCACCGAGGGCCGGGCTGTGCTCCATGTGGCGCTGCGCATGCCCCGGGGCACTCGGCTCGAGGTGGACGGCCGCGACGTGGTGGCCGACGTGCACGAGGTGCTGGACCGGATGGGGGCGGCCGCCTCCCGGCTGCGTTCGGGGGAGTGGACCGGGCACACCGGCCGGCGGATCCGCACGGTGGTCAACATCGGCATCGGCGGGTCGGACCTCGGCCCGGCCATGGCCTATGAGGCCCTGCGGGACTACGCCACCCCGGAGATCGAGTGCCGTTTCGTCTCGAACATCGACCCCGTCGACCTCTACCTCGAGACAGCCGGCCTCGACCCGGCCGAGACGCTGTTCGTCGTGTGCTCCAAGACCTTCACCACCCTCGAGACCCTGACCAACGCGGCCGCGGCCCGGCGGTGGCTGCTCGAGGGGCTGGGGTCGGGGGACGGGGCCGTGTCCCGCCACTTCGTGGCGGTGTCCACCAACGAGACGGCCGTCGAGGAGTTCGGCATCGACCCGGACAACATGTTCGGGTTCTGGGACTGGGTCGGGGGGCGGTACTCCTACGACTCCGCCGTCGGGTTCTCGCTGATGGTCGCCATCGGCCCCGACGTCTTCGCCGACATGCTCTCGGGCTTCCATGCCATCGACCGCCACTTCGCCACCGCCCCGCTCGAGGCCAACATGCCGGTCATACAGGGCATGCTCAATGTCTGGTACGACAACCTGTTCGGGGCGGAGACCCACGCCGTGCTCCCCTACAGCCAACGCCTGGCCCGCTTCCCGGCCTATCTCCAGCAGCTGACCATGGAGTCGAACGGCAAGTCGGTTCGCCGGGACGGCTCACCGGTTGGGGGGCGGACCGGCGAGATCTTCTGGGGCGAGCCCGGCACAAACGGGCAGCACGCCTTCTACCAGCTCATGCACCAGGGAACCACGCTCATCCCGGCCGACTTCATCGGGTTCGTCGAATCCACCCACGAGAACGGCACCCAGCACGACCTGCTCATGGCCAACTGCTTCGCCCAGTCCGAGGTGCTGGCCTTCGGGCGTACCGCCGAGGAGGTGGCCGCGGACGGGACGCCAGCCGCTCTGGTCCCCCACAAGGTGATGCCGGGCAACCGTCCGAGCTCGACCATCCTGGCCCCGAAGCTCACCCCCTCGGTCCTCGGCCAACTGGTGGCGCTCTACGAGCACACCGTGTTCACCGAGGGCGTGGTCTGGGGGATCGACTCGTTCGACCAGTGGGGTGTGGAGCTGGGCAAGGCCATGGCCCGGCAGCTCGCCCCGGCGCTCAGTGGCGCCGAGCCACCCGACCTCGGCGGTCTGGACAGCTCGACGGCCGCCCTGGTCCGGCGGTACCGCTCCGGGCGTCACCGGCCTGTCTGAGAGGAGGGTCGGCCGGCTCAGGCCGACGCCAATGCCCGCCACAGGGAGCGGTAGTTGGGATAGGTGAGGGCGTCGGTGACGTAGCCGGCCCGCTCCAGCTCGGCATGGAAGGCCGGCAGGTTGCGGAACGGGACCCCCATGTCCACGTGGTGGGCCAGGTGCCAACCGGTGTTGTAGGGGACGAACCAGAACCGGGCCAACCATGACTGGCGCACATTGTGGGTGGTGACCCGCCGGTCGGCACTGGCTTCGAGCCCACCGTGCTCGGCGATGGCCCGCAGCCGGTTGATCACCCGCCACTGGGTCATCCAGGGCAGCCACCACAGCAGCGGGTAGATCCACCAGCGGCCGGTGGCGGCCCACATGGCCCCCCACAGGACCAGCTGCACGCCGATGATGGACAGCGAGACCGACCGGAACGACCGGCTCTTCAGGGACTTGAACAGGGGGGTGAAGTTCTTCCAGCCGGAGATGCCCACGGCATCCCGCCACAGGCGGCGGCGGAGGGTCCGGCGATCGCACCGGTAGCCGCCGTAGAAGGCCATGTCCGGCTCGCGGGGACCGAACTCCTCCTTGTGGTGGGCGAAATGACCGCGCCGGTAGATGGAGATGGGCGTCCAGGTGGGGTAGGCGATGAGCCAGGTGCCGACCCAGTCGTTGGCCCGCTTGTCGGTGAAGAGGAGCTTGTGGGCCGCCTCGTGCATGAGGATGGCGAACCGGGCGTACATGGGGCCCATGAGGACGAAGGCGGCCAGGTAGCCCAGGGGGTTGTCGATCCAGACGGCGGCTCCGATGATGACGGCGACCCACAGCCAGACCGAGGCGACGCTGACGGCGTTTCGCCCGTTGGCGATCCGGCGGAGCTCGCGTCGCAGCTCGGGGCGGGCCATGCCGTTGCCCAAGAGCCGCTCGCTGGGCAGGACTGCCGGCCGGGCCGTCGGCTGGGCCACCATGGTGAGCGCCATGGTGTGATATTACAGAAATCAGACAGATGACGCAACTCGGTAATACGACCCCGCTGACCGCCCGGTCCGTGCTGGCCAGCGCCCTGCTGGGCCAGGAGCCCCCGGAGCTGCCCGTCGCCCACCTGGTCCACCTGGCCTCGTTGTTCGGCATCAACGAGAACCGGGCCCGGGTGGCGCTGAGCCGGATGGTGGCGGCGGGCGAGGCCTCGACCGACGGGTCGGGACGCTACCGGCTGGGCGGCCACCTCCTGGGCCGCCAGGCGCGCCAGAACCAGAGCCGCCGGGCCGAGACCCGGCCGTGGACTGGGGACTGGCGCCTGGTGGTGGTCACCGGCACCGGCCGGGCCGCCGATCACCGCTCGGCCCTGCGCCGCCGCCTGGCGCTGGCCCGGCTGGCCGAGCAGCGCGAGGGGGTGTGGCTCCGGCCGGACAACATCGACCTCAGCCCCGATCCGGCCGGCGAGCCCGGCATCGTGGTCTACACGGCGGTGCCCGACGGCGACGGCGCCGGCCTGGCCGCGGGCCTGTTCGACCTCGAGGGATGGGCGCGACGGGCTGACCGGCTGGTCGACCGGCTCGACCGGCTCCCGACCCGTGGCCCCGAGGACCTGGCCCCCGGGTTCGAGCTGTCGGCGACCGTGCTGCGGCACCTGCAGTCCGATCCCCTCTTGCCCTCCGAGCTCCTGCCGGCCGACTGGCCCGGGCCGGCCCTCCGCCGCACGTATGACACCTGGGACCGGCGGTACCGCCGGGTGCTCGCCCGCTGGGGTCGGGGCACTGACGCCGGGCCGGCACCGCCCGGCTAGCCACTGCCGTCCAACCCGGGCGAGGAGGGCGACCCCGTTAGGATCGGCCGACCAGGATGGCCCCCCCGGGCGGACGGGCACGGGCATCCCCCCACCGAGGAAGGGCGCGATGACCGACGAGCTGACCATCGGGGCCGAACCGCCGCTCGCCGGCCGGGTCGCCGTCATCACCGGCGGTGGGCGCGGCCAGGGCCGGAGCCATGCTGTCGAGTTCGCCCGTCTCGGTGCCCAGGTGGCGGTCTGCGACCTCGGTCACGACCTCGACACGGTGGGCTACCCGATGGCCACCGACGACGACCTGGCCGAGACGGTGCGGCTGGTCGAAGCGCAGGGCCGCACGTGCGCGTCAGCCGTGGTCGACGTGCGGGATCTGGACGCCATGACCGCGTTCGTCGACGGCGTCCACGAGCAGCTGGGGTCCGTCGACATCCTGGTGGCCAATGCCGGTGTGTCGACCATGGGCTCCATCTGCACCATGGACGCCACCCAGTGGAGCGAGACGCTCGATGTCAACCTGACCGGCGTGTTCAACGCCATGCGGGCGGCGGCACCGCACATGCGCCGTCAGCGCTGGGGCCGGATCATCGGCATCTCCTCGATGATGGGCCGCTCCTCGAACCCGGGCATCCCCGCCTACGTCGCGTCGAAATGGGGTGTGATCGGCCTGTGCAAGTCGGTGGCCTACGAGCTCGCCGCCTTCGGGATCACCGTCAACGCGGTGGCCCCCGGCAACGTGTCCACGGCCATGATCCACAACGACGTGCTGTACCGGCTGATGCGTCCCGACCTCGAGCACCCCGGCCGCGACGACGTGGCCCCGGGCATGGCCTCCCTCCACGTGCAGCCGGTGCCATGGATCGAACCGGAAGAGGTCACCGCGGCCGTGGTCTATCTGGCCTCGGAGGCGGCCCGGCATGTCACGGGCGCGGTGATCGACGTGGACGCCGGGGCCTCCGCCCGGTTCACGGGCTGAGCCGGGCCTGGTCGTCCCCGGGGCTACTGTCGAGCCATGGCCGCCCGCTCCTCCGCTTCGGCCCGGGCGGAGCCGTCGGAGCTGTTCCCCCGCACGAGTGCCACGTCGAGCCGGGTCAGGCGGCCCTCGAAAGGGAAATGGCCGCGGTAGCGCTCGCTGACCGGTGAGCCGTGGTCGTAGCCGATGCTCGGTCCCACGCTCGAGATCATGGTCATGGCGAAGGGCACCGACAGGCGGCCGCAGTCGCGCCCGTCGATGACGAGGGTGGCCTCACCGCTCTTGCCCGAGCGCCGGAACCGCACCCCGACGGCCGAAGGTCCGACCGGGACGGGATGGTCGGAGACGGCCACGTGGTGGTCGCCGAAGCAGTTGTAGTCGAAGACCAGTCGATCGTCCTGGACGAACAGGCTCACCCCGGAGTTCTCCGTGCCCGAGGCGTAGAGGACCCCGCCGGCCCCGGCGGGCCGGTCGATGGCGGCGGTCATGTCCCAGCCGCGACCACCGAGTGAGGGTGCCACCTGGCCCGGCAGGGGCGACATGGGCGGGAAGTAGGAGTAGCGGCGGCTCTCGGGGTGGGGCGACCGGTCGCGGTAGCGGGTGAAGAACAGCTCGATGGTCCGGTCGTCGAGCGGCAGGACGCCGTACTCCTCGGCCTCGGTCCACCACCGCCTGACCATCTCGGCCAGCTTGTCCGGCAGTTCGGCGGCCAGGTTGTGGCACTCCGAACGGTCCTCGGCCAGGTGGTAGAGCTCCCAGTCGTCCTGGTCGAAGGGAACCCCGGGCTGGTGACGGGTGACCGCCTTCCAGCCGTCGGCGTAGATGGCCCGGTGGCCCATCATTTCGTAGTACTGGACGGTCTTTCGGCTCGGCTCGTCGGGGCCGTCGAAGGTGTAGTCCATCGAGACGCCGGAGACCGGGATCTGCCCCAGCCCGCGGTACACCGACGGCGGCTCGACGCCCAAGGCCTCGTAGATGGTGGGGACGATGTCGTTCACGTGGTGGAACTGGTCGCGCAGCCCGCCCCGGTCGCCGATCCGGGCGGGCCAGTGCACGATCAACGGCACGTGCACGCCGCCCTCGTGGGTGTTCTGCTTGTACCACTTGAACGGGGTGTTGCCCGCCTGGGCCCAGCCCCACGGGTAGTTGCAGTGGCTGTGGGGGCCGCCGATGTCGTCGAGGCGCCCGACCGCCTCGTCCGGCGACTCCACCAGGAAGTTGAAGTACTTCATCTCGTGCATCACCCCGAAGGGGCCCCCTTCCTGGCTGGCCCCGTTGTCCGACAGCAGCACGAACAAGGTGTTGTCCAGTCGGCCCAGGCGCTCGAGGGCGCTGACCAGCCGGCCGATCTGGGCGTCGGTGTGCTCGAGGAAGGCGGCGAAGGCCTCCTGCAGCCGGCTGGCCAGCCGCCGGTGGTTGTCGGGGAGGGTGTCCCAGGGTTCGACCCCGGGGTTGCGCGGGGCCAGCTCGGTGTCGGGCGGGAGGAGGCCCAGCTCCAGCTGGCGGGCGAACCAGCGGTCGCGGGCGACGTCCCACCCGTCGTCGAACCGGCCCCGGTACCGCTGCAGATAGGCGTCGGGGGCCTGATGCGGCGCGTGCATGGCGCCGAAGGCGAGGTAGGTGAAGAAGGGGCGGTCCGGCCGGATCGACGTCGAGTCGTGGATGAAGCGGATGGCGTGGTCGACGAGGTCCTCGCTCAGGTGGTAGCCGTCCTCGGCGGTGCCCGGCGGCTCCACGGCGTGATTGTCGTAGACCAACTCGGGATGGAACTGGTCGGTCTCGCCTTCGAGGAACCCGTAGTAGCGGTCGAAGCCACGTTGGCACGGCCACTGGTCGTAGGGTCCGGCGGCCGACGCGTTCTCCATCCCGCACAGGTGCCACTTGCCGACGGCGAACGTGGCGTAGCCCTCCCCTCGCAGTACCTCGGCCACGGTGGCGGCGTGATTGGTGATGTGGCCGCGCATGTTCGGGTATCCGCTGTCGAAGTTGGAGAGCGAGCGCATCCCCACCGTGTGGTGATTGCGCCCGGTGAGGAGCGCCGCCCGGGTCGGCGAGCACAGGGGGGTCACGTGGAAGTTGGTGTAGCGGAGGCCGCCGACCGCCAACCGGTCGATCGTGGGCGTGACCAGATCGGAGCCGTAGCACCCGAAATGGGAGAAGCCGGTGTCGTCGAGCAGGATGAGCACCACGTCGGGAGCGCCCTCTCCCGGGTGGGCCGGGGTCGGCCACCAGGGCGTCGACTCCGCCTCGGTCCGCTCGATGATGCCGCCGAACTCCTCGTAGCTCCTCATGGCCGGTCCTTCCCGGTAGTGGGCGATGGGCCCCGGTCGACCCGTGGGCCCACTTATGGCACAAGGTATGACAGTAATAGTCGGGCCCGCCCCTGTCGACGCCCCGGTCGGGTCGCGGTGGGCCCCGCCAGGTTAGGGCCGAGGTCAAGGTGGTGCCGGCGGGTGCCGATGCTCATGGCACAAACGGGTGGAGCCGTCGTGGGAGGAAGCCGCAGAAGCGGAGGAAGAGGTGCCGGTGGAACTCGTCCGACAGCAGACGAAGGTTGGACCGACCGGCGGCCGCGGCGGGGTCACCGAGCTGCCGCCGGTGCCCACCGGTCCCGTGGTCGCAGAGAGGGTCTGGGCCCTGGTCCGCCCGCTCGGTCCGGGCTCGAGGTTCGGTCGTCTGCGATGGGGTGGCCCCTGCGTCAACTGCGGGGACATGGTCCCGCCCGGCGAGCGCGGGTGGATCGAGCCGACGTTCGAACAAGTGCTGTGCGAGGTGTGCTGGCCCGGCTGACCGGCTGACTGCCATCGGGAAGCCTCGGCCCGATGGCGAGGTCGGCGAGGTCGGCGGCCCCCGGATCGGGGCCGGTACGGTTGTGCCGCCCTGACGAGCCGGCACCGAGCGGACGACGAAGGACCGGTACGACGACCCGAGGACCGAGCATCATCCCAACCCCGTCGACCGGTGGCGAGCCGGTTGCGGCGGGAGCGCCGGCGGTGGGGCGGTGACCGGGGGCCTGTTGTTCCTCGGCACCGAGGCGTCGGCTCCTCTCGCCACCGCCCTCGACGCGGCGGTGACCCCGGTCCCCGATCTGACCCTCGACGTGCGGTGGTCGCAGGGAGCGGTCGTCGAGAGGTGGCGGTCCCAGATGGCGGCGGGCGGCCCGGTCGGCTCGGTGGTCGTGGCGGTCTGGCCCCACGTGCCCGGGCCGGCGGCGGTGGTCGATCTCGACACCGAGAGCTGGATGGCCACGACGGAGGTGCCGATCACCCTGTGGTTCGCGTCCCTGGCGCTCGCGGGCGACCGGTGCGCGGCCGGGGGCCAGGTGGTGGCGGTGGTCGACCGCCCGGACCCGCGACTGTCGGCCGGCTGGGGTGGTCCGGCCGCGGTCGCCGATGCGGTCGAGGTGATGACCCGGTCCCTGGCCCAGGCCCATGCGTCCCGCCGGGTCCGGGTCAACGCCGTCACCACCCCGGCCCGGCTGGCCGGTGGGGCCGGTACGGCCGTTGACGACGTGGCCGCAGCGGTGGTCATGCTGCTGTCCGGCCGTGCGGCGGGAGTGACGGCCAACATCATCCGCGTCGGGGGTTCGCGGTGACGGGTTCGGGCCCACCCGTGGTGCTGGTCACCGGGGCCAGCGGTGGCGTGGGACGGGGTATCGCCGTCTCCTGCGGGGCGGCCGGGTGGACGGTGTGGGTGGCGGCGCGCCGGGCGGCCGAGGGGCGCACCGTGGCCGACGAGGTGGACCGGGCGGGCGGCCGGGGCCGCTTCGTCCGGTGCGACGTGGGGGACGGCGACTCGGTGTCGGCGGCCGTGGCCGAGGCGGTGGGGACGGACGGTTCGCTCCACGGGGTGGTCCACAACGCCACCAGCGGGCTCTCCCCGCAACCGGTGGACCCCTCCACCGTGACCATGGACGATCTCCATGACCACGTGGCCGTCTCCCTGCGGGGGGCCTATCTCCTGGCCCGGGCCGCCCACCCGCACCTGGCCGCCCGCCGGGGCAGCATGGTGCTGCTGACATCGGAGGCGGGCTTCGAGGGGAAGATGCGGTTGGCCCCCTATGCCATGGTCAAAGGGGGGCTCCGGGGCCTCACCCGGGCCTGGGCCCGGGAGTGGGGGCCTGCCGGTGTCCGGGTCAACTGTGTGGCACCGCTGGCCCAGTCGCCGGCGGTCGACGCGGCCATGGCCGCCGATGCGACCATGGCCGATCGGGTCCTCGGGGGCCATCCCCTCGGCCGCCTGGGCGACCCCGTGGAGGAGATCGGCCCGGTCGTGCGGTTCCTCCTCTCCGACCAGGCCGCCTACGTCACCGGAGCGACCGTCATGGTCGACGGTGGCAATTACCCGATCAGTTGAGGCCGGCCGTGCCCGACCGCCCCGAGCCCGGCACCCGCCAGTGGGCCGCCCGGCTGGACGCACAGCTGCTGGGTACCCGCCGGGCGTCGAGCACCGCGGAGGTGCTCGAACGGATCCTCGCCGTACAGGCCCAGGATCCCCGCGGTCCCCGGCTGGCCATCCGGGCGCGGAGCCGGCTCGGTGACGTGGCCGACGTCGACAACGCCATGACCCGCCGCCGGAGCGCGGTGGTCAGCTGGCTGAACCGGGGCACCCTGCACCTGGTGGCGGCCGACGACTACTGGTGGCTGCATCCCCTGACCACTCCCCAGGTGGTGTCGGCCAACCGCCTGCGCCTGGGTCAGCTGGGCCTCGGGGCCAGGGCCGTCGAACGGGGGGTGGAGGCCATCGTGGAGGCGGTCGAGGTGCACGGCCCACGCACCCGGGCCGAGCTGCGAGCGGCCCTGGACGGGTCCGGGGTCCCCACTGAGGGGCAGGCGCTGGTGCACCTGCTGGCGACCGCCACGCTGCGGGGGCACATCGTGCGAGGGCCGGTGCGAGCCGGCCAGCCGGCCTTCGTGGGGGTCCGCTCCTGGTTGGGGGCGGCCCCCGACCCCCTGGAGGAGCCCGAGGCCCTGGCCCGTCTGGCCCGCCGATACCTGGCCGGGCACGGGCCGGCCGCGGCCGCCGACCTGGCCACGTGGGCGGGCATCACCCTCCGCCGGGCCCGCACCGGCCTCGCCGCCATCGAGGACGAATGCCGGCCTCATCCCGGTGGCCTGGTCGAGCTGGAGGTCCGTCGGGAGCCCGACCCCGGCCGGCGCATGCCGCCACCCCGCCTGCTCGGTCCCTTCGACCCGGTGCTCCACGGGTGGGCGGACCGCTCCTCCCTGGTCGGTTCCCACCGGGGCATCGTCACCACCAACGGCCTGTTCCGGGCCACGGCATTGGTCGGCGGCCGGGTCGTCGGCACCTGGGGGCTCGCCGGCGGTCAGGTCCGGTTGCGACTGTTGGAGCCGGTCGGGTCGACCGCCGAGCAGGCCCTGGCCCGCGAGGCGCGGGCGGTGCTCCGCTTTCTGGGGTTGCCCCACGCCCCGTTGTCGGTGCAGCCGTCCGAACGGCGGTAGACGAGAGCCCGCTCCACCGGTCCGTACCCCGAACCGGTCCACCGGCGGGCGTGGCTCAGTGCGAGTGGGCGTAGGCGAGGGCTTGGCTGTGCACGATGCCGATGAGGTTGCCGAGAGCGATGTTCCCGTCGACCAGGTGGAGGCCCCAGCTGGCATCAGGGCTGGGGTGGATCAGCGGCGCTCCCCGCCGGGGCGTGATCAGGAGCACGTTGGCACCGCCGACCGACGAACAGTGGGCGGTGAAGGCCCCGGGCGACGACACCCATGGCGTTCCCACCTTGGGCACGGTGAAGTCGAGCAGCTGGATCCCGGCGGCGAGGGTCGACCCGGGGGCGAACGGCTGGGTGGGGAACACGGGGTCGAGGGAGCCGGAACCTCCGCCCAGGGCCGCCGGATTGGTGCAGAGGACCTGCCGGCCGGGGGTGGTGGTCCGCCCGAACAGGGAATCGGCCGGGGGGGCCGAGTCGAAGGTCGAGAAGGCGATCACGCAGCCGACCTGGTCGGCGTGGTGGCAGGCCGCGATGTGCTTGAAGTCGCCACCCACGTCGGATCCCCGCCGGACCAGGACGTTCCCCCCGAGGAGCACGGCCGAGACCAGCAGCCTGCGGGTCGCCGGATGCGGGTCGATCTGCGAGGCGACGAGCTGGCGCAGGATGAACGCGCCCTGGGAGTGGCCGATGAGGACCACGCCCCTCCCGCCGTTGAACTGGTGGAGGTAGGTGGCCCAGGCCTGGCGAACGTCGTTGTAGGCCAGCTGCTCCTCGGCCGCCGTGGGCTGCCCGGCGATGGTCGAGAGGGTGAGTTGCCGGTACATGGGGGCAAAGACGCGGCAGTCGCGTGAGTACCGGGCCGCCTGGTAGAGGGCGATCGACCGCTCGGTGGGGCCGACGGTCAGGTCGGCGTTCGGGCTCGTCTGGTCGCTCACCGTCGGATAGACGTAAAAGCAGTCGATCGTGGGATGGGCGGCTGCTTGGAGGCGTCGACACCGAGGGGTTGGCCGGCCGGCGTCGTCCTGGTCGTGGTGAGGGGAGGGGCGCAGGGGTTGTCGGCCAGGCCGGGGTGGCACAACCACACGGTCGCCGGGGCGATGCCACTGGCGCCCTGGGCCCACGCCGGACCGGCCTGGGCGCCGGTCAGCGCGGTCGACGCCGGCAGGCACAGGGTGAGGGCCAGCACGGGAAGGGTCGCTGACCGGAGCCAACGGCATGGGCCACGTTACCCCGGGGGCCGAGCCGGGCCGGGGGGCGGGAGAGCCGGGGACGAACCGGCGGCCGGCCCCGGGACGGGCGGGTTCGGGCCCGAAGGGCTTGCCGTCCCCCGCTCAATAGAATACGATACGCCTTGGATCATAAATCGAAGCGCAGACGGCACGGGACGGTGCGGTGGTGCGGTGCGCTGCGGCAGCCGACGACCGAGCACTTGCCCCCACCCCGAGGGAAGGACGGCCATGCCCGCACTCGAACGCAAGTGGTGGACCCTCATCGCCGTCTGCACGGCGACCTTCATGCTGCTGCTCGACATCACTGTCGTGAACGTGGCCCTGCCCGACATCCAGCAGTCGTTGCACGCCTCGTTCAGTGATCTCCAGTGGGTCGTGGACGCCTATTCGCTGACGTTGGCGGCATTCCTGCTGACGGCCGGCGTGATGGGCGACATGTTCGGCCGCCGCGAGGTGTTTGCCATCGGCCTCGGTGTGTTCTCCGTCTCGTCGCTGGTCTGCGGTCTGGCCACCACCTCCCTCATGTTGAACCTGGCCCGGGCGGCCCAGGGTGTGGGTGGCGCCATCATGTTCGCCACGTCGCTCGCCCTCATCGCCCAGGCCTTCTCCGGCCGGGAGCGGGGCACCGCCTTCGGCATCTACGGCGCGGTGGTCGGGGGCGCGGTGGCGGTGGGGCCCCTGGTCGGTGGAGCCATCACCAGTGGCATCGGTTGGCGGTGGATCTTCTTCGTGAACGTGCCCATCGGTGTGCTGGCCGTCCTGATCACCCTGACCCGGGTGCAGGAGTCGCGGGACAACCACCACCGGCGGGTCGACTGGATCGGGTTCGTGTCGTTCTCCGGTGCCCTCTTCATGTTGGTGTTCGCGCTGGTGCGGGGAAACGACGACGGTTGGGGCAGCGCCCTCATCTCGGGCCTGCTGACCGGGGCCGGATTGCTGCTGGCCGTCTTCCTGGTGGCCGAATGGCGCCAGGCCGACCCGATGCTCGACCTCACGCTGTTCCGGCGCCCGGCCATGGTCGGTGTCTCGCTGGTGGCCTTCACCATCGCCGCCTCCATCTTCTCGATGTTCTTGTACCTGACCCTCTACATCCAGGACGACCTCGGCTACGGGCCCCTGGCCGCCGGCGTGCGGTTCCTGCCCATCACCATGCTGGCCTTCATCGTCGCCCCCATCGCCGGCAAGCTCACCGTGCGGGTGCACGCCCGCTACCTGCTCGGACTGGGGATGCTGCTGGTGGCGGTGGGCTGCCTGCTGATGGCGACCACCCATGCCTCGTCGGGCTGGACGGTCCTGCTGCCCGGGTTCATCGTGACCGGCATCGGGATCGGGACGACCAACCCGGTCCTGGCGTCGTCGGCCATCTCGGTGGTCCCCCCCGAGCGCAGCGGCATGGCCTCGGGTGCCAACAACACCTTCCGCCAGGTCGGGATCGCCACCGGCATCGCCGGTCTGGGGACGGTCTTCCAGAGCCAGATCCAGAGCCGGACCCTCTCCGCCCTGGCCGGGTCGCCGGCCGGTCAGGCCGTGGCGTCGCACGGTGGCGGCGCACTGCGGGGTGCGCTGGCCGGCGGTGGCGTGCGCCAGGTGTTGGCGGCGATCCCGTCGGCGGCATCGCGCCAGGCCCTGCTCCAGGCCTACCAGGTCGGGTTCTCGGCCACCCTCGACCACGTGCTGGTCATCGGGGCGGTGACTGCGTTCATCGGCTCGGTCGGCGCCTTCGCCCTGGTCCGCCAGCGCGACTTCGTCCCGAGCGTGACTCCGGTGGCGGTACCCGACCCAGAGCCCACCCCGGTGGCGGCCCGGCGGTGACCCGGGCCACCACCCCCGCCGGGGTCTCCGATCACCGCCGGTCCGGTCAGGGCGACCGGGTGCCCGGTCGCGGCCCGGGCCGGCCCCGCAACGAGCAGGCCACCTCGGCGATCACCGATGCCGCCCTCCGGCAGCTGGCCGAGGTCGGCTACGCCAAGATCTCGATGGAGAGCGTGGCCAGCGAGGCCGGCGTGGCCCGCACCACCATCTACCGCCGGTACCGCGACAAGGCCGACCTCATCACGGCGGCCATCGCCACCAACAGCTCGACCCATCAGGTGACGGTCCCGAGCACCGACCCCCGCGCCGAGCTCGTCGCCTACCTCGACGAGTTCGACGAGCGGTTCGCCGAGGGCTGCCTCGAGGTGGTGGGGACTCTCATCGGTGCGCGGGAGGACCCGCACTCCCTCGACCTCCACCGCCAACGGGTGGTCGGACCGAGGATGGCCCACGCCCGCTCGTTGCTGGAGCGGGCCTGTCGGCTCGGCCAGCTGCTCCCCGACGCCGATCTCGACCTGGCCCTGCAGATGCTGGCCGGCTCGGTCTTCGCCCGCCGGGTGGCCGGTGTCCCTTCGGCCCCGGGCTGGGCCGAGCGGGCGGTCGACATGGTCTGGGCGGGGATGGGCCCGTCGGAGCTTCCCACCCCCGCCTGACCGGTCAGACCGGGGTGTGCCGGGCCAGGATGGCGCTGGTGTCGGTCCCGCTCGGCAGGGTTCCGAAGGCACCGCCGGCCCCACCCGGCAGGCGCGAGGCGCAGAAGGCGTCGGCCACGGCCCGGGGCGCGAACCGGACCAGGAGCGAGGCCTGGAAGACCGAGGCCATCCGCTCCACCACCGAGCGGGCCCGGGCCTCGAGGGTCGCAGTGTCGGCCAGGTCGGCGTGCAGGTCGTCGACGGCTCGGGCCAGCCGGGCGTCCCCTCCGTCGGCCCGGGCCACCTCGGACCAGTAGGCCTCGAGCGCCTCGGGCTCACGGGACAACGCCCGCAGCACGTCGAGGCAGATCACGTTGCCCGAGCCCTCCCACACCCCGTTGACGGGACTCTGGCGGAAGAGCCGCGGCATCGCCGACTCCTCGACGAACCCGTTGCCGCCGAGGCACTCCAGTGCCTCGGCGGCGTGCTGCGGGGCACGCTTGCACGTCCAGTACTTCACGACGGGGGTCAGCAGCCGTTGCAGGCGGCGTTCGTGCTCGTCGCCGCCGGTGTCGTAGGCCCGGGCCAGGCGGAGGGCCGCGGCGGTGGCGGCCTCCGATTCGACGGCCAGGTCGGCGAGGACGTTGGCCATCAGCGGCTGCTCGGCAAGGAGCTTCCCGAAGGCCGAACGGTGAGCGGCGTGCCAGCTGGCCTCGGCCACCCCCTGGCGCATGATGGCGGCCGAGCCGAGGATGCAGTCGAGCCGGGTGTGGTTGACCATCTCGATGATGGCGCGGATGCCACCGCCCTCGTCGCCGACGAGCTCGCCCACCGCGCCGGCCAGCTCGATCTCACTCGACGCGTTCGACCGGTCGCCGAGCTTGTCCTTCAGCCGCTGGATGCGGATGGGATTGCGACTGCCGTCGGAGCTCCAGCGGGGCACCATGAAACAGCTGATACCGCCGGGCGCCCGGGCCAGCATCAAAAACGCATCCGACATGGGGGCGGAGCAGAACCACTTGTGCCCGGTCAAACGGTAGAGCCGGCGGGCGCCGTCTCCGGCCGGCTCGGCCACCGTGGTGTTGGCCCGCACGTCGGAGCCGCCCTGCTTCTCGGTGAGGGCCATGCCACACGTCACCCCGGCCTTCTGGGGCGGTGGCACGTCGGCGGGGTCGTAGGTGGTCGACCCGATCATCGGCTCCCAGGCCCGGGCCACCTCGGGTTGGTGCCGGATGGCCGGCACCACGGCATAGGTCATCGACACCGGGCAGATGTGGCCGGCATCCACCTGGTACCAGACGATGACCTTGGCCGCCCGGGCCACGTGGGCGCCGGGGCGCGGGTCCACCCACGGCCCGGCGTGCAGCCCGTGGCGTAGGGAGGTGGCCATGAGCTCGTGGTAGGCGGGGTGGTACTCGACGACGTCCACCCGGTGCCCGAATCGGTCGTGGGTGTGGAGGACCGGCCGGTGCTCGTTGGCCAGTCGTCCGAGCTGGCGCGAGGCGGCCGAGCCGGCCAGGACGCCGAGGCTCTCGAGATCCGGCCGGGCCCAGCCCGCACCCTCTCGCTCGACCGCTTCACCTAGGGGGGCGTCGGCCGAGAAGACGTCGTAGCCCTCGAGGGGGGGCGCCTGGTTGAAGACCTCGTGGGTGTCGTACGGAACGGCCATGCTGTCACCTCTCCTTGCCGTCCTACGATGCCACGACCGCCACCGCCGGCCGACCGGCGGTCCGGGCGCCCCCCGGCGATCGGCCCGATGCCCGGCCGGCGATCAGCCGGTCGGCAGGGGCTGGAAGGGCTGCACCGTGACCCAGCAGGTCCCCTGGGGCTTTCCCTGGGACGTCAGCTTGCACTGGCTCGAGGGCGGGACGTTGTTGTGCAGCTTCACCACCTGGTACTCGGTCGGCCCGTAGCGCTTGTCGGGACCGTAGGTCAGGACGGGCGAGTAGGTCCCCGGGAAGTTGGAGATCTTGGACATGGCGGTGACGAAGGTCCGACGATTGAGGTCGGAGCCGGCCGATCTGGCGGCGGCGGCGAACAGCTGGATGGCCTGGCACCACCCGACGACCGGGCCCTGCTCCTCGATGAAGTCGGTGATCTTGCCCGCCGGGACCTGCGGGTAGGCCTGGTGCCAGGGGGTCCAGCAGTTGCGTACGCCGGTGTCGTAGCCGCCCTGGCTCTCGGGGCTGTCGTCGTCCACGCCGCCCAGGGTCAGCGTCGTCAGTCCCTGCTGCCCGTCCAGCGCCTGCTCGTAGGGGACGGGGATGAGCCCGAGGGCGGCGGTGATGCTGTTCTCGTAGTCGCTGAGGAGCAGGTGGGGGAAGTACTTCTGGGAGGTCTCGGCCTGCAGGACGGGATAGAAGACGTTGAAGGGGATCAACGGGATGATCGAGGTGACCCCGGCACTCCGCATCTGCTGGACGGCCAGCGGGGCCTGGGCGTCGGTGGTGGCGGTGTTGGTCGGATCGGCGGCGATGGTCTTGACCACCGACGAGATGCCGGCGTTGCTCAGATCCGGCAAGAGGTAGTTGTGCAGGGCGGCCTGGTCGGAGGCCCGGTCGCCCGCCAGGATGCCGACCTTGCCGGTGGTGGTGAGCAGGCCCGAGCTCAGCCCCCAGTTCACGACGGCTTGCAGGATCACCGCCTGGTCGGGGCCGGTCCACCACAGGTACGGGGAGCCCTGGTTGGTCCAACTGGTCACCGTCGTCCACTGCCCGATGAACGGCGTCTGGCCCTCCTGGGTGATGCAGAGCTGGTTGTCGCCGGTCCAGTCGCCGATCCCGTCCAGCACGGCGAAGGCCGCGGGCGACCCCTCGGTCCACGTCTTGCACAGGGCGCGCATGTTCGACTCGTTGGTGGGGTCGAAGGTGGTGACGATGGGATTGATCTTCCGGCCGTTGATCCCGCCGGCATCGTTGATCTGCTTGACGTAGAAATTGATGGCCTGGTTCTGCTCCCCGAACTCGGGATCCTGGGCGAAGCCCTCGCGTCCGGCCAGCGAGCTGAGCGATACGACGGGGAAGACCACGTTGATGCTGTCCTTCGTCACGCCCCGGCTGGAGGAGCTGGCCGAGCTCACCGGCGAGGGCGAGCCGGTGGAGCTCCCGCCCGAGGCCGTGGACGAGGTGGTTGACGGGCTGGCACTGCTGCAGCCCGCCGCACCGATCAGGACCACCGCCACGGCCAGCGTCCGAAAGCGGACCGATCGCCGTGTCCGAACAGACGTGCCCCGCGATCGAATCCCCCGACGAACCGCAGTCATGGCGTTGCTCCCTGTTGACGGGTACCACATGGTCGGCGTTGAGCCGAGGAGCCGAATCTAGTGAACGGGGCGGGAGCCGACAACCGCCGTGCCGCCGGCGTGGCCGAGTCGCACCGGTCGGTCAGGGTGCGTCCGGCACCCAGTTCCCGTGGAAGCCGAACGGGACCCGCTGGGGCAGGTGAACGACAGCCTGCGGCTCACCGGTGAAGTCCCTGGCGTTGAGGACGAGCAACTGGCTGGCACCGCTGGTGGCGTCATAGGTGAGCGAGAGCACCCAGCCGTCGTCCTCCTCGGCGTCGGGAGTTGTGGGGACGAAGACCGCTTCGCATGTGCCGCTGCCGGCATGGAGGGGCCGGAATTCCCTGGTGCGCCGGTAGAGGTCGTGCTTGACCAGACCGTCGTCGCCTTGGAGGAACGCGCCCGAATAGCCGTAACGGTGGTGGCGCCCGACCCGTCGCTCATCGACGCGCGGGAACTCCTGGCCGAGGTCGTCCAGCCGTTCCTCGACCACCTTGCCCGCTGTCAGGTCCACCGTCCAACGATCCAGTGTGGGAGGGCCCTCGTCCGGACCGAGACGATTGCTGTCGAACATCTTCGGGTGGCGGACCACGTCGAGCACCACCCGGTCCCCGTCGTCGTAGGCATTCATGGGGTGGAAGACGTAGCACGGCTCGACGTCGAACCACGAGACGTCATCCGTCCGACCCTCACGCTCGAGCAATCCGACCCTCGGGCGGTACGACGGATCCCAGCGGTAGGGGAACAGGGAGCCCGACATGGCGGCCTCGGCGTCGAACAGGACAGGAAGGTCGTAGATGACGGCGAAGCGCTCGGTCAGCGACATGTCGTGGATGCTCACCGGTCCACCGACCTCGACATCGACGACCTTGCGGATGCGGCCGTCGACACCGGCCACGGTGTACTGCACCCTGTTGCCCCAGCCCCAGTAGTAGGAGACGGCATGGAGCTCACCGCTCGACGGGTCGCGCTTGGGGTGGGCGGTGTACCCGCCGGGAAGGGTCCCGTCGAAGTCGGACGGTCCGACGGTGTCCAGCTCGTAGCTCAACTCGTACGGGCGGGCCCCGGCCTCCACGATGGCGAAGGTCCGGCCGGCGTGTCCGATCACGTTGGTGTTGGCGCTGAAGTCCATGTCGGCGTGGACCGGACCGGGCCGGACCGATTCGCCGAGGGCGGTGGCGACGTCGGCCGATCGTACGAACCGGTTGCGGTACCACTCGGCCCGGCCGTCACGCAGGCGTATCCCGTGGACCATGCCGGTCCCACTGAACCAGTGGTAGGTCGAAGGCTCGGGCGGTTCGACCGGGTTCGGCCCGTTGCGCAGGTATCGTCCGCACAGCTCGCCGGGCAGCGAGCCGGTGACCGGGAGGTCCCCGCTCGTGCACTCGTCTGCGACCGGTGCGTAGTTGCCCTCCAAATAGCGGTTCCCGGCCGTGGTCATGGCCTCCTCCTCACCGGATGCGCCACGCATGCCTCGAGCGCCAGCATCGCGCAACCGAAGCGGCCGCGCCGCCCGGCTCCTCCTGTCGCGGCACGGCACCTCCCGCCCACCGCCGGGCTGTCTCCTCGCCGGAGGCACGGCTACCGTGGCAGCAGGGAGTGCCCGTCGTGGGGGAGGCCATATGGAGACGTTGCTGTGGGGGGTCCGGCCCGACCACTGGGACCCACCCGATCCGTCCAACCCACTGCTCGAGGGGCTGGCCCAGGTGCCGATGCGACTGGTCGAGCGCGACGAGCCCCGACCCCTTCGCAATGACTGGGTAGTGGCGAAGACCCGGCTCACCGGCATCTGCGGCTCGGAGGCCAAGCAGATCTTCGGTGACTTCACCGACGAGTATCAGGACAGCGCCCTGGCCACCTTGTTCTCCTTCCCCATGGTCATGGGCCACGAGGTGGTGGCAGAGGTCACCGAGCTGGGGCCGGCCGCCGAGGGCCTCGAGGTCGGCCAGCGCGTCATCCTCAATCCCTGGCTCTCGTGCCTGCCGAGGGGGATCGACCCCCCCTGCCCCTCCTGTCTCTCCGGCGACCTGAGCATGTGCTGGCATTTCACCGAGGGGCCCTTGTCGGCCGGGATCCACATCGGGACATGCCGGGACGCCCCCGGCGGGTTCGCCGAGTACCTCCCCGCCCACGACTCGATGCTGCACCCGGTGCCCGACGACATCCCCGACGAGATCGCCGTGCTGGCCGACCCGTTCTCCGTCTCACTGCACTCGGTCACCCGCCATCCCCCGCCGGCGGGAGGGCGGGCCATGGTCTACGGCGCCGGTGCGCTCGGCATCACCGCCATCGCCGTCCTCTCGGCCCTGTACCCCGACGTGGACGTGCTGGTGGTGGCGCGGCACCCGGCCCAGTCGGCGCTGGCCCGATCGCTCGGTGCCGAGGTCGTGCACTGGGAGCCGGCCGAGTCGGTGATCGAAGGCGCTGCCTCGTGGTCGGGCGGGGTTCTCCGACCAACGCCCCACGGACTCCCGATGGCCCATCCCGGGGGGATCGACGTCGTCTACGACACGGTGGGGACGACCGAGAGCTCGGAGGTGTCGGTGCGGCTGCTCCGGACCCGGGGCACCCTGGTCAAGAGCGGGGTGAACCCCCCGGCCCGGTGGGAGTGGTCACCGCTCTACTTCAAGGAGATCTCATGGGTGGGGTCGAACGCCTTCGGCACCGAGGAGGTGGAAGGCGTGCGCGACCACGCCATGGAGCACTTCCTCCAACTGGTGGCCGACGGCCGGGTCGACCTCTCCGGCATGCTCAGCCACACCTACCGCCTGCCGGAGTGGCGCGAGGCGTTCACCGCCCTCGCCACCCAGACGGAGTCGAACGCCATCAAGGTCGCCTTCGACTTCCGCTAGATGCTGGGCCACCCCGGGCCGGCGGTGCCGGGTCGGTCAGGCGACCCGGCGCGGGGCGATGTGCTGGAGCTCGATCATCAGCGGGATGAGGAACCCGACATAGGCGTGGGTGAGGGTGTAGTCAGTGGCCGAGCCGTGGGTCACCCGTTCGTCGAGATCGATGATGGTGACCCGTGGGTCCTTCGCTCGGTACGCCTTGGCCCGGTCCAAGATGTCCCTCAGCTCCCCGGCCGAGGAGATCTCCAGCCCGAAGTGGTCGAGACGGGGCGCCTGGAGGAACTGGCCGGTGGCCGGGAGCAGGTAGAGGAATTGGCGCATCTCGCCCGTGTAGAGGATCAGCGGGTTCCCGGCCTCGGTGCTGTTGTCGCCCTCGGCCCACCCGAACACCTCGCCGAAGAAGTCGATGAGATCGGCCCGACCGGCATCGTCCAGCACGGCGGCATCCACGCTGATGGCCACGTGGTTGAAGACCGGTCCGAGCTCCGACCGGGCCATCAGGAGACCTCCGGCCGGACGAGCACCTTGGCCGCGATCTCGCCCCGTGCCAGTTGGGTCATGGCATCCATCACGCCCGATAGTGGCACATCGTGCTCCTCGATGAGCATATCGATTGGCAGCGCGCCGCTGTCGAGGAGTCCGACGGCCGGTCCGAAGCCGTCGGCGCTGTAGTTGAACGTCCCGATCGCCTCGAGCTCCATGATGATCATCCGGTTGTGGTTCACCCGGGTGGGGGTCGACCCGGTCCCGACGAACACCAACGTGCCGGCCACGTCGAGCTGGCCGAGCGCCTGTTCCCCGGCCGCCGCCCGACCCGAGCACTCGAACGCCACTGCGTACGGCCGGTCCACCCTGGCCCCGACGCCCGGGTCGGTCATCTGGGCGGGGGGGATGGCCGACAGCGCGCCGACCGCCATGGCGCGGTCGCGCCGGAGCGCCACCGGTTCGCTGACCGTGATGTCGCTCACCCCGAGGGCGTGCAGGACGGCGATGATGATGAGGCCGACCGGACCGGCGCCTGCCACCAGGACGCGGTCCTCGGCGGTGACGTCGGCCAGCTCGACGGCGTGGAGGGCGATGGCGGTGGGCTCGGCCAGAGCCGCCGCCCGAGTGGCCAGGGAGTCCGGAAGATGGAAGACGTTGGTCGAAGGCACCGTCACGTAGCGGGCGAACGCGCCGCGCATGTCGCGCATGTCCGATGCCGGCCGCCGGACGCAGACCGAGGGGCGGCCACGCCGGCAGGGGCGGCAATGCCCGCATCCCGGGGTCGGCTCGAAGACCACCCGGTCGCCCGGTCCCGACGACGCCCCGGGTCCTCCCCCCACCACCCGCCCGGACCATTCGTGCCCGAGGATGGCGCCCGGGTGGGCGTACTGCTCGAGGACGAGGTGGAGGTCCGAACCGCAGATGCCACAGGCGGACACCTCGACCAGGAGGTCCCCGGGCCCCGGTTCGGGCACCGGCACCTCCTCCACCCTCAACCGGCCCCCGCCGACGTACACCGCCGCCGGCATCATGGCGGTCCCCACCGGGCCCATGCTAAGTCCCGCCCGGCTGGTCGGCGTCACGGGTGACGTCGTCGATCCAGTCGAGGTAGCCGTCATGGCCGGACACGATCGGGACCGCAACCACCTCGGGCGTGTCGTAGGGATGGCGTTCGACGATCATGTCGATCACCCGCGACACGAGTGCCGAACGCGTTTTGAGCAGCACCAGCCACTCGTCCGATCGTTCGATGGTGCCCGACCACCAGTAGCGGCTGACCATGGGACCCATCCGTTGGCCGCAGGCGACCATCCGCTCGTCCAGCAGCCATCCGACGATGGCGTCGGCGCGTTCTGGATCGTCGACCGTGAAGCGGATCTCCGCGTGGGTCACCGCGCCCGGTTTCGCCTACGGCGCGCATCCGTGCACGCGCGCACGGTGGTGGTCAATGGACTGCTTCGTCGGGGGCGGTGCCGGCGGACCCCCGGGCCGGTTCGAGCGTCGTCCCTGCATGCAGGGCCTGTCTCCTCAATTGTTGTCACGGCACGCATGGTAGTCAGCCTTCACCGGACGGGTCGCGTCGATTACCGCCCGACGGCAAGCACCGCTACAGTCCCCCGACTGGACGCGGGCGTCGCATCGACCCGCCTTCATGGAGATGGGGAAGCTCGTGCGAGCCTCCCCATGGCGATCGGCCATCCCGGCCGATGGGAGACACAGACGTAACGACCAACTGACTCTGGACGCAAACACCCGCTAGCACACCCGGCTCTTGTAGCTAGGCCGTACCACCCTGCCCGGTGCTCGGCTGGGGCGTTGAATGCACAGATGTGGGGTCCACCCAACCAAAAGAGAGTCATCGCTCGCGTCACGACGCGGCGTTGACCGACCAAGGAAAGGTCTTCCACAGTGCTTGCAACGACGCGTCTTCGTCGTGCTCTTCGTCGCGAACGTCATCCGGCCACCCGGCCTGGCCGCCCGTTCCCCGCCCCCATCCGCCGTAAGCCGGTCGGCCGGTTGGCCGTCGGGGCGGCATCGGTGGCCTCCGTCCTGGCCGTCCAGGCCGAGCCCGCTTCCGCCGCCGGTGCTTCCCTGCCGACCGGCGCCGGACTGGTGCTCAACGCGCCGATCGTGGGCGCGGCCTCCATGCCCGACGGCGACGGCTACTGGGAGGTCGGTGCCGACGGTGGCATCTTCTCGTTCGGGGGCGCGGGCTTCCACGGTTCGACCGGCGCCATGCACCTCAACCGGCCCATCGTCGGGATGGCCTCGACGCCGGACGGCGACGGCTACTGGGAGGTGGCGGCCGACGGCGGGGTGTTCGCCTTCGGTGACGCCACGTTCTACGGCTCGACCGGCTCGCTGGCGCTGAACCAGCCGGTCGTGGGCATCCAGCCCACCCCGGACGGGGACGGCTACTGGGTGGTGGGGGCCGACGGCGGGGTCTTCGCCTTCGGTGACGCCGGCTTCTACGGCTCGGCCACCGGCATGTCCCCGAGCAGCTCGATCGTGGGCGTCGCCCCGACGACCGACGGTCGTGGCTACTGGGAGGCGGCGGCCGACGGCGACGTGTACTCGTTCGGTGACGCCAGCTACGCCGGAGGCGCCTCGTTCGGTCGGCCGGTCGTCGGGATCAGCACGGCGGGACCCGGGTACCGGTTGGTCGGCGCGGACGGAGGGATCTACGCCTTCGGCGGTGCGCCGTTCCTGGGCTCGACCGGGGGGCAGCCGCTCAACAAGCCGGTGATCGGCATGTCACCCACCGGTTTCGGCTATCTGACCGTGGCCTCCGACGGTGGCATCTTCACCTTCGGGGGAGCCGAGTTCTTCGGATCGCTGGGCGGCAGCACCGTCTACAGTCCGCCCGGTGCGGGCACCAGCGCGGTCGGCGACGGCATCACCGACTATCAACGGGCGGCCTGGTACCGGGTCAACATGTGCGAGGAGGGCGGTGCGTGGGACGTCCGCGGATCGGCCTTCAGTGGGGGCCTCGGCTTCAGCAACGCCAACTGGAGCGAGTTCAACACGTTCGGTTATCCCGCCGATGCTGCCGACGCCACCCCTGACCAGCAGATCCGGGTGGCGGTGGCCTTTGCCACCCGCTACTGGGGCAACCCCAACGCGGCGCCGGACCAGAACGGCTGCACCGGAGGCTACTGACCGCCGGTGGCGCCCGCGCTCCATACTGGTTGGGAGCGCACGCCGGCCGGAGGAACGTCATGCCCACCATCGATGAGCTGGTCACCGAAGTCGACCGCCTGCGTCGGCGGCTCGAGGACTGCGAGGCGGTGCTCGAGATACAGGCGCTCAAGGCGCGCTACGGCGAGCTGGTCGACCGGCGCTTCTCGGCCGGCCGGCCCGTCGGCGCCGACGCGATGGTCCTGCTGGCCGACGAGATCGCCGCGCTGTTCACCGAGGACGGGGTGTGGGACGGCGGGCCGGGCCTCGGCCTGGCCACCGGTCGCCGGGCCATCGCCGAGCGCCTGGGCCGTCCCACGCTCGCGTTCTCGCGCCACCTGTTCGTCAAACCGCGGATCGAGGTGGAGGGTCACCGGGCCCGGGGCCGCTGGGACCTGCTCAGTCCTTGTCGCGGCACGGACGGCTCGTCCTTTTGGATGTGCGGGTTCGAGGACGACGAGTACCTCCGGGTCGAGGGGCAGGGGTGGCTGCACCGCGCCATGCGGCTGACGGTCGTCTTCATGTCGCCGGTGGGCGAGGGGTGGAACAAGATCCTGGATTGAGCGACGGAGGCTGCCGGATGGAGCCACGCAGTCGTCCCGCGCCGCTCCGGCCGGCGACCCGCCACGCCCGTGCCGGCCCGGTAACATGCGTTGCCGGGCCCGTTGAGCGAGGATCCGCCGCCACGTTCCGGGCCCGGCAATACCAGTCCGCATGTCGCCGAGGCGTATCGTCGCGCCTGGTCGTCCAAAGTGCGTCCAACGGCGGTGCGGGCCCGGCCGGCCGGCGCCCCGGGCCCCGGGGACCGCCACCCGAGCAGGTCACCGGCGGCGCCGGTAGCGTTGCGGCTGACGAGCCGGTCGGTGCCTGCCCGGGCCACCGGCCCCGGGCAACAGCTCCTGCCCCTCGTCCGAAGAACGTGCTCACCCGTTGGGCATCGGCGGAGCGCCCGGGAGAGGAGGCACCATGGAACGGCTGGCCCGACCGCTGTCCGACCTCGAGCCTCACTACGACGCCGTGGTGGTGGGGTCCGGGTACGGCGGGGCCATCGCCGCCTGCCGCCTGAGCCGGGCCGGTCGGTCGGTGGCGCTGCTCGAGCGCGGGCGCGAGATCCACCCCGGCGAGTACCCCTCGTCCCTGCTCGAGGCCGCATCCGAGGTGCAGATGACCGGCGCGGGTCTCGGGGCCGATGAGCAGGCGGGGGACCGGCGGAACCTCTACTGGTTCCACGCCGACGGTGAGATGAACGTGTTCTCCGGGTGCGGGCTGGGCGGGACCTCGTTGGTCAACGCCGGCGTGGCCCTGCGGCCGGACCCGCGCATCTTCGACCGGCGTTGGCCCAAGCCGCTCCGTCGGGACGAGGGCGGCCGGATGGACGAGCAATTGGCGAAGGGATACGCCGCGGCCGAATCCATGCTCCGCCCGACCACCTACCCTCACGGGTACCCACCCCTCCCCAAGGTGGAGGCCCTTCGGCTTGCCGCCGGCCGGCGGAGCATCGCCTACACGCCGGTCAACGTCACGTTCCGGTCCGGGCCGAATGCGGCCGGCGTGCACCAGGATTCCTGCACCGGCTGCGGGGACTGCATCACCGGCTGCAACGTCGGCGCCAAGAACACCGTCTTGATGAACTATCTCCCCGACGCCGTGGCCCACGGGGCCAGTATCTTCACCGAGGTCGAGGTGCGCACCGTCGCCCGGGGAAAGCGCCGCAAGCGCTGGGTCGTCCACCTGCGACCACTCGACACCGACGACGACCCGTCATCAGCGTCGGCGGTGACGGCCGGGCTCGTGGTGCTGGCCGCCGGCACCCTCGGCACCACCGAGATCCTGCTGCGATCGCAACGGGCGGGGCTGGCCCTCTCCGACCAACTGGGTCGTCACTTCAGTGGCAACGGCGACGTGATCGGGTTCGCCGCACGGCCCCGGACCGTGGTGCGCGGCATCGGCGCCGGCCACCGTGCCCCCGACCCGGTGGCGCCGGCCGGTCCCTGCATCACGGCGTGCATCGACGCGCGCTCGCCGACCTCGGTCGCACAGAGCCTGCTCATCGAAGACGCCGTGATCCCCGGCGCCATGGCCGAGGCGGTGGCCACCGATCTGGCCACCCAGCTCGGCGCCGGTCGCCAGACCCTGCGCCGCCGGCTCGACGCCGGGTGGGGCGGCCTGGTCAGCCTGCTCGGCGGGGGACACACCGGTGCCACCGAGCGGCTCCAGACCCTGCTGCTCATGGGACATGACGACGGGGAGGGCCGCATCGTGCTCGAAGGGGAGGACCACCTCCGCATCGAGTGGCCCGACGTCGGGGCCAGCCCCTACTACCAGCGGGCCGACCAGGCGCTGGCCGCCGCGGCCTCCCGGGGCGGGGGGACCTACGTCCGCAACCCCCTGGGCGCCCTCCACCTCGGTGGTGGTCTGATCACCGTCCACCCGCTGGGCGGGTGTGCGATGGGCACCAACATCAAGCGCGGCGTCGTCGACCACCGCGGCCGGGTGTTCTCGCCGGGGAAGAAGGGGGCCGTCTACCCGGGGCTGCTGGTGGCGGACGGATCGGTCGTGCCGGCCCCGCTCGGGGTCAACCCCCTGCTGACCATCGCGGCCCTGGCCGAGCGCAGCCTGGCCCTGCTCTGCCGGGAGCATGGGTGGGAACACGACGCGCCGGCCCGCCGCCCTCCGCCACCCCCACCGGGCCCGTTCCCCCCCTCCGCCACCCCCGGTCTCCGGTTCACCGAGCAGATGTCCGGGTGGTGGTGGCCCGACCCCACCGCCGACACCGGCGAACTGACCCCCTACCGCGAGGGGGAGCGGCGCGGCAGGGGCGATCCGTCCTCGGCGCTGTCCTTCACCCTCACCATCTCGACCGATGACGTGCGGCGGGTCAGCGCCCACCTGGACACGCCCATGCTCGCCGCCGGCACGGTGACCGCCCCCCGCCTGTCACCGGATCCGCTGCGGGTGGAGCGTGGTTGGTTCCGGACCCTGGTGGCCGACGACCCGACCGACGCCTCGGTGCGCCACATGCGTTACCACCTCCCGCTGGTGGCGACCGACGGCAGCCGGTACGTGCTCGACGGGTTCAAGGTGGTCGGCCCCGGCGTGCTGGATGACGCCTGGCGAGCCACCACCACCCTCTACGTGACGCTGCGGCGCCACGGGGCGGGCGGCGCCGTGGTGGGCCGGGGGGTGGCCCGCATCGGGCCGGGCGGCCTCGTCCGGCTCCTGCGGGCCATACGGGTCACCGGCCCGGTGGGGAGCGTCGAGCGACTGACGCTCGAGGCCGCGTTCGCCCGGGCCTTCGCCGGTCCCCTGGTCCACGAGTACGGCACCGTCATCCACCGAACGACGAGGTTCGATCCCGCCGCCTCCCCCCGCCGCCACCGCCCCCTCGACGTGCCACCGCCCCAGTACCACGAGTACCGGACCCCCGACGGCCTGTCACTGCGGCTCACCCGGTACAAGGGCGGCAAGTCGGATCCCGTCCTCCTCAGCCACGGCATGGGCAACTCGCTCACCTGGTCGCTCGACACCGTCGACCGCACCCTGCTCGAGACGCTGGTGGCCCACGACTACGACGTCTGGCTGCAGGACTGGCGGTCGTCGACCCTGTTCGAGGCGTCGCGGGCCCAGTTCGACGGGGACCAGGTGGCCCGATTCGACCATCCCGGCGCGGCCGCCAAGGTGGCGCAGGAGAGCGGCCGTCACGACCTCCACGTGATCGCCCACTGCGTCGGCTCCATCACCTGGATGATGGCCACCCTGTCCGGGACCGTCGACCCCTCCTCGTTGGTCTGCTCGGCGGTGGCGCTCCACCCGGTGGCTCCCACCCTCACCCGGTTCAAGGTGGGCTTGCACCTCGGCGAGGTTCTCCATCGCGCCGGTGTCCGGTACCTCACCACCGACTCGACCCGTGCCGAGTCCTTCTGGCAGCGCCAGTTCGACCGGGAGTTGCGCCTGTACCCGATCCCGAAGGAGGAGGAATGCGACCAGGCCGTGTGCCGCCGCGTCGCCTTCATCTACGGCAACGGGGTCCACCATGCCAACCTCAACCCGGCCACCCATGCCGCCCTGCACGAGCTCTTCGGCATCACCAACCTCACCATGATGGACCACCTGTCGAGGATGGCCCGCGCCCAGCAGGTGGTGAGCGCGGACGGCCGGGACACCTACCTGGCCCACCTCGACCGGCTCCGGCGACCGATCACCTTCCTGCACGGCCGCCGCAACCTGGTCTGGCTGCCGGCGTCGACCGAGCGGACGCACCAGCTCCTCTCCTCCCGGCTCGACCCCACCGACTACGAGCGGGTGGTCTTCGACGACTACGGGCACCAGGACGTGCTGAACGGGGCCCGGTCGGCGCTCGACACCTATCCCGCCGTGCTGGCCCACCTGAAGCGCGTCAACGCCCGGTGAGCGGACCGGACAGGGCGACCAGGGCGGCACCGGCCCGGCGGGCCTCGTCGGCGAACCCGTAGCGCTCGGCCAGGTCCCGGCCCTCGGTCAGCAGCTCCCGCGCCGGCCCGACCTCCCGTTGCAGGGCCGCCACCCGGCCCCGCTCGATGGCCGCCCGTGCCGCGAAATAGGGGGACCCGAGGGCTTCGGCCGTGACTCCGGCGGCGACCAGATGGCGCTCGGCCTCGGGGAAGCGCCGGAGCACACCGGCCAGGCCTCCGAGGTAGTGGGAGACGGCACCCTCGCAGGTGGTGCCGAGGAAGCACAGCTGGTCGGCGAAGGGCTCGAGCTGCTCGTAGAGCAGGGCGGCAGCCTCGGCGTGGCCCAGCTGGATGGCCGCCTCGGCGAAGGTCACCATCCCGTAGGTCCACAGCAGGTCCTCGGGCAGGTCGGCGAAGCGGCGGGCCGTTGCCCGGTCCAGGAGCAGGACCGCCTCCTGCTCCCGCCCGGCCTGGCACAGGGCCCGGGCCAGTGCGCCGTTGTAGGCGGGGATGCCCGGGTTGTCCCGGGCCCCGGCCTCGATGAGCTCGACGATCTCGGCCAGCCTCCCCTGCTGCCAGCGGGCGTGCGACAGCTGGCTGGCGTAGTAATTGAAGGCGTCGGGCTGCCCGATGGACGTGCCGTAGGCCAGGGCCTCCTCGGCCAGCTTCTCCCCGACCGACGTCTCGGCCCGGAGCAAGGCCCACTGGGCGCCGGAGAAGATGGTCATCCAGCGCATCACCGGCTGCCCCAGCTCCTCGGCCACCGCCGCCATCTGGTCGAAGCGCTGGCGCGACTCGGCGACCAATCCGGCCTCGAGGGTGGTCCGCATCCGGTGGCTGACGGCCCAGAAGTAGGCGGCCGGGTCCCCCAGGTCCTCGGCCAGGGTGACGGCCAGGGCCGTGTCGTCGAGGCGCTCGGCCAATCCGGTGGGGTGGCGGAGGGCCTCGATGACCAGATTGTGCACGTCGACCACGGTGGCCGGGTCACCGATCGACATGGCCTCGTTGCGGGCCCGGCCGACCAGGGCGCGGCGCTCGGGCAGGGGGGACTCGAACACCATCTCGCTGCACAGGGTGGCGAGCAGGCGCACCCGGAGGCAGGGGTCGTCGTCGCCCAGCCGTTCCAGGGTGGCCCGCAACCCGGCCAGCCGCTCGACGTCGACCTCGCCGGCCGCGCTGTAGTAGCCGCGGGTGTTGGCCAGGGCGGCCACGGCCATCCGCCGGGGGTCGTCGATGGCTTCGGCCCACGACAGCGCCTCCAGCAGCGTCCGGCGGTAGGCCGGATCGCCGGCCAGGCGCTGGGCGATTCCCAGTTGGGTGATGAGGTCACAGCGTCTCCGCACGTCGTCGGGTTGCAGGGTGTCGAGGAGCGTGCAGGCCTGGCCGAACCACCGGACGGCCTCGTCGGGGGCCATGCCGTCGAGCGCCTCGTGGCCGGCGAGCTCGGCATAGTGGAGGGCGGGGCTCGGATCGCCCGCTGCAGTGAAGTGGTGGGCCAGCAGGGCGGCCGGCGGGGCGCCGACCGGGACCTTCTCCAGGGCCACGGCCACATCGGCGTGGATCTTGCGGCGCCGCAGCGGCCGCAGGGCCTCGTACAGGGTGTGGCGGATGAGGGCGTGGGCGAAGGTGAAGGTGTCGCCGTCGCCGGTGGCCCGGAGGAGGGCTGAACGCTCGGCTGCTTCGACCAGGTCGAGCACCTCGTCCTCGCCGGCGTCGACCACCTGCATCAGGGTGGCGAGGTCGAACCCGACACCGATGACCGACGCCGCCGACAGCACCCGTGCGGCCCGCGGCCCGAGGTGCTGGACCCGTTGGGCGATGACCTCGTGGAGGCTGGTGGGCAGGCCGGCCCGCAGGTGGGCCGGGTCTGCCGACCATCGCTCCTGCTCGTCGCGGACCAGGCCTCCCGACTCCACCAGGTGCCGCAGCAATTCCCAGACGAAATAGGGGTTGCCGGCCGTGTCCCGCTGGAGCTCCTCGATGAAGCTCACCGACTGGGCATCCTCCACCACGTGTCCGGCCGCCGAGGTGCACAGGTCGTGCACCTCGGCCGCCGAGAGGCCGCTGAGCTCCATCCGGGTGACGCCCTCTTCGCGGCGGAAGTCGGCCAGCACCTCGGCCAGCGGGTCCTCCTTGGTCACCTCGTTTGACCGGAAGGTGCCGACGACCAGGAGTGACAGGCGCGGTGTGGCCACCGCCAGGTGGTGGAGGAGCTGGAGGGTGGCCGGGTCGGCCCAGTGCAGGTCGTCGAGGACGAGGAGAACGGGCCGGAGGCTCGACTCCCCGGCCAGCAGGCCCACCGCGGCGCCGAACGCCAGATAGCGCTCGGTGTCGGGGTCGGATGACGACGGTGGCGGCAGGCCCGGCACCCGGCGGGCCAGGGACGGGACGAGGCGCACCAGCTCGCTCCCGAGCTCGGCCACGTGGGCGTCGAGCTGCTCGCGGGGCGCGTAGGCGACGTAGTGGTCGAGCGCCTCGACGAAGGGCTGGTAGGGGGCGCTCACCCGTTCGAGGCACCGTCCGTAGAGGACCGTCCCCCCGGCCGCCGCCACCGTCCGGCCCAGCACGGCGGTGAGTGTGGTCTTGCCGATCCCCGGCTCGCCGCCGAGCAGCACCACCTGGCCGTCGCCGCGTCCCGCTTGGGCGAAGAGCCGTGCCAGCTGGGTCTGCTCCGACGTGCGGCCGAAGAATCCCGGGCCCTCCGTCCGCAGCGGCTCGGGCAGCGGGACCACCGTCACCTCCTCGACCAGTGGCTCCCACTCGAGGGCCAGGGTCGGGACCGGTTCGGGCATCCCCCGCAGCTCCAGGGGGCCGAGGTCGGCGAACCGGAGCCGGCACCGCCGGCCGGCCATGGTCCGCACCAACGCCGCCACCAGGACCTGCCCGCCCTGGGCCAGGGCGCACAGGCGCGCCGCCTCGACCACCGGGTCCCCGTAGTAATCGGCGCCCTCGAGGCCCACCTCACCGGCGGACAGCCCCACCCGCAGGCCGACGGCCACCTTGGAACGGCGGTTCTGGCGGTCGACGGCCTGCTGCATGGCGGCGGCGGCGGCCAACGCCGCGGACGGGCTCGAGAACACGGCCATGAGGCCGTCGCCCAGGTTCTTCACCTCGCGCCCGGCGTGCCGGGCGAGGGCTTCTCGCAGCAGGGCGAAGTGGGTGCGGCGCAGGGCGTCCGCCTCGTCGACCGGCATGCTCACCGACAGCGCCGTCGAGTCGACCCAGTCGGTGAACAGGAGCGTGGCCGTGCCCGAGGCCCCCGCTTGGGCCTCGGACGGCACCTTGGGCGACACCGCCGGGTCCGGGTCCACCTCGACGTTGGGGATGGCCAGCGAGTCCGGGCGGTCGAGATCGGGATCGTGGCGCAGAATGGCCACTTCCAGGGCGCTCAGCTCGGTGGACGGTTCGAGGCCGAGCTCCTCGCCGAGCAGGGCGCTGAGCCGTTGGTAGGTGCGCAGGGCGTCCGCCTGACGGCCCGACCGGTAGAGGGCGAGCATGAGGGTGGCCCAGCGCTGCTCGCGCAGGGGCTGTGCGGTGACGGCCGCCTCGGCTCCGGCCACCACCTGGCGGTGCATCCCGAGGGCGATGCGAGCGTCGAGCAGCGACTCCTCGGCACCGAGCCGGAGCTCCTCGAGCCGGGCGATCGTCCCCCGGGCCCATGACGCGCCGGCCACGTCGGCCAACGCCGGGCCGCGCCACAACTCGAGACCCCCGGCGAACAGGTCGGCGGCCCGGCGGAGATCGCCCTGCTGGAGGGCACGCTGGCCCTCGGCCGCGGTCACCTCGAACGCCTCGGCGTCGAGCTCGCCCGGGGCGACGCGCAGGCAGTAGCTGCCACCGTGGTTGACGATCCGGTCGGGACCGACGAGCTTGCGCAGGAGCGAGATGTGGCTCACCAGGGTGGAGGCCGCCCCCGGCCCGGGGCAGCCGTCCCAGATGTCCTCGGCCAGCCGGTCCATCCGCACCGGCTGGTTGGCCGACACGAGCAGTCGGACGAGGAGGGCCCTCCGCCTGGTGCCCCGGATGGCGACCGGCCCGGAGGCGCCCTCCACCTCGACGGGTCCCAACATCCCAAACCGTGCAGCCACAGGTCACGCCTCCCGACGGCCGTTGGGGGACGATGATACTGGGCTCCCCGCGTCCCGGCCCGGCCGGGGCGCGGCATGATGTCCCGAGTGGTCACGATGCCGGTGGACGAGTTCGAGCAGCTGGTGTCCGATGCTCTGGACCGGATCCCGGCCGGCCTCCGCCGGCAGATGGAGAACGTGGCCGTCGTCGTCGACGAGGCCAGCCCGCCCGGGTCGCTCCTCGGCCTCTACGAGGGCGTGCCCCTGACCCGTCGAGGCAACCACTACACGGCGGCGGTCCCCGACCGGATCACCATCTACATGGCCACCATCTGCCACCGCTGCCGGACCTCGGACGAGGTCGTGGAGACGGTGCGCAAGACCGTGGTGCACGAGGTCGGGCACCACTTCGGGATCGACGACCGGCGGCTGGCGGAGCTGGGCTGGGGCTGAGGGTCCGCCGGCCCCTCAGCTGGCGCCGTGCGCCCGCAGCTGGTCGACATGCTGCACCCGCCCCGCCGCCCGGGTGAAGAGGACGTCGTTGTAGCCCTGGCCCGGCCCGACCATCTCGAAGGTGATGGGCGGGACGAAGGACAGGTACAGGGCCCGCCGGCCGCGGGCGTGCCGGTCGGTGGGCGGGGGAGCGGCGTGCAACGTGTGGCCGAAATGAACCGTCACGTCACCGGGCTCGGTGGTGAGGGCCACGCCCGGCAGCCGGTCCGACTCGCGGGGGCCGGGAAGCCTGGAGGTACCCCGGTGCGAGCCGGGGATCATCTGCAGCTGGCCGGTCTCGGCGGTGGCCGGGTCGAGCTGGATCCCGACGTTCAGCATGGGGCACTTGACCGGATGGCCGCCCATCCCGCAGTCGCGGTGCCAGGGCAGGTCGGTGAGGCCCGCGGCCGCCCCGGGCACCTTGATGACCACCCCGTTGCCGTCCAGCCGGTCCCGGGCATCGCGGAGGTCGGGGCCCCCGAGCCGGGCGATGCGGGCGAATCGCGGGTCCGATCCCAGCCCGGCCACCCGCTCGGACTGCTCGTTCAGGTAGTTGACCCGGCTGCACGCCTCCCGGCCGTCGACGGCGGTCCACCACGAGCGCCGGTCGTCGGGACGGGCGCTCTCCACCGCCGCGGCCACGTCGGACCGCAGTGCCTCGACCTCGTCGGCACCCATCACCTGCCGCAGGTGGAGGTAGCCGGCCCTCCCCAGGAAGTCGGCCAGCACCTCGGTCGGCACATCGAGGGTGAAGGTCCGGCCGGCGTCGATCGGCCGGCCGTCGCCGTCCAGCACCGGCGGCGGGTCGTCGATGTCATAGGTGTGCTGGCCGTCGAAGGCTCCCCGCAGGGCGGGCTCCCAGCGCACCAGCTGCCCGAAGCTGCCCCTGGTGACGGCGAGCTCCTGGGCGTAGAGCAGGGCGAACGAGGAGCGGAGCTCCCAGCGGAAGGCGCACCACGGGTCGTGGGCCAGCTCGACGACGGTGTGCGCCCGGTCGACGCCGGATTCGACGCGGAACGAGCGGCCGACGGGGAGATAGGTGTAGGCCCGCCCGTCGTCCAGGCGGAAGGCGAGCGGCTTCACCACCCGGATGTCGGAGCCGGAGAACACCGGGCCCCGGACGGCGAGGAGCTCGGGGAGCTCGTCCCGGTGGAATCTGTCGAAGTCGACGGCGCCGAACCGATCGCGGCCCACCGGCTCAACGTAGCCCCGGCGTGCCTGCCGTGTCCTGACCAGTGCCGGGTCGGGCGGACGCCGACCGTCGTGGGCCGAGCTCAGGTCAGGCGGGCCACCGCCAGTGACGCCGCCAGCAGCACGACGGACCATGCCGTGGCGCGGAGGGCCCGCTCGAGCGGGCCGAGGAGGGTGGCCACGCCGACCGGCACCGAGCCGCCGTCGGACAGCGTGACGACGCCCTCGACGTGCAGGGCCCGTCGGCGCAGCAGCCGGGCCGGGGTACTGAGCGCCCGCTGGCCGGCCGAGAGGGCGAAGGCGCCGAGGGCGGCGATCGACGGGGCCACGGCCAGCGTCCCGGTCTGGGCCACATAGGCCGCGAGGACGGGGAACGCCCCCCAACCGGCGGCGAACCCGACGTCGTTGTGGATGGCGCCCCCGAACAACTCGAAGTTGTAGCCCACCACCAGCGCCGGGCCGACGACGAGGAACGGGACCAGCGCCCACCCCACCTGCCCGACTCCGAGGATTCCGAGGACGACCGCCCCGACCAGCCCGACGCCGACCACGGTCGAGAGGGCGGGAGCGGGGATGCCCGTGTGCAGCGGCCGACCACGCAGCTCGTCGAGGGCGTGGGCGGCCAGGCCGACGGCCAGGAAGAAGGCCAGCAACGTGGCCACCAGCCGGGTGGCGTTGACCACCGGCGCCAAACAGGCACCGATCACCACGTAGGCCAGGTGCCAGGCCGTGTAGGGCGGATGGAGCAGGGTCCACCAGTCGCGCCAGCCTCCCGGACGCGCCGCGTAGAACGCCGGGCGGCGGTCGGGGGACTCGGCCGGGGGCCCGGGCCGTGCCTCCTCAGCCACCGGCGCGCCGACCCCACATGACCAGGCCTCCGCCCAGGCTCATCCGCCGCACCCCGACGTCGACGAAGCCGGCCCGCCTCCACGCCGCCTCGGTCCACTCGACCGGGTAGCGGCGGTAGTGAGCCGAGATGTTCGGCCCGAGGAACCGGCCGACGTCGAACCACGCCCTCCCCCCGGTCACCAACCCGCCGATGGGCAGGAGCAGGCGGGTGTAGCCCCACCACCAGAACCGCCAGAAGCGGCTCTTCGGCACCAGGAACTCGAGGCTCGCCACGGCTGCCCCGGGTCTCACTACCCGGGCCAGCTCGTCCAGCGTCCACTGGGGGTCGTCCACATAGCGCAACAGATAGGTGAAGGTGAGCGCATCGAAGGTCCCGTCGGCGAAGGGTGTCTGCTCGGCCCGGCCCGCCACCAGTTGCACCCGGTCGGCCCTCCCCCGCGCCGCCACGTTGCGCCGACCCTGGCGGAGCATGTCGAGGGTGAGGTCGACACCCACCACGCGGGCGCCGGTGCGCTCGGCCAGCTGCAGGGTCACCCCGGCCGGCCCGCAGGCCACGTCGAGCACCGTCCCGGGGCGGTCGGGGACGATGTGGTCGACCATCGCCCGCCGCCAGCGGCCATTCTGTCCCATGGAGAGCAGTTCGGCGAGCCGGTCGTAGCGGTCCGGCAGCGGTGAGAAGAGGTCCTGGGCGAACCGGTTCGAATCGACGGGGTCCGGAGTCTCCATTTGCTCCTCCTCGGGTGCGAAGATCTCACCGTAGGCGGTCGTCGCCGGGGAGGTTCGCATGAGCTCGAGGCGCTTCGACGCGTTGGTGGTCGGGGCCGGGCCGGCCGGGAGCATCGCCGCGTTGGTGCTGTCACGGGCGGGCGCCACCGTGGCCCTGTTGGACAAGGCGGCCTTCCCGAGGGACAAGGCCTGCGGCGACCTGGTCGGGCCGCGGGGCCTCCAGGTCCTGTCCGACCTGGACCTGCCCGAGCCACCCGGGCTCGCGGTGGGCGACATGGTGGTGGTGGGGCCGACGGGACGCCGGGTCACCTTGCCGTGCTTCGATGGCCGTTCGTACCCGGGGCGGGCCCTGGCTGTGACCCGTGCCGTGTTCGACGACGCCCTGCGGTCCGCCGCCCTGGACGCCGGGGCCGTCCCCTTCGAGGGCCGGGCCGATGTTCCCCTGCTGGCGGAGGGCGTCATCGACGGGTTCGCCGTGGCCGATGGCCGCCGGCTGCGGGCCGACTTCGTCATCGGGGCCGACGGGGCCACCAGCCACGTGGCCGAGTGCGCCGGACTGGTCGAGGCGGACCGGGTGCTCTGGGGCTTCGCCGTGCGCAGCTACCTCGAGCACCCGGTCGACCTGCCGGTCATCACCCTCTGGGAGCAGGAGACCTGGCACGCCTTCCCCGGGTACGGATGGATCTTCCCCGGGGCCGGCGGCACGGCCAATGTGGGCGTCGGGATCGCCACCCTGGCCGACCGGCAAGGGGGCTCGGGCGCGGTGCGGGTGATGCCGGCGTTCCTCGACCATCTGAGCGGCCTGGGGCTCCTCGGGGAGGGACCGGCGGGCGACCGGCCGGCACGGCGTCTGGGGGGGTGGCTCAAGATGGGCATGGTCGGCACCACCCCGGCGGCCGGCCGGGTCCTGCTGGTCGGGGACGCCGCCGGGCTGGTGAACCCGCTGCAGGGCGAGGGCATCGCCCAGGCGATGACCAGTGGGCGGGCGGCCGCCGAGGCCGTCCTCCGTGCTCCGGGACGGGCGGCCACGCGCTACCGGGCCGACCTGGCCGACGCTCATCTTCCCTACCAGTGCATCACGGCCGCCGTCCACGCCACCCTGGTCCGGCGGCCCCGGGCGGTGGCGGCGGTGGGCCGCCTGCTCACCACCCCGGTGGTCGGCGACGCCCTGGCCGGTGGGTGGGGGATCTTCTGGAACGAGCTGCTGGAGGGGGCGGCCCCGGGGCCGGCCCGGACGATGGCGGCGGCCGCCACCACCGTCGGGCGACTGGTCACGGCGCCGACCCGGGTGTCCCGGTGGTTCACCCCGGTCTTCGGGGCTCGGTCCGGCCGGCTCATCCGGCTCACCCGGTCCCCCCGGGCCACCCGCCCCGGTGGCGACCCGGGCGGGCTCACGACGGTGACCGGGGGGCGTCTGCCGCCTTGACCACCTCGACCGTCGGGCGGGCGGGTGCCTGGTCGGCCAGGAACCACCGGAAGGCCAGCGCCCCCTGGGCGTGACCGGCCGTGGACACGGCGTTCGGGTGGTCCAGGTCGTCGTGGGCGATGACGGCGGTCACCGTCCCGTCCCCGTTCGGCACGGCCGATCCGCCGTTGATCGAGGTGTGGGCATCGGTGAGCACCTCGGTGGCGAGGAAGGGGTTCCACGCCACCAGGTTCCAGAACCGGCAGGACGGGGGGCGGTGGGTCACCACCAGCGCCTCGTCCGGCTCGATGCGGTAGCTGGCGAAGGCGTAGCAGGCATCGCGCGCCGACCACCCGAAGTTGGCCTCCGGCACCCGGTAGGGGTCGGCGAACTCGTTGGCCAGCTGGGGCGCGTTGTGACCGAGGGACTCGACCGGCCGGCGGGGCGACACGGTGAGCGGGACGGTGACGAACAGGGTCTGGACCCACTGTCGCGCCGCCCGCAGCCCGGCCGCGGTGGCCGCGTCGCTCCGGATGAGCGGACCGGGCGGGTCGAGAGCTTCGATCTCCCAGCTCACCCGCCGCCCCGCCGCCGGGTCACGCTGGTAGTCACGGGTGAACGCCACATGGGTGTCGTCGGTGAGCTCGATGAAGGGCCCGGTGTGGCCGGGCGGCCGGCTCGGACCCAAGAGGAAGGAGAAGCGACCCCGGTGGTCGAGGTCCAGATCGGTGTCGTTGACGATGCCGATGATCCGGTTGGACCACTGACCGGGGGCCGGCTCGTTGTAGACGGTGAGCGAGAAGTAGGCGCTGTCCCCGCGCTGCCCACTCACCCGGTACCGGCGCCCCGGGTCGATGGTCGCCATCGAGTAGTACGCGTCGGTGTTGTCGCCGCCCCAGGCCCGGTCCCTGCGGAACGGCGTGTTGACGTCCACGAAGGCCGGGCGGGCGGTGTCGGCGTAGAGGTACACGTCCAGGGCCACCGCCAGGCCGGTGGTGAGCATGCGGTAGCCCTCGGCGACGGCCCGCTCGTCCCCGACGGCCCGGGGCCCCTCGAGGAACTGCCGGTCGAGCTCGGCCAGCCCGTCCACCAGCTCCTTCCAGGCCCGGGTCATCTCCCATGCCGGTTCGTCCATATCAGGATCCCTCCCGTGCGGGATCGACGGTAGCAAGCGACGGCGTAGGGGGAGCAGGTCGACGAGGTCCGCGCCACGTGGCCGGCGGTCGCCATCCGGTCCGGCACGGGGGCCGGTCCGGGCCCGACGCCCCCCGCTTCCTGTGGCCGGCGGGGCCACCATCGCCGAGAGCGGGCGACGGGAATCGAACCCGCGTTCCGAGCTTGGGAAGCTCGTGTTCTGCCTCTGAACTACGCCCGCGTGCCTGGGTCACACTATCGTCTGTCCGGCATGGTTCTCTCCGACCGTTCCATCCGTGAGGCCCTGGCCGCAGGCCATATCAAGATCGACCCCGTCGATGACGGCTGCATCCAGCCGTCATCGGTGGACCTGCACGTCGACCGGTACTTCCGGCTCTTCCGCAACCACACCAGCCGGGTCATCGACGTACGGGAGAACCAGGAGGACCTGACCGAGCTGGTCGACACCGGGGAGGACGCCCTGATCCTCCACCCGGGTGAGTTCGTGCTGGGCTCGACCCTCGAGAAGGTGACCCTCCCCGACGATCTGGTGGCCCGGCTCGAGGGCAAGTCCTCCCTCGGCCGCCTGGGCCTGCTCATCCACTCGACCGCCGGTTTCGTCGATGCCGGATGGGACGGCCATCTCACCCTGGAGCTGTCCAACGTGGCCAGCCTCCCCATCACCGTCTACCCGGGCATGAAGATCGGCCAAATCAGCTTCCTCCAGATGACCACCGCCGCCGACCACCCGTACGGCTCCGATCGTCTCCAGTCGAAGTACCAGGGGCAATGGGGCCCGACGCCCAGCCGCTACGCCGACAACTACAGCTCGTGACCCGGGTCGCGGGACCCGGCCGGCTGGCGTCGACGTTTGTTACTCTTCAGTAACCCCATAGGAGGATCGCAGTGCCCCTCAGACTGGCCCTAGGACTCGGGATCACCGCGGTGATGTTCGCCATCGCCGGCCGCCGGTTCTTCTGGCTCTACCAGCTGATCTCGGCCGGGCACCCGGCCGTGCCGTCGCGCTTCAAGGACGTGCCCGGACGGATCAAGGCCGAGCTGGTGGAAGTGGGCGGCCAGAAGAAGCTCCTGCAGTGGACGGTGCCCGGCCTGGCCCACGCCTTCACCTTCTGGGGCTTCACCATCCTGCTGCTCACCATCATCGAGGCGTTCGGCTGCCTGTTCCAGCGCAACTTCCACATCCCGCTCATCGGCCAGACCGCGGTCATCGGCTTTCTGGAGGACTTCTTCGCCGTCGCCGTGATCGTCTCGCTGTTGGTCTTCGTCGGCATCCGGGTCAAGCACTCCCCGAAACGGGAGAACCGACGCTCGCGGTTCTTCGGTTCCCACACCGGAGCGGCCTGGCTGGTGCTCCTCATGATCTTCGGGGTGATGGTGTCCCTGCTGCTCTACCGGGCCGCCCAGGTGAACACCGGCAACTTCCCCTACGGCTGGTGGGCCTTCGCCTCGCACGGGCTGGCCAAGGCCCTCGCCCCGCTCGGCACCGGCGTGAACAGCGTGATCGAGACGGTGGCCCTGCTGGCCAACATCGCCATCATCACCGGGTTTCTGGTCTTCGTCTCCTATTCGAAGCACCTCCACATCTTCATGGCCCCGATCAATGTCGCCACGTCCCGGCGCCCGCGGGCGCTGGGCGCGCTGGCCTCCACTCCCGACATGTCCATGGAGGACGTGGGGGACGAGGACGAGGTCGTGTTCGGGGCCGGTCGTATCGAGGACTTCTCCTGGAAGCAGCTGCTGGACATGGCCACGTGCACCGAGTGCGGCCGCTGCCAGTCCCAGTGCCCGGCCTGGAACACCGGGAAGCCGCTCTCCCCGAAGCTCGTCATCATGGACCTGCGGGACAACCTGTTCGCCTCGGCCGAGCGGGTCATGGCCAAGAACCGTGCCGCCGGTGTCGAGGTGGACAACCTGGTCCCCACGGTCATCGACCCCGACGTCCTGTGGTCGTGCACCACCTGCGGCGCCTGCGTCGAGGAGTGCCCGGTGGACATCGAGCACATCGACACCATCATCGACATGCGGCGTTACGAGGTCCTGATGGAGTCCTCGTTCCCCACCGAGGCCGGGCTCATGCTCCGCAACATCGAGAACCAGGGTGACCCCTGGGGGCTCGGGTCCTCCAAGCGGACCGACTGGCTCGATGCGCTCGACTTCGACGTCCCGGTGATCAGCGGGACCATCCCCGACGACGTCGAATACCTCTACTGGGTGGGTTGCGCCGGGGCCCTCGACGAGCGGGCCCGAAAGGGCGCCCAGGCCACCGCCCGGATGCTGCACCGGGCCGGTGTCTCCTTCGGCATCCTCGGGCCACGCGAGAGCTGCACGGGCGATCCCGCTCGCCGCCTGGGCAACGAGTACCTCTACCAGGAGCAGGCCCGCACGAACATCGAGACCCTCGGCCGCGCCGGGGCGAAGAAGGTCATCGCCACCTGCCCGCACTGCTTCAATTCACTGGCCAACGAGTACCCCGCCCTGGGTGGCGACTTCGAGGTCATCCATCACAGCCAGCTCCTCGACCACCTGGTCTCAGCCGGCAGGCTGACCCCGGGCGGCGGGTACCAGGGTACGGTCACCTACCACGATCCCTGCTACCTCGGGCGTCACAACCGGGTGTTCGACGAGCCCCGCTCGGTCATCGACGCCATCCCCGGGGCCACACAGGTCGAGATGCGCCGCTGCCGCGAGCGCGGCTTCTGCTGCGGTGCCGGTGGGGCCCGCATGTGGTTGGAGGAGAACATCGGCAAGCGGGTCAACATGGAGCGCACCGAGGAGGCGCTCGGCACCGGCGCCGACGTCGTGTCGACGGCCTGCCCCTACTGCATGATCATGCTCGACGATGCCGTCCGGGCCAACGCCAAGGAGGATGACGTGCGGGTCCTCGACCTCTCACAGCTCCTGGAGCAGTCGATGGACGAGTCGGTCGCCCCCTCCGCCGGTCAGTCGTAGGCGAGGGCGTCGACGTCCCGCAAGCGGTTGGCCATGGCGCCGAGCATCTTGCGGGCGATGGTGGGCACCGAGTTGAGCAGGCCGTTGAATTGGCGTTGCGAGAGGACGAGGAGGTCCATGTCCGTCTCCGACACCACCGAGGCCGATCGGGGATGGCGATCGAGCAGGGCCATCTCCCCGAAGTGGTCGCCCGGTCCCAGGGTGGCCACCTTCCTGCCGTTGCGGGTGACGGCGGCCTTGCCAGCCACGATGATGAAGAACTCGAGCCCGATCCGCCCCTCCTCGACCATCACCTTCCCCTTGGCCACCTCGACCTCGTCCAGTGAGCTGCGGATCTTGCGCAGCTCGGACCCGGTGCAGCTCGAGAACAGCCAGATGTTCTTCAAGTCGAGACCTTTGGGGAGGGCCGCCATGGCGGCGAGATTACCCCAGCCGAACTGGGCCTGCCCGGGTCGCGCCGACAGGCGCGGCGCCGGTCCGGAGCGCGGCGCCCCGTGGCGCCTAGGGTCGACGCGGCTACGATCGCCGGGCCGCCGGGCCGACCCGGTCATGTACCAACCAGCGCGTGGGCGATGGACAGGCCAATGATAATGAAGGAGCCGAACGCTCCCACCCCGCGGCCGGTCCCCGACGGGGGAGGAGGGACCGCCGGAGGCGAACGACCCGCCGGCCCGGTGACCACCCTCCGCGGGGCCGGGGTCAGCGTCGACGTGGGACGCATCGCCCGGGTGGTGATCGGGGTCTGCCTGGTGGCCCTGGCCGGGACGATCGTGGCGCTCGTCGTCGCCGGGGCCCAGAGGAACGACCAAGTCAACCGCCTGCACAATCAGGGCGTCGTCGTCGAGGCCACGGTGTCGGGCTGCATCGGGCTGATGGGAGGGAGCGGGAGCAACCTGGCGGGCTACGACTGCCGGGCGACCTTCTCCGTCGGCGGCCACCGGTACGACGAGCCCTTCTCCGGTAACACGACCCCGGTCCGGGGCGCGAGGTTCCGGGCCGTGACGGTGCCGGGAGACCCGGCGCTGCTCGCCACCGTGGGGGCGGTGGCGGGGGAGCAGGCCTCGTGGCGGGTGTACATCCTCCCGGGCGCGCTCTTGGTGGTGCTGGTGCTGGCCGTCACCGTCGTGTGGCTCGTCGCCCGCCGCCGGCGCCGCGCCGCCTGATCCATCGCGGACCCCCCGGACCGTCCGTTTGCCCTTCGCCGGCCTCGAGGGTGCGCGCTAACCTGCACCATGCCCGGAAGCCTGTGGGAGCGTCTGCGCGATGCCATGCTCAGGCCGACCGATCCGGCCGACGGCGGTCCCCAGATCGTGGCGGGCGAGTACCCGACCACCGTCCCCGAGCTCGAGGTGGCGGTCAAGCGGGCTGACGACCGGGAACGCATGATCGGGTTGATCGCCGCTCCGATCGCCGCCGCCCTCGGCTTCCTCATCTCGGCGAGCCTGGTGGCCAACGACCCCAAAGCCCTCCTGGCCAACGGTCAGATCAACAAGCTGCACGTCAACCCGTCCCTGTACGTCGAGTTGGGGGCGGTGTCGGTGGCCCTGGCCCTGGTGATGCTGGCCATGGCCTGGTTCCGCAAACGGCTCTATCTGGCCATCACCATGGCCCTCTACGGGCTCTCCCTCTTCAACCTCCACTTCTGGGGTTTCGGGATCCCCTTCATCTTTGCCGGGGCGTGGCTCCTGGTGCGGTCCTACCGCCTGCAGCAGAGACTGAAGGAAGCCCGGGCGGCTGCACCACCGCCGGGGCGGGGCGGGTCCAACCGGCGCTACACGCCCCCCAGCGCCCCTCCCGGGAGGTCGACCAAGCCGAAGCCGGGCCGGGAGCGCAAGGCCGGCTGAGTCCCTCGGCGCCCGGACCGGTGCCGGCGTGGCCGGCCGCCGGCCGTCGAAGGCCCCAAGCACTCCGGCGTCGAAGGTCCTGTCGGCAGGCCGTCGTCGCCCCCGCCGCGGCCGGAAGTCGCCTGGGGCGACCTGTCCGCCTCCGACCTGGTCATTCGGTCCAGTTCACGCGTTGGTAACACGGGCGTGACCGTGCCGTAATCCCCGGCCTGCATTGTTTGCGGCAGCAGGACACAACTCCATGCCTTGGCCTTGGCGCCTCCCGTGCCTCAGTCGATCCCGACGGTGGTGCAGACGGCGGTCATCTCACGAGAGGAGCACTCAACCCGTGCTAGCCGCAGCATTGACACAGGTCCCCTATCCCAGTTGGCTGAACCCGGCGGACAACACGTGGCAGATCACCGCGGCCACGTTCGTCGGGCTCATGAGCCTGCCCGGACTGGCCGTCCTCTACGCGTCGATCGTGCCGAAGAAATGGGCGGTCAATGTGCTCGCCATGATGTTCGCCGGATTCTCGCTGGTGCTCATCGCCTGGGTTCTGTGGTCCTACAAGATGGGCTTCGGAGCGACCTCGGTCGGAGGAGGGGTCCATGACGGGGTGCAGACCCAGCTGACCGGGGTCGGATGGGTCAAGCACTTCTTCGAGAACATGATCGGCAAACCCGGGGGCATCACCGACAGCGTGGGCGAGCAGGGCCAGGCGGTGTCGGCGGCCAACACGGTCATCCCGTTCCACTTCCCGACCTCCTCGCTCGCCTACTTCCAGTTCGTGTTCGCCGCGATCACCCCGCTGCTGTTCCTCGGGAGCGTGCTCGGTCGGATCAAGTTCCTGGCCTGGTGCCTGCTCGTGCCGCTGTGGTCGACCTGCGTCTATGCCGTCGACGCCTTCCTGCTATGGGGGGGCGGCTATTTCGCCCAGGAGGGCTCGCTCGACTTCTCGGGTGGGTACGTCATCCACATGTCAGCGGGCGTGTCCGGGTTCGTGGCGGCCTGGGTCCTCGGACCGAGGTTGCTGCGGGATCGACAACACGCCTTGCCCAACAACCTGGTGATGGCGGCGGTCGGTGCCGGCATCCTGTGGCTGGGCTGGAACGGGTTCAACGGAGGTGACCCCTACTACGCCGGCGCCAGTGCCGCCTCGGCCGTCATCAACACCAACCTGGCCACCGCGGTGGGTGTGATCGTCTGGATCGCCCTCGACGCCTGGCTGACCAAGGAGAAGAAACCGACGTTCCTCGGTGCGGTCAACGGCATGATCTGCGGCCTGGTCGGGATCACCCCCTGTGCCGGCTGGGTCAACGGCCGGGGGGCCATCGCCGTCGGTGCCATCTGTTCGGGCATCGTGTGGGTGGCGTGGAACTTCCTGTCCAAGGTCCGCCCGTTCTCGAAGGTGGACGACGCCCTGGGGGTCGTCTACACCCACGGCATCGCCGGCTTCACGGGGGGCATGCTGCTCGGCATCTTCGGTGACCCGAACATGCTCGAGTACGGCTGCGGCCACCTCGACTCGGCCGGGCAGGTGGTCGCCACCACGCAGGCCACCTATGCGGCATCGGGCGGGAAGTGCGTGCCCTTCTCGGTCAACGGCCTGATGTACACCGGTTCGGCCCACCAGCTGTGGGAACAGTTCCGGGCCGCCATCTGGGTCGTCTTCTGGTCGGCCCTGGTCACCTTCATCCTGATGAAGATCATCGGGCTGGTCCTCAGAGGCGCCCGGTACAAGGACGAGATCCTCGAAGTCGGCGACCTGGCCATCCACGGCGAGGAAGCCTTCCCGGAGGAGACGTTCGCCGAGCGGGTCGGAGCCTTCTCGATGGCCGGCGACGCCCCGGCCCGTTCGTTGGCCTCGACCAAGCCCGACGACGGGTCACCACCGGGCGGAGCCGGTAGCTGACAGGACCACGACGACAAGATCCCTGAGGAGAAAGGCAAACAATGAAGCTGATCGTGGCGGTGCTGAAGCCGTTCAAGCTCGACGAGGTGAAGGAAGGTCTGAAGGCCCTCGGGGTCCACGGCCTCACCCTCACCGAGGCCCAGGGCTTCGGGCGCCAGCGGGGACACACCGAGGTCTACCGGGGTGCCGAGTACGAGGTCGAGTTCGTGCCGAAGATCCGGCTCGAGGTCCTCGTCGACGATGCCCAGGTGGACGAGGTGACGACCACCATCGTCGACGCCGCGGCCACCGGGAAGATCGGTGACGGCAAGGTCTGGGTTCTTGCGGTGGAGGAGGTCATCCGGGTACGGACGGGGGAGCGCGGCCCCGACGCCCTCTGACCACGCCGCACCGCCGTGTCAGGTTGCGGCGACGTTTGTGGGGACAGACGGAACCTGAACGACGGACGGCCGGCCCCGGGCGGGGCCGGTTGTCCGCGTTCCCGGTCGGGCGGCGGTCAGCCGGCCTGGCGGGCGACGGCCGCCGCCGCCGCCCGGGCGGCCTCGGGATCACCGAGGTAGTCGCCGGACAGCACCGAGAGGTCGTCGTCCAGCCGGTAGCGGAACGGGATGCCGGTCGGGATCTCGAGGTCGACGATGTCGTCGTCGCCGATGCCGTCGATGTGCTTGCGCAGCGCCCGGAGGCTGTTGCCGTGGGCCACCACCAGCACGGTGCCGCCCCGGGCCCCCTCGGCCAGCAGGTCGGGCACAATGGCGTCGTACCAATAGGGGAGCACCCGGTCCACCACGTCTGACAGGCACTCGGTGGTCGGGAGCAGGTCGGCGGGCACGTCCCGGTAGCGGGGGTCGCCGTCGGGGTCGTGCTCGCTGCCCCGGTCCACCGGTGGCGGTGGGGTCCGGTAGCTGCGGCGCCACTCCTTCACCTGGGCCTCGCCGTGGCGGGCGCTGGTCTCCTTCTTGTTGAGGCCCTGGAGGGCGCCGTAGTGGCGCTCGTTCAGCCGCCAGTGCCGTCGAACCGGCAGCCAGCTGCGCCCGGCCTCCTCGAGGGCCAGCTCGGCGGTGCGGATGGCCCTGGCCAGCACCGAGGTGTGCAGGAGGCGCAGGTCGAGGGCCTCCTCCCCGGCCAGCAGCCGGCCCGCGGTCCGGGCCTCGGCCTCGCCCAGGGCGGTGAGGCCGACGTCGACCCACCCGGTGAACAGGTTCTCGGCGTTCCACTGCGACTGACCGTGGCGGAGAAGTACCAGTTGGGGCATGGTCCGAGCGTAATCCGGGCCGGTCCCAGGCGGCCTCACTGAAAATAACCAGAAAACTTATGTGTAAGGCACTCAAGTTTGGTATGGTGGTCAAAGTCAGAACAGAGATCGAGTGGGAGAGATCGAGGTGCGGGCGGCAGGCCGGCACCAACTGTCGAGCAACCAGAGAAGCGCCCGAAGAGGGCGGTGAGCAGGAGGCAAACAAGATGGCCAAGGCCGTAGGAATCGACCTCGGGACCACCAACTCGGTGGTGTCGGTGCTGGAGGCCGGCGAGCCGGTCGTCATCCCCAACGCCGAGGGGGGCAGGACCACGCCCTCGGTGGTGGGCTTCGCCAAGTCGGGCGAGGTGCTGGTCGGCGAGGTGGCCAAGCGACAGGCCATCACCAACCCGGACCGCACGGTGCGGTCGGTCAAGCGGCACATGGGGACGTCGTGGGCGGTCGACATCGACGGGAAGAAGTACACGGCCCAGGAGATCTCGGCCCGGATCCTCGGCAAGCTGAAGCGGGACGCCGAGGCGTACCTCGGGGACACGGTGACCCAGGCGGTCATCACCGTGCCCGCCTACTTCGACGACGCCCAGCGGACGGCCACCAAGGAGGCCGGCGCCATCGCCGGGCTCGAGGTGCTCCGCATCATCAACGAGCCGACGGCGGCCGCGCTGGCCTACGGCCTGGACAAGGAGGGCGCCGACCAGACCGTGCTGGTCTTCGACCTCGGCGGCGGCACCTTCGACGTGTCGCTCCTCGAGATCGGCGACGGTGTGTTCGAGGTCAAGTCGACGGCGGGGAACTCCAAGCTCGGTGGTGACGACTGGGACCAGCGGATCATCGACTGGCTGGTGAAGACGTTCAAGGACACCGAGGGCGTCGACCTGTCCACCGACAAGATGGCCACCCAGCGCCTCCAGGAGGCCGCGGAGAAGGCGAAGATCGAGCTCTCCTCACTGCAGGAGACCCAGATCAACCTCCCGTTCATCACGGCCACCTCCGAGGGCCCGAAGCACCTCGACGTGAAGCTGACCCGGGCCAAGTTCAACGAGTTGACCGCCGACCTGGTCGAGGCCTGCAAGGGCCCCTTCGACCAGGCCATCGCCGACTCGGGGCTGTCCAAGTCCGACATCGACCACGTGGTGCTGGTGGGGGGCTCCACCCGCATCCCCGCCGTCCAGGAGCTGGTCCAGCAGATGACCGGCAAGGAGGCCCACAAGGGCGTGAACCCGGACGAGGTGGTGGCCATCGGGGCCGCCGTCCAGGCCGGCGTGCTCAAAGGCGAGGTCAAAGACGTCCTCCTGCTCGACGTGACGCCCCTGTCGCTCGGGATCGAGACCAAGGGCAGCGTGATGCACCGGCTCATCGAGCGCAACACGACCATCCCGACCAAGCGGAGCGAGGTCTTCACCACGGCCGACGACAACCAGCCGTCGGTGGAGGTCCACGTCCTGCAGGGCGAGCGGGAGATGGCCATGTACAACAAGACCCTGGGCAAGTTCCAGCTGGTCGACCTGCCCCCGGCCCCGCGCGGCGTGCCGCAGATCGAGGTCACATTCGACATCGACGCCAACGGCATCGTGCACGTCTCGGCCAAGGACCGCGCCACCGGCAAGGAGCAGTCGATGACCATCACCGGCCAGTCGTCCCTGGCCAAGGAGGACATCGAGCGGATGGTCAAGGACGCCGAGGCCCACGCCGAGGACGACCGCCGCCGCAAGGAGGAGGCGGAGGTGCGGAACAACGCCGACACCCTCGTCTACCAGACCGAGAAGCTCCTCGCCGAGCAGGGCGAGAAGTTCCAGGGCGACGAGAAGGACAAGGTGGCATCGGCCCTCGGGTCCCTCAAGGAGGCCCTGGCCGGCTCGGACGTCGAGGCCATCAAGACCTCGACGGAGACGCTGCTCTCGGCGAGTCAGTCGTTCAGTCAGCGGCTCTACGAGGAGGCGTCCCGGGCCGAGGCGTCCGCCCCGGGGGGCCAGGTGCCGGCCGACGACACCTCTGACGACGAGGTCGTGGACGCCGAGATCGTCGACGACAAGGGCTGATCGTCGATGACCGGCAGGAACGGGTCTGGTCGAGACGAGCGGCAGGGGGGTCCGGAGGGCGGGCAGCCCTCGGGGCCCGCCGCGCCCGGGGACCGGGAGGAGGCCGCCACCGGTGGGTCCGAGGCGGCGGCCCTGTCCGATGACGACGACCTCTTGGAGGACGAGCCCCTCGAGTTGAGTACCGAGATCATCGACGGGAACGCCCCGGAGTCCGACGCCGTGGCCCAGGCCCTCGCCCAACGCGACGAGTATCTCGACTCGCTGCGGCGGCTGCAGGCCGAATTCGAGAACTACAAGAAGCGGGTCATGAAGCAGCAGACCGACCAGGTGGCGCGCGCCGCCGTCTCGTTGCTGGAGAAGATCCTCCCGGTGCTCGACACCCTCGACCTGGCCATCGAGCACCGGGGCGATCCCGACTCGACCGACGGACGGGCCCTGGCGGCCGTGGCCGGCCAGTTTCGAGACGTCCTGGCCAAGGAGGGCCTCGAGCGGATCGACCCGCTCGGCGAGCCCTTCGACCCCAACGCCCACGAGGCGGTGGGCCACCTCCCGGCCGACGACGGCCCGGCCGCTGGCGACGAGGAGGAGGCGGCCGCGGCGACCTCCGACGGGGACGGGGGAGGTGACGGCGAGCCGGTGGTGGCCCAGGTGATGCGGGCCGGGTACCGCTGGCGCGGTGCGGTCGTGCGCCCGGCCATGGTCATGGTGCGCGGCTAAAGAAGACGAGACGGGCTAGAGGAACGAGAGACGACAGCGGTGGCGCCCCAACGCGAATGGTTCGAGAAGGACTACTACAAGACCCTCGGTGTGCCCTCGACGGCCACGGCCAAGGAGATCACCAGCGCCTACCGCAAGCTGGCCAAGAAGCACCACCCGGACACCAACCCCGGCCAGGAGGACGCCTTCAAGGAGGTCTCCGCCGCCTACGACGTCCTGGGTGACGTCGACCGGCGCAAGGAGTACGACGAGGTCCGGGCCATGGGCCCGGCGGCGGGGGCGGGCTTCCCGGGCGGGTTCGGCGGTGGTGGCGGCACGTTCCGGGTCGAGGACATGGGCGATCTGGGGGACCTGTTCGGCGGGTTGTTCGGCCGCGGCCGCCGGGGGGGCGGTGGTGGCGGCCCCCAGCGGGGCGCCGACGTCGAGACCGAGTTGCACCTCTCCTTCGAGGATGCGGTGAAGGGGGTGACCACGTCGGTCAACCTCACCACCGACGTGCGCTGCCACACCTGCTCGGGGAGCGGGGCCGCCCCCGGCACCCATCCGGTGCCCTGCCCGCGCTGCGGTGGCTCGGGAACCCTCCAGGACAACCAGGGCCTCTTCTCCCTGAGCCAGATCTGCCCCCAGTGCGGCGGCCGGGGCACGGTCGTGACCACCCCGTGTCCGACCTGTGCGGGGACCGGGGTCGAGCACCGGAACCGGACGGTCAAGGTGCGGATACCGGCGGGCGTGGAGGACGGGCAGCGCATCCGGGTCAAGGGGCGAGGGGCCTCCGGCCGCGGCAACGGGCCGAGCGGAGACCTGTACGTGGTGGTCAAGGTGGACCGGCACGGGATCTTCGGTCGGCGGGGCCGGAACCTGACTCTCAGCGTGCCGGTGTCCTACGCCGAGGCCGCTCTCGGCACCATCCTCACCGTGCCCACCCTGACCGACCCGGTGACCCTGCGGGTCCCCCCCGGCACCCCGACCGGGCGGACGTTCCGCGTCAAGGGCCGAGGCGTCCCGGCGGGCCGCAAGGGCACCGGCGGTGATCTGCTGGTCACCGTCGACGTCGACGTGCCCGACCAGCTGACCGATGAGCAGCGGGCCGCGGTGGAGGCGCTGGCCACGGTCATCGAACCGCCCGAGCGCCGGCTCGGGAGCGTGTCGTGATGGACGAACGACGCGCTAGGGCCGTGTACGTCATCTCGGTGGCGGCCGAGCTCACCGGGGTGCACCCCCAGACCCTCCGGGTCTACGAGCGCCGCGGCCTCCTCGATCCGAGCCGGACCGAGGGGGGAGCCGCCGCTTCAGCGAGGAGGACCTCGACCGGCTACGGCATATCCAGAGCCTCACCAACGCCGGGGTGAACCTGGAGGGGGTGCGGCGGGTCATGGAACTCGAGGCCGAGGTGGCCCGCCTGCGGGCCGAGCTGGAGACCACCCGGGCCGAGGCCCGGGAGGCGCTGGCCCTCACCCACCGACAGTACCGGCGCGAGCTGGTACCCCTGCGACAGACGCCCGTCCCGACCAGGACGGCCCGGCGGGCCACCCATGGCCCAGGAGGATCCCGATGAGCATCACCCCCGACCGCTGGACGCTCAAGACCCAGGAGGCCTTCACTGCGGCCGTCGAACGGGCCCAGGCCGCCCACAACGCCGAGATCACTCCCGAGCACCTGCTGGCGGCGGTGATCGACCAGGCCGACGGGATCGCCGGGCCCATCCTCACGCGGATCGGCGTCGAGCCGGCGCTGATCCGCGAACGGCTCGAGAGTGAGCTCGGCCGGTTGGCCCAGGCCTTCGGTGGGGGTGAGCCGGGCATCAGCCGGTCGCTGCGCGACGTGCTCGCCGCGGCCGACACCCAGCGGGCCGACATGGGCGACGAGTACCTCTCGGTCGAGCACCTCATGCTGGCCATGGCCGATCGCCTCGGCGTCGACCGTGACGAGCTCCTGGCCGCCCTGCGCGACGTGCGCGGCAGCCACCGGGTCACCTCCCAGAACCCCGAGGAGACCTTCCAGGCGCTCGAGCGCTACGGGCGCGACCTCACCGCCCTGGCCCGCCAGGGGCGGATGGACCCGGTCATCGGCCGGGACGAGGAGGTACGCCGGGTCATCCAGGTCCTGTCCCGCCGCACCAAGAACAACCCGGTCCTCATCGGCGAGCCGGGTGTGGGCAAGACGGCCATCGTGGAGGGGCTGGCCCAGCGCATCGTGGAGGGCGACGTGCCCGAGGGCCTGAAGGGCAAGCGGGTCATCGGCCTCGACATGGGCTCCATGGTGGCCGGGGCCAAGTACCGGGGTGAGTTCGAGGAGCGGTTGAAGGCCGTCCTGAAGGAGATCACCGACGCCGAGGGCGAGATCATCACCTTCGTCGACGAGCTGCACACCATCGTCGGGGCCGGTGGCGGGGCCGAGGGGGCCATGGATGCCGGCAACATGATCAAGCCCATGCTGGCTCGGGGCGAGCTCCGGCTGATCGGCGCCACCACCCTCGACGAGTACCGCCGGTACATCGAGAAGGACGCCGCCTTGGAACGCCGCTTCCAGCAGGTGTTCGTACCGCCCCCGTCCGTCGAGGACACCATCGCCATCCTGCGCGGCCTGAAGGAGCGCTACGAGGTCCACCACGGCGTCCGCATCCAAGACGCCGCCCTGGTGGCCGCGGCCGTGCTGTCCGACCGCTATGTGACCGGCCGGTTCCTGCCTGACAAGGCCATCGACCTCATGGACGAGGCGGCCAGCCGGCTGCGCATCGAGATCGACTCGATGCCGACCGAGCTCGATGTGGTCACCCGGCGCCTGCGCCAGCTGGAGATCGAGCGGATGGCACTGGAGAAGGAGACCGACGCCGCCTCGGTCGAGCGCCTGGCCCGGCTGGACGAGGAGATGGCCAACCTCGGGGAGGAGTCGGTGGCCATGACGGCCCACTGGCAGTCCGAGAAGGAGGCCATCGCCACCATCCAGGCGCTGAAGGGCGAGCTCGAGCGCCAGCGGGGCGAGGCCGAGCGGCTGGCCCGCGACGGGAACCTGGCCCAGGCGTCGGAGATCACCTATGGCGTCATCCCCGAGCTCGAGCGGCAGGTCGAGGAGGCGACCGACGCCCTCGACGAGCTCCAGAAGGAGCAGCGGTTCCTGAAGGAGGAGGTGGACGCCGAGGACGTGGCCGAGGTGGTCAGCCGGGCCACCGGCGTGCCGGTCAGCCGGCTGCTGGAGGGCGAGGTCGAGAAGCTGATCCGCATGGAGGACGCCCTCCACGCCCGGGTCGTGGGCCAGGACGAAGCCGTCTCGGCCGTGGCCAACGCCATCCGGCGGAGCCGGGCCGGGCTCTCCGACCCCAATCGGCCCATCGGGTCGTTCCTCTTCCTGGGACCGACCGGGGTGGGCAAGACGGAGCTCGCCCGGGCCCTGGCCGACTTCCTGTTCGACGACGCCCGCGCCATGGTGCGCATCGACATGAGCGAGTACTCGGAACGCCACTCGACGGCCCGCCTGGTCGGGGCCCCGCCCGGCTACGTCGGCTACGAGGAGGGCGGCCAGCTGACCGAGGCCGTCCGCCGCCGCCCCTATGCCGTGGTGCTCCTCGACGAGCTCGAGAAGGCCCACCCCGACGTGTTCAACACGCTCCTCCAGCTGCTGGAGGACGGCCGCCTGACCGACGGGCAGGGCCGCACCGTCGACTTCACCAACACGGTGCTCATCATGACCTCCAACATCCCCGGTGAGCCCATCGAGTACTTCAAGCCCGAGTTCGTCAACCGCATCGACGAGATCGTGCGCTTCCACGCCCTGTCCCGGGAGGATCTGGCCCGCATCGTCTCCATCCAGTTGAACGGATTGCGGGCGCGCCTGGCCGAGCGGCGCCTGAGCCTGGCCGTCACCCCGGCGGCGGAGGCCTGGCTGGCCCAGGCCGGCTTCGATCCCGACTTCGGGGCCCGCCCGTTGCGCCGGGTCATCCAGCGCGAGGTCGAAGACCCCCTCGCCATGGCCCTGCTGGAGGGCCGCTACCCCGAGGGCTCGGTGGTGAAGGTGGACGCCGTGGACGGGGCCATCACCCTGGTGTGACCCGGCCGGTCGAGGCGCCTTCCCGGTGGACGGCGCCGGGCAGGGTTGCCATCATGTGGTCCGTGGAGCGCCCGGGCGGAACGGCTCAGCCGGCGGGGGCGAGGCAGGAGCCGTTGCCCTCCCGGGCGCGCCGGTCGTGGTGGCGCCGGCAATGATGACGCGGCCGTCGTGACGCCGAACGTCGGCACGGGGGCGGTGTCGGGCGACGTCACCGTGCACATCGACTTCCAGAACGTGCTGTCGCTGGTGCTGGCGGTCCTCTTCGTGGTCGTGCTCGGACTGGTGAGCAACCGGCTCCTCGGCATCAAGGTGGGACGGTGGCGGTCGATGCTGACCGCCCTGGTCGGCACGGTGGTGGGTCTGGCCGGTGCGGCGGCGGTGGTCCACGGGCCCAACGACGCGACGGTGATCTACGCCCTGACGGCCCTGTTCGGCGTGCTCGCCACCATGGTCCTGCTCATCATCCCCGAGGCCATCGCCCGCACCGGTGTCGGTCCGCGGCCCCGCCGGCGCAGGCGGGTCTGGCTGCACCCGATCCGGGGGATCCGCCGCACCCTGGCGCCGGTGTCGAGGTCGTTCGAGGTCCTCAGGGCCGCCCGCCGTCGCGGCCTGGCCCGCCCCCAGTACCTGTCCCCGGCCGGCATGACCACCGAGGAGTTCGGCCGACGCCTGCGCCTCACCCTCGAGGACGCCGGCGGGATGTTCGTCAAGTTCGGGCAGATCGCCTCGACCCGCAGCGACCTGCTCGCCCCGCCCGTGGTCGACGAGCTGGCCCGCCTGCGAGCCGACGTGCGGCCCATCCCGAGCGACGAGGTCCGCCCGCTGGTCGAGGCCGAGCTCGGCCGGCCCGTCGAGGAGGTGTTCGCCTCCTTCGAGTTCGAGCCCCTGGCGTCGGCCTCCATCGGGCAGGTGCACCGGGCGACGCTCAGCTCCGGTGAGGCGGTGGTGGTCAAGGTGCAGCGACCCGGGCTCGACGAGCTGCTCCGCCGGGACGCCACCGTGCTGCGGCTGGCCGCCCGCATCGCCGAGCGGCGGGTTCCCGCCGCCAGCGATTTCGGCCTCCGCCAACTCGCCGAGGAGCTCATCACCGGCATGGACCACGAGCTCGACTACCTCCGCGAGGCGGCCATGTCGGACCGGCTACGGGACACCATGCGGCACGACGACCCGGCCGACGACGTGGTGCGGGTGCCCGACGTCTTCCACGAGCTGAGCTCCGACCGCCTGCTGGTGATGGAGGAGGCCCCGGGCCGCCCCATCGACGCCGAGGGTGCGGTGGCCGCCAGCGGGGCCCCGGCCCACCTGCTGGCCGAGGCCCTGCTCAGCTGCTTCCTCGAGCAGGTGCTGCGGGGCTCGGTGTTCCACGCCGACCCCCACCCGGGCAACCTCATGATCGACCAGTGGGGCCGGCTCTGGCTGCTCGACTTCGGCGCGGTGGGACTGCTCGACTCCTCGACCCGCCGGGCGCTCGAGGACATGGCCATCGGCATGACCACCGACGAGCCCATGGTGGTGGCCCGGGCGGTGCGGCGCCTGGCCGGGGCGGAGGCCACCGCCGACCTGCGCGCTCTCGAGACCGACGTGGGCCGGCTGATGGTCGAGTCGTCCGGCGGGTTCGACCCCGCCCTCATCCACCGGGTCCTCACCGTCATGGCCCGGCACGGCCTGCGGGTGCCGGCCTCGATGACCTCGCTGTCCCGGGCGCTGCTCACCCTGGACGGGACCCTCCGGGTGATCGACCCCTCCTTCGAGCTGGCCGCCGAGGCCACCGCCGCCGCCGAGGCGCTGGCGGCGCCCGAGGGCGAGCTCGACGGCGACCTGGTCCAACAGGAGCTGCGGCGCGCCCTGCCGGCCCTGCGCACCCTGCCCGAGCACGCCGACGAGATCGCCGCCCAGCTGCGGTCGGGACGGCTCAGCGTGCGGGTGGAGCGCTTCGCCGGCCGGGACGAGCAGGTCGTCGGCCGATGGGTGGACCGGGTGCTGATCGGCGCCTTCGGTGTCCTCGGCCTGCTGGCCTCGGCGGTCATCCTGGTGGCGGCGGAGCTGGCCGGGACCCGCGATATCCGGTTGTCCCTGCAGGCCATCGGCTTCATCGGCCTGGTGTTCTCGTCGGTGCTGTTCATGCGGGCGGTGGCCCAGGTCCTCCGGCGCGAGCGGTCGGCCGTCGAATGAGGCCGGATCGGCCGCGGGGTACAATGGTGCGCAATCCGCTTTTTGCCACGGAGGAGTGACGCGTGCCGGCAACCGTCGTCGTCGGGACCCAGTGGGGTGATGAGGGCAAGGGCAAGCTCACCGACCTCCTGGCCAAGGAGATGGGGATGGTCGTCCGCTACCAGGGCGGCCACAACGCCGGCCACACCATCGTGGTCGACGGCGAGACCTTCGCCCTCCAGCTGGTGCCGAGCGGCGTGCTCTACGACCACATCACCCCGGTCATCGGCAACGGGGTGGTCGTCGACCCCAAGGTGCTCCTGGCCGAGGTCGACACCCTGGCGGCCAAGGGCATCGACACCTCGCGGCTGCTGGTGAGCGGGAACGCCCACCTCATCATGCCCTACCACCACGAGCTCGACCGGCTGACCGAGCGCTATCTGGGCAAGAACAGCCTGGGAACCACCAAGCGTGGCATCGGGCCGGCCTACGCCGACAAGTCCTCGCGGGTGGGCCTGCGGGTCCAGGACCTCCTCGACCCGAAGATCTTCCGCCAGAAGCTCGATGTGGTGCTGAAGGAGAAGAACGCCGTCCTGGCCAAGGTGTACAACCGGCTGCCCCTGTCGGCCGACGACATCTGCGCCCAGTACCTGGACGAGCTGGCCCCGCGGGTGGCCCCGATGGTGGCCGACACGGTCGGCCTGGTGCACGACGCCCTCGAGCGTGGCCTCCACGTGCTCCTCGAAGGGGCCCAGGCCACCTTCCTCGACCTCGACCACGGCACCTATCCCTTCGTGACCTCCTCCAACCCGGTGGCCGGGGGGGCGTGCACCGGGGCCGGGGTCGGCCCCCGCTACATCGAAGAGGTCATCGGCATCGCCAAGGCCTACGTGACCCGGGTCGGGAGCGGCCCCTTCCCGACCGAGCTGCTCGACGGGACGGGGGACACGCTGGTCGAGCGGGGCCACGAGTACGGGGTCAACACGGGGCGCCGGCGCCGCCCCGGCTGGTTCGACGCCGTCATGATGCGCCAGGCGGTGCGGCTCAACTCGCTCTCCGAGGTGGCCCTGACCAAGCTCGACGTGCTCGACACCTTCGACACGGTCAAGGTGTGCGTGGCCTATGAGGCCGGGGGCGAGCGGTTCACCCATCCGCCCTACCACCAGTCGACCTTCCACCAGGTCACGCCGGTCTACGAGGAGCTGCCGGGCTGGCAGACCGACCTGTCGGCCGCCACCGAGCTGGTCGACCTCCCCCAGGCGGCCCGGGACTACGTGGGCTTCCTGGCCGAGCAGATCGGCACGCCGGTCCGCCTGGTCGGCGTGGGGCCCGGACGCGAGCAGTTCGTGCGCTTCGCCGCATGAGCGGTCCCTCCGACCCGGCGTCGCGGGCGGCGACAGGCGCACCGGCCGGGGGGCCCGGGGACGGACCGGCGCCCAGGGTGAAGACGGTCTGCGTGGTGGGCTCGGGCGGGCGCGAGCACGCCCTGGCCCTGGCCCTCGGCCGGACGGCCGACGTGGTGGTGACCCCGGGGAACCCGGGCATCGGGGGCCGGACCCCCGAGGGCCACACCCTCACCAGTGTGGGCGCGCCGCCCGAGGAGATCGAGGCCGACCTCTGGGTGATCGGGCCGGAGGCCCCGCTGGTCGACGGCCTGGCCGACCGGCTGCGGGCCGGCGGGCGGCTGGTGTTCGGCCCCGGTGCCGACGGGGCCCGACTTGAGGGGTCCAAGGTGTTCATGAAGGAGCTGCTGGCCGAGGCCGGCGTGCCCACGGCGCGCTACGGGGCCTTCGTCGACCCCGGCGCGGCCCATGCGTTCTGCCGCAGCCTGCCCGGCCCGTGGGTGGTGAAGACCGACGGCCTGGCGGCGGGCAAGGGCGTGCTGGTGACCGACTCCCTGGAGCAGGCCGAGGCGGACATCGAGGCCAAGTTGTCGGGCGACGCCTTCGGCGAGGCCGGGCGCCGGGTGGTGGTGGAAGAGGGCCTGGTCGGGCCGGAGTGCTCCCTGCTCGTCCTGTGCGACGGCGAGCGGCTCGCCCCTCTGGCCCCGGCCCGGGACTTCAAGCGACGCGACGACGCCGACGGGGGGCCCAACACCGGTGGCATGGGGGCGTACTCGCCGGTGCCCGAGGTCGACGAGCGCCTCGTCGCCCGGCTGGTCGAGGAGGCGGTCGCCCCGCTGGTGGCGGCCCTGCGGGCCCGGTCCATCGACTACCGCGGCGTGCTCTACGCCGGACTCATGCTCACCCGGGAAGGCCCGAGGGTCCTCGAGTTCAACGTGCGCTTCGGTGACCCCGAGACCCAGGTCGTCCTGGCCCGGCTGGAAGGCGACCTGGCCGCCCTCCTGGCCGAGGTGGCCGCCGGCTCGCTGCGCACCGAGCCCCGTTTCGCCGAGCGGGCGGCGGTGTGCGTGGTGTGTGCCTCGGAGGGCTACCCCGAGTCTCCCCGCACCGGCGACCCCATCGCCGGCCTGCCCGAGGCCGGCGCCCTGGACGGTGTCACGGTCCTCCACGCCGGCACGGCCTGGGCCGACGCCGGGCCCGTCGGGCCGGCCGGGGCCGGGGGCAGCCGGGGACCGGTCGTCACCGCCGGAGGCCGGGTGCTCGGCATCCTCGGCCAGGGTCCGACCATCGCCGAGGCGCGCGCCCGGGCCTACGCCGGGGTGTCGGCCGTGTCGTGGCCCGGGAGACAGGTGCGCTCGGACATCGCCTCGGGCGTCGAAGGGGCGGGGCCGGGCCGGGCCCCGTCGACGGCGCCCGAGCCCCAGGGGGCCTTGCGGTGATCCCGCGGTACACCCCCGCCGAGATGGCCTCCCTGTTCTCCGACGAGGCCCGCTTCGCCATGTGGTTGCGCGTCGAGCTACTGGCCACCGAGGGCTGGGCCGCCATCGGGGCCGTCCCCTCCGAGGTGGCCAAGGCCTGCGAGGCCCGTGCCCCCCGGGTCGACGCCGCCTTCGTGGCGGCCGTGGCCGAACGGGAGCGCACCACCGACCACGACGTGGCCGCCTTCGTCGACGTGGTCCAGGCGGCCATCGGCCAACCGGAGGGGTCCTGGATCCACTACGGCCTCACCTCCTCCGACGTGGTCGACACCGCCCTGTGCGCCACCCTGGCCCGGGCGGCCGACCTGCTCGTCGAAGCCTGCGCCCAGCTGGTCGAGGCGTTGCGGGCCCGGGCCATCGAGACCATCGGCGTCCCGGTCACCGGGCGCACCCACGGGATGCACGCCGAACCGACCACCTTCGGGGCCAAGTTCTCGCTGTGGGCCCTGCAGGCCGGGCGCGACCTCGAGCGGCTGCGGGCCGCCCGCCGGCGGGTGGCGGTGGGCAAGCTGTCGGGGGCGGTCGGGACGTACTCCAACATCGACCCGCGGGTGGAAGAGCGCGTGTGCCGGGCCCTCGGGCTGACCCCCACCCCGGCCACCCAGGTGGTCCCCCGCGACCGCCACGCCGAGTACCTGTGGGCCTGCGCCTCGGTCGGGGCCACCGTCGAGGCCATCGCCACCGAGGTCCGCCACATGGCCCGGAGCGAGCTCGGCGAGGTCGAGGAACCGTTCAAGCCCGGTCAGAAGGGCAGCTCGGCGATGCCCCACAAGCGCAACCCCGTCCTGTCGGAACGGCTGTGCGGCCTGGCCCGGGTGCTGCGCGGCTACCTGGTCGCCGGCCTCGAGGACGTGGCCCTCTGGCACGAGCGGGACATCTCCCACAGCTCGGTCGAGCGGGTGGTGCTCCCCGACGCCTCGTCCCTCGCCCTCTACGTGCTGCAGAAGGCCCAGGGCCTGGTCGAGGGGCTGGTGATCCACCCGGAGCGGGCGCTCGCCACTCTCAACGAGGGCAGCCTCGGCCTGGTCTTCAGCCAGTCGGTCCTGCTGGCCCTGGTGGCCGGGGGGGCCGGCCGCGACGACGCCTACCGCATCGTCCAGCGCGACGCCCGGTCGGCCTGGGACGAGAACCGGCCCTTCCGGCGGGTCCTCGAGGAGGACCCCGAGGTCACCCTGTCCCCGGCCGCCCTCGACGAGGCCTTCGACCTGGCCCGCGCCCTTCGCCATGTCCACCGATTCACCGACGCCCTGGAGGAGCTTGACCCATGACCCTGCCGCCCGAGCCCGAACCCCTGCCCCTCATCCAGTCCGGAAAGGTGCGAGAGCTCTACGACGCCGGGGAGGGCCGGCTGCTCATGGTGGCCTCGGACCGGATCTCCGCCTTCGACGTGATCATGGCCGAGCCCATCCCCGACAAGGGCCGGGTGCTCACGGCCATGACCGCCTTCTGGCTCGACGAGCTCTCGGACCTGGCCCCCAACCACCTGATCAGCGCCGACACGGCCGACTTCCCGGCCGGGGCGGCCGCCTTGCCCGGCGGGCTGGCCGGGCTGGCCGGGCGCTCGATGCTGGTGCGCCGCGCCGACATGTTGAACATCGAGTGCATCGTGCGCGGCTACCTGGCCGGCTCAGCCTACAAGGAGTACGAGCGGGAGGGGACGGTGCACGGCATGGCCATGCCCGCCGGGCTGCGCCACGCCGACCGGCTGCCCGAGCCCGTCTTCACCCCCTCGACCAAGGCCACCGAGGGCCACGACGTCAACATCGGCATGGCCGAGGCCGTGGACCTGGTGGGGGAGGAGGCGGCCACCGCCGCGGCCAAGCTGTGCCTGGCCGCCTACTCGCGGGCGGCGGCCCGGGCCGAGGAGCAGGGGATCGTCATCTGCGACACCAAGTTCGAGCTGGGCTTCATCGACGGGGCCCTGGCCATCTGCGACGAGGTGCTGACGCCGGACTCCTCCCGGTTCTGGCCCGCCGACGACTGCGCCCCGGGGACCAACCCGCCCTCCTTCGACAAGCAGCCGCTGCGGGACTGGCTCGAGGTCCAGCCCTGGGACAAGCAGCCGCCCCCGCCCCCGCTGCCCGACGAGATCGTGACGGCCACCTCGACCCGGTACGTGGACGCCTACCAACGGGTGTGCCGCCGCAATCTGGCCGACTGGTACGGTGCCTGAACGTGGCCGGAACGGAGCGGTTCTCGGTGCTGGTCGAGGTCCGGCTGCGTGAGGGGATCGCCGATCCCCAAGGTGCCACCATCGAGCGGGCCCTGCCCGCCCTGGGCTTCACCGGGGTGAGCGGCATGCGGGCCGGCAAGTCGTTCCGCTTCGACATCGCCGCCTCCGACGACGCCTCCGCCCTGGCCCAGGCCACCGTGGTGGCCGACCGGCTGCTGGCCAACCCGGTCATCGAGGAGTCCTCGGTGTCGGTCCGCCCGGCCGGGCGGGAGGCCTGATGGCACCGCGGGTCGGCGTGGTCGTCTTCCCGGGGACCAACTGCGAGCACGACGCCGTCCTCGGCCTCGAGCGCCTGGGGGCCACCGCCGACCTGGTCTGGCACGGTGCCCGCTCGGTGCAGGGCTACGACGGGCTGGTCGTGCCCGGCGGGTTCGCCCACGGCGACTACCTGCGCCCCGGAGCCATCGCCCGCTTCTCACCGGTCATGACGGCGGTGAGCGAGTTCGCCGCCGCCGGCGGTCCGGTGGTCGGGATCTGCAACGGCTTCCAGGTGCTCACCGAGGCCGGGCTGCTCCCGGGTGCGTTGCAGAAGAACCGCGGGCTCCGCTTCCTCTGCACCACGGTGACGACCCGGGTCGAGTCGTCGGACTCGGTGCTGACGGCCGGGGTGGCGGTGGGCACCGAGCTCCGCCTGCCGATCAACCACTTCGAGGGCAACTACACCTGTGACGCCGAGACCCTGGCCATGCTCCGGGCCGAGGACCGGGTGGTGCTTCGCTACGTGGAGAACCCCAACGGTTCGGTCGACGGCATCGCCGGCGTGTGCAACGAGAGCCGCAGCGTCGTCGGGCTCATGCCCCACCCCGAGCGGGCCACCGACCCGCTCACCGGGTCGGTGGACGGGCTGGTCCTGCTCGGTGCCCTGGTGGGTTCGCTGCCGCGGCCCGAACCGGCCGCGGCCATCGTCGCCTGAAGTTCCCGTTCCGTCCGTTCCCGTGTCGTCCGTTCCCGTGTCGTCCGTTCCTGTGCCGTCGGTTCCCGTGTCGGCTCAGGACCGGCTCTGCCGGTGCCGGCTCAGCCGCGGGTGCGGGGGATGCGGGCCTGCTGGAGGACGTTGGCGCTGACCCCGACGGTGCGCCAGGCCGAGTAGGAGATCCCCTTGCGTTCGCCGTAGACCTTGGCCACCTTGATGAAGCTCTTCTCGAGCGCCGCCAGGTCCACCGTCTCGCCGGTGTGGGAAAGCTCGGCCTCAAGCCGCTGCTTCTCTTCCACCATATGGAGGCGTGAAAGCGGATCGACGGTGGGCAAGGTGGAGTCGATGGTGTTCAGGCGTTTGCGGATGGACTCGGGGGTCCGCTTTCGACCGCGCCGGGGCTTGCTGGACTCGAGCGCCTCGAGGTACCGGCGCACGATCCGGCCCTCTTCCCTTCCCTTGGCCAGTGCCGCCTTGTGGTCCGCCGACATGGGTGTTTTCTTGCGAGGTTTCGCCGTATTTGTCGCTGCCATGGTGCGAGCATTCCAGAGTTGACCATTTGGAGCAAATTGTTCGGTTGTGCCCGCCGTTCAGGTTCGGCCGGTCACGCTCGATTTGGCGCGGAAGGGGGTCTCCGGCCGTCGCCATCGGCCCATTGTGGGCCGGTCGCATTGGCCGGTCCCCGGGGAGATTCGGCCGGTCATTCCGGTCTCTGGAGACGATCCCTCATGCCCGTTCCGGCGTCCGTATTTCGACCAAATCAGTGGCGGAGCGACCCCGTCCCGAACGGCCCGTGGTCCGATCCCCCATCGGCCGCCAACGGTCGACGGGTACGCTCGGGGCCAATGCACGCGCATCGAGGGGACGACCCGGTGACCGAGGCCGAGCCGATCCACCGGGCCCTCGGCCTCACCGACGGCGAACGCGACGAGGTCGAGGCCATCCTGCGGCGCCCGCCCAACCACCTCGAGCTCGCCCTGTTCGCGGTGATGTGGAGCGAGCACTGCTCCTACAAGTCCTCGCGGGTCCACCTGCGGCGGTTGCCGACCGAAGGGCCGGACGTGCTCGTGGGCCCGGGCGAGAACGCCGGGGTGGTGGACGCCGGCGACGGCATCGCCGTGGCCATCCGCATCGAGAGCCACAACCATCCCTCGGCCATCGAGCCCTATCAGGGGGCCGCCACCGGCGTCGGCGGCATCCTCCGGGACATCTTCACCATGGGGGCACGGCCGGTGGCCCTGATGGACCCGCTCTTCTTCGGCGACCCGGCCGGGGCGCGCCAGCGGTGGCTCATCGAGGGCGTGGTGAGCGGCATCTCGGGCTACGGGAACTCGGTGGGCGTCCCGACCGTGGGCGGGGAGCTCACCTTCAACCCCTGCTACGCCCAGAACCCTTTGGTCAACGTGCTGTGCATGGGGCTCCTGCCCATCGACCGGCTGGTCCTCGGGCAGGCGTCGGGGGTCGGGAACCTGGCCGTCCTGCTCGGCTCCACCACCGGGCGCGACGGCATCGGCGGGGTGAGCGTCCTGGCCTCGGCCGGGTTCGGGGCGGGCGGCGACGGGGTCGAGGAGGCCAAGCGGCCGAGCGTCCAGGTGGGCGACCCCTACGAGGAGAAGCGGCTCATCGAGGCCTGCCTGGAGCTGCTCGACCTCAAGCTGGTGGTGGGGATCCAGGACCTCGGTGGGGCCGGGCTGGTCTGTGCCACCAGCGAGACTGCCGCCCGGGGGGGCGTGGGCATGGACGTCGACGTCTCGGCCGTGCCCCGACGCGAGCCGGGCATGGCCCCCCACGAGGTCATGACGTCGGAGAGCCAGGAGCGGATGCTGGCCATCGTGGCGCCCGGCGACCTCCGTCGGCTGGAGGAGGTGTGCCGGCGGTGGGAGGTGCGCGCCGCCGTGGTGGGTCGGGTCACCGCACCGTCCTCCGGCCAGCCCGGCCGGCTGCGGGTCCTCGACGGTTTCGACGGCGAGGTCCTGGCCGACGTGCCGGCCGGCGCCCTCAGCGACGACGCCCCGCTCTACCACCGGCCCATGGCCCGACCCGGCGATCACGAGGCGCGGGCCCTCGACGACCCGGGCTCCCTTCCCGGCCCCGGCGACTGCGGCCAGGACGTCCTCGCCCTGCTGTCGGACCCGTCGTGGGTCTACCGCCAGTACGACCACCAGTTGTTCCTCAACACCGTCGAGGGCCCCGGCGGCGACGCGGCCGTTCTGCGCCTGGCCGCCCCCGGCCTACCGCCCTCGCCGCGGGGCCTGGCCCTGGCCACCGACTCCAACCCGACGTGGTGCTCGATCGACCCGCGTGCCGGGGCGGCGGCCACCGTGGCCGAGGCGGCCCTCAACGTGGCCTGTGCCGGGGCCCGCCCCCTCGCCGTGGTCAACTGCCTCAACTTCGGCAACCCGGAGCACCCCGAGGTCATGTGGCAGCTGTCGGAGACGGTCGACGGGATCGGCGAGGCCTGTCTGGCCCTCGGGCTGCCCGTCGTCGGGGGAAATGTGAGCCTCTACAACGAGAGCAACGGCGTCGACATCGACCCCACCCCGGTCATCGGCGTGGTGGGTCTGATCGACCGGCTGGCCGCCCGCCCGCCCGGTGTGACCCTGGCCGACGGGGCCGCCCTCATCTTGTTGGACGCCAGTGTCGGCGCCGCCTCGGGCCAGCTGGGCCCGCCCTCCCTGGCCGGGTCCCGCTGGGCGGTCGAGCGCCGCGGCCACCGCAACGGCGCCCTGCCCGTGATCGACCTCCCCGCCCACCTCCGCCTGATGGCGCTGGTCCGCGCCCTGGTCGGTGAGGGGGTGTCCGGGGGCGAGCCGCTGGTGGTCGGCATCCACGACGTCTCCGGGGGCGGGCTCGGGGTGGCCCTGGCCGAGATGGCGGTGCGCGCCGGCATCGGACTCCGGGTGGCCGGCGTCGTCGACCACCACGACCTGTTCACCGAGGCGCCGTCGCGGGTGGTGGTCTGCACCGCCCGCCGCAACGAGGTGGTCTCCCGGGCGGCCGAGGCGGGGGTCGGATTCCGGGTGCTCGGCCAGGCCGGAGGCGAGCGGATCGTGGTGGAGGGACTGGTCGACCTGGGTGTGCCCGACGCCGTCGGGGCCTGGCACCGGCGGCTACCCGACCTGTTGGACGAGCTGGCCCCGGCCGTCCCCGACTGAACGGAGCCGGGCGCCGGGTGTCGGCCAGTAGGCTGGAGTGGCACGGTGAGGCGGATATGTGGCCTAATCGTGGCGCCAGACCAGACCGACGACCCCCGGCGAGTGCGGTGACGGACCCATGATGGAGGCCAAGGAAGCGTGCGGAGTCTTCGGGGTCTACGCCCCGGGGCGCTCGGTGGCACACCTGGTCTTCGACGGGCTCTACGCCCTGCAGCACCGCGGCCAGGAGTCGGCCGGCATGGCGGTCAGCGACGGCGAGGTGATCACCGTCATGAAGGACATGGGTCTGGTCACCACCGTGTTCGACGAGCGCAAGCTCCGCGGGCTGCGCGGGCACCTGGCCATCGGGCACACCCGCTACTCGACCGCCGGGTCGAGCGACTGGATGCACGCCCAGCCCGTCTTCCGCGGGGTGGGCCGGGCCGGCTTCGGCCTCGCCCACAACGGAAACCTCACCAACACCGCGGCCCTGGGCGAGTCGGCCGGCATGCTGCCCGGGCTGGTGTCCTCCGACAGCGACCTGGTGGCCGAGCTCCTCAGCCGGGCCTTCCCGCCCGAGGACCCCGACGGCGGCGCCGTCGGGCCGGGCGACGACCTGGAGCGGGCGCTCGTCTCGGTGGTGCCCGAGCTCGAGGGAGCCTTCTCCTTCGTGCTCCTCGACGCCGACCGGCTGATCGGCGTCCGTGACCCGAACGGCTTCCGGCCGCTCTGCCTCGGACGGCTCGACCCCACCGACGAGCTCGCCACCGGATGGGTGCTGGCCTCGGAGTCACCCGCCCTCGACGTGATCGGGGCCAGGTTCATCCGCGAGCTCGAGCCCGGCGAGATGGTGGTGATCGACGGCCAGGGGCTGCGCTCGCTGCAGCCCTTCCCGGATGAGCGGATCGACCCCAAGCTGTGCATCTTCGAGTTCGTCTACTTCGCCCGGCCGGACACCATGCTCTACGGCAACGAGGTCCACGGTGCCCGCCGCCGGATGGGCCAGCTGCTCGCCTCCCAGCGACCGGTGGCCGCCGACATGGTCATGGGCGTGCCCGACTCGGGGGTGCCTGCGGCCGAGGGGTACGCCGTGGCCTCGGGCATCCCCTACGGCCAGGGCCTGGTGAAGAACCGCTACATCGGCAGAACCTTCATCGCCCCCACCCAGGCCGAGCGGGCCAGCGGCGTGCGCCGCAAGCTCAACCCGCTACGCGAGAACATCGCCGGCAAGCGGGTGGTGGTGGTGGACGACTCCATCGTCCGGGGCACCACCCCCAAGGCCATGGTGGCCATGCTGCGCGAGGCGGGCGCCCGGGAGGTGCACCTGCGCATCTCGTCGCCCCCGTTCAAGTGGCCCTGCTTCTACGGTCTCGACACTCCGGACCGGGGTGAGCTGCTGGCCGCCATCCGGACGCCGGCCGAGATGGCCGAGTACCTCGACGTCGACTCCCTCGAGTACCTGACCCTCGAGCACCTGGTGGCGGCGGTCGACGCCCCGGGCGCCGGGTTCTGCAACGCCTGCATGACCGGGGACTACCCGGTGCCCGTGCCGGTGCAGATCGGGGAGCGCGCCGCCCTGACCGGCGTGGCCGGCGGTCGCGGCGCGTGACCGGGGCCGCCCCCGACCCGAGCCCCGACCCGTCCCCACCACCCGCCCCCACCGGCCCTTCCGGCCCGGCCCGGCCCGCCGCCACCTATGCCGGCGCCGGGGTCGACATCGGTGCGGGTGAGCGGGCCGTCGACCGCATCCGGCCCCTGGTGGCCGCCACCCTGCGCCCCGAGGTGCTCGGCGGCCTGGGCGGCTTCGGCGGCCTGTTCGCGTTGCAGAGCGAGCGGTACCAGCACCCGGTGCTGGTGGCGGGCACCGACGGGGTGGGCACCAAAGGGCTGGTGGCCGAGGCCGCCGGCCGGTTCGACACCATCGGGATCGATCTGGTGGCCATGTGCGTCGACGACCTGGTGTGCCAGGGGGCCGAGCCCCTCTTCCTGCTCGACTACGTGGCGGTCGGGACGATCGACCCGGACCGGATGGCCGAGCTGGTGAGGGGGGTCGCCGACGGCTGCCGCCAGGTCGGGGCGGCCCTGCTCGGCGGGGAGATGGCCGAGCACCCCGGGGTGATGGCGCCCGGCGCGTTCGACCTGGTGGGCTTCGCCGTCGGCGTGGTCGAGCGGGACGAGGTCCTCGGGCCGCACCGGGTCGAGGTGGGCGACGCCCTGATCGGCCTTCGCTCCCCCGGCCTCCGCTGCAACGGCTACACCCTGGCCCGCCACGTGCTGCTCGAACGGGCCGGCCTGGCCCTCGACGCCCCGGCCTGGCCCGGGGCCCCGACCTCGGTGGCCGACGAGCTGCTCCGACCCTCGGTCATCTACACCCCGGCGGTCCGGGCGGCCATGGCCGTCTCGGACGTCCACGCCGTGGCCCACATCACCGGCGGCGGGCTCGACGACAACCTGCTCCGGGCCCTCCCCGACGGGGTCCGGGCGGTGGTCGACCGCTCCTCGTGGACCATCCCCCCCATCTTCGAGGAGATCCGCCGCCTCGGGCCGGTGGCCGACGAGGAGATGGCCCGGGTGTTCAACCTCGGTGTCGGCATGGTGGCGGTGGTCGCCGGTCACGGGGTCGAGTCCTCCCTCGCCGCCCTCCGGGAGTCGGGCGTCGAGGCCGTGCCGGTGGGTCGGGTCGAGGCCGGCGCGCGCCGCATCGAGCTGGTGGGCGAGCCGGGCTGGTCCTCGCCCCGAGCCGGGGAGACCCGCTCGGCATGACCACGTCGCTCCCGACCAGCGAGTTCGAGGCGCTCCGGCACCACCTGCTGGAGCACTCGGTCAGGCGGGGTGATTTCGTGCTCAAGTCGGGCCGGCGGAGCAGCTGGTTCATCGACTCGAAACAGACGGTCTGCCGACCCGAGGCCATGGTGCTGGTGGCCGACGCGGTCATCTCGGTCCTGCCCGACGACGCCACCGCCATCGGCGGCCTGACCATGGGCGCCGACCCGGTCGCCTTCGTCACCGCCGGCGTGGCCGCCACCCGGGGACGGCTCCTCAACGCCTTCAGTGTGCGCAAGGAGGCCAAGGACCACGGGGGGGGCGGCCGCATCGCCGGGGCGCTCGACCCCGGCGACCGGGTGGTGGTCACCGAGGACACGGTGACCCGGGGTACCTCGCTGCTGGAGGCGGCCCACGTCGTCCGACAGGCCGGGGCGGTGCCCGTACTGCTGGTGGCGGTGGTCGACCGGGGTGGGACCGTGGCGACCATGGCCGGGGCCGAGGGGCTACCGTTCCGGGCCCTCCTCACCGCCCCCGATCTGGGTTTCGACTACGAGGGGAGCTGAGCCCTCAGCGCAGCCGGGCGAGCACGGTGGCCTTCACCGCGACTCGTCCGGCTCCGACTGCGGTCCGGGCCCGGTGCTCGAACTGCCGTCGGCCAGGATCAGGTAGATGCGGCGGCGGGTGTCGGCCAGGATCTCGCCGACCGCCTTGACCTGGTCGTCGTTGCCCGCCCTGGCCACCTGCCAGACGGCGGCCGCCGTCTCGCCCATCAGACCCTTGAGGTCGACCAGCGACCGGTCGGCGCTCCGGGCGGCCTCCTCCCACGGTGGCGGCCCGTCCCCGGCCGCGTCGGCTTCGGCCCGGCCGTCGTCGGTGAGGTTGAACACGCGGCGCCCCTCCGACTTGTCCGCGGTGACCAGGCCCTGGTCCTCGAGCGCCTGCAGGGTGGGATAGACCGAGCCCGGGCTGGGCCGCCAGACCCCGCCGCTGCGCTCGGTGAGCTCGGTGATGATCTGGTAGCCGTGCATCGGCTCCTCGGACAGCAAAGCGAGGATGGCCGCCCGGACGTCGCCGCGCCCGGCCCGGGGCCCGCGGCCGAACATGGCGCCCCCGAACCCCGGGCCGAAGCCGAGGTGACGGCCGAGGTCGGGCCGACCGCGCCCGCGGCCCCGCCCCCCGCCCCGTCCCCGGGCCAGATCGCCGAGGCGGTCGGCGTGTTCACCGTGGGGGAACCCGGGGCCGGGCCGGTGCCCTTCGGCGAATCGATCGAACTTGCGGTGTCCGTGCATGTGTCGTGCTCCTTTTTGCCGTGTTGAAGTGCGGGACCGGCCATCCGGCCGGCCGGTGTCCCATGCGGGGCCTTTATCTTGAATGCTCTAGTGCGATTACGATATATCGAGATAGTACCAATGTCAAGCTCCGGGCGGCGAGGCCCGGGGCCATACTTGACCGGTGTCCGAGCTGTGGAAGGTGGCGGCCGAGGCCTCGGACCGATTCGCCGCCGACGCCCTCCGCTACGACCGGTTCCGTCCCCGCTACCCCGCCGCCGTCTTCGATGACATCGTCGAGTCGGGTCGGCTCCGCCCGGGGGACAGGGCGATCGAAGTCGGGGCGGGGACGGGGATCGCCACCGGACCACTGGTCGAGCGCGGCCTGGCCGTGACGGCGGTCGAACCGGCGGGGGCCATGGCTGCCGTCGCCGCCGCCCGCCTGGCCGACCGGGCCGCGTTCGTCGTCGGCCGGTTCGAGGACCTGGCCCCCGATCCGGCATCGGTCCGGTTGGTGGCGGACTTCAACGCCTGGCATTGGGTGGACCCGGTGACGGCGCTCGATCTCACCGCCGGGGTGCTCGAGCCCGGGGGGTCACTCGCCCTGGTGTGGACCGAGGTCGTCTCCTGGGGCGGGGTCCCCTTCGAGGACCGCCTGGCCGAGACGTTCGGTGCCCGCTGGGAGAAGCGCATCGACGAGGTCGGACCGGTCGATGCGACCGGTCCGAGACGATGCCCGGTTCGGTGACCTCCGGACGCACCACCACGTCTTCGAGCGGGCCCTCGACGCCCGGACGTTCGTCGACGTCACCCGGACCTACGGGGGTGCCCGAAGCGACGTCCAGTACGCCGAGATCGAGCGGATCATCGACGAGGGGTTCGGAGGGCGGATCACCAAGGTGGAGGACGCCGTCCTCCACCTGTGCCTGCGCCGGTGACCGGGGCGGCTCATCGCGGGGCGGCGCCCCGGGCCAGGACGTGGGCGGACAGCCGCTCGTAGACCGGGCCGTGCGGCCCCGGCCGCGAGGCGTAGAGCCCGATCTCGGTGACCGGGAAGCGGGCGGACAGCGGGGCGCCGGCCAGGTCGGTCGAACCGCGGCGCCGGCCGGTGGTCCGGCCCAGGGTCAGATGCCCGGCAAAGGGTGGCTCGTCGGCCGGTCCCCAGGCGGCCGTCGCCGGGCGGACCGCCCCGGCCAGGTCGTCCAGCCCGGCCACCGGGACCTGCAGGATCCGGCGGCCGGGGAACCAGGCGCTGGCCGGCCCCATCACCGCCACCGGGTCCTCGCCCGGGCCGCGGGCGCCGACCGCAGCCTGCACGGCCGGGACGACCTCGTCGGGCGGCGCCTCACCGAGGAACCGCAGCGTGACGTGCCATTGGGTCCGGGTGGTCCACCGCAGGCCGGGTCGGGCCGGTCGGGGCAGGGCGGCCACCAGGTCGGCCACCGGGCCGGGCAGGGCGACGGCCACGAACAGGCGCACCGGTCAGCGCCCCGCGGCGCGGGCCGCCGACACCGGGCGGGGGACGGTGGCCCGTCCGGTGTCGGCGCGTCCGGTGGTGGTCGGGACCGGCGTCGATCCGGTGACCTCACGCTTTTCAGGCGCGCGCTCTACCAACTGAGCTACCCGACCTCGCCCCGGAGGACCGGGGTGGCGGACCTGACGGGATTTGAACCCGCGACCTCCGGCTTGACAGGCCGGCGTGCACTCCAAACTGCACCACAGGTCCTCGATACCAGCTGAACCGACGCTTGAGGATCGCCGCACCCCCAACGGGATTCGAACCCGTGTTACCGCCTTGAAAGGGCGGCGTCCTCGGCCGCTAGACGATGGGGGCTCCAACCCGATCAGGGCTTTTGGAGACTAGCAGAGGGATCAAAGTGCCCCATCTGGCTCACCCTCGTCGGGAAGCTCGGCGGCGAGCACTTCGACCATGAGGAATTGGAGCTGCCCGAGCAGCTCGTAGAGCGCGTACTCGGGCGCCGCCGGGTCCTCGGGATCGGGCGCCTCCATGTCCTGGCTGACGTCCAACCGGGTCCCGAGCACCAGCCGGACCGACTCGATGGCCGCCATCCACGACTGGAGCTCCGACTCGCTCAGGCTGTCGGCATCGGCCGTCTCGACCAGGACGGCGAAGGCCTCCTGGTGGTGGTGGATGAGGGCGCTGTCCACCAGCTGGCGGTAGTCCCGCTCGGCGTCCTCGAACCCCATGGTGGGGTAGGCCGGCGGGAAGAGCCGCTTGGTCATGGGGTCGGCGGTCCCGAGGACCGGGGTGAGCTGTTCGGCCATGGTCACCAGCACGGCGCGCACCGTGGGGTCGAGCTTGATGGCGTAGCGGCCGTCACGCCGCCGCCGGATGGGTGTGCTCACGTGGACTGTTCCATGGTGGCCCACAGGCCGTGCTCGTGGAGGCGGTACACATCGAGCTCGGCGCGCTCGCGGGTGCCGGACGAGACGACGGCCCGCCCCTTGTTGTGCACGTCGAGCATGAGCTTGGTGGCCTTCTCCTTGGAGTAGCCGAAGAGCTTCTGGAAGACGTAGGTCACGAACGACATCAGGTTGATCGGGTCGTTCCAGACGATGACCAACCAGGGCCGGTCGGTGGCCTGGGACTCGTGGATGTCGGGGAGCTCGGACTCGACCGGGGCCACCTCGGTCTGCCGGGCCCGCACCGGCGGCGGGGCCGGGGTCACACCGGCTCCGGGAGGGAACGCTCGGCGGGCCTGCCCCGTGGCGCTGCCCCCTCGACCGTCCGGCCGGCCACCGGGATGGCCGCCGTCACCGTGGCCCCGGCCGGCTCGGGCCGGTGGTCGGAGAGCCCGTGGTGGAACCAGAGCACCGCGGCCCACACCGTCGACGCCCCGAGCACGTGGATGCCCACCAGCACGGGTGGCAGGTGGGAGAAGAACTGGGTGTAGCCGATCATCCCCTGGGCGACCATCACGGCCAGCAGGGCCCGGCCGGCGTTTTGGGCGTGGGCCGGCGCATCGGTCCGCCACAGCACCCACAGCACGCCCACCAGCAGCCCGGCCGTGGCCAGCACGACCTCGGCGTGGATGCGGGTCATGTCCTCCAGGCCGAGCGGTATGCGCTTGGCCCCCCTGCCCCCGGCGTGGGGACCGGTGCCGGTGGTGGCCGCCCCGGCCGCCAGGACGAGCACGGTCATGGCGACCAGGGCGCGGCTCATCCACAGGGCGGCGGCGCCCACCACCACCGTGCCCCGTCCCGGCCCGTGGCCGGCCTCGAGCGTGAGGACGACGGCCACGGCCAGCAGGGCCATGCCCACCATGAAGTGGGTCATGACCACGTAGGCGTTGAGCTTGGTCGAGACGACGAACCCGCCCAGCACCGCCTCGCCGACGACCCCGAGGACGAGTCCACCCGACAGCCAGCGGAGGTCGCGCCGGGCCGGGCGGCGCAGGAAGGACGCCACCACGGTGACGGCGCAGGCCACCACGAGCAGGAAGACCACCACCCGGTTGCCGAACTCCACCAGCGGGTGGAGGCGGAGGGAGGGGGTCAGCCGGTGTTGCGAGCAGGTGGGCCAGTCGGGGCAGCCGAGCCCGGAATCGGACAGCCGGACGGCAGCCCCGGTGACGATGTTGAGCACCACCATGGCCAGGGTGAACCGGCAGAGGTTGAGGAAGGGCCGGGGCCCGGGACGCAGGGAAGACACCGGCCACCAATGGTACTGGCCCGGTCCGCCCGAATGTCCCTGGAGGACCCCCGGCCACTAGTCTTCGGCCCGATGGCTCTTTCCGCGGTGGCGCCGCCCCGCCGCCTGTCTGCCGGGTCCCGCCTGGGTGCCTACGTGGCGCTGACCAAGCCGCGCATCATCGAGCTGCTGCTGGTCACCACCCTGCCGACCATGATCGTGGCCCAGCGCGGGCTGCCCCCGGTGTGGCTGATGGCCGCCACCTTGGTCGGCGGGGCCCTGGCCGCCGGCGGGGCCAACGCCATCAACATGTACGTCGACCGGGACATCGACAAGCTCATGCGCCGCACGGCCGGGCGCCCCCTGGTGACCGGGGCGGTCACCCCGGCGGCGGCGCTGGCCTTCGCCGTGGCGCTGGAGGTCCTCGCCTTCGTCGAGCTGTCCACCCTGGTCAACCTGCTGTCGGCCGTCCTCGCCCTGTCGGCCACCCTCTTCTACGTCTTCGTCTACACCCTGTGGCTGAAGCGCACCTCGAGCCAGAACATCGTGATCGGGGGGGCGGCCGGGGCGGTCCCCGTGCTGGTCGGCTGGGCCGCCGTCACCGACCGCCTGGCCTGGACCCCCGTGGTGCTCTTCGCCCTCATCTTCGTGTGGACCCCGCCGCACTTCTGGGCCCTGGCCGTCAAGTACCGGGACGACTACCGCACGGCCGGGGTGCCCATGCTCCCGGCCGTGTCGACGGCGAGGCGCACGGCGACAGAGATCCTCTTCTACAGCGTCCTCCTCGTGGCCGTCTCCCTTCTCCTCGGCGCCGTCGCCCACCTCGGTGCCTTCTACCTCACCGCCGCCGCCGTGCTCGGGCTGGTGTTCGTGGCACTCGCCGTCAAGCTCTTCCGACGGGCCACCCCCAAGGTGGCCATGCAGCTCTTCAGCTACTCGATCACCTATCTGACCCTGCTGTTCGTGCTCATGGCGGTGGCCGTCTTCATCACCCGTTGACGCCCGGGCCCCGCCCTTGACCGGCGGTCCGACCCCGCGGCCCGGGTCCGGAGCCGGCCCGGCCGAGACGGTGGAGACCGCCCCGCCCGCGGCCGGGCCCCACCCACCCCGGCCGCCCCGACGGCTTCGGGCCCTGTTGATCGGCACGGCCATCGCCGCCGGCCTGGCCGTGTTCCTCTTCGTCGGCCTCGGCACGACGTCGGGGACCGCTCCCGGTTCGGGCGGGGTGGTGGCGGCGGGCGACATGGCCCCCGGCTTCTCGGTGCCGTCGCTCACCGGTGGGCGGGCGGTCGACCTCGACGCCCTCGGCGCGGCCCGTCACCGCCCGGTGGTGCTCAACTTCTTCGCCTCGTGGTGCGGGCCCTGCCAGCAGGAGACGCCGCTGCTGGCCCGGACGGCGGCGACGGCCAAGGCCAGGCACTCCCCCGTGCAGTTCATCGGCGTCGACGTGGCCGATTCGGCCGCCAACGCCATCCCCTTCGTGCAGCGGTCGATGATCGGCTACCCGGTCGGCACCGACGCCGACCTGCGGGTGGCGGCCGGGCTGTACGGGCTGAACGGCGAGCCGTCCACCTTCTTCATCGACTCGTCGGGCCGGGTGGTGGCCCACGTCATCGGGGCCGTCGACCAGGGCCAGCTCGATCGGTGGCTCCACCGCCTCACGGCCTGAGCGGCGCGGCTCACTCCCGACGGGGGGCTCACGCCCGACGGGGGCTCACTCCCAACGGAAGGCCAACCCGGCCGCCACCGGCGCGGCCACCGCCCACACCACGAGCACGACCCAGTCGAGGGCGGGCACCGCCGTCCCCCGCCCGAGGGTGGCGTGGAGGGCGTCGGCCAGGGCGGAGGCGGGCAGCACCTTGGCCACCCCGGCCAGCCATCCGGGCAGCTTGGCCAGGGGGATGAGCATGCCCCCGAGGAGCAGCAGCACCACGAAGAGGGCGTTGACCACGGCCAGGTTGACCAGCGGCTTGAGCCGGCCGGCCAGCAGCAGCCCGATCCCCCCGAAGGCGACGGTGCCGAGCACCATGGTGACGACCGCCGCCCCCACCAGGGCACCGCCCCCGCCCGGGCCGCCGGGGCTCCAGCCGAGGCCGTAGCCCACGGCCACCAGCACGCCGGCCTGGACCAGCTCGACGGCCACGATGGCGGCGATCTTGGCGGCGAGCAACCGGGGCCGGCCGAGGGGGGTGGTGCCGAGGCGCTTGAGCACGCCGTAGCCGCGGTCGAAGCCGGTGCCGATGCCGAGGGCGGTCATGGCCGTCGACATGACGGCCAGCGCCAGGACGCCCGGCACCAGGAAGTCGACGGGGTGGGGCGTGCCGGTCGGCAGCACATGCACTCCGGCGAAGAAGACGAGGAAGAGGACGGGGATGCCGAGGGTGAGGAAGAGGGTCTCGCCGTTGGTCACCATCATGGTGACCTCGGCCCGAAGCTGGGCGGTGAGCGGCCTCACCGCGGCAGGTCCGGGGCGGGGCGGGGGCCGTCGGGCGGGACGTCCCCCCCGGAGCCGGTGATGGCCAGGTAGGCCTCTTCCAACGAGCGGCCGGTGCGCAGGTCGCGGAGGGCGAGGTCGCGCTCGGCCAGCCACCCGGCGAGGACCGCCACCAGTGCCGGCGTGGCGACCTCCCCGCTCGGGTCCACCCGGTAGGAGCCGGGCCGCTCCTCCACCACCGTCGTGCCCACCCCGATGGTCCGGGCCAGCAGGCCGGTGTCGATGGACGGCTCGGTCGAGAAGCGGATCGATCCGTCCGCCGTGCCGGCGGCCAGGGCGGCCGGCGAACCTTCGGCCAGCCGGCGGCCGTGGTCGATGATCACCACGTGGTCGGCCAACCGCTCGGCCTCGGCCAGCTCGTGGGTGGTGAGTACCACGCAACGGCCGTGGCGGCGCTGGTCGGCGATGATGTCGCGCACGACGATGCGCCCCTCCGGGTCGACCCCGGCGGTGGGCTCGTCGAGGAAGAGGGCGTCGGGCCGGCCCACCAGGGCGAGGGCCAGCGACAGCCGCTGCTGCTCGCCCCCGGACAGCCGCCGCCACGGGGTGCGGCGGACGGTACCCAGGCCGACCAGTTCGAGCAGGGCGTCGGGGTCTTCGGGGTCGTCGTAGTAGCGGGCGAACAGGTGGGCCACCTGGTGGGCGTTGAGCGAGGGGTAGATGCCGCCCCGCTGGAGCATCACCCCGAGGCGGGGGACGAGGGCGACGTGGTCGGCGCGGGGATCGAGGCCGAGGACCCGCACCGACCCGGCGGCCAGGCGGCGGTAGCCCTCGAGGGCCTCGACGGTGCTGGTCTTGCCGGCGCCGTTCGGCCCGAGCAGGGCGACGACCTGGCCGCGGTGGGCGGTGAAGGAGAGACGGTCGACGGCCAGTGTCCGGCCGTACCGGATCACCGCGCCGTCGCAGACCACGGCCGCTGGGCCCGGCGGCTCATGGGCCTCGTTCACGGAGGGCCACGCTACCGTTGTCCCCGACATGATCGATATCCATGTGGTGCGGGAGGACAGCGCCGCGGTGAAGGCCGCGCTCAAGCGGCGCGGGGTGGACGAGGCCGACGTCGACCGGCTGGTCGGCCTGGACGAGGAGGCCCGTTCGGCCGTGGGACGGCGCGACGACCTCCGGTCACAGGTGAAGGCGCTGTCGAGGCAGGTGGGCGCGGCCCGCAAGTCCGGGGACGGCACCGCCGAGGAGCTGGCCACCCGCAGTCGGGAGCTCGGCGAGGAGGAGCGCGTCCTCAACGCGCGGGCCGATGCCGCCCAGGACGCGGTGCGCCGGGCCCTCCTGGTCCTGCCCAACCTGCCGGCGGACGACGCCCCCGACGGAGACGGCCCGGCGGACAACCGGGTCGTCCGTACCTGGCCCGACACCGCACCGACCTACACCGAGGCCCAACGGGTGCCGCACTGGGAGGTCGGCGCCGAGCTGGGCCTGCTGGACATGGAGCGCGGCGCCAAGCTGGCCGGCTCGATGTTCCCGCTGTTCCGCGGGTTCGGCGCCCGGTTGCTCCGCGCCCTCACCTCACTCGCCCTCGACCGGCACGCCGACGCCTTCGAGGAGGTGCGGCCGCCCACCCTGGTGCTGACCGAGACCATGACGTCCACCGGCCACCTGCCCAAGTTCGAGGACGACGCCTACCACATCGAGCGCGACGACCTGTGGGCCATCCCCACGGCCGAGGTCCCGCTCACCTCGATGTGCCGGGGTGACATCCTCGACGAGACCGACCTCCCGCTGCGCCTCACCGCGGTCACCGCCTGCTTCCGCCGGGAGGCGGGCGCGGCCGGCCGTGACACGAGGGGTCTGCTCCGGGTGCACGAGTTCGACAAGGTCGAGCTGTTCGCCTACGCCACGCCCGAGCAGGCCCCGGCCCTGCACGCCGACATGGTCGACCGGGCCGAGTCGCTGCTCCGGGTCCTCGGCCTGCGCTACCGGGTGGTCGACCTGTGCACGGGGGACCTGGGTGACTCGTCCGCCCGCACCTTCGACCTCGAGGTCTACGCCCCCGGTGTCGACCAGTGGCTCGAGGTCTCGTCGGTCAGCTGGTTCGCCGACTACCAGGCCCGCCGGGCCAACATCCGGTACCGGCCGTCGGGCGGCGCGCCGGCGCTGGTGCACACCCTCAACGGCTCGGCGCTGGCCTGGCCGCGCATCTGGGCCGCGCTGGTCGAGACGGGTCGCCGACCCGACGGCTCGGTGGTGCTCCCCGAGGCCCTCGGCCCCTATCTGCGGGGTGAGACGGTCATCGGCACAGGCGGGTGACGGGCGGGGCCGTGGAGGGGAAACGATCGTCGGTGAGCGGGGCGGGCGGCGTCGAGATCGGGCTCATGACCGCCGGGGCGGGTCCCTCCCTCCTGCTCGTCCACGGTGGTGTGGGCCAGATCGAGCGGTGGGAGCCGATGTGGGCCGCCCTCACCGCCCGCTGGCAGGTGACGGCGATGGATCGCCGGGGGCGGGGCTCGAGCGGTGACGCCGACCAGTACTCGTTGGAGGCGGAGTTCGAGGATGTGGCCTCGGTCGCCGCCGCGCTGGGCGGGGAGGCGGGCCGGCCCGTGGACGTCTTCGCCCACAGCTACGGTGCGACCTGCACGCTCGGAGCCGCGGGCCGCCCCCCCGCACCCTTCCGGCGGCTGGTGCTGTACGAACCACCCGGCCCCGAGACCGTCTCACCGGAATGGGTGGACCGGGTGGCGGCCATGGTCGGCGCCGGTAAGCCGGGACGGGCCATGGTGAGCTTTCTGACGGAGATCATCGGCCTCTCCGGCGAGGAGGTGGAGGAGCTCAAGAACGCCCCCCCGGCGTACGACATCCTCTCCGTCCTGACGGCCACGTTGCCGCGCGAGGGGACCGCCCTCCTGACGGCCGATCCGGCCCGCTCGGCCTCGTCGGTGACCTGTCCGACCCTGTTCCTCGTGGGGGAGACCAGCCCACCGTGGGCCACCGACGTCACCCGGATGGCCGCCGGCGCCATCCCCGAGTCCGAGGTCGTCCTCCTGCCCGGTGTCGGGCACGAGGCCATCGACGCCGCACCGGGCCGGCTGGTCCGGGAGCTGGAGCGGTTCCTCGTCGACCGGAGCTGAGTTAGTCGGCGGGCGCATCGAAGCGGTAGCCCACGCCGCGGATGGTGGTGATCAGCTTGGGCGAGGAGGGGTCCTCCTCGATGTGGGTGCGCAGCCGCTTGATGTGCACGTCGAGGGTCTTGGTGTCCCCGAAGTAGTCCGACCCCCAGATGCGGTCGATGAGGACGTCGCGGGTGAGCAGGCGCCCGGCGTTCTCCATCAGCAGGGACAGGAGCTCGAACTCCTTGCGCCGGAGATGGACGTCCACGCCGCGGATGAACACCAGATGGCGGTCGGGGTCGATCTGGATGCCACCCGCCTCGAGGACAGCCGAGCCGCCGGGGTGTCCGGGACCGGAGCCCGGCCCGGGCCCGCCGTCGAGCTCACCGTCACGGCCGGCCTCGGGGGGCGGGGTGCGCCGGAGGACGGCCCGCATGCGGGCCACCAGCTCGCGGAGGCGGTAGGGCTTGGCCACGTAGTCGTCGGCCCCGACCTCGAGGCCGACGACGGTGTCGATCTCGGTGCCCTTGGCCGTGACCATGATGATGGGCACCGACGACCGGGCCCGGATGGAGCGGCACACGTCGATGCCCGACAGCCGGGGCAGCATCAGGTCGAGCAGCACCAGGTCGGGTTCGACGGTGGCGAACAGACGGAGGGCCTCGTTGCCGTCGCGGGCCACGGTGACGGCGAACCCCTCGCGGGCCAGGCCGATGACCAGGGCGTCGATGAAGGACTCGTCGTCCTCGGCCAGGAGGACCTTGGTCCGCGTCTCGTCGGCCGTCGCCGGCTGGACGCTCATGCCGAGTACTCCGGCGGGCTGGGCAGGACCAGGGTGAACGTCGAGCCCTCGCCCTCGCGTGAGTCGACCTCGACCCGGCCCTGGTGGTTGCTGGCCACGTGCCGGACGATCGAGAGCCCGAGCCCGGTGCCCCCCGAGTCGCGGCTGCGCCCGTGGTCGACGCGGTAGAAGCGCTCGAAGATCCGCTCGAGGTCGCGGGTGGGGATGCCGACGCCGGAGTCGGTCACGGCCAGCTTGATCTCGCCGTTGGACTGACTGCCGGACACGTGCACCACCGCGTTCTCGTAGGAGAAGGTGACCGCGTTCTCGAGCAGGCTGTGGATGGCTGAGACCAGCTGGCGTCGGTCGCCGATGACATGGACGGGTGGGCTCGGCTCATGGAGCGCGATGGTAATGCGCCGCTGCTCGGCGGCGGAGCGGACCCGCTCGACGGCCTCGGCCATGACCAGGTTGACGTAGATGGGCTCCCGGGGCGGGTCCTCCTCGGACTCGATGCGGCTCAGGTCGAGCAGGTCGTCGATGATCCGGCTCACCCGGAAGGCCTCGGCGTGGATCCGTGAGGCCAGCCGCTGGGCCACCTCGGGATCGGGCTCGACGGTGAGGGTCTCGGCCAACAGCCCGAGGGCCCCCATCGGGGTCTTGAGCTCGTGGCTCACGTTGGCCACGAAGTCCCGCCGGATCTCCTCGAGCCGGCGCCGTTCGGAGACGTCTTCGATGATGGCGATGACCCCGAGGGGCCGCCGCCCGTCGTCGATGAGCCGGGTGCGCACGGTGAGGGTTTGGCGGGGCGGCCCATAGAGGTCGAGGGTGCGCTCGGCCGAGCCCTCCTGCCAGGCGTTCTCCAGCAACTCGGTCACCGCCTGGGCGGCCAGGGCGTCCCCGTGGCGGTTGCTCATCAGCCCCAGCGCCCGGGCGTTGCGGAAGGCCACGTCCCCGTTCTCGTCGCAGACGATGACCCCTTGGGGGAGGGTGTCGAGGGCCCGTCGCAGTCGGATGGCGTCGGAGCTGGCCTCGGTGACCGCCTCGGCCGCCTCCCCGGTCACCCGCTCGAGGTGCATGAGCACCGAGTCCACCGTGCCCTCGTCGGGGGGCTCGACCCCGAGCCGGTTGGACAGGGCGACCAGGCGTTGCTGGAGGGACCGCCGGCCGGCCCGGCGGCCGAGCCGGGCGGCGATGACGACGGCGAGCGCGGCCACCACGCCCAGCGCGATGTACCCGATCACGTACGACTTCACCGCCTAAGCATGACAGGCCGGTGGTGGGGCGACGGTGACCGTGGGCTGGTGATCGAAACATCATGAAAATACAAAGAACATATTGAAATATCGGTGGACCGTTCTTACGCTGTCTCCCATGATCCCGATCCCGATCCCGGCCCCGCTCGTCACGACCCCACTCGCCACGGCTCTCCGCCCCCCGGCCGGGCCCGCCACTGTCCGGCTGGCCGACGTGGTCAACATGCACCCGGACCCCAACGCGCTCCCCGGTGGCCAGGTGCTCCAGAACCTGATGAACGGCCTGGACAGCTGGGCCCTGGCGCTGGCCCTGGTGGGCCTGGTCATCGGGGCGGCCGCCTGGGCGCTCGGGTCCCACGGGCAGAACTACCAGCAGAGCTTCGTCGGCCGCCGGGCCGTGCTGATCTCGGGGCTGGCCGCCCTGCTGATCGGCGCAGGACCGGGCATTGTGAGCTTCTTCTTCAACGCCGGCTCGGGCGTGCACTGAGGTGGCCCTGCCGGCGGTGCCCGCCATTCCGGCGAGCAGCTGCCCGTCGGCCGCGGCCGCCCTCGGGGCCGGCGGCCTCGGCCCGGTGTGCCAGGCGGCTGCCGGGGTCGGCGGGTTGGCCGGCTCTGCCGCCTCCCAGCTGGCCGGCGCCGGAATCGGCAGCGTCCTCGACGGTCTGGGCACCTGGGTGGCGGACGGGGCCACCTGGTTGCTGGGCCAGATCGGTGCGGTCATCGGGGCCACCAGCGGCGTCGACCTCGGGGCCTCGTGGTTCGGCGCCCACTACGAGACGATGGCGGCCCTCGGCGCCGTGGTCATCGTGCCGCTGCTCCTGCTCGGCATCATGCAGGCCGTCTACCGCCAGGACGCCTCCATGCTCCTGCGGTCGGCCCTCGTCCATGTGCCGCTGGCCGTCCTGTTGACGGCCGTGGCGGTCAAGCTGGTCCAACTCGGCCTGGCCGTCACCGACGCCATGAGCGCGGCCGTGGGCCAGGGGGCGGGGCTCGACGCCGGCCACTTCATGGGCTCGGTCACCGATGCGCTGACCGGCCCGGCGGCGGCGGGATCGGGCGGTGCCCCGGCCTTCGTCCTGTTCCTCGGCGCCCTGGCCGTGGCGTTCGGGGCGGTGATGCTCTGGATCGAGCTGCTGTTACGGGCGGCGGCCGTCTACGTGGCCGTGCTCTTCCTCCCCCTCGCCCTGGCCAGCCTGGCCTGGCCGGCTATCGCCCACTGGTGCCGTCGCCTGGTCGACACCCTGGTGGCCCTCATCCTCGGGAAGTTCGTCATCGTGGCCGTCCTCAGCCTGTCCGCCGGGGCACTGGCTAACGGCACGGGGTCGTCGCCGGCTGGGACGGGCGGCGTGGGTGGTGCCGCGGCGAGCGCCTCGGGGAGTGGCCCGGGCGGTGGCGCCTTCGGCGCCGTGCTCGGCGGCGCCGCCCTCCTCCTGCTCGCCGCCCTGTCGCCCTGGGCGCTGTTCCGACTGCTCCCCTTCGTGGAGACCGGTGCCGTCAGCCATCTCGAGTCGGTGGGCCGCCGGGCCCACCAGTCGGTGGCCACGCCGGTGAGGGGCCTGGCCCAAGTGGCCATGCGGGCCTCGGTGGCTGGCGCCGCGGCGGGCATCGCCGGCGGCGAGGTGGGGAGCCTGGCCGGGGTGAGGACCCGGACCACCGGATCCGGATCCGGCGTGATCGGCCTGAGCACCAGCGGTCGCCACGGGGGGCGCCCGGGGCCTCCCCGGGACCGTCCCGATCCCGGGCCGTCGTCGGCCGAGAGCACCGGGGTGGGGACGATCGAGCCCCCGGGCCACGCCATCCCGAGCTGGGACGTCCACCCCGCCGCCACCGCTGCGGCCCGCTTCTACCTGGAGGAGTACGACCCGGAGCCGTCGGCCGACTCGACCCCCCGCCACGGGCGGGGCCTGGGCGCGGTGATCCCGCTGCCCCGCCAGAGCGGCACCCTGGTGGCCGAGGGGTTGGGCCGTGACGAGCTCGGCCCGAGGCTGGTCGTCAGGCGGGACGCACCACCGCCGCCGCCCGGGGAGGACGGCCGTGGTTGAGGCGGGCCGGGCCGATCAGCCCGATCGGGTGCGTTACCGCTTCCCGCCACTCGAGCAACGCGGGGTGATCGCCGGGTGGCGGGGCGGCCAGATCGCCGCCGTCGCCCTGGCCCTGGTCCTGGCGGTGCTGGCCCTGCGCTCGCGCCCCTCGATCGGCGGGATCGTGGCGGCCCTGGTGAGCGTAGGACTCGGTCTGGGCCTGGCCTTCTGGCCCATCGCCGGCCGCACCGGCGAGCAGTGGCTTCCGCTGGCCGCCCGCTGGCTGTGGGGAGCGTCGGTCGGAGACCGGCGTCAACTGGCGCCGGGCCCCCGGCGGGGCCACCGGGCCGTCGTGGCCCTGGTACCCGGCCCCGGGTCCGAGGTGGACGTCGACGACGCGTCGGCCGGCCGCCGGGCCCCCGGCAAGCACCATGTCTTCGGCGGCCTCACCCTCACCGGCGTCCCCCTCGGACCCGACCCCGCCGGGCCGCAGATGGCCCTGGTCCTGGACGCGCCGGCCCGGACGGCCTCGGCCGTGCTGGCCGTGTCCGGCCACAGCTTCGCCCTCCTCGGTCCCGCCGACCAGGACGCACGCATCGCAGCCTGGGCCCGGGTGCTGTCGACCCTGGCCCGGGAGGGGTCGCAGGTGTACCGCCTGCAGTGGGTCGAGTCATGCCTGCCGGACGACGGCGGCACCGTGCGCCAACATGTGGACGACTGCGCCGTGGTCGGGATCGACTCGCCGGCCGGGCGCTCCTACCGCTCGCTCATCGCCGAAGCGGCCCCGTCCATCCGGCGGCACCGCATGCAGCTCGTCCTCACCGTCCACCTGTCGCGGTCCTCCCGGGCCGTGCGGGCCGCCGGAGGAGGGGAGGTCGGGGCCGGGACGGTCGTGGCCCGTGAAGTGCTGTCACTGCACCGCGCCCTCGAGGGTGCCGACATCGACGTGGAGGGCGTCGTCGGACCGGGCGCCCTGGCCCGCATCGTCAGAGCGGCCTCGGCCCCGTCGACGTCCGCCGGCGCACCGAGCCGGGGTGGGACGGCCGGAGGGATACGGGCCGCCGGCGGCCCCGGCGGGGGGACGCCTGCGTGGCGGTCGGAGGCGGCCGGCCCCGACCCCGCCCCGCACTGGCCCTGGCCCATGGCCGTCCATCCCCGCTGGGACTCGGTGCGCACCGACGGGACCTGGCACACCACCTACTGGATCGCCGAATGGCCGAGGGTGGACGTGACCCCCGACTTCCTCGGCCCGCTCTTCTTCTCGCCCCTCCGCCGCGCCGTGGCCGTGACCATGGAGCCGATCAGCCCGGCCCGGGCCGCCCGCCAGGTGGCCCGCTCGCGCACCGCTGACCTGGCCGACGGCGAGCTGCGACGGCGGGGCGGTTTCCTCGTCACGGCCCGCCACACGCGCGAACGAGAGAGCGCCGAGGGTCGCGACGTCGAGCTGGCCGACGGCCACGCCCAGTTCCGCTTCTCGGGGTACGTCACGGTGACCGCCGACACCCTCGAGGAGCTCGCCGAGGCGCGCGCCGCCGTGGAGCAGGCCGCCGGACAGGCGCGGATCGAGCTGCGGCTGCTCTACGGCGAGCAGGACATGGCCTTCACCTGCACCCTGCCGCTCGCCCGGGGGCTGTCGTGAGGGCCCCGGGGCCCCGGGTGCCCGGACACGTGACCACCACCCGGCACCTCGGTGCGGCGTACCCGCTGGTGGCCGAGGCCGGCCTGGGCCACGAGGGGGTGCTCGTCGGACGCGACGTCCTGGGGGGCTCCTTCGCCTACGACCCCTTCGCCCTGTACCGCCAGGGGGTGGTGACCAACCCCAACATGGTGGTCGTCGGTCAGATCGGGCGGGGCAAGAGCTCCTTCGTCAAGTCCTACCTCTGGCGCCAGTCCGTCTTCGGCCGGCGGGCCTGGGTGGTCGACCCGAAAGGGGAGTACGGCCCGCTGGCCGAGGCGTGGGGCGTGGTCCCGGTGGCGCTGCGGCCCGGGGGCTCGGTCCGCCTCAACCCGCTCGACACCGGCGAGGACCCCGACGCCGACGGCGCCCGGCGGCGGCGGGTGGCGCTCACCTCGTCGCTGGCCGTCGCCTGCCTGGGTCGCGACCTCCTGCCCCGCGAGCGGGCGGCCGTCGACGCCGCCATCGTCGAGGCCTCGGCGCGGGCCGCCGGGGAGTGCATGCCGGCGCCGACCCTGCCCCAGGTGGTCGAGGCCCTGCTCGACCCGGGTCCCGACGCGGCGTCGGCCCTGCGGACCACGCCGGCCCGGCTCCTGGAGGACGGCCGCGATGTCGCCCTGGAGCTCCGCCGCCTGGTCGGCGGCGACCTGAGCGGGATGTTCGACGGGCCGACCACGGCCGGGCTGCGGCTCGACGGCCCGCTGGTGGTCCTCGACCTGTCGGCCGTGTACCACTCGCCGGCCCTCGGTGTGCTCATGGCCTGTGCCGCGGCGTGGCTCCAGAGCGCGGTGGGCTCGGAGCACCGCGACCGGATCATCGTGGTGGTGGACGAGGCGTGGGCCATCCTCTCCAACCTCGGGGTGGCCCGGTGGCTCCAGACGTCGTGGAAGCTGTCACGTGCCCACGGTGTGGCCAACATGGCCGTCCTCCATCGCCTCTCCGACCTGCGCGCCGTGGGTGCCGAGGGCTCGGTGGAGGTCAACCTGGCCGAGGGGCTGCTGGCCGACTCCGAGACCCGGGTCATCTACGCCCAGTCCCCCGGCGAGGTGGGTCGTACCGGGGAGCTGCTCGGCCTGACCGACACCGAAACCGAGCTGGTGACCCAGCTGCGACGCGGCATGGCGCTGTGGAAGGTGGGGCGCCGCTCCTTCCTGGTCGACCACCAGCTGGCCCGGGCCGAGCGCCTCCTCACCGAGACGGACCAGGCCATGGTGGACGGGGCACCCGGGACCGGGTCGGCGCCGTGAGCGTCGGCACCGCGCTGAGTGCCGTGGCCGGGGTCGGCGCCATGGCGGCGGTGGTCTTGGCGGCGCCCGGCCGACTCCGGCCCGGTCGTCGGGGCCGTGTGGCCACGGCCCGCTGGGCCCGGCCCCGCGACCTCCGCCCGCTGGCGCCGGGGGTGGGACGTCGCCGGCGGGGAGGGCGGGCCGGAGCGGCCACGGGTCGGTTGGTCCTCGGCCGGATGGGGCGGCGACCGGTGGCGGCCGAGCCGGCCCAGTCGGTGCTGGTCTTCGGCCCCACCCGGTCGCACAAGACCTCGGGGTTCGCCGTCCCGGCCGTGCTCGAGTGGGACGGCCCGGTCATCGCCGCCAGCGTGAAGTCCGACCTCCTCCGCCACACCCTCGACCACCGTCGCTCGCTCGGCCGGGTCCATTGCTTCGACCCCACCGGCTCGACGGGACTGGAGTCCACCGTCTGGTCGCCGCTCGCCTCGGCCCGCACCTGGCCCGGAGCGCGCCGGGCGGCGGCCGGGATGACCGAGGTGGTCAAGGCCGGCGCCGGGCCCATGAGCGACGGGGACTTCTGGTACGCCACCGCCACCCGCATGCTCGCCCCGTTGCTGTTCGCCGCGGCCGTGGGCGGCCTCGGGCTCCAGGAGGTGATCCGGTGGGTGGACACCCAGGCGGAGTCGGAGGTGCTCGACCTGCTCGCCGAGGCCGGCGTGGCCGAAGCGGTGCGGGCGGCGGCGTCCGCCTTCGGCAAGGACGAGCGGCAGCGCAGCTCGATCTACACCACGGTGGAGACGGTGCTCGAGCCGTTCGCCGAGGCCGACCGGCCCCGGGTCGACGGCCTCGTCCCGGCCGTGCTCGACCCCGCCGCGGTGATCGACGGGCCCAACACCCTCTACCTGTGCGCCCCGGCCCACGACCAGCGCCGGCTCACCCCGCTGTTCGTCTCGCTGCTGCGCCACGTGGTCGAGCACGTGTACGACAGGGTGACCCGCACCGGGAGACCCCTCGACCCGCCGTTGCTCCTCGTCCTGGACGAGGCGGCCAACATCGCCCCGCTCGCCGACCTGGACGCCCTGGCCGCCACCGCCGCCGGCCACGGCGTGCAGCTGGTGACCATCTGGCACGACCTGGCCCAGATCACCGCCCGCTACGGCCCCCGGGCCCCGACCGTGGTCAACAACCACCGGGCCAAGCTCTTTCTGTCCGGCATCTCCGACCCCGCCACGCTGGACCATGCCAGCCGGCTCATCGGGGAGGAGGAGGCGATGGTGCCGGCCACCACGGTGGGCGGCCGGGCCGGGCCGAGCACCACCGCCTCGCCGTCCATCCGGCGGTTGGCCCCACCCGACGCCCTGCGACGGATCGCGCCGGGCCAGGCCGTGCTGGTCTACGGCCACCTCCCGCCGGCCCGCCTCCGGCTGCGACCCTGGTACTCGGACCCCGACCTGCGGGCCCGGGCCGGGGAGGCCGGACGGACGGGGGAGGCCGGGGAGGCCGGATGGGCGGGGAATGCCGGTCAGCCGCGCCGCACGGGGGCCCGGCGCCGCCCGGGGCGGGATCGACCGTCGCCCCGGTGGTCGGTACCATCGACCCGGTGACCTCGCCCACCACCGGCCCGGCCCCGGGTCGGCCGGTCTTCGACCCGTTCGACCCCCGCTGGTCGAGCGACCCCTTCCCGCTCTATGCCGACCTCCGTGAACGGGCGCCGATCCACCGAAACGACCTCGGGTTCTGGGTGCTGGCCCGGCACGCCGACTGCCTGGCCGTGCTGCGGGACCGGCGGTCCAGCTCGGACAGCCTCAACGTGGCCACGGAACGTATGCCCGAGGGGTTCCGCACGGTGCTGGACGAGGACGACCCGGTGGGCCAGGCCATGCTCGAGATGCGCCCGTTCCTCTTCCGGGACCCCCCCGACCACACCCGGCTGCGCGGGCTGGTGTCCAAGGCCTTCACTCCGAAGGTGGTCGAGTCACTGCGCCAGCGGACCCAGCAGGTGGTCGACGAGCTCATCGACGCCGCCCTCGACGCCGGCGAGGTCGACCTGCTGGAGGTGTTCGCGTACCCGCTGCCGGTGCAGGTCATCTGCGACCTGCTCGGGGCGCCCCACCAGGACCACGAGCGCTTCAAGGCATGGTCGAACGCCCTGGCCCGCGGCCTCGACCCCGATTTCCTCCTCACCGCCGAGGTCATCGAGGCGCGCGGTGAGGCGGTGCTCCAGTTCTCCCAGTACTTCTTCGAGCTGCTGGCCGAGCGCCGGCGGGCCCCGGGGGAGGACCTCCTCAGCCGCCTGGTCCAGGCCGAGGACGGGGGCACGGTGCTGAGCGAGGGGGAGCTGCTCGCCACCTGCATCTTGTTGCTGGTGGCCGGGCACGAGACGACCGTCAACCTCATCGCCGGCGGCACCCTGGCTCTGCTGCGCCACCCCGACCAGTGGGAGCGGTTCCGCTCCGACCCCGATGTCAACCGGAGCGCGGTCGAAGAGATGCTGCGATACGTCTCGCCGGTGCAGCTCACCGGGCGGGCCATCCTCGAGGACTGGGATCTCGGCGGCGTGGAGCTCCGGGCGGGAGACTTCGCCATGCTGCTCCTGGCGTCGGGCAACCACGACCCCGAGCAGTTCCCCGATCCCGAGCGCTTCGACATCGGCCGCAACCCCAACCCCCACCTCGGATTCGGGTTCGGCATCCACCACTGCCTGGGCGCCCCGTTGGCCCGCATGGAGACCCAGGTGGCGCTCACCTCGCTGGTGCGGCGGGCGCCCAGCCTGGCCCTCGCCTCCGACGACGTGACCTACAAGACCAACGTCGTCCTGCGGGGCATGGAGGCGCTGCCGGTGTCGATGCGGGGCTGACCGGGGCGTCGGGATCGGGTTCAGCCGGCGGCCCGGTCGAAGACCGGTTGCAGGTCGTCGAGGGCCCGGCGCACCTCGTCCGCCCCGAAGGGCAACAACAGGGCGGCCACCGCGTCCACCCCGGCGTCGGCGTAGCGCCCGGCGATGTCGGCGTCGAGAGGTTGGAAGTACGGGCAGACGGTGATGGTCACGTCCCGGCGGGACCGACCGGCGACGGTGAGGAGCCCGTCCAGCCGAGCCAGCGGTTCGGCCAGGTCGTCGGGGCCGCGATTGAAGGTGTGCCACCCCTGCCCGGCCCGGGCCACCCGGGCCAGGGCGGCGTCGCTCTCGCCGCCGATGTGGACGGGAGGGTGGGGCTGTTGCACCGGTTTGGGCAGCATGGAGCAGGGGTTGAGCGAGTAGAACTCGCCTTCGTGGGCCGAGGTCTCGTCGCACCAGAGGGTGTGGAGCACCTCGAGGTACTCGTCGGTCCGCTTGCCCCGGCGCGGCCAGGCGACGTTGACCGCCCTGAACTCCTCCTCCAGCCACCCGACCCCGACGCCGAAGTCGACCCGGCCGCCGGACAGCCAGTCGAGGGTGGCCACCTCCTTGGCCGTGTAGACCGGGTTGCGCTGGGGCAGCAGCACCATGGCGGTGCCCAGGCGGACCGTGGAGGTGTGGGCGGCCAGGAACGCGAGCGTGGTGAACGGCTCGAGCAGCCCGGTTCCCGGTGGTGTCGGGATGCGCCCGTCCTCGGCGTAGGGGTAGGCCGAGTCGTACTCGTCGAAGAGGACCACGTGCTCCCCCACCCAGATCGTGCCGACGCCGCGCTGCTCGGCCTCGGCCGCCACGACGGCCAGGAGCTCGGGCGTGCTGAAGGGGCTGGCCGTCGGTACCCAGAGGTCGATGCGCACGGTGGTGTCCTTTGGATCGGGGTCTACCGGACCGGGGTCGGTGTCGGTGTCGGTGCCGGCGTCGGCGGCGGCGTCAGGTCGGCGCCCCGGGGGCCACCATCGGCCAGGGCCGTTGGCGCTCGGCGATCCGGGCCAGGTCGAGGAGGAGCTGCTCCTCGTGGTGGCGGCCGATGACCTGCAGGCCGACAGGCAGGCCGTCGACGGTCCCGGCCGGGATGGAGACGGCCGGGTTGCCGGTGAGGTTGGCCGGGATGGTGAGGGCGCCGTTGTTGCCGATGGCCTTGTCCAGGCCGTGCTCGGCGATCAGGTCGATCTCCCCGACCCTGGTGGGCATGGGCCCCTCGGCGCCGAAAGCCACGTCGGGATTGGCGGCGGCGAAGACGAAGTCGGCCCGGTCGAAGAGATCGGCCATGCGCTCGTTGACCTGGATGCGCAGCATCTCGGTGGCCCCCGCCGTCTGCACGTCGAGGTTGTGGGTGGCGAGGTTCATCCCCAACTGGATCTCGGGCATGAGGTCGTCGTTGCACCCGGGGTAGCGGTCACCGAGCTCACCGGCCAGCCCGATGAGATTCGACATGGCCCACTCCAGGCCGACCTGGGGCAGCTCGACGGCCACGTCGACCCGGGCGAGACCGGCATCGGCGACGAGCGCCTCGGCCGCCTCCATCACCAGGGCGGCCACCCGGGGCTCGACGATGGCCGCGCCGAGGCCGATCGAGACGACCGCCCGTTTGCCGGCCAGCTCGAAGGAGTCGAGGCCGTCCTCCCAACCGCCGACCCGGGGCAGGCTGAGGGTGTCTCGCGGGTCGAACCCGTTGCACACGTCGAACCAGCGGGCGGTGTCCCGCACCGAGCGCGACACGCACCCGACCACCACGGTGAGCGGCGGTTGCAACGTGCCCGGGCCTCTCGGGATGCGCCCGTAGGTCGACTTGAGGCCGAACAGTCCGGTGAAGCCGGCGGGGATACGGATCGAGCCTCCGCCGTCGCCCCCGCTGGCGATGGGGAGGAGCCCGCCGGCCACCGCCGCGGCCGACCCGCCCGAGGACCCGCCCGGGGTGCGCTCGGGGTTCCACGGGTTGCGGGTGGTGCCGTGGAGCTTGGTGTGGGTGCAGTTGATCCCGCCGAACTCGGAGGCGGTGGTCTGGCCGGCCAGCACCGCGCCGGCGGCCCGAAGCCTGGCGACCTGGGTCGTGTCGCGCTCGGCCACCCGGTCCTTGAACACCAGGGAGGCTTCGGTGTAGGGCCAGCCGGCGACGGTCTCGAGCTCCTTGACGCCCATCGGGACCCCGCCGAAGGGGAGGGAGACATCGGCCGCTGCCGCCGTGGCCCGGGCCGCATCGACGTCCAGATGGCTGAAGGCGTTGAGCCCGGAGGCGTCGATGGCCGCCACCGAGGCGTCGAGGGCCTCGACCGGGCTGAGGGCTCCGGCCCGGAACGCGTCGACCAGGGAGCACGCGTCCCCGAGCCAGGGTTGATCGATCACGGACGCCGACGCTAATGGCCGTGCCGCGCCGATGCGACCCCGGCGCGGGTCGACCGGCGTAGCGTGGGTGCCATGAGCGACGACGAGCACACCGGGCCGCCGGCGGACACGGTGGGCGGCCCTCGCCGACCCTTCACCCTCGGGGTCGACATCGGGGGGACCGGCCTCAAGGCCTCGGTGGTCGACGCCGACGCCGTCATGGTCGCCGACCGGGTGAAGGTGCCGACGACCTACCCGATGCCACCCGACAAGCTGGTCACGGTGCTGACCAAGCTGGTGGCGCCGCTGCCGGCCAGCGAGCGGGCCTCGGTGGGCTTCCCCGGTATGGTGCGCGACGGACGGGTCCTCTCCGCCCCGCACTTCTCGACCAAAAGCGGACCGGGCAGCCCGACCGACCCCGAGCTCGCCTCGCTGTGGTCCGGGTTCGATCTCGCCACCGCGCTGTCCGAGGCGTTCGGCCTGCCCACCAAGGTGGCCAACGACGCCGACATCCAGGGGGCGGCGGTGGTCAAGGGCGACGGGCTCGAGCTCGCCGTCACCCTCGGAACCGGGTTCGGGACCGGGCTCTTCTACCGGGGACAGCTCATGCCCCACCTCGAGATCGCCCACCAGCCCTTCCGCAAGGGCGAGACCTACAACGAGCAATTGGGGGAGGCGACCCGCAAGGAGATCGGTGAGGAACGCTGGAACAAGCGGGTGCTGAAGGCCATCGCCAACCTGCGGGCCCTGATGTTCTTCGACCATCTCTACATCGGGGGGGGCAACTCGCGTCGGCTCAACCGGGACGGCCTCGACGACGACGTGACCATCGTCGACAACACGGCCGGCATCCTCGGGAGCGTGAAGCTGTGGACGTCGGACCACGTGGGGGTCAACGAACCCGGCACGTAGACGGCCCGGTCAGGTTCGCGGTGCGGCTCGGCCGGTCAGGGGCCTTAGGCGTGCCAGCGCCTCCACCGGCGCTCGACCTCCTTGAGCTCCCGCTTCCACCCCTTCCGGGCGGCCGCGGCCGCCTCTCGTTCCACGCGCACCAGCCGCCCGAGGGGCTCGGCCAGGTCGGGCCGCTCGCGGGCCAGCTCCTCGAACCAGGCGATCGAGAAGACGGCGTCGTGCAGGTCCCCGAGCTTGATCTGCAGGCGCTCCGCCGCCCGGGCCGTCTTGTGGGCCGGGCCGTCCCCGATGAGGGCGACGGTCTCGCAGCCGTAGCGCAGGTCCTTCATCCGGATGCGCAAGGTGTGCAGGTTGACGTCGCTCGGGTCCTTGCGGGCGCTCCGGGCCGCGCCCCGCAGGTCCTGCCAGGCACGCCGGAGCATGACGGGCAGCACGTCCTCGGCCGGGCGGGCCGCCTTGGGCTTGAAGTCCGGGCCGTCCCACAGCACCATCATCTGCTCGGTCAGCTGGAAGCGGCGGGCACCTCCCTGGTGCTTGGCGATGTCGGTCAGGGTGTCGGCCAGCCGGGCCGAGACCACCGACTCGATGCGGAGGACCTCGTCCGGCTCGATGACACCGGGCCCCTTGCCCGTCACGACGTCCCGGATGATGTGGAGGTCCCTCGAGCCGCCCAGGCAGCGTCCGTACCAGGCCAGCTCGGCCCGGAGGGAGGTGTCCCAGCCGGGGTCGACGGCCAACCGGAAGGTCCGCAGGTTGGAGCGGATGCGCCGCATGGCCACCCGGGTCTGGTGGATGCGTTCGGTGTCGGTCCGGCGCCGTCGGGCCTGCTCGGGCGCGGGCCCGACCGTCTGGGCCCACAACGGGCGGGGGCTGGTCCGGACGCTGAGCGAGTCGACCGTCTCGCACCACGCCGAGTCGTCGGCGAGCTCGGTGTCCAGGTCGTTCAACAGGAAGGCCCGGGCCGAGGCGGCCAACACCCGGTGCAGCACGGCACCGGCGGTGGGACGGGCGATGGCCTCGGGCCCGAGCGGGACGAAGCCCGGTCCGACGGCGGCCAGCGCGTCCGCCACGGGTTGGTGACCCTCTGGTGCCGGCTCGACTGCCATGCCCACGACCTCCCGGGCCAAGACTACCGGGGCCCGATCGGGAGCTCCGGCACCGGGACCGCCCGCCGCCGGCCCGTCTACGGTGGTCGGGGTGCACGCCGTGACCATCGTGGACGGGGATCTCCGCTGGCAGGAGCACCCCGACCCGGAGCCCGGGGAGGGTGAGGTACTGGTGTCGGTGGCCGCCGCCGGCATCAACGCCGCCGACCTCATGCAGCAGCGGGGCCTGTACCCGGCGCCTCCCGGGTGGCCGGCGGACATCCCGGGTATGGAATTCGCCGGTGCGGTGGTGGGGCTCGGGCCGGGGACCGAGCACACCGCGGTGGGCGACCGGGTCATGGCCCTGGCCGGCGGGGGGGCCCAGGCCGAGCTCATCGCCGTTCCCGAGAGTGCCCTCCTCGCCGTTCCCGAGGAGATCCCCTGGGACCAGGCCGGCGGGTTCCCCGAGGCCTTCGCCACCGCCTATGACGCCCTGTTCACCCAGGCCGGCCTGGTGGCCGGGGAGCGGGTCCTCATCTCGGGGGCGGCCGGTGGGGTGGGGACGGCGGCGGTGCAGCTGGCCCATGCCGCCGGGGCCCACGTGGTGGCCTCGGTCCGGTCGGCCGACCGCCACCGGCAGGTGGCCGAGCTGGGGGCCGACGAGGTGGTCCTGCCCGACGAGGCGACCGGGCGCGGTCCCTTCGACGTCTCTCTCGAGCTGGTCGGCGCCCCCGGAGTGGCCGCCGTCCTCCCGCACCTGGCCACCGGGGGCCGGGTCGTGGTCATCGGTGTCGGCGGCGGGGCCAAGGTGGAGCTCAACCTGTTGACCCTGATGGGCAGCCGGTCGACCGTCCGGGGGTCGACGCTGCGCTCGCGTACCACCGAGGAGAAGGCGGCGGTGGCCCGGGCCGTGGGGGAGTACGCCGTGGCCCTGCTGGCCGAAGGCGAGGTGCTGGTCCCGGTGGCCGAGCGGATCCCCATGGAGCGGGCCGCCGAGGGCTACGAGCGGTTCTCCTCGGGGGGGAAGTTCGGGAAGCTGGTCCTCGTCACCGGCTGACGCCTCCGCCGAGGCGACGCGTCACGTCGAGACGATGACCGACGAGCCGTGGCCGAACAGACCCTGGTTGGCCGTCACCCCCACCCGGGCCCCCTCGACCTGCCGCCCGGCGGCCTGTCCCCGCAGCTGCCAGACCAGCTCGCAGACCTGGGCGATGGCCTGGGCCGGGATGGCCTCGCCGAAGCAGGAGAGGCCACCGCTCGGGTTGACCGGGATGCGGCCGCCCACCGTGGTGTCGCCGTCCCGGAGCAGGCGTTCCGCCTCGCCCTCCTTGCACAGGCCGATGTCCTCGTACCAGTCCAGTTCGAGGGCGGACGACAGGTCGTAGACCTCGGCCAGGTCGACGTCCTCGGGGCCGATGCCGGCCTCCTCATAGGCGGCCCGGGCCACCGACTGCTTGAAGGTGGGTCCGACCGAGGCGGCGGCGGCGGCCGAGTCGGTCGAGAAGTTGGGCATCTCGATGACGGTCTGCGGAAAGCGGGGGGTGACCGTGGAGACGGCGTCGATGGTCACCGGGTCACCGGCGCCGTGACGCCGGGCGAACGCCATGCTGGCGAGGACCAGGGCGGCCCCGCCGTCGGAGGTGGCGCAGATCTCGAGGAGCCGAAGGGGGTCGGCCACCATCGGGGACCCGAGGACCTCCTCGGCGGTGACCTCCTTGCGGTAGCGGGCGTTGGGGTTGGCCAGGCCGTGCCGGGCGTTCTTGACCTTGACGGCGGCGAAGTCGGCCTCGGTGGCACCGGAGAGCTCCATGCGCCGGCGGGCGTAGAGGGCGAAGTAGGTGGGGTTGGTGGCCCCCAGCAGATGGAAGCGAAGCCAGTCCGGGTCGTCGTGGCGGTCCCCCCCGACCGGGGCGAAGAACCCCTTCGGGGTGGTGTCGGCCCCGACCACCAGGGCCACGTCGCACAGGCCGGCGAGGATCTGGGCCCGGGCGTTGGCGATGGCCTGGGCCCCCGACGCGCAGGCGGCGTAGGACGAGGACACCCGGGCACCCGTCCAGCCCAGGGCCTGGGCGAAGGTGGCACCGGCCACGAAGCCGGGGTAGCCGTTGCGGATGGTGTCGGCCCCGGCCACGAAGTCCACATCGGTCCAGGCCAGGCCGGCGTCGCGCAGGGCGTCGCCGGCCGCGGCCAGCCCGTACTCGACGAAGTTGCGGCCCCATTTGCCCCAGGGGTGCATCCCGGCGCCGAGCACGGCGATGCGCCGGTCGTCAAGCACCGGCCAGGCTCCGGGGGCGCCATTTCCACACCAGGTACTCGTGCTCGTCGTCCTCGTAGAGGGTGTCGAGCATCAGCTCCATCTCCTGGCCGACGTGGAGCCCGTCGACGCCGGTGCCGTCGGCCACCTGGCCCATGACGACCATCTGCTCGGCGGCCAATTCCACCGCGGCGATGGCGAAGGGGACATAGGGGTCGGCCGCCCGGTAGGGGTCGGGGGGCTGGTAGCAGGCGTCGGTGTAGGACCACACCGTGCCGCTCCGGCTCAGTTCGGTCTCCTTGAACTCGCTGCCGGAGCATTCGGGGTTCCGGCAGAAGAAGGTCTCCCTGGGGAAGGCGAAGTTGCCGCAGGTGGTGCACCTGCTCCCGAGCAAGGCCGGGGCCTGCTCGTCGAGGGTGAACCACCCCTCGATGGCCGGCAGTCGGGATTTGGCCGGGGACATTTCCGGATACTAACGCCCGGGTGGCCGGGGGAGCCGGGCCGGCCCGGCTCCGGGGGTGGTACCGGCGGCGTTGCGGGCGGTGGTGCCGGCACGAGCGACGTTCACCGTCGGCACCCGGTCAGGACGACCCGCCGCCGAGGCCACCCCGGGCCCGCGACTCGGCGATGCGGTCGTCGTCCCAGCCGAGGACGTCCCGGAGCACCACGTCGGTGTGCTCGCCCACCGTCGGGGCGTGGGACGGCGTGGGAAGCTGCTCGCCCACGAACTTGATCGGGGTCGGCAGCTGGTCGGCCCCCAGCTGGTTCCGGGAGAACCAGTGGAACCGGTCGTGGAACTGGGGGTCCTCGGCGATGGTCTTCGGGGAGTTGACCGGGCTCACCGGGAAGTTGGCCGTCACCCCGAAGTCGATCCACTCCTCGGCCGTGCGGGTGCGGAAGATGGCCCGCAGCTCGGTCCGCAGCTCGGTGTTGTTGCGGGCGTGGTCGGCGAACTTCGAGCCGGGCCACCGCTCGAAGAGGTCCATGCGGCCGACGGCGCCGCAGAAGTTCTTCCAGAAGGCCTGTTCCGAGGCCATGAAGAGGACGTACCGTCCGTCCTTGGCCTCGTAGACCTGGTACCGCACCCCTTCGACCATGCCGGCCGTGCCCGGGGCGCGGCGTTCGTAGTCGTCCGCCTTGTTGCCGGTCACCTCGGACTCCGGGCGCTCGTAGGCTTTCCACGTCTCGCTCCGGTACCAGTCCATGGCCGCGGCCGCGTCGGACTGGGCCAGTTCGAGGAAGGAGCCCCGACCGGTGGTCCGGGCCCGGAGGACGGCGGCCAGGATTCCGAGGGCACCGAAGAGCGGTCCGGCGTGGATGCCCATCGAGGCGTGCTCGGGCAGGTAGGCGAACCCGTCCGCGTCCAGCTGGGGGGAGACGATGCCGGCCCAGGTGTCGAAGGCGATCCCGTGGGCGGGGAGGTCCCGGTAGGGGCCGGTCATGCCGTAGCCGGAGATGGTGCAGAAGACGAGCTTGGGGTTGAGCGTGCGCAGTTGCTCGTAGCCGACGCCACGGCGGGCCAGACCGCCGGGGCGCATGGCCTCGACCACGACGTCGGCCACCTTGGCCAGCTCCTTGAAGGTCGAGACGTCCTCCTCGTTGCGAAGGTCCATCACGATGCTCCGCTTGCCCCGGTTGATGTGGAGGTGCATGAGCGAGACGCCGTCGATGATCGGCCAGGTCATCTCCCGGATGTAGTCCCCCGACGGAGGCTCGACCTTGATCACCTCGGCACCGAGGTCGACCAGCGGCATGGTGATGGCCGCCGGGCCCAGGGCCGAGCACTCGATGATCCGGATCCCGTGCAGGGGGGCGTCGACTGGCATGTGTCGCGAAGGCCTTTCGAGCTGAGGGTGGCCGAACTATATCTGACGCTCTGTCAGAACCTCCGGCCTCTTGTCGCGCGGGCCAGCGCCCCCAGCGTCTGCTGGCGGTGGCTCGGATAGAGTGGGCCCTCCGCTCCAGCCCGACCCCGGGGTCGTTCGCAGGGCCACATCCTGCCTTCGCTTCGTCGGTTCGGGGTGCGGCAACCAGCGCTCGTAGCTCAACGGACTAGAGCATCTGACTACGGATCAGAAGGTTGGGGGTTCGAATCCCTCCGAGCGCGCCACCAGTAGTTCCAGGTTAGAGGCTACAAACGGGCTCCGTGTCGGACTGGGGATCCGCCACTCATCCCTAGATCTCTTCCTACTTTTCGGGCATGGCGTGGGGGAAAGGAACCAGGCGCGAGCGGCGCCCTGGCGTCTGGGAGAACCGTATCGCCGTCGGCGTCGATCCGGTCTCGGGACGCACGGCGCATCGCTCCTTCGTCTTCCGCGGTGACGTCGGGCAGGCCGAGGCACGCCGGCTGGAGTTGGCGGCCGAGTGGGCCGAACGCCGAGCCGTCCGCAGAGCCGCCCCGTTCCTCACCGTCGGCGAGCTCCTCGAGCGCTGGATGTGCGCCCACCACGACTGGCGGCCGGCCACGTGGATCTCGGCCCGTTCCAACGCGAAGGCCCTGTGAGCGGATCGGCTGGCCGTGCGGCGGGTGACGACGCTCACTCCCGAAGTCGTCCGGGCCGCGATGGCCTGCTGGGCGGCGGCCGGTGCCTCGGTGGCGGTGATCTCTGGCCGCTTTCGTGTCCTGCGTTCGGCCGTCGGCTGGGCGCACGTGGAGCGGATCGTGGACGTAAATCCGCTGGCGGGTATGCGCGGACCCACTCGGCCCGGGACCCGGTTGCATCCCAACGCCGACGAGGTCGTCCGCCTGCTCCGAGCGTCCGAACTCCGGGTGGCAGAGGCGACGGCCGACTGGGAAACGACCGCCCGGCCCGGGCCCGGCTGCACAAGGCCGAGCAGCTCCGTCTGCTCGTGCGTCTGGCGGCGGACTCGGGTGCAAGGCGAGGCGAGCTGGCGGCGCTCCGGTTCAGTGACCTCGACGGTCGGATCCTCACCATCGAGCGAGGCCTGTCGGGAGAGGAGTTGGGACCGACGAAGATCGTCCGCACCCGGCGGCTGACCCTGGGCCGCAGCACGGTTTCCCTCTGGGAGTCGTCGGCCCACGCCTGGCGGGAGCGGCTTCCCGATGGAGTGGAGCTGGGTGAGTGGGTCTTCTCGACCGAAGCCACCCACAACAACCGGCTCACGGCCGGGGGTCTCGGCCATTGGTTCGCGGAGCTTCGGACAGAGGCGGGCGTGCCAGGGGCAAGCCTGCCTCGCCTGCGCCACAGCGTGGCCACCTTCCTCGTCGGCCGTGGCGAACTGTTGCGGGCCCAGCAGCGTCTGGGGCACCGAGATCCCTCGACGACGTTGCGCAACTACGCCCATGCATTGCCTCTGGAGGACGAGGAGGTGGCGGACGACATCGACGAGCTGCTCCGGTTGCCCAGTTGAGAAGGGCGGAGCTCACCCTGTACCGCTTGACTTTCGAGACCAAGGAACGCCTCGGGGCTCTCGGCCCGGGAGGCCGCCCGCCTCCCTCGGGACCTCACCGACGCAGCTCTGTCGCCTCCTCGATCCGACGAACTACGCCAAGCCGCTCAAAGGAGCTGGTCTCCCTGCGTTCTATCTGCTGGGTGCCGAGGTCGAAGGGGAGGTGAAGGACAGGACACCGCGCCAAGCCCGTGTGACACGCCGGAACGTAACGACCTGTGGGACGCCGGGGCCGGAGGGGCGCGCAGATGTGGGAGGCCGTGATGTGCGAAATAGGGAGTTAATGCCGCGCTGAAGTCGTACCGGTGCCCGCGCAAACCAGGGAGTATCGGCTACGATCTCCGGATCGAAGCTCGGTACCTCACCCGCCTCGTCGATCCCCTCCTCGACGAGCTCCTAGCGGCCCAACCAGCGGTGATGCTGGTCGGACCCCGGGCGGCCGGGAAGACGACGACCGCCTCCCGTAGGGCTGCAACCACCATCCGGCTCGATCGGCCGGCCGAAGCCGGGGCCTTCGTGGCCGATCCCGACGCGGCCCTTCGAGGCCTCCCCGAGCCCGTGTTGCTCGACGAGTGGCAACAAGTCCCCGGGGTGCTGGGCGCAGTCAAGAGGGCAGTGGACGCCGATCCCCGACCCGGACGGTTCCTCATCACCGGATCTGTTCGTGGAGACCTCACCGGCGAGACCTGGCCCGCCACCGGACGGATGCTTCGGGTCGCCCTCTACACGCTCACCCTGCGAGAGCAGGCGCATGGTGTTGGCGAATCTGCGTTCCTCGACCGAGTGGTCGATGGAGGAAGCCTGACCCGTCCGCGCCTGGCGCCCGATCTGCGGGGTTATGTGGAGCTGGCTTTGCGCAGTGGATTCCCCTCCCTCCTTGATGTGCCGGGCGCCGTTCGCGAGGAATGGCTCGAGAGCTATGTCGACCAGCTGATTACCCGCGACGCAGCGGAACTACGCGGTATCCGGGATCCCTCCCGCCTTCGTCGCTATGTCCAGGCCTACGCCCTCAATTCCGCAGGAGTCGTGGCCGAACAGACGCTCCTCGATGCTTCCGGTCTCGACCGGAAGACTGCGGGCGCGTATGAACGGCTCCTCGTGGATCTTTTCGTCGTCGAGCCAATGCCGGCATGGACATCCAACAAACTTCAGCGATTGGTCCATCTGTCCAAGCGCTACCTCGTCGAGCCGTCGCTCATGGGGGCCATACTGCACGCTGACGTTGACACTGTCCTGCGAGACGTGGATCTGATCGGGAGGTTGCTCGATTCCTTCGTCGCCTCGCAGCTGCGTGCCGAACGCCAAGTCAGCCGCTCGCGACCAACCCTCTACCACCTGCGCGAACGACAGGGTCGTCACGAGATCGACCTCCTCGCCGAGGTGCGAGGCGGGCGGGTGGTTGCGTGCGAGGTGAAGGCGAAAGCGGCTCCTCAAACCTCGGACGCCGCCCATCTGAGGTGGCTGCGGGATCGCCTGGGGGACCGCTTCGTGGCGGGCGTCCTCTTCCATACCGGTCCATCGGTCTTCCAGATCGACGACCGGATCACCGTGGTCCCCATGTCGACGCTGTGGCAGTAGGCCGCTGTGCGGCCGCGACGGCGTCCACGGACGGCTCGAGGGGAAGACGAGGGAAGTCGCGCCCTCTCTCGTGTGCGCGGCCGGCTCAGCCCGGCGAATAGAACGAACAGATGGCGCGTCAAGGAGGGAAGATGCCGAAGACCGAGCGACCGATGATGGCCCGGTGCACCCCGGCGAGATGCTCAAGGAGGACTTCTTGGATCCGCTCGGGGTCAGCCAGTACCGGCTGGCGCGGGCCATCCGCGTGCCACCCCGCCGCATCAACGAGATGGTCCACGGAACCCGCCGGATTAGCGCGGACACGGCCCTTCGCCTCGCCCGGTATTTCGGTATGAGCGACGGGTTCTGGATGAATATTCAGGGGCACTATGACATCGCGGTAGAAATGGAGAGACTTCGCGCAACGCTCGCTGACATTGAGCCAATGCGGGCTCCCAACTGATTGCTCGATGAGCAATCCTCGCCTTCGAGGGTGACGATGACGACATCGCCATGGAAACGAGGGCAGGACGGACGCGGCAGCCACCCAATTGATAAGACGTAGAGCAATGACGACCCTTGTAGGACGCTGGCGGATCATCGAGATGGAACTGTGGAGCCAGGAGGACGTCGACCTGGTCACACCAGGATTCCTCGAGTTCGACTCCGGTCACGCTGGCAGCTTCGGCTTCATCGCGGTCCAGGGCTGCGTTGATTGGCGCGACACACGCCGGGACGGACGGCCGGGCGCAGAGTTCTCGTGGGAGGGCTTCGACGAGAGTGACCCCGCCTCTGGTCGCGGGTGGGTGGTGATCGAAGAGGATGGTTTACTTCGTGGCCACATCTTCTTCCACCTCGGAGACGATTCGGGCTTCCGCGCCACGCGCAAGGGCACCGGGCCGTGACTGCCGGTACGTCGCGGAGACCGCCGATCTTCGGTCCAGAGACCTGGTCCGAGGTGGGGGGACGGATCTGGAGCCACTGGGATCTGTGGTTTTCCGCCGTCGCCGTCTCTGACCATGGCGGCAGCCTCGACGGCCTGGAGGCCCATCTCGTGGAGGAGTTGCGGGGTCACCTCGACGGCCGGCAAGGAGCTGAATCGAGGCTCAGCCATCTGGCCGACCTGCGTCGAAGGCTCGAAGACGCTGATCTCACACCAGTCGACCTCGCCACGCCAGAGGTGCTGGCCGATAGACGGCTGCTGGCCAAGGCGCAGAAGAAGGTGAGTGACCGCTGGATCGAAGGCCGGGCTCTGACCGCCGCCATGGTGGAAACACCGCGCACGCGCTTGGTGCGACGAGCCCGGTACGACCGGTGGCACGCATTCCCGGTCGATCCAGGCCTCTACTACGGGTCCTTCCGCCGCCACGTCGAGGTCAAGAGTCACATCTCCAAATACAAGAGTTTCACCGCCGTCGATCGGGTCGAAGAGCGGTTGCGAAGCCTCGATCAGCCGTCCCTCACACCCGCGCAGCGGTTGGCGCTGTACCGGGCATTCCACACCGCCGGGTTGGAGTTGGCCGATCGGGCTGACGACTCGCACGGCAATGTCGGCCAGCTACGGCGTGATGCCTGGCACACCTACCTGGGCATCGAGTGGCAGACGACGGGGATCCGAGCCGAGGACTACTGGGCGGATCTGTGTGACCTCGTCGCGTTCGAGGACTACGCGCTCGACTTCCGAGAGGAAACCCTCCCGTGGCAAGGGATATCCGCCGACCACGCGGAGCTGATCGAAGGTCTCCTCCTCGGTCTGTTCTCCGAATGCCAATCGCTCTACCTCGATGATCAGGCCGAGGAATCACTCCAGCAGCTCGCCTGGCTCGCCGTCGCCGGACAACGATTCAGCCGGTACGTCGACGTGGCCGCTCGCCTCGGGAGCGACAACTGGATGCCCATCGAGGCCATGGCAGAGTCGGCGCTGCAGTCTCGCCAGGGAGACCTCGCGGTCGAGGTGTTCCTCAACGCAGACCGACCTGGCTTCCACCGAGACCACCTTCGCCAACGCTGTTTGGCGCTCACGGGCGTCGACCTCTCCGACACGAAACAGGACCATCGGCCGAACCTTCGCCTCGTCGAGGGCGGTGGTCCATGAACGAAGGAGAGATCGACGGCGCCGTGCACCGGATCGCGGCCCGACGGCCCGACCTCGCCTGGACCGTCCAAGCAGTGGCCGATGCCCTGACCGCCGGCGAAGGTCCGGGCATGATCCATCAGGCTGCCCTCCAGCAGTTCCTCTGGTGGTACTTGCCTCGCGACTACCCGGTCGACGAGTGGGATGGTCTCGTCGAGGCCAGCGCGATGCTGCTCGACGATCTTGGCCTCGCGCTCTTGGCCGACGTGGCCCGGTCCGAGCAAACGGCCAGTGTGCTCGCCGCATGGAGGCAGAGTCGCACCAAGGGAGCGGCCGCCTTCCGATCCGCCCATGCGAAGTCCGGTGTCGAGCCGCCCGACACAACACTGCTGGCATGGGGGTCGGTCATGGGCGTGGATGAGGTGCGGGCCCTCGATGCCGTCGAACGCGCGTTGGGGGATGCGGTCGCCGCTGGCCACCTCGTTCCTGGGGCTGCGCGCTGGCAGTCCAAAGCTGCCGTTATCACCGAATCCGTCCTGGGCCGCAAGCTCGAGCTGCCGCCGGGCCAGACTTTGGCCGGCCTGGTCACCACCGAGCGGATCGGGAGCTGGATCGATGCGGCCCGCCAGCCCGTGCATCAAGCGTGGCGATCAGCGGTCGCCAACCATCTCCTACACCCGATCGGGCCGCCTGACGACCCGGAGCGTGCCGTGGCACCGATGGGCTGGCTCGTACACCTTGCCGCACAGGCCGGTGGTACCGAGTTGACCCAGAGCGGTTACCTCGCTCGGGCGACCGTCCTCGCGGCGGTCGAGCAATTCGGCTGGTGGGAATGGGAGAAGCCGCCTCGTTCGGAGGCCGATGTCCATGAGCTCTCGACGTTGCGCGAGGCGGCCAACCGGCTCCGACTGCTCCGACGACGTGGCCGGCGGCTGCACGCCACAAGCCGAGGCGTCGGACTGCTCGGTTCACCGGAGCACTTGTGGAGAGCGGTGGCCGAGGAGACAGAGGACGGCGAAGACTTCACCCGGGCGGTCACTGAGGTGGTCGCTCTGCGCCTCCTGCAAGGACGTGTCGAGCGGCGAAGGCTCGTGGCCGACGTTGCTCCGATGCTGACTGCGCAGGGCTGGTCGACGGAAGGCGCTCCGATCACCATGAACCATGTCTCTTCGGCTGTCTATTGCCCGCTTCGGTGGTGGCGACTGTTCAACGCCATCGACGAGGTTCGGGCGACGTGGGAGTACGGCACGGGGCGGGAACTCACACCACACACGATCGCCCTCACCGCTGACGGCGAGCGCATGATCCTCGCCTATCTCCGCTCACGAGCCGCCGGCCCTCGTCACCGGGTGGGTGGTGGCTGAGCTCCACCCGGTGTCTCGAGCCCAACAGTGGTGAGGATGAAATTGTGAAACCGCAAAAGGCGCCCGAGCCGCAGGCGACCGGGCGATTTATAGTTTCACCGTCGGAGTGAGACGATTCTTTGGCCCTCCAAATGGCCCTACATGCGAGCAAACAGGGACGAATTCCGTGGACTGCACAGAATGAGATATCGATCCTGACCTGGTATGATGTAACGGAACCGCATCAGAAAGACGGTATGCAGGTCCCTACGGATGCCTTTGCTCGGCTAAAAACGTGCAGAATCAGAAGGTCCAACTCTCTGATTTCCCCGAGGAGCCACTTATAACACCCTGAAGCGGCACGTGTAGGGGATTGAATGTTCACGTCGATGACGACCTCTCTGAGACCTCTGGCTGTCATGTACTCGGTTAACTAACTCTGGCGAGGACAGTCTGAGTCTTCTGCGCTCCGGCTGGCACCTCGAGTCCGGCAACGAGGTAGCCACCGAAGGCGCGAGCGATCCTTCGCAGCGTCTCGGTAGTGGGTGCGTGACGGCCGCTCTCGATGCGAGAGATTGCGGCTGTGCTGGTCCCTACCCGCTCTGCCAGCGCTTCTTGAGTGGGGTCGTTGTCCACCCGGGCAAGGATGATGATCCGGGCCACGTCCTCATACGGGGCCACGCAGGCCTGCTCGGCCCGATAAGCAGCGCTCCGCCTCGCCCGCCGGCGGGAGGCGTCGGCGGCACTTTGACCGATGGGGCTGCGATCTGCCACGACTCAGACGTAATCGATTTTGAAAACTCAGCACCCAGACCCTTACTGTGCATCGTGACCCGCTGCCCCAGGAAGGTATCTGGGCTCGGCCTGCTCAGGTCGCAGCTGTTCTTGACCAACCCAAGGCAGAACGATGCGCTGAGAGCATAACGCTTGACGGTATTAACGGAACACGTTAGTATCGGTCAGTGTTGAGAGACGCCTCCTTCAAGGATGGTGACACCAAGAGGGTCTGGCAGCGACTGGCGGTCCGGAAATTCGGGCCAGACGTGCAAAAGGTTGCTTGGCGCAAGCTGGCCTACCTGAACGCCGCCGAGAGGATCGGTGACCTTGCCGTTCCACCGGGCAACAGGCTCGAGAAGCTGAAGGGTGATCGGGCCGGCCAGTACAGCATTCGGGTCAATGATCAATACCGAATCTGCTTCAAGTGGGGCGCCACCGGCCCCAGAGCCGTCGAGATCGTCGATTACCACTGAGGAGAGACGATGCCGAAGACCGAGAGACCGATGATGACCCCGGTGCACCCGGGCGAGATGCTCAAGGAGGACTTCTTGGATCCGCTCGGGGTTAGCCAGTACCGGCTGGCACAGGCCATCGGCGTTCCACCCCGCCGTATCAACGAGATCGTTCACGGAACTCGTCGGATCAGCGCTGACACGGCCCTGCGCCTCTCGCGGTACTTCGGAATGAGTGACGAGTTCTGGATGAACCTTCAGGGGCACTATGACATCGAGGTCGAAAAGGACCGACTCCGCTCGAAGCTCGCCGAAATCGAGCCACTGGCCAGCTGATTGCTGGATTGGGTTGAAAATATAGAGTTCAGTGAGCGGATCCGACGGTCGAACCAGCAGCAGACCACACAACCATGGGAGCCGACCCTCTTCGGCGAGTCCGGCCAGCAGAACCCCGTTGGCGTGGTCGACAGGAGCTCGCCCTCTGCGCTTAAGCTCGCCTCAGAGGGTCGAACTTTGATTCTAAAGCGAGGCGAACTCCACCCACGCCAAGGCAACATAGCGCTACGGGGCAGCTGCCCCCGGCGCCACGCCATCAGCTTTCCGGCTCCTGGTCGAGCAGATCCAGGAAATCGGCGGGCCGGTAGACGGGGATCGTTTCGGCAAGGCCAAGCAGGTGACCATCGCCCGTGACGAGGAGTGCCCGAGCCGTGACGGCCAGAGCGATGAGGTAATCGTCACCGGGGTCGGGCGACCGGACGGCCGGAAGTTCGCTCGGGTCGTCGTGCACGTGAGCCTCGTGGCGAAGAATGGCGAGGAGCGCCCGAGCTTCCGACTCGGTTACGCGTTCCCGAATCTTGCGGTAAGCGAGCGCGCGCTCGAGCTCTTCCAGCAGCAGGGGTGAAACGATCAAGTCGTAGACACCGTCCGTCCACGCCCTGATCACGCTGGCGGGCGAGCCGCCCAGTGAGAGCAAGGCGGAGATGATGACGTTGGGGTCAAGGACGGCCCGCACCGGTCAGCGCCGTTGGCGTCTCCGGGTGGCGTGCTGTGCTTCGACAGCCATCTGGACAGCAGTCTCTTCGGGGAGGTCGTTGCGCTCCCAGATCTGATCGAACAGATCGAGGCCCAGATCGCGTCGCAACGACTCCTCGATCACTTCGCTGTCCGCCTTCCCAAGCCGGGCGGCGCGGATCTTCACGGCTCGGAGGACCTCCTCGTCGATTGTGAGTGTCGTTCGCGTCTTGGACATGACTACATCTTAGCATCAAGATGCAGCGCCTGAGACCCGGGACATCAGGCCGAGGATCGGAGCCGCCTGCGCAGCCCAGTCCGGCTGGGGTCGCTCAGGACGGGTAGTTTCACCGCGTGCGGCTCAGATTCGGGCCTGACGACGAAGACGAGTTCGAAGCCGTGAGCTCGGAGCTCGTGGCCCGGTTCGAGGCGACGGAAGCCGGCGCCGGGTTCGGTTGGGCGGCTGACCAGGTCCTGTCCTTCAAGTGGGCGTATCTCGACGGCGATCTGGCCTCGTGGACCAACGACGACGTCCGCGCCATCCTGCTCGACCTCTATCCGCGGAAGGTGACGCTTGGCCCCCATGAGGACGCCGAGGTGATCGATGGATTCGCGGGCCTCCTTCGCTTTCTGGCCGACGAGAGCCTGCTCGAGGGGAGCCGGGCCCAACGCCTGGCCCGGACCGTCGAGGCAACTCGTTCCAGCTTTGCTGAGGCAATGGCGGACGACAGCCGCTTCGGTACGGGCAAGCGCCTGGTCGCCGCCATGCGCGCCGACGGTGTCGACCCCGCGGACCAGAGCAACCTCGATGCCTGGATCGCCAAGTTCAATGAGCGACCGTTCAGGGAGCGAGATCGGATCCTCGGTCCTTCCCTATCGCAGCCGCAGATCGGAGATGTGGGGGCCGCGCTGCTCGGTCGGATGCCGCCCGTCGTGCTTGCGCCGGCGACCGAGCTCGAAGCCATGGCTCGGAGTTCGGTGTTGTTCGGGCGGGTGGTCCGACTCATGGACTTCACGGGCGACGGGAGAACGCTCACCGACCGGGGCAACCTGACAGTCGCCGACAGCAAGCAGCTGGTCGGTCTGCTCGAGACCGACGATCGGGTCGACCCGCGAATCGGTGACCGGGTCTACCGCACACGCAGTTCGACCGAGCTGGCCGGCGTCGACCTTGCCTTTTGCCTTGCCTTGGAGGCCGGATTCCTCGAAATGGCGGGGAAGCGCCGTGCTCGCGCCCACGACCGCGGACTGCTCGACGAGGACCCGCTGGAGGCGCACTATCGCCTCCTCCTTGCGCTCCTGCATCGGGTGGGCCCTACTGCCCACCACTACGGGAACCGTGACGCCTATGGGTTCGGCTGGTTTGCCGAAGAGCTCGACCAGGACCTCCTCCCGGTGCTGGTCGGTCTGTACCGAGACCAGGCGGCCAGGCCGATCGACGACATCAGCTCCGAGTGCTGGGGTCGCCTGCTCGAGATCTACGACCTCGATGACATCGAGGACGACAAGCTCGAGTTCCATCGCGGGCTGGTCGCCTACGCCGCCCGGCGAGCGCTGCGTCGGCTGGAGGAGCTGTGGCAAGACGACGCTGGCGAGAGTCATCGCCAAGGAGTGCGGGGTCAAGTTCGTCACGGCGAGTGCATCGGCCTGGCAGGCGGCCGGCGCGTTGGATGCGCATCTGCGTGCCATGCGCGGAGATTTCGCCGAAGCGAGACGCTATGCACCCGCGATCATGTTCATCGACGAGATCGACAGCATCGGGAGTCGAGATCAACTAAGTGGTCAAAACGCGGTGTACCAGACCGATGTGATCAACGCACTCCTCGAAGAGATTCAGGGGATCGAGTCCACGGAGACCGTGATCGTGATCGGGGCGACCAACTATCTCAAAAAGGTGGATCCAGCACTCCGACGGACGGGCCGGCTCGACCAAGTCATCGAAATTCCACTACCGAATCTCGACGGCTTGGAGCAGATCTTCAAGCACTACCTCGCAGCGTTCCGGATGCGGGGCGGAGCCATCGGAGAGGTGGAGACTCGTCCGCTTGCCGAGTTGGCATTCGGACTGACGGGAGCCGACGTCGAGTTCTTCATTCGCGGCGCTGCGAGAAGAGCTCGGCGGGCCAATCGGCCGATGGGTCAGGCGGACCTCGTTGCCGAAGTGACAAGACGACCCCGTCACCCCGACAGCGCGCCACGCCTCGGCCCCGACGAGATGCGCCGTGTCGCGGTGCACGAAGCCGGCCACGCCCTCGCTCGACTGGTCAGCTCAACTCAGGGAGACGATCTGGCTTTCGCGACGATCGTTCCTCGGTTAGACGGTTCATTGGGATTCGTGGCGTCGTTACCACGTGAAACAGAGGTGATGACGCGTCGGACGATGCTCGAGTACTTGCAAACGGTGCTCGCGGGTTGGGCGGCCGAGGAGATCGTGTTCGGTCCGGGTGATGTCGGGGCTGGTGCGGGAGGACCCAGTGATACCAGCGATCTGGCAGTGGCCACTCGATTTGCGGTCCTCGTCGTCTGCCAATCGGGTCTGGGCGAGGGGGGCAGCCTCTCGCGGACGACCCTGCCGACGTCCGCGCAAGAATCAGAGATCGATGCCCTCTTGCGCAGCGCCTACCAAGGTGCCCTAGCCCGAATTGGCGAGAATCAGGTCCTCTTCGATTGCATCGTGTCCGCCTTGGTCGAGAAGCAGGAACTCAGTGGTGACGAACTGCGGGGGCTCGCATCTGGTACTTCAAAGACCTGACCCAGGTCGGTCGGCCGGATTTGCCGACGGTTCGCCAGAAGCGCAAGGTGCGCACGCAGGGGACTGCGATCAGAAGGTAGGGAGTCCGAATCTCTCCGAGGGCGCAGACCGTCGGCAGACCCCGATGGACCGCTCCTGATGAGAATGCGGACCGGAGTTCTGGTGGGCGTCGGACATGGGATGCCACGCAACTGAGGGCACTGTGGCGCCGAGCCAGTGGGCGATGGAGCGCCACCCATCCACGCGCCACCTCCCTCTGACGCCCCCGCCTCAGCCTTCGATGAGCTGTCCGTTCAGATAGTCGTCGTAGGCGCCCAGGTCGAGGAGACCGTGGCCGGAGTAGGAAAAGAGGATGACGTTTTCCCTTCCCGTCTCCCTCGCCGTCAACGCCTCGTCGATCACAGCACGGATGGCGTGGGCCGTCTCAGGGGCCGGGATGGTGCCCTCAGTTCGAGCGAATTGCAGAGCCGCATCGAACACCTTGCCCTGCGGGTACGCCACCGCCCGCATACGATCGTTCTTCACGAGGTTGCAGATGTCGGCGCGTCGCCGTGGTACCGGAGCCCTCCGGCGTGGATGGCCGGCGGCACGAAGTCATGACCGAGGGTGTACATGGACAACAGCGGTGTCATACCGGCTGTGTCGCCAAAGTCGTAGTCGTACCGGCCTTCGGTCAGCGTCGGGCACGAGGATGGTTCGACCGCCAGGAGGTCGACGCCCTCAAGGGGTACGAACGGAAGGGCGATCCCTCCGAGGTTCGAGCCACCGCCGCACGACCCGATCACGAGGTCGGGCCTGTCTTCTCCCGCCAGCGTGAGCTGCTCCTTCGCTTCGAGCCCGATCACCGTCTGGTGCAAGAGGACGTGGTTCAAGACCGATCCCAGGGAATAGTGGGTGTCCTCCCGACCCACCGCATCGCGGACGGCATCGCTGATGGCTGACCCGAGTGACCCCGGATGGCCGGGATCGTCGACCGGTGAAGCTTCGACGTCGGCCCCCCAGACTTCCATCATCACCCGCCGGTAGGGCTTCTGCTCGTACGAGGCGCGGACCATGTAGACCTTGCACTCGAGTCCGAAACGTGAACAGGCGAAGGCGAGGGCGCTTCCCCACTGTCCAGCGCCTGTCTCGGTGGAGAGACGGCGTACATTCTCCTGACCGTTGTAGAAGGCCTGGGGAACTGCGGTGTTGGGTTTGTGGGAGCCAGCCGGCGACACCGACTCGTCCTTATAGTAGATGCGGGCCGGTGTGTCGAGCGCCTGCTCGAGCCGCTCGGCCCGCACCAGCGGCGTCGGCCTCCACCCACGGAGGACGTCGATGACTTCACCCGGGATGTCGATCCATGAATCGGTCGTGACCTCCTGTCCGATGAGCGCCATCGGGAACAGGGGCGTGAGGTCGTCGGGCCCGATGGGTTGGCGCGTGGCTGGATGAAGCGGCGGGTCGAGTGGGAGGGGAGATGAGGCACCACGTCGAACCAGGCTGCGGGAATGCGGTCTTCAGGAAGGACCCAGCGCATTGCTTCTCCTCTCTCCGGGGATCAGTGCGACCTTGATGCTACGCCTCGATCATGAACCTTGGCCTCTCGAGCCGACACCATCGACATGATGCAGCGGGAGGACGTCCACCTTGCTGGCGGGGTGGCGCCTCGTCGAGTGCGGGGCGACGGGCGTTCGATGAGCAGCACGCCTTCGCCGGCCGGAACTCGGTCACTGCCGACGACCCGCTTGCCCTCGCCCACCACCTCTCAGAGCGATGCGATATCCACGACCCGGGTCGATGGGAGGATGTCGACGACGTGGGGCCCGACCCAGCGCACCCCGACGGTGCCGCGCCGGTGGCCGGCCGTATCGAGCCAATTGGGGAGGCCGGGGTCTCGCTGGGCGATGATGAACCGGACACTGCCGTCGGACTCGGTCTGGGCTGAGTGGCAGTTGAGGGTG
>CAWDXZ010000004.1:0-290683 GCA_963806455.1 uncultured Acidimicrobiales bacterium
TAATGCGTAGGTCAGGAGTTCGATTCTCCTCCCAGGCTCCAGGTCAGCGGGGGTGTAGGCGGGCGGCGGTCCCATAGCCACGCCGTATCCGGTAGCAGCTCGGTCCGGGACTCCGGATGGATCTGCGCATGGATCTTCCGCTACCCGTGCCGAAGCGCGCCCGCCATCCCGGTGGCGACGGCCACCGCGGCGGTGAGCAGCGGGATCAGGAACAGGGCGGTGTGCAGGGTCGTCGCCGAGGCGATCCCACCGATCACCACCGGTCCCACCACGTAGCCGGCCCAACCGCAGCCGGCCACCGCTGCCACCGCTCGCCCGGTGTCCACATCGTCGACCAATCCGGCGGCGCTGAGGACCGTCGGGACGACGCAGCCGAGACGGCACCCAGTAGGGCGAATCCGACCAGCACGCTCAGCGGACGGTCGATGACCAGTCCGGCGGCGGACCCGAGCGCGGCGATGACGGTGAGCAGCGGTAAGAGAGGGTGGGCCCGGAACATGGTGAAGAGCCGATTGCCAGCAAGCCGGGTGCACACTATGGCCAGTGCGTAGGCCGCGAATCCCAGGCCGGCGATCAATGGAACGACGTGCAGGGTGCCATGGAGGTAGACGGCGGCCCAGTCGGCCGCGGCCCCCTCGCAGAGCATGTCGGCGAAAGCGATGCCCCCCAGCACGAGGACCGCACGCTGAACGACGCTGCGGCGCCCCCCGAGGCGGGCTCGGGGGAGTCGGAACCGCGGAAGGTCCGGTCGGGGACCATCCGGGTGGTGAGCCAACCGACCGCCAGGAGGCTCGGCACGGCCAGGACGAGCAGCTGCTGGCTCAGGGACACACCCAGTCCCACCGCTAGGGCCCCGGTGAGCGCTCCCACCAGGGCGCCGGTACTCCACGACCCGTGGAAGCCCGGCATCAGCACGCGGCCGGAGAGCCGCTCCACGGCGATCGCCTGGGTGTTCATCGATACGTCGAGCATCCCCTGGAAGAAACCCCAAAGGAGAAGAGCAAGGAAGAAGGTGGCAAGCGATCCGGCGAGACCGATGAACGGCCCCGAGACGCAGTAGCCGAGCAGGGCCAATCGCACCATCCGCCGACTACCCACCGTCGGCAGGAATCGGCCGGCCACTGCCGTTCCGCTCCTCGCGCCAACTCCGGACCGGGCTCGAGGCCGCGGGTGTACTGCGCCGTCAGTCGCGCCCCAACGTCCCGGTGCCCAAGGACGTCGGGGAACCTGTGATTCATAGGGCTCAGATCCGGAGAGGGTGTCGCGATCAAGTTCTCGCGGTCATCGGCTCGCAACTCCCGGCAACAAGGCGACGGCCCAGGCGCCCAAGACCACCCCCATGGTGCCTGATTGAGACTGATGGCAGACGTTGTTTCTGATTCGTAGCGTTCAGAGGACCCTGGTGGGGTCGGTCTGGGGCACTTGGACACGCCGCAGATAGTCGCCGCACCTTCAGGGGTCCGTGCCCATCGTGGTCGTGCATCACCCAATCCGCTGAACGGCGTCGATGGCGGCCTGGTGACCATCGCACACCTCGACCGTGTGCTATTCGGCCGGCACCATCTTGAAAATGGGCCATTCCATCAGTCATCTGACCGTGATGACGGTCGGCGCATACGACCCTTCGGGCGCCCCGCGTGAGTAGACACAGTCCGCTCCGAGCAGGTAGCGACCGGGGGCAAGGGACGACGGCACGGTGAGAGCGCCCGTCCAGCTAAGGACATGGTCTGCGGCAAGCCCGGTGTCGTGAATCACCCCCTGTGCCACCTCGGGCTGCGGTCGGGTAGGTGGCTGTGACGTCGAATACAGGGTCAACTGGATCCAAGTGGTCGGCGCTGGGCAGCCCCCGCCAACAGGGGTGACAGTGAGCGTGGTGCCTGGACTCGTCGTTGTGGATGGCAGCACGCTTAGCTGGTACGGCGTCACCATCGTCACGGGGACCGGAGGGTAGAGGAAACGAGATACGGGGGGACCACCAGCTTCGGGCCCGCAGTAGGCCGTGAGCACCGTTGGTCCGCCCGGCAACATCGGGACGATGCCGGTGGTTGTCCACTGACCGTCGGACCCGACGGGCACAGGCTGAGGACCTCCCTCGTAGAGGCCGAAGGGGCCGAGTAGAAGGCCGCCGGACTTCAACAAGACTCCACCCCATTGACCTACCGGGCAATCCGATCCCGTCACGGTCATCAGTTGACCCGCCGACAGCCGGGTCGGACTGACAGAGAGTGTCGCCGAGAAGTTCGTCGGTGGCAATATCATCGTCGTCGTTGATGGGACGCAACAAGGTGGTGCAGTCTGCGTCGGGGTGCCGGATGACGAAGGCCCGCTGGTGGACTTCACAGGAGCGTTACTACGCAAGGCACCCGAAGCGCATCCGGCGAGGAGGACTCCAACCGCGAAACAAGCGATGATCCGTTTGACCACGGCGCTTCCAATCTGCAGTCACCCCGGTCCAACATCTGAGCACATCTACCGAGGACGTTGGCGATCCTCCTTCAGAGGCCAGTCGTCTGACGCTCGACGAGGGATCGCCCCCACGTCCTGTGATGGGCGACTCTCAGAAGGACTTCTCATTAGGGCTGGCCGAGCAGATCAGCTAGCGGACCGTCGCGGCCGATCTGCAACCGACCAGGACATCCGTCGGGATGGACCAAGCACAAGGACGGGAGAAGTCCCCATCCCCAAAGTGACGACACCGGGCCGGTTTGGGTATCCCATCCTCGCTGCCGGTTCCGGGCCGTTGTCCATGCGCCCCGGGCTGGGGCCGAAAGATCGGCTAGACGAGCGGAGCGTGACTCGACGACCTCATCGACCGGCGAGGCCGGTCAAGCGCCTCGTTGGTCTGAGGCTAGAACTTGAAGCGAGTCAGGCCGCCCGGCTCGGTGCCAAGTACGACGGTCACCGAATGTGGCCTGATGCGAAATACGTTCCACGGCGGTGGTCCCTGCGACGGCGCATTGAACGGGGCGGTGATACCGGTCCCGGTCTCATCCAGTTGGGCGGGCCAGCCCTGGTCCGCCCAGGCCTTTGCGAGGCGCGTCAGTGTGGCCGGGTCGGTCTCCCGCTCTGCCGCACCTTCGGCAACGACATCTGCATCGCGAATCGACACCGCGATCGAGCAGCGCCGGTCGCGGATGACGTTGCGGCCCTTCCGGGTACCCGATCCGGTCTGGAACCAGAAACTTCCGTCCAGCCAGATCGCACCGACAGCAGTGACGTGCGGGCTCCCGTTCTCGTTCACCGTCGAGAGCCACGTCGTACGAGCGTTGTGGGCGTCTGGAGCCGGCGGCGATCCGGCATTGAGCTTTTCGACGACGTTCGCCCAGTCCACTGGGGGCAATCCGTCCGCCGCACCCAAGTTGATGACGTCCATTACGTCCTCCCTTCCGGTAGTCCGGCGACACTGCTCAGAGCCGGGTTTCCATTTGACGTTTACCGGTCAGCAAAGTCATCGCGTATCAGAAAGGTGGAAGTCCTCCGGCCCTGCAAGTCTGCCAGGCGTGTCCTTGTCGGTTCGGCGGCGGTTATCGAGTGCCACCGACCGGTACGGTAAGGTCCCGCCGATCCCAGCTGGCAATGTTGGAAGTGGTCGGTCCTGTGCTCGGCCTGGACGAGCGAAGATGGCTTCGGCATAGTGGTCCGTGGAGCCGGGGCAGAGCGGCGTTGTCGCCCCGGCGGGTGGTGCCCATAATCGGGGCGCGAGACGGCCCACGCCCCGTACAGACGTCGGATGTCCTACAGACCAAAGGCGCGGAAGGAGCCGTCCTCGTTCCCGATGAAGAGCTGGGAACCGGAGATGGTCGGTGGGGGCCAGAAGAAGTAGTTCTGTCCCTGGCCATTGCCGGTATCGGGTCCTACTGGTTCGCGGTAGGTGAAGAGAGAAGCGCCGGTGCTGCTCGACAGGATTTGAAGGAACGGCCCGGCGCCCACGGCCACCAGGCCCGGGACCTCACTGACCGCACCTTGGATGGTGCCTCCGACCGGGGCCTGCCAGATCGGCTTTCCCGTGGCCGCATCGAGAGCTGCGACGGTTCCGATGCACGACGACCCGTTGACCGCGACTCCGGCAACGATGACCGGGCTGCCTGTACCTGCCCACGCCGACGTGGAAATGGTGTTCCGGTCCTCACAGGCCGTGCTGTTGAGAGCCGCATCGTCCTCCACCTGGTATGACCAAATCGGGCCGGCAGCCAGATCGTTGCGGTCGAAGACGTAGTAGAAGCCGTTCTTGTTCTCGGCTCCGACAAGCGTCCGGCTGACACCGCTCATCGTCGCGCTGAACAACATCGGCGTCGCTCCGAAGTCCGAATCGCCGACCTGTTGGGACGCAGGGAGTCGCCACCGCGATTTCACTGCCAGTGTGGTGCCGTCGAGTTGGAGTATGGCCTCCTGGTCGGATGCCCGTGTGCATGTGTCATCCGGGTTCGATCGCAGGTTGGCATTGCTCGTCGACACGTAGATCGAGTTGGTCGTGGGGTCGATCGAGGGTGAGCTCCAGATCCCCGGCCCGATGCAGCCCGGAGGCACCGACAGATGATCGACGGCTTGGATGGCCCCGGTGGCGGCATCGACCCGATCAACGGTTCCGCTCACCACCGGGCAGTCGTTCCACGACGCCACACCCTCGTAGATGCTGCCCTTGTAGAAGGCGGGGGACGACCACAGGACGTGAAGGGGTGGTTCGCCCAGCTGTGTCTGCCAGATGACGGCACCGGTCGCGGCATCGAGGGCGTACAAGCTTCCGTTGCCCCCGCCGACCCACAGGGCCCTCTTGCCACCGATCTCGCCGACGGTGGCCGAGCTGACGATTCCAATGGTCCCGAGCTTGAACGGGCACGCCTTGGGTTTCGGCGCAATCCCGATCGGCACCGCCCAGAGCTGCTTGCCCGCGGTCGTCGTCGCGTGCTCGATGCCATTCCAGTCTCCCCAGTAGACGACCCCCTGGTTGACGATCGCCTGGGCCGAGATGGCAGCGGTCTCCCGGGCACTCCACTGTTGGGTCAAACCGGAAACATTGGCTGGCGTGATGCTGGTGTCGGTCGAGTACCCGGTCCGGGTATTGTCGGCGTGATACGTAGCTCGTGGACCGGAGGCCGATGGACTCGACGAGCTGCAGGCGGTCATGGTGGCTGCGACGACGAGGAGGGCGCCGACGACCGCCGACCTCGTCACCGGCAGGCCACATCGGCGCGGACCGACCGGCCAACGGTGGGCTAGGTGTGGCTTCATGGAAGTATTAGGTAACCCTAAAGTCGCCAGGCTGTCAATCGAGTCGCCGCCGCGTTGGGATCGAAAACGGTGGGGATGGGTGGCCGGCGTCGTCGTGGGTCTCATCCGCCGCCACCGCCACCCTGCCATGAGCAGCCATGCCGAGCCCCGACCGATCTCCGGACGGGCGTACCCGGCGCAGTCGGTGTGACGGTCACGACGGAGTCGTGGCGTCGGGGGTCACGGATTCGGGACGGGGGGCGAGCCGGCAGCTCCACCACGCCAAGGGGGGGACCGGCATGGTGGAGCTCCGACCCAAGCAGTCCGTAGCCACCGGAGCGTGTCATGTACGGACTACGTCCATGATGACGGACTCCGGGCAACAGGGGGTTACGGATGGATGAACGCTCCGTGAACCCGCAGGGGCGCTGGCCGGGGTGGGAGCGCTTAGGCTGTGCCGATGGATCTGACGGGTCGGGTCAACCTCCTCGAGCGGGCGTACCGGTTCTTCAATGCGCGGACCATCGACGGGTTGCTGGCCATGATGACCGACGACGTCGAATGGCCCGACGTCGTCAACGGGACCGTGCTCGACGGCAAAGCGTCGATCCGCTCCTACTGGGAGGCGCAGTTCGCCGTCACCGATCCGAGGGTTGTCCCCACCGACTTCCTGCCGGTGGGAGGAGAGCTGGTGGCCATCGTCGATCAACACGTTCTCGACCTCCGAGGCGAACCGCTCGTGCCTTCGACAACCGTGTTCCACCGGTACACCTTCAGGGACGAACGGGTGCGTCGGATGGTCGTGTTCGACGACCGTGCCGAGGCGGCCCGGCCGTAACCCGGCTGCTTCGAGGCCGAGCCGACGCGGTGACCGGCCGATGCGGGACGGATCCACCACTGAGCGGGACGGCATCACCCAAGACGGGCGGAGAGCACCGGCCTTCTCGCACTACCAGGCGAAGGCGGACCGGATCGTCCGGGTCGTGGCATCCACCGCGTCGAATAGGTGGCGTGACGGCAACGGTGATTGCGATCCCGGTCAGAACGACCTCGGTCAGGAAGCACCCCACCTTGTTCGAGCGAGCTCCTCGAGTCGCGTCGCCACCTGGCGATAGCGGGCCACCGGGATCAAATGCACGCCGTCGAAGGCGTCTGAGTCCCGGATCTGGCGGACGAGGTCGAGGGCGATGTCGACGCCGGCGTCGGGCTCACGTTCCAGCCGGCGGGTGATGCGGTCGGGCACCGTCAGCTCGGGCACGTCGGTCGACAGCTTCCGGGCCATCGACGCGCTCGGGATGACCATCACGCCAGGGAACACGGGCTTGTCGAGGTCGATTCGGGACCGCCACTCGACCAGCTCCTCGACCGAGAAAGAAACCTGGACGAACACGAAGTCGGCCTCATGCTTCCAGTCCGGCAAAGGTTGCAGGCCGGAGGCGACCCCGATCCGGAACCGCGGGCCGCCCCGACCCCGATCGGCGAACCGTCGCGCCTCGGCCAGCATGGACCGCACGGTGAGGTCGTCGGAGCGGGAGCCCGACTCGGGCCGATCGCCGTAGACGAACAGGAATTCCCTGACCCCGTAGGCGGCCGCGGTGAGCAGGTCCCGCTGAAAGCCGAGGATGTTCCGGTCCCGCGCGTTGATGCAGGCGATGGCCCTCCCGCCCATCAGCTCGACCTCGTGGGCGACGGCGATGCTCGAAACCGTGGCCCGCCCGATGTGGTTGTCGGGGATCAGGAACGCCTGGGCGACACCGCTCAGCACGCCGATCTGATGCCGGACCTGTGTCAGGTCCGGTCGTGTCGCCGGCTCGATCTCACAGATGATCTCGAACTCGTCCGAAGCCATGTCCCCACGCTACGACGCCGGCGGCCGCCATCTCCGGAATGGGATGGTGTCGGGAGTCCGATGCACGGGATCCCCTACAATGGCTCGGTGCTCGGACCATCTCCCGTTCGGCTCGAGGTGGATTTCCCGGCCGGCGCCCGGCGCCGACCCCACGGGCGGGGGCCGGCACGGGCATCGACGCGAGGGCCGGGCTGCCGGTGAGCGGAGTCGCGGTGGTGCCGGCGCCGGTGCGGGCCGGTGCGCCGACCCGGGGCCACTGGTGGGTCCTCGTGGTCATCGCCGCCGCCCAGCTCATGGTGGTGCTCGACACGACGATCATGATCATCGCCCTCCCCTCGGCCCAGCGGTCACTCGGGTTCTCGAACACCGACCGGCAGTGGGTGGTGACGGCCTACACGCTCGGCTTCGGGGGTCTGCTCCTGCTCGGGGGCCGGATCAGCGACATGGTCGGGCCAAAGCGCACGCTGATGGTCGGCGTCGTCGGATTCGCGCTCGCCTCCGCCCTCGGAGGCGCGTCACAGAACACGGGCATGCTGGTGGGTGCCCGGGCGCTCCAGGGGATGTTCGGAGCACTGCTGGCGCCTTCGGTCCTATCCATTCTCACCACCACCTTCGCCGATCCCCGGGAGCGGGGCCGGGCGTTCGGCATCTATGCCTCCATCGCCATCGGGGGGGCCGCCTTCGGGCTCATCATCGGAGGCCTCCTGACCCAGTACCTCGACTGGCGCTGGTGCCTCTACGTGAACCTGCCCATTGCCGCCGCCGTCGCCCTCGGGGCGTCCACCATGATCCCGAACCGCCCCGGCTTCCCCGGAGTCCGGCTCGACGTCCCCGGCACCATCCTCGGATGCGGCGGGCTCGTCGCACTGGTCTATGGCCTCGGGGAGGCGGGCACGGGCGGTTGGGGCGCGTCCCGGGTCGTTGTCTCCCTGACCCTGGCCGTGGTGTTGCTGGGCCTCTTCGTGCTGGTGCAGTCGAGGGTGTCGAGCCCGCTGCTCCCGCTCCGGATCCTGGCCGACCGCAACCGGGGTGGGTCGTTCCTCACCATCATCCTGGCCGTCCTCGGCATGTACGGGACCTTTCTCTTCCTCACCTACCTGTTGCAGACGGTCGACCACTACTCGCCCCTCAAAGCGGGGGTGGCCTTCTTGCCCCTCATGGTGGTCAACGGGCTGGCCGCCACCCAGCTGGCCAGCCGGCTCATGCCCCACCTGCGGACCCGGGTGCTGGTCGTCCCCGGGATGCTCATCGCCGCTGCCGGGGTGGCGCTGCTCACCCAGCTGACGCCGGACTCCTCCTACGTGGGCCATCTCCTGCCCGCCGAGCTCCTCCTCGGTCTGGGTCTCGGCATCGCCATGGTGCCCTGCATCAGCACGGCCACGAGCAATGCCGAGCCGCGAGATGCCGGGGTCACCTCGGCCACGACCAACACGTCGCAGCAGGTCGGCGCCTCCATCGGGACCGCTCTTCTCAACACCATCGCCGCCACCGCCACCGCTTCGTACCTGGCGGTCCATGCCCCCGCACCCGGCACCGAGGCGCAGGCAACGGTCCATGGGTTCGCCGTCGCCAGCGCCTGGGGTGCCGGTTCGCTGATGCTCGCCGCCGTCGTCGGCGGGGTGCTGATCAACGCCCATCCCGGACGGGTCGCCGCCGGCCGGAGCCCGACCGAGGGCCGACCGGTATCGGTCGGGGCGACCGCCGACTGACGGCCGGGGCGGAATGCACTCGTGGAACGTGGCCGGCCGGCCCCCGTCGAGGAGAGAACAGTGGACCTAGGAATGCAGGATGCGAAGGCCGTCGTGACCGGCGGCTCCAAGGGGATGGGACGGGCCATCGCCGAACGTCTGGCCACCGAAGGTGCCGACGTCGCCGTCCTTGCCCGCGGTCGGGCAGCGCTCGACGACACCGTGGCCTCCCTGCACGACGCCGGCCGCCCCGGCTCGGTCGGCCTGTCGGTCGACGTCACCGACCGGTCGCAGGCGGACGCGGCCTTCGACGATCTACGTCGACGATGGGGCTCGCTCAACATCCTGGTCAACACCCTGGGCCCGGGGGCCGGGCGGTTCGAGGAGTTGGAGGACCGGGACTGGGACGCCACCTTCGAGATCGGGCTCATGTCCGTCGTGCGCTGCGTGCGTGGGGCCCTGCCTCTCCTCCGCCAGGCCGAATGGGCACGGGTCGTCAACGTGTCCGCCCACTCGATCCAGCGTCAGAGCCCGATGCTGGTGGCCTATACGGCGGCCAAGGCCGCCGTGGCCAGCGTGTCGAAGAACCTGTCCAAGTCGCTGGCCCCCGACGGGATCCTGGTCAACACGGTGAGCCCCGGCTCGATCGTCACGGCCAGCTTCAGCGAGGGGCTGCGGGAGGCCTTCGAGCAGGAGGGGCTCGACGCCACGGATCCCCACGACGTGATGGCGTGGATCGACCGGCACTTCCATCAGCCGGCCGACCTCGGTCGCGCCGGACTTCCCGAGGAGGTGGCCACCCTCACCGCCTATCTGGCTTCGCGGGCCAACGGCTACGTCACCGGTGCCAATGTGAACGTCGACGGCGGTTCGGACTTCGTCTGAGGCCCGCGGCCCGGGCCATCGGTCAGACGAAGGACGACTCCTCGTCCAGATCGAGCTCCGGCCAGGCCCCGACCACCGTGGTCTGGAGATTGGCCCAGCCGGTGCCCCCACCCACGGGATCCTCGACGGCGACGAGCGCGTCCCGGATCTGGTGGATGCGGCGAGCCACTTCGGGATCGGCGCAGTCCGGCACATGCTCGCCCTCGACATGGCTCGGCCCGCGCCACTCGCCGTGGTGATGGCCGTCCAGGCCCATATAGAGGCCGAGGCCCAGGTGCACACCGGTGTCGCTCAGGGCGCGGACGGCGATGGGCCGCTCGGACCCGTCCTCCATGATCAACACGATGGTGCCACCGCGGACCCGCCGATTGGCCGGGTCGAAGGCGAGCTCGCTGCGGACCGAGGCCGCCCGTTGGACGGTCCCGTCCGCCTCCTCGACCGTCCCTTCGCAGCGTTGTTCCTCGTAGCCGAAGGCTTGCAGCTGGCGGTGCTGGTGGTGGACGGCGTAGCGGGAGCCGTCGGCCCGCTCCAGCAGCATCGGGCTCCACGAGAATCGGAAGGCGACCCCGGGGACGAGGCCTCCGGAGGGCTCGATGTCGGTGGGGGTGAGTCCGACGTCGTGACGCACCCCCCACGAGTGGTCGCGGGTGGTGAACCAGTCGGCCGGGGTGATGTCGACTCGCCGCCCGTCCACCTCGACCCAGCCCGCAGGGACGCCCACCTGGTGATAGCGCAGCAGGTCGGACTCGAGGCGGTAGCCCCGGCGCGACCGGCTCCGGTCGCGGTCCTCGAGACGGGGCGGGACGACCGCCTCGAACTCCCACTCGAAGGCCATCGGCGTCTCGTCGTTGGCCTCACAGGCGAACCGGACCCGGCGGTAGGGCTCGAGCACGGTGTAGGACAGTGGCCCGACCGACAGGCTGTTCGGGTCGTCGGCCAGGCGGCGGCTGGCCCGCACGGTCCACTGCTCACGTCCCCGTGACACGCTGGCGTAGCCGTCGAACACATTGCGGTTGGTGTACTTGCCCACCCCGAAGCCCACCTGGACGGTGCCGTCCCGGGCCGCGGCCATGGCACAGACCTTCTCCGTCCACGACCGGTCGGCGTCGAGGACGTGGGCGTGGGTCTCGGGGATCTGGTGGGTGAAAGCCTCGTCGGCGTCCACCAGCGGCCCGTCTGCCAAGCTCACGGTCGGCCGTGCCGCCGGTCGCGCCGGCCCTTCGATCCGCGCCCCGACGGGCGTCATCGGATACGGCTCCTCAGCAGATCGAGGATCGGGTTGTCGTCGATGGGCAGCATGAGGGGCTCGCCGGCGGCGAGGCGGAGGTAGCCGATCCGGTTCATGATGGCGGTGCTGCGCACCATGGCCAGCGTCTCGTACCACTCGAGGTCCCGGACCAGACGTCCTTGTGCGGCCTCGAACAGCGAGATGGTCTCGTCGCGGCTCGGGAAGCCGTCGATCCTCGTGCCGAACAGGTGGTGCATGGTGAGGTCGAGACTGGTGAACCAGGCCAGGTCGTGCTCGGGCGCACCCACCGAGGCCATGTCCCAATCGAGGACCGCCTGTGGTCGGAGGTCGTCGCCGAACACCATGTTCTCGAACCGGGCGTCGCCCCACAGCAGGGCCGGCTCCGGCTCGGCGCCTGGCTGGTGACGGCGGCACCAGGCCAGGGTCTCCACCAGGAGGGGCGCCGGTGATCCCCCGCTCGACCAGAGGAGGTAGTCGTCCCAGTAGTCGAGTTCGGCCCGGTTGTCCCGTCGGGGCACCTCGGGAACGGCGGTGATGTCGGCCCGATGGATGTCGGTCAGGGTGGTGAGGAAGCTGCGGTACAGACGGGTCTGGTCGAACCGACTCTGGCCACTGAGCCACCGGTCGAGATGGGCCACGGCCCCGATGATGTGCCCCTCGACCCGGGGCATGACCATGAAGGGATCGCCCAGCCACCCGGGGTCGGACTCGACCACCGGGTCGGCCACCGGAACCCCGGCCTCCGACGCCGCCATCTGGGCCTGCCACTGCGCCCGCAGGTCGTAGTCGTGGAACGTCCCCTCGTCCGGTGGGGCCATGCGGATCACGACGTACTTGTGGAGCGGCACCCCACCCTCCGACCACCCCACCCCGACGACCACGGTCTCGCTCGAGAACCCGGCCGACGGACGGTCCAACCCGGTGACGACCGGGTCATCCAGGTCCTGCCGGCAGGACAGCCAGCGGGTGACGCCGGCGGCCAGCAGCGCATCGTCCCGGCGGGTTGTCAGTGTCATGCTGGCGCGGCTCCCCTTCGACCGATCGAGTCTGACATGTTTCATCCGCGGCGCGGCGTGGCGCGGCCGCCGTCGGATGGTGCACGGCGAGACGGGCCCCCTATCCTGCAGGTCGTCGACGGCCACCCGGCCACGGGAGAGCTTGGCATGGACACCAGAGGACCAGCGGTGGTGATCGGGGGTGCATCGGGGATCGGTGCGGCCGTGGTGGCCCGACTTCGGGTCGCCGGCACCGCCGTGGTGGTCTGGGACCGGCAGGATCCGGCCGACATCGTCTGTGACATCGCCGACCCCAGCCAGATCGACGCTGCCGTCGCGGCAACCATCGAGCGCGTGGGAGTGCCCGGCCAGGTGACGATAAGCGCCGGCGTCGGGCACAGCGGTTCGCTGGTCGAGGCCGCGGCCGAAGAGTGGGACCGCGTCATGGCCGTCAACGCCAAGGGTGTGTGGTTGGTCATGCGAGGCCTGGCCCGGGAGATGACCGGACGGGGACAGGGGTCGATCGTGGCCGTCAGCAGCATCAGCTCGCGGTTGGTCGACGCCACCATGGGGCTGTACTGCGCCTCGAAGGCCGCGCTGGACATGGTGGTCAGGGTGGCGGCGGTCGAGTGGGCCCCGGTCCGGGTCAACGCGGTGGCGCCCGGCGTCACCGACACCCCGATGCTCGGGCCCATTCCCCGGACCCGGTCGTGGCTGTCGGGGGTGGCCGGCCGGACCCCGCTCGGCCGGCTCGGAGGTGCCGACGACATCGCCGAGGCCATCCTGGCCGTGCACGCCATGGCCTGGGTGACCGGGCAGGTGATGGTGTGCGACGGTGGGCTCGCCCTCCACAGTCCCATCGATCCGCCGGCCCGCTGACCAGCCCCGGCCCGCCTACCCGGGCGTGGGTGCGCCATCGGGTGCCGTCCACCAGGCCCCCGAACGGGCCGTCAGTTGGTCGGGCCCGAGTGGACGAGGTCCGCCTCGGGCCCGACCGGCTCGGGGGCGTCCCCTGCCGGCTGACCCTCGGCCCGCTCGCCCACGTCGACCTCGACTCCGAGCTGCGGCACGATTCGGTCCAGCCACCGCGGCATGTACCAGTTGGCCCGGCCGAGCAGTTCCATCACCGACGGTACGAGGACCAGCCGTACCAGGCTGGCGTCGATGAGGATCGAGGCGGCCAGCCCCAGGCCGAAGACTTTGAGTACCCGCAGGGGATCGCCGATGACGAAGGACCCGAAGACGCAGATCATGATGGCTGCCGCCGCGGTGATCACCCGCGCCGTCTTCGCCAGTCCGTCCGCCACCGACTCCGAGTTGTCCCCGGTGCGGCGCCATTCCTCGCGGATGCGGCTCAGAAGGAAGACCTCGTAGTCCATGGACAGGCCGAACAGGATGGTGAACATCATGAGCGGAATCCACGGGTCGATCGGCCCGGTATGGCCGATGTTGATCAGCGACCCTCCCCAGCCCCACTGGAAGACGGCCACGATGACGCCGTAGGCGGCCGCCACCGACAGCAGGTTCATGACGGCTGCCTTGACGGGGATCACCACCGACCGGAACACGGCCATCAACAGGAGGAAGGCCAGGACGATCACGGCGCCGATGACCCAGAACAGCCGGTGGGCGAGATAGGTGGAGGCGTCCACGCCGGCCGCCGTCTCCCCGCCCACCAGCACCTTCAACCCGGTTCCGGAGGTGGCCGACGGGATGACCGACGTTCGCAGGCGGGTGACCAGCTGGGAGGTGGCTGCGGCCTGGGGTGCGGTGGTCGGGTAGGCGACGATCACCGCCGCACTGCGATCGGCGTTGACCTCCACGGGCACGGCGAAGGCGACGCCGGGGGTGGACCCTATGGCGGTGTCGACCCGGTCCATGGTGGCCAGGTCACTGTCGGACGAGAGCGGGGCGGCCACCACCAGCGGCCCGTTGAACCCGGGCCCGAACCCCTGGGCCAACAGGTCGTAGGCCTGCCGGGTGGTGAGCGAGGTCGGGTCATTGCTGGCGTCGGTGAAGGCCAGGCGCATGGAGAAGAGCGGGATGGCCAGGGTCAACAGCACGATCAAGGCGATGGTGCCGGCCACCCAGGGGCGCCGCTGGATGGAGCGGCTCCATCGGTACCAGAAGCTGTCGGGAGCCGGTGTGGCCCCGGTCTGCAGCAACCTCGGCAGGTGCAGGCGGTCGATGGCCCGTCCGGCAAAACCGAGCATGGCCGGCAGCAGCGTCAGGGCGCCGGCCATCACCAGCAGCACGGCCACGATGGTCCCGACCGCCAGGCCCTGGAGGAACGGGAGTTGGAGCACGAAGAGCCCGACGAGCGAGATGACCACCGTGGTCCCGGCGAACAGGACGGCCCGGCCCGAGGTGGCCAACGAGACCATCGCCGCCTGGCGCGGGTCTCGGCCCTCGAACAGGCCCTGCCGGTACCGGGTGACGATGAACAGGGCGTAGTCGATCCCCACCCCGAGCCCGATCATGGCCAGCATCTCGGGGGCGAAGACCGGGACGTTGAGGACATGGCTGAGGAGGTCCTCGAGGGCGAAGCCGATGGCGATCCCGAACAGGGCGGTGAGGATGGGCAGCCCCATGGCCACCACCGAGCCGAACGCGATGAGCATGATCACCATGGCGGCCAGGATTCCGGCCCCCTCACTCGGTCCGGGAGAGGCGGTGATCACCTTCCCGATCGGCCCTCCGCCCAGGGCGATCTGGTAGCCGGGACGGTCGAAGGACTTGGCCGTGTCGATGACTTGTTGTACGGCGGAATTGGGAACGGTGGCCGCGTCCTCGTTGAACTGGACCACGGCGAAGGCGATGTGCTGGTCGGCGGCGATCTGGTGTTCGCCGGGGGCGAACGGGCTGCGGACCACCGAGACGTGCGGCAGGGTGGACAGTTTCTTCACCAGCGCGTCGGTGGTGGCCCGGCTGGACGGGGACGTCACGGTGCCGGTGGTCGAGATGACCACGTCGGCGCTGGTGCCCGAGGTCTGGGGGAACCGGGCGGCCAACAGGTTCTGTACCTGCTGGGAGGCGGAGTTGCCGGAGTCGAACGATTCCTGGAACCGGCTGCCCATGGACTGGGCGATCACGGTGATCACGATGATGGCGGCGATCCAGAGGAGCAGGACCCGTCGCCGGTGGTCGTAGCACCAACCGGCCATCCGTCCGAGGGCGCTCGCCTCGGCCACGCTCGACCCACCGACCGGTGCTGCTCGCTCAGCCATGCCCGTTCCGGTGTAAATTCATCACTGATGAGTTCTACCACACCGGCCCCCCGCGACGGAAGCCCCGGCGTTGTTGGGGCACGGCCGTGATGGCCGGCCGCGGCCGGCGTCCCGGTCAAGCCGACACCCGGGCCGAGATCGTCCAGGCCGCCCGTTCCGTCTTCGGCGAGCAGGGCTACGCCCGGGCCAGCATGCGGGCCATCGCCCGCCGGGCCGGAGTCGACCCGGCGCTGGTCCACCACTACTTCGCCGACAAGTCTGATCTGTTCGTCGAGACCATGGCCCTCCCCATCGATCCGAAGGCGGTCAAGGAGGCGGTGCATGCCGACGGCTTCAGCGGCGAGCGCCTCGTCGAACGCTTCCTCGCCCAATGGGAGCAGGGCCCCGGGCCCGGCTCGCCGGCCTTCGTGAGCCTGGTGCAGGCCATGGCTGCTTCACCCGAGGTGGCGGACAGCATGCGGGAGTTCATCGTCGAGCGCATCGGGCTCCACGGGCCGGTCGAAGATGACGAGGGAACCCAGATGAGGCGCCGGTCGCTCGTGTCGTCTCAGCTCCTCGGGATCGGCTGGACCCGCTACGTCATGCGGATGGAACCGATGGCATCGGCGAGCCGCGCCGAGGTGGCCCGCTGGGCGGGACCCAACATCGAACGCTACGCGGTCGGGGGCCTGGACGAGCCACCCTGACCCGGAGACAACACCTGTCCGTCCGCTCGCGCCCCGAAACGGGGCCGAACGTCCCCCCCGCCGAGCGGGGCGTCAGGAGGCGATCTTCCCGAGGAACGGGATGAGCCCGCTGAAGAAGGCGTTGACTGGGTACGCCCCGGCCGGGTCGTTGTGGGCATAGGTGCTCTGCCGGTTGATCAGGGTGAGGTTCCCCGCCGGGATGTGCGACTGCTGGGCGAGGAGCTGTGTCGCGGTCAGTACACTCTGGCCGCCCAGCTGGGCGCCGAAGGCGTAGATGCGGAGCGAGGACGGCAGATGGTGGCCCATGGTCGCGTCGACTCCGAGCACGGCCTGCGCCGGATTGGCATTGCCGTTGGCCACCGCACCGGTGTCGTCCGTGAGCCGCTGCGGGAAGTACCACTCGGCCCCGTCGGCGTTGTAGGCGCCCGCTCCCGAGAACATCGTGGCGAATCGCTTGATCGGCGTCAGGGCGCCGTCACCGTTCCAGCCGTGCAGCGGGCCCTGCGCCGACAGGCCTTTGCCCAGGTGGGCCTGGGCCGCGACCAGGCTGGGAGGGGAGGTACCCACGTTGAGGGCGTAGCCGTACTGACCGAGGTTGCTCACCGGGACGGAGGGCACGATGTCGGAGGGGAGCAGTCCCGAGGACTGCCCGAGGGACGGGCTGTTCGGGTCGAGCAGTGCCGACGCCGCCCCGGTGGCGCTGAACAGGCCGGCGAACGGGGCCACGATGCCCCCGAACGACAGCCACGGCGAGCTCCCAGGGGCGTCGAGCGTCTGGAGCTCCTGGCTGGCGTCGGTCGCGCTCACCGGGGTCGGATTGCTCCCCCCGTCGATGTAGACCAGCCCGGCCAGGCCCTTGGCCCCGGCGTGGCCGCGGAAGTCCCAGGTGGCATAGGCGGTCACCACCGAACCGCCCAGCGAGTGGCCACCGAGCACGACCTTGCCGCCGAGCTTGCGGGCTGCCCGGATGACCCGGTGCAGGTCCTGGACGGCGACCTCCATGCCCCACTGCTTGGCGAAGGTGACCGACGAGTCGGGAACCGACTGGAAGTGCGGGCTCACGCTCGGGTCCTTGATGTAGCCGAGGTAGTAGTTGTAGAGCTGAGTGGACGAGATCTTGCCCTGCTTGAAGGCGTTGAGCTCGGACTGGTCCTCGATCAGGTTCTCGCGGCGCTCGACCGACCAGACCTGCCAGGTTGGGGCCTTGGCCACGATCCACCGGGCCAGGGGGATGAAGTAGGCACTGCCGGCCGAGGTGCCCGGTTCGAGAACGAGGACGTTCTTGGCGTTGTGCTTGCCCACCTCGAGCACGCCGACCTTGTTGTACCGCGTCGGCGTGCCGGGCGCCTGGAAGCCGCGGAACCAGGTCACCTTCATCGGGGTGCGGGAGGACGACGAGGACGCCGACGGTGATGCCGCCGACGCCGCGGTCGACGAGACGAGCACGGACCACGAGGTCACGGCGATCACCCCGGCCACGATGCACCGTGGCACCAGTCCCCTGCTCGCCGGGTGCCGTCCCTGCATGCCGCCCCCTCCTTCAACGGGTCGATTCCCCCCGCCAGGGGAGGAAGCTAACACCGTGGCGTCCCGCCCGCCGGGTGTCGGACCGGTCGACGCACCGGCGGGGGCCGAGCTCCCCGGGGTGGGTCGGGGCCGAGGGTCTCAGCGAAGGGCCAACCCCGGGGTTGCCAGCCTCACGGCCGGGCACCGGCACGGCCGTCGCGAAACCAGCGCGGCCAGCCGGAGCAGCGACGAGGTCGGCGGCTCACGGCCCCCTCCGTCCTCCGTGATCCAGCTCTCCGCCCACACGCCCTCGGGCGCCCCCTCGCCCGTGGCCGCCGCCGGCACCGTGACGGTGAAGGTCGATCCGTCGGGCCGGCGGACGGTCGAGACCCGGGCGCCAGCGGCGACCTGGCGGGTCTCGATCACCGAGCTGCGGGCCACCCCTCTGCCGGCACCCTCGTCGGTGCTCGTCGGGGCCGCCCGGCATCCGCACCGGGTCGCGGCGGTGTCGTGAGGACGACGGGGTCGAATGGGACGGCGCTGGGCCGGGCCGCGGGTCATCGACGGGCGGAGCGGGTCGTCACTGGCGTCATTGTGCCCCACCGGAGGGCCGCCGGGTCGGATGGTCCCACCGTCGCCACCCCCGCCGCCGGGGCGACGACCGGCGCCGCCGCACCGGGTGAGGGAACCGCTGTGTAGGGTGCAACCATGGCCGACCAGGCGGCGTTCTCCGATCTCGCCATGGAGTACATGCCGGCCCTGTACACGGCCGCCCTCCGGATGACCCGCAATGCGGCCGACGCCGAGGACCTGGTCCAGGAGACGTACCTCAAGGCCTACCGGGCCTTCGCCAGCTTCGAGACGGGGACGAACCTGAAGGCGTGGCTGTACCGGATCCTGACCAACACCTACATCAACACCTACCGGGCGAAGAAGCGACGTCCGGAGATCGCCGACGTCGAGGACGTGGAGGACCTGTACCTCTACCGGCACCTCTCCGGTGACCAGGCTGCGGGGCTCGGCCGCAGCGCCGAGGACGAGGCGCTCGAACGGTTCACCGACACCGATGTGAAAGCGGCCATCGAGGCGCTGCCCGAGGCCTTCCGGATGGCGGTGCTGCTGGCTGACGTCGAGGGGTTCTCCTACAAGGAGATCGCCGAGATCACCGATGTGCCCATCGGCACGGTCATGAGTCGGATCCATCGCGGAAGAAGAGCGCTCCAGAAGGCGTTGTTGGAGCGTGGAAGCGCACGAGGTCTGGTCACCGCGACCGACGAAGCCAGGTAGGGAGAGCACCGACGTGGGAGAACGAGCGGCACCGGGGGCTCCGGGAGGTCCGGCGGGCAAGGGCTTCCCGGCGGGCAAGGACTCCCACGTGGGCAAGGACTCCCACGTGGGCAAGGACTCCCCGGCGGGCAAGGACTCCCACGCGCCCGCCGGATTCGTCGGTTGCGACGAGACCATCGAACGTCTCTACTTCTATCTTGACGGTGAGCTCACCGAGGAGCGCCGGGTGGAGATCACCCGGCACCTCGACATGTGCGGGCCCTGCGTCGGCGCCTACGGGTTCGAGACCGAGCTGCGGAAGGTCATCGCCAACCGCTGCCGGGACCATGTGCCCGAGGCGCTCATCGTGCGGGTGGCCGACGCCCTCCGCGAAGAGCACGACCGCCACCTGAGCTGAGTCCGGGCGCGGCGCCGGCATGCGGCCCCCGGACGCCGGGCCCGGCCGGTGGTCGGCGATCTCGCCCGATCCTTCCGACCGCCACCCGGCGCCGCCGGTCCCTACACTGGTCGTCGTGACCGACTCCATGGGCCCCGGCTCGAATGGCGGGGCGGTGGCGTGGGACACCGCCGAGCGGGTCGCCGGCTGGGTGGGCAACCGCAGCCGCCTTCCCGCCCCGTACCGCCCCGACCTGCTCCAGCGGGACTTCGAGGAGCTCACCGCCCAGGCGGAGGAGCTGGTGGCCGAGTCCACCGGGTTGCGCTCGTCGTCCGGGCCGGCCCGGGCGCGTGTCACCGACCGTGCCGGCTGGGTGCACGCCAATGTCTCGAGCTTCCAGCGCCTCATCGGCCCTCACCTGGAGAAGCTCGATCCGGCCCGCATCGCCGCCGGCAACCCGCTCACCCAACGCCTGGCCGGGCCCCTCGCCTCCGCCGGCCGGGCGGCCACCGGTGCCCAGATGGGCTTCGTGCTCGGTTGGCTGTCGACCAGGGTGCTCGGCCAGTACGATCTCCTCCTCACCGAGGAGGCCGTGGAGGACCAGGACCTGGTGTACTTCGTCGGTCCCAACATCGTGACCCTGGAGCAGCTCCACGGCTTCGAGCCCCGGGAGTTCCGACTGTGGTTGGCACTGCACGAGGTCACCCACCGCTGCCAGTTCACCGCCATCCCCTGGATGCGCGACTACTTCGTGACGCTCGTGGAGGAGGGGATCGGCTCGCTCGAGCCCGACCCGTCCCGGCTCGCCGAGGCCCTCCGGCGGATGACCGACGAGATCCGCGCCGGCCGCAACCCCCTCCGGGAGAGCGGCGCACTCGGACTGGTGGCCACCCCCGAGCAGCTCGAGGGCCTCCACCGGATCCAGGCCCTGATGAGCCTGCTGGAGGGCCACGGGGACGTGACCATGGACCGCGCCGGTGCGGCCGCCATCCCCAGTGCCGCCACGTTCAGCGAGGTGCTGCGCCAGCGCCGAAAGCAGACCCGGGGGCCGGCCCGGCTGCTGCAACAGCTCATCGGCATCGAGGCCAAGTTGCGCCAGTACGAGGAAGGTGAGCGGTTCATCGCCGCCGTGGAGGACTCCGGGGGGACCGAGCTCCTCGACCGGGCTTGGCGTGGGCCCGAATGGCTGCCCTCCCTGGTCGAGATCCGCAACCCGTCCGCCTGGATCTCCCGTGTCGGAACCACGCCCGCTCTTTCCGGCTGAGCACATCGGCTCGCCCCCCGACCGGCTGATAGGCGCCCTCCTCGACCGGTGCACGTTCCCCGACGCCGGGACTCCCCTGGTCTGCGGGGTGTCGGGAGGCGCCGACTCGCTCGCCCTCCTGGTGCTGGCCGTCGCCGCCGGGTGCCGGGTGACCGCCGTCCACGTCGACCACGGGCTGCGGGCGGGATCTGCCGCCGAGGCCGGCGTGGTGGCCGACGTCGCCCGGCGCGTGGGGGCGTCGTTCCGGTCCGAGCGGGTCGTCGTGGAACCGGGCCCGGACCTCGAGGCGCGGGCCCGGGCGGCCCGGCACGCGGTGCTCGGGCCGGACGCGGCCACCGGCCACACCGCCGACGACCAGGCCGAGACGGTCCTGGTCAACCTGCTGCGCGGGGCCGGCGTGTCGGGGTTGGCCGGGATGCGGGCCGGCCCGCGCCATCCCCTCCTCGCCGTCCGGCGCCGCCAGACGGCCGACCTGTGCCGGCAGCTCGACCTCCACCCCGTGCAGGACCCGACCAACGACGACCCACGTTTCGTCCGCAACCGGGTCCGCCACGAACTGCTCGCCGCTCTGCTCGGACATCGCCGGACGCGATGTCGTGCCCATCCTCGCCCGCCAGGCGGCGGTCCTGGCCGCCGACGCCGACCTCCTCGACGCGGTGTCCGATCTGGTGGACCCCGAGAGCGCCGGAGCCCTGTCGGACGCCCCCGACGCCGTGGGCCGCCGGAGCATCCGGAACTGGTTGACCGGCCGGGATGGCCACCCACCGTCGCTGGCCGCGGTGGAGCGCGTGCTGGATGTGGCCCGCCAGCAGCGCCGGGCCACCGAGCTGCCCGGTGGCCGTCGGGTGACACGGGCCCGTGGCCGCCTCTCGGTGGAGGCTGAGCCCGCCGACTCTCGGCCTCGGCACCGCTCCGCTCCGGTACAGTCGCGCCGTGACCACCGCTGAGGGTGCGGCGCCCGGAGCTCCGGAGCTCCTCCCCTACGGTCCGGGGATCGGCCCGGTGATCGTGTCCGAGGCCGACCTCCAGCACCGCATCATCCGGCTGGGGCAGGAGATCACCGCCGACTACGCCGGTCGTCCGCCGCTCCTGGTCGGCGTGCTCAAGGGGGCCTTCATGTTCATGAGCGACCTGTCCCGGGCCATCGACCTGGCCGTCGAGGTGGACTTCATGGCGGTGTCGTCGTACGGGAGCGCCACCCGTAGCTCGGGGGTGGTCCGGATCGTGAAGGACCTCGAGGCGGACCTGACCGGTCGTCATGTGCTGGTGGTCGAGGACATCGTCGACAGCGGGCTCACCCTCAGCTACCTGCAGCGCTACCTCTGGGCCCGGGACCCGGCCAGCCTGGAGATCTGCGCCCTGCTGGTGAAGGAGGGGCAGCAGCGGACCGAGCTGGATCTGGCCTACGTCGGTTTTCACATCCCGCCGGGATTCGTGGTGGGATATGGCCTTGATGTCGGTGAACGCCTGCGCAACCTCCGAGCCGTCCACAGCTACGCCGGCGGGTCACCGTAGGGCAGCCCAGCAGTGAGGGGGCCGGGCCGGTGAGCGTCGACACCACCCGCATCGAGCGGGCCGTCACCGAGCTGCTCACGGCGTTGGGCGAGGACCCGAACCGGGACGGGCTGGTCAGGACCCCGAGCCGGGTGGCCCGCATGTACGAGGAGCTTTTCGCCGGGTTCGGCCAGGACGGAGCGGATTTCCTGGACGTCACCTTCGCCGCCGAGCACGACGAGATGGTCATGGTGCGAGACATCCCCTTCGCCTCCCTGTGCGAGCACCACCTGGTGCCGTTCATCGGCAAGGCCCACCTGGCCTACATCCCCGGCGACGACGGGCGCATCACCGGCCTGTCCAAGCTGGCCCGGCTGGTCGACGTCTACGCCCGCCGGCTCCAGGTCCAGGAGCGGATGACGACCGAGATCGCCGACGCCGTCGAGGGCGCGCTGGCTCCGAAGGGAGTCCTGGTCGTGGTGGACGCCGAGCATCTGTGCATGTCGATGCGCGGGGTGAAGAAGTCCGGGACCTCGACGGTCACCTCGGCCGTCCGGGGCCTGTTCCGCACCGACGCCTCCACCCGGATGGAGGCCATGCAGTTCGTCCGGGGACGCTAGGGGGACGCGCGGAAAGGCCGCTGGGCGGCCGCGGGCCCCCGCCGCCTGGTTTACGCTGGTCGTCATGCCCAGCTCGGCCGACCAGGGACGTTGTGACGAGGGAGGTCGTGACGAGGGACGTTGTGAGGTGATGGGAATCCTCAACGTGACGCCGGACTCCTTCTCGGACGGTGGTGCATGGTTCGAAAGGGATCGGGCGATCATGAGAGGCCATGAGATGATCGCCGAGGGCGCCGACATCGTCGACGTGGGGGGCGAGTCGACCCGGCCCGGGGCGCGGCCCGTGTCGGCCGACGAGGAGCTGGCCCGGGTGGTGCCGGTCATCGAAGCCCTGGTCGGCCAGGTGCGGGTCTCCGTCGACACCACCAAGGAGGTGGTGGCCGAGGCGGCCGTCGATGCCGGGGCCACCCTGATCAACGACGTCTCGGCCAGCCTGTGGCCGGTGGCGGCCCGACATGGCGTCGGGTGGGTGGCCATGCACCGCCGGGGCACCCCCGAGTCGATGCAGCGTGACCCGCACTACGACGACGTGGTGGCCGAGGTGTCCGAGCTGCTGGTGGCGAGGGCCGGGCAGGCCGTCGCCGCCGGGGTGGCCGAGGTGTGGATCGACCCTGGCATCGGGTTCGGCAAGTCGGTCGACCACAACCTGGTGCTGCTCGGATCGCTGGCCGAGCTGGTGGCCACCGGCTACCCGGTGATGGTCGGGACCAGCCGCAAGAGCTTCCTCGGCTGGTTGGCCGGGCGGCCGGACGGGACGCCGGCCCCGGTCGCCGAGAGGCTGGCGGGCTCCCTGGCCACCGCGACCTGGGCCATGGAACAGGGCGCCGGCATGGTCCGGGTCCACGATGTGGCCCCCACTGCGCAGGCCGCCGTCCTGGTGGGCGGGCGGGACCGGGCATGAAGGGCAAGTGGGCCGCCGGCATCCCCCCGCGCCATTTCACCTGGGTGATCAAGGACCGCCTGGCGGTGAGCGAACGCCCGGGGGGCTTCGCCCCCAACCATCGCAAGGTGCGCCGCCAGGAGGAGATCATCTGGCTCCAGGTCCACGGATTCACCCGGATCTTCTCCCTGCTCCCCTCCTCGCACAACCTGCAGGCCTATGAGGAGCGCTCGATGGCCAGCGTCCACTTCCCGCTGCCCTCGGCCGGGGACACCCGGGGCGTGCTCGCCGATCTCTACCGCGAGGTCCATGCCCGGTTGTCCGCCGGTGAGCGCATCCTCATCCACCAGGAGGAGCTGGGTGACCGGGTGGCCGGGGTGCTGGCCGGGTACCTGCTGTGGTCGGACCGGCTGCCGAGCGGGCCGCAGGCCATCACCGTGCTCGAGCACATGACCGGCCACGCCATGGGCCCGGCCGGTCGGGAGCTGGTGGCCTTCGCCGGACAGCTGGACCACGACTCGGTGCGGCCAGGGGCCGGCGGCGACGCGCCCCGAGCCGGGTGACGGCCCACACCGGGGCGCCGTCGGCCGCCGACCGGATCGAGCTGCGAGGCCTTCGGGCCCTCGGGCGCCACGGGGTCCTGGCCCAGGAGCAGGAGCAGGTCCAGCCCTTCGAGGTCGACCTCGACCTGTCGGTCGACCTGAAGGAGGCATCGGGCAGCGACCGGCTGGCGGACACGGTCGACTATGCCGCCGTGGCCGAGTCGGCCGTGGCCGTCGTGGCCGGGCCCCGCTCCTATGACCTGCTCGAGGCCCTGGCCGCCGCCGTCGCCACCGCCGTCCTGGCCGTCGATGGTCGCATCGCCGCCGTCACGGTGAGCCTCCGGAAGCTGGAGCCTCCATTGACCGTCGACATCGACACCGTCGGAGTCAGGATCACCCGGCTCCGGTGAGTGGCCCGGCCAACCCCGACACCGCCGTCCGGGCCTTCCTCGGGCTCGGCTCGAACCTCGGGGACCGCTGGTCGCACCTGCGCCGTGCCGTCGACCAACTGCGGGCGGGCACCCGGGCCCCGGTGACCGCGGTGTCCAGGGTGTACGAGACCGAGCCGGTCGGCGGCCCGGAGGGCCAGGAGCCCTACCTCAACCTGGTGGTCGAGCTGGCCGTCGCCCCCGGTGCCGATCCCTACCGGCTGCTCGAGGAGTGCCGCCGCCTGGAGGCCGCCGCCGGCCGGGTGCGCGCCGCCCGTTGGGGACCGCGAACCCTGGACGCGGACGTCCTGTGGATCGACGGGGTGGCCGTCGAGGGCCCCGATCTCACCGTCCCCCACCCGCGCTGGCGCGAGCGCCGGTTCGTCCTGGCCCCCCTGCACGAGCTGGCCCCCGATCTGGTCGACGACCGCCAGGTGGCCGCCGCTGGTGGCGCCGTCTCGGTCGTGGGTACACTGTGAGCCGAAGCGACTGATTCTCTGAAGCGAACGGCACCGAGCGTGGGCCGGAACGTCGAAAAGGGGACTCGTGATCACATTCCGAACGATCGGACCGGGTCGGGCCGGGCGATCGCTGACGGCCGCACTGGTGGCCACCGGGGCCTACCGGTCGATGGGCAGCCTCGGACGCGGTCAGCCCCTGGCCGGCGCGGCCCGGGACGTCGACCTGCTTGTCATCGCCACCCCCGACGGCGAGGTCGGCCGGGTGGCGGCCTCGGTCGATCCCAGTCCCGACTGTGTGGCGGTCCACCTGTCCGGCTCGCTCGGGCTCGGCGTGCTCGACGGGCATCCACGTCGGGGCTCCCTCCACCCGCTCGTGCCGCTGCCCACCCCGGCGGTGGGCGCCGACCGGCTCCGGTCGGGGATCACCTTCGCCGTGGCCGGCGACCCGATGGTGTACCGGGTGGTTCGGGCGCTCGGCGGTCGGTCCGTGCACGTCGACGACGCGTCCCGGGGCGCCTACCACGCGGCCGCCTCCATCGCCGCCAACCATCTGGTGGCGCTGGTGGGACAGGTCGAACGGGTCGCCGCCACCGCCGGCCTGCCACTCGACGCCTTCGCCGGGCTGTTGCGGGCCGCGGCCGACGATGCCCTGGCCCTCGGTCCCCGTCAGGCGCTGACCGGTCCGGCGGCGCGCGGCGACTGGGAGACGGTCGACCGGCACCGCGCCGTGCTCTCGTCGATGGCCGCCCCCCGCACGGAGCTGGCGGCTTACGATGCCCTGGTCGGGCTGGCCCGCCGGCTCTCCCTCGACGCCACCGGCCCGAGCGAGCCCGGGCACGCCGACGAGTCCGGCCGGCCCGAGCCGGCCCCCGTCGACGGCTTCACTGGTCCGCCGATCAGCGCCGGCCAGGTCGCATGACGACCACGGTCGTCGAGCCGTCGGTGTCGGCCCCGACCCTGACCGGGGGGGCCCGCCCCGCCACCGTCGCCATCATCGAGTCCGTCGCCGAGCTGTCCTCGGCCCTCGACGCCGCCCGCTCGTCGGGCCGGACGGTCGGGCTCGTGCCGACCATGGGGGCGCTCCACGACGGCCACCGGGCCCTCATCGCCCGGGCGGCCGGGGAGTGCGACGTCGTGGTGGTGTCCGTCTTCGTCAACCCCACCCAGTTCGGGGACGCGGCTGACCTGGCCGCCTACCCCCGGACCTTCGACGCCGATCTCGCCGTGGCCGCCTCGGCCGGGGCCGCCATCGTCTTCGCCCCGTCCGTCGACGAGATGTACCCGGCCGGGCCCGGGGGGGTGCACACCACGGTGTCGCGGCCGGGCCTCACCGAGCGGTGGGAGGGCGCCTCCCGGCCGGGCCACTTCGACGGGGTGGCCACCGTGGTGGTCAAGCTGCTGGCCATGGCCGGCCGGTGCCGGGCCTATTTCGGGGAGAAGGACTTCCAGCAGCTGGCTCTGGTGCGAGGGGTGGTCGCCGACCTCTCGCTGCCGGCCGACATCGTCGGGTGCGAAACCGTGCGCGACGGGGAGGGATTGGCTCTCTCCAGCCGGAACGCCCGTCTCTCCCCCGAGCAGCGACGGGCCGCCCTGGCACTGTCCCGGGCCTTGCGCGCCGGCGCGGCGCGGGTGGCGACCGGCGAGGAGAGGGCCGAGGTGGTGGAGGAGGCGATGGTCCAGGTGGTGGCGGCCGAGGACGGCGTGGACCTGGACTACGCCGCCGTGGTCCGGGCCGAGGACCTGGAGCCGGCCCGGGTCTGCACCACCGGGGAGCCGCTCCGGCTCCTCATTGCCGCCAGGGTGGGACCCGTCCGGCTGATCGACAACCTCGATCCCCGCCGGGGCGACTGACCCCGGCGTGGACGGCCCCGACCCGACGCCGGGCGCTCTCGACGTCCTGGTCCTCGGGAGCGGGGTGGCCGGCCTGTCGGCCGCCGTGCGACTGGCCCGGCCCCTGGTGGCCACCGGGGCGGCCGGCCCCCCGGCGGGGCTGCGGGTCGGCGTCCTGACCAAGGCCGAGCTCTCCCAGTCGGCCACGCGCTGGGCCCAGGGCGGGGTGGCGGCCGTCCTCGGAGGGGACGAGGACTCGACCGATCTCCACCTGGCCGACACCCTGGCGGCCGGGGCCGGGCTGTGCGACACCGATGCGGTGCGGGTGCTGGTGGACGAGGGTCCCCCCCGGGTCGAGGAGCTGATCGCCCTCGGCGCCGTGTTCGACCGCCAGCCGGGCGGGGCGCTGGCCCTGGCTCGTGAGGGAGGCCACTCCATGGCCCGGGTGGTCCACGCCGGCGGCGCCGCCACCGGGGCCGAGGTCGAGCGGGCCCTGGTCGACGCCACCCGGTCCAGTGCGGCGGCGGTGATGGAGGAGTGGTTCGCCCTCGAGCTGCTCGTGGAGGCCGGGCGGTGCCGAGGCGTCCGCGCCCTGAGCTCCACCGGACGGGTGGTCGACGTCGAGGCCCACCACACCGTCCTCGCCACCGGCGGGGCCGGCCAGCTGTTCGCCGTGACGACCAACCCGGCCGAGGCCACCGCCGACGGCCTGGCCATGGCCCTGCGGGCCGGCGTGCCGGTGGCCGACGTGGAGTTCATGCAGTTCCACCCCACCGCCCTGCACCATCCGGCCATGCCCCGGCCGCTGCTGTCGGAGGCCCTGCGGGGACACGGCGCCTTGCTGCGTGACGCGGAGGGGCGGCGCTTCGTCGACGAGTTGGCCCCGCGGGACCTGGTCAGCCGGGCCATGGCCGAAAGGATGCGCCTCCAGGGGGTCGAGTGTCTCTGGCTCGACGCCACCGCCCTCCCGTCCTTCGACGCCAGGTTCCCGACCATCGCCGCCTCGCTGCGGGCCATCGGGCTCGATCCATCGGTGGACTGGCTGCCGATCGCCCCCGCCGCCCACTACCTGTCGGGCGGGGTGCTCACCGACCTGTCCGGGGCGACCGGCCTCCCCGGTCTGTGGGCCGCCGGGGAGGTGGCCTGCACCGGGGTGCACGGCGCCAACCGCCTGGCCTCCAACTCGCTCCTCGAGGGCATGGTCTTCGGGGCCCGGCTGGCCGAGTCCATCCTGGCCGGGGCGGACGGTCCCACCCCCACCGGGGCCCTGCGCGCCCTCTACGGCGGCACCGGGGACGAGCTGCCGCCGGTCTTCGTCGAGTGGTCGACCGAGGAGGCGGCGGGCATACGGGCGGCGGGCGTCCCCGGCACCGAGGCCGTCCCCACCGACCTCGCCAAGGCCCGGGACCATCTCCAGCGCGCCATGACCGAGGGTGCCGGGGTGGTCCGGAACGCGGAGTCGCTGGCCGGAGCCACGGTGGCCGTCGACGCCATCGGTGGCGCACTCGGTCCGGGGCCGGTCGACCGGGCCGCCGGGGAGCTGGCCAATCTGGTCACGGCGGCGTCCAGCCTCCTCGTGTCGGCGGCCCGGCGCACCGAGACCCGGGGGGCGCACGCCCGCAGCGATTTCTCCCAGCTCGAGCAGCAGTGGCGCCGTCGAATCGTGCTCGGAGGCATCGGCTCGCCCGGTGGCGCCCGGGCCGGGGAGCTGTCGTGAGCGGAGTCACCGGGGCCGGCGCGCCCGACCACCCGGTCCCGGTCGAGCCCCCCGGGCCGCCGTGGTCGACGTCGTGTCCCGGGCCATCGCCGAGGACGTGCTACCACTCGGCGACCTCACCGCCTCGCTGGTCCCGGCGGACGCAACCGTCACGGTCGACATCGCCAGCCGGGGCCACGGGGTCATCGCCGGCCGGGCCTGCGCCCTCGAGACGCTCCGGCAGATCGATCCGGCCCTCCGGGCCGACTGGCTGGTCGCCGACGGCGGGGGGGTGCGGCCCGGCTCGGTCGTCGCCCGGGTGTCCGGACCGCTCCGGCCCGTCCTCACCGCCGAGCGCACGGTGCTCAACTTCCTCGGCCACCTCTCCGGTGTGGCCACGCTCACCCGTTCCTATGTGGACTGCGTGGCCGGTGCCAACCCGGCCACCCGGGTGCTCGACACCCGCAAGACCACGCCGGGCCTGCGTGCTCTGGAGAAGGCGGCCGTCCGGGCCGGCGGCGGTCACAACCACCGCGGCAGTCTGTCCGAGGCCGTCCTGGTCAAGGACAACCACCTCGGGGGCGCCACCATCGCCGAGGCGGTGGGCCGGGCCCGCCGCCTGTGGCCGGGACGCACGGTGGAGGTCGAGTGCGACCGGATCGAGCAGGTCACCGAGGCGGTGGCCGCCGGGGCCGGGGTGATCATGCTCGACAACATGGGGCCCGACGAGGTGGCGGCCTGCGTGCCGGTGGTGCATGCCGCCGGCCGGCTCGTCGAGGTCTCGGGTGGGGTGACCCTGACGACCGCCCCGCTGCTGGCCGCGGCGGGCGCCGACCTCATCTCGGTCGGTGCCCTCACCCACTCCGCGCCGGTGCTCGACCTCGGATTCGATCTGCCGGCCGCCGCCGGTCGGGAGGGTTGATGCTTCTCGCCATCGACGTCGGAAACACCGAGACCGTGGTCGGGCTGTTCGCCGACGACATCGGCGAGCCGCTCGACGAGACCGGTCCTCGGGAGGGGAACGAACCGGCCGGGCTGGCCCATCACTGGCGTCTCTCGACGGTGGCCGAGCGCACCGCCGACGAGCACGCGCTCCTGCTGACCCAATTGCTGGACCTCGACGGACTCGACATCGACGCCGCCGTGACCGGCATCGCGGTGACCTCGTCGGTCCCCCTGGTCACCGCCAACCTCCGCCAGATGGTGGCGCGATGGTTCACGGTCCCGGCGGTCGTGCTCGAGCCCGGCGTCAAGAGCGGGATGCCGATCCTCTACGACAACCCCAAAGAGGTCGGCGCCGACCGGATCGCCAATGCCGTCGGCGCCCACGACCTGTTCGGGGGCCCCTGCATCGTCGTCGACCTCGGCACGGCCACCACGTTCGACGCCATCTCCGAGGCCGGGGAGTACCTCGGGGGTGCGATCACCCCGGGTGTGGCCATCAGTCTCGACGCGCTGTTCGCCCATGCCGCCGCCCTGCGTCGCGTGGAGCTGGTCGAGCCCCGCAGCGTGATCGGCAAGTCGACGGTCGAGTCCATCCAGTCGGGCGCTCTCTTCGGGTTCGCCGGCCAGGTCGACGGCCTGTGCCGCCGGTTCGGGGCCGTCCTCGGCGAGTGCACGGTGGTCGCCACCGGGGGCCTCTCCGAGCTCATCGCCCCCTACGCGGAGGAGATCGAGTACGTGGAGCCCTGGCTGACCCTGCACGGCCTGCGCATCATCTTCGAGCGCAACCTGCCGGGCCTGGCCGCCGCCCGGGAGGGCTGACCGGGGGAGGGACGGCCCGGTCGGCGGCCTTCAGACCGGGGCCTCGAGCGCCAGCCGGGGCCGACGGGCCACCGGCTGGTGGTCCCAGAGGTCGGCGAGCAGGCCGTCGCGGACCGACCGCCGGGCCCGGTCGTCCCAGAGGTTGACCTGCTGGAGTGGGTCCGCCCCGATGTCGTAGAGCTCGCCCTCCGTGCCGTCGTGCGAGGTGCCCGGCTGGTAGGTGCTGCACACCCAGTGGTCGCGCATCACGGTGCGCAGGTGGACGTCGGTGCCGAAGAGCTCGCTGTCCCACTCGGTGAGAACGCGCTCGAACCCCCGGGCGTCGGCGTCGGCGTCGTCGACCGGCAACGGTCGGCCCTCCATCCACGCCGGGGGCTCGAGGCCGGCCATGGTGCAGAACGTCGGGGCCAGGTCGACGAGCCCCACCGGCCGGCTCACCACCGAGGGCGGGACCGGCCGGGACCGGGCCGGCCGCCATACCAGCGGGAGGCGCATCAGCCCGTCGACGTGGTACGGGCCCTTGAACAGCAGTCCGAAGTCGCCCTGGAGCTCGCCATGGTCGGTGGTGAAGACGACATCGAGTCCGTCGTCCCAGCCGCGCTCCGCCACCCGGGCCAGCACCCGCCCCAGGGCCTCGTCGATGAGCTCGCACTCGACGGCGTTGCGGGCGTTGACCTCCCGTACCTGGTCGTCGGTCAGCGTGGCCGGGACCCATTCGGCCGGTGCCTCGTAGTTGGAGACCAGGGTGCCGTCGTACCAGAGGCGCCAGTGCCGGGGCTTGGCATCGAGGACCGCCTCGCGCCGGGACCGTTGCTCGACATAGCCCGGTGGCAGCGGGACCTGGCGCCAGTCGATGCGTCCGACCTCCGACTGGGGCGGGTCCCAGGGGTGGTGGGGATCCGGGAAGCTCATCCAGCAGAACCAGTCGTCGTCGGCACCGAGCGTGTCGAGCCAGGCGATGGTGCGATCCGCCACCCAGTCGGTGTGGTACACGCCCCGTTCGATGGGGTTGACCTGTACCTGGGGAGCGCCCGTGTCGCCGCCGCCGGCCGCGTTGACCTGGAGGGACCCGTCGAGGGCCGGGTAGAAGAACCCCACCGACTCGGGGTGGTGGGCGGCCAGCCAGCGGGCGTAGTGGAGGGGCCCGACGCCGCCGTGGGTGGCCAGCTCGACGTGGGTGAAGCCGCGGTGGGTGCCCCCGGGGGGCTCGGTCCCCGTCCGGCTCAGGGCGTTCTCCGGAAAGCGGAGGAACGGATCGAGGAAGGGTTCGAAGTGCGCCTTGCCGATGAGCGCCGTCCGGTACCCCGCCCGACGGAGGAGATCGGCCACCGAGGGCGCGTCCACCGGCAGGGGCACCCCGTTCATCCAGACGCCGTGCGTGCTCGGGTGCTGGCCCGTCAGGATGGTCGAGCGGGAGGGCATGCACACCACCGACTGGGGATGGGCCCGCTCGAACCGGATCCCCTCGGCGGCCAGGCCGTCCACCACCGGGGTGCGGGCGAGCTGGCCGCCGTTGCACCCGATGGTGTCGAAACGCTGCTGGTCCGTCGTGACCAGGAGGATACGGCGTCCCATCAGCGCCCCCCCGGGAGGCGCTGGGCGGCGACGACCGAGGGCAGCGCGGTCAGAGCGGCCCGGGCCGCACCCCCGATGACGAGGGCCAAGGCCGCGGGCTCGGCATCGGTGGCGTACACGACCAGACAGGTCCCGTCGTCCAGGTCGATGACGTCGATGGTGCCCCGGTGCTCGACGAACAGGGGGGAGGTGATCGTGTACTGCAGCCGGCGGAGCACGGGGTCGACGACGAGGAGTTGCTCGGGCATCGGCAGCCCGGCTCCGGTGGTGACCATCCGCTGGTCGCCGTCGACCGTGCACGACTCGATGCCGGGGAACCACTCGTGGAGCCGAGCCGGGTCGCCGACCAGGCCCCACACCGTGTCCGCCGCCTCCGCCAGGCGGACGTGGTGGCGGACGCTCCCTCGGCGGGCCGTCACCTGCCCCCGCTCAGCTCTCGGGCCTGGCGGACGCCTACGGGCGGCCCGGTTCCGGAGGGTCGGTCGGCCATGCCTGGGAGGATGCCATCGGGGCGCCGGGGGCGCCACACCACCCCGGTGAACCGGTCCGGGCGGGCCCGCACCACCTGCACCGGGTCCGACGCCATCGGCCCAGCCTAACAATTGGCACTTGCTATGACAACTATCCCTCCGAGGCCCCTGGGGACGTCCTCCCCGGGGCGCCGCGTCGTCAGGATCGGCGGGGAGCCGTTAGGATCGACGGGGAAATGGGTAGGGACGGGACGCCGCCCTGAGGGCAGGCCGGTGGTGGACAGACCGGAGCCGGGGGCGGGATGGGGAAGGGGCACCATGTGTGCCGTCATGCTGACAAGGGGTTTGCCATGCCGAAATTCGTCCTGAGGAAGACCATGGTCGCCCTGGGGGCGGCGGGCATGCTGTCCTTCGGTGCCGCCGGCCTTGGCGCCGCCGGTCCGGCCGGGGCCAGCACCGTCGCCCTCGGGCCGAAGGCCCAGGCCCAGTTCGAGAAGCACCTCAATTGTGCCAGCGCCGCCCGGCAACTGGGCCGCCTGCCGCGGCTGGAGGCCAAGTTCGCCAAGAAGCTCGCCCGCCTCCACAAGGCCCAGGCGGCGGCCACGGCCCGGGGCGACACCAAGCGGGCCGCCTACTGGCAGAAGGTCATCACCCACGAGCAGAAGATCGAGGCCCGGGCCACCGGAGCGAAGGCCCGGTCGAAGGCGGCCCAGCGGAATGCCATGATCTCGGCCAAGTGCCACGTGGCTGCACCCACGCTCTCCCCACCAAGCACCACCACCTAGCCGGAGCGGAGTCGTCCCCCCCGTCGGGGGCCGACGTCGGGTCGGTTCGGTCGGGTCGAACTCGAGTCGGATCAGTCGGTCGGCAGGTCGTCGACGAGTGAGTGGGCCAGCGTGGCCAGCCCGTCAGCCAGCCGGGTCGACGGGCTCGAGCTGACGACCCCGGCGGCGAGCTCGGCGTATCGCCGGGCGACCACGGCCGATCCGCCGATGGCCCCGGACTCGGCCACGATGGAGCGGGCCTTGTCCCGTTCGGGTTGGCCGAGGGGCTGGCCGAGCAGCGGCCGCAATTCGGGGCCGGCCTCCGGATCGGCCAGGGCCAACAGCACCGGCAGGGTGTAGATGCCTTCGGCCAGGTCCTGCCCGGCCGGTTTGCCCAGATCGGCTTCCGTCCCGATGATGTCGAGGATGTCGTCGCGGACCTGGAAGATCATCCCGAAGTAGCGCCCGAACGAGGTCACCGCCTCGACGTGGTGGCGGGCAAGGCCACCGGTCAGCGCGCCGATCCGACAGGACGTCGACATGAGCGCGGCCGTCTTGCCGGCGATGGCATCGGCGTAGGCGTCCTGGCTCCGGCTCACCTGGAAGGCGGCGTGCACCTCGGCCACCTGGCCCCGGCAAAGCTCACCCAACGTGGCCGCCAGCAGCCCGGCGATCTCGGTGCCCAGCCCGGCGGCGATCTCAGCCGACCGGGCCAACAGGAAGTCACCGGCCACGATGGCCACCAGGTTGCCGAAGCGGGCATTGACGCTCTCGACGTTTCGACGCACGGTGGCCTCGTCCATGACGTCGTCGTGATACAGCGAGGCCAGATGGACGAGTTCGACGGCGGTGGCCCCGAGCAGGTCATCCTGCGTGGCCGCCCGGGCACCCGAGGTGGCGGTGGCCAGGGCCAGCACCGGCCGCAGCCGCTTGCCCCCGGCGGCCAGCAGGTGGGTGGTGACCTCGTCCAGGAAGGCGTCGCCGGTGACCACCGACTCGACGAGCAGGGGTTCGAGGTGCTTCAGCTGATCTTCGAGTGCGGGAAGCCCGAGGAGCTCTACGGCGTTCACTTCCTACAGACGATAGGCCAGGATGCCGATGACCGAGACATCGGATTCCGGCAGGAAAGGTGCGGGTGCGGGCTGTACCGGCGCCTGTAGACTCGGTCGCAGTAGCTGACCGCGGATGGAGGCGGTGGAGTGTTCGAACGCTTTACAGACAGGGCTCGCCGGGTGCTTGTGCTCGCACAGGAGGAGGCGCGCCTGCTGAACCACAGTTTCATCGGCACCGAGCACATCCTCCTGGGTCTGATCCACGAGGGCGAGGGCGTCGCGGCCAAGGCGTTGGAGTCACTCGGCGTCTCCCTCGAGGCCGTGCGCGAGAAGGTCGAGGAGACCATCGGGCTCGCCGGGACCGCTCCGACCGGATCGCCTCCGTTCACCCCGCGGGCGAAGAAGGTGCTCGAGCTCTCGCTCCGTGAGGCGTTGCAGCTCGGCCACAGCTACATCGGGACCGAGCACATGCTGCTCGGTCTGGTCCGCGAGGGTGAAGGCGTGGCCGCCCAGGTGCTCCAGAGCCTCGGCGCCGACCTTCCCCGCGTGCGCCAGCAGGTGATCCAGCTGCTCTCGGGCTACCAGGGCAAGGAGTCGGTGGGCGCCGGGCCCGGCTCACCGGCGTCTGACGCGCCGACCGGGTCGCCGGTGCTCGACCAGTTCGGGCGCAACCTCACCGCGCTGGCCCGCGACCGGAAGCTGGACCCGGTCATCGGGAGGGAGAAGGAGATCGAGCGGGTCATGCAGGTGCTGTCCCGCCGCACGAAGAACAACCCGGTCCTCATCGGTGAGCCGGGGGTGGGCAAGACCGCCATCGTCGAGGGCCTGGCCCAGCGGATCGTGGCCGACGACGTCCCCGAGACGCTCACCGGCAAGCAGCTCTACACGCTCGATCTCGGGGCGCTGGTGGCGGGGAGCCGCTACCGTGGCGATTTCGAGGAACGCCTCAAGAAGGTGCTGAAGGAGATCCGCACCCGCGGGGACATCGTGCTGTTCATCGACGAGCTCCACACCCTGGTCGGGGCCGGGGCGGCCGAGGGCGCCATCGATGCCGCGTCCATCCTGAAGCCGATGCTGGCCCGCGGTGAGCTGCAGACCATCGGCGCCACGACCATCGACGAGTACCGCAAGCATCTCGAGAAGGACGCCGCTCTCGAGCGGCGCTTCCAGCCGATCAAGGTCGAGCAGCCCAACGTGGCCCTCACCATCGAGATCCTGAAGGGCCTCCGCGACCGCTACGAGTCGCACCACGCCGTGACCATCACCGACCAGGCGTTGGTGGCGGCGGCCAACCTGGCCGACCGCTACCTGGCCGACCGCTACCTGCCCGACAAGGCGATCGACCTCATCGACGAGGCCGGCAGTCGCCTGCGCATCCGCCGGATGACCACCCCTCCCGCCTACAAGAAGCTGGAGGAGGAGATCAGCCGGCTGCGGGCGGACAAGGAGTCGGCCATCGAGAAGCAGGCGTTCGACCAGGCGAAGAAGCTCGCCGAACAGGAGAAGGACCGTCTCGACAGCAAGGAGGCCATGGAGGCCGAGTGGCGCGCCGAGGGTGTCGACCTGTTCGACGTGGTCGACGAGGAGGTCATCGCCGAGGTACTGGCCAACTGGACCGGCATCCCCGTGTACCGCCTCACCGAGGAGGAGACGGCCAAGCTCCTCCGCATGGAGGACGAGCTGCACAAGCGGGTCATCGGGCAGGAGCCGGCCATCGCCGCCCTGGCCCGCTCGATCCGTCGTACCCGCGCCGGTCTGAAGGATCCCAAGCGGCCGAGCGGCTCGTTCATCTTCCTCGGGCCCACCGGCGTCGGGAAGACCGAGCTGGCCAAGTCCCTGGCCGAGTTCCTCTTCGACGACGAGGACGCCCTCATCCAGCTCGACATGTCCGAGTACATGGAAAAGCACACCGTCAGCCGGTTGGTGGGCTCCCCCCGGGATACGTGGGCTACGAGGAGGGAGGCCAGCTCACCGAGGCGGTGCGGCGCAAGCCGTTCTCGGTGGTGCTGTTCGACGAGGTCGAGAAGGCGCACGCCGACGTGTTCAACGCGCTGCTCCAGATCCTCGAGGACGGCCGGCTGACGGACGCCCAGGGCCGCTCGGTGGACTTCAAGAACACCGTGTTGATCATGACCTCCAACCTCGGCACGGCCGATCTGCGCAAGTCGTCGGTCGGCTTCGCCAAGACGTCCGAGGCCATCACCTACGAGCGGATGAAGGCGAAGGTCAACGAGGCCCTGAAGGCCCACTTCCGCCCGGAGTTCCTCAACCGGATCGACGAGGTCGTGGTGTTCCACGAGCTGTCCAAGGAAGAGGTGGTCGAGATCGTGGACCTCATGATCCAGCGTGTCTCGAACCAGCTCGAGCTGCAGGGGCTGAGCCTGGTGCTCACGCCTCCGGCCAAGCAGCTGCTGGCCGAGCGGGGCTACGACCCCCAGCTCGGGGCGCGGCCGCTGCGGCGGGCCATCCAGCAGATGGTCGAGGACCCGCTGTCCGAGCGGATCCTGTGGAAGGAATTCCGGGTGGGCGAGACCATCGTGGTGGACGTGGAGACGATCACCCCCGAAGCGGCCGCCGCCTACGACGTGAAGGGCGCGCCGCCGCTGGTGGCCGGCGAGCAACAGCTCACGTTCAAGGCCATCGAGGGCATCGAGCCGCCCCCGGTCGAGCTGGCCGGCGCCGACTCCGCCGCCGACTAGCCCCGGCTCCGACCAGCCCCGCCGCCGACCAGCTCCGGCTCCGACCAGCCCCGCCGCCGACCAGCTCCGGTTCGGACGAGCTCCGGCTGCCGATCCCGGCCTGCGCCTCCCGGTTCCCCCGGGCCGTGGCAGTGGGCCGCGGCGGCAATGGCATCGGGCCGGCACACCCGGGCCGTACCATGCGGCCATGGCCAAGACGGCGAGGCGCCATCGCTGCATCGACTGCGGAGGGACGACCGCTCGGTGGGCCGGGCGTTGCCCGGCCTGCGGCGAGTGGAACACGCTGGTGGAGGAGACCACGCTCGGACCGCTGGTGCAGGCGGTCGACGCCCTCGGCCTGGCGGCCATACCCGTCGCCCTGAGCTCGGTCGAGGTGGACGAGGCGAGGGCCGTGCCCACCGGGGTGGACGAGTTCGACCGGGTGCTGTCGGGGGGCCTGGTCCCGGGGTCGGTCACCCTGCTCGGCGGTGAGCCGGGCATCGGCAAATCCACCTTGTTGCTGCAGGTGCTGGCGGCCCGGGCCGCCCTGGGGCACCAGGTACTGCTGGTCTCGGCCGAGGAGTCGGCCCACCAGGTCCGGTTGCGGGCCGAACGTCTGGGGCCGATCCCGCCCGGGCTGTTGATCCTGCCGGTCACCGACGTGGAGGCGGCCGTCGGCGCCGTGGCGGCGGCCGAGCCCGATCTCGTCGTCATCGACTCCATCCAGGCCATGGCGGCCGGACCCGGCGCCCCCGGGGAGGCCCGGGCCGCCGGTGCGCCGGGCAGCGTGACCCAGGTCCGCCAGTGTGCCGACCAGCTGGTGAGCCTGGCCAAGTCCCGGCAGGTGGCCATGGTGCTGGTCGGCCACGTGACCAAGGACGGATCGCTGGCCGGGCCGCGGACGCTGGAGCACATGGTGGACACCGTGCTGAGCTTCGAGGGGGACCGTCACCACGCCCTGCGGCTCCTGTCGGCCGTGAAGCATCGATTCGGCCCGACCGGCGAGCTAGGGCTGTTCGAGATGGGCGACCAGGGGCTCGATCGGGTGGACGACCCGCGGCGGCTCCTCCTGGGCGACCGGCTGACGGGCGTGCCGGGCGGGGTCGTGCTCCCGGCCCTGCAGGGTCGCCGTACCCTGGCGGTCGAGTTGCAGGCCCTGGTCACGCCCATGGGCCAGGCGCAGGCCAAGCGCTCGGTGGTGGGCCTCGACGCCGGCCGCCTGGTGATGACCCTCGCCGTCCTCGTGCGACACGCCGGCCTTCCGGTGCTGGCCATGGACGTCTTCGCCTCGGTGGCCGGGGGCATCCGGGTCACCGAGCCCGCCGCCGACCTGGCCGTGGCGCTGGCCGTGGCGTCGGCGGCCAGCGGGGTGGCCCTGCCTCCGACCCTGGCCGCCGTCGGGGAGATCGGGCTGTCCGGTGAGGTCCGCCAGGTCACCAACCTGCCCCGTCGGCTCGAGGAGACGGCACGACTGGGGTTCGACCGGGTGGTTGTGCCGGCCTCCTCCCCCGCGGGCCCACCCGGGGTGGACCTGGTTCGGGCGGAGACGGTGGCCCAAGTGGTGGCGCAGTTCTGCTCCCCTCCGGTCTCCTGAACGCCCGGCCCGGTGACGGCGTCGCCCGGACGGCAACGGCCCCGGTCATCGCCCTTTCCTCGGCGACCGGCCATCGGTCGACCGCTACCATTCCTCTGTGACCACCCGTCAGAGCTCGCCGCTCAGTGACGCCCTGGCCATGGCCGCTCCCGGTCGGCCCCTCCGTGACGGCCTCGACCGGATCCTCCGGGCCAAGCGCGGGGCCCTGGTGGTGGTGGGCGACGACCCGAGCGTCCTGTCGATCTGCTCGGGCGGGTTCCTGCTCGACGCCGAGTTCAGCCCGCAACGTCTCTCCGAGCTGGCCAAGATGGACGGCGCCATCATCCTGGCCGCGGACGCCTCCCGGATCGCCCGGGCCAATGTCCACCTGATGCCCAAGGCCAGCATCCCCACGTCGGAGACGGGCACCCGGCACCGGACCGCCGAGCGGATGGCCCGTTCCATCGACGTGCCGGTCCTGTCCGTGTCGGCGGCCATGTCGGTCATCGCCGTGTACCGCAACGACCAGAAGCACACCATCCAGCCCACCGGATGGCTGCACGACCGCACCGACCAGGCCCTGGCCACCATGCAACGGTTCCGCAACCGGTTCGATGTGGCGCTCAGCGGGCTGTCCATGCTGGAGGTGGAGGACACCGTGTCGGTGGGTGACGTGGTCGGCGTGGTGCAGGCCGCCGAGATGCTCCTCCGTATCGCCGAGGAGGTCGAGGGATACCTGGTCGAGCTGGGCGAAGACGGCCGTCTGGTCGGGCTGCAATCGGCCGAGCTCATGGACGGCGTCGACACCGCACTCAACCTGGTGGTCCGCGACTACTGCCGCCGTCCGGCCGGCCGAGCGGCCCACCGCTTCCCCGTCGCCGACCAGGTGGTGGAGGAGCTCGCCCGCCTGACCTCGGACGAGTTGGGTGACGCCGGGCGGGTGGCCCAGATCCTCGGGTTGCCGGGCTCGTTCCACGACAGCGAGTCGGGCGTGGAGCCCCGGGGGTATCGCCTCCTCTACCGCCTCCCGCGCTTCTCGGACGCCATCATCGAGCGGATCGTGGACCGCTTCGTCAACCTGCAGCAGATCATGCGAGCCTCCCTGGGGGAGCTCGAGCAGGTGGAGGGCGTGGGCCAGGCCCGCGCTCACTCGGTCAAGGACGGGTTGGCCCGCCTGGCCGAGGCCGGGATCTTCGAGCGCTACCAATAGCACCGGCGAGGGTGCCGCCGATGGACGCCGCGAGGCGGCCGTGACCGGCCGCCACCTCCACGAGACGGTCGTCTTGGACCCGACACCCGACGCCGGCCCGGGGACGGCAGGCACCCCCCACCGTGTACCATTGCGTGCTCCCCTATGCGGTCCCGACGGAGCCCATCAGCCCGGGACCTGCCTGCTTCACCAGGAGGAATGGTGTTCGACATCGGTGACAAGGTCGTCTATCCGCACCACGGCGCGGCGGTCGTCGAGCGTCGTGAGACGAAGGAGGCCTTCGGGAAGAAACAGGAGTACCTGGTACTGCGCCTGGCCTACGGCGACCTCACGTTGATGGTGCCCGCCGACAACACCGACGGTGTCGGCCTGCGGGAGGTGATCAACGACGAGGAGGTCGAAGAGGTCTTCGCCGTGCTGCGCAAGAAGGAAGCCCGGATGCCGACCAACTGGTCCCGCCGCTACAAGAACCATTCCGAAAAGCTGCGGTCCGGTGACATCTACCAGGTGGCCGAGGTGGTGCGGAACCTCTCCATCCGCGACAAGGACAAGGGACTCTCCGCCGGTGAGAAGCGGATGCTCAGCCGGGCCCGCCAGATCCTGGTGTCCGAGCTCACCTTCGCGCTGGGCGTGGACGAGGAGACCGCCGAGGTGCGCCTCAACGAGGCGTTGCCCTGAGCCGAGCGGGGTCCGTGTGGACCGTGGTGGTGGCGGGCGGGTCCGGCCGCCGGTTCGGGGGTCGAAAGCAATTTCTCCAACTGGCAGGTCGTCCGGTGGTCTCATGGTCGGTGGCATCGGCCCGGGCCGTATCCGACGGTGTCGTGCTGGTGGTCCCCGACGGCTCCCTCGGTGCCCGGGAGGCGGACGGTGTCCCTCCGGATCCTTCGGCCCGGGTGGACCGGGTGGTCGCCGGCGGCGCGACACGGGCCGACTCGGTCCGGGCGGGACTGGCCGCCGTGCCCGACGACGCGGCCGTGATCGTCGTCCACGATGCCGCTCGACCGCTGGCGACCCCAGCGGTCTTCGCCGCCGTGGTCGAGGCGGTGCGCGCCGGAAGGGCGGAAGGAGCGATCCCCGTGCTGCCGGTCACCGACACTCTGAAGCGGACCGCCGGCGGGTTCGTGCGCTCGACCGAGGACCGTGACGGACTGGTCCTCGTGCAGACCCCGCAGGCCTTCGCTGCCGCCACGCTGCGGGCCGCCCACGACGGTGCCGCTGACGCCACCGACGACGCCGGGTTGCTCGAGCGCCTGGGCGCCACCGTCTGCACGGTGGCCGGCGAGCCGTTCAACCTCAAGCTCACCCGGCCCGAGGACCTGCCTGCCGCCGAAGCACTCATGGGGGCGGCACGGTGACCCCGGGTGTCCCCTCGTTCCGGATCGGCCACGGACTCGACGTCCACCCGTTCTCGGACCAGCCGGGCCGGGCGCTGGTGCTCGGTGGCGTCACCATCACCGGCAGCGATGTGCGGGGTCTCGACGGCCACAGCGATGCCGACGCGGTGGCCCACGCCGTGGCTGACGCCGTACTCGGCGCCGCCGGCCTCGGTGACCTGGGCCGGCACGCGCCCGACAGCGACCCGCGGTGGCACAATGCCGACAGCCTGGCCATCCTGGCCCGCATGGTCGAGCTGGCCGCTGGGGCCGGCTGGGCCCCGGTCAACGTCGACTGCACGGTCGTGGCCGAGCGACCGCGGCTGGCCCCGTACATCGACCTGATGGCGGAGCGGTTGGGTGCCGTGGTCGGGGCCCCGGCCAATGTGAAGGCCACCCGCGCCGAGGGGCTCGGCGCCCTGGGCCGGGCCGAGGGTATCGCCTGCTGGGCGGCGGTGCTCCTCGGGCCGTCGCCGGGCGCCCGACCACCGTGACACCGGAGAGGGGTGGGTCCGGACGGCGCGGCGAGGGACGTCGGCGGGCCGCGAACGACGGTCGAGGTGCGGGCCGCAGCGGCCGTCCTGCTCCCATCCGGCGGCAGGACGGCCACCCCGGGCGTCCGGGCCACCGGTCGGCCGCCGGCCGAACGGGCCACGGCCTCGGCGGTGACCAGGTCGAGGGTCGCCAGGCCGTACGCGAGCTGTTGCGGGCCAACCGCCGGCCGGTCCGCTCGCTGCTCGTGGCGGACGGCCTGGAGCCGTCGGCCATCCTCGATGACATCGAGTCCCTGGCCTCGAAGCGACGGGTCCGGGTCGAGTACGTGTCGCGCCGTCGACTCGACTCGGTGGCCCGCACCGACGGCTCCCAGGGAGTGGTGGCGCTGGCCCGCCCGATCGAGGAGACGCCCCTGGCCGGGCTGTGCGTGCCGGCCGGCCAGGACCGGTTGCCCTTCCTGTTGGTGCTCGACGGCATCACCGACCCCCACAACGTCGGCGCCCTGCTCAGGAGCGCAGAGTGTGCCGGCGTCACCGGCGTCGTGCTGCCCCGTCATCGTTCGGCACACCTGTCGCCGACCGTGACCAAGGTGGCCGCCGGGGCCATCGAGTACTTGTCCATCGCCCTCGTGGCCGGCATCCCCGCCGCCCTGAGGCAGCTCTCGGACCGGGGCGTCTGGACGGTCGGTATGGTCGGGGAGGCCCGGCAGTCGTTCTACGACCTGCCGCTCGGGGACCAGCCGGTGGCGCTGGTCGTGGGGTCCGAGGAGGCCGGGCTGGCCGCCCTGACCCGCAAGCGCTGCGATGTGCTGGCATCCCTGCCCCAGCACGGCACGGTGTCGTCGCTCAATGTCTCGACGGCCGGGGCCGTCGCCTGCTTCGAGGTGGCCCGCCGGCGTTCGGCGGACCGGTAGCCCGTCGTCCCAATCGAGGGCGCACGACGCCGCGTCATCGGGTGCCTGCCCGGGAGAGGTGGGGCGGTGACCCGCCGGGACCGGACACCCCGGACTCGTACCCGCCCAGCTCGGCCGGGTGGGGTAGAACCGGAGGCGCAGTGCAGCCGGGCTGCCCGGCGAAGCCGATCGACCCGTGATCGGTGGCGACCCGTCCGGGGCCCGATCGAAGGAGCATGGATGAGCGAGCGAGCAGACGTGATCGTGGTGGGCATGGGCCCCGGGGGCGAGGATGCCGCCGAGCGGCTGGCCGAGGCCGGACTGGACGTCCTGGGCATCGACGCCGAGCTCGTCGGCGGGGAGTGCCCCTACTGGGGATGCGTCCCCTCGAAGATGATGATCCGCGCCGCCGACCTGCTGGCCGAGGGCCGGCGGGTACCCGGCATGGCCGGCGGGGCCACCGTGCGCCCCGACTGGTCGCCGGTGGCCCGGCGGATCCGGGAGGAGGCGACCGACTCGTGGGACGACACGGTGGCGGTGAAGCGCTTCGAGGACAAGGGTGGCCGCTTGGTTCGGGGATGGGGGCGGCTCGAGGGACCGGGCCGGGTGGCGGTCGGCGACCGCGTCTTCGAGGCCGACAGGGCGGTGGTCGTCAATGTGGGAGCCCGGGCGTCGGTCCCTCCGGTGGACGGCCTGGTCTCCACCCCCTACTGGACCAACCGGGAGGCCATCGAGACCGAGCAGGTCCCCGGTTCGCTGGCTGTCCTCGGCGGTGGGGCCATCGGGTCCGAGCTGACCCAGGTGTTCCGGAGGTTCGGTTCCTCGGTGACGGTGCTCGAGGCCGGGACGGTCCTGACTCGGCCCCGAGGAGCCCGAGTCGGGGCAACTGCTCGAGCGAGGTCTTCGCGTCGGAGGGGATCGAGGTGCGGACAGGGGTGTCGGTGAACTCGGTCCACCACGACGGGGCGCACTTCACGCTGGACGTGGCCGGCGGCGACCCGGTGACGGCCGAACGCCTCCTGGTGGCCACCGGCCGCCATGCCGACCTGGGCCGCCTCAACGTGTCCTCGGTCGGCCTCGACGAGTCGGGCCGGTTCCTGCCCGTCGACGACCATCTGCGGGTGGAGGGAGTCGACCGCACCTGGGCCATCGGTGACGCCACGGGCAAGGGGGCGTTCACCCACGTCTCCATGTACCAGGCGGACATCGTGGTCAATGACATCCTCGGCCAGCCGGTGGTGCCGGCCGACTACCGGGCCGTCCCGAGGGTCACCTTCACCGATCCGGAGATCGGCTCGGTGGGCCTCAACGAGCGTCAGGCGCGCGAGACCGGGCTGGATGTCCGGGTGGGGTCGACCGAGGTCCCGACGTCGACCCGGGGCTGGATCCACAAGGCGGGCAACCAGGGGTTCATCAAGCTGGTGGAGGACGCCCGGCGCGGCGTGCTGGTCGGGGCGACCTCGGCCGGGCCGTGGGGCGGCGAGGTACTGGGTCTGCTGACCCTGGCGGTCTACGCCGAGGTGCCGACCACCCGGCTCCGGCACATGATCTACGCCTATCCGACCTTCCACCGGGCCGTCGAGGCGGCGGTCAAGGACCTGGTCGGCTCCTGAGGTCGCGGTGTGGCCCGGGACCCGAGCCGGTCACCCGGGCCGGGGACCGGGCACGACCGGCGACGATCCTCAGGAGGACGGGCGGGCCAGCGTCACCAGGAACTCGTCCCCGTCGGAGCGCCAGGTCGACTCGACCCTGAACCCGCATTCGCCGAGCTCTGCGTCGAGGGCGTCCGGCGAGAACTTGGTGCTGATCTCCGTGAGCATCTCCTCACCCGGCTGGTAGACCAGATCGAGGTCGAGGTCGGCGACGTGGACCTGTTGACGTTCCGGGGAGCGGAGCCACATCTCGATCCGCTGGTCCGCTTCGTTCCAGCGGGCGACGTGCTCGAACCGCCCGGGGTCGAAGTCGGCGCCCAGCTCGCGGTTGAGCACGTGCAGCACGTTGCGATTGAACTCGGCGGTCACGCCCGACTCGTCGTCGTACGCCCTCACCAGGCGGCCCCGGTCCTTGACCAGGTCGGTCCCCAGCAGCAGACGGTCCTCGATGCCCATGACCTTGCCCAGCTGGATGAAGAACTCTCGGCGCTGGGAAGGGTCGAGATTGCCGACGGTGCCGCCGAGGAAGGCGAACAGCCGGCGCCCCCCGGCCGGCAGCCGGTCGAGGTGTTGATGGAAGTCGGCGACCACGGCGTTGACCGCCACTCCGGGGTACTCCTCGGAGAGGGCGGTGGCCGCCTCCCACAGCGTGGTGTCGCTCACGTCGAGCGGTAGGAACCGTTGCAACCGGCCGGTGGACTGCATGGCGTCGAGCAGGAGCCTCGACTTCTCACAGGTGCCCGCGCCCAGCTCGACCAGGGTGTCGGCGTCGGAGCGCCGGGCGATGTCGGTGGCATGGGCATCGAGGATGGACCGCTCGGCCCGGGTCGGGTAGTACTCGGGCAACCGGGTGATCTCGTCGAAGAGGCGGCTGCCGCGGTCGTCGTAGAAGTAGACGGGGGGCAGCTGCTTCGGTCGTGCGGTCAGGCCGGTGGCCACGTCCTGCTCCATGGCCCCGCGCAGGTCGGCGCCCGACAGATGGATGTCGATGGTCGGGGGAATCACGCGGGTCATGGGAATCATCGTCCTCCGGGGGCGTGATCCACTCGGCTCAGGCGGCGTCCCGGGCCATCCGCACGCCGGAGAACGCCCAGCGGGCCGAGGGCGGGAAGAAATTCCGGTAGCTGGCCCGCACGTGGTCGGGCGGGGTGGCGCACGAGCCGCCGCGCAGGACGTACTGGTTGACCATGAACTTGCCGTTGTACTCGCCGACGGCGCCCGGCACCGGCTCGAACCCGGGGTACGGGCTGTAGGCGGACGAGGTCCACTGCCAGACGTCGCCGTAGGGGCGGGACTTCGACGACGGGCCGGTCGACGGCGTCGGATGGAGCTTGGTCTGGTCCAGGAAGTGCCCGTCGACCGGGGCCCGGGCCGCGGCCACCTCCCACTCGGCCTCGGTCGGCAGGCGACACCCGGCCCAGCGGGCGAAGGCGTCGGCCTCGTAGTAGCTCAGGTGGCAGGCGGGCTGGGCCGGGTTCACCGGGACCGAGCCGGCCAGCGTGAACTCGTGCCAGGCGCCGTCGGTCATCGACCAGTAGAGAGGCGCCTCCCAGTCCTGCTCCTGTACCGCCGCCCAACCGTCCGAGAGCCACAGCTCCGGCCGGCGGTAGCCGCCGTCCGCCATGAACTCGAGCCACTGGCCACAGCTGACCGGCTGGTCGGCGAGGTCGAACGCACCGAGGTAGACCAGGTGGCGGGGCAACTCGTTGTCGAAGCAGAAGCCCGCGCCGCCGTGGCCGGTCTCGTAGTTCCCCTCGTCGTGGCCAGTCCAGGTGGGCTCACCGGCGTCGCTCGGCGGCGGGAGCCGCACGGCGTCGTAGGCGGGGAACAGGGGATTGCGTGACAGCACGTGCTTGATGTCCATCAGCAGCAGCTCCTGGTGCTGTTGCTCGTGCTGGATCCCGAGCTCGATCAGCTCGCCGACCGAAGGGCTGAAGGCATCGTCGAGGAGCACGGTCATGGCCCGGTCCACATGGGCCCGGTAGTCGGCCACCTCGGCCACGCCCGGTCGGGACAGCAGCCCGCGGTGGTGCCGGGGGTACCGGGCACCGACCCCCTCGTAGTACGAGTTGAAGAGGAAGCCGTAGTCGGGATGGAAACATCGGTACCCCTCGAGCCCGGGCTGGAGCAGGAAGGTCTCGAAGAACCACGTGGTGTGGGCCCGGTGCCACTTGGTCGGGCTCACGTCGGGCATCGACTGGACGGTCTGGTCCTCGGCCGACAGCGGGGAGGCCAGCGATTCGGTCAGCGACCGGGTGGCCAGAAATCGATCCGCCAGGGTCAGCTGGTCCTTCGCCATCAGCAGGTCGGTCATAACCGCTCCTCCCCCTCCACATGGGGATCGTCGAGACGGCTCACGCCAGGCACAGCCATGCCGTCACCGACAGAACTTACCTGGAAGTCCGCCCGCACGATCGCGGCCGACGGCCCAGGTCCGAGACGTTCCCGACGGGCGCCCGAGGCGCCGGGGCCACCCTTGCGGGCGCGACGCCCCTGGTCAGGGGAGCCGGCGGTGGGAATCGAACCCACGACCTGACGATTACAAGTCGTCTGCGCTACCAACTGCGCCACACCGGCCCGGTACCGTCACCCACCCGGTGCCACCGCCATTGTACGGTCGCCGGGGTCGGGCGGCGGCCCCCCGGCCGCGCCCGGCACGACCCCGACTCCGCGCCCGGCGAAAGCCTTGCTTCTCCCTTCACCGGTTGGCAGGCTGACGTGCAGTGTCCAACCCCCCTCAGGCCAACGGGCCGTCGACCGGCCCGGGTGGGCGCGGGTTCCCGATGGTCCGGGCCGGCATCGTGCTGGTGGCGTTCGTGGTGGCCACAGTGCTGCTCCTCGGCGTCATCCACCCGTCCACGGCCACCACGGCGTCGAATTCACCGCCGAGTGCCGCCACTGGTACCACCACCTCCACCCCCGGTATCACGACGACGACACCTACCCACCAGAGCGGCTCCACAACCACGTTGGCCACGAACAAAGTGTCGGTGCTGGTGGCCAACGCCTCAGGTGTGTCCGGGGCGGCGGCGGCGGTGACGGCCGAGCTCCAGCCGGCCGGTTGGAACCTGGCGACGCCGGTCAACGCCTCGGCCAAGGTGCCGGTCTCGACCATCTACTACCTGGCCGGCCACCAGCAGGCGGCCATCGAGATCGCCCAGGCCCTCAAAGTGCCGATCGCGCTGGTCCAGCCCTACACCACCGCCGCACCGATCAGCTCGATCGGCGCGGCCGAGGTCCTCGTGGTGGTCGGTCCCGACCTGGCCACCAAGGCGACGTCGCCGACGGCGACCACGACCGCCACCACGGCCACCACGACGGCCCGGCCGTCCACCCCGTCGACGACCCATCACTGATCGATTGCGGCCGGCGACCGCGGGCCCGCCGTAGAAGGCCACCGATGGACAACGAACCGAGCCCGGACGTGATACGCCTGCTGGCCCCCTTCCTCGAGCGTCCGTCGAAGGCCGCCGTCCTCAGCGACTTCGACGGCACCCTTGCGCCCATCGTGGTCGACCCGGCCGAGGCCCGCCCCGTCGACGGCGCCCTCGACGTCCTGGCCCGACTGGCCCGGCGGTTCGGGGTGGTGGCGGTGATCTCCGGACGGCCGGCGTCGTTCTTGCTCGACCGGGTCACCTCCGGGACGGTCCGGGGGAAGCCTCCTGCCGGTCTCTCGTCGGTCCACTTCGTCGGGCTCTACGGGCTGGAGTGGGCCAACAGTGACGGAGTGGTCACCGTCAAAGCGGGGCTCGAACCGTGGCGCCCGGTGGTCGAGGGCGCCGTCGAACGGCTCCGTTCCTCCGCCCCACCCGGCGTCGAGGTCGAGGGCAAGGGACTGGCCGTCACCGTCCACTGGCGCCGGGCCCCCGAGGCCAGTGACTGGGCCGTGACGGCCGCCCAGGCCGAGGCGGCACACTGCGGGCTCATGTCCCATCCCGGCCGCATGTCCATCGAGCTCCGGCCGCCCTCCGACACCGACAAGGGATCGGTGGTGCGAGCACTGGCATCGGGCGGCTCGGCCGCCTGCTACCTCGGTGACGACCTCGGTGACCTCCCGGCCTTCGCCGCCCTCTCCGACCTGGCTGCCAGCGAGGGTCTCCTCACCGCCTCGATCGCGGCCGTCGACGAGGAGAGCGCGCCCGAGGTGGCCGAGGCAGCGGATGCCGTCGTGGAGGGACCGGCCGGGGCCCTGGCCGTCCTGGACTGGCTGGCCGGGGCGGCGGATGAGGCCCGAGTCCCGCCCGGATGAGCGGTCAACCGGCGGCAGCCGCCACTTGATCGGCCAACCAATCGGCCGGGGTGCGGGCCAGGATCAGCCGGCGCAGCTCGGCCGAACGGGCGGTGCGCTCGCTCCGGTCCGTGTCGAGCGCCTCGGCCAGCACGGCGGCGGTGCCCGAGATGTCGAAGGGGTTCAGCTCGAGGGAGGCCGGCCACAGCTCGTCGAAGGCCCCGGTCTCCCGGGACAGGGCGAGGACCCCGTGACGGTCGTTGACGAGGGGTCCCTCCTTCGCGACCAGGTTCAGCCCGTCGCGTACCGCATTGACCAGCAGGACGTCGTAACGCGACAGAGCGGCCAGCGAGGCGTAGTAGTCGTCCTCCACCCCGAGGACGATCGGCGTCCAACCGGGCGTGGCCCACCGCTCGTTGATCCGGGCCACGGTGGACTCCACCTCGTTCTGGTAGGCCATGTATTCGGGCAGCCCCTGACGGGTGGGGTAGGCCATGGCCACGAACACCACCCGCTCACGACGACCCGGTTCGCACTCGAGCAGCTCCTCGAAGGCCCAGAAACCGCGGAGCAGGTTCTTGGACAGCTCCATCCGGTCCACCCGCACGATGACCTGACGATCAGGGTCGCCCACCATCTCCTCGATGCGGGCCAGGGCCGGCGGGACCGCCGGGTCCGAGGCCGAGGCCCGGAGCCGCACGGGATCGGTCGAGAGGGCGGAGACGAACGTCGTGCCGGCCGCGGCACCACCCGGACCCCCGGCTGAACCGCGATCGGCCTGGTTGGCTCGGTAGGCGGCGGCCCACCGCTCCGTGTGGAACCCGCAGGCACCGAACGCGGCCATCGAGGACAGCAGCTCGGCCCCGACCGCGGTCGGAAGCATGCGAAGCACCGAGGGGTCGGCAAAGGGCGTGTGCGTGAAGTGGACCGTCCTGAGGTCGGGACGCTCGCCGGCCAGCATCGAGCCCATGAGAGCGAGGTGGTAGTCCTGGACGAGGACCCGGCCCCCGACAGGTGCCACCTTGGCCACCCGTTCGGCGAACTGACGGTTGAGCTCGCGGTAGGCGTCCCACGCGCCCAACCATCGACGGTCCGGACGGGGGCGCCGGGGGGCGTCGAACAGATGGTGGTGGCAGAACCACAGCATGGCGTTGGAGACCACGTTGTAGGCCAGGTTGTAGACCTCCGGGTCCGGGTCGACGAGCTCGACGTGGAACCCGTCGTCCGGAATCAGGCCGGCCCGGTTGGCCGCCCGGTCGGCATCCCCGAGGGTGGCGGCCACCCAGGTAGCCCCGGTTCCGGCCATCATCGGCCGCAGCGATCCCGCCAAGCCTCCGGCCGTCTCGCCGGCCACCGGAACGCCGTCCTCGAAGTGGAACGCCAGCGGGCCCCGGTTGGAGACGATCACCGTGTCGACCAGCGAGCCCTCTCCGTCCTCTTCGACGCGGTGGGGAGCCATGCCCAGGGACGCTACCTGTTGGGCGCCCTCGGCAGGTGAAAAAGGGTTTGACAGGGATGCCCGCACTTTCCTGGAAGGGCTTGACAAGATAGTGAGTGAGCACTCACAATAGGAGGATGATGGTTCCCGGCCGGCAGACCGCAGACGAGCGTCGCACCGCGGTCCTGGCCGCGGCCATCTCCGAATTCGCCCGGTCGGGCTATGCGGGGACGTCGACCGAGGCCATCGCCGCCCGGGCCGGGATCTCCCAGCCGTATCTGTTCCGCCTGTTCGGCACCAAGAAGGACCTGTTCGTGGCCACCTACGACCTGGTCGGGGATCGGATCATCCACGAGCTCTCCCAGGCCGGCGAGGGTCTCGACGGGCAGGAGGCCATGGCCGCCATGGGGACCGCCTATGTGGAGCTCATGCAGGATCCCGAGCTGCTCCAGGTGCAGCTGCACGGCTTCGCCGCCGCCCCCGGGGACCCGGACATCGCCCGCAGCTGCCGCCGGACGTTCGAGGTTCTCCAGGGGGTCTTCTTCGACCGGACCCACCTGACCGAAGAGGAGCTCCGCGAGTTCTTCGCCATGGGGATGTTGATCAACGTGATGGCCGCCATCGACCTCCAGTCGATCTCCGACGGCTGGGCCCAGAGCCTCTGCCTCGGACCGGAAAAAGCCCAGGCCGTCAAGGCCATGACCCAGGCCATCGACGCCCAGCGACGCGCCGACCAGGCCGCGACCGAGGAGGTACCCGCATGAACCAGCAGTCACTCACCAGCCCGCTTTTTTTGCCCGGGATATCTAGTGATCAATCACAATCAAGGCGCTGGCGTACCCGGCGGGCGGGGCGCCCGGGCGGCATCGTCCGCCTGGCGGCGGTGCTGAGCCCCGGGCGGGGGAAGCGGGCCGTCCCTCCGGGTCCAGCCCAGCCGGCGGTGGTGGCCGGGGCGCCGGGCGCCAGCGGCTCGGCCGTCCCGGCCGGGCGCCACGGGACGACCGCCGCCCGGCGGAAGGCCGTGTGGGCCATCGCCATCACCGGCATGGCGCTGTTCATGGCCTCGCTGGACAACCTGGTGGTGTCGACGGCGCTCCCGGTGATCCGGGTCCACCTGCACGCCGGCCTTTCCGGCCTCGAGTGGACGGTCAACGCCTACACGCTGACGTTCGCCGTGCTGCTGCTGTCGGCGGCGGCGATCGGCGAGCGGTTCGGGCGCCGGCGCATCTTCGTGCTCGGCATCGCCGTGTTCACCGGGGCCTCCGCGGTGGCCGCCCTGGCCCCGAGCATCTCGGTGCTGGTGGCGGCCCGGGCCGTCCAGGGAGCCGGGGGGGCGATGATCATGCCGCTGTCCCTGACCCTGCTCAGTGCAGCGGTCCCCCCGGAGCGGCGTAACGCCGCACTGGGGCTGTGGGGGGCGATCGGCGGGCTGGCCATCGCCATCGGACCGCTGGTCGGCGGCGCCGTCACCAGCGGCTGGTCCTGGCAGTACATCTTCTGGCTCAACGTGCCCATCGGGCTGGTGCTCGTCCCGTTGGCATGGTGGAAGCTGTCCGAGTCCCGGGGGACACCCTCCCGGCTCGACCTGGTGGGGGTGGGGCTGGTCAGCGTCGGCCTGTTCGGCGTGGTGCTCGGTCTGGTCCGGGGGAACGCCCACGGATGGACGAGCACCTCGGTGCTGGCGTCCTTCGTGGCGGGATCGGTGGCCCTGACCGCGTTCATCGCCTGGGAGCTCCGGTCCTCCCACCCCATGCTCGACATCAGGCTGTTCCGCAACCGGGGGTTCGCCGCCGTCAACGTCACCGCCCTCCTGTTCAGCTTCGGGATGTTCGGCTCGATCTTCTTCCTCACCCAGTTTCTCCAGACCGTCCAGGGCCTCAGCCCGCTGGCGGCGGGCGTCCGGGTGCTGCCCTGGACGGCGATGGCCATGCTGCTGGCCCCGGTGGTCGGCAACCTGGCCGAGCGGTGGGGAGGCAAGCCGCTGGTGGTGGGCGGGTTGGTGATGCAGGCCGTCGGGCTCACCTGGCTGGGCCTGCTCATCACGCCGACCACCCCGTACGCCGACATGGTCGTGCCCTTCGTGATCAGCGGCGTCGGGATGACGTTGTTCTTCGTCCCGCTGGCCTCCCTGGTGCTCGGCTCGTTGCCCACCGCCCTCGAAGGCGTGGCCTCCGGGGCGAACAGTGCCTTCCGCGAGCTGGGAGGGGTGTTGGGCATCGCCGTCCTCGGCGCCGTCTTCAGCTCCAACGGCGGCTACCGCTCACCGGGGGACTACGTCAGCGGGCTGACCCCGGCGGTCTTCGCCGGAGCCGCCGTGGTGGCGATCGGCGCCGTCACCGCCCTCCTCGTGCCCGGCCGACTCCGCCGGCGGGCGGCCCCGGCCGCGCCGTCGGTGTCGGAGGCCGAGCCGGGACCCCATCCGGCCCCGGCCGACGTGCTCCGCCGGCTCCGGCCGAGCTCCCCGGTGCCAGCGCTGGCGACCATCGCCCGGGGCGGCTCGGGTCTGGCGGCGGGGACGGACTGCCCGGAGGCGGCCTGCGCCTCGGCCTGACCCGCCGATCCGAGTGCGTCCGCGAACCCCGGTCCGGACTGGCGGGCCCGGGGTGCGGGCGCGTCCGGACGATGGGTCTCCCGGCCGAGGTCGGATGGCCCTGGGGTGGGCGTCAGTCCGGGGAGATGGCCGGGGCGGCCGTGGGCGAGGAGCGGGCCAACGAGGCCCGAAGGATGTCGGTCGCCTGTGGCCGGAGCTCGGTGAGGGGTCGGTTGCGGTGGACCCGGACGCCGAGGTCGACTTGCGCGATGGTCTCCACCCCGAAGCGGGCGGCGGCGTCGATGAGGAGGGCCAGCTCGACGGCGTAGCCGTCGGCCAGCCCACATTTCTCGAGCACCCAGCGGGGTGCGGCCGTCTCGCCGGCCAAGGGCTGTTCGATCGAGGCGAGATGGGGGAAGAGGAGATCGATGATGGGCTTGGCCACCAGCTCGGTGACGCGTCCGCCCCCGCCCGGAGCCCCGTGGAGGGGACGCCGGTAGTACCCCTTCACCAGGGTCACCGAGTCGTCGGACAGGAGCGGCCCCAGCAACCCGGTGACGAAATGGGGCCCGAAGTTGGTGACGTCGGCGTCCACGAAGACGATGAGGTCCCCCTCGGCCGACTTGAGGGCCGTCCGCATGGCCTGGCCCTTGCCACCGCCCGACCCTTCGGTGGCGATGACCCGGGCGCCCGACCGGGCCGCCAGCTCGGCTGTCCGGTCGTCCGACCCGTCGTCGATGACCATGACCTCGTCGACGAGCGGCGGACCGTCGGCCGGCCCGGCCAGGGTCGACACGATCGAGTGGACGATGGGACCGATGGTGGGCGCTTCGTTGCGGGCCGGGATGCAGACCGAGATGCGGCGGTTCCCCTTCCGGTCGGTGAGGACGGCGGCGTCGGCCGGCGTCGGCGACGTTGCCGGCACCCGATCCGCGTCCTGGTCCGGAGTGAACGCCGTCGACATGCCGTCATCATCGCTCACCCGGCCCGGGTGCGGGAAGGCGGAAGGCGGAAGGCGGAAGGCGGACCTCGGCGGGGCGGTGGCGACCACCCGCCCCCGCGTAGCCGGCCTTCCACTGGGAGGGCACGGGCCCGGGCCGGCCGACCCGCATTGACTGGAGGACCCGAATCGACCATGATAGAGCCATCATCCAGAGCGGCTGAGGGACCGGGCCCAGCGACGCCGCGGCAACCAGAGCGAGAACCGGACCTGCACCAGCAGATCCGGTTCCACCAGGTGCCAATGCCCGAGCGATGAGGAGACACCGTGGACTTCGTTTCTGGGCTTCGTTGCCGTGAGTGCGGTCGCGCCTATCCGACCGAGGCGCTGCACGTCTGTGACTTCTGCTTCGGCCCCCTCGAGGTGACCTACGACTACGAGCGTGTCGCCGCCACCATGACCCGCCAGCGCGTCGAGTCGGGCCCGCGCACCATCTGGCGCTACGCCGATCTGCTCCCGGTCGGCGACGCCCACCCGGTGGACCTCGGTGCCGGGTTCACCCCGCTGGTCCGGGCCGACCGCCTGGCTGCCGAGCTGGGTCTCGGCGAGCTGTGGATCAAGGACGACACGGCCAATCCGACCGGGTCGTTCAAGGATCGGGTGGTGTCGGTGGCACTCACCAAGGCGCGCGAGCTCGGTTTCAAGGTCGCTGCCTGTGCCTCCACCGGCAACCTGGCCAACTCGGTCGCCGCCCACGCGGCGCGTGCCGGTATGGAGTCGGTCGTGCTGATCCCCCACGATCTGGAGACGGCCAAGATCGCCATGACGGTCGTCTACGGCGGACGTGTCATCGCCGTGGAGGGGAGCTACGACGACGTCAACCGGTTGTGTGCCGAGCTGACCAGCGAACAGCCGGGGTGGGCGTTCGTCAACGTCAACGTGCGCACCTACTACGCCGAGGGGTCGAAGACCCTGGCGTTCGAGGCGGCCGAGCAACTGGGGTGGCGTTCACCCGACCATGTCATCGTGCCCATCGGGTCGGGGAGCCAGCTGACCAAGGTGGCCAAGGGGTTCGAGGAGCTGTGGAAAGTCGGGTTGCTCGACGAGGAGCCGCGGGTTCGCATCTCCGGCGCCCAGGCGGCCGGTTGCTCACCGGTGGCCACCGCCTTCCGAGACGGAACCGACGCCATCCGGCCGGTCAAGCCGGACACCATCGCCAAGTCGCTCGCCATCGGCAACCCGGCCGACGGCTGGTACGCGCTCCAGGCCATCCGGGCGTCGGGTGGGTCCTGTGGCTCGGTCACCGATGCCGAGGTGCTCGACGGCATCCGCCTCCTGGCCCGCACCGAGGGCATCTTCGCCGAGACGGCCGGTGGCGTCACCATCGCCACGCTGGCCAAGTTGGCCGCCGAAGGGACCGTGCGATCCGACGAGTCGGTGGTGGCCATGGTCACCGGCCACGGGCTGAAGACGGTGGAGGCCCTGGCCGGCCAGGCCGGCCCGACCGCTACCATCGCGCCCACCCTCGAGGCTTTCGCCGCCGCCACCGGCGGTGAGCACCTGTCCGCCGGGGGACCGCCACCGAGGAGCGTGCCATGAGCATCCACGTCCGCATCCCGACTCAGCTGCGCACCCTCACCGGTGGAGCCGGCGAGGTGTCCGTCGACGGCTCGACGGTCGGAGAGGCGCTGAAGGCCCTCGACACGGCTCACGCCGGGTTTGCCGAGCGGCTGTTCGACGACGCCGGGGAGCTGCGCCGCTTCGTCAACGTCTTCCTGGCCGACGAGGACGTCCGCTTCCTCGACGGACTGGCCACGCCGGTGGCCGACGGCCAGACCCTCTCGATCGTCCCTGCCGTCGCCGGAGGTTGACCCGACCCCCGTCCCGGCCGGTGGACGGTGGCCGGGGGTGGGCGCAGGGCACCGCCAACGGGGTCCGGCCGCAGCCCGGAACTACGATGCCCGGGTGGCACCAGCGCGGGCAGATCAGGCCATCGCCGTCATCCGGGCCTCGGGGAGCAGGGTCACGGTCGATCGGCGGGCCGTGGTCGAGGCGCTCGAGTCCAGCCGCGACCACCTCACCGCCGAGCAGCTGGCCGAACTGGTGTGGGTGCGCCACCCTGACATCAACCTGGCCACCATCTACCGGACTCTCGAGCTGCTCGAGCGTCTCGAGATCGCCTTCCACGTCCATCTCGGCCATGGGCCGTCTCGTTGGCACTTCGCCGGTGACATCCACCACCACCTGGTCTGTGAGAGGTGCAACCGGGTGGTGGAGATCCCCGACTCGACATTCGACCCGCTGCGGAAGCGGCTGTTGGACGACACGGGCTTCGTGATCGACCCGCACCACTTCTCCCTGAGCGGACTGTGTCGCGACTGCGCGGCCGGAGGCGCCAGCTGACTCCGGGCGGGACCGATCCGGCGGGCAGGCCGCTTCAGGAACCGAGGCCGTGCAGGATGAAGTCGCAGATTCCCGAGGCGACCTCGTCGGCGGGGGCCGGCAACGGCTCGCCGGCCCGGACCGACATGGCCCCGTAGATCTGCTGGCCGATGAGGCCCATGGCCTGGTCGGGGTCGAGGTCCCGGAAGGTCCCGAGACCGACCCCGTCGATATAGAGGTCCCGGATGAGGCGGGCGATGTTCAGCCCGATGAGGGAGAGCTCGGTCCCGAGGGCCTCGCCGCCCTCACTGACACCTCCCTGGGTCACCAGGGCCAACCGGAAGAAGGCGGGGTCAGCGTCGATCCGCTCGAGCATGCCCTGGATCAGCCGCTCGAGGCGGTGGGCCGGCTCTGCGTCCTGCTCCCAGGTCTCGGCGAGGTCGTCGAGGAGCTGGGTGTGCATGCCGGTGAGGCAGGCTCGGAGCAGCTCCTCCCGGTTGGCGAAGTACACGTACACCGTGGAACGGGCCACACCGGCCTCGGCGGCGATCTCGTCCATCGAGACGTCGATCGTGCCGCGCTCGCCGAACAGACGTCGGGCCACGTCCACGACCTGCTCCCTCCGGAAGTCACGGATGACCTCTTTGATGCTGTCGGGGGACTTGCGCGTCACTGCTAGGACAGCACGCGGGCCCCGACGGGGAAGCGCACCGGAATGTGCTTCACGCCGCTGATGAACGGCGATTGGAGCCGTTGCACGTCACCGGCCAGCTCCATCTCCGGCATCCGGTCGAGCAGGTGTTCGAACATCACCCGGATCTCCATGCGGGCCAGGTTGGCCCCGAGGCAGAAGTGGGGTCCACCGGCACCGAACGCCAGATGGGGATTGGGGTCCCGAGTGATGTCGAACGTGTGGGGATCGTCGAACACGCTCTCGTCCCGGTTGGCCGAGACGTGGAAGAAGACTACCTTGGTGTCCGGCTCGATGAACTGACCACCGAGCTCCAGCCCGCTGGTGGTCTGCCGGCGGAAGTTCATCACCGGTGTGACGTAGCGCAGCATCTCCTCGACGGCCGAGGGCAGGAGGGAACGGTCGTTGCGGAGCTTCTCCCATTGGTCGGGGTTCTCGAAGAACGCGGCCATGCCCCCCGAGATGAGATTGCGGGTGGTCTCGTTGCCGGCCACGGTCAGCAGCAGGAAGAAGAGCTCGAGCTCGAGCTCGGAGAGCTTCTCGCCGTCGATCTCGACCCCGGTCAGCACGCTCATGAGGTCGTCGTGGGGATCGGCACGCTTGACCGCGAACAGCTCGGAGGCGTAGGCGTAGAGCTCCATCGACGCCTGCTGGGCCGCTTCTCCGGCGCTCTGGTACTCGGGATCCTCGCTGCCGATCATCCGGTTGGACCAGTCGAACATCCGGTGCCGGTCCTCGTCGGGCACGCCGAGAAGCTCGGCGATCACGATGAGCGGGAGCTCAGCAGCGATGTCGGTGACGAAGTCGGCCCCGCCGGAATCGATCACCGAGTCGATGATGCCATCGGTGGCCGCATGGATGCGGTCGTGCAACTGGTTGACCGTTCGGGGTGTGAACCCCTTGTTCACCAGACGGCGGTACCGGGTGTGCAGTGGGGGGTCCATGTTGAGCATCAGGAGTTGCTGCTGGGCCAGGTCGGCGTCGGCCAGGTCCCAGATGTAGGTGGCCTTGCGGGCCGACGAGAAGTGCTCGTAGTCCCGGTTGACGGCGGTGCAGTCGGCGTGGGTGGTCACCGCCCAGAACCCGGGGCCGTGGGCTTCCTCCTGCCACCACACCGGGGCGTTCTTGCGCAGGAAGGAGAACCACTCGTGGGGGACGCGGTCGGCGAAGGGCTTCGAGTCGGTGAGGTCGATGTCGTCGAAGCCGATCCCGCTCATGTCGGGCTCTGTGATCGGCAATTCGGATGCCCTTTCCAGTGAATCGGACAGGTGTCCGATCCACTGGATAGTAAGTCCGATCTCCGACCCTGTCAATGTCCGGCGAGCCTGTCAGTGTCCGGCGGGCCTGTCAGTGTCCGGCCGGCCTGTCAGTGCCCGGCGAGCCTGTCAGTGTCCGGCCGCCGCCCGGTCGGGGTGCCACCCAGCCTCACGGGCCCCAGTCGACGGCACCGTCGATGACCACCCGCGGCCTCTCGGTGAGGACGAACTCGAGATGGTCGAGATCGAGGAACCTGGCGATGTCCTCGAACATGGCGGGGGAGTCGTCCTCCTGCATGTGGGCGTGGTACTCGTCCATGGACGCGAACCACTGGACCGTGACCCCGTCATAGCCCGACCGGTCGGCCTCGTCGCGGTAGTCGTCGAGCGGTCGGGGGTTCTGCTCGTAGCGGATGACATGGGTGCCGCAGCGGCCGTCGGCGATGAGCGGGCCATGATGGTCCCTCCAGTACGCCTGGAACTGGGCCGGGGTCATCCCCTCCCTGCGCTTCAGCAGACAGGTCAGCTTGATCATGGGCAGGATCCTTTCTGAGGAGGGGCGGCGCCGCCGGCCGCCGCCGGTGGTGGCCGGTGTGGTCCCGGTGGTGGTGACGACCAGAGGCTCCACCCTGGGCGCACCACCGGGCAAGCCGGGGTCGCCGTGGTGGATGGCCGGCTCAGCCTTCCAGCACCCTGGCGCAGAACAGATCGGTGACATAGGGCATGGCGATCGGTTCGTCCAAGGTGGCGCCGAGCTCGGCGACCTGGGCCAGCAGGGCCCGGCGGTCCTCCTCCGTCATCACCCGTACGTAGCTGCGTGAGGCCACCTGCTCGACGAACCGGGGGCGGTCGAGCTGCTGGACGAACCGAAACCGGGTCCGTTCGACCGGCCCGAACAGCCGGCTGCGGTCGATGAGGTCGCCGAAGTCCTTCCCCATCGGGTAGGGCTGGCCCCGATCCCATTTGCTCACCCGCACCAGCTCGGCCACCATCGGGTCGGTCTCGTCCCGCTCGTTCCAGATGAGGGCGAGCCACCCGTGCGGGCGCAGGACCCGGGCCACCTCGGCCAGCGCGACCGCGGCGTCGAACCAATGGAAGGCCTGGGCCACCACCACCGCGTCCATCGAGCTCCCGACGATGGGGAGCCTCTCGGCCCTCGCGCCGGTCACGGGCACGTCGGGCAGCACGTTGCCGAAGACCTGGCGCATTGACGCCGAGGGCTCGACGGCCACGCAGCTCGCTCCCCGGGCGCAAAGTTGGCGCGTTAGTTTGCCGGTGCCGGCGGCGAGGTCGAGGACCCGGGTGCCGCGGGTGACGCCGGCCGTGGCCACGATGCGGTCCACGGCGGCGGCCGGGTAGCTCGGACGGGCCCGCTCGTAGGTCTCCGATCCCGTCTCGAACCCGGCCCGCCCCAGCTCGGCGAGTCGCCGGTCAGGATCTGTCTCGCCGCTCGCCATCGGGCACCGACTGTATTGGCCCGACCGAGATCCATCACACCGGGCCCGGGTCATCGGCACCCGGGCGGGGCCACCACGGCCAGCCGGTCTCCCGCGACCGGCCGCCACCGATCGATCAGCTACCGTCGCGGGGTGGCCGCTTCCGGATCGGCGTCTGACCGCTGGTCGCACGGGTCCGATCCGATCGGGGCGGGTCATGACCCGGGGCCCGTTCCGCCGGCCCCGGAGCGGATATCCGACCGGGCACCGGGACCGGCCACCCGGGTCGGCAGGCGATTGCTCGGTTCGCTCATCCACGCCGGGTGGAACTGGACGAGGCGGCACGGCGCCACCGGGCCGGCCGACGCTCTGGCCGCCCGGTTCGGTTCCTTCGGCCGCGGCACGTGCCTCGCCTTTCCCCCCGGTGCGATCTTCGGTGAGCGGTGGATCCACATCGGGGCGGACACCCTGGTGGGTCCGGACGTGAGCATTTCGGCCGGGATGGTCCCCGGTCAGCGGATGATCACCGACCCCGTCGTCCGGATCGGCGACCGGTGCATGATCGGCCGTGGCAGCCACATCGTCGGCCATTTCCAGCTGGAGGTGGGCGACGACGTCCACACCGGACCGTACGTGTACATCACCGACCAGAACCACGGGTACGAGGACCCCGACCGGGTCGTGCACGAGCAGTGGCCGAGCGACGTCCCCGTGCGGATCGGCACCGGCAGCTGGTTGGGCACCCACGTGGTGATCCTCCCCGGGACGGTGCTCGGGAGGAACGTGGTGGTGGGAGCCGGGGCGGTGGTGCGTGGGGTCTTTCCCGACCACTGTGTGATCGCCGGCGTTCCGGCCCGCATCGTCCGGCGCTACGTGCCCGGTTCAGGATGGATCAGCGGGGCGGGCGGCTGGGACTCCCGGACCGGCGGCTCCGGCGTGGGCGGGCCGGGCGGCCCCCCGTTGGCCGGAGCACCGGAGCTCGCCCCCGTGAGATATATGGAGCCGCCCGAGAACGGCGCCGTCCCCGATCGCCCGATCCCGTAGCGCCGCACGACCTCGGATGCCTCCGCCCGCCCTTGGGCGATGAGCGCCTCCGTGTTGGAGAAGTCATCGAAGTCGCGGGTGCCGAACTCGGTGCCGCTGCACACGATGACCTCGACGGCCGGGGGGAGCTGGACGAGATCGCGGGCAAACCGGGCGTGGATCGAGATGAGAAGGGCGTTGAGCATGGCCTCGACCGGTCGCTTGGTAGGTGCGGGGGAATACGTGGGTGGGGTGCACAGCAGCACCACGATGCGGGTCGCCCCCGACTCGATGGCCCGGCGGATGGGCACATTGTCGACCACGCCACCGTCGATGAACCGGTCACCGTCGATCTCGATCGGCGGGAAAATGGCGGGGATGGCCGCCGATGCCAGTACGGCCTCGACCACCGGGCCGTAGGTGAACCAACGCTCTCGGCCGTCGGTCAGGGACGTGGCCACCACTTCCACGGGCACCACCGCATCCTCCAGGCGGTCATACGTGATGCCGTTCTCGACGATCGTGCGCAATCCCGAGTTGGCGTAGACCGAGAGCCGCTGCCGAAAGTAGAGCCACGGTCCGTGCAGTCGGCTCTGCGGGTACACCTCCTCGCGGTTCAGCGCCAGCCAGATCCTGGTCATCCGTTCGACACCCTCGCGGGTCGGATCGCCGGCGAAGGCGGCACCGTTGATGGCGCCGACCGAGGTCCCGTAGATCCGGTCGGGGACGAAGCCGTGCTCGGTGAGGACTTGCAGCATCCCGATCTGCACGGCCCCCCGGATCCCGCCGCCGGCGAGCACCAGGGCGGTGCGGGGTCGCCCGTCCTCGGCCGCTTCCTCGTCGTCCTGGTCGCCCTGCTCCGACAGCCAGGCGGCCCGGGCAGCCGACGCCCGCTGGAGGATGAAGCGGATGACCAGCACCAACAGGACGACCGTCACCACCACGAACACGGTGAACACGGCGGCGAACGAGGTGATGGCGGCGTCAGTCGGCATTCCCTGCGACAGGCTAATGGGACCGACCGCGGCTCACGGTGACGCCGGTGAGGCGGTGAGGCGGTAAGTCGGTGAGGCGGAGTGTCTGTGAGGCGGTGAGGCGGTGAGGCGGTGAGGGGAGCCGTGGTGTGACACCCGACGGCCACACTGGCAACATGCCTGTGATGGAGATCGACCGTGCTTCCGAGGAGGCCGGAGCGTCGCCGACGTCGCTTCATCGGGCGGCTCCGCCGGGGTCCGTGTCGTCCGGCCCGGTCATCGTGCCGGCTTCCCGGTCCCACGAGTGGCGGCCGCTCGCCGGGAGCGCCCTGCTCGAGCGGTTGCGGGTCACCGGCAGACCGCGGCCGCCGGTCGATCCCGAGCTGGCCGGACACCTCCGCGACACCATGGAGCGAGCGTTCCTCGCCGATCTCGGGACCGGCCCGGATCACCGGTCGGGGCCGATGCTGGTGGTGACCAAGGACCGGCTGACCCGGGTCCTCGCCTGCGAGGCCCACCACGTCGCTTCCGAGTTCGGCGACCGGGAGCCGACCGCCGCCCTGGCCTGCGGGGCACTCATGGATGTGCTGTTCCGGCAGCTGGTCACGGTCGGTTCCGTCGGTGAGCCACTGGAGGAGGGGCTGGCCGCCCTCCGACTGGACGATCGCCAACGGGACCTCGCCACCTGGGTGGACCGCATGGGGGAGGCCCAGCGGGATGAGCTCCGGCTCGAAGTCGAACGGCAGGTCCAGGGGCTCCGCGACCGCTGGCCCGTGCTGTCCCCGGCATGGTTGCCCCGCACGCAGGAGACGATGCGGGTGGGGTTGGCCGGGGGGGCGGTGCAGCTGGCGGCCAGGGTGGATCTGGCCCTGGGCGGCCCGTCGGTGGACAAGGCATCGGTCGCCCTGGTCGAGATCAAGGCCGGGGCGCGCCGGGTCGAGCACCGGGCCGACCTGCACTTCTATGCCCTGGTCGAGACGCTGCGGAGCCGGACACCACCCTTCGTCGTCGCCACCTACTACACCCGCACGGGTGAGCTGGACACGGACCCGGTGAGCGCCGAGCTGCTGGCCGCCGCGGCCCGCCGCACCCTGGCCGGAGCACGTTCGCTGATTCATCTGGCCCAGGGCAAGGAAGCTCGCCGGACGCCGAACGGCTTGTGTGGCATCTGCGCCGCGCTGCCCGATTGCGAGGAGGGGCAGGCTCGGGTCGACCGCGCCGGGGAGAACGGTGGGACCGGCCCCGGCGGGGACGAGGCCGACGGCGGCGGCCCCGAGGACGAGGGGCCCCGATGAGGGCCAGGGACCTCAGCCGGGCGGTCGTGGCCGCTGCCCCGCCGGCGATCGACGGCTCCGGGCGTCGCCGACTCCGTCACCGTCTGGTCACGGGGGTGGCCGCCGAGGTCGAGCGGCTGCCCGAGGGTGAGCGGCTCGAGGTCAGCCTGGCCCTGTTCCGCCGGGCACTGGCGCGTCCCGAGCTCCTGCTCGGGTCCGGTGAGCCCTTCGCCTGGCAGCCGAAACTGGTGCGACGGTCCTTGGGCCTGGCCGTGGTGGAGGCATGCGCCGAGGGACGCTTCCGGAGCCCGGCCGAGGCGGCGGGTCCGATCGCCTCCGAAGCAGTGGAGGAATGGGGTCGGACGGGGTGGAAGGCCTTCCACTGGGAGCCCTGGTTCGCCGGCTTGCCACCGGCCGGCCGGGCGGTGGTGCTGGCCGAGGCGGTGAGCTGGGCGACCGCCCTATGGACGTCCTTCGACTGGGGCCTGCTCGGGCCCCGGCTGCGCCTTGGAGGTCCGGACGACCAATGGGTCCTCCCGGTCCCCCGGACCGTGCGACTGAAGAGCCGGTCCGAGCTTCGGGTGATGGTGTCCGCCGCCGCCGATACGGCCACCGTCACCGACGCCGGCGCACCGTCACTGGTATCGGTGTCGGGAGGCGCTCCGGCGTCGACCTGGTCGGAGGAGCTGGCCTTCTTGGCGGTGGTGGCCTTGCGCGTCGACTCCCGACCCCTGCCCGCCCGGGTCACCGGCCTGTGGCCCGACGCCGGCACCCACCGCATCGTGGAGATCGATCCACCCGTGCTCGAGAGTGCCGTGGACCGGGTCACCACAGTCGTGGGCACGCTGGTCGACGCCCGACTGTCGAGCCTGGCGGCCCGCTGAGCCGTGGTCGCCCCGCCGGGCGACGCCCTCATTACCAGGCGAGGGATGTGGTACCCGGTCCTCCCGGCGTGGGAATCGCTCAGAAGAGCCGGCGGGCGGCCTCGACATCGGGCTTGCCCGCCGCGGTGAGTGGTACGGCGTCGACCACCAGCAGCTGACGCGGGATCTTGTAGCCCGCGATGAGGCGGTGGCAGTGGTCCCTCAGCTCTTCGAGGGTCGGTGGCTCATGATGACGCCGTGGCTGCACCACCACGGCCACCCGTTGCCCGAATCGATCGTCGGGGATCCCCACCACGATGGCGTCGAAGACGTCGGGGTGTGTCTTGACTGCCGCTTCGACCTCCTCGGGGAACACCTTCTCACCACCGGAGTTGATCGAGGCCGAACCGCGACCGTGCACCGTGATGCTGCCGTCCGGCTCCACCGACGCCAGGTCACCCGGGACCGACCACCGCACCCCCTCGGCGTCCACCGGAAACGTGGCGTCGGTCTTGGCCTGGTCCTTGAAGTAGCCGAGCGGGATCCGACCGGTCCGGGCCAGGCGGCCGATCCGACCGTCGCCGGGAGTCAGTGGACGTAGATCGTCGTCGAGCACCGAGGTGTCGTCGGTCATCACGAAGCGCGGACCGGACGCCCCCTCCTCCACCGCGCCCTGGGCACCGCTCTCGCTCGAACCGAACCGGTCCATGATCATGACGTCGGGAAGCTGCTGCTTCAGCTCCCCCTTCACCGCCGACGAGAGCATGGCCCCGCCCGAGCCGATCGCCAGCAGCGATGACGTGTCGTAGGTCCCCGACGGGGCGCGGTCGAGGGCCTCCGCCAGGGGACGGGCCATGGCGTCACCGACCAGGCCCATGGACACCACTCCCTCGTCGGACACCAGCTGCCACAGCCGGTCGGGGTCGTACCGGTGGTCGGTGTAGAGGACGGCGGTGCCGCCCATCATGAACGCGTTCCACATGACCCACTGCGCGTTGCCGTGCATGAGGGGCGCCACCACCAGCATGACGGCGCGGGTCCCATCGTCGGGGTTGATGCGGCCGGCCAGCTCGTCCGGACGGGAGATGGGCTGGGCTCCCCAACCCCCGCCCCCCATGGCCGCGAAGAAGATGTCCTCCTGACGCCAGAGCACGCCCTTGGGCAGTCCCGTCGTCCCCCCCGTGTAGAGGACGTAGATGTCGTCCGAGGCCCGGGGCCCGAACTCCCGGTCCGGGCTGGCCGCCGCCAGTGCCTCCTCGTAGGGAACCGCGGCGAGGGCCCCGCCGGCCGCCGGCGAGCCGTCCGCCACCGCCATGAGGCGGAGATGGGCCGCCAACGCCAGTCGGTCGAGGGACTCGGACACCAACGGCGCCAGCGCCTGTTCGAAGACCAAGACCTCGAGCTCGGCGTTCTCCATGACGTAGCGCAGCTCGGGCGCCACGTACCGGTAATTGAGGTTGACCGGCACGGCGCGTGCCTTGTAGCACCCGATCATGGCCTCGGCCCACTCCGCACAATTGTGGGCCAGGACACCTACGTGGGAGCCCGTCGGGATCCCCAGGCGACCGAGGTGGTGGGCGAAGCGATTGGACCGCTCATCGAGCTGTCGGTAGGTGTGCCGGCGTTCGCCGGCCACCAGGGCCAGGCGGTCGGGCACGGTGTCGACCACGATCTCGAACAGGTCGGCCAAGTTGAACTGCCTGGAGCTCATGGCCCCCCTTCCCACACGTCGCCTGCGGAGCCGCCGGATTGCCGGGGGATCCGACCCGTAGCATGCTGCTCCCGTAGATTCGGACGGACATTCTGTCGCACGTGCCGCCCGTAGGGGGGACGGCACCGTGCCGCCACTCGATGAGGGTAGGGAGCCGCCGGCGGGCGCCCGGCTCGCCTGCCGGCAGGGAGGGACGTGAGTACGGAGACCAGTGGAGCGGACGGGATCGCCGGGTATGCGGCGCTCGTCACCGGCGGTGGGAGCGGGATCGGACTGGGCACGGCGACCCGACTGGTGCGGGACGGGGCCCGTGTGACCATCTGTGGGCGGACCGAGACGAAGCTCCGCGCCGCGATGTCCTCCCTCGGGGCGGCGGCGGAGGCCTCGGGCCGGCAGGGGCCAGCCCGAGGGACGGCGTCCTACGTGGTGGCCGATGTGACCGTCGAGGATGAGGTCGCCGCGGCCGTGGCTGCCGCGGCCGGCGAGCGCGGACGCCTCGAGATCCTCTTCGCCAACGCCGGAGGGGCGGCTCACATGGGTCCGATCACCGGCGCCGACCTCGACCAGGTGCGGGCCACCGTGGAACTCAACCTCATCGGGACGTTCCTCTGCATCAAGCACGCCGCCCCGCTGATGGCCGTCGGAGTGGGGGAGGAACTCGGGGGCGACGAGCCGACGGGCGGCTCGATCATCGGCATGTCCTCCGGTGCGGGCCACTTCCCCCACCGGTACCTGTGGGCCTACGGCGCGGCCAAGGCGGGGATCGACATGCTGTGCCGCTACGCGGCCGAGGAGCTGGGTCACTCGGGGGTCCGGGTCAACACGGTGCAGCCCGGCATCGTCGACGACGAGCTGATGGCGCCCATCACGGCCGGGGGCCCGTTGTTGGACGACTACCTGGCCGAAATGCCCATCCGGCGTCTCGGCACCGTCGAGGACATCGCCGCCACCGTCCGGTTCCTGGCCGGACCGGAGTCGACGTGGATCAGTGGCGAGAGCCTGGCGATCGACGGCGGGCACCACCTCCGTCGCGGCGCAAACTACGGCCTCCTGTTCGGCGAGTAGGCCGCGACCCCGGTGAGCCGGCCCGATCCGGTGCTGCTGGCCGCGCCGGACAAATTCCGTGGCACGGCGACCGCCCGACAGGCAGCCGCAGCCATCGCCGGGGGCTGCCCGTCGGGTTGGGTCGTGCGCCAGATCCCCCTCTCGGACGGCGGCGAGGGTCTCATCGACGTCCTCGATGTCCTCGATGGCCACCTCGAGACGCTCGACGTGGAGGGTCCGTTGGGCACGCCGGTCACCGCCGAGTGGTTGCAGGCCGGGCGGGTCGCCGTGGTCGAAATGGCCCGGGCCTCGGGCCTGGTCCTGGCCGGGGGGGCGACCGGCAACGATGCGGTCCTGGCGACGACGCGGGGAACGGGGGAGCTCATCGTCGCCGCGGCACGATCGCTGGACACCGCGGTACGGGGCGGTGACCCCGGAACGGTGGTCGTCGGGCTAGGTGGCTCGGCGACCACCGACGGGGGGCTCGGGGCCCTCCGGGTCGTCGAGGAGGCGGGCGGACTGGGCAACGTCGGGCTGGTGGGCGCCTGCGACGTCCACGTCGGATTCCACGAGGCGGTCAGCCGGTTCGCCCGGCAGAAGGGCGCCACGGACAGCCAGATGGTCGAGCTCGCCTCCCGTTTCGAGCGGTTGGCCGAGTTGTACCGGCGGGACTACGGGCTCGACGTCGCCGACGTGGCCGGCGCCGGCGCCGCCGGGGGCCTGGGCGCGGCGATCGCCGCCCTGGGCGGGAGGCTGCGGTCGGGATACGACGTGGTCACCGAACTCCTGGACTTCCACCCCGTGCTGGCGGCCAGCTCGCTCGTCGTCACCGGTGAGGGGGCCTTCGATGCCACCTCCTTCGCCGGGAAGGCCGTCGGATCAGTGGTGCGCGAGGCGTCCGAACACGGGCTTCCCTCCCTGGTCGTCGCCGGCCAGGCCTCCCCCGAGGCCATCGAGTCGGCCGCCTCCTACGGTGGTCGGGTGGTCTCGTTGTCCCGGCGGTTCGGCGAGGACGTCGCCCGCTCCGATACCGCCCGGTGCATCACCGCGGCGGTGGCCGAGTACTTCGAGTCGGATGGATCGGGTCCGGGAACGGGCTAGTCGCCGGCCCAGCACCCGAGGATGACGTCGGCCACCGTGACGGCGATCTCGCCGGAGGTGGTCGGCGGATTGCCGAACTGGGGCGGAAGCGCGGTGGTGTCGACCAGCAGCACCTTCCAGTCCTTGCGCACCACCACCGAGCCGTCGGTCGTCTGGAACGCACCCTGGCCCAGGTTGTCGAGGGTCTGGGCCACCCCGAGCTGGGCCCCGAGGCCCTAGTAGTAGGCCACCGTCTCCGGCCAGCTGGAGAGCTCCTTGACCGACAGCATCATCGACCCGCTCGTATGGACATAGTGGCAGGAGTAGACGTGGTCCACCCAGGTCGGCCGGGTCACCGCGGCCGTCTCCCCGAGGGCCAGTCCCACCTCGTGGGGGGCCTCGCTGGCGCACACCATCTTCGACACCCGGGACGGGTAGCGGCCGGCCGGCAGCGGTTTCGTCGTCTTGGTCGTGCCGGCGGTGGACGAGGTGCCACAGCCGGCGAGCACCGCCATCACCACCAGCGCCAGGGCGACCGCTCCGACGCGGCGCCCACCCGGCCCCCTCCGGCGGTGGGCCCGGGGTGTCATGGCCGTGGTGAGTGAGCAGGTCATCAGGTTCTCGGCGCCGACCCGGCGGCTGCTTCACCGGCGTCGGCGAACTCATCGCGGGGGCGGCAAGGGCCATCGAGAGTAGACCACGACCCGGGTGGGCGGGCCGAGGACCGGGGTCGACCGGCCGGCCTCAGTCGACGCGTGCCCGGCCGGTGGGCCCATGACCGGTGTCCGTCGACCGAAAGGCCAAGTTTACTAACTAACTCAGTCAGTTATAAAGTGCTGCCATGCCTCGGCACACTCCTCCGGACCGCCTCGCCGACATCGCCGAGGCAGCTCGCAAGGTCTTCACCGAGAAGGGTTACCGGCGGACCCTGATGACCGACGTGGGCAAGGAGCTCGGGCTGAGCCACGCCCTGCTGTACAAGTTCGTCGAAAGCAAGGAGGCACTGTTTCAGCTCGCACTCCTCGGTGCCGCCGCCCCGGAGCGCCTTTCCGAACTCCCGGTTCCCCTGCCGACCCCAGCTCCGGGCGACGCGCTCAGTCCCCTCGCCGACTGGACCGCGGGCAACGCCACGTTTCCGGCGGTGACTGCCGCTCTCCGGACCGATGAGTGCGAGGACATCCGGGGCGAGTTCCATGGTGTCGTTGACGAGTACTACTCCGCCGTTGAGGACAACCGAGCCCTGCTGGCCTTGTTGGAGCGGTCCTCCGTCGACTTCCCGGAGCTGAGGGAGTTGTACTTCGGCAAGTCCCGACAGGGGCAGGTCGACATGTTGGAGGAGTACGTGGAACGCCGGTCCCGTTCCGGCCATCTCCGAGAATTTCCGGACGCGAGACTGGCGACCCAGCTCATTGTCGAGACGGTGGCATGGTTCGCGTGGCACCGAAGAGACCATCCGGTCCCTGTCGAGGCCGCTGACGAAGCCGTGCGACACAGCGTGCACGTGCTCCTTGCTGCCGCATGCATCCCCGACGACGTGCGGAACGAAGAGGGCTAGTCACCATGGCCGCCAATGTCGATGCTGTGCCCGAAGCGTCGACGGCCGATGGCCAGACCGACGAGTCGCTCCCGGGCCTCGCTCCGGTGGACCGCAGGATCTACGTCGTGTCCGGCGTCTTGTTCGTCGTCCTCATGGCCCTCTCCAGCCGTTACGGCTTCCACCGAGATGAGCTGTACTTCCTCGACTGCGCCCGACACCTTGCCGCCAGCTACGTCGATCAGCCCGTACTCACTCCGCTCATGGCCCGCCTCTCCCTATGGGCCTTCGGCACCTCCCTGCCCGGACTGCGGATGTGGCCGGCGCTCGCCGGTGCAGCCACAGTGGTCCTCGGTGGTCTCCTGGCCCGTGAGTTCGGTGGGAAGCGCACGGCTCAGCTCCTCGGGGCTGTGGGTGCCGCCACCAACTTTGCGCTCCTCGGGGCCGACCAACTCTTCGGCCCCACCGCCTTTGACCTTTTCTTCTGGACAGCCGTCGCCCTCTTGGTCGTGAGGATTGGTCGAACGGGTAATTCGAAGCTGTGGATACTCGCCGGCATCGTCGTCGGGCTCGGGTTGGCCAACAAACACAACGTCGGCCTGTTCGTGTTGGCGTTGGTGGTGGGGATCGTGGCCAGTGGCGGGGGCCGGCAGCTCGCCAATCGATGGCTTCTGGCGGGGGCAGTGATCGCCGCAGTCTTCACCATCCCGGATGTCTGGTGGCAGATGACTCACCACTGGCCGACCATCGAGATGACCCGCCGGTTGAATCAGGAGAACGGGGGAGCTGGCAGCATCGGCAAATGGATCCTGGGCCAACTCTTCATCGTGACACCGGCGATGGCCTGGTTGTGGGTGGTGGGGCTCCGATTCCTGTGGCGATCGGATCGTTCCCTGTGGCGGGCCTTGGTGTGGGCTTACGGGCTTCTCTTCGGGCTCTTCGCCCTCACCACCGGAGGCAAGGTGTACTACCTGGCCGCCGCCTACGTCTATCTTGTCGCCGCCGGTGCTGTGAGCATCGAAGGCTGGCTCGACGAAAGTTCGCTGCGGCTCCGGCGGCTGCTCGTCCTGACGGCCCTGACCACCGTGGTGTCGCTACCCGTGGTCCTCCCGATCCTTCCCGCAAACGACATCGGTTGGAGCTATGCCGTCAATCAGCAACTCGGCGAGACGGTCGGATGCCCTGAGCTGGTTCAGACGGTCAGCGTCGTGTGGCACTCGCTGCCCGCTGATCAGCGCGGTCACACGGTCATCTTCACGGCCGACTATGGCGAGGCCGGTGCCATCAACGAACTTGGTCGAAGCACTGGCCTCCCCACGGCGGTGAGCGGTCACAACAACGAGTGGTTCTGGGGTCCGGGCAACCCTGACGCCACCAACGTGATCGCAGTGGCTCCGGGTCCGGTCGATGTCACCGGCTATGGCGATCTGCTCGAGCAGTACTTCACGAGTGTGCGCGTCGTCGCCACGATCCGGAACAAGGCCGGACTCCACAATCAGGAGTGGGGCGGGCATGTCTACGTCTGCACCGGCTTGAAGCGCCCATGGGGACGGACCTGGGCGTCGCTGCGGCACGACAACTGAGGAGAACGAAGGGTCCCCGAACAAGGGCCGCACGTCGGCGGAACCGCCCGGGCACCGAACGGCCGCTTGCGACGGCGAGTGCCCGGTCCCGTCGCCGTGCCGGTTGGTGGCTGGCGGTGCGCCTAGGGCGACGACCCGAGTCGCCACAGCTGCACCGGTGATGTGCTCAATGCCGCGGGTGAGTCGGTGTACCCCGCCACCAGCCAGTAGCCGTTGTGGCCGGGGGCGCCGATGCGGTGCGACGGGTAGACGGTCACGACGGCCGACTCGTGCGGTCCGAGCACGACCTGGCGTCCGTGGGCCGGCAACCAGAACCCGTTCGGGTGGTCGGAGCCGATGGTGACCATGAAGTGCGGGTAGACCACCTGGCCCGTGGTGTTCCGCACGGCCAGGGTCACCGCGTCCAGCGAGGAGGCGCCGTGCGAGGCCACCACGCCGCGGACGCCGATCTGCAGGGGCACCGTGGTGAAGGCGAGGACCGACACCACGACGGCAGCCAGCGCCGACCCGACGGCGGTGAGGGTAACCGGCGTCCGGGCCCGGCTCGGCCGCCGCATCATCACCGGGGCCACCGCCGGGGCCACGCTGACCGCGGCGACCAGGGCGGCGGGGTACAGGTCGAGCAGATAGCTCGAGAGGCTCCGGGTGGCGAGGAAGAAGGGCAGGGGCAGGAGGATCAACCAGATCCTCTTCATGGCGGGATAGGCGGCGACGAACACGGCCAGTAACGAGATGAAGGCCAGCAGCCCGGCCGCGGTGAGCAACGTCAGGGAGACCCCGTGGGCGAACCCGTGCAGCACCAGGGTGACAAGGCCTTGCCCGTCGGCCACCAGCGGTTGGGCGAAGGGGAGGAAGGTGCCCCGAGCCCAGGCGCCCGGCTGCCACACGATGAAGGGAAGGTTGACGATGAGGAATGTGGCGACCGTGACCGCCAGATAGCTCAGCGTGGGCCCGAGCGGACGGCGACCGGAGTTGCGCGCCTCGATGAAGACGCCGAGGAGGAGGAACGGGACGCAGAACCAGGGTGTCTGCTTGATGGAACAGGCCAGCCCCAACGCCACCGGGCTGATCCATCGCACCATGCCGGCCGGGCGCCCGAGCGAGAAGCGGTCCCACCGCCACACCGCCAGGACCAGGAAGGGGAGGAACGCCGCGTCGGTACCACCGGAGCCGAAGATGGCGTCGAAGATGGGCACGGCCAACAGCAGGCATCCGAGCCACCGCAGCGACGCGGGGACGAGAGCGAAGATGAGCACCCCGGTGATGATCCAGGCGAAGAGGTCCATCCAGTCGACCACGGCGTGGTTGAAGCCCAGGGCCAGGGCCGGTACCTGGAGCAGGAACGATCCGGCCGGGTACGAGACGTGGTCCACGTGGCCGCCGCTCACCGTGTACGTCAAGTTGTTGGCCGGGTTCTGGAGGAGATGGGCGGCCGATGCCATCGTCGAGGTGTACGGGTTCTTCCCGTCGAGCAGGAGGCGGGCGGCGGCCTGATTGAAGGCGGCGGAGTCGGTGCTGTAGAACTGCCGGACGTGGATCGAGTCCGCCTGTTGGGCCAGGACCGAGCCCACCACCGCCACCAACGCCGACAGCTGGAGGGCCGGCGAGCGGGGGCTCCGGACCAACCACGACGCGGCCAGTCCGCCGATGCCGACCAGGACCAGCCCGGGGGCGACCACGGCGCCGGGCGGCCAGGTCGACCACGAGCCCCAGAAGCCCAGGCCACCGACGAGCACGGCCAGCCAGACGAGGCTCCACACGCTGCGCTCGACGGTCGTGGCACTGAGGGTGACGTCGGCGTCCCCGCCAGATGCCGCCCGGCGCCCCGGCCCGCGCCCGTTGCCGTCTCCGTCCGTCCCGCCCCTAGGGGACGCCTTCGGCTTGCCGCCCCGCCGAGACGGCGGCGCGACAGCGTCCATGACGGTCTCACAGGACGGAGCGGCCGGCCCAGGTGCTGTCGCGGTGGCCGTGGGCGCGTGCACCGGGGTCAGTTCGAGGTCGTCGGGCCCGAGCGGGTCCGGCCCCCGGCGGCTCACGGAAAGACGGCCCACGAGCTCACTTCGAATGCGGTGGCGGACACCAGGAGCACCATCGACGACACCAGCACCCAGACGTAGGCCCGCCCCCGGAACCACGTCCCCACCGCGACCACCAGTGGGAAGGCGAGGAAGATGAAGCGGGGGCGGAGCCCGACCGGCGCTGAGACGAACGCCATTCCGGCGGCCACCAGGCCGTACAACAGCATGGGCATCGGCAGCCGGGAGCGGATGGCCATCAGCGCGGCGATGACGGTGACCACGGTCCCGACGAACAGGAGGTCATCCGTCTTGTTGGTGGCGATCGGGTCGCGGAGGAAGACGCCCACGGTGTGGGCGGCGTAGGCGATCGACGGATAGCTCTTCCAGCCGCCGCGCTCGGTCAGCCGCCAAGCCGACGGGGTCCCGGTGTGGACCCAGAGCCAGGCCTGATAGGCGAGGAATCCGATCGGCGTCAACACGGGCGCCAGCAGCGAGCGCCAGTTGCGGCTGCCCGCCACCTCCCGGTAGGCGCACCACAGGCAGCTGATCTCGAAGGCCAAGGCGACCGGCGCGGTGGCGGTGGCGAGCAGTCCGAGACTCCCCGCCAGCAGCCAGCGTCGCCGCATGAGGGCGAGGATGCCCAGGGCCACGAAGGTGATGAGGAGCCCCTCCGAGTAGACCATGCTCAGCACGAAGGACCCGGGGAACATGGCCAGCAGGAGGGTGCCGCGGTCGGCAGCATGCTGACCGGCGTAGGCCCGGATCAGCATCCAGACGGCGATCATGGCCGTGAGACCGGAGACCGAGGTGATGACCACGCCGGCCGTCAGCAGCGACATCCCGGTGAGGTGGGAGAGCCAGCGGATGCTGAGGGGGAAGAGCGGCAGGAAGGCGATGGTGTTGGCGGCGACGTGCCCGTGGCGGTGGGGGAGCTGGCTCGGCCACCCCAACTGCGCCGCCCGGATGAACCAGCGGCTGTCCCAGCGGTCGATCTCCCCACCCACGCTGACGTGGGTGAAGATGGTGGTGACGGCGAGGGTGGCCCAGGCGAGTGCCCGGGACGCCAGGTAGATCACCGCCGGGCGCAGGATCCAACGTGGCCAGGCGCGGGTCGACCGGGCCGGAGTCGGGTCGGGTCCGGTTTGCGCGATCTCGGGATCGACCGCGACGAGCTCGACGGCGGGCGTCAGGTCGAGCTCCACCGTCCTGGGCGGCGCGGCCATCGGCAGCTCAGCCGGCATGCCCGGAGACGACCCTTCGCCAGCGTTGGCCCCGGACCAGCCAGGCGATAGCGGCCACCGAGGCCAACGACACGAGGACGTACGAATTGCCGAGCAGCCGGGGACTGCCCCCCGGCCCCACCAGCAGCATGGCCAGCGCGGCCGTGGCGGCCAGGGCCTTCGACCGCTGGGCGGTGCTGGCGGCCAACAGGGCGAGACCCCACATCAGGTACCAGGGCCATACCGTGGGACTCCCGATCACGATCAGGACGAGCGCGATCCCCAATGACCGCACTACCTCGTGCCGGTCAACGGTGACGAGCAGCGCGATGCAGCCGGCCACGGCGGCGAGACCGCAGACGTACTGAGCGCCGGTGACGGCGGCCGAGCGGACGATGGGGATTCCGATCGGATGGAGCACCTGGAAGGCCAGGTTGCCCAGGGAGACCGACGGGGTCGAGACGATCCGGAGCTTGGTGGGGACGCCCAGCGCCCCCGGACCCAGCCAGGTCCATCCGTACCCGCACAGCAGGGTCACCGCCATGAATACCACCGCCGTTACCGCCGTGGCCTGGGCCACCAACCGGCCGCGCCGGCCGGGGGGCAGTCGATGACAACGGTCAACCACCAGGAAGACGATGGCGGCGGCGGCGGGGAGTTTCACCGTGGCCGCCAGCGCGCACAGCACTACCCCGGCGAACAGGCGGCCGGTCAAGGCCAGGGTGACTCCCGCCACCAGCATCCCGACCATCAGGGCATCGTTGTGTCCGGACGCAACGAAGCTGAAAAGGGCGAGGGGGCTGAGGGCACCGAGCCAGAGGGCGATACCGGGATCGGTGCCGAGATGGCGGGCCAGGCGGGGCAGCGACACCATGATCAGGACCACCCCGATCAATTCGAGCGCCCGGAAGGACAGGACCTCGGTCATGAGGGAGCGGCCCGCCACGCCGACGACCCCTTTGGAGGCGGCGACGAAGAACGGCCCGTACGGAGAGAAGGTGTGACGCCAGACGCTGGCGATCGAGGCGAGCACGGGTCCCGGCCCGAGGACGGACGGTGAGACCGAATAGGGGTCGAGGCCGCGGTGGGCCACGAGTCCCTGCCCGACGTAGCTGTAGAGGTCCCGGCTGAAGAGCGGTGGCCCGAGGAAGAAGGGCGTCCCCCAGGCGGCGAGGATCGACCATGCCCGTCCGAGGGTCAGCCGGCCGGCGAAGGCTTCCCGGCCGACCCCGAGCCAGCCCAGGACGAGCAGGGCGAACGCCACGTAGAAGATGGCGGAGAGGAGTGGGGAGGGGCCCGGGAGCGAGAACCACCAGCGATAGCCGGCGCCGGGCACCGACCCAATTCGGGTACCGGTCAGGGCCATGCCGAGGGCTCCACTCGCACCGATGGCGACAGGCGCAACCAGACGAGGAGCCGCCAGGGGGCCGGCTCGACGGACGGTCTGGACTTCCTGCACGAAGGCGGGCGTTCCCACGTTGCTCCTTCTGCTGGACCCACCCTGCATCGGGCACCGGCGACCAAACTTTCCGGCAACGTTAGCCGGTGAAATTGTCATCGAATTGTCACCTTGCCCATTGACCGACCCGGGGCGGGGCGGTGAGGGACGATCAGGGGAGGCGGCCACCCCCCGGAGGTGCGGAGTATCGTTTTCGCCGTGGCGCAGGATCACGAGACGCCCCACAGGGCCCGGTCTCGTGAGACGCCGGGGAGCCGCCGCCTGGACGGTCTGTTATGGCTGGTCGGGGGGGCGTCGGCCGGCTTGGCCGCCGTCAGGGTGTTCCTCCTGGTGTTCCACCGCTCACCGCTGGACTTCGACATCTACATGATGGGGGGGTCGCACTTCTTCGGCGGCCACCTCTACGACGTGCGGTACTCCACCCCGCAGCTGGGCTTCACCTATCCGCCCTTCTCGGCCCTGGCCTTCAGCCCGCTCACCCTCATCCCCCGCCAGCCGGCCCAGTACCTCTGGGCCGCGGCCAACCTCGCCGTCCTGGCCGGACTGGTGGCCGTGTCGCTGCGGGCCGCCCGACCGACGTTGCCGAGCCGCAGGATCGCCCAGTGGTCGCTGGTGCTGATGACGCCTGCCATCTGGTTGGATCCGGTCAAGCTGAACTTCTCGTACGGGCAGGTCAACATCATCCTGGTCACACTCATCCTCGTCGACCTGACCGGTTGCGTCCGCCTGGATGGCCGAGCGCTGCCCCGGGGGGTTCTCACCGGGCTGGCGGCGGCGGCCAAGCTCACGCCCCTCATCTTCGTGCCCTTCCTGTTCCTCGTCCGCCGCGGCCGGGCGGCGGCGGTCGCGCTGGCCACCTTCGTCGGTGCGGTCCTGGCGGTGGCCGCGCTCGGGCCGAGCACGTCCTGGGCCTACTGGACCAAGTACGCGTTCGACGCCGGCCGGGTGGGGTCGAACTCCTACATCAGCAACCAGAACCTCTCGGGCACGATCGAGCGCTTCCACCACGGCGTCGTGGGCCACTCGCTGTACTACGTCCTCGACCTGGTGATCGCTGTCGCCGGGATGGCGTTGGCGGTGTGGGCCTACCGCCGGTCCTCGCACCTCCTGGGGGTTCTGGTCTGCGCCACCGTCGGGATGGTGGTATCGCCCATCACCTGGGTCCACCACATGGTCTGGGCCGTCCCCATCCTCATCTGGTTGTGCCTCGCCGACGACCGGCCGCGAGGCGGCCGGCTCTGGGCCGGAGCCGGGGCGCTCATCCTGTGGAGGGCTCCCATCTGGTCCTTGCCCTATGGCGGGAGCGGGCAGGAGCTCCACGAGCACGGCTGGCAGCTGGTCGTCGGGAGCTCCTACTTCTTCGCCATGAGCGCCTTCCTCCTCGGCGTGGCGGTCATGCTCCTCCTGCGGAGCCGGGGTCGACACCCGTCGCCGAGGCCCACCGACCACCTCGAGGTGGCCTTCTCCGGCGCATCCGGCGGAGCGGCCGACCTCCGGTTCCCCCGATGAGGATCGTCAGCCTCGTCCCCTCGGTCACCGAAACGCTGTCGACCTGGGACCGTACGCCGATCGCCTGCACGCGGTTCTGTGAGCGACCCGATCTCCCCCACGTGGGTGGCACGAAGGACCCCGATGTCGATCGGATCGCCGCGCTCGAGCCCGACCTCGTCGTGGTGGACACCGAGGAGAACCGGCGTGAGGACCATGACGCCCTCGTCGGGCGCGGCGTTCCCGTCCATGTCCTCGGGGTTCGGTCCCTGGACGACGCCCTGTCGTCGATGGGACGGCTGGCCGACCTGGTCGGCGCCCACTGGGCGCCTCGCGAGCTTCCCCGGGCCCGGCCGGCGCGCCGGCGCGCCTTCATCCCGATCTGGCGGCGGCCATGGATGGCCCTCGGAGTCCCCACCTACGGTGCGTCGCTGCTGGCCCACCTCGGGATCCTGACCGTGTTCGACGCCGACGGCCCGTATCCGACCGTCACGCTCGAGGGGGCCGGGGAGCGCCGACCCGACCTGGTGCTGGCCCCGAGCGAGCCGTACCCCTTCTCGGCCCGTCAAAGGGGCGAGCTCGAGTCGGTCGCACCCACGGTGTTCGTCGACGGCCGGGACCTGTTCTGGTGGGGTGCCCGCACCGGGGACGCCGTGGACCGCCTGACCCTCGTCCTGGACGCCGCCCTGGACGCCGCTTGAGCGGGTCCGGCCGGACGACCGGCTGGTGGGTGACAGTACTAGGAAATCCGACTATCTTATGGCAGATGACTGAGGCGACCATGACGATGCAACGATGACCATGACCGACCTCTACCGCCCGCAGCACCCGGTCAGGTTCGTCACTGCGGCCAGCCTGTTCGACGGCCACGACGCCGCCATCAACATCATGCGCCGGCTGCTCCAGGCGCAGGGTGCCGAGGTCATCCATCTGGGTCACAACCGCTCGGTCGACGAGGTGGTCGAAGCGGCGGTGGCCGAAGACGTGCAGGGAGTGGCGGTCAGCTCCTATCAGGGGGGCCACCTCGAGTACTTCAAGTACCTGGTGGACCGACTGGCCGACGAGGGGCGGGGCGACATCAAGGTGTACGGGGGAGGTGGCGGGGTCATCATCCCGTCGGAGATCAGCGACCTCGAGTCCTACGGGGTGCAGCGGATCTTCTCACCGGGCGACGGGCAACGACTCGGGCTCCCCCAGATGATCAACATCCTCGTCCAGGAGTGCGACATCGACCTGGCCGCGGTCCGACCCGTCCAGGCCGAGGATGTCATGCTCGGTGACGTCCGTGCCCTGGCCCGGGCCATCACCGCCATCGAGTCCGGCTCGCTGAGCCCGGTGGTGGTCCAGGCGTTGTCCGCTGCGGCACGTCGCCGGACCGTGCCGGTCGTCGGGATCACCGGCACCGGTGGTTCCGGGAAGTCGTCCCTCACCGACGAGCTGATCCTCCGGTTCCGTATGGACCAGGGCGACAAGCTCCGGATTGCCGTGCTGGCCGTCGATCCCTCCAAGCGCCGGGGTGGGGGTGCGCTGCTCGGGGACCGCATCCGCATGAACGCCATCCACACTCCACAGGTGTTCTTCCGGTCGATGTCGACGAGGGGGAGCGCGTCCGAGGTCCCCGCCTCGGTGCCGGCCGCCATCGATGCATGTCGGGCCGCCGGTTTCGATCTGGTGATCGTGGAGACGCCCGGGATCGGTCAGGGCAATGCCGCCGTCGTGGACGTGGCCGACCTCTCCCTGTACGTGATGACGCCCGAGTTCGGCGCTCCGTCCCAGCTGGAGAAGATCGACATGCTCGATCTGGCCGACGTGATCGCCATCAACAAGTTCGATCGGCGGGGGTCCGAGGACGCCCGCCGCTCGGTCGAGCGGCAGCGGGCCCGGACCCGGGGTGCGGCCACCGCCAGCGCAGTCTTCGGAACCGTCGCCTCGCGGTTCAACGACGAGGGGACGACAGCGCTGTTCCAACTCCTCCGGGCCGCGCTGGCCGAGCGGGGCCTTCCCGTGGGGGAGCCCCTCCTCCGCCCGGTGGACACGACCGCTTCACCGAGCGGCTCGCCGATCGTTCCTGCCGACCGCATCCGCTACCTGGCGGACATCGCCGCCACCGTCAGGCACTACCACGCCGACACCGAAGCGCGGGCGCTGATGGTACGGCGCGCCCAGCAGGCCGGGGCCGTCAGCCTGCTGATGGCGGAGCAGGCCGGCGGGACACAGGGCCCCGAAGCGGCTGCCGTAGCCCGGATCGCCGAGGAGCTGGCCGCCCGCGTCGGTCGAGATGATCGGGCCCTTCTCGACGAGTTCGTCCGGTTGCAGGAGGAGCGCCGGGCCGACGAGCTCACCGCCCCGGGTGCTGGGGCTCGAGCCGTCCCCCTCTGGCGCGTCTCGCCGTCCGGCACCCGGGTCCCGAGGGTGGCACTCCCCCGGATGAGCGACGAGGGTGACCGGCTGAGGTGGCTCCGCTCGGAGCACCTTCCCGGCCACTTTCCCTTCACCGCCGGCGTGTTCTCCTTCAAGCGGGACAACGAGGATCCGGCCCGGATGTTCGCCGGGGAGGGTGACCCGCGTCGCACCAATCGCCGTTTCCATCTCCTGGCCGAGGGCCAACCGGCCACCCGCCTGTCGACAGCCTTCGACTCGGTCACGCTCTACGGCCGCGACCCTGACACCCGACCCGATGTCTACGGCAAGATCGGCACCTCGGGGGTGTCGATCGCCACCCTCGACGACATGAAGGCCCTGTACGACGGCTTTGACCTGTGCGACCCGTCCACCTCCGTGTCGATGACGATCAACGGGCCGGCACCGACCATCCTGGCCATGTTCCTCAACACGGCCATCGACCAGCAGCTGGACCGCTTCAACGCCGAACAGGAACGGCCACCCACCGATGCCGAGACCGCCGAGGTGCGGGCCCGGACGTTGCGCACGGTTCGGGGGACGGTGCAGGCCGACATCCTGAAGGAGGACCAGGGTCAGAACACCTGCATCTTCTCGACCGAGTTCTCACTGGGAATGATGGCCGACATCCAGGAGTTCTTCGTACGGAACGAGATGGCCAACTTCTACTCCGTCTCGATCTCCGGCTACCACATCGCCGAGGCTGGGGCCAACCCCATCACCCAGCTGGCCTTCACCCTGGCCAACGGTTTCACCTACGTGGAGTCGTACCTGGCCCGGGGCATGACGATCGATGAATTCGCCCCTAACCTGTCTTTCTTCTTCTCCAACGGGATGGACGTGGAGTACACCGTGATCGGACGGGTGGCCCGCCGCATCTGGGCCATCGCCATGCGGGACCGTTACGGCGCCAGTGAGCGGTCGCAGAAGCTCAAGTACCACATCCAGACCTCGGGACGGTCCCTTCACTCGCAGGAGATGGCTTTCAACGACATACGGACCACGTTGCAGGCCCTCTGTGCCATCTATGACAACGCCAACAGCCTGCACACCAATGCGTTCGACGAAGCCGTCACCACGCCGTCCCCCGACTCGGTGCGCCGGGCGCTCGCCATCCAGCTCATCATCAACAAGGAGTGGGGCCTCGCCGCCAACGAGAACCCCCAGCAGGGGAGCTTCGTCGTCGACGAGCTCACCGACCTCGTCGAGGTGGCCGTCCTGGCCGAGCTCGACCGCCTCTCCGACCGTGGCGGCGTCCTCGGCGCCATGGAGACCGGCTACCAGCGGGGTCGGATCCAGGACGACTCCATGACCTACGAGCACGCCAAGCACGACGGCTCGCTGCCCATCGTCGGGGTGAACACGTTCACTGGCAGCGCCGACGGGCCTCCTTCCGACCATCTGGAGCTGGCCCGCGCCACCGAGGACGAGAAGCGGTCCCAGATCCGCCGGCTGGCCGAATTCCACGAGCGCCACGCCGGCGAGCGGGCCCCCGCCCTGGCCGCGCTGCGCGAGGCCGCCCTGTCCGGTTCCAATGTGTTCGAGATGCTCATGGAGTCGGTCCGCAGCGCGTCATTGGGGGACATCACCCGGACGCTCTTCGAGGTCGGAGGGGTCTACCGGCGCAACGTCTGAGCGACGCCGGTGAGATAGGACTCCCGAATGTCGGATGTTGGACAGACGGAATTCGGTTAGTCGCGTTAGAATCCGTTGGTGGCCCGACCGCTTCGCTTCGACGCCATCGAGGAGGCCCGGCACCAGTGGGAGGAGCGCTGGCCCGACGCCGCTGCGGCCATGGCCACGGCCACCTCGGTCATGCGGGCCCAGCAACTCGTCCTCGGTGCGGTGGACGGCGCGCTCCGACCGTTCGGCCTGACCTTCGCCCGCTACGAGGCCCTGGTCCTCCTGTCGTTCACCACCCGGGGCGAACTACCCCTCGGGAAGATGGGGCAGCGCCTGATGATCCACCCGACGAGCGTCACCAACATCGTCGATCGCCTCGTCGACGACGGGCTCATCGAGCGGGTCCCGCATCCCTCCGACCGCCGGACCACACTGGCCCGGATCACCCCGAGGGGGAGGGCCCTCGTGTCCGAGGCCACCGCCTCGGTGAACTCCGTCCGCTTCGGTGTCGGCGCCCTGGGTCACGACCAGATGGAGGAGATGGTTCGGCTGGTCCGGGCACTTCGGCTCTCCTCCGGAGACTTCGTGCCGGCCTGACCATCCCCGGGCGTAACGTCACCAGGGCCGGGGAGCATGGGCCCTCGGCCATCAATGATCAGGTCGCGCCGGGTACAACACAGGCCGGGTACAACACAGGCCGGGTACAACCAGGCTCGGTACAACACAGGCCGGGTACAACCAGGCTCACCGACGACAAGGAGCATCGACCATGTCCCAGTCCCGAACGGGCACCTACGAGGTTCCGCTGATCACCATGAACGACGGCCACACCATCCCCCAGCTGGGATTCGGTGTCTTCCAGATCCCGCCCGACGACACGGTCGACGCCACGTTGCAGGCCCTGGAGATCGGGTACCGCCACATCGACACCGCCGAGATGTACGGCAACGAGCAAGAGGTGGGCCGAGCGGTGGAGCGGTCGGGGCTCGACCGTTCCGAGGTGTTCGTGACGAGCAAGCTCAACAACGGCTTCCACCGACCCGACGACGCCCACCGGGCCTTCGACGGCACCCTCCGGGCACTGGGGTCGGACTTCGTGGACCTGTTCCTGATCCACTGGCCCCTGCCGACCCTCTATGACGGTGACTTCGTCAGCACGTGGAACGTGCTCATCGAGTTCCAGCGCGAGGGTCGTGCCCGTTCGATCGGTGTCTCGAACTTCCAACCCGACCACATCGACCGCCTGCTGGCCGAAACCGACACCCCACCCGCCGTGAACCAGGTCGAGGTGCACCCGTACCTGACCCAGGACCCGTTGCGCCGCTACGACGCCGACCATCGGATCGCCACCGAGGCATGGTCGCCGATCGCCCAGGGAGCCGTCCTCGGCGACCCCACCATCGGGGCCGTGGCCCGGTCGGTGGATCGGACCCCGGCCCAGGTGGTGCTGCGCTGGCACATCCAGCGGGGTGACGTCGTGTTCCCGAAGTCGGTCAACCCCGCACGGATGCGTGAGAACTTCGACCTCTTCGATTTCGAGCTCGACGCCGATGCCATGGACGCCATCAGCGGGCTCAACCGGGACGAGCGCACCGGGCCGGACCCCGACACCTTCGACCACATCCCGGGCTGAGCCGGCCGTGGCCTCCCTCCTTCCGGTCTCAGGTCAGCCGGGGGTGGCGGCACCCGGTCCGAGCCGCTCGGCGCGCAGCTGGGACCGACGGACCTTGCCGGCGTCGTCGCGCAGCGGTTCGGTCACGTACTCCACGGTCCGGGGCAGCTTGTAGGCGACCAACCGCTCGGCCAGGAAGGCGTGGAGCTCGCTGGGGCCGACGTCCGCCGGGTCGGCTTCGACGATGGCATGGACGAAGTTTCCCCGGTCATCGTCGGGAAGCCCGATGACGACACAGCTGCGAACCGCCGGGTGCTCGAGCATGGCCGCTTCGACCTCGGCCGGGTAGACGTTGGCTCCGCCGGTGAGGATCATGTCCTGCATGCGGTCGCCGAGGTACAGGTAGCCATCCTCGTCGACCCAGCCGCAGTCGCCCAGGGACTCCCATCCGCCTTGTCGTCGCCGCGGGCTGGCGCCGACATAGCGGTAGGCCGGCGACTTCCGGTGGCCGCGGAGCCAGACCTCACCCTCGGTTCCCGCCGGCAGCTCACGGCCCTCGGGGTCGCAGATGGTGATGTCACCGTTGATCGGGCGACCAACCGAACCGGGGTGGGCGAGCCACTGTGTGCCGGTGATGACCGTGGCGACCTGGCCCTCGGTCCCGCCGTAGAGCTCGACGATGCGCTCGGGGCCGAGCCAGTCGATCCAGACCTGTTTGAGCCAGTTGGGGCAGGGCTCGGCCAGATGCCAGACCACGCGGAGGGAGGAGAGGTCGAACTGGTCTCGGACCTCGGGGGGGAGGCGCCAGATGCGCTTCATCATGGTCGGGACCAGGTAGACGACATCGGCCGCGTGCCCGGCGATGGCGGCCAACGTGGCTTCGGCGTCGAAGCGCGGCAGGACCACGACGTGGGCGCCCCACAGGAGCGCCTGGCAGGACCAGACCAGTGGACCGTTGTGGTACAGGGGGCCGGGCATCACCAGGCAGTCGTCGGGCTCGAGCAGGAGCGGGGGCGGGGTATCGGGCCTGATCACGGCGGCGTCACCCGAAACGATCAGCTTGGGCGACCCGGTCGAGCCCCCGGAGGTGGGGGCCTTCCACGCCGGGCTCACCGCGTCATCGAGTGGTTGGTCGGAGAGGTCTGCGGGCCACAGCTCGCCGATGCCCAGCACCGGCGTGGCGTCGAGATCCCCGTCACCGGGTGCCTCGTCCATCCCGAGGACCATCCGGGAGTCGGCCAGCTCGACGACCCGGCGAAGCTCTCGGAGGGGGAGCCTGGGGCTGACCGGCTGGGGGATAGCCCCGAGTTTCCAGCAGGCGACGGTGGCCACCATGAACTCGGCCGAGTTGGGCAGGGCGATGGTGACCATGGAGCCGACGGTCACGTCCGCCATGGCCAGGCGCCGGGCCAGCCGGTTGGAGGCGGCCTCGAGCCCGGCCCGGCTGAGCTGGGTCGGGCCGCAGGTGACGGCGGGTCGACCTGGATCGGTCCGGGCCAGCTCCGTGATGCGCCCGCCGAAGGACACCTCCCGACCCTCCGCTCGGGCCCCGACCACACCCGCCATCGGGGTGGGATGGTAAGCCGTGGAGTCGGTCACGCCAGCTCGTAGGCGGACGGGTCGGGCGCCTTCATCTCGTCCCGGAACTTGAGGAACGACCACGGCCACACCGCCGGCAGGCCCCGATCGTCCAGGTACCAGCTGCGACATCCGGTCACCCAGACGGTGCCCTTCGACGCCTCGGCACGAGCCCGCTCGAACTCGGCCAGCGCTTCATGGGTGGCGCTGACCTCGCGGCACTCGCCGGACCGTATCCGTTCGATGAGCTGCAGGATGTAGCCGAACTGGAGCTCGGCGACCTCGATGAGCGAGAAGTTGCCGACCGGGCCGTTCGGGCCGTTGAGCATGAAGAAGTTCGGGAAGTCCGGGATCGACACCGACAGGTAGGCCTCGGGACGGGGGTCCCAGGCCTGCTCGAGCGTGACCCCGTGCCGACCGACGAGCTCCATCGGGCGCATGAAGGCGTTGGCCTTGAACCCCGTGGCCAGCACCAGCACGTCGAGCTCGTGCAGCCGACCGTCCAAGGTGCGAACACCCGCGCCCTCGATCCGTTCGATGCCCGTGGTGACCAGCTCGGCGTTCGGGCGCTGGATGGCCTGGTAGAAGTCGGGTGAGAGTATGAGCCGCTTGCAGGCGGCACGATAGTCGGGGCGCAATCGTCTACGGAGCTCGGGATCGTGCACGTTCTCCTCGAGATTGGTGAGGCACGTCTGTTCGATCATGTGGAGCTCGGCGGAACCGGTGTCGACCACCGCGTTGGCGAACAGGTCGAAGAGGTCCGAGAGACCCTGGTGCATATCGGCCAGTCGCTTCGGGTCGTCCCGCAGCTCGGCGCGCTCCTCCTCGGCGAACGCCGGGTTCTCCTGGGGCATGATCCACTGCGCCGTCCGCTGGAACAACGTCAGGCTGGCCACGCGATCCACGATTCCCGACACGATCTGGACGGCCGTCGAGCCGGTCCCGATGATGCCGACCCGGCGGCCGTCGACCGGCACGCTGTGCTCCCATCGGGAACTGTGGAAGATCCCACCTTCGAACTCGTCGATGCCCTCGATGTCGGGGTACCTCGGATGGTGGAGGACGCCCGTGGCCGCCACCACCACGTCGAATTCGTCCTCATGGCCCGAGACCGTCACCAGGTGCCATCGGCCGTCCGAATAGGTGCAGGAGCGGACCTCCTCACCGAACCGGACCCGGGGCAGGACGCCGTGCTCCCGGGCCACACGCTCGAAGTAGGCCTGGATCTCGGGTCCGGGCGAGAAGCGGCGGGTCCACTCGGGGGTGAGGGCGAACGAGTACGAGTAGAGGTGGGAGGGCACGTCACACGACAGCCCCGGGTAGGTGTTCTCCCGCCAGGTGCCCCCCACCCGATCGGCTTTCTCGTACACCGTGAAATCGGTGAGCCCGGCCTCGTCGAGCTTGATGGCGCTCAGGATGCCGGCCATTCCGGCGCCGATGACCGCCACCCGCAGGGGGCGCACGTTCGAATCCATGGAGGTGAGTCCACCACATCGCGACACCCCACGACAGGTCCCGGCCGGCCCGTCCCGGAGGAGCGGTTGCCGGCCGTCCCGGAGGAGCGGTTGCCGGCCGTCCAGGAAATGACGGGAGCGGGTACCGTACCCGGTGATGACCGAATCGCTGACCCTGGCCGGCTCCGACGTGTCGATCCCCCTTCTCGGGGTGGGGACGTGGGCGTGGGGGGATCGTTCGACCTGGGGCATGGGCGGCTACGACGCCGAGCTCGGTCGGAACTCCATTCGCGAGGCGTGGGACGCCTCGATCGATGCCGGTGTGACGCTGTTCGACACCGCCGAGGTCTACGGCAAGGGCGAGAGCGAGCGGATCATCGGCGAGATGCTGGCCGCCGACCCCGGCCGGGCGCAGCGGGCCGTCATCGCCACCAAATTCATGCCCTACCCGTGGAAGCTCCAGGTGGGCAGGGCGCTGTCGCAGTCCCTCCGGGCCTCGCTGAACCGGCTCGGGCTTCCCGCTGTCGACCTGTACCAGATACACGGGCCGATCAGCCTGCGCTCCCACGGCGCCGTTGCCGACGCCTTGGCCGAGGCTCACCACGCCGGCCTGGTGAAGGCGGTGGGAGTATCGAACTACTCGGCCAAGGAGACCCGTGCGATGGCCGCCGCTCTCGACGGCCGCGGCCTGCGCCTGGCCACCAATCAGATCGAGTTCTCACTCCTCCGGCGCCAACCGGAGACGGCCGGGCTGCTGGCCACGTGCGCCGAATTGGGGGTGGTGCCGATGGCCTACTCGCCGATCGGTCAGGGGAGGCTCACCGGCAAGTACTCGGCTTCGAATCCCCCGCCCGGAAAGCGGACGTTCTCTAACCACCCCATGGATGTGGTCGAGGGAGTGGTCGCCGAGCTCAATCGGATCGGTGAGAGGCATGGCGGCAAGACCCCCAGCCAGGTGGCGCTCAGCTGGGTCGTGGCCAAGGGCGTCGTCCCCATCCCGGGTGCCAAGAACCGCCGTCAGGCGGAGGAGAACGCGGGCGCCCTCGGCTGGCACCTCGACGAGGACGAAATGGCCCGGCTCGATCACGCCGCGCTGCCGGGCATCAGCACCCTGCGGAGCCGAATGTGGCAGCACGGCTGAGACGACGACCGGCGGACCGGCGGCGTGCAGAAGGTCGGCGCCGGAGCCCGACAGCCCCATTCGGCCGCCTCCACCTTGCTGGCGATCGGCATAGGATCCGTTCATGGGTGCCGGCCTGGCTGACCTGGCCCAGCAGGAACGACAGGAACTGTGCGACCTGTTGGTGGACCTCGGTCCCGACGAGCCCACCCTGTGCGAAGGCTGGACAACCAAGGATCTCGCCGCGCACCTCGTGGTGAGGGAACGGCGGCCCGACAGCGGCCCCGGCCTGGTCTGGCCACCGCTGGCCGGGCACACCGACCGGGTGCGGCGTGGCGCTCGTGACCGCACCCCGTGGGTGGAGCTGGTGGCACAAGTGCGCCGGGGGCCGCCCCTCCTCCTCCGACCGTTTGACGGTCCGATGAACGCGGTCGAGTTCTTCATCCACATCGAGGACGTCCGGCGGGCGCGGGCCGGTTGGGCGCCGCGGACGCTCGCGCCCGAGCTCGAGGATGCACTGTGGGCCCGGCTCGGGGCAGGCGGCATGGCGAAGCAGGTCGGCGCCACGGTCGAGCTGGTTTCTCGGGGTCGCCAACCGAAGGAGAGTGGTGCCGGGCCGCGCCTCGTCGTGAGTGGTGACCCCGGTGAGCTCACCCTGTTCGGCTCGGGCCGCCAAGGGTCGTCCCGGGTGGAGATCACCGGCGACGATGAGCTGGCCTCCCGTCTGCGCCACGCCCCCCTCGGCATCTAGTCCGCCGGGCCGGGCCCACCACCCCGGCTGCTGCCCGGCCGCTGCCCGTTCCCCGGCCCGTCCCCGGGCCAGCCGCCTTGGCCCACCCGGCCCGGCTCTCTCCTCCCCGTCACCGTCCCAGGGCCCTGGCCTCGCCGGCGGACGGCAACCGGCTGCCCTGGGCAGGGCCGCGGAAAATGTGATGTGATGGCTACTCCGGAACACCTTGCAGGGAAGCACGATGGAGGGGGAAGGCCGGCTTGATGATGCGGTTGGAACGCAGAGCGAGGCAACGGCGAGGATGATGCGAGCCTCGCTGGTGTGTGAGCCCGAGTAGGGAAACGCGTCGAACTGTGACCAAGCCCGCCGTCCGCAACGTTGTCCTCATCGGGCACAGCGGCTCGGGCAAGACCACCTTGGCAGAGGCACTGCTCTACGCCACCGGTGAGATCAACAGGCAGGGCAAGGTGGACGACGGCTCGACGGTCACCGACTTCGAGCCGGAAGAGGTCAAGTACCGCATGTCCCTCTCGCTCGCCCTCGCCCCGTGCACGGCCGAGGGCGTCCGCCTCAATATCATCGACACCCCCGGGTACGCCGACTTCTTCGGTGAGGTCCGCTCCGCCTGCTCGGTGGTCGATCTGGTGGTGCTGGTGGTGAGCGCCGTCGACGGTGTCGAGGCGCAGACCGAGGCCGGTTGGCAGCTCGCTGCCGAGCTGGGTCTTCCCCGCCTCGTGTTCATCAACAAGCTGGATCGCGAGCGAGCCAACTTCGACCGAACGCTGGCTGAGCTGCAGGAGTCCTTCGGCGCGGGCATCGCCCCACTCGAGCTCCCGGTGGACGGCGACGCCGGATTCAGGGGCATCGCCGACCTTCTGACGGACACGGCCATCACCTACGAGAACGGGAGGGCCCAGACCGGACCGATCCCGGAGGACCTGGCCGCGGTGGAGCACGAGGTTCGCGAGCAACTGGTCGAAGGCATCGTGGTGGGTGACGACGATCTGATGGAGCGCTATCTGGACGGGGATGTCCCATCGAGCACGGAGCTGGAGGCCACCCTGGCCGCCGGAGTGGAACAGGGCGTCGTGTACCCGGTCGTGTGCGGCTCGGCCATTACCGGCATCGGCATCAACCGCCTGGCCACCCTGCTGGCCGAGATCGCGCCCACCCCCGACTCGCACCCGGCCACCGGGGTCCGGGCCGGGGACACCGAGGTAGACGTGCCCTGTGATCCCGCCGGCCCCCAGCTGGCCCGGGTGTTCAAGACTGTCACCGACCCCTATGTCGGCAAGATATCCCTGCTCCGGGTGCTGTCCGGGACGATTCGGCCCGACAGCGTGCTGATCAACTCGCGTACGCACACCGACGAGCGGCTCCACGTCCTCGAGCAGCTTCAGGGCAAGGAGGCACACCCCGTCAGCGAGGCACTGGCCGGCGACATCGTGGCCGTGCCGAAGCTCGCCGACGTGGTGACCGGCGACACGCTGGCCCCCAAGGGCTCCCCATTCGTGGTCCCGGCCGTTCCCCCCGAGCCGGTCTCGCTGTCGGTCGCCATCAAGCCCAAGTCGAAGGGCGACGAGGACAAGCTGATGACCGGCCTCCACCGGCTCCAGGACGAGGACCCGAGCCTCGTCGTCGAGCGCGTCGACGAGACGCACCAGACCATCCTGCGGGGCACGGGCGAGACGCATCTGTCCGTGGCGGCCGAGCGCCTGGCGCGCAAGTTCGGTGTCGAAGTGGTCACCGAGGATGTGCTCATCCCTTACCGTGAGAGCATCACGGCGTCCTCCGAGGCGGTGGGCAAGTACAAGAAGCAGAGCGGCGGCCACGGTCAGTTCGGGGTGGCCTCCGTCCGGATCGAGCCCCTCGACCGGGGGGAGGGCTTCCAGTTCGTCGACCGGGTGGTGGGGGGTGCCATCCCGAGGCAGTACATCCCCGCCGTCGAGAAGGGGATCATCGAGGCGATGTCCCAGGGTGGCCCGCACGGCTACCCGGTGGTGGACGTCCAGGCCATCTGCCTCGACGGGAAGCACCACCCGGTGGACTCGTCCGAGATGAGCTTCAAGATGGCCGGCTCTCTGGCCTTCAAGGAGGCGATGGCCAAGGCGGCCCCCGTGCTGCTCGAGCCCATCTCGCTTCTCGAGGTGGTCGTCCCGGCCCGGATGCAGGGCAGTGTCCTGGGCGATCTCAACTCCCGGCGTGGACGGGTCCAGGGTACCGACACGGTCGATGGGGGGGCCCAGAAGATCACCGCCCTCGTCCCTGCCGCCGAGATCCAGCGCTACGCCGTCGACCTCCGCTCGCTCACCGGTGGCCGCGGGCGCTTCTCCACCGAGCACGACCACTACGACGTGATGCCCTCGAATCTCGTCGACCGGATGGCGAAACCTCGGGCCGAGTGAGCACCCCCACCCCGACGGCGGAGTGTCGCCGGGGTGGGGTCATGCGGCAATGAATCCGCCGGACTGGTGGTTCCAGAGACGGCTGTAGACGCCGTCCGGCATCCCCAGGAGGTCGGTGTGCGTGCCTTCTTCCACCACCCCGCCCCGGTCCATGACCACGATGCGGTCCATGCGGGCGATGGTGGCGAGCCGATGGGCGACCACCAGGGCGGTCGACCCTTCCATCAGCCGCCAGAGGGCCTCTTGGACCAACGCCTCCGACTCCGAGTCGAGGGCCGATGTGGCCTCGTCCAGGATGAGCAGAGGCGCACCCTTGGCCATGGCCTGGGCAATGGCCACCCGCTGGCGTTGACCGCCGGACAGCTTCAGGCCACGCTCGCCGACCACCGTGTCGTAGCCGTCGGGAAGGTGGTCGACGAACTCGTCGACGTGCGCGGCCCGGCTCACCTCTCGCACGAGGTCCATCTCGGGTCGGTCGAGGGAGTCGACGCCGTAACAGATGTTCTCGGCGATGGTCCGGTGCAGCATCTGAGGGTCCTGGGGCACGTACGAGATGCACCGCCGAAGCGAGTGCTGGGTGACGCGCGAGACGTCCTGGCCGTCGAGGAGGATCGAACCGGCGTCGATGTCCATGAACCGGAGAACCAGCTTCGTGAGGGTGGTCTTGCCCGAGCCCGACGGGCCCACCAGCCCGAGATGCTCCCCGGGGTCGATGCGCAGGTCCAGCCCCTGGAACAGCGGGGCGTCACGACGGTACGAAAATGTGACGTCCCGGAACTCCAGGCATCCGCGGTGGACTGCCAGCTCGGCGGCACCCGAGGCGTCGCGGATCTCCGGGTCGGTCTGGGCGATGCCGACGAACTTGGCGCAACGTCCCGCGGCACGCGAGATCGACCGCACGAATTCGAACGACTCCTCAAGGGCGCCTCCCACGAAGGTGGCGTAGAAGAGGATCAGGTAGACCGAGGCCGCCGCCACGACATGGTGCAGTGCCAGGACCAGACCCACCACCACGGCAGCCCAGTTCAACACGGCCATCGACGACTCCATCTGGAGGCGGGTGGCGGAGAACACGCGCCTGGCCTTCAGATCGGCTTGGACCGATTGGGTCACGACCTCGGCCACGTGGGCCTGTTCCTGGGTTTCGGCGGCCTGTGTCCTGACCGTGGTCAGGTTGGCGATGGTGTCGGCGATCACACCGGTGGCCTGCGAATGGGCGTCCGAGAACTCCCGCTCGGCGGCCACGACCTTCCCCATCCGATGCCAGAGGACACCGCCGAACACCACGACCAGCAGGGCCATGACGGCGGCGACCGGCCAGGCCACCAGGGCCAGCACGACGATGGCGCCGAGCACGGTCACGCTGACGCGCAACACCCCCCAGGTGGCCATGTCGATGATCTCGACGAAGGCCCAGGAGAAGGTCTCCAGCGAGGAGATGACCTCTCCGGAGGGCCGATCGGTGTGCCACCGATGACTGAGCCCGATCAGGTGTTCGTAGCCGTTGGTGATGGAACGGGCGAAGGCTCGCAGTGTGGCCCCCCAGTTGAGCCAGCCCGCCACCCGCCACAGCAGGGTCGAGACGGCCAGGACGACGGCGTAGGCCACGACCAGCGGCCCGAAGCTGGCTACCAGGCCCGAGGGACCGGACAGATCGGCGATCCGCCCGAGCAGGGTGGCGAAGATGAGAGGTCCGGCGACCGCATTGGCCAAGGTGCCGGTGGCGATGGCCACCCATGCCACGATGAACGTGGCGCGGTCGGGCTGCATCTGGCGCCAGCAGTAGGCGAAGGTCGCTCGTGTCGGGGCGCCGGGGAAAAGGGTTCGGTCGGTCATGGGGAGGGACTCCTGGCGAGTCGGGGACTGGCAGGCGAGTGAAGGGCGTCGGCCGAGGCCGTACGCCGGTCTGAGGCGGGGGAGTCGGCCGGAGCCGGGGGCGGAGCTCTAACGCAGGGTCAGTGGGCTGCCGCGAACGGGGCCGACATCACGATGCCGGGCCCTCTTCCGGTGGTCGGAGTGGTGCCGACGACCGGCCCGAGCGCGCGGGTGACCGCCTCAGAGCACGAAAAGCCTGCCATCGGTCACCTCGCTTCCTGTCTCGGTTATCCATGGATGATAGCCCTGCGCCGTGGCCGACGCTCTCACGGCTCTCGGTCGGGGGCTCGGCCGCGCCGTTGGCCACGCGTGGGCCGCGCCGTTGGCCGGGAACCGCCGGTATCCGGGGGTACTCCGGCGTGGTGGCCGGGCCCCCGGCGTTGGGTTAGGAGGCTTCGGACAGGTCGAGCAGTGGCGTCGGCACGGCGGACAGGAGCCGACCCCTCGGGGAATTCGGCCAGCCACTGAAGTCCTCGTCATCGTCGACGTCCACCGCCATGTCGGACCGGCGGGTCAGCCCGACGACGTCTTCCAGCGTCATCCCGGCGTCGATCGCCCGCAGCAGCACGGCGATGCCGGCCAGCGAGAAGCCCTCGTGCTGGAGGCGCAGGACGGCTCGCAGCCGATCGAGCTGTTCGACGTCGTAGTAGCCGGTGCGGCCGACGAGGGTCGGGCGAGGGAGCAGTCCCTGGGTCTGAAGGGCACGGACATGGCGCCCGGTGGTGCCGCCCAGACGGGCCAGCTCGTCGATGGTCAGAGTGCCCACACGTTGATCGTAACATAATTTTGTGTTACATAGAAAGGTGGCTGACAGGTGGTCGGCCGCACGAACCGAGACGTCGGAGGGTGCCATGCCGTTGAATCTCGATGCCGTTGGGTCCACCTCGGAGCCGTCGGAGCGGACTTGGAGCTCGACCGACTGCCTCCTGTACGCCCTGGGCGTGGGGTCCGGCGCCGTCGACCCGAGCGGCTTCGAGCTCGAGTTCACCACGGAGAACTCGGCGGACGTCACCCAGGCGGTGCTTCCCACCTTCGTCACTGTCGCCGGGGCGTCGAGTGGGTCGAGGACGTCCATCGGGAACTTCGACCCGGCCATGCTCGTGCACGCCGAACAATCCATCGAGCTCGGCGGGGCCCTCCCGACGGCGGCGGAGGTTCGCACCACCTCGACGCTGACGGCCATCTACGACAAGGGCTCGGGTGCACTCGTACGCTCCGAGTCGAGGACCGTCGATGCGGACAGCGGCCGGCCGGTCTTCTCGGCGGGCACCGGCCTGTTCATCCGGGGCGAAGGTGGGTTCGGCGGCGACCGGGGGCCATCCGGAGGGAAGGAGCCCTTCCCCTCGAGGTCGCCCGATGAGGTCGTCACCTATGCGACGAGGACCGACCAAGCCTTGCTCTACCGGCTGTCGGGAGACCGGAACCCCCTCCACTCCGACCCGGCCTTCGCCAAGCGTGCCGGGTTCGACCGGCCGATCCTGCACGGTCTGTGCACCTACGGGTTCACCGGGCGGGCCCTTCTTCACGCCCTGTGCGGATCGAATCCCGAGCGGTTCCGCACCATGTACGGCCGGTTCTCCAACCCGACGTACCCGGGGGACTCGTTGACCGTTGCCATGTGGGTCGAAGGTTCCACTGCCCGGTTCCGCACCACCAACCAGAACGGCGACGTGGTCATCGACGCCGGCCGGTGCGAGTTCTCCTAGTTGATCGTTCGCCGAGTCCTCCCGAACGGCAGACCCGCTCGGGGTTCGTTTCCCGCCGACGCGCTCGAGGTCATCCTCCGGCGCGGATCCTGGCCCGAAGAGCCGCCAGGGCCAGTGTCATACCCACGACGGTGAGCCCGGCCACCGCGGCCAGCCCTTCGAGGAGCGGTCCGACCTGCCATCCCGACGTGACCAGGGAACGCAACGCTCCGAGCAGGTAGGTGATGGGGTTGACGTTGGCGATCGCCGCGAACCATCCCGTCAGGAACTGCTTGGGCACGACGGCGTCAGTGAGGAAGAACAGGGGGAAGAAGAGGACGAAACAGGCGCTGACTGCCGCAGGGCTGGCCGTCTTCAAGGCCACCGCGTAGGGGAATCCCGTGAAGCCCAGCCCCCAGATCGCCGAGAAGATGACGAAGACGACGATGCCCGGCAGTCCCGTGGCGAACCGCACGCCGACCACGGCGGCCAAGACCAGGACGGGCACGCACAGGGCGGCGATGACAACGACATCGGCCACCATGAGGCCGACCAACAGCGCCATCCGCCGTACCGGGGTCATGCACAGCCGGTCGAAATAGCCCCCTTGGATGTCGGTGACCAGGGACGGCGCCCTCGACATGCCGGTGACCGCGAAGGCGATGGCCATGGGCAGAAGAAAGGCTTTGTAGTCGGTGTCCGTTCCGGCCACCTTTTCCAGGGCACCGAGGTTGACGGCGTAGAAGAACGCGGGAACGAAGACCGCAGGTAGGACAGCGGCAGGCTCTCGGGGCATCTGGCGGAGGGCTCGACCCGCAATGGACATGACGTCCCTGATGACCCCCGATTCTCGTCCCATGACACCGGCTGCCTCCGCTCGGATCACTTGCGATCCTCGGTGCTCGGGATGCGAGATCCGGTCAGCTCCCGGTACACATCGTCCAGGGTGGGGGTGCGCATCGTGAGGCTCCGGATGTGAAGACCAGAACGACCGAGCGCCATCGCCACGGTCCCGAGGGAAGCGGGGCCGTCCTCGGCATTCACGGTGACCAACCGGTCCGTCTCGGACGCGGGCCCGAGCCCGTCGATCGATCCGAGAGCGTCGAGCACCCCACGGCCCTCGCCCTCGACCTCCGCCACGATCACGTCGTAACCCACCGATCGCTTGAGAGTGGTCGGCGGCCCCTCGGCCACCAGACGACCCTTGGCGATGATCCCCACCCGGTCGGCCAGCTCGTCGGCCTCCTCCAGGTACTGCGTCGTCAGGAAGACCGTCATGCCCAGGTCTCTGTTCAGGCGCCGGACCTCGTGCCAGACGGTGGCCCGGCTGCCGGGGTCGAGCCCGGTCGTCGGTTCGTCGAGGAACAGCACCTCGGGGTCGTGGACCAGGGCGGCGGCCAGGTCCAGTCGCCGCTTCATCCCACCCGAATAGGTGCCGATGCGCCTATCGATGGCGGACCCGATGTCGACCAGATCGAGGATCTGACCGACTCGCATCCGGATCTGAGGCGGCCTGAGCCCGTAGAGCCGGCCCTGGAGCGTCAACAGTTCGCGTCCGGTCTGCCGATCGTCCAGTGCCGCGTCCTGGAGCGCCACTCCGATCCGGAGCCGCACCGCCGTGGCGTCCTCGACCACGTCGTATCCGACGACCGAGGCCGTCCCGCCGTGGGGCCGGAGCAGCGTGCACAGGATTCTCACGACGGTCGACTTGCCCGCCCCGTTGGGTCCGAGGAAGCCGTAGACCTCTCCCCGTTCGACGGACAGGTCCAGTCCATCGACCACGGCGGTCGGGCCGAAGCGCCGGACGAGCCCGGTGGCGAGCACCGCCTGGTCGCACGCCTCAGCGGGCATCCGCTCCGGGCCGACAACCGACGGTAAATACCCGGCCGAATCACCCATACTGATTAGTATGTTCTATACTCGGCCGTAGCGCAACCTATGGTCCTCCAACCCCTCACTCCCGACCGCCGGCGGCAGCAGACCCGCGAGCACCTGCTGGCCGCCGCCGAGCAGGTCTTCGCCGAACGAGGCTTCCACGGGGCCTCCCTCGACGAAGTCGCGGCCGCCGCCGGTTTCACCAAGGGTGCCGTCTATTCCAATTTCCGGAACAAGGAGGATTTGTTCCTCGCCTTGTTCAAGGCGAACTACGACCGGGAGATCGAGGCGATCCGTGCCACGCTGGAAGGATCCACGGTGCCGCCGGAGGCTCGCCTCTCGGACTTCGTCGCACTGTTCCAGAATCAGAGCGGACCCGCCGCGGGCAATCTCGCACTCTTGTACCAGGAGTTCTGGCTGTACGCGGCCCGCAATCCAGCCGCTCGTGAACGGCTGAGCCAGATCGACGACGAGGCAGTGGAGACCCTCGCCCAGATCATCGAGGCCGAGCGGAACCGGCAGGGCATCGAGGGGCTGGAGTCGGCCGTCCAGGTGGCGAGAATTGTCGAGGCTCTCTTTCGCGGTATCGGCCTCTTGCGGGTTCTCCAACCCGAGGTGGCCGACGATGCACTGGTCGAGTCGGCCATTTCATTCGTCGCCCGCGGTCTCGGGGCCAGCGCGGAGCAGCCAGCGCAGTAACCCAGCGCAGAGGCCAGCGCAGAGGACGATCCCGCCGAAACTCTGGCGACGGGAGGCGGCCCTCGGTGGATGAGCCTGACCACACTGGCCACGGCACCGATCCAGCTCGAGGACGGGGCCGCCGGCTTCCTCTCGCCGCGGTCCGTGACGACCCGGAACGGCTGACCGGTGACGCCGTGCTGGCCAACCGCTTCGCCGGGCTGGCCGGCCAGACCGCTGTGGCCATGCAGAACAGCCACCTCATGGACGAGATCCGCCATCAGACCCTGCCCGACGCCCTGACCGGACTCTCCAACCGGACACTCATCATGGACCGGGCCCGGCACATGCTGGCCCGGGCGCCCCGCCACGAAATCGCCACAGCGCCTTCTTCATCGACCTCGACGGTTTCAAGGAGGTCAATGACACGGCCGGACAATAGGTCGGCGACCAGCTGCTGGTAGCCCTGGCGTCGCGGCTCACGGCGGCGGTCCGAGACGGTGACACGGTCGGCGTCTGGGTGGTGGCGAGTTCGTCCCGCTGGCCGAGGGGGCGTCCCTCGACCCCGGTGTAGAGGCCATCGTCGAGTATTTGCTCGATGCCGTCCGGCGGCCGGTCCATGTGCGGGCCGTGATCGACCGCCCTCGGTCGGTCCCAGCATCGGGATAGCGCTGGGCGAGGTGAACGGATCGCCATCGATGACTTCGGCACCGGCAACTCGTCCCCTGGCCTATCTGCGGCGGTTCCCGATCGACGTGCTGAAGATCGACCGTTCCTTCGTCGAGACGGCCGATGGGTCACCGGCGGAGGCCGAGCTCGACCGCAGCCTCGTCTAGCTCGGTAAGGCTCTGCACATGGAGGCGCTGGCCGAGGGACACGGTCGGCATCTGAAGGTGGCCATACTGGCGGAATGACAGATAATCATCAGGACCTTGGGTCCGTCCACGACGAGGGATTCTGGGACGAGCGCTACCGGTCCTCGTCACGTGTCTGGAGCGGCAGCCCCAACCCGCAGCTGGTCGCCGAAATCGCCGATCTCCCACCCGGCCGCGCCCTCGACGTCGGGTGCGGGGAAGGGGCCGACGCCATGTGGCTCGCCCGACGGGGATGGGATGTGGTGGCGACCGACATCTCCGGTGTCGCCCTGGAACGAGCTGCCCGACATGCCCAGGACTCCGATCCGACCGTCTCTGCGCGCATCGAGTGGCGCCGAGCCGACCTCCTGCTCGACCCGCCCGGGCCCGAAGCTTTCGACCTCGTCTCGGCACAGTTCATGCAGCTACCGCCGGAACCGCGTGACCGTCTCTTCAAGGCTCTCGCCGCATCCGTTCGATCGGGGGGAACGCTGCTGGTGGTCGGCCACCACCCGTCGGACCTGACCACGGGAGTGCATCGCCCTCCGAGGCCGGAAGTGTTCTATACGGCCGACCACGTTGCCGGTCTGCTCGGCCCCACCTGGACAGTCGTCGTCAACGAGGCCCGACCGCGGTCCGCCACCACACCTGACGGTGTCGAAGTGACCGTCCATGACGCCGTCTTGCGGGCCGTCCGGCAGGCTGTCGGGGCCGGGTGAACTGCTGACTTCGAGGCGGCCTCTCCGGAACGGTCGACGGGGGGCTTCGGTACCGAGGTTGCCGGGCCCCCACCGCCGGCCGGCAAGCTGAACACCCGGCCCGACCGCGATCGTCCGTTCGCCCATCCGACCCGGTCTGGCCTCGCGCTGGGCGCAGTCGGTGCAGTCGAGCCGTATCCCCTGCCTACAGTTGGGCCGGTGCTCGTAGCGGGGATGGCGTGGAAACCCGCACACGGCCTGTTCCTGTCCTTGCTCGTCGTCACCGTCGTGGTCTGGATCGCGGCTGAGCTTCGTCAGGCGGTCAAGCGCCGGCCCGAAGCCGACCGGATCGACTGGGGCAGCGAGACGGCGGTCCGCGCCGCGATCATCGCCGGCGCGCTGGCGGCAGCACTGGTCGCGCGGTCGGTGCCGGAAGCAGGCATCAGCCCGACCGTACTGGCCGCTTGGTCGGGCCTCGCCCTGCTGTGGTGCGGTGTCGCCCTCCGGATCTGGTGCTTCCAGACGCTCGGGCGGTACTTCACCCTCACCATACGAACGAGCACCGACCAGCCGGTCATTGCCGATGGCCCCTATCGGGTGCTCCGCCACCCCAGTTACACGGCGCTCCTGCTCTGCGTGGTCGGGATTGGTCTGTTCATCGGGAATTGGATGTCCGTACTCGTCCTGACCGCAGGGGTCACCGCCGGCCTCGTGCTCCGCATCCATATCGAGGAGCGGGCACTGCTCGAGGGTCTGGGCGACCGCTACCGCAACTACGCGGCCGACCGTAAACGGCTGGTGCCCTTCCTCTGGTGAGCTGTGGCCTTCCCCCGAATCCGCACCGGATTCCCCGGATCGGCGTCGGTCCACCCGGGGGTACGCGGTGGCCCGGCAACGTCTTCGGCTCGCTTCAGCTCCTGCCGGGCGCGTGCGCGAGCTGATCGGATACGGCCGACCAGAGGCTCAAAAAGTGACTCTGACCAGCGGAGGGAGTGGAGCGGAGGGAGTGGGATTCGAACCCACGGAGGCTTGCGCCTCACGGCTTTTCAAGAGCCGCGCATTTGTCCGCTCTGCCATCCCTCCGGGCGATGACAGGGTACCCGTCACCCCGGCCAGGCAAGGCTACGACCGGGCCGGTTCGATCTCCGCCTGCAGCTGCTGGACCCATTCGAGTGCTTTGCGGCTCGACGTCTCGGCCTCTCGCCGGATGGCCGGACCCCTCGGCCCGGCGGCCGGATAGGACCCGAGGAACTTCACGCCGGCCAACTCGGCATGGAGGTCGCGCAGACAGTCGCCCACCACCGCGTCAGCCACGTGTCCGTCGAAGTCGATGATGAAGCAGTACTCGCCGAGGGCCCTCTTGGTCGGGCGGGACTCGAGCTTGCTGAGGTTGATGTTGCGGGCCGCGAACTGCCCGAGGATGCCGTACAGGCTGCCCGGGTGGTCGCTCCGTTGGAAGCAGGCGATGGTGGTCCGGTCGTGGCCGGTGGGGGCGGGGATGCCGGACCTGGCCACCGACACGAACCGGGTCTGGTTGTCGGGGTGGTCCTCGACGTCCTCCACCAGGATGGCCAGGTCGTACAGGGTGGCAGCCAGTCGGGGGGCGATGGCCGCGGTGGGGCGCGTCGACATGACCGCGTCGTGCCTGCCGACCATGCGCGCCGCCTCGGCGGTGGAGTTCGTGGCCAGTATCTCCACGTCGGGGACCTGCTCGGTCAGGAACCTGCGGCACTGGGCCGTCGCCATCGGTATGGACGCCACCCGCTCGACATCGGCCAGGCCGGTCCCCGGCGGGGCCATCAGGTGGAGATGGATGTCCAACACCACCTCGCGCTGGATGCGCAGGTCGAAGTCGAAGACGAGGCTGTCGATGATGTCACGGACGGTGCCCTCGATGGCGTTCTCCAGCGGCACGAACCCGAGGTCCACATGGCCCTGCTGCACGGCTTCGAGGACGTCGTTCAGCGACCCCATCGGCGTGATGTCGGCCGAGGCATAGTCGGCCTCGCTGAAGAGAGCTTCCTCGGTGAAGGTACCTTCCGGCCCCAGGAACCCGATTCGAAGCGCGGTGGCCGCCGGCGCCGGGGATGCGGAAGCCCCCGAGGATGCGTACGTGGCCATACCCAGGCAGGATAGTGAACATCATGGACGAGCCCGCGCTGCAGCGCCTGCTGGCCGAGGTGCGATCGGGCCAGTGCACCCCGGATGAGGCGGTCCACCGGCTCCGCCGCCTTCCCTTCGCCGACCTGGGGTTTGCCAAGGTCGACCATCACCGGGAACTACGCCAGCGGCTGCCTGAGGCGGTGTACGGACAGGGCAAGACCCCCGAGCAGTGCTCGGCGATCGTCGATGAGCTGCTGTGTGGCGCAGGTGGAGCCGGGGGCGCCGGAGAGGCACACGGACCGGTGATCCTCACCCGAGCCGATGGGGATCAGGTGGCCCTGGTGATGGCCGACCACCCGGGCGGCCGCCGCACGGCCACGGGCACAGCTACTGGCGCGGACCGCGTTCGCGGCGAGCTGTCCACCGTGTTCTGGCGGCCGGCTCCACGCCGCACCGCACGGACCCTGGTGGTGACGGCCGGGACATCCGACCTGCCGGTGGCCCGTGAGTGCGAGGCCACCCTGTCGGCCCTCGGATTGCCCCCGATCCTGCTGGCCGACTGCGGTGTGGCCGGCCTGCACCGTCTACTGGCATCGGCCGACGAGCTGGCCGAAGCGGATGCGGTGGTCGTGGTGGCCGGCATGGAGGGGGCCCTGGCCAGCCTGGTCGGCGGGATCACACCCGCACCGCTGATCGCCGTGCCGGTGAGCACCGGCTACGGCGCCGCTCTCGAGGGGATCACCGCGTTGCTGGCCATGCACGCGTCGTGCGCGGCCGGCATCACCGTGGTCGGGATCGACAACGGCTTCGGCGCCGCCTGTGCGGTCTCCCGGGTGCTGCCGTGACGCCGGGCGACGGCCGCGTCCGTGACGGTGCGGCCGTGGCGTGGTTCCATTGCTTCGCCGGCATCGCCGGTGACATGGCCCTCGGCAGTCTGCTCGACGCCGGTGCCGACCTGGGCGAGGTCCTCGGCCTGCTGGAGCGCCTGCCCGTCGGGGGGTGGACGCTGGAGGTCGAGCCGGTGCTGCGCGGCGGGATCGCCGCGTCGCGGGCGATCGTCACGGTGCATGACACCGTCGTCGTCCGCACCCACGCCCACATCCTGGGGCTGATCGAAGAGGCACGACTTCCGGAGCGGGTGGCCCGCCGATCGACTGCCACCTTCGCGGCGTTGGCCGACGTCGAGGCGGTCCTCCACCGTCGCCGGGTGGACCAGGTCCACTTTCACGAGGTGGGGGGTCACGACACCATCGTCGACATCGTGGGTACCGCCGCCGCACTCGAGGTGCTGGGGATCGACGAGGTACGGGCGAGCCCGGTGGCCACCGGGCTCGGGATGGTCCGATCCGGCCACGGCATGTTGCCCAATCCGGCCCCGGCGGTGGTCGCCCTGCTCGAAGGGGTCCCCACCTGGGGGCGCAATCTACCCGTGGAGCTGACCACGCCGACCGGGGCCGCCATCCTCGCCGCCCTCTCGTCCGGCTACGGGCCCATGCCACCGATGCGGATCACCGGCCAGGGCTTCGGAGCGGGCACCCATGAGCTGGACGAACTGCCCAACTGCACCCAGGTGGTCACCGGCGTGCGGGTCGACAGACAGAGCGGGGCGGACCTGTCATCGGCTCCCGGAACGCCGGGGACGGCCACGCCCGACTCGGACGCCGGCCAGCCCGTCGCCGTGCTGGAGGCCAACGTCGATGACGCCACCGGAGAGCAACTGGCCCATGCCGTCACCGCGCTGCTCGAGGCGGGCGCCCATGACGCTTGGCTGGCCCCGGTGATCATGAAGAAAGGGAGGCCGGGCTCGGTCGTGCACGTGCTGGCAGACCCGGCCTCGGCGGCCGGGCTGCGGGATGTCGTCCGTGAGACGACGGGGTCGTTCGGCGTACGGGTCACGATCGCCGAGCGTTGGCCGGCGGCGCGCACCATGGACTCGGTTTGGATCGACAGCCATCTGATACGGATCAAGGTGGGTGCCGGGAGGATCAAGGCCGAATACGACGATGTGGCGGCGGCAGCCCGGCGAACAGGGCAGTCGCTCCGGGAGGTGGCCTTCCGTGCCGAGTCCGTCTGGCGTGCCGAGCATGCTGAGACGAGGACCACACCGATTCGGCGCGAATTGCGGTCTTCCGACGGATCGGACAGTTTCGTCGCCGGAGGGCCCTGGGACGTCACCGGGCCCACCCCGGACGCGAGCCAACGGATCCCCGAAGGAGATGCAGACGACCCGGCCTGAGCCGCGGCGCTAACCCGAGCGGGCCCGTGCGGCTCGCGCCTTCGCCTCGGTGGGCATCACCCATGACCAGCCCCGTGCCGTCGGTTCGAGACGATGACGCTGGTGCGTCTTCAGATAGTGATGCCAGTGGCACAGTCGGACCAGGTTGGCCAGGCTGGTCGGGCCACCCTCGGCCAGCGGCTGGACGTGATCGATCTCGAGACGGTCCCGCACCTCGCACCCAGGAACGACACAGACCGGATCGCGCTCGATGAGGGCCCGCCGGACGGAGGCCGGGATGGTCCGCCCGACGTGGGCGACCGCCGTCACGTCGGTGCCGTCGGTGACCAGCACGCTCAGGATGGAGTCCGCGGCCAGCTCTCGCGCCACCTCGACCGGGACCGGCCCGATCCCCGGGATCTCGCAGACCTCACCCGGCTCGACATGGCCGCGCGCCAGCGCGTCGCGGTCGACCCGGACATGGACCATCGTCGGCGGTCCCGTCCGGCCGCTCCCCGTCCGTCCGTCCCGCGGTCCGGCCCGTCCACCGGGGTCGCCCTCGGCCAGGCTCACCAGCGCGTCGGCCGCCAAGGCGTTGCGCGTCTCCTGCCCACCGGCCGCCTGCACCTCGTCGAAGAGGACGTCGGTGCGGGCCTTGACGGCCGCGACCACGCGGGCGCCGGCATCCGGGGTCAGCCGGGCATCGAAGCGGACCGCGCCGTCCCCGTCGGTCCAGTGGCGCAGGTACCGCCCCCGCCGAATGGTCTCGTAGACGTTGTGCCGGTCCCGACCGGTCGCCTTGACCCGGCGACAGCGCAGCTTCAACACGCTGAGCGGCTGCTTCCCGGCCGCCTCGACCAGCTCCTGCTCGGCGGCGGGCTGGAGGATCGCCGCGCCGGCGATCTCTTTGACCTGCGCCTCCGACAGCCTCCCCTTCCGCATGGCCTCGTCCGTGGCCGGCAACGCCCCCAGCTGTCGGGCGGCCTCGAGTGCGGTGATTGCGGGCCCCAGCCCGCTGCCCGTGGCCTCGGCGACGTGGGCGGCGGCGGACCGGTGTCCCTGCCGGCGCCACACGTTGGACGACTCGACCCGGCGGGCGGTGAGAAGCCTGCCGCCGGCGGCCAGCTTCTCTATCTCGGCGAACAGCTCCAGTAACCGGGCGGCGTCCGGTCCGCTCAGGCGTTCGGGTTCGAGGCCCGAGAGCGCCTGACGGAGACCGTCTGCCACCCGCTGGAGCGCTCGGTATGTCATGGGTCGATGGTGGCAGGGGGTTGTATCGCCGGCTCCCACCGTCCGTCGGCCGACCGCCCTCCGCCGGGGCCGGCCCGGTGACCCCGGCCGTCGGGGCGGGCCGACTACCCTCTGGGCCGCCGGCGGGGGACGCTCGCCACCGGACCCCGATACCCGTGTGGAAGGAAGCCACCGATGTCTCGCTTGCGCCCGTGGTCCCTTGTCGTGGTGGGCGGGGCGCTCCTGGTCCTGGCCGGGTGCGGCAATTCGTCGCCGAGCTCGGCCCAGTCCGCCTCGACGACGGCGACCATCCCACCGTCCACGGTCGCCACGGTCCCGGTCCAGGACCCGTCGCCGGCCGGGACCTTCGGGACCAAGCCGGCGATCACCGTGCCCCCAGGGGCACCCCCCACCCAACTCGAGAGCTCCGACCTCATTGCCGGAACCGGTCGGGTGGTCGAGCTGGGGGACCAGGTGACCGCCCAGTACGTGCTGGCGTCCTATTCGGCCGGGCATGAGGTCCAGTCCTCCTGGGGGGGCAGCCCCTTCTCGTTCCGGTTGGCGGAGGGCAACGTGATCGAGGGGTGGGTTCAGGGCGTGCCTGGGATGCGGGTGGGCGGCCGACGCGAGCTGGTGATCCCGCCGAGCCTGGGCTACGGATCGCAGTCGCCGGGCCCGGGCATCGCCGCCAACGACACGCTCGTCTTCATCGTCGACGTCCTCAAGGTCGGCTGAGGGCTACAGCGGCCCGGTGACGGCCAACATGGCCAACGCCGCCGCCATCGACAGGGGAACGGTGAACGCTCCGAGCACGACGGCCCGTCCCACCGGGGGCCGCACCCCGGCAGCGCGGGCGGTTCGCCACCACAGGATCCAGGCCAGGGAACCGGTGATGAACAGGTTGGGACCGACGTTGAGGCCGACCAGCAGTGCGAACGGATGAGGGGGGACACGGGCGGCCAGGAGGGCTGCAGCCGGGAGGTTGTTCACCAGGACCGAGGCACCGGCCGCCACGACGGCGGAGCCGACCGCGTCGAGGTGGGAGAGCAGCGACGCCGGGCCCGACCAGGCCCTTCCGAGCGTGCCGAGCGCGATGGCGATACCGAACAGCCCGACGAGCACCGGGAGCCCGAGTACGTCGAGCACGTGTGAGAGCCGGTCGCGGCCGGCCATCAGGCGGACGGTGATGGCCACCACCCCGACCGCCAGCACCGGCAGGGCCGGTGCGCGGAGGACCAGGACGAGCACGCTGACGGTCAGCACGGCGGCCACACCCAACCCGCCGGTCATGCGCCGCGGCGGCACCGCCTCCGACGCCGCCTCCGGCACCGCCCCCGACACCGCCCCCGGCACCGCCCCGGTGTCACCCTCCCGCGTCCGGGTGCGGCGTTCCACCACGGCGATCAGCAACGCGGTGATGAGCACCGACGCGGCCCAGGGCAGCGCCATCCGACCGAGGAATTGCCGGCCGGAGAGGTGCAGGTGCCCGAGGACGATGAGGTTGGTGAGGTTCGAACCGGGTAGTAGCAGGCTCCCGGCGTTGGAGAGGAGCAGGCAGCCGATCAGCAGCGACGCCTCCCGCCGGCCGCGGCTCTTGGCCGCGTGCACCAGCACCGGCGTGAGGAAGACCACGGAGGTGTCGAGGTTGAGCAGGGCGGTGACCACCGCGATGATGAGCGCGGCACCGGCAAACAGGGTCCCGTCGTTGGGGGCCAGCGCGGACAACCGGTAGCCGACGGCGGCGAACAGACCGTCGTCGTCGGCGACCAGTCCGACCAGAAGCAACCCGGTCACCAGGACAAACGGCGACCACACCTGGGCCGCCGACGATCGGGCCCCACCGCGGTCGAGGCCGCCGGCGACCACCGCGGCCCCGACCCCCGCCGTGGCGAGACACCAGCTGGCCAGCTCGATGCGGCGGCGCGGAGGGACAGGCACGGCGATCAAGCATGCCCGAGCGTCGAGGGTCAAAACTACGACCCCGCCCCGTGGCGCCTACTCGCCGGCGTCCTTCAGGCCACCGGCACCGACGGTCCAGACCATGTGGCGATCGGTCTCGCCCGGCGCATCGGGAGGGCGCAGCTCTACCCGGTCGAGCCGGAACCCGAGTTTGAGCGGGATGGCCGCACTCCTCACGTTGGCGGCGTCGCAACGGATCACGACGCGCTCGACCCTCCCGAGGGCCAGGGCCTCTCGGGCCAGCAGCCGGGCGGCCTCGGTGGCGATGCCCCGGCCCATGTGCCCGTCCCGCACCCAGTAGCCGATCTCGAGAGCACCGACGGCGATCCGGTTGTGCAGACCACAGCAGCCGACCAGCGGGTGTTCCCCCTCGGTCTGGCGGATGACGTACTGGAACTCGCGCCGATCGTCCCACGCGGCGTGGGCCTCGTGGACGACGGCGCCGATCGCAGCCGGTGTGGCCGGCTGTTGGGCCCAAGGCATCCACGGTCGGAGCTGATCGATGGTTTCGTTGACCGCCTCGGCCAGCTCGCCGACATCGCTCACCGACCAGCGCTGCAGGATGATGGCCGATCCGGCGATGGCCTCGGGCGGCCGGTCGCTCAGCCATCCCTCCACCGATCCCACCTGGTGGCTCCCCGTGCCGGTGGGGGGAGGGTCAGCGGCCAATGGCCATCCGGTACACGTTGGTGGTGCGGGGCTCGAACCCCAGGCGCTGGTAGAGACGGTTGGCCGCCTCCCGGCTGGGGCGGGACGTGAGATCGACCGACCTCGCCCCGAGGTCCTGGGCCCGCTTGATCGCGGCGACCACCAAGGCCTCGCCGGCCCCGGCGCCCCGGGCGGTCTCGTCCACGACGACGTCCTCGATCCACGCCCGCAGGCCGGTGGGCACCCGGAAGACGGCGAGGGTGAGCGATCCCACGATGGGACCGCCCGGGCTGCGGGCCACCAGCAGGATCGATGAGGACGACCCGACGATGTCGGCCAGCTCGTCGGGGCCCGGCGCTGGGGACGAGGACGACAACTGGGGGATGAGGTGGACGAATGCCTCGATGAGCTCGGAGGTGACCTCGACGACTTCGTCGACGGCGACCGAGGTGGTGGACGACCCGCTCACCGGTGTGCCGACCCTCTGCCGTGGGGAGTCACAGTGTGCGAGTGTAGCCAGCGATGCTCGACCGACCCCGACGCCCGGCCCCGGCCACCCGGGGGTGGGTCAGGTCCGTTCGGGGTCCCCCCGCCAGACCGGCGAGCGCACCGAGTCGTAGAGCACCTCGATGGGGTCACCGCGGAGGGCGGCGAAGACGTGCCTCCCCCAGCGTTCGGCCCCGGCCAACGGGTACGGGAGGTCCTCCAGGGCGAACCAGCCCACGTCGGAGCACTCGAGGGGATGGGCCTTGAGCTCGCCCCCGGTTTGCCGGCACTGGAACACCAGGGAGTAGAGGGGTATGCGGCTCAGCCCGATGCGCAGCCCGTCGAGCACGGCGATCAGCCGGACCACCTCGACCTCGATGCCGGTCTCCTCCTCGACCTCCTTGACCACCACCTCGGCAGCCGAGTAGCCCACATCGGCCCAGCCGGTGGGGTACAACCACACCCCCGAGTCGGCCCGCTGCACCAAGAGGATCTCGCCGCTCTCGTTGCCCACGGCCGCCCCGACCGCCACCTTCGGCGTCACGTAGCCCGGGACGCCCTTGCCGACCGAGCCCATCCACTCCTCGACCAGGCCCTCGGCGTCCTCGACGCCGTCCAGCCCCTGGTCGACGGTCGTCCGGATGTCGGCCGCCACCCGGAGCACCTCCTCGAAGCGCTCCTGCTCGTAGAGGGACTCGGTGAACCCCAGTCCCGTGCGGGCGATGCCGGCCAGGGCTTCGCTCCACCGCAAGAGCTGTTTGGTGGAAGGAACGGGCTCCACGGGACCGACGCTACCCGCTGCCACCGCTGAGCCGCATCCATCAGGCAAAATGGGCTCGTGGCCGTATTCGAGGACTGTCGCCATTACGTCATGCAGACCACTGCCCGGGAGGAGAAGCTCGAACGGTGCCGGATGGGCGCCAACGAGCAGCTCCCGTTCGCCTGTCCGGAGGGTTGCCTCTTCTACGAGCCGCGCAAGGTGTCCGGAGCCGGGTGGACCATCCGGACCCCCGACGAGCCCTGACCCGGCCACCGAGGCCCGTCACCACGGAGACGCACCTGCCGGGCCAGGTCCTGGTCCCTTCTGCTTGGTGGCGACCACCGTGAACGTGAGCGGCAGCCGGGGCCGGCCGGGCGGGGCCGCCCACTGGTGGGGCGCCCTCTCCACCAGCCAGGGGAACCGCTGGTGGACGGTCCAGTCGTGCTCGGTGAGCCGGTCGATCCGCATCCCGCGGTCGATGAGGGCGCCGACCACCTCGCCGACGCCGTGGTTCCACTCGTAGGTGCGGGTGCTCGAGAGGTCGACATCGGCGTCGGTGTAGGTCGTCCCCGAGTCGTCGACGTAGGGCTCGGGCTCCTCGAAGTAGCTGTGCTCCAGGGTGGGCGCATCGTCGGCCAGGGACCAGGCCACCGGGTGGCTGTCGTGGAGGTAAAGCCGGCCTCCGGGCCGGGCCAGGGCGGCCACCTGGTCCGCCCATCGCCCGACGCTCGGCAACCAGCACAGGGCGCCGAGGCTCACGTAGACCACGTCGAATGTCCGGGGCGCCAAAACCCGTGTCGCGTCGTAGACCTCGGCGCAGACGAAGGTGGAGCGGTCGGCCAGCCCGGTACGCACCGCCAGCTCCTCCGCCGTCCGGATGGCAGCCGGAGAGAAGTCGACGCCGGTCACCCGCGCGCCGGCATCGGCCCAGGCCAGCGTGTCCAAGCCGAAATGGCACTGCAGGTGCACCAGCTCGAGGCCGGCGACGTCACCGATGGCTTCGACCTCACGGGGCCTCGGCCCCGGTCGCTCCTCAATCCATCGCTCGACGTCGTAGAAGCGGGAGGCGGCATGGATGGGGACCCGTTCGTCCCAGCTCCGCCGGTTCGCCGCCACCTGTGCAGGCTGTGGTGCGTCGGCGGGGACCCTTGAGGGATCCGGCGCGCCGACCGTGCCGCTGGGGGCCGGCACTGCGGCCTCAGCTCTCGACGACGTCACCGAGCAGGTCGACCTGGACGCCGGCGGCACGGAGCCATTCGACGGCCCGGTCGAGGGTGGCGCCGTCGCCGTCGAGCTCGCACACGATCCAGCCGGCGTGCTCACCGACATCGGCCCGCCGGATGTTGGGGACGACGCCCAGTTGTTGGACCATGCGGGCGATGATCGGCTCGCGCACCAGCTCTTCGGGAAAGGTCAGCTTGACCCGGACTCCGATCATTTGGCGACCTCCCGGGCCGGACTCGGCGCCCGGATCGGACTCGGCTCCCCGGCCGGACCCGGCGCCAGCGCGTCGTTGAGGTTGCCGGAGCGGAACCCGTCGAGGTCGAGCGTGACGTAGCGGTAGCCGGCGGCGTGCACCGCCGCCGTGACCTCATGGCGGCGTGACACCACCGCCGAGAGGTCCTCTCCGGGGACCTCGATCCGGGCGGTGTCCCCGTAGTGGCGGACCCGCAGCTGGCGGAAGCCCAGGGCGCGGAGGCCCGACTCGGCCTCGGCCACCGAGCTGAGGTTGCCGAAGGTGACCGGGGTGCCGTAGGGGACGCGGGAGGCTAGGCAGGCGGCAGCCGGCTTGTCCCAGGTGCGCAGACCCATCCGCCGGGACCAGGCCCGGACGCCCGACTTGGTGAACCCCGCCTCCACCAGGGGGAAGATCGCCCCCTGTTCGGTCGCCGCCCGCTGACCGGGACGCACGTCACCGAGGTCGTCGAGGTTGACCCCGAGGAGGATGCCAGCCCCCCGCCCGTTCCCCTCGCCGGAGGCGATGGGCGACAGCGCGTCCATCAACGATGCCTTGCAGTGGTAGCAACGTTGGCCGTCGTTGGCCGAGTAGGCCGGATCGGCCAGCTCGTCCGTCTGGACCTCGATGGCGCGCAGGCCCCACTCCCGGGTGAGCGCGCGGCAGTCGGCCAGCTCCTCGGGGGCGAGCGAGGGGGACACCGCGGTGGCACAGAGCACCTGGTCGGCTCCGAGCGTCTCGGTCGCCACATAGGACAGAAACGACGAGTCCGCGCCGCCGCTGAAGGCCACCACCACCGGTCCCTCCCGGCGCAGGACGGTCCGCAGCACCTCGAGGTCCCCCTCGGCCGGCAACCACTCACTCATCGGGGGCGACCCGGGCCAGCACCGTCTCGACAGGCGCCACCATCCCGGCCAGGAACGGCCCGAATTCGGCGAACCGAGCCGAGCCCTCGTCGAACCGCATGGTGTAGACGCAATCCTTCAGGTCGTCCGGCCGCTGCCCGAACAGCGTGACCCCCCACTCCCAGTCGTCGATGCCGGCCGACCCGGTGATGAGCTGCACGATCCGGCCGGCGAACGTCCGCCCGACGGCGCCGTGCCCGTGCATCAGAGCCTTGCGCTCCTCGAACGGCAGCGAGAACCAGTTCGAGCCCTCGACGTCGCCCCGCCGCTTGGACATCGGGTAGAAGCAGAAGGCCGGCATGCCTTCAGGAGGCAGGCTCGGGAAGAGCCGCTTCTGCTTCATCTCCTCGGGGATGCCTGCGGCGTACTCGGAGATCTCGGTGAGTGAGACGTAGGAGAAGGCGACGGTCAGCCCGGCACGCTGCAGCTCGGTCTGGAGCCGGCGCAGCCGCCACAGGTCGGCACCGACAGCCATGAAGCCGATGTCGGCCTTGTGGCCGAGCATGGCCACCGCCACGACCTGCACCTGGTCGGACGCCGCGCTCTTCACCGCCTGGAGGACGCGGTGGGGGTCGAACCCGCCGGCGGACGGGGCCGACCCGGTGGCCGGGATCCGGCAGAAGAGGTGGAGCACCCCCCAGCCGACCGAGGGGGAGAGAGGTTCGGTCACGCCGCCAGTCTAGAGAGGGGAGTCCCCGGGCCACGGCGGCGGGACCGTCAGCCCCGCCCCGCCGAGGGACGGGCCCAGGCCCCGGTGAGGCGGTCCGGCGCCGACGCGGAGGAGGGCACCCTCTCGGGTGCCCTCCGTTCCCGTGATCCCGACCGGCAGCCGGTCCGCCGCGGACGCCTTAGAAGTCGTCCATCCCACCGGGCATGGCCGGGGCCGACTCCTCCGGCTTGTCGACGATGACCGCCTCGGTGGTGAGGAACAGGGCGGCGATCGACGAGGCGTTCTGCAACGCCGATCGGGTCACCTTGACGGCGTCGATCACACCCGACTTGACCAGGTCCTCGTACTCACCGGTGGCGGCGTTGAGGCCCTCGGTGGGCTTCTTCAGGTTGCGCACCTTGTCGACGATGACCCCGCCTTCCAGGCCGGCGTTGACGGCGATCTGCTTCAGCGGCTCCTCGACGGCCCGGGCCACGATGCGGGCCCCCGTCGACTCGTCGCCCTCCAGCTTCTCGGCGGTGTCGAGCACGGCGGACTGAGCCCGGAGCAGGGCGACCCCGCCGCCGGGCACGACGCCCTCCTCGATGGCCGCCTTGGTCGTCGACACGGCGTCCTCGATGCGGTGCTTCTTCTCCTTGAGCTCGACCTCGGTGGCCGCGCCGACCTTGATCACGGCCACGCCGCCGGACAGCTTGGCCAGGCGCTCCTGCAGCTTCTCGCGGTCGTAGTCCGAGTCGGTGTTCTCGATCTCGGCCTTGATCTGGTTGATCCGGCCCTTGATCTCGTCGTCGGAGCCGCCCCCCTCGACGATGGTGGTCTCGTCCTTGGTCACCACGATCTTGCGGGCCGTGCCGAGCAGGTCGAGCCCCACGTTCTCGAGCTTCAGGCCGACCTCTTCGGTCACCACCTGGCCGCCGGTCAGGATGGCGATGTCCTGGAGCATGGCCTTGCGGCGCTCACCGAAACCGGGGGCCTTGACGGCCACGCTCCGGAAGGTGCCCCGGATCTTGTTGACGACCAGGGTGGCCAGTGCCTCGCCCTCGACGTCCTCGGCGACGATGGCCAGCGGCTTGCCCGACTGCATGACCTTCTCCAGCAGGGGCAGCAGGTCGCGCACGGCCGTGATCTTGGACCCGACCAGCAGGATGTGGGCGTCCTCGAGCACCGCCTCCATCCGCTCCGGATCGGTGACGAAGTAGGGCGAGATGTAGCCCTTGTCGAAGCGCATGCCCTCGACCAGGTCCATGTCCATGCCGAACGTCTGGGACTCCTCGACGGTGATCACGCCGTCCTTGCCCACCTTGTCGATGGCCTCGGCGATCATCTCGCCGATCTCGGGGTCGGCGGCGGAGATCGAGGCCACCTGGGCGATCTGGCTCTTCGAGTCGGTCTCCTGGGCGACGCCCCGGAGGGAGGAGACGGCCGACTCGGTTCCGGCCTCGATGCCCTTCTTGAGGGACATCGGGTTGGCGCCGGCCGCCACGTTGCGGAGCCCCTCGTGCACCATGGCCCAGGCCAGGACGGTCGCCGTGGTGGTCCCGTCGCCGGCGACGTCGTCGGTCTTCTTGGCCACCTCCTTGACCAGCTCGGCCCCGATCTTCTCGAACGGGTCCTCGAGCTCGATGTCCTTGGCGATCGAGACACCGTCGTTGGTGATGGTGGGGGCGCCCCACTTCTTGTCGAGGACGACGTTGCGGCCCTTCGGGCCGAGGGTGACGCGAACCGCGTCGGCGAGCTTGTTCATCCCGGCCTCGAGGGACCGGCGGGCCTCCTCGTCGAACGTAATCAGCTTGGCCATCTGGTGATCCTCCGTGATCGTTAGCACTCTGGGGTGGCGAGTGCTAATAGCAAACCACGTGCGGGGCCGTAGCGCAACCGGGCACGGCCAGGATCTGGGCCCGAGGCGCGAGGATCGACCGGGCCTCGGGGGTAGCCGGAGCTCGGGGGGGCCGCCCCTGCGGCGGCAGCTCGAGGGTGGCCCGGCTCCTGTTCGGCCCGGCCCCGGGGAGACCGGCCGGCCCTGGCCGACCGCCGCCCTCCGAAGGGGCGGTCACCGCCGGTATGGTCGAGTCGTGCCCCGGCGACAAGGCCACCGGTGATCGACCTCGAGCGGGCCGGCCCCGTCTGGGTCTTCCACCTCCGATCGGGCGAGAACCGACTCAACGGGGAGTTCGTGGACGAGCTGGGTGCCGCCCTCGACGAGGTGGAGCGGTCCGGTCTACCCACGGCCCTGGTGACGACCGGCGCCGGCAAGTTCTACTCGAACGGGCTCGACCTCGAGTCGCTCGCCGCGAGCCCTGACCCCGGGGCCTTCATGGACCGTGTGCACAGGTTGCTGGTCCGGATCCTGACCTTCCCCGGCGTGACCGTGGCCGCCGTCAACGGCCACGCCTTCGCCGCCGGGGCCATGATGGCCACCGCCCACGACTTCACGGTCATGCGGGCGGACCGGGGCTACTGGTGCCTCCCGGAGGTCGACCTCGGTCTGCCGCTCACCCCGACCATGCATGCGCTCATGGCCGCCCGGCTCCCCCGCCTCACCTTGCACGAGGCCCTCACCACGGGCAGGCGCTATGCCGGGGCGGCGGCGGTGGCCGCCGGCATCGCCCACGAGCAGGGGGGTGAGGCCGAAGTTCTCCCCAGAGCGATCGAGCTCGCCACCGGACTGGCCGCCAAGGACCCGGGGGTCGTCCGCACCCACAAGCAGCTGATGTACGCCGATGCCATCCAGCTGTTGCCCGGCTGAGCCCCTTCTGGCCGACGGGCGACCCGAAGCTCAGTCCCGCCGGGCCCACATCAGTATCCGCTTGAACGGGTAGAAGACGGGCGACCGGTCACCCAGGACCGAGACCAGGCGCTCTCGGTAGGACACGATGAACGGCTCCCATCGGCCGGCGCCGAGCGCGTTCTTCAACCTGGTCAGGGTGGTGCCTTTGACCCACTCGACCACCTCGGTGGTCGAGGCCAGGTGGTGGGGGTAGACCTGCAGCCGCACGTGCTGGTGGCGGAAGCCCAGGTCGTCGAGCACCCTTGCGTACCGTTCGGGGGGGAGCACGTTCCTCTGGACGGGATCAGGCGGGGGGTCGTCGAGCCATTCCGCGGCCAGCTCGGCCGCCACCAGGTGGGCGGGATGATCGGCATTGGCCGGGACCTGGACGGCCAACTGGCCCCCGCCCTTCAGGGACCGGGCCCAACGGGCCAGGACCGAGGGGTGGTCGGGCACCCACTGCATCGAGGCGTTGGCCACCAGGATCTGGTACGAATCGGGTCGCTCCCAGGTCCCGATGTCGCCGATCTCGAAGCGGATCCTCTCGTCGGCGTGCGTCACAGCCGCGGCGATCATGGACGGCGAGCTGTCGATCCCGATCGTCGAGGCCGCCCCGACCCTGCGGCTGAGCTCGGCCGTCAGGCGGCCGTCCCCACAGCCCAGGTCGACCAGTGTCGGCGACACCACCGGCTCGAGGAGCCGGGCCAGGTCCCAGAAGGGCTGTTCCCGCTCGGCCGCGAATTTGTTGTACTGCGCCGGGTCCCACCGGTCCGCCGTGGCCATACGGGATCCAGTATGGCCGGGTGGGCGGAGGGCCCGGCGACCCTGGTGTCCCACTAGGCTCGCGGATCGCACCGAGCTCGTAAGGCTCGCTGATCGCACCGAGCTCGCCGATCGCGCCGAGCCGGTGCCCCGCTGCCCGGCCCGAGGAGGTACCGATGACGAGCGCCGACCTTCTCGAGGACGCCTTCGAAAGGATCCGCGACGCCGTCCATCCGGCGGTCAACGGCCTCTCGCCCGACCAGCTGGCGTTCCGTCCGGACCCCGAGTCGAACCCGATCGCCTGGTTGGTGTGGCACCTCACCCGGATCCAGGACGACCACGTGGCTGGCGCTGGACGGGAAGGAGCAGGTCTGGATGGCCGAGGGTTGGTGCGAGCGGTTCGCTTTGCCGCTCGACGTGTCCGATACCGGTTACGGACACGACCCGACCCAGGCGGCGGCAGTGACCGCAGATGCCTCCTTGCTGCTCGGCTACTTCGAAGACGTCCACGAGAAGACCCTGGCCTTCGTGCGCGAACTGCAGGACGGTGACCTGTCCCGCGTCGTGGACCGGCGATGGGACCCACCGGTGACGGTGGCGGTCCGGTTGGTGAGCGTCATCGCCGACGACCTCCAGCACGTGGGCCAGGCCGCCTATGTACGGGGCATCGTCGAGCGGGGGCCGTCATGAGGTCCCGGCCACCCGTGGTGTAGCATGGTGGTGGCTCATTGCGGGCCGCACGCGTCACCGCTTACGGTGACAAGATCGAGAGTCCCGATGGGGCCCACTACGACGGTTCGATCCGCTGGACCGGATCTCCCCGAGCCGCCTCCGCCCGCTTCCCGTCAGTGCGGTCGGTGCCGGCAGCACTTTCCGGTTGACGTCCGGGGGGCTCGCCAGCCGAAGTGGTGGGCATGTCCCGCTTGTCACCGAGCCCTGTTCGGCACGCCATGACGGGGGCGTCCCCCGGCACCGGGATGGATCTCCTCGTCGAGGCGGCCCAGGCGCTCGACATGGCGGCCGGCGCCTGTGAATCGGCGGAGGATGCCGAACTGTTCTCGGCGCTGGCCGAGCGGGTCCGCGCCTACCTGGCCACCAGCCGCCCGACGACCACCCTCGGAATGCCCCGGATCCCGTCGGCCGACAACTGGCTGTCGGACGAGTCCGTCGTCCACCCGTCGGAGATGGAGCGTTCCCACATCCGCCTCCTGCCGAATTGAGCTGCGTCCTCACGATGGTCACAACCGATACCGGGGAAACGGGCACCCATCTCGATGAGCACCACGTCCCCGAGACGAACGGGCGGATGGCGGTCTGCCGTCGGTGTGGGGTGCAGACCGACGGCCCCGGTGGGCTGCACCACCGGCCGACCGAGCGCCAGCTGGTGCGGTCCAACGAATGGCTGATGGCCCAATCGAGGATCAGCCACATCGAGCGGTCACGACGGATGCGGGGAGCATGAGACGGCGGCATCACCTCGAGCGATGACCGCGGCCGCAGGACCGAGGGCCTCGGCACGCGGCGAACGACGGGACCGGTGCCCGGCAGCCGCCTGACTGCAACAATCGGGTCATGCCCACCGAAAGAGGCTTCCGCCGACTCGTCAACTTCAGCGATGCCGTGGTGGCCATTGCCATCACGCTTCTCGTGCTCCCCCTGGTCGATTCGGCCAGCTCGATCGGGACGGCAGGGCTTGGGACGTTCCTCAGCGACAACAGGGCACGGCTGTTCGCGTTCGCCTTGAGCTTCGCCGTCATCGGCAACTTCTGGTGGGACCAGCACCAGAGGTTCGAGCGGGTGAGGACCTACAATTCCGTCCTCGTCTGGGGGATGTTCGTCTGGCTCTTCAGTATCGTGTTCCTGCCCTTCCCCACCGAGGTGCTGGGCGTGGCCAAGAGCCAACCCTCCACCCGCGGGATCTACGTCGGGACCCTGCTGGTGACGGCGGCCGCCACACTCGTCCAGCAATGGGCGGTGGTCAGATGGCCGGAGCTGCAGGGGGAGGCCCATCGCGGCGAGTCGAACACCGATTCAGCCCTGGTCCTCACGGTATTGATGGGCGTGGCGCTGGTCGGGGCCGTCCTGCTCCCCGCCATCGGACTGTGGTCGCTGCTGGTTCTCCTGTTGTCGAGGCCGCTCGAGCGCCTGCTGGCCCTCCGGCGGTCCCGTCGCCTGGCGTAGGAACGGGCCCCCGGGGGCGGCGACAGGTCCCCGGGGGGCCGTCGACAGGGCGGCCCGGACGGGCATCAGGCGCAATTGCCGGTGAGGGGAGACCCCCGTCACGCCAGGGGGGGATGGCATGACGGGAGCCTCGACCCCGCAGCCCCTCTTTCCGACATCCTCTGTTCTACAGGGCCCGTGCATCTGGACCGTTACGGGACGGTGAACGCTCGATGAACCGTGCCGGGACACTCCGGTGGGCGAGGCAGCCCGGCCCATTGCGGAAGGCCTCGGGGCGTTGCTGGGGTAACACCGGGCCTCGCCGGGTAAGGACTCACGTGACCATGGACTCCTCCACCACGATCGTCCGACTGTTCGGCCACGTCACGATTTAGGCCACCATCCTCGTCCCGACCGTCGTCGAGAGCGCGAGAGGCTGGCGACCCGAGGCTGACGATGCAGTCATCGCCATCAGATCGTGGTCCGTTCTCACCTGGCACGGCCCACTCCTCAACGAGTATTCGTCGTCATCGCAACATGGTCACGTCGTCCGCGATCTCGGCCCGCTCGGCTTCTGGCTCCTCGCCCTGCCCGTCCATATCGATCCCTCTCAAGGGCTCTTGTGGGGCTCGGCGATCTGTTGTGGCATGGTCCTCTCCGCATCGATGGAGGCGGCCTGGTCGAGTGGGAGCTGGATCGCCGGCACGTGCCTCGCCCTTGTTGTCGTCGACCTCCTCTGGCACTTCCCCGAGGTGTTCTCCAATCTCCCGTGGAATCCCTACTTCGGCCTGGTGTTTCTGCTTGCCACTGTGGTCCTGGCCTGGGTCGTTGCGAGCGGATCGGCCCGCTGGTGGCCACTTCTCGTCTTTTCCGCCTCGGTGTCGGCACAGTCCCACTACTTCTACGCCGCACCGTCCCTGGCCCTGCTCCTCGGTGCACCGCTGCTGCTGTGGGCCCTGGGGGGTCGTCCCGATGGCGCCCGGTGGGTCGGCTACGGAGTCATGGTCGGCATCATCTGTTGGGCGGCGCCGATCGTCGAACAGGTCGGCGGACGTCCGGGAAACCTCTCCTTACTGCTCGATGGCAGACCGCGGTCGACGCTCGGACTCGAATTCGGACTGCAACAGTTGGGCGTGGCGGGATCGCCGGAGCCGATCTGGCTCCGTCAGCTCCCGGGCACGTTTCACGGACTGTTCTCCTTCGTCCATTCGTCCACGGCTGCCTACGGCCTCGGGGTGCTGTGCTCCCTCGGCCTCATCACCGTCCTGGCGCGCCGGTACGGGCACGTACTCCTCGCCGCCCTCAGCGGGGTGGCCCTCCTCCTCGCGCTGGCCTCGATCCTGGCGCACGGCTCCATGCCGGTCCAGAACGCGGCCATCTACTGGACGTGCTTGAGCGAGGTCTCCTGGGTCATGGGCGCCCTGTTGTGGGCGGTCGTCGCGTCGGCTCTGGTCACCCTGGCCGGAGACCTGTGGGGTCGGCGCGCCGCTCCGACCCGGCGACGTCACCACCTGCGAGGTCATCCGGTTCGGTTGGTGACGATCCCGTTCCTCCTCACCGTCTTGGGCCTGAGCGGAGCCGTGGCTATCGACAAGATCGTTGGATCGCCCTTGGTCAAGGTTGATTCGCGGCAGATCGCCCTCGACGGTCGGGCGGCGACGAGCATCCGGCGATTGGTGCCGTCGGGCCCGGTGACGGTGGCGGTACAGCCGACATCGGGGGTGAGCTTGATCGGAGTGGCATGGCAACTGACCGGTTCCGGTCGCCGGGTCGGGCTCGAGCCCAACTACGACCCCGCGACCTGCCGCCACCGGCCACCCCGCATCGTCGCCCGCGCATGCTCCTTCGGCCTGCCGCCAGACTACGCCGCGGTGGCCTCCGACCTCAACCCGCCGGCACACGCCCTCTGGCACCTCGTCTCGGTGACAGGAGGCACGGCCCGGGTACCCTTGGCCGTCATCCGAGCTCGGTGACGCTCGGTGACGACGGCGTGCGGGGGGACAACACAACCCTCACCCATTCCGACAGTCTCGACGGGAAGGGTCATCGCGGCTGCGACCCAAAACGACATGGCGGTGCTCGACACGGCCGTGGGCGTGTACGGCGCCAGCAGCGGCTACAGCGGGTCCATCCCGCCACAGACGGCCCCGAACTTTTACGACCAAGAATGCTCGAGCGTCGTCACGCCGACATCGGGGTCCGGTCTGTCGCCTTCCCGCACACCTTCCCGAATGGAATCCTGTCCATCCAACTCACGGCCGGCGATACCACGGGTGCCCCCGGTTACCTGACCATCTCCGCCGGCACCACGAATACGGCGGGGTTTACCTACGTCACGAGCGCGGGTACATCAAGCACATTCCGAATCAACTACCGGGCACGAGGTTTCTAGACAAATGATTGCAATCGAACACGTTCACCCCGAGGGCCACTCCTCGTTCCAGTGGGTCGACCTGACTCACGGCGAGCTGATGAAGCTGCAAAGCCTGCCCGCTTGCGCTCCACTTGACCGCGGCCCTCGGGTCTACTTCCTGAGCCAGCCGACGCACCCGCTTTACGTCAAAGAGGACGCCGAGGACGCCGAGGCGGTAGCGCGGCAGTCGGCCGCCCCCACGACGGTCTCTCCAGCATTCCGAGCAGAGCGAAGAGGCTCCCCATCGTCAAGCAGATGCTCCAGGCCAGATCCTCGTTGAAGACATAGGGAATCGCAGCCAGGAGCATGAAGACCGAGCCGCCCATGATGGTGGCCATCAGCACGCCGTAGGAGGTCGCCTCGGCCCACCCATCGCCACCTGGCCGCGGATGAGGATACGGACTCGCCACAGCAGCATCGAGGCGAACAGCCCGGTGAGGAGCCACGCCACCAGCCTGGACGGCGCCGTCAGCTTGCCGTCCAGGCTGTGCGTGAAGGCCAGGATGGGCATCCGGATCAGGGTGGGGAAGAGGTTGAAGTAGGTGTACTCGCGACCGTCGTGTATGAACCCTTCGATGCCGATACCGGGCTTGAACAGCCACAGATGGCCGGCGAACATGGCCCGGGCCTGGAGGTCGTAGAAGTTGTCCTCGTAGGCTGTCTTGCGCAGGAAATTGAGTGATTCCCAGGGACCCTACAACGTCCAGAGGAACGGCACTGCCGAGAGGGCAATAGCCACGAGGACGGCGATGGTATAGCGCCGACGACCGGCTGCGATCCACACGGGTACTTCGTGATCATCCCGAGGCTCGGCCGCACCGGCATCGTCCGTGCCTGTGTCGGTCTGAGTGTTCGAACTTTCATCGATCGCCGCGGCGGTACCCATGGATGCGTTCCGGCCCTCCCCTATTCCGAGGGAGTGTAGCGAGCTATGGCCCATTGGGACCATCACCACCGACGACGTCTGGGATTCTCTCGTACGAGGCGGAGGAGCGTCCACCCCGTCACTTCGGCTCGCCGACCATCGCTCGGTCGCTCCCAGCTCGTGCCGTGGTGAACTGCCATCGGAACGACTGGCCCCAGGCCAGTGAGCTATCACTTGGTGGCATAATCGGAAACTATGGCGAGGGAGGTCACTCGGAGTACCAGCACTGAGGAGGGGGGCGGTAGCGGGGCAACCGAGACGTTGGAGCAGCAGCGGTTCCTGCCATCAGGAAATGAAGCCGGTACGCCACCAGAGGATCGAGCCTTCCGACCGGACGTGGAAGGTCTCCGAGCCGTGACGATGTTGTTGATCGTGCTCGTTCATGCTGGCGTACCCCAGATGCAGGGCGGCACGGTCGGCCAGGACGCTTTTTTTGTGATCTCGGGATTCGTCATCACCGGGGTACTGCTCCGAGAGCACTTGGCCGAGGGGGGAATCAGCTTCTTGCAGTTCTATGCCCGTCGAGCACGCAGAATTCTTCCCATGGCGATGCTTGTCATCGTCGTGGTCCTGGTGGCGGTGAGCCTCCTGGCCAACCATCGGGATGCGGTGGCGGCGGCCAGTGACGGCCGATGGTCGGCTCTGTTCGTCGGCAACTTCCATTTCGCCAGGGTCGACCCGAACGTCTTGGTTCTTCGCCAGTCCCCCTTCGGACAATATTGGTCTCTGGCCGTCGAAGAGCAGTTCTACCTGGTGTACCCGGCATTCTTCATCCTGCTCATGGTCCTACCCGGCAGCTGGTCAAGGGGTCGGCGCCTCGCATTTGGCTTGATCGGCGTAGTCGTTTCCTCCTTCGCGGTATCGGTGATCACCTCGGCCGCGGGTCAACTCGGACCCTACTATTCACCGTTTACACGAGCCTGGGAATTGGCCTTTGGCGGTCTGGTGGCACTGGCGACGCCTTATCTGAAGGGCCTTCCCACTGCTGTCGCCGCCGCTCTGACCTGGGCGGGGCTTTTGGGCCTGGTGCTGGCGGCACATCTGGTGCAAGTGGCGACTCCGTGGCCGGGATACATAGCGGCAGTGCCGGTGGCGTGCGTGTCCCTCATCATCTTGGGTGGGGCTGCCGCCCCCCGATGGGGCGCAGAGGTCCTGCTCGGATCCCCCCCTTTCCGCTGGGTCGGACGGTGGACGTACTCGTGGTATCTGTGGCACCTGGCATTCATTGTGATGGCAGCCGAGTACGGGCGCGTGGTCTACGGATCCCTCTCGGTGACGTTGCGCCTCGGACTCTGCGCCCTGGCCCTGGTCGTCGCGGCCATCACCTACTTCGTCATCGAGAATCCGATTCGGCATTCGAAGCGATTGGCTCAGAGTCCCCGAGCCTCGCTGGTCGGTGCTGTACTGCTCATCGCCACCTGTGTGGCATTCACGTTGGTCTTTTAGGACGGGGGTGGGGCGTCGATGGCTCCCGGGGAGGTCGACTTCGTGGCGGTGCCCTCATCCGCATTCGAGCCGTCGCTGACAAGAGTCGATTGGCGGTCGGAACCGGAGGCCGCAACTTGGGCGGCTCCCTCACGACTGTACCGCCTGGCCTCGAGTCGCTTGCTCCATCGCATCAGGGGACGTTCCAGAAGGAACCACGACAACAGTGTGAAGAAGAGCGTCACCAACAGAGCCACGACGACTCGGAGCACGTCAGGCCAATGGGGATCGAAGTACCGGATGGCAAAGAACACCGGCAGGTGCCAGAGATAGAACCCGTAGGACACGATGCCAAGCGCGACGATCGGTCTGAGCTCGAACAGGCGTCGGGCCGCCCATCGGCCATCGAGGATCGCCAGCAGGAGCACGGCACAGGCCGCATCGACGGCTACGAATCCGCCACGATCGAGCATTCCCCATCGCCATCGCCTTGACGGCGCTTGTCCTCGCCGGCGCCGCTTTCGGTGCTGTGGCGACGTCGGGCGGCCACACGTCGGCCCCGCCGGTCGCACTCGTGCAGCGGTCCGACGCCACGGCGCCGACGACCTCGACGACCGCCCCGGTTCCTTCGACGACGACTCCCACGACGGTCGCATCGGCCCCGGACTCGTCGCCTACGCCTTCGGGTTCGTCGGACAAGGCGCCGACGCCGGTGGTTGCCCCTGCGGCCGCACAGAGCGCCCCCACGACGACCGTGCCGGCCGTGACTCCGACGACCACGACGGCGACCGTGCCGCCTGGTCCGTATTGCACCGGCACGCTCGCCGCAAATCAGGCCGCTACCGACTGACCTCCCACTGGTCAGCAACCGGCCGACGGCGACTACCAGCTAGAGACTTGCGCCGATAGCGTCGGGACGTTCGTCGAGGGCGGCCAGGTGATCGACCTGGCGTCGCCAATGCAGACCGCGCCGAACTGGTATCGCTCCTAGAGCGGCTGTGCTGTTATCGACATGTTCGTGAATGTCGATGTCCGCTAGAACTGCTGAACTCCATGCCGAACGTGTACGAGGCGCCGGCCGTTAGCCCTGTGATGACGAATGGCGTTGCACCGGTAACGGCAATCCCCGAGCCGGCAGAACTGACCACGACTTCGGCGTTTCCGACGACCGAGCCATTCTGAGTCAGATACACGATGCCCGTGGCGTTGGAACCGACTCCAATATATGACGCAAATGTAACGATAACTTTGCCATTGGCGCCGGCCACCTCTCGTTCTTCGGCCGCGGTGGTGGGTGGATGGGTTAAACGATGTTCGGACGGTAGGAACGGCGAAACTCTCTGTACGACTCCATGGGGATGCCGATACGCCGGCCTGGGAACCGAACGGCCGGCAGTTCGCCGTCGCGGACCCACCGAAGAACTGTGAGGTAGTGGACACCGAGGTCGTCGGCGACCGTCTGCGCCTTCACGAATTCGGCGGTACTCGTCTCTACGTCAAATGTGGCTGTCATGCGTCATCCTCGAATACGGCGATCAGGCGAGGCACTGGCACGTACCAGCGGCTCGCCACCTTGACGCCCGGTATCTCCCGACGCCGCAACATGGCGTCGACTGTGGCAACAGAAAGGCCGAGATAGTCGACCGTCTGCCTTGTGTCCCAAAGCTGCGGCGGTGACTCAGTTGTCTGCATTGTGCTCCTCGTAGGACAGGGAGCGGAGAATCAGATCCTTGTGAAATCACAGTAACGCGGCCGCGAATCCTTTGGCGCGACTCCGGAGTCGTGTCGGCGTCGATCCGCTCGTCGACGATGGCGTTACGTCGTTCCGTGAGTGCCTGACCCCAAAGACGGAAAGCGATCAGGGATAGGCCAAACGGCGGGATCTTGAAGGACCGCGTCGCTTTCCGCTCGGCCGCCTGGTCCGCTGCCCGCTCGGCCGCCCTGATCACTGCCGGCCGGGCCCCGGGGTAGTAATGCTCGACCGTTCGCTTTGCTGCCCTGACGCCCTCACGGACCGCGGCGGCGATCGGGTTCGGGCAAGGGGGCACCACCAGCCAGGAACGCCCGCACAGCGCCTAGACTGCGGAAGTAGGATCGGCCGGCAGTGCCCGAGCCATCGCCGAGGCCGCGGCCTTCTCTCGCTCGTCTGTCGGATGCCCGTAGGTCGACAGGATGAGGCGGCCGCCGTCGACGTGGCCGAGCGTGTCGGCCGCCTGCCGCACGTCGACACCGGCGGCGAGCATGTTCGTGGTCGCGTAGTGCCGGAATGAGTGCAAGCTGACGCCCTGTATCCCAAGATCCTTCGCCGCCCGGGAAACGTGAGCCGAAAGGGTGTCCGGATTCAGGCAACGTGACGAATCGGGCCAGGTCGAGAGGACGAATGCGTCAGATGCCACGGTGAGGCCGGCATCGTCGGCCCGGGATCCGCACCACGCCACCCACGCCTCGATCAAGGGCACTGCCTCGGGTGCAAGGGCGACCGAACGTTCCCGGCCGCCCTTTGTCCCCTTCTCGTGGTTGGCCCCGTTTAGATGGTAGACAGAGCGCCGAATGTGAATGTGCTCCGGAGTGATGTCGGTCCATCGGAGGGCGCAAAGCTCGCCGTCACGGGCCCCGGTCAGCACGGCGAGGCGTAGGGCCATCTTCCACACTTCGGTAGGCATGGCGTCGATCAGGGCCGTGATCTCGTCGGGCGTCGGCAGGCGCTTACGTCCGCTTTGGATCGACGGCAGGTTCGCCCTTGCCACCGGGTTCGATGCGATCCACCCATTTTTCACTGCCAGTCCAAGGCCAGCAGATAGCACGGCGATGTACCGGCGAACCGATGACGGCTTGAGGTTGGAATGGGCCCGAATCAGTGCGTCGATGTCCCGGCCTTCGAGGTCGCTGACCGAGACATCGCCCAAGGCCGGATTTATGACTTGCTCGATCGTTCGCCGGGCTTCGGCAATAGTCAGCGGGGCCCGGGGTTTCGTCTCAAGGGATGTGACGTACTCCGCCATCACAGAGCGGACGGTGGCATTGCTGCCGAGAGTTTCCGAACGGCTCTCGGCGACGAACGCGGTCAGCGCTGCCCGCGCCGCCGTGATGTTCTTTGCGCGGACGGTCCTGCTCGCGTGCCGCGGCCGGCCGGTGACCGGATCCTTGCCGACGTAGACCCGCAAGCGGTACGAGCCCGGAGAGATCTCGGTGAATGACCCGCTGCCTTTAGACCGGCGTCCACTATTCTTGTCCGCACGTACCATCAGGACACCATCGTGTCAGTTAGTGTCCAGATAGTGCCCGGAGAGGTGCGAGAGCGGCCGAATCGGACTCACTGCTAATGAGTTGACCTGGGGAACTGGGTCCGAGGGTTCAAATCCCTCCCTCTCCGCTAGTGCGCGCTGTACGGGCCGACCCACCCGCCGCGCCCACCGGGGCGGACAGGAGGGTCCTGCTGTGCCACGTGGCTCCCGCCGGGATGGCCGCCCTTCGAGCCTTCGGGCTCGGTGACCCCGGTAGATTGGTCCGGTGACCGAGCGGTACTGGATCGAGACCCTGGGCTGCCCGAAGAACCGTGTCGACTCCGACAAGCTGGTCGGGTTGCTGGCCGCCGAGGGCCTCGAGGCTGCCGCCCATCCCCGTGACGCCGACCTGGTGGTGGTGAACACCTGCGCGTTCATCGAGGCGGCTCGGGAGGAGTCGATCGAGACCGTGCTGGCCCTCTCGGGTGTCCGGCGCACCGGGGCCCGGCTGGTCGTGACCGGGTGCATGGCCGAGCGGTACCGTGAGGAGCTGGCAGACGCCCTCCCCGAGGTCGATCTGGTGGCGCCCTTCGGAGCTTCGCTGACCGACCATGGGCGTCAGGCCACCGGAACACCGGTGGTGCTCGGACGGACGCACGGTCCCTCGGTCCCCGGGGCCGGTGCCGGAGCCGGGGTAGCGCTTCCCTCCTTCGACCTCCTCAACTTGCCCCGACCGCCGGCCACTGCCCCCTGGTCGTATGTGAAAGTGGCCGAGGGGTGCGACCGGAGGTGCGGCTTCTGTGCCATTCCGTCCTTCCGAGGTCGGCAGCGCTCCCGCGCCGCGGCCTCGATCCTCGACGAGGTCGAGCAGCTCGGCGGCCCCGAGGGATCGTTGCGCGAGGTCGTACTGGTGGCCCAGGACCTGGCGTCGTACGGCCTCGACCGGTCGGCCGGGAAGGGCCGTCCGGATGATGGCCGTCCGAGGGCCACCACCCGCCCGATCGCGGATCTGGTCGCCGCGGTGGCGGCCCGGGTGCCATGGACCCGCCTGCTCTACCTCTACCCCTCCGCCCTCGACGACGCCCTGGTCGACACCATCCTGGGCACCGGCGTGCCCTATTTCGACCTCTCCCTGCAGCACGTGTCCCGGCCACTGGTGCAGCGGATGCGTCGTTGGGGTGAGGGCGACCGGTTCCTCGAGCGGATCCGGTCGATCCGCACGTCCGAGCCGAACGCCGCCTTCCGGTCCTCGTTCATCATCGGGTATCCCGGGGAGACCGAGTCCGACCACGACCAGCTGCTCGACTGGATCGACGAGGCCCAGATCGACTGGGTCGGGTTCTTCCCCTTCAGCGAGGAGATCGGCACCTACGCGGCCGGACTCGATGACCAGGTGCCGGCCGAGCTCGTCGCCGAACGGCTCGGCGAGTGCTCCGAGCGGCAGGACGCCATCACCGCCCGGAAGCGCGACGAGCTCATCGGCACGACGGTGGAGGTTCTGGTGGACGCGCCCGGCGAGGGGAGGACCTACCGGGAGGCGCCCGAAATCGACGGCGTGGTGTCGGTGCCCGGGGACCTGCCGGTGGGGTCGTTCGTCGACGCCGTGGTCACGGGGGCGGACGGTCCGGATCTGATGGCGGCCCCGGGCAGCACGTCAGGCCCGGTTGTCGTGGCTGGCGCCGGTGTGCCGGTGGCGGTCCGATGAGCGACCACGCCGTCCCCGTGGCCCGCGCCACCACGTTCGGGCCGTCGGCCGTGCTCACCCCAGCCAATGCCATCACCGTACTGCGGTTGTTGGCCACACCGCTGCTCATCGCCCTGATCGTGGTGTGGGGAGCCAATTGGTTCACCTTCGTGTTCGGGGGCCTGCTGGCCCTGTCCGATGGCGTCGACGGGTGGGTGGCCCGCAAGCAGGGCACCACCCGGTCGGGGGCGTTCCTCGACCCGTTGGCGGACAAGTTCGTGGTGCTCGGCGCACTCTTCGCCCTGGTGGCCAAAGGGATCGTCTGGTGGTTGCCGGTGACCCTGATCGCCGTCCGCGAAGTGGCCATGAGCGTCTACCGTTCGGTGGTCGGCCGTCGGGGTGTGTCCATTCCGGCCCGCACCACGGCCAAGGTCAAGACCCTCCTCCAGGATCTGGCTATCGGGCTGTGCCTGGCTCCGCCCCTCGCCACCCACCAGGCGGTGCTCTCGACGGCCATCTGGGTGGCGACGGCGCTGACCCTGTTCACCGGCGGCCAGTACCTCCTGGATGGCCGGCGGGCGGCCCGAGCCGGCGCGGCGACCGCGGAGCCCCGGACCGACCCGGTCGGCGACGCTACCTCGGCCGCCTGAGGTCCCGTGCGCATCGAGATCGTCGCCGTCGGCACCGAGCTGCTGCTCGGCCAGATCACCGACACCAACTCGACCTGGATGGGGGAGCATCTCGCCGCCGCCGGGATCGCCTCCCACTTCCACCAGACGGTGGGAGACAACCATGAGCGCATGGTGCTCGCTTTCCGCACCGCGCTGGCCCGCAGTGACGGGGTCATCGTCTGCGGTGGCCTGGGCCCGACCCACGACGACATCACCCGAGAGGCCATCGCCGAGGTCATGAACGTCCCACTCCGGCGGGACGACGCCGTCGTGGACAGGATCCGCACCATGTTCTCCACCCGGGGGCGGAAGATGCCGGACACCAATCTCCGTCAGGCCGACGTGCCCGAGGGGGCGACCGTCATCCCCCAGACCATGGGCACCGCCCCCGGGCTCATCTGCCCGGTCGGGCACAAGGTGATCTACGCCGTGCCCGGCGTGCCCTACGAGATGGCCGACATGTTCGAACGCGCCATCGTGCCCGACGTCCGCCGGCGGACGGCTGAACGCGGGGACGCCACGGGGGTCATCGTCAGCCGGGTCATCCGGACCTGGGGGATGAGCGAGTCCGGGCTGGCCGAAGCGCTGGCCGGCCACATCGAGCACCTCGACGGTCCTGCCGGGCCACCCTCGGAGGGCGAGGGCGAGGGCGAGGGCGAGGGCGAGGGCGAGGGCGAGGGCGAGGGCGAGGGCGGGGGCGGGGGCGGCCGCGGCGGGTATGGCACGGCCACCGTCGCCTTCCTGGCCAGCGGCATCGAGGGCATCAAGGTGCGGGTCACGGTGCGGGCCGACGACGAGGCCCGGGCCGGTGCCCTGCTCGACGCCGAGGAGGCCGAAATCCGGCGCATCCTCACCGCCGCGGCCGGGGACGTGGTCTTCGGCATCGACGGCGCCGCCATCGAGGACGCGGTGGCCGGTGCGCTGGCCGCCGACGGCCTCACCCTCGGCCTGGCCGAGTCGCTCACCGGGGGGCTGGCCGCCTCGAGGCTGGTCAACGTGCCCGGAGCCAGCCGGTGGTTCCGCGGCTCGGTCGTCTCCTATGCCTCAGACGTCAAGTACGAGGTCCTCGGCGTCCCCGAGGGACCGGTGGTGTCCGAGGCCGCGGCCCGTTCCATGGCCGAGGGCGCTTGCCGGGTGCTCGGTTCCGACGTCGGCCTCGCCATCACCGGCGTGGCCGGTCCCGACCCCCAGGACGACCAGCCTCCTGGCACCGTGTTCGTTGGCCTGGCCCGTCCCGGCCATCCGACCGAGGTGGTCGGCTTCAAGATGCCCGGGGATCGCGACCGGGTCCGGCAGTACGCCACCATCGCCGCCCTGGACCTGCTGCGCCGGAAGCTGCGCGCCACGTCGGCCACCGCCTCCGGCTAGCCCCGGATCGAGCTTCGGCCTACCGCTTGGTCCCGGTCGTCGAGGTGGTCCCGGGCGGGGACGGTGCCGCCGCCGGTGCCACCGGTATTCCCGCCGGCACGAGCTCCACCCAGGTGTTGCCGGGCTGCAGGGTGATCGGCGCCCCTGCCGGACCGGTGAGCGCCGCCGGCTGGGTGAGACTGGCCCGGCTCCAGGTCCCGGCGATGGCGGCCCCGCTCCGCATCACCAGCAAGGGTCCGGAGCCGGTGGCGGTGACGTCGACCTCGTGACCCCCCTCGTCGTTCTCGACCCACGACCCGATGGTGGTCTGCACCGTCATGATGACCAGGTTGTCCGCCGCCGTCTGGGTCCCGTCGAGCAACCGGTCCGGTGTGCCGGAGTAGGACCGGAGGTAGGAGGCGCTCGGTCCGCTCCACTGCCAGGTGACGTCGGACGACGACGAGAAGGGGATGTGCACGCTGGCTCCCGAGCCGGGGACGGCGCCGCCGGGCAGCGCGGCCGAGTACTGGAAGATGGGTGTCGGCGGCGTGGTGTCGGCGGGATCGAGGCCCCACAGTGTGGCCGTGTCGGCGAACGTCGAGTAGGGCGACACCCGCCCCGCCGGGTGGATGATGCCCGAGGCGCTGCCGTCGAGGAGGTTCTTGTCGATCAGGGGCGACGAGGACAGGAGGGAGAGCACCGGATAGATGCCGCCGGCATGGGCGAACAACGGGTCGGAGAACTGCGAGAGGATGCCGGCGTCGGGCTCACGGGCCGAGCGGAGGTCCCCCACCAGGGACGTGCCCTGGCACTGGAAGACGGCGACCAGGCGGGTGATGGCCCCTTCGACGGGTTCCTCGAACACGATGTCGGCCTGGTTGAGGCCGGCCGACGGGCGGTCCCCGGAGTAGTTCCCGATCTTGACCCCGAGGGCGGGGCGGGGCGGGACCGACCCCCCGGGGGCGGGGGCCCCGGTGAGCGGGCAGACCGGCCCCGGTGCGGACACCGCCGTGCTCGTCGTGGTGGGGGCGGGAGCCTTGGCTGCAGCGTCCTTACGGCCCTGGGTGAGCAGGAGGAAGGCCAATCCGATGGCGACGACGATGGCCACGCCGCTCAGGGCGTACCAGCGGGCCCGCGACCAACGGGTCCGGTGGGCCCGCGCCTGGCGCCGGATGTCCTGACGGGTGAGGACGGCTGGGCCGCTCCCGGCGTCGGTGGACCCGGCCGCGTCGTCCGGCCCGGCGCCGGAGGGCGAGTCATCGTCGGGCATTGACGGGGCAGGCTAGTCGGCGCCGTTGCGGGGTAGGTCGACCTCCCGCCGCCCCGCCCGGGCCGTCGGGGCCGGGGCACCGGTATCCATCATCGAACATGCGTTCGGGCCTAGAGTGGGCCCGAGCAGGCAGCGCCGGGCCGTCGTCGAGGCCGGTTCGGGGTCCGGCCCCGGTCTGGGCCGCCTGCCGGGTGTCACAGCCGCTCCGTAGGGTCGGCACGGTCAGTGAGCGACAGCATCGAGGAGAGAGACATGGAACGTGACAAGGCGCTCGACATGGCCCTGGGCCAGATCGAGAAGCAATTCGGCAAGGGGTCGATCATGCGGATGGGCGAGAACCTCCACATGAACATCGATGCCGTCTCGACCGGGGCGCTGGCTCTCGACCTCGCTCTCGGTATCGGTGGCCTCCCGCGTGGTCGGGTCGTGGAGATCTTCGGGCCGGAGTCGTCGGGCAAGTCCACCCTGGCCATGCACGTGGTGGCCGAGGCGCAGCGCAACGGGGGCATCTGCGCCTACGTGGATGCCGAGCACGCCATGGACCCCGTCTATGCCAAGGCCATCGGGGTCAACATCGACGACCTGTTGATCTCCCAGCCCGACACCGGCGAGCAGGCACTGGAGATCTCCGACATGCTGATCCGGTCCGGGGCCCTCGACGTCCTGGTCATCGACTCGGTGGCCGCGCTGACCCCCCGGGCGGAGATCGAAGGTGAGATGGGTGACTCCCATGTCGGCCTGCAGGCCCGCTTGATGTCCCAGGCCCTGCGCAAGCTGACCGGCACCCTGTCCAAGTCGGGGACGGTCGCCATCTTCATCAATCAATTGAGGGAGAAGATCGGCGTCATGTACGGCTCCCCCGAAGTGACCCCGGGTGGACGGGCGCTCAAGTTCTACTCCTCTGTGCGGCTGGACATCCGCCGGATCGAGACCATCAAGGACGGGGCGGACCAGGTGGGCAACCGGACCCGCGTCAAGGTGGTCAAGAACAAGTGCTCGCCGCCGTTCAAGCAGGCCGAGTTCGACATCACCTTCGGCCGGGGGATCAGCCGCGAGGGGTCGCTCCTCGATGTCGGCGTCGAGCTCGGGTTCATCAAGAAGTCGGGGGCATGGTTCACCTACGAGGGTGAGCAGCTGGGCCAGGGCCGTGAGAACGTCAAGACCTTCTTGACCGAGAACCCCCAGCTGATGGCCGAGATCGATGAACGGATCCGGGAGCACCTGGCCGCCCAGAACGCGGCCGCCGCCGACTCGCCGGCCACACCGGCCACGCCCGACGGAGACCTGGCGCTCGACGACCAGCCCATCACACTGCCCGAGTAAACACGCAGCCGGATCGGCACAGGTCACAGGCCTACAGTGGGCCGGGTTTCGCGCCGACAATGGTCGGGTAGTTGAGAACCACTTCGCCGGCCCGGGACGCGTCCTCGCGTCCCGGGCTGCTGCGTTCAGGCCGAGTTGGTCGGGTTCGGTGCCGCGATCGAAGCGGAGCCGGCGGCATAGATTCTGCTCCAGTTCCCCCTTGAGGGGTGGGTGGCTGACGCCGGGCCCGAACCGAGGACGGCGTAGACGTTCTCCATGATCCGCAGCAGGGGCGCCGTCACCCCGGGGACCGCGCTCGGCAGCACGTTGGACGGGATCAGCGGGGCGTCCGAGAGCTGTCCGATCCACGAGGCGTTGCCCGTGGCGAAGACGCCGCCCCCTCCGGCCACCGTGTACCAGGTGACGTCGGAGTAGTTGTTGTGCCGGTTGGGGACGATGGAGTGGGCGATCACGTCGAGGTTGGTGGGGCCCCCGCCGCCCGGCACGTAGCGGTCGAACTCACCCTCAACCGCCTTGGGCAGGATCTGGTTGGCCACCAGACCGGCCCCCGCCAGCGCCCAGGAGGACGGATCGGCGATGACCATGTCGGCCGAGGCCTGCACGTCCTGGTAGGTGCTCCCGATGAGCTGGGATTCGGGCCGGGAGACCGGCGCCTCGGGCCAATTCACCGTCACCACTGCGTCGTTCTGCCCGGTCATCGGGTCCTCGGAAGCCGATTTGTAGCAGACTTGGTGGCGGTTGGGCCCCGAGGGTGACGGTTCGAAGCGGATCTGCCGGTAGCACGCATTGGCCCCGAGGAAGGCCAGGTTGACGCCCTGGGTCAGCGCCTGGGCGGCACCGTCCCGCATCTCGGCCGACCAGTACTCGTCGTGGCCCAGGCTGAGGAGGGCCCGATGCTTGCCGAGGAGCTGGGGTTGGGTGTGCAGGTCGACGTCGGTCCAGTAGGTCACGTCCAGGCCTAGTCGCTCGGCGTGGAAGATCACTGGGAACTCGTTGCCGACCAGGTCGGCGGCGCCCGAGGCCCAGTCGTGGTCGTAGGGACGGTCGAAGGAGACGATCCGAGCCCGGTCGTCGAAGGTGCTGTTGGTCGGGTCGTGCACGTAGGAGAGCTGCCCGTTGCGGTTCCCGTAGTAGAGGCTGTAGCCCCCCCACCGGTTGTAGGCCTGCCAGGTGGTGACGCTCTGCTGGATGACGACGGCCGCCCGTGAGGCATCGTCGCGCACACACAATGGCACGAACTGCTGCTCGCCGGTGGTCCCGACCAACTTCAGCAGGTAGACGCCGGGAGGCCAGGTGTGGTCGATGGTGAAGGTCAACGACGGGGCCCAGTGGCACTCGATCGTGTTGGTGGGCGCGATCAAGGCCGGTGCGGGCTGGCGGATCCCGGGCAGCTCGGCCGACTGCCAGACCCGTCGGGCCCCGATGCCCTGGTAGTAGCCCATCCGGAACGCCTCGACGTGGAACTGGGCGGCTTTGGTGCTGACGAACAGGGTGACCCGGTCCCCGACCACGGCACTGGACGGACTGGCATAGCCCTCGATGTCGCCGGCGTTCTGCGGGCTGGTGACCCACCAGAGCGCACCGGTCTTGGCGTTCTCGGCCACGATGGCGGCCGAGGTGGGCAGGGTGACGCCGTCGGCGAGGGTGGTCGCCGACACCTTCCTGGCCGCCGAGCGGGGCGGGGCGCGGTGGCCCGTACCGGACCCCTTGTCCGGGGAGCCGCCGGAGGTGGCTTCGGTGATGCCGAGGGCGGCGGCCGCCACCACCGCGCCTCCCGCCGCGCCCCACCCGATGAATCTGCGGCGGTCGACCCGCGGCCCCCCGCCTCCGGGCATGGCACCCGGCCCGCTGGCGCGCTTGTCCGGGTGATGTGGAGAATGCTGGCCCATGGGTCGATTCACGATGAGGTCGGGGAGGCCGATGCCGACCCCGACGCTCTGCCGACCTCCACCGCGCTGGCGTCGGTCACCCCGTTCACACTAGTGATGCAACGCCCCGGAGGGGTGGCGACCACCACCCGGCGCGCTGGCACCGCCCTCGGGACCCGCTTACGCTCGGCGTGCCGGAACCCGCCGGGGCGGGACCCGACGCCTCCGGCGCCGTCGACGAAAGCGAGCGGACATGCAGTTCGGGATCCTTCCGCCGGTGAGCGCAGGAGTCACCGCCGATCCGGCCTGGATGGGGGCCTTCTCCCGGCACGCCGAGGCGTGCGGCTTCGAATCCGTGGTCCTCGTCGAGCACGCCGTGGTCGTTTCCGACTACGCCAGCACCTACCCCTATGCGACCTCGGGCCGGATGCCGCTCCCGGACGACTGCCCGATCCCCGACCCCCTCGACCTGATGGCCTACCTGGCCGGCGTGACCGGCGGGATCACCTTGGCCACCGGGGTGCTCGTGCTCCCCAACCACCAGGCCGTGGTCCTGGCCAAGCGCATCGCCACCGTCGACGTGCTCTCCGGGGGCCGGGTCCGGATGTGCGTGGGGGTGGGGTGGATGGACGAGGAGCTGCTGGCCACCGGAGCGGACCCCCGGTCCCGGGGCCGGCGTACCGACGAGTCCATCGCCGCCATGCGGGCGCTGTGGGCCGACTCGGGACCCGACGGCGCCGAGTTCGACGGGGAGTTCGTCTCGTTCCACCGCGCCCACTCCTTTCCCAAGCCGGTGCGGCCCGGAGGTGTCCCCCTCCATATCGGCGGCCACAGCGAGGCCGCGGCCCGGCGGGCCGGTCGCCTCGGAGATGGCTTCCAGCCCCTCGGACTGGCCGGCACCGACCTGGCCACCAGGATCGGACAGATGAAGGAGGCGGCCGAGCGGTCGGGGCGCGATCCGGATGCCGTCGAGCTCACCCTGTCCGGTTACCTGCCCACCCTCACCGAGCAGGACGTCGACGAGGCAATGGCGGCCGGGGCCACCCGCCTGGTGGTGTCCACGTCGATGAGTGCCGACCTGGATGCCATCGGCCAGGAGATGTCCGGTTTCGCGGCGCGGTTCGGCCTCGGCGCCCCGACCCACCGGTGAAGGGGGTCGACGGGCGGGAGCCCGGTCCGTCCGACGAGCAGGCCCTGCGCCGGCTGTCGGCGGCCTATGCCGCCGCCGTCGACGACCGGGACGGCGCCGGGTTCGCCGCCCTCTTCGTCGAGGCGGGCGAGCTCCTCGTGCCCGATGTGCCCGGGGAGCTCCGGCCGGTGGTCAGCCGCTCCGGCCACGAGGCGCTCCGGCGTGTCCCCGACGGACTGCGACGGTTCGACCGCACCTTCCACCAGGTGTCGGACCATCGGTTCACGATCGACGGGAGGGAGGCCACCGGCGAGGTGCAGTGCGTGGCCCACCACGTCAGGGCCGGCCGGGGAGCTGCCGGCGGCCCGGGGACGGACACGGTGTGGTTCATCCGCTACACCGACGACTACGTGCGCACGGCGGAGGGATGGCGGTTCGCCCGGCGGACCCTGCACCTCCAGTGGGTCGAGGAGCACCCGGTCATGCTGCTCCCGCCGGGCCCGACCGCAGGGAGCTCCTGACGTCCGCGTCCGGTCAGGGGCCCGGGACCGCCTGGGGCGGTGGCGGGCCCGCATACCGTGCGGCCGGACGGATCAGCCGGTTGTCGCTGGCCTGCTCCATCACGTGGGCCGCCCAGCCGATGGCCCGGCTGGAGGCGAACGTCGGGGTGAACATCTCACGGGGGATGCCGCAGGTGTTCATGACCACCCCGGCGAAGAACTCGACGTTGGTGTAGAGCTGGCGGCCGGGCTTGAGCTCGGCCAGGACGTCGACCGTCGTGCGCTCGATCTGCTCGGCGAAGGCCACCAGGCTCCCGCCGAGGGATCGGGCCACCTGGCGCAGGAAGATGGACCGAGGGTCGTCGGTCTTGTAGACGCGGTGGCCGAAGCCCATGATCCGGTCGCCCCGGGCCACCGCGTCCCGGATCCATTCGTCGGCCCGGTCGGGTGTTCCGATGTCGTCGAGCATGTCGAGGGCGCGGCTGGGGGAGCCTCCGTGCAGGGGTCCCGACAGGGCACCGATGGCACCGGTGACGGCGGCGGCCAGGTCGGCGCCGGTCGAGGCGATGACCCGCGCCGTGAACGTGGACGCGTTGAACCCGTGGTCGATGGTGAGGATCAGGTACTGCTCGATGGCCCGGACGTGGTCCGGTGGGGCCTCGCGTCCGTTCAACATCCAGAGGTAGTTGGCGGCGTGCGACAGGTCGGAGCGCGGCGGGACCGGGTGGTGGCCGAGGCGGAGGCGGTGGGCGGCGGTCAGGATGGTCGGCACCACCGCGCAGAGCCGGAGGGCTTGAGACCGCAATTCGTCCTGGCCGATGTCGTGGCTGGGTCGCCAGCCCAGCTCGGCCCCAAGGACCGACACGGCGGTGCGAAGGACGTCGAGTGGCGGACCGAGCGGGGCGATGGAGGGCAGCAGTCGGGCCACGCCCTCGGGGAGCTCCCGCAGGTCGGCCACCTCCTCGACGAACCGGCGGCTGACCTGGCGGTCGGGCAGCTCGCCGTCGAAGAGCAGCTGCCACACGTCCTCCAGCGATCGTGAGGCCGCCAGGTCGGTGGCCGCGTACTGCCGGTAGTGGAAGAAACCCTCTGTGCCACGGACGTCGCCGATGGCGGTCTCCGCCGCCACCACTCCCTCGAGCCCTCGGGGGACGTCGGCCCCCGTCTCCTCGGTGGGCCGGATCTGGGCCACGGCCAACAGGTCGCGGATGGAGACCACACCGACCAGGTCCCCATGGTCGACCACGGGGAGATGTCGGTAGTGGTGGTGGGTCAGGCCCGACCACGCCGCCCCCGCCTCGTCGTCGAGGCCGAGTACGTCGGGGTCGGCGGTCATCCAACGCCGGACCGAATCGGCCAGCGGGTCGGCGTGGGCAGCCGACGCCCGCAGGAGGTCCCGCTCGGTGAGGATGCCGACGACACCCTCCCGGTCGGTGACGACCACCGATCCGATCTGCCGGGCGTCCATGAGGGCGGTCGCCTCGGCCAGCGCGGCGTCGGCCGGACAGGTCACGGCCGGGGAGGACATGAGGTCGTGCACCGCGGTGGCCATGGGCGCTCCTTTGTGCCGGCCGGTGAGTTGCCGGCCGTTGAGTGGTCTGGTCGTGACGTCCGTGGCGATCGCACCGACTGGCCAACGCGACCTCGGTCGGGACGTCCGAGGTCCAGTGTGCCGGTCGGAGCAGCATTTGTAAACATTGATCAAGTCAATGATAGGACGGTCTAGGCTGAGCCCATGGCCCGGATGCTCGACAGCGAGGAGGCGGCCCGACGGCTCGGGGTCAAGGTGGCCACGCTCTACGCCTACGTGAGCCGCGGCCTGTTGGCCTCCCATCCCGCCGTCGGCCGACGCAGCCAGTTCGACGTCGACGAGATCGAACGTCTGGCCCGCCGGTCCCGCCAGGGGAAGACCGTCGAGACCCGGATGGCCACCATCACCACGGGCATCACCCAGTTGACCGACGAGGGCCCCCTCTACCGTGGGCGTCCCGCCACCGAGCTGGCCGTCTCGGAAGCCTACGAGGACGTGGCCGAGCGGTTGTGGGACGTCCCCCCGGCCGACCCCGACCGACCCGACCCGGCCGACGCCGTGGCCGGGTCGGGTGCGTCACGCTGGTCCCCCCTGCCGCTCGGGACCCCGCCGCCGCTCACGTCCGTCGGACCGGATGAGCTGGGCGGTGGTCATGGCCGGTGCCCAGCACCCCCTCCGGGCCGATCTCCGACCGGTGGCGGTCATCAGGACGGCCCGCCGGGTGGCCTCGTCCCTGGTCGAGGTGCAACCGAGGAGGGCCGCTCGGACCGGGAGCGGCCCCGACCGGGCCGACCGGCTCCCCGACCCGGGGGGACCGGGCCCGGACCTTTCCGGCTCCATGGCCGAGCGCCTGGCCCGGCGTCTGGTGACCGACCCCGACGAGACCCTGATCCGGGCGGTCAACGCCGCCATGGTGCTCCTGGCCGACCACGAGCTTGCCACGTCCACCCTGGCTGTGAGGGTAGCCGCCTCCACCCGGGCCGACATCGGCAATGCGCTGTTGGCCGGCCTGGCCACGCTGTCGGGCCCCCTGCACGGGGGAGCCAGCCAGCGCGCCCACAGCCTGTTGGTCGACGCCGAGCACCGCGGGGTCGAACGGGCCGTCGACGACACCCTCCGGTGGCAGGGGGTCCTGCCCGGGTTCGGGCACTCGGTCTACAAGCGCGGCGACGCCCGCTTCGCCGTCCTGCACGAGCTCTTCGAGCAGATGGCCCCGGCGGGCAAGGTCGATCTCGTCCGGTCGCTCATCGGACTGGCCGAGGACCACTCCATCCCGCTCCCCAATGTCGACCTGGCCCTGGCCTCGATGGCCTGGGCGACGGGGATGCCGCCGGACGCCGGCTCGACGTTGTTCGCCGTGGCCCGGGTGGCCGGCTGGGTCGCCCACTACCTGGAGGAACTGGCGGAGCGGCCGCTCCGCTACCGGGCCCGGGCCGTCTATGCCACGGCCACCGCCCGCCCGGGGTAGTCGTCACACCCGTCGGGCGGTCACGTGATGCCACCGCCGCGGGACGGATCTACGCTCGGCCCATGACCCTTCCTGCCCCCCATCCCGACCGCACCTGTGTCGTCACCGGAGCCTCGTCCGGCATCGGGACCGAGATCGCCACCCAGCTGGCCGCCCGCGGCCACGGTGTCACGCTCGTGGCCCGGCGCCAGGCCGAGCTGCGCCAACTGGCCGACCGGCTGTCCTCGACCCATGGGATCCGGGCCGAGGTGATCACTGCCGACCTCACCGACGAGGGGTCGCGCCGTGCCATCGCCACCGAGGTCGAACAGCGCTCCCTGGCGGTCAACATCCTGGTCAACAACGCGGGCGGCACGACCGTCGGTCCCGTCTACCGGTCGGACGTCGACCGGGAGCTGGCCCTCGTCCGCACCAACGTGGAGGCCGTGGTGCATCTGTGCTCGGTCTTCCTGCCGGCGATGGTGGAACGACGGAGCGGGGCCGTGCTCAACGTGGCGTCGACGGCGGCCTTCCAGCCCTTGCCCGGACAGGCCGCCTACGGGGCCAGCAAGGCGTTCGTGCTGTCCTACAGCCACGCCCTGCGGGGTGAGCTGCGGCCCACCGGGGTGACGGTGACGGCGCTGTGCCCCGGTCCGGTCGAGACCGGGTTCGCGACGGCGGCGGGAATCTCGGACACCGAGGCGGCCGAGGCCATGCCGAAGATCATGTGGGTGCCGGCGGCGGACGTGGCGAAGGCGGCGGTGAAGGGGCTGGACGCCAACAAGGCGGTGGTCATTCCCGGCCTGGCCAATCGGGTCACCGCCGCGGCGGGCTGGCTCTCCCCCCGGGGGGTGGTCGTCCCGATGGTGGCGAGCCGCCATCCCGCTCTGCGCAACTGACATCCGACCAGGGACGGCCCACCACCCGACCGCCGCCCGGCCCGATCAGCCGGCGGCCGCAGCCGAGCGGGCCCGGCCGGGCGAGCGCGTTCGTACCGCGGTGACGCGGCCCTGTCGGTCCAGCTCGACGGCCACCCTGGTGAGTGAGGGTGTCGCCGACCCCGGCGGTTGTCCGACGGAGGGCGCCAGCCGGCTGTCGAGGCGCACCGTCCGTCCCGTGACGAAGAGGGCGTAGGCCGTGCCCCACTGCACGGCCAACGCAAAGGCGGAGGACGGGCCTCCGAGCACGTCGAGCTGGAACGAGACCGACGACGGGACCTCCCCGGCCACCATCCTCGTGGCAGTGGCGGTGGCCCGAACGGTGGCCGGACCACCGAGCTCGGACTGGTCGCTCGGCACCAGCGACCCGATCGAGGCCATGGCGAGGGCCGAGGCGACGACGAGCACCAACGCCGCCGACCCGGCCGCCCAGCCGGACATGGTCGGCGCTTCCGATCCGTGCCGGTCCTCCCGTCCCGTGCCCGCCCCGGCCCTCGACCGGAGGGCGGACCGCCCCGCTCTCGACACCTCCAGGGCTCCCGCCGCCATCACCAGCCAGGTCATGATCCCGACGGGTACGAAGGCGACGTTGAGATAGTTGATCTCGAGGGCGTCGGCGGAAGGAACCGACGCCATGGCCAGCACGGTCAGCAGGCCGGCCGTCGCCGCCGTCCAGGCGGCAACGGCCAGACGGGTCGCCCGGCGGCCGATGGCCAACCCGCCCACGGCCAACAGCACCAGCACCACCGCCCCTCCCCACCGGGCCGAGCCACCGAAGGCGATCCCACCGATCTGCAGGAAGGACGACATCGTGAGGTTCGGCATGCGGTGGGCCCACGACGACGGGAACCTGGTGGCCGAGCTCAGGCCCCGGAGAGCCAGGCTGAGCCCGAGGCGGCCGCCCGGCTGGTGCGTGGAGCGCCAGAGCAGGGTGAGATTCCCCGGATTGCCGGCCAGCTGCTGCACCAGGGTGGGCAGCCAGAGCAAGGCGGCGCAGAGCAGGCCCCTCCCCACCCAGTGCCTGGGCCCGGCCGCCGATGGCGAGCGGCGTCCGACCGCCCCGCCCAGGAGGGCGCTGAGGACACACAGGCCGAGGACGGCCGGGGCGTAGATCACATGGGCTTGGGCAGCGAGGCTCGCCGAGCAGACGACGACGACCCACCAGGCCAGCCGCCCACAGCCCGTGGCCCAGGCCGCCGCCAGGGTGGCGAGGAACCAGACTGCGCCGATCCACGGGGTCCACAGCGGGTTGAGGACCACGCCGACCTGGGTGTTGGCCAGCATGAGCACGGAACCGGCACAGAGCACCATCCCCCAACGGCCAGCGGCGACCCGGCCGGCCTCGATCGCCACGGCCGCCCCGGCGGCGCCGATCAACGCCGAGCCCCACAGGGCGCCGTGCATCGGGTCCAGATGGACGGGGATGGCCAGCAGCCACGACAGCAGCGGGCCGGGGGCGAAGACGGTGGGCCCCCCGCCGGTGATGCCGTGGGTGGGGGCACCGAGCAGTGTCGGATGGGAGGTGAGGACGTTCCACGCCCGCCACGAGAACAGGGCGTCGTCGGAAGTCGGCCGCCAGCCCGAGGACAGCCCGACCCCGCATAGCACCAGAAACGGCAGCTCGGCGGCCAGGTGGCTGACGAGGCGCACCGGATCCACCGGCCATCCCCGGCGCCCCGGTGCGGCGCCTGGCCCGCCCCGGACGGCCGAACCCCGGCCGAGGATCGGCACATCCCTCTCGCTCGTCCCCTGGGTGGCGATCTCGATGGGTGTCACCGTGGGCGACGCCGGGCGGGGCCGGCGATCCGGATCCTGGCCGCGACCGGGTTCACCTCATCGACGGTAGGCCAACTCGCCCCACGCCACCTCGCCTCAGGAGGGACGGGCCGTCCCGGCCGGCCTGCCGGGCCCGGCGGGCGCGGGCCGGCGAAGGGGTGCGCTCAGGAGCCGGCCACGGTGGCAAGCATGGACGGCTCGAACTGGGCGAAGCGGTTACCGCCGCTCTCCTTGGCCGAGTACATCGCCAGGTCGGCCTTGCACAGCAGGTCGTCGCTGGTGTCGCCCGGAGCGTCGAACGTTATCCCGATACTGACCGTGGTCGACACGTCCCGGCCGTTGGCCCGGAGCGGTCGGCGGATGGCGACGAGCATCCGCTCGACCAATTCGAACACCTCACGTGGTTGCCGGAATTCCTCCACCACCACCCCGAACTCGTCACCGCCGAGGCGGGCCGCGGTATCCGCTCTCCGCAGGCAACCGACCAGGACGTCCGCCATGGAGGTGAGCAGGGCGTCACCGGCGGAATGTCCGAGGCTGTCGTTCACGACCTTGAAGTTGTCGACGTCCAGGAAGAGCACGGCCAGATGGCCTCCGGTGCGCCCGATCCGGGCCACGGCATGCTCGAGCCGGTCCTGGAAGAGCGCCCGGTTGCCCAGGCCGGTGAGCGAGTCGTGGAACGCCTGGTACGAGAGCCGGTCCTCCAGGCGCTTGCGGTCCGTCATGTCCCTGAAGCTCCACACCCGCCCGACGACCTCCCCGTCCACGCGCTGGAGCTTGGCGCACCGCTCGAACACCCGGCCGTCGGTGAGCTCGAGCACGTCGTAGCTCTCCTCACGGCCGGCGTTCCCACCCGTCTCGACGAGGAACTCGTCCGGCTCCACCAGCTGCTTCCGCAGGAAGGTGAAGACCGAATGATCACCACCGGCCGCGAGGAGGGAATTGGGCAGCCGCCACATGTCCGCGAACTGGCGGTTGAAACTGGCGGGCCGGCCATTCTCGTCGATCACCACGATTCCGTCGGCGGTGGCTTCCAGCGTCGCCTTGAGCAGCGACAGCGCCTTGCGCTGCTCGTGCTCGGCATTGGCCCGGTCGGTGATGTCATGGGCCGACACGACCAGCCCGTCCACCGTCGGATCGTCGGTCAGGTTCACGATCGAGAGCTCGAAGGGCACCGTCTCGGTCGACCCGCGGCGCACCATTCCGAGCGATATGGTGACCGGGTTCGCCGCCGAGGCGCCGTCACCGGCGACCTCGAGCGCGGCGCTGAGCTCGAGGCGATCGGCGGGGTCGACCAGGTCGGAGAGCGACCGCCCCTCGACCAGTTCGGGATCGTGGCCGAGCAGCCGGGGCAGGGCCCCCGATACGGATTCCACAATGCCGTCGGCCGAGACCAACATGGTGAGCGCGGCCGAGTTCTGCATGAGGGACCTCAACCGGGCATCGTGGCCGTGGGCCAGCTCGAAGCGGCGGCGCTGTGTCAGGTCCCGCAACACCAGCACCACGGCCCCGTCCTCGGACCAGGAGATCGGTGCGCCGACCAACTCGACGAGACGCCAGCCGTCGGCCGTGCGGAGCCGGAGCTCGATGGGTGTGCCCACGTCCTTACGCTGCACGCTGGTCATGGCGAGCAGGGCGAACTCCAGATCCTCCGGATGAACGAGGTCGAGGCCCGGGACGTCGATGGCGTCGGCCAGCGAGCGCCCGAACAACGCCTCGGTGGCGCGGTTGGCCCATCGGAGACGCCCCTCGGCGTCGATGACGATGACCGCGTCGGGAAGCTCGCTGAGCAGCCTGGCCAGGGCGCGTTGGTCGAGGGGCTGCGGGGGTGCGCAGAGCGAGTCGAGATCCCCTTCGGCCATGCTGTGCCATCGACCGTTCGGACGGCCATCTTGAGCCTGGCTGCCAGGCACGATGACCGGGTCGGGGCCGGGCGGCGACGGCGGGAGCGGTCCCTGCCTCCGGCCGGCCCGTTCTGCGAGAATGCCGAGCGTGGCGCCCATCGTCCTGGTTCACGGGGCATTCAACGAGCTGTGGGGACCGAACGAACAGAAGGCGAGATGGGCCCCCGCCTTCCAGGACGGCCTCTGGCACTGCGAGGTCGAGGTCGACAGCGGCGATATCGGCGTCTGCTTCTACGGAGACCTGTTCCGGCACGAGCCCGGCACGGAGATGGAGCGTCGCCTGGCCCGCTCGCGGCCGGGGATCGCCGATTCGCTGTCCAGCCTGGCCGGGGCCGACGTCATGAAGGAGCTGAGCCGCGCCGCCGGCGATGCGGCGTTCGAGCGGACCGTTGACATGGTGACCATGATGGCGACGGAGACCGGTCTCCGGGACACCCTGCGACAGAGGATCGAGTCCGCCGTCGAGAGGGACACCCGGGTGCTGGTGGCCCATTCGTTGGGAACGGTTCTGTCGTACATGGCGCTCTGCAACCATCCCGACTGGTCGATCGACACGTTCATCACCCTGGGCTCACCCCTGGCCGCACCGCTGATGGTCGAGCAGTTCGGAGCGTCGCTTCATGACGACTACGGTGCGTGGCCCGGAGTGCGGCGATGGGTCAACATCCGCGCCGTCGACGATGTGGCGTGCACCATCCCGTTGACCGGAGTCTTCGGAACGAGGGTCGAGGAATTCCTCGTCGACAACGGCCACCATGCCCATGCCCCCGAGCCGTACCTCAACGCCCGGCCGACCGGCCGGGCGGTGGCCGACGCCCTCGATCGGTAGCCCTCGGCCGTCAGCCCACAGCCGTCAGCCACAGCCATCAGCCCACAGCCGTCAGCCACAGCCGTCAGCCACAGCCGTCAGCCACAGCCGTCAGACCACGGCCGGGCGCCATCGACGTCACGATCGAACCGATCATCACGACGAGGCACAGGATGCTCGGAGAGGTACACGATGATCAGACGGGAGCCAGAGGATGATCAGGAAGTACTGGATGACTGTGGCCGATCGGCCCGGGAACGCGGCGGCCCAACCGGCCCGCACGGTCTCGATGCACGCCCAGGTTTCGCCGGACGCGGTCCGGGTACATGGGCGCCGTGCCGCTCTTCAAGCGCTCCCCGATGCCGGAGCTCCCCCGGGTGAGCCCGACCACGTTGGAGGTGCTGGGAGGCTGGGGCGAAGGGCTCGAGGATCCGAGTGACGCCGAGGCGGCGGTGGTGTATGGACAGTGGGCCGACCTCCTCTACTTGAAGGTGGCCTGCCTGTTCCTGTGCGCGGCCCTGGCCGATCTCGCCGTGTGGGCGAGCGGCGGGTCGGTGGCGAGTCTGCTGGGCCCGGGGTCCCTGGTCGTCGTGTGCCTGGTCTACCTCGAGCGTCGACGCCGGTTCCGTCGGACGGTGCGCGGCCGGATGCGTCGGGGCGGGCGGCCCGACGACGGTGGGCGGCCCGACGGAGCCGAACACGGATCGGTCCAGGGGGGCCAGGCAACCAGCGGCTACAAGGTGCCTGCGTAGGCCAGACTCCGAGCTCAGGCCCCCCGAGGATGTCGTCGGGCCACGGCCGCCGGAGGACGCAGCATCGGCGGCCCTAGGCTGGTGGCGTGACGGTCGATTACAACGGCCGCATGGCCGACGTCTACGACCGGGGCCGATCCCTGAGCGAGGCCACTGTGGGCGCATGGATGGATGCCGCCGCGCCCCATGTGCCCGAAAGTCACGGGGCCATCCTCGACCTCGGTTCTGGAACCGGGCGATTCTCCGGGCCGCTGGTGCTCCGCTTCGGAGGACCGGTCATCGCCGTCGAACCGGCGCAGGCGATGAGAGCCCGTGCCATCGACCGGCCCGGGCGATCGGGGATCCTCGATGTGGCCGCCGTGGCCCACGCCATGCCGCTTCGACCGGGCTCGGTGCGGGCCGCATGGGCGTCCCAGGTCCTGCACCACGTCGACGACGTCGCGGCCGCCGGGGCCGAGCTGGCACGGGTGCTGACCCCAGGGGGGCGGCTCCTCGTCCGGGGCATGTACACGGCGCTGCCCGATCAGTGGCCACTCGTCCGCTTCTTCCCCGGCCTGTTGCGTGTCGGGACCAGTCGATTCCCCTCGTGGTCCAGCATCCGTGGCGGGCTCGAATCGGCAGGTCTGGTGCTGGTCGCCTCGGAGCGCATCGAGCAGGTCGTCGCCGGAGGCTTGAGCGACCTCTACGCGCGGACCAGCTACCGTGCGGACAGCGGGCTCGAGCTTCTCGACGACCAGGAATTCGACCGCGGCCTGGCGGCGCTGGCCGATGCGGCCAACAACGAGCCGCTGGAACCGGTCCGAGAGGCTTTGGACCTGTTTGTCTTCGCCAATGAGCCCGGCTGACTCACCGGCGGTGGGTGCCGAACGGGCGCCCCGCCGGCCGGATCTCGGTATCATCGACCTGTCATGAGCTGACCAGACGGGGAGGGCCAGAGGGCTCCGGCTCGTGTCGACGATTCTGTTCGACGCGCAAAGGAGCCTCCATGTCGATCGCATCCGCCCCGAAGATCGAGCTTCACGTCCACCTGGAGGGAGCGGTCAGGCCCTCCCTCCTGTTCGATATCGCCACTCGCAACGGCTTCGACCTGCCGGTGCGGACCGAGGCCGAGTTGGCCGACCTCTTCGAGTTCAGGGACTTCGACCATTTCCTCGCCCTCTGGATGGTCACCACACCGGCTCTCAAGACCGAGGCGGACTTCAGACGGATCGTGGTGGCCTACGCCGAGGAGGCGGTGGGCTTCGGTGCCGTCTACATCGAGGGCATCTTCACCCCGGTCGAACGGGTGGCCACCGGTGCCTCCTGGGACCAGGTCTTCTCGGGGTTCTGCGACGGGGCGGCGGAGGCGGGGGAGCGCTTCGGCGTCGACGTCCGCCTGACGCCCGACATCCCGCGCCACCTCGGTGTCGATGCCGCCATGGCGACGGCTCGACACGCCGTCAAGTACCGCGATCGGGGCGTGGTCGGCCTCGGCCTGGGTGGACCGGAGACCGCATTCCCCCCGGCTCCCTTCGAGCGGGCGTTCCGGCTGGCCAAGGAGGGCGGCATCGGATCGGTCCCCCATGCCGGCGAAGCAGCCGGTCCCGAATCGATCCGGAGCGCCATCGACGCGCTCGGGGCGGACCGGATCCGCCACGGGATCCGGGCGGTCGAGGACCGGGGACTGCTGGATGAGCTGGCGGCCCGGTCCATCGTCTGCGACGTGTGCCCGATCTCCAACGTACGGACACGAGTGGTCGATTCGCTGGAGGCCCACCCGCTGGGGCGGATGCTCGAAGCCGGGGTGCTCTGCTCGATCAGCACGGACGATCCGGCGATGTTCGATACCGACCTCGCCCGTGACTACCGGGCGGCCGCCGCGGCCGGTTGTACCCCGGAGCGTGCCTTTGTGGCCGGGATGTCCGGCGCGCTCTGCGACGGGCAGACCCACTCGGCCCTGGAGCGCATCCACCACGCGTTCGACTGGTCGACCGCGCCGGCGGCGGGGGAGAGCTGACACCGGACATCGGAGCGTCCGAAGTCACTCGGTCCCGGTACGGGCAGGCAGAGTGCCTGTCGCGCCGCCGGTGGGCCTGGTGCCGGCGCCCTCCGGCGGCGGGGGCCGGAGGCGGCTGCGGAAGACCCAGAAGTTCCATCCCTGGTAGGCCAGGACGACGGGAAAGAAGACGACGGCGATGACCGTCATGACCTTCAGTGTGTAGGAGGGGCTGGCCGTGTTGGCGACGGTGAGGTCGTAGGCGGCGTTGGTCGTCGACACCATCACCCGGGGGAAGAGGTCGAAGAAGATCGACCCGACGGTGGAAGCGATGGCCAGGCAGGCAGCGGTGAAGGCCCACCCCTCCGCCCTGACGACCGCCAGCCACGCTGCCGCGAACGCAGCCATCACCGCCAGGGCGTCCAACGGGTTGGGCACGAATCCCTTGCCCAGCCCGACGTGGCTCCACGTGACGAAGGCCCACACCAGCACGGCGGCCACCCATCCGATCCGGCCCGACAGCTCGACGACCCGATCGTGGAGCTCACCGGTCGTCTTCAGGCTCAGGTAGGTGGCTCCCAGGAACAGGCACGTCACCGTGAGGGTGATGCCGGTGAACAACCCGAAGGGCACCAGCAATCCGAAGAAGCTCCCGGTGTAGTCGTGCGCCTTGTCGATGGGCAGCCCGTGGAGCAGGTCCCCGAGGGCGGTCCCCAGCAACAGGGGGACCAGTGCGCTGCCCACGGTGAGGGACCAGCTCCAGGTGGCCCTCCAGCGGGGATCGTCGACCTTGCGCTGGTACTCGAAGGACACCCCCCGGATCATCAGGCCCAGGAGCACGACCACCAACGCCAGATAGAAGGTCGAGAACATGCTGGCGTACCACCCGGGGAAGGCGGCGAAGATGGCCGCACCACCCACGATCAGCCATACCTCGTTCCCGTCCCAGAACGGGCCGATCGAGTTGACGGCGATGCGGCGCTCGACGTCGGTTCTCCCGACGAAGGAGTGGAGCATCCCCACCCCGAAGTCGAAACCCTCGAGGACGAAGAACCCCACCCAGAACAGGGCAACGATCAAGTACCACAGGTTGCTGAGGTGCACGCTCGCCTCCTAGTACACGAGAGCCGGGAGACGGTCGCCCGGTGCCTGATCCGAAGGCTGGTCGCCGGAGTGGGGCTCCTCGTCGGGGTGGCCGCCGGTCTCCGGGTCCGGGGCGAGATGCTTCCTGCCGTAATGGATCATCAGATAGCCGTCGGCGGCCCCCAGGCCGATGTAGAGCAGGACGAACACGGTCAGGCTGATCCAGATGTCGGTCGAGGTCACCGAGGGCGAGGTGGCGTCGGCCGTCTTCATCAGCCCCTGGACGATCCACGGCTGGCGGCCGCTCTCGGTGAGCAGCCATCCGGCCGTGTTCATCAGGAACGGGGCGACCACCACCCACGGCGCGATCCGCAGGAACCACGTGGCCCGCTCCAGCTTGTGCCGGCGGAGCTGCCAGAGGCCCCACAGCGAGAAGGCGGTGACCAGGGCGGCCAGATAGGCCATGACCCGCATCGACCAGTACTGGATGAAGACGTTCGGGATGTAGTCGCCCGGGCCGTACTTCTTCACGTCGGCTGCCTGCAACTGGTTGAGTCCCTTGACCTCGCCGTTCAAGTGGTTGGTGGCCAGAACGGACAAGAGTCCGGGGATGGCCCATATCTGGGTCGGCGTCTGGTCGTTGTTGCCGCCGCCGATCTGGAAGATGGAGAACGAGCAGTGCGACGTGCAGGTGTTCCACTCCGCCTCGGCCGCCGCGATCTTCATCGGTTGGTAGGTCCCTTCGATCACGCCGAGCTCACTGCCCACGAAGAGGGTCATGATCACGGTGGGGAGGAGCACCACCATCGAGATGACCGCGGTCCGGCGGAACGCCTCGACTTCGCGTCGGCGCCGGATCTGCCAGGTCGAGACGGCCAGCATGACCAGCGATCCGGTGACCAGCGATGCCAGTAGGACATGGATGTACCCCCACAGGAAGACCGGGTTGGTGAACAGAGCCCACACATCGGTCAGCACCGGCTGGTGGTGGGAATTCATGACGAAGCCCACCGGGTGCTGCATCCAGGAATTGGCCGCCATGATGAAGGCGGCCGAGACCATGGTGGCTCCCGCCACCAGCCAGATGCACACCAGATGGACCTTCTTCGACAACCGGTCCCAGCCGAAGATCCACAGCCCGAGGAACGTCGACTCGAGGAAGAAGGCGAGCAGGCCCTCCATGGCCAGTGGGCCGCCGAAGATGTTGCCGACCACCCTCGAGTAGGTCGACCAGTTCATACCGAATTCGAATTCCTGGACTAGGCCGGTCACCACTCCGATGGCCACGTTGATGAGCAGGAGCGTGCCGAAGAAACGGGTCAGGCGTCGGTAGACGAGGTTGTCGTTCCGGTACCAGCTGGTCTGGAGCAGGGCGACGAGAAAAGCGAGTCCGATGGTGACCGGGACGAAGAGGAAGTGGTAGATGCTGGTCGTGGCGAACTGCCACCGGGCCAGATCGGTGGTCATGGTGTCGTGCCCCTGTTCTTCCGGGAATCCTTGAAGGCGGCCGGCTCCCTTCGCCGGTGATGGGCGTCGGCACCCCGCTGCTGGGCGGAGCCCGCCGTCCACATCTCCTCCCACCAGAGGTCCGAGTACCTCCCGCCGGCGGCGAGCAACTGGTCGTGGTTGCCCCGCTCGACCACCTTCCCGCCATCCAGCACCAAGATCTGGTCGACGGACTCGAGTCCGGTGAGCCGGTGGGTGATGAGGATGAGGGACCGACCGTCGGTGGCCCGGAGAAGGTCCGAAGTGAGGGCGTCGGCGGCGAGGGGGTCGAGGTGCTCCGTCGGCTCGTCGAGCACCAGGATCGGGAACTCGGCGAGGAGGGCCCTCGCCAGCCCGATCCTTTGCCGCTGCCCGCCCGAGAGGCGGGCGCCGTGCCGCCCGACCCTGGTCGCCAGGCCGGCGGGAAGGTCGGCGAGCCAGCCGGCCAGCCCCACCCGGTGGAGCACGTCCCGGAGCTCCCGGTCGGAGGCCTGACGCCGGCCTATCCGGAGGTTCTCGGCGATGGTGGTGTCGAACAGGTAGGCCTCCTGCCCCACCAGCCCGACGACGGTCCGGACGTCGTCGCCGGGGAAGTGGTCGAGCGCGACGCCGTTCAACCGGATCGTCCCCGCCCGGGTGGGAAGGAAGCGCACCAGGACGGCCGCCAGGGTGGACTTCCCTGCTCCACTGGGCCCGACGACGGCCAATCGGTGGCCGGGCGGGAGGGAAAGGTCCACCCCCCTGAGCGCGGCGGCGTTGCGTCCCTCGTACCCCGCCCAGACCTGGTCGGCCTGGAGGCAGTAGGGGCCGGCTGGCAGCGGGGCAGGGGTGACCGGATCGTCGACCGGCTCCGGCGCGTCCAGTACGGCGAAGACCCGGGCCGCCGCCTGTCGGGATCGCTGTAGGGCCTGGGTGGCGACCGGGAGCTCCACCACCAGTTCGAAGGCGGCCAGCGGGATGAGGGTGATGACGGCCAACTCGGTCCCGTCGAGTCGCCCCGAGGCGACCGCGCCGATACCGGCGATCAGGCAACCCCAGCAGGCCAGCCCGGCCAGGAGGGTGTTGAGGGCCAAGCCGACACCCGCCGTGCCGGCCGACCGCGCCGCGATGGCCGCCAGCTCGGCGTCGGCCGAAGAGATGGCGTCCAGCTGGGGACGGGCCGCTCCGAACGCCACGAGCTCGGGCGCGCCGTCGATGAGGTCCACCACCGTCATGGCGAGAGCACCGCGGGAGTCGGCGAACCGGTTCTCCCGCCGCCGGGCGAGGACCCCGGTGAGCCACGGGACGCCGGTGCCCGACAGGCCCAGGGCCAGCGCCAGGATCATCCCGGCGGCAGGCAGCATCCACCACATGAAGGCCACGGTGGCCCCGCCGGCGATCACGGCGACGGCGAAGGGCGGGAGCACCCGGATGACCAGGTCCTGCAGCGAGTCGACATCCTGGACGACTCTGGCCAGGAGGTCGCCGCTCCTGAACTCGGAGAAGCCGGCCGGTGCCAGCTGCTCGAGACGCCGGTAGACGCGGACTCGGATGTTGGCCAGGAGACGGAAGGCGGCCCCGTGCCCGATCAGCCGCTCGCCGTAGCGGAAGAATCCGCGGGAGAGCCCGAAGAGTTGGACGGCCACAATGGCCACTCCCAGTGCCGCCTCGGTCGGATGTTGCGCCGCCCGCGAGATCAGCCAGGCAGCCGTGCCCATGAGGCCGATGGCGGCGGCCACCGCCCCGGCGCCGAGGAGCGAGGCCAGCACGATCCCACGGGCCGCCGGGCGGGCCAGGGCCAGGGTCCGACCGATCGGTGCCGCCGGCGTCCCCTCCTGACGTGCCCGTCGCTCGCCGGCCGAGGGTCTCACGGCAGCGCCACCAGGTCCGGCGCCAGGTCGATGACCCGATCGGCCAGGGCCAGCGATGACGGACGATGAGTGGCCATGATCACGGTCCGTCCCTCCATCAGCCGGCGGACGGCCCGGAGGATGACTTCTTCCGTTTCACCGTCGAGGTTGGCGGTCGGCTCGTCAAGGAGCAGGAAGGGAGCGTCCCGCACGAAGGCACGGGCCAGGGCGACGCGCTGGCGCTCTCCGGTCGAGAGCCCGACACCACTCTCTCCCAGTGTCGCCGAAAGGCCCTCGGGGAGGCGGGCGGTGACCGGCTCCAGGCCGGCCACGGCCGCGGCATGAGCGACGTCGGCCTCGGGTGCATCCGGCCGCCCCAGCCGGATGTTGGCACCGATGGTCCGGGCGAACAGGTGGGTCCGCTGAGGCACCCATGCGATCGCCCGACGCCAAGCATCCGGGTCGAGGTCGGCCAGGTCGACGCCACCGATATCGATGCCGCCCTGGGCGATGGGGACCAAGCCGAGAAGGGCATGCAGCAATGTCGACTTGCCGGTGCCGCTGGGCCCGGTGAGCGCCACCACCTCACCCGGTTCGATGGTCAACGACAGTTCGTGCAGGGCGGGGAGGCTCCGGCCCGGGTAGGTGACCTCGAGGGCGTTCACCGAGATGGGAGCCGACGACGGGTCGGGGAAGGTGGTGCGCGTGCCGCGGACGGGGAGTGGACGCTCCAGGACCTCGAAGACGCTTTCCGCCGCCTTCATCCCCTCGGCACTGGCGTGGTAGCTGGTTCCGAGCAGTCGCAGGGGGAGGTAGGCCTCGGGGGCGAGGATGAGAACGAACAGGGCGGTGGACAGGGAAAGGTGACCCCCGAGGAGGCGGAGTCCGACCGCCACGGCCACCAGGGCCACCGAGATGGCGGACAGCAACTCGAGGATGAGCGAGGAGAGGAACGCCACCCGCAACGTGGCCATGGTGGCTTCCCGGTAGCGGTCGGTGATCATGCGGATGACAGAGGCCTGGGCCTTGGCTCTTCCGAACACCTTGAGCGTGGGCAGGCCGGACACCACATCCAGGAAATGGCCGGCCAGGCGTTGTAACAACGAGGTCTGACGGTCCATCCGCTGCTTGGTCGATGCCCCGACCAGGGCCATGAACAGCGGGACGAGTGGAACGGTCACGGCGATGATGAGGGCGGAGATCCAGTCGATGCCCACCACGACCAGGAGTACGGCCACGGGTACGATCACGGCGAGGAACACTTGGGGCAGGTAGCGGGAGAAGTAGTCGTCGAGGGCGTCGACACCGCTGGTGGCCAGCACCGTCAGGTTCCCGGCGCCCTCGCGGTCCAGACCGGCCGGCCCGAGGAGCGCCACCCGCTCGACCAGTTCGGTGCGCAGGTCCGACTTGGCCGAAGCAGAGGCCCTGTCGGCGGTGCGCTCGCTGAACCAACCCAGGCCGGCCCGGGTGACGATGACCGCCAGCAGGACCACCAGCGGCGTTCGCAGGTCACCGAGCGCCCGATGCCGGATGAAGGCGCCGGAGATGACCATGGCCAGCAGCCACGCCTGGGCGATGATCAGGAGCGCGGTCAGTCCTCCCAGCACCACCGACGCCGCCAGAAAGCGCCGGGTGGCCCGGGCATACCGGAGTAGCCGGGGATCGAACGGTCGGGAACGGGCCGGTTGAACCGCGTCACTCACCTGACGGATCCACTCTGGCGGATCGACAGCAGAGCCTCCAGGGGACGAGATCCCCCGCACCACAGCCCGAGCTCATCGTGTTCACCCGCACTTCGCTCCTCGTCGTCAGGGGTCTCCTTCATGATCCGCAGACGATGCCCGTGGCACTAGGGCCGAAGGTCCCACCGGGCCGGCTGATGCCCGGGCGGCGCGGCGACGATTACGTCAGGTGGCCATCAGGTCAGATAGGGTGCAGACCGTCAGCCCCAGCATCGGCCGGGAGACCTCCGGAGCCCGGGGACCGCAAACCCGAGGGGGGCTGGGAGTGACTGCTCGAACCGATCTGGCTCGGATCACTCTTGTCGCCCTGACCGCCATCGCATGCGTGGCGGCGAGCGTGGTACCGGCTGTGTCGGCCGCTGCGCCGGCCGGGGCGGCCAAGTCGCCAGTGCCGCGCTACTACCTTGCGCTCGGTGACTGGCTGGCCACCGGCATCGGCGCCAGCTCGAGCGCCACCGACTACGTGAACCTGGTCGCCGCTCACGAGGCGAACCGGTACCCGAACCTGCAGGCGGTCGACCTGGGGTGCGGGGGAGCGACGACGGCGTCGATGGCCGACGGTCCGGGCTGCTCCTATACCACCGGTACCCAGCTCGGCGACGCTGTCGCCTTCCTGCGGGCCCACCCACGCCAGGTGGCGTTCGTGACGATCGACATAGGGGCCGACGAAGTCGCCGCATGCCAGACGGCGTCGGGGACCGACACAGCCTGCACCGCCGCCGCGGTCAACCAGATCTCGACCGATCTGCCCCAGGAGCTGTCCGAGCTCAAAGCGGCCGGTCCCGGGGTCCCCATCTACGGGATGAACTACTACGACCCGTTCCTGGCCTCCTGGCTGACCGGAACCGCGGGGCAGGCGGTCGCCACGCAGACCATCGCCGGCTCCGACCAGCTCAACGCCCTCCTTGGCCAGATCTATACGGCAGCCGGAGCATCGACGGCGGATCCGTCCTCGCTCTTCGAGACGGACGACACCGATCCGATCGGGACCTATGACGGCGCGACCGTGCCCCAGGACGTGGCCACGGTGTGCCAATGGACCTATGCGTGCACGTCTCCAGGCAGCATCCAGCCCGACGACCAGGGCTATGCCGAAATGGCGGGCGCGTTCGAGCAGGTCATCGACAACGTGTCCATCAACACCACGGGGCTGCCGCCCGCATCGGCGAAGACGACCTACTCCGCCGGGTTGGCCGCCACGGGCGGTTACGCCCCCTACCGGTGGTCGGTGGTGGGCGGTGCGCTGCCGGCGGGGCTCCACCTCCAGGGATCCACCGGGCAGATCGTCGGCAAGCCGAAGACCACCGGCATCTCGACGTTCACCGTCCAGGCGGTCGACACCAAGGACAAGGTGAAGCCGGCCACGCAGAACTCGGGGAAGGCAACGCTATCTGTCCAGGTGGTGGCAGCACCGGAGGGGATGCCCCCCTCGGGGCCGTACGCCACCTCGCAAAACGCCGTGAGCCAGATCACCGAGTACACGGTGCAGTATTCGTCGGCGCCCGATGCCAATGGGATCGTCTCACCGCTCCTCATGGACATATTCGTGCCTCCGGGTGCTGCAACGTCACCACGGCCGACGATCGTCGAGATCCACGGCGGCGCATTCGTCGGTGGCAGCCGCACAGACGAGGACTGGGACGCGCAGCAATGTGCCCTGTACGGCTACGTGGGCGTGGCCATCGACTACCGACTGGCCTCGCTTGCCAATGCTGGCAACGCTAACGCTCCGGCCCTGGCCGCCGCCGCCACCCTGGATGCACAGCAGTCGGTGCGGTTCCTCAAGGCCAACGCCGCCACGTACGGGGTGGACCCGACGCGCATCGCCATGCTGGGTAACTCCGCCGGGGGCGCGCTCGCCCTGGGCACCGCCGTGGCGGCTGCGATTCCCTACAGCGGGCCCCTGTCGGGCTACTCGCCCTCGATCGCGGCAGCCGTCTCGACGGGCGCCTTCTTGACCCCAGCGCTCTCCCAACTGACGTTGACCGACACCGACTCGCCATCGTTGCTGTTCATGTACGCCTACGACACCGCCAGCCACATCACCGCGTCCTATGCGTTCGAGACCTGCGATGCCCTCCGCGCCGCCGGCGACGCCTGCTACGAAGTCGAGCAGGCCGGCACCGGGCACACGACATCGCTCACCATTGGTGGGCAATGGTGGACGAGCGAGCTCGGCTCGTTCCTCTGGGACCAACTCCGGCTGTCGACCGCTGCCCACTGAACACACCGGGCGCGAACATTTCGCCAAGGGCCAGCCACTGTCGTCAGCGTGGACTGGGCATGCTCATGCCGGTCGAGCTCGCTCTCGCAGTGCGAGTTGATCTGGCAGGCTCATCGATCAAATAGCGGTGTCAACCGATGTCTGAGCAGCGCCCCGCTGCGCCTTAGGACTCATCGGTCGTCGAAGGTATGTGCGCATCCGCTCCCCATCACTGTCGTCGAGTCCGTCGAGCAACGCGAGCAATGCCGAGAACTCCGCCTCTCCAAGAGCTGCCTGTAACTCGACCTCGATGGCCGAGGCCGCCGCTCTCCGTGCGTGCAGATAGTCGATCCCGCGCCGGGTGAGGGTAACCGACTTCTCCCTCTTGCTGGTCGTCGAGTCGGCGACCGTCACGTAGCCACGATCGCGTAGGTGCCCGACGACCTTGCTGGCACCCTGGCGGGTGATGCCTAGCTCGCGCCCCACCGCCGAGACCGTTGATCCGCCCTGCGCCGAACACAAGTGGAGCACCCGGCCATCGGGAAACCTTCGCTCGCCGAACCCCGCATCGGCCATGGCGGCGTCCAGTCGATGCTGATAGCCGAGCCAGGCACGCCGCAGCGCCTGTCCGAGGTTGACCCCGGTCGGCCGCGTCGAATGGTCGGCCTGGGCATCGGAATCCGACAGAGGCATGTCCACAGTCACACCCGAGATGTTAGCAAACTGTAAACTAGGTTGACAGTTTGGCCCCATCGCTCGATACTTTGAACATGCAGAGCCCCCTTGTCACAAGATATGGATGGCCTCGGCGTGGGTTCGCCCTGATTGTCGTCTCGGCTCTCGTGCTCAGTGCCTGTGGCGTCGGCAGTGCAAGCTCCCAACCTTCCTCGCACACCACGGTCTACAGATTCGGCGTCGTCGGGAACCGGGGCGCAATCAGCCAGCTGCAACTCGATCAGCCGACCCCTGTCCCCGGCATCAGCGGCAAGGTCGTGCAGATCGCCACATCCAACTCCGATGGATACGCCCTGACTTCGACCGGCACGGTGTGGGCCTGGGGAGTGGCCAGCTACGGAGAGCTCGGCAACGGGACGAATCCTGCCTACTCGACCCGAGCTGTCAAGGTCGATTTCCCCGTCGACGCCCGGATCGTTTCATTGGCAAACCCGATGCCCTTCGACGGCGCGTTGGCCATCGATTCGAAAGACCACGTATGGGGGTGGGGCCTGAATGCCAATGGTGACCTCTGCCTATCCGGCCTCATGGAGCTCCATCCGAGTGAGCTTCCGCTGCGCGACGTAACCCTCGCCACCGGGGCGCGGACGCACTCACTCCTTTCCGTCGGCGGCAAGGTCTACGCCTGTGGCTCAGGTGAGTACGGCGTCCTCGGCACCGGTTCCACCACGAACAGTTCCACGCCGATCCCCGTCGTCGGTTTGCCGAGCACGGCGCGGGTCACGGCACTGACCTCGTCCTGGGAGGGATCGGGTGCGCTCCTCAGCAACGGCATCTACTACAACTGGGGCTACAACGCGGCCGGTCAGCTCGGCAACGGCACCACCACCGACAGTGCCGTTCCCGTGCAAGTCACGCTGCCCGCCGCCGTGCGGCAGATATTTCAGGGCGGAAGCGGCGCCAAGAACGGCCAGACCGTCGCCATTCTGGCCGACGGCTCCGTGTGGGCCTGGGGTGACAACGACCGGGGTCAACTGGGCAACGGCACCAGGGTGGGCTCGGACGTCCCTTTGCGCGTCAGCGTGCCCAATGGGGTGACCTTCGTCCAGATCAGCTCCGGTGGTTACGCCAGCTATGCCATCGACCGCTCGGGCCGGCTCTGGGCTTGGGGTGACAACAAGAGCGGACAGCTCGGGACCGGGAGTGGCACCAGCATCGCCACCCAACCGCGCAGCGTGGGAATCCGCCTGACGCAGGTTTCGTCCACGGCCCAGAACGTCGCGGGTCTCCAGGGCAGGACCGGGGCCTGATGGGGGGCGGCCACCTGGCGCTGGGAGGCTCGCATGTCCTCGGTGGCTCCCATTCCCATCACGGCCTGAGGGTCCTCGCCCTCGTGGTCATCCTCGCAGTGGTCGTCGTCGGCGTCGTCATGGTGGTCCGGCGTTCCCGGGCTCGGCAGCCACCTCGGGGGGTGGCACGTCCGGCAGAGCCTGCGCCAGGCACGGTGGCCAAGGATAAGGGGCGGGCGGAACCGCCTCTGGCTCTGGTTTCGGCCGATCCAGCTAACACCCGCCCCCGGTCGGCCGCCGGCGGGTTGGCGAACACGATTCGGGTGACGGAGCTGACCAAGCGGTTCGGCGAGAAGCTTGCCCTCGACGGGCTGGATTTCGACGTCAGACCCGGTCGAGTCACCGGGTTCCTTGGACCCAACGGGGCTGGCAAGTCGACGACTATGCGGCTAATCATGGGGCTCGACCGACCGAGCTCCGGATCCGCAACGGTCAACGGCAGCCTCTACCACGATCTGGCCTGGCCGTTGCGCGAAGTAGGGGCTCTGCTCGAGGCCAAGGCGATCCATCCAGGGAGAAACGCATACTCCCACCTATGGATGTTGGCCAAGACGAACCACATTCCGCGCCGGCGTGTTGACGAGGTGCTCGGCCTGGTCGGCCTATCTTCGGTGGCGGGCCTGCGGGTTGGTCAGTTCTCCCTCGGCATGAGCCAGCGTCTCGGAATTGCCGCCGCCCTTCTCGGCGACCCCGGGGTGTTGATGTTCGACGAGCCGGTCAACGGACTCGATACCGACGGCATCCGCTGGGTTCGCCAGCTCCTCTGTCGCCTGGCGTCCGAAGGACGATCTGTTTTCGTCTCCAGCCATCTGATGGGTGAGATGGCCCAGACTGCGGATCAGCTCGTGGTCATCGGCCGGGGGCGGCTCATCGCCGAGATGCCGGTTGCCGACTTCACGGCCCATTACGCCGAGAGCTACATCCGTGTGCGCTCCCCGCAGCTTGACCAACTGCAGCAAGCACTGGAGGAGGCCGGCGCTTCAGTCGAGCCCGGGAAAGACCGCTCAATCTCGGTGCGAGGGATGAGTGAGGACGCCATCGGCGAGATCGCCTGGCACCACTCGTTCATGGTGCACGAACTGGCGCCCCAAGCCGGGTCGCTCGAGGAGGCTTTCGTGGAGTCCACGGAAGGCGATGTCGAGTTCGGGGGTAACCCCGCGAAGCTCTTACCCACTGTCAAGGAGGGACGGGGATGACGACAGCAACAACCGATATGGGCACCCTGGATGAGCCGCCCTCCGGTCACTACCGACTGGGCGGCGTGCTCTCTTCGGAGTGGACCAAGCTCACTAGCGTCCGCTCAACCGTCTGGACGCTCGTGATCAGCGCCGTCGCGGGTGTCGGAATCAGCGCCCTGGTGACGTCCGCCCAGGCGGCCCGGTTCTCGACCCGCTCGCTGGCCGCTCGGCTGGCCTTCGATCCCACCCGCTCCAGCCTCGCCGGGATGCTCTTCGCCCAGCTCGCCATCGGGGTCCTCGCTGTGCTGCTAGTGAGTTCCGAGTACACCACCGGCACGATCCGCACCACCTTCTCGGCCGTCCCACGGCGCCCGGTGGTGCTCGTGGCCAAGGCGCTCCTCTTTACAATGGTGGCCTTCGTGGTCGGCGAAATCATCTCCTTCGCCGCCTTTCTCCTTGGTCAGCACATCCTCTCGGGCAAGGCGCCGACCGCTTCGCTGTCAGACCCCACCGTGCTCCGGGCGGTGATCAGTGCCGGTCTCTATCTCACCGTGCTCGGTCTGCTGGCCCTCGGTTTGGCTACGATCATTCGCCACACCGCAGGAGCCCTCAGCACCTTCGTCGGCCTTCTCTTCATTCTGCCCATCATCGCCGATGTGCTGCCGTCGTCCTTCGCCAGTGATGTGGACCGGTATCTGCCGGCCAACATCGGGACCCGGATGATGAGTGTCAGCTATCACGGCGTCGATCCGTTGGGCCCTTGGCTGAGCTTCGCGTTATTGAGTGGTTATGCGGCCGTCGTTCTGATCGTCGGTGGCATCCTGCTGGTCCGCCAAGACGCCTGAGTGCGCCCACGCCCGTCCTGGGAACGCGAACAGGAGTCTTTCGATGGATCAATTGCAAACTCGGAACGAACGAGGATGGGCCCGTAGCGTGGGCATTCCGACTAGGTGTAGAGCGAGCCTCCATTGGCTCGTGTCGTTGGGAGGCGGCAACGCTCGGGGGGACAAGGGGGACCCTAGGGTCCGGCACCGGACCGGACGAACGGCAGCGTGCCTCGTGGCGCTGGTCATGGCCGGGTGTTCCGTCGCTCCCCCGGCGACCCAGTCTGGAAAAGGGGCGGGTGGCGGAGCACCAGGGGTGTATTCCGTGTCGGCGGTGCGCCAGCAACTGACTTCGAACCCGGAATCGCAGGTTGCGCACGACACCGAGACAGACGCCCTGGTCGCGGAGGATGGGCGTATGTTCGCGACGACCGACCAGTGGGAGTACCCCGGATCGTCGCCCGAAGGCCAGATCCTGATGAAGGACTCCCAGCGCGACCCGTGGACGGTATTCGAACAGACCCAAGGTCTTCGCGTGTCCGAGGCATTGGACTCCTTCGAGATCCCGACCGACCAGGGCCTCGGTCCGGGGCATTCGTTGTTGATCACCCACTCGGTGATCGACGGGCGATCGGAGATCCAGTGGCTCCTCGACGGGGCGAAGGCGTTCAGTCCCGAGGATTTCTTTACTGTGCCCTCCAACGTGTTCGACGTCCGCTCGTTTGGCGCCCAGGAGTCCGGCGGGGTCTGGGCTGTCTACGCCGGGGCCGAGCCGACCGGGGTCCTCCGGGGTACCTGGTCAAAGACGAGACACACCTTGGTGTTCGACTCAACGCCCGAACTGACAGAGAAACCGGGCCCGCCTGGTGTGCCGACGCAGAAAGTAACAGGTTTCGCCGACTGCGCGGGTTCTCTCTACGTGACGATCAACACCAAGCTGTACCGCCGAAACACTGGGGATCTTCCACCGGGAGTCGGACGCTGGATACTGCTCTACCAAGAGCCACCGGTGGGCAGGTCCAACAGCGGGCTCCGGGGTCTGACCTGTGTCACCCACCTTGGTTCGCCATCGTTGCTGCTCTCCACCGAAGGAAATGGGGACGTGTACCGGATCGATCATCTGCCACAGGGCAGGATCGATTCGGCGACAGCGGGCCCAGGATATGGCCCACGTGGCCTCATACCCAACTTCGAATTCGCTCCGGTTCCCGCTCTCAGACAGATGCTGGCCGCGCTGGGAACGATAATCCCCGCCAGGGGCGAGGGGTCCATCGATTACGTCATCGCGGCGTACAACAACTTCACGACCGTCAAGATCGGTGGGATCGATCGCCAGCTCTTCGGCATCGAGCACGCGTACCTTGGCGGTTGTCCTCCCACTCGTGTGTGCGGACCCACGGCCTATGGCGTAGCAACGTTCGACGCAGCCGCATGTTTCGCCGTTCGTACCGATGCGAGGGAACCGTCGTATTCCTTGCGGTGCCTGAGCGGCCAAGATTTCGCGCTCTCGGGTGCGGTGGGCAAGCCGATCCGATCGGGTCAAGCATTCGTCTCCATTCGAACCATTGCGGCGTCGCCGTTCGGTGACGGCCGCCTCTACTACGGCGGCTACGACTGCAATTTCTACCCGGCTGACGGAACGGCGTGGGTTGCATCGTCGACGGCCGACGCTCTCCACCTCACCGAACCGCCAGAAGGAACGGTCTTATGACAAGGGAAGAAGAGGTCTGTGACCAGGAAGTAGAGCCCGTTCGACTGCCCGGTCTCGGACGTGGGCAAACGGCGACAGTTCCTGCCATCTACCGTGTGTCGGCCATCACTCTCTTCCATAACGCCATACCGCCATTCTCCGGGCGGCCGCGTCAATTACCCGCACGACCCCGGTGCGCGTTCGATCGTTCACGCTATGCGGCGCGCTCAGGTTCTTCCAAGGTACGAGTCGGCAAGTCCTAGCTGGGTGCGAGAGTCCCTGGTAGCCTGCACGGGCTGGTTCGGGAAGGTCAGCCTTGGGTGGGAGGCAGCATGAGGATGAAGTGTGCCGGAGCGCTCGCGGCGGCGATCGCCTTGGCTTCTACGGGCATTGTCTTCGCGGTCGGAACGGCGCTTGCAGCGTCGACGCCCATCACACGAGCGCCATATGTAACTGATCTCACGACGACGAGCGTCTACATCGACTGGGCTGTTCCGGGTCCACAGACGGCGGGGTCCGTGATCGTCCAGAAGGCACCGACATCAGGCGCATGTCCGAGCTCGATTGCCTGGAATGCGAGCCAGGAGATCACGACGCCGACGACGGACCCTCTGGTCGAGGGAGGCTCGACGAGTGTCAGCTGGTCGATCAAGGTGAACGGGGTGACCGAATATCAGGCGGAGACGCCGGTCAACGGCTTGTCGCCGGCCACGCAGTATTGCTACGCGGTGTACTCGACTCACAGTTCAAGCGCCCAGGAGCTGTGGCCGGTCCAGACCTTCACCACCATGGCCACGCCCGGCACCAATGCACCGGTTACCTTCGACGTCATTGGCGACACGGGCGAGAATCTGAGCAGCCCCGGGGTTCCGTATCCGAATTTCTTGAATACGGGTCAGCAGGCCATTTACCAGGCGATCGGTAGCTCGGGTGCGCAGTTCCTGCTCGAGGCCGGGGACGTGAGCTACAGCGGTGGGACCGAGACGAGCTACGGTGACCTCAACCAGACCGGGACCACGCAGTCCCCCGACGTCTCGGACATCTTCGGTCCACAGTACGAGCCACAGATGCACGGTATCCCCACGTTCGTGGCCGACGGGAACCACGGCCAGACAACCGACGACCTCCGCATCTGGCCGGAGAAGCAGACGGTCCTCAATGACCAGCCCAACGCCGGTGTCTACAGTTATGGTCCGCCTCCCGCACAGGTGGACGGGATCAGCAACAACTCACCAAGCGACTGGTACGCCGTCCAGGACGGGCAGGTACGCGTCTACGTGCTGGACGCCGCATGGGGTGACTCGAACACCGGGACGTCGACGGGGTCCCTTTGCCAGCCGATCGTGACCGACTGCAAGCAATACCAGGCCGATGCCGACGAGCACTGGCAAACAAGCTCTACCGAGTACCAGTGGCTGCAGCACGACCTTGCCGCCCACCCCGGCGGGGTCAAGATGGCCGTCTTCCACTACCCAATCCGGAGCGTCAACAACACCCAGCCCACCGACCCGTACCTGTCGGGGCTCGAGTCGCTGCTTGCCACCAACGGCGTGCAGGTGGCCTTCAACGGTCATGCCCACACCTACCAGCGAATCAAGCCGACGGTTCCGGGAACGGTGACAAACTTCGTAACGGGTGGCGGCGGTGGCATCCTTGAGCCGGTCGACGGGAACGGAGACAGCCACGGCGCATGCGCGGCGATGAAGGCCACTGCCACGGTCTACGCCATCGGGTGGAGCCAGACGTCCTCGTCAGGCTCGGCCTGTGGATCAGCGACCGCGCCCACATCTCCGCTGCAGGTCTTCAACTACCTGAAGGTGACGGTGAACGGGAGCCAAGTGACGGTCCAGGCGATCAACGGCTTGGACCATGTCTTCGATACGGCCACGTTCTCCTACGGCGGGGTCGATACCCAACCCCCGTCGGTACCTACCGGTTTGGCCACGACATCGGTCAGCGCCAGCTCCGTTGGGCTGGCGTGGAACTCCTCGACAGACAACGTGGGTGTGACCGGTTACGACGTACTTCGGGACGGCACGAAGATCGGCACGACGACGACGACCACCTATACCGATTCCACGGTGGCCCCGGGCACCGGATACCACTATACGGTCGAGGCCTTCGATGCCGCGGGCAACACCTCTGCGCCGAGCACCGCGCTTCCGGTCACGACGCCCTCGGGGTCGCTCCCGACCACCAGCATTCTCATACCGTCGAGTGGCGCCACGTTGTCAGGAACCGCCACGACCCTTGACGCCAGTGCCTCGAACGCCACCAGCGTCGAGTTCCGACTCTTCGGCGGCATCTACGGCTATTCCGGCCCGGTGGTCGGCACGGCCACACCGACCTATTACGGTTGGCTTTACAGCTGGGATACCACCACGGTCCCGAACGGGTCTTACGCGCTTCTGTCTGAAGCATTCAACTCGGGTGGCAGCGCCTTCAGCTCCGGGGTGAGTATCACCGTCAACAATGTGCCCCCCCCGACCACCAGCATTCTCATACCGTCAAATGGCGCCACGTTGTCAGGAACCGCCACGACCCTTGACGCCAGTGCCTCGAACGCCACCAGCGTCGAGTTCCGACTCTTCGGCGGCATCTACGGCTATTCCGGCCCGGTGGTCGGCACGGCCACACCGACCTATTACGGTTGGCTTTACAGCTGGGATACCACCACGGTCCCGAACGGGTCTTACGCGCTTCTGTCTGAAGCATTCAACTCGGGTGGCAGCGCCTTCAGTTCCGGGGTGACTATCACCGTCGGGAACTAGTGCCGTGACCGGCAACGTTGAGGGGGCGCGTCCACCACTTTGAGCTCCGGGTCGCGCAGAGTGGTGCCATGGCAGAGCGGCGTGGCAGTCAGAGACATCACGAACGAGGAGGGCAACAAGCTCCTGGCGATCGTGCGCCGGGGGTCGGGCTTGGTGGTGAGGTGGCGAAGAGCCCAGATCGTGCTGTGGTCGGCCCAGAGGATGGACGTCCCGGCCATCGCCAAGATCGCCTTCACCTCCGAGGACCGGGTCCGAGAGGTGGTCCACAACTTCAACGCGGATGGCTTCGAGTCCTTGGCCCCCAAGTACGCAGGGGGACGGCCACCGAAGTTCAGCGCCGCCGAACGGGCTGCCGCGAGAGGTGCGGGACGAAGTTGTCAAGGATGATGGCGATGCGCACATGGGGCGGGTGCAAGGTCACCGGCAAGCTGGTAGTCGTCAGGCGGGGACCACGGCCACTTTTCGACGAAGTCGGGAACACCATCCGCTGCCTCGGGTGCACCCGAACCACCGGGCAGTGCGCTCTAACGAGCACTTTGCTCGCCGCAGATTCCTAGTGCCGTGTCAGGCAACGTTTGCGCGCTTTACCAGTTCACGCAGCGTTTCGTCATGAGCGTTGCGGTTGCGCCACGCGATGTAGCGGCGAATCAAGAAGGCCTGGGCCTCGTGGCTCTCGTGGTCGGTGCCCAGCGTCGAGAGGGTCTTCGAAGAGACGGCTGCCATGTATGCCTCGGGTTCGAGGCGGACCTTGACCATCCCATCGGGCCCGACCTCGCCCGGCGCGCAACCAATCTCGGAGACTGCAGTGGCGGTCAGTCAGGAGCAGTGCGTGGTGGCGGTCGCCCTAGTGGACCAGCTCGGCGTCGCCTTGAACTGGCGCGATCGATCAAATGGAGTTCTATTAGGCCAGACCACGGGTATCGAACGCGCAATATCACCAAAGCCTTCCATGCCACTCGTCGACGCCACGAAAATGCATTCTGCGATGACCTGAGTGAAGCACCGGGGTCGCGCTCGTCGCCGTGATGATTGGTCCGTCGCCGACTTGACGCGCGACGAGCGGCGACGGACCGGTTGCGACGGCCGGGCGATCTCCATCATCAGACGCCGTAGGCCAGCGAGGGATGACACGGGGCGACCGCCGGCTGAACACATCCAGTGCGCCGGACCTATAGCCCAAACGCCTTCTTCAGGTCACCCGCCGTCACGGCGTTGAACTGGTGCGCCACGCCAGCGTTGTCCTCCAGCCACCGGGCGAGTGAGTAGTGAGTGAACTTCCCGGTGACGACCTTGTGATTGAGGCGAGGATCGATGGCGACGAACTGCACGTTGTTGCCCGTTGTGCCGTCATCTTCGTCAAAAGTGACGATAATGGTGAGGTCACCCCGCCTGTAGTCCGGTCCGGCCATGATGATCGGGAGCCACGTTCGCAAGAAGTTGTCGGCTGACGCCAATGCTCCACCTGCCACGGCGTTGTGGGCGTCGTGGTCGAGATTCGGTGCGAACTCGCCGGTGACCGGAAGATTGCCGCTCTGGATGTCGGAGAGGAACGCCCCTCCGGCCGTCGTCCCGCTAGGCACGTCAAACTGGTGGCACGCTGCCTGCTCGGTCGGGTCGAGGAAGTAGGGCCACGGCGCGTGCCAGGGGACGTACAGACCGACCTGCATGGGTCCGCAGTTGACGGGCATGTCCTCGGCATAGACCTTGGCTGTCTTGTGAGCCGCCACCGTCTGGCCGAAGACCGATGGCGGGGACGGATTGCAGAGCGGGCCGACAGGGCATTGTTTGTGCGTCTGCCCCGCGAACATGGCCAGGTAGTCCCCTAGGCTCGGGTGGATGACGCCGAAGTAGTTCGTCGCCGTTCCGAACTGGTTGGCCAGGCTCGTCAAGTACGGCATCGCGGCAATAGCGCCCGCCCTGGTGGCGTTCTCCTCGGGGATGACCAAGACCTTGTGTGTCCCAGGGGGGAGCGGCGGTGGCGGTGTCGTCGGTGGCGTCGGTATCGTCGGTGGCGTCGGTGGCGTGCCCCCGAACACCGGGCCAGGAGGTAGGCCACCGTCGGTCCCGGCCATGCCGACCACCGGCTGGTTGAGGTGAATTGCCCCCGTCGACCCGTAGAAACCAGCATCTCCGCCGTTGAAGATGCCACCATCGGCGGCCACGAACCAGTAACCACCCCCGTCGCTGGTAGCCGAAATGCCGACCACAGGTCGATTGAGCCGGAGGTTTCCCGTCGATCCGTAGAAGGGAGCGCCAAAGGCAAACACTCCACCATCGGAAGACACGAGCCAGTAGCCGCCCGTCGCCCGGTCGGCGGCGATACCCACTGCCGGGGAGTTGAGGTGCTGTCCACCCATCGAGCCGCGGAAGCCAGCGTCGCCGAAGGCGAAGACACCTCCGTCCGATGCCACCAGCCAGTAGCCACCTCCGTCAGAGGTGGGCGTCATCCCGACGACCGGCCGGTTGAGGTGCAGACTGCCGGTCGAGCCATGGAACCGGGCATCACCGAAGCTGAAGATGCCACCATCGGAGGCAACAAGCCAGTACCCGTGGCCAGTCGGTGTGGAGGCCATACCGACGATGGGCTGGTTCAGGTGAATAGCACCCGCCGACCCGTAGAAGGCGGCGTTCCCGCCGCTGAAGATGCCACCATCGGCGGCGACTAACCAGTAGCCCCTCCCACTCGGAGTGGCCGCCATGCCCACCATCGGTTGATTGAGGCGCATGTTGCCGGTCGAACCATGGAATGCGGCGCCACCGAAGGCGAAGACACCGCCGTCGCTGGCTACCGTCCAATATCCCCTGTTTGTTGAGTCAACGGCGGGTGCTGAAGTTGTTGAGCCAACGGGTGCTGAGGAGGAGGTCGCATCCGTGGAGCTAACGAGTGCCGCGATGGCGGCCACAAGAACCGCACCCGACGCCAGATAGCGACGTAGCGTCATGCCCGGCTCGACGGGGGCAGCTCGGTTGGTCCGTTCTCGATGAGCACTACTCCATCTGGACCCACCCGATGCTGTCAAACCGGTTACACAGAGCGTGAGAATGTCACTACATCTGGTGACCGGTAGCTTGACTTTTCTGCTCGATTCTCCAGGACCATGGTGCTGGCCGTGAGTGGGCGGGACCCCTTGAACGTGGAACCACCCGTGGCAATCGAACGCCTGATATGCGGCAATCGAACGCCTGATATCGGGCCACTCTGAAGCAGCTCTCTGGCCTCGCCCTCGCCCTCGCCCTCGCCCTCGCAAGTGTCGTTCCACGACTTTCGTGTGCTTCTCGATGTGGGGAATCCGAGGTACCGCGGGGTCGATGGCCTCGACGGTCAAAACCAGGCAATCTCGCCGCCTCGATCAGAGCGTTCACTCTGTCGTAGTAGTCCGCCTCCAGGTCCTCAGTGCATGCCCGACGGATGCGACGTGTTCCTTTTCCGTTGGATCGATGTCCTCGGGCCATATCGTCCTCACCGTCGCCACCGCCAGCATTCCAGTGGTCCCAGCATTCCAGCGGTCAGGGTGCGTTGGCTCTTGTTCGGTGGGCCGTGCGAGTCTCGATCTCGCCACCTTGGGATTAAAAGTCCCCTGCTCTACCCGATGAGCTAACGGCCCAAGGTGGAGCGTACCGGCTGCCCGATCCTCCTCGGTGGGCAATGCGCACCCCAGACATCGGGAGTCACCTTCCTCGCCGCCCGTCGGTGTCGGGGACCGCCGCTCAGTGACCCGAGTGGCGCCCGCCGGCGATGACGACCGCCGACGGGTTCTCGCCCACGGGGACGCGACCGATCACCGCACGCCTCGAAAGGTCCACGTGCACGAGGGTTCCGTCCCCCCCGCAGACCCATGCTGTGGATCCGTCGGGGCTCATTGCCAGACCCTCGGCCGTTGTCCCGATCTCGATCGGCACACCCGCTCGGCCGTTCTGGAGGCTGATCGGGACGACGCCACCACCGCCGCTGACATAGACGGTCGCGGCTGGGGGGAGCCCAGCGATGCCGGTGGGATTGATTCCGAGGGAAATGGGCGTACCCGGACTCAGGGACGGAAGGCTGATCGGTGTCAGCATGCTGGTGCCGAAGTCGGCCACGAGGGCGGTACGGCCGTCGGGCGTGACGTAGAGCGAATCGGGCTCGGTTCCTGCCGGAACGGGTGGTCCGGCGGTCAGGTTCGAGAGGTCGATCGGGCTCACCGTTCCGTCCTGGTAGTTGGAGACCAGAGCCAGGGTTCCTCCGGGCGAGACGGCCACGGCGACCGGTTGCCGCCCCACGGCGATGGGCCGGCCAGCCGTCAACGAAGGCAGGGCCAGCGGCGTGACCGTGTCATCCCCGAAGTTGGCGACCAGGGCATGGGCCCCATCGGGCGTCACACCCACCGCGTCGGGCTCGAGTCCCACCGTGACCCGTTTGATCACATCGCCCGAGGCGGTGTCCACCTCGACAAGGGTGTCGTCCCCCTTGTTGGCCACCAGCACGTGCTTCCCGTCCGGGGTAACAGCCAGGCCGGATGGGAGTGTGCCGGTCACGATCGGCGTCTGCGGTCTCGATGTCAATGTGTCGACCACCGCAATGGAGGTCCCCGGGTTGGCCACGTTGGATCCGGTGGCCACGTAGGCGGTCGCAGTGGTGGACGACGCCCCGGAGCCCGAACCACAGCCGGCCAGCAGGCAGCCCGCGAGCAGGGCAAGGCCACTCCCGATGACGCCGAGCCGTCCCCACTGGCCGTCACGTGAGGCTCGAATCGGCAGCGGGCAGCCCAGCCCGGTCACGGCCGCACCGGGGCCGTCAGCGGATCGTGCCGCTCCAGGCGGTGGAACATCCCGGTGATCGTAGGGGGCCGCCCTCGTGCCCTTCGGGCATCCGCCGCGACGTCATGGGTCTGACATCTCGGATGTGCTGGCTCCTCGGGCGTTCTGGGCGCTCGGGCGTTCAGCCCCGGGCACACGCCGCACCCTGCTCCGACTCGGCATCGCTCCACCCCCTCGCATCGGTGACCGGGAAGTAGTCGCCGGTCCGGGGATCCTGCCGATAGGGAACCGGTGGAGGGGCGCCGGCGGCCAGCTCGCCCACCGCGGCGAGCAATGTGTCGAGGTCCTGATCCGAGGTGCCGAGGCCGGCACTGGCTCGTACGGCACCGGGGACGTTGCGGTGATCCCCCCGAAGCACCTCGGTGCGGTAGGCGTCGACATCGTCGTCGGTCAGGCCGAGAAGGCGTATCACGTAGGGATGGGCGCAGAAGCACCCGTGGCGGACGGCTATCCCATACTCGGCGCTGAGGCGGGCCGCGACCAGCGCGTGGTGCATGCCCTCGATGGTGAAGGCGGCCACCGGCAGGGGGCCCGGGGCATCGGCCGGTTTGGCCACCTCGCCGGTCCCGGGGGGACCGAGGAGACGCACCCCCTCGATGGCACGAAGCCCGCCGACCAGCCGGCCCCCCAGACGGCGCTCGTGGTTGCGGATCCGCTCCCATCCAATGTCCCCGAGGACGTCGATGGCGGCATGCATGGCGACGGCTCCGATCACGTTGGGTGACCCGGCCTCCTCGCGGTCCGGGGGGTCGGTCCAGACCACCTCGTCGAGCCCGACCAGATCGACCGCGCCCCCTCCGGCCAGAAATGGATCGCCTTCTTCGAACAAGGACCGCGGCCCGATCAGTGCACCCGAACCGTATGGGGCGTACAACTTGTGGCCACTGAAGGCCAGAAAGTCGGCGCTGGCAGGCAGGGGTCGATGCGGTGCCAGCTGGGCTGCATCGACTACGACCCGCACACCCCGCTCGTGCGCCATCTCGATGATCTGGTCCAGAGGCGGCAACCACCCGGTGACATTGGATGCCCCGGTGACGGCGAGCAGGGCGGGCCGGGGACCGCGGTCGAGGGCGGATCTGACATCGTCGAGGGTGAAGGTCCCCTCGGTCGAGCACTCGACGTAGCGCCGCTCGGCCACGCGGCCCCAGGGCAACAGATTGGCATGGTGTTCAACGACGGTCGTGACTACGACGGCGGTGGGATCAAGACGGAGGCGATAGGCGAGGTGGTTGATGGCCTCTGTCGTGTTCCGACACAGGATGGCGACGTCTGGGCCGTCGGGTTCCCGGCCGGCGAAGGCCAAGACGGCTTGGCGGGCTCGCTCGTAGGCGGCGGTGGCACGGCGCGACCGGAACCCGGCACCGCGGTGCACGCTGGAGTACCACGGGATGAAGGCGTCGACCCGGGCGGCGGCGGCCGGATGGGCCTGGGTCGACGCGGCCTGGTCGAGCTCCACGGCCGGCCGCTCGACACCGTCGACGCACGGAACCAGCTGGCCCCATCCGACCAGGCGAGCCAGGCCGCCTCCTCGGCCGTCAGTCGGAAGATCGGCGCTTCGGGGGCCCATCACCTCACCCTACGAGGAACCGGCCCGACCGGCGGGTACGATCCCAGCGTGCCGACGGACGACGAGATCGAGACGGGCGAGGTCCACCGGGCGGCCATGGACGGTCAGGACGCGCCGGGGGCCGAAGTCCGGGCCGACGAGGTCACCAGCGGTCCGGCCGGTGCCGACGACCCCGTAGCTCCCGAAATGCTGGTCGAGGCCGTCGATGACCTCCTCGACGAGGTGGAGCAGGCCCTCAGCCGACTCGACGACGGCACGTACGGCTGGTGCGATACATGCGGTGGGCCCATCGGCGACGCCCGGTTGGCCAGCGACCCAACGGTACGGAAATGCGCCGGCTGTCAGTCGCACCCATCGGCTGACCATGCCGGCTCATCTCGAGAGGAACAGCGCCCATGACCAAACCTGAAGACGGTCCGAGTCACACCATCGTCGTCGGCGTCGACGGGTCGGACGCATCGGTTGCTGCCGCCCGCTGGGGTTTCGAGCAGGCCCGGCTCACCGGATCCCATCTCGAGGTGGTCAGCGCCTGGCAGACGGCCGGCAGCTGGGGACTGGCCTGGGGCATCGCCATGCCCATCCCTCCCGAGTTCGACCCCGCCGCCGTGACGAGGTCCATGGTCGACGAGGTCATGCAGACGCTCAAGCGGGAGTTTCCGACGGTTGCCGCGTCCTCCCGTATCGAGGAAGGTCACCCGGCCGAGGTGCTGGTGGAGGCCTCGAGACACGCTGATCTGCTGGTTGTGGGCAGCAGGGGACACGGAGGGTTCTCCGGCTTGCTCATCGGTTCAGTCAGCCAACACTGTGCCGCCCACGCTGCATCCCCCGTGGTGATCGTCCGGGAGCCGCCCAGTCACACGTGATCGGCGGGGTGCCCGCTGTGGGCTCAATCCGGGGTGATCCCCGCTCCTCTCAGCATCCGACGAAGGTCGATCACCATCTGCTCGTCGATGTCGTGGTGACTCGGCGCCTCGAGCGTCTCGGTTTCCGGTCCCAAGGTGACCTTGTACCGCCGTTCGTGCCCCTCGGTGACCTGGGCGACGCTCTGTAACAGGGACAGGACGTCGTGCCACTGGATGTTGTGACTCACCGGGTGTTGGAAGATCTTCTCCAATGTCACCCGATGGTGCGCGTTGAGCTTGGTGTCCTCGACCACGTCCTACCTCCTCAGATCGCCCTTCGAGGACGACTGTCAATCATGATGCCGTCCCGCCCCCCGATCCACCAGAGGCGAAGGTCCCACGGCCCGCATGAAGGGCTTGTTGGTGCTCCTCGGACGGGCGATCGCATCGGCTCCCAAGCGAGGGTGCAGGGGGGCGGAAACACCCCACCGCATGCCAACGGTGAGGTGCTCCAGTGAGCGGCCCCGTGGGAGCTAGGACAGGCCGTGGGGCCCGCCGCTATGAAGCGGGAGGTGGACGATGGTTGAACACCGATGCTCGGCCCTCGGCCTGAAGTCAGGCGTCTGGCACGCCTGGTGTGCTGAGTGCGGGCTCCTGACTCTGGGCGAGCCCCAGTCGAAGGAGGATGAGGGGGGGCGGAGGTGTGAAGCCCACAGCCGCGCTCCAGAGCGTCCGCGCCAGGGGGACCTCACCCTGGGAATGCCGGGGGACCGGATGGTGGCCTGGCGGGGCCCGTTCCCTCGGAGCTGAGCTACAAGGAGGACGGCACGGCCACACTCAGCGCTGCCCGTACCTATCAGCCCAAGAGAGCATCAGTCTGAGCCTCCATTCTGGCGATTGCCAGCTCAATGTCGTCATCTGTGATGATCGGCTGTCGTGCCTGCGGCGGAGCGTCGGGGCCGAGGTAGCGGGCTCGGCGTTGGATGCTTCCTGACCTGCCCTACCTCCTCGGCGACGTCCGCCTGCCGGGCGAGGGAGCTAGGCGTGTTCCGGCCCTCAACGTCATCTAGCGTGCCAATTCAGCAAGGAGGTTGGTCATGCTGGCGCAACTGATCGAAGGGAATCGCTGGCGACCGCTGGCCGCCACGGGGACGGTCATCGTGGTCGCCGCGATCATTTTCTTCACCATGGCGGGCGGGGGCAGTTCGGTACGACTGCCGACTCCCCCTCACGTCGCGGCGGCGGCCAAGTCCGGTCATAGCGGCCCGTCGCAATCCGATCAGTCCGAGACCTTCACCCCGCCCGAATCCGTCCGGCTTACCGGCTGCTCCGTGTCGGTTTCCGACCCGCGACCGCCGCAAGGCTCCACCGCCGAGACGGTCTCCATCGTGTCCGTTGGCGGCGCCCAGGTGCGGTTGGAGGCCGACTACTCCCACACTCCCCCAATCGTCCACACCGGCTCGGCCAACGTTTCGGGCAAGGTGTCGCTGTCCCTGCCCATCAACCACGCGGCACCGGGGGTCACCGTGCCGGTCAAGGTCACCGCCACGCTGGCCGGGACCAAGGTCACCTGCGGCTCGTCGTTCACCCCGGTGTCGGCGGCACCCCCGCCCGCGCTCACGTCCGCCAGCCTCTACCCGCAGGTTTCCACATTGCTGCCGGGTGCCCCGACCTTGGCCCAGCTCCCGGCGCTGCCACCGCCGACGACCAATCCGGGGGCACCCCCACCGCCGGTCGTGCCACCGCCACCGCCCCCGCCGTCTCCGGCGGCCCTGACCGTCTCGACGGCGTCGCTCCCCGCCGGACAGGTCGGCACGCTCTACAGCGTCCAGCTCCAGTCGACTGGCGGCACGCCTCCCGTCTCGTGGACGGCCAGCTCGCTCCCGCCCGGCCTGACGGTGACGACCGGCGGCCTCATCAGCGGCACCCCGACCACGGCCGGTTCGGCCGCCGTGACGGTCACCGGCACCGACTCGGGGTCCCCGGCGCAGACGGCGAGCGCCACTTTGAGCCTTACCATCGCCTCGGCACCGACGCCGCCTCCGGCGGCCCTGACCGTCTCGACGGCGTCGCTCCCCGCCGGACAGGTCGGCACGCTCTACAGCGTCCAGCTCCAGTCGACTGGCGGCACGCCTCCCGTCTCGTGGACGGCCAGCTCGCTCCCGCCCGGCCTGACGGTGACGACCGGCGGCCTCATCAGCGGCACCCCGACCACGGCTGGCTCGGCCGCCGTGACGGTCACCGGCACTGACTCGGGGTCCCCGGCGCAGTCGGCGAGCGCCACCTTCAACATCACCATCGCCGCGGCATCGCCGCCGCCCGCACCGCTGCCGACGATCCCCTGATCCTCTGGCCCCTGGGCGGCGCGGGCCGAATGTCTTCGGCGCCGGGCATCCGGGCCGTCGTCATCAAGTTCAGGCTGGACATCGACACCAGCCGGGAGCACCCGACGCCGCCCTCGGTGAGGTCGATGGTCAGATCGACTCCTCCGACCAGCCTCCCGGTTCCTGCATTCGGGGAATGGTCGGGTCTGAGGTTCCAAGTGGCGAGATGCCCACCACGGTCATCTTTCAAGTGCCTTTTGGAGCCGACATCCTTCGGTGGAATCGAGCAGTGTGATTGGGTGACTGGGTCCCTGCGAGTCAGAAAAGCGCCTTCAAGAGACTCCAAAGTGGCGAGATCGCCCAGGTCAAATCCTCAAGTCAGTTCGCACTGGTCCCACTTGCTTGGGTGGTCCTTGACGCCCTGGCAGCTCACCTGGCGACATATCCGTCTGAAAATGCTTTGTTCCTTGGTGAACGCGGTGATCCACTCGACTATCGGCATGGAGCGAGTGTGGCGGCCAACCCGAAGGACGGCGAAGTCAGAGATGGACACCCATGGCTTCCGGCGTTTCTACGCCAGCGCCCTCATCGCCGGGGGAGCCACTTTCGGGCATCAGAGCGCCATCGTGACTCTGCGGACCTACGCCCACCTCTGGCCGGGCGATGAGGACCGCACTCGCTCGGTGATTGAGGCCACACTGAACTTTCTGCGGGCTTCTCGCGGACTGGATGCCACTATAAATAAACGGCTCCGCTGCGGGCCAGATGGGGTAGCGGCTCCCAATCTACTTCTTGGTCTCCCAGAAGATCTTGTCGATCTCGGCGATCTGGGCGAGCAGGTCGTTGGCCACGGCGACGTCGGTGCTCTTCTTGGCCTCACCGGCCTTCTTGGTGGCCTTCCAGAACAGATCGTGCAGTTGCGGGTACTTCTCCAGGTGTTCGGGCTTGAAGTAGTCGGTCCACAGCACCCAGAGATGGTGCTTGACCAGCTCGGCCCGCTCCTCCTTGATGAGGATGGCCCGCGTCTTGAAGTCGCTGTCATCGGAGTCGTTGTACTTGTCCACGATGCCCTTGATGGACTCGGCTTCGATGCGGGCCTGTGCCGGGTCGTAGACACCACAGGGAAGATCGCAGTGAGCGTGGACAAGGCGGGGCGGGGACACACGGTCGAGGGTGGCGATCAGGTGTTCTGCGATTCGCATGTGCGCTGTCCTTTTCTTCGATGGGCCCGGTCCCCTGTCTTCGATGGGCCCGGTTCTCTTCTGGTACAGACTGGGGCTCGGTGCCGCCGACGCTCACCTTACCCATCTTCGTGGGCCATCGAACCTCCCATCCCACGTCGAAGGCCTGGCTGCCCGGCCGGGTACGGCGCAGCGAGCCGCGTCGGCATCGCCCCGGGTGAGGGACTCCGCCGGGCGGTCCCCACGGGCCGGAGGTGCCCGCCGGGTGGCCACAGTGGTCGCCATCGGCCTCATGGTGGCCGGCGGGGTGCGGTCTTTCCGCCGGGTGGAGGTGGTCGGGTCCTCGATGAGCCCGGCGCTCCTCCCCGGCGACCGCCTGGTGGTGATGTCGCGGCCCGTCGGGGCACCGGCATGGCCCCGGCCGGGATCGGTCATCGCCGTGCGAGATCCGCGCCATCCGGACCGGATCCTCGTCAAGCGAGTGGCCACCCTCCATCGCGACGCCGGCACGCTGGAAGTGGTGGGTGATGACCTCCAGTCCAGCACCGACAGCCGGACCTTCGGGCCGGTACCCCGGTCCTCCATCGTCGGTCGGGCCGTCTACCGATATGCCCCGAGCGGGCGGAGCGGCCCTCCCCCCTGGCCGGGGGAGTACCATCGGACCTGATGACAAGCCATAAGGACGAGCTCGACCGCATCCTGGCCGGTACGTATCTCGAGGGCATCGAGAGCCGATCGCTCGCCGACGTCCGGGCCATGCGCACCGAATGCCAGGAGGCCGAAGTGGCCCTCTCCTACCTCCGGCGCCTGGTACAGGGTCGGCTGGACATCGTGCACGCGTACCTCGAGCACCCCGGGTCCGACCAGCCGCCCGACCTGTCCACCCTGGTCGAAGAGCTCCCGGGCATCTTGTCCGCAGGGCCGGGGCGACCCCCCGGGCCCGGGCACCTGCCGCAGCTCCTCACCCCCGACACCGAGGAATCGGGCCTCACCACCGAGCTCGACGGGGTGCTCGGCGCCGACCAGATCGCCTCGCTGGCGGATCTCGGTCCCGCCGAGCTCACGGACCTCGCGGCTCGGCTGGAGGCCATCGAGGGCCGGGTGTCCTCCGACCGCCGGGCGCTGCACGAGCGCATCGACACCCTCCAGGCCGAACTGGTCGACCGGCACAAGACCGGTCGGGCCACGGTCGACGGACTCCTGTCATGAGGCGGCCGGCCGTCATGAGGCGGTCGGTGTCGATGGGCACCTCGTCGTGAAGGACCCGGTTCGCACCGAGAGCGCCCAGTTCGTGAAGGAGCTACCCGAGCGGTTCAACGAGTTGGGCTCGTTCATCCGCCAGCAACGGAGCTCCGCCCGGCTGTCGCTGCGCCGGCTGTCGGAGCTGGCGGGGATCTCCAACCCATACCTCAGCCAGATCGAACGCGGGCTGCGCCGGCCATCGGCCGAGATCCTCCAGCAGATCGCCAAGGCCCTTCGCATCTCGGCCGAGACCCTCTACGTCCAGGCCGGCATCCTCGAGAAGCCCGACGGTGATACGGACCTGTCCCGGCACATCTTCGCCGACCACCACCTGACCGAGGAGCAACGGCAGGCGATGATGCGCATCTACCTGTCGTTCCGTCACGAGAACGACGACGTGGCCAACGGGAGCCGGGTCGTCGTCGACGACGAGGGTGAGCTTGCCGGGGAGATCCCGGGGGACCCTGCCGGGGCCGGAGCCCCTGATGGCGACGGTCCGGCGAGCGCTGTGGGCTGACAGGGGCCTCCCGGTAGGATCGGCGGCGCATGAGGCGTCTGGCCGTCCTTTCACTCCATACCTCCCCGTTGGCCCAACCCGGCACCGGGGACGGCGGCGGCATGAACGTGTACGTCCGCGAGTTCTCGTCCGCGCTGGCCCGGGCCGGGGTGGTCTGCGACGTGTTCACCCGGGCCTGGGACGACGAACTCCCCGCCACGGTCGCCATCGAGCCCGGCCTTCGCGTCCACCACGTCTCGGCCGGACCGCCCAGGCCGATGGCCAAGGAGGCACTCCCCGGTGTCATCGACGAGTTCGCCGACGGGGTGCTCAAGCGGATGCAGACGTCGGAGACGTTCGGCACCGACGAGGACCTGCCCTTTGATGCGGTGCACGCCAACTACTGGCTGAGCGGCGTCGCCGGCCACATCATCAAGCACCGGCTCAACCTGCCCCTCGTCTCCACCTTCCACACGCTGGACCGGGTGAAGGCCGAGGCCAGCCCGGAAGAGGTCGAGGCGGACGCCCCTCTCCGCCGGTCCGAGGCCGAGGCCATCATCATCCGCTGCTCGGACACCGTGCTCGCCTCGTGCTCGGTGGAAGCGGCACAGATCACCGAGCTGTACGGCGCCGACCCGTCACGCATCCGCATCGTGGCCCCCGGCGTCGACCACGCCTTCTTCGGACCCGGTGACCGAGCCCAGGCCCGGCGGGCCCTCGGTTTTCCCCCCGGCGGGCCCATCCTGCTCTTCGTGGGGAGGATCCAGCCCCTGAAGGGCGCGTCCGTTGCCGTGCAGGCACTGGCCGCCCTCGGCCCCGATTATGCCGACGCCCGCCTGGTGGTCGTTGGCGGCCCCAGTGGTCCGCACGGCCACGAGGAGGTGGAGCGGATGGTCGGCCTCGTCCGCGACCTCGGTGTCGGGGACCGGGTGGACTTCGTTCCCCCCCGGCGTCACGAGCTGCTCTCCACCTACTACCGGGCCGCCGACGTCTGCCTGGTCCCGAGCCGGTCCGAGTCCTTCGGCCTGGTGGCCCTGGAGTCGGCGGCCTGCGGGACCCCGGTGGTGGCGTCCGACGTCGGAGGGCTGCGCAGCCTCGTCGACCACGGCCGGACGGGCTACCTGGTGGACGATCCGACGGCCGAGGCCTTCGCCGCCTGGGTCCGACAGATCCTGGCCGAGCCCCTGCTGGGTGAGCGATTGGGCACCGGAGCCGTCCTGCGGGCGCGCCGTTACACCTGGGCCCGGGCCGCCCACCTGCTCCGCCAGATCTATGCCGAACTGACCGTCGGTCGCCTCGTCGAGTGCTCGTGACCGACCGGTGGAGTGGGATCCTCGGACCGGCCGAGCGGGAGGCCGTGTGTGACGTCATCGATGCCTGGGCGGCGACCCAGCTCGCCTCCGGCGAGGCCCTGGTGGCGGTCGACCGTCAACCCGGTGGCGACCCGGTCACCGGTGCCCCCCGCTGGTATCTGCGGCTGCGCGGGGACGAAAAGGAGTTCGTCACGGTCTGGTTGACCCTGCGCCAACGCACGCTCCACCACGAGACGCAGTTCATGCCGGCCCCGGAGACCAACATCGAGGCGACGTGGGAGTACCTACTGAAGCGAAACGCCGACCTCCTGGGCATGAGCTTCGCACTGGGGCCCGAGGACGCCGTCTATCTCGTCGGGCGGGTGCCGGTGGAACGCGTCGACGACCAGGAGCTGGACCGGGTCATGGGGGCCTCGCTGGCCTATACCGACGAGTGCTTCCCGACGGCCATGTCCATCGGATACGCGGGCCGGTACCGGCGCCGGCCACCGGCCCGGGACACCGCCCCGTAAGCGTCCGTCCTCGCCGGGGCGCCCGCCCGGGGGCGGACCGGGCCAGTAGTACCGTTTCACGGAATTGTGTTCACCCGCCGCCGGGCGAGGGGAGAGGCAGATGGCGCCGAGGCTGCTGGTGGTGGGGGGCGGGAGGATGGGATCCGCCCTGCTCAGCGGCCTGATAGGCGGACGATGGGCCCCGGCCGGGGAGCTGGCGGTGATCGAGCCCGACGCCGACCGGCGGCGTCTGCTGGCCGGGTCCTACCCCGGCCTCCCGGTCGAGGAGGGCCCCGTACCGGCCGAGTCCGCGGTGCTCGCCGTCAAGCCCGATGTGGCCGAGCCGGCCCTCCGCGCGCTCGCCGCCGTCGGGATCAACCGGGTGCTCTCGATCGTCGCCGGCCTGGCCACGGCCCGTCTCGAGGCCGCCCTCCCGCCGGGGAGCGTGGTGGTCCGGGCCATGCCGAACATGCCGGCCCTGATCGGAGCCGGTGTCTCCGGCATGTCGGGTGGCAGCGCGGCCACGTCGTCCGATCTGGAGTGGGCCGAGGGCATCCTCGGATCGGTGGGATCGGTGGTGCGTCTGCCCGAGCGCCACCTCGACGCCGTCACCGCCATCTCGGGCTCCGGCCCGGCGTACCTCTTCCTGGTGGCCGAGGCGATGATCGAGGCCGGCGTGACGGCCGGGCTCACCCGGGAGATCAGCCGACAGCTGGTGGTCGGGACGGTGCTCGGCGCGGCCCGGATGATGGCTGAGACGGGCGACGACCCGGTCGACCTGCGGGCGGCGGTGACATCGCCGGGCGGGACGACGGCGGCGGCGGTCCGCACCCTCGAATTCAAAGCGGTGAGGTCGGCGTTCATCGAAGCGGTGGCCGCGGCCACCGAGCGCTCGAGGCAGTTGGGGCGGTAGATGAAGCCGCAGGCCGGATAGGCCGGGCCGTGCGAGATCGGCGGGAGCGGCGATGAGCCCGGCCCGAACCGGCGGCGGCCCGGCCATCTACTTCCTGTCCGACTACGGCACCGCCGACGAGTTCGTCGGGGTGGTCCACGCCGTCCTGCACGGCGCCGCCCCGGCCGTCGCGGTCATCGACCTCGGCCACCAGGTCCCACCCTTCGATGTGCGGGCGGGCGCGGCCATGCTGGTGCGCTGCGCTCCCTACCTCGGGCCTGGGGTGGTCCTGGCGGTGGTCGACCCGGGCGTGGGCACCGACCGCCGTGCGGTGGCCGTCGAGACGGCGACCGGCGGGCCCTCGTGGTTGGTGGGACCGGACAACGGCCTGCTCGTCCCCTTGGCCGATGCCCTCGGCGGCGTGGCCCGGGCTGTTTCCCTCGAACCCGGACCGGCGGCGCCCGGGCCGCCCCCGGCCGAGCCGGTCGGACGCACCTTCGACGGTCGGGACCTCTTCGCGCCGGCCGCCGCCCATCTCGCCCTCGGGAGGTCACCCGCCCTACTCGGGAGTGACATCGACCCCCGATCGCTGGTCACCCCGGATCCCGGCCGGCGCCCGGGTCACCCGAGGGGCCGACAGCCCTCAGGAGCCGGCGCCGTGGGACCGGTGCTGGACGCCGAGGTCACCTGGGTCGATCACTTCGGCAACATCCAGCTCGATGTGGGGCCAGGCGCCCTGGACCAGATCGGGGTGGGAACCGGGACGACGGCGCGGGTGACCGTGCTCGGGTCGCCTGCGGGTGGGGGCCAGGCCCCGGCCGCAGGGGGAGGCGACGCGGCGGGCACCTCGGTACCGGCCAGGCGGGTCCATGCCTTCGGCGAGCTGGTCGACGGCGAGTTCGGCCTGGTCACCGACAGCACGGGCCGGGCCGCGCTCGTGCTGCGCCAGGCCTCGGCCGTCCGCCGCCTGCCGCCGGTGACGGTGGGAGACACCGTCCGCATCGCCGGCGAGGGGGGGCCACCGCCATGAGGGGCCGCCAGCACGGGGAGCCGTCGAGGAGCGGCGCGGAGGACCAGGTGGTGGACCGAGCTCGGCTTTCCGCCCGCGATGTCCGGGCCCTACGATCCGATCGTGCCGACTGACCCTTCCGCCGCCTCGTCGAAGCGCCGGCGGCCCACCCTCCCGGGGCCGAACCACCGCCGGATCCCCGAGGCCACCGTGGCCCGCCTCCCGGTGTACCAGCGGATCCTCGAGGAGCTTCTGCGTTCGGGCACCACCACCGTGTCCTCCGAACTGCTGGCGTCCTCGGCGCAGGTCAATGCGGCCAAGGTGCGGAAGGACCTCTCGTTGCTGGGCTCGTTCGGCACCCGGGGCGCCGGCTACGACACCGGCTTCCTCATCGAGCAGATCGACCGCCAGCTCGGGCTCGACCGGGTCTGGCCCGTGGTCATCGCCGGCATCGGGAACCTGGGCCGTGCCCTGGCCCGATCGCAAGGGTTTGCCGCCCGGAACTTCGACGTGACCGCCCTCCTCGACACCGACCCGGCCATCATCGGTGAGCGGGTCGACGACGTGGTCGTGCGGCACCCCGACGACCTCCCGACCATCGCCGCCGCCGCCCCGCTGGCCATCGGCGTCATCACCACCCCGGCCTCGGTGGCCCAACGGGTGGCCGATCTGATGGTGAGCGCCGGGGTCAGGTCGATCCTCAATTTCGCGCCGCGGGTCCTGGAGGTCCCACCGGACATCCTGTTGCGGTATGTGGACCTGAGCATCGAGCTCCAGGTGATCAGCTTCTACCAGTCGCGCCTCCTCGGCAGCGCCGACGGCGAGCGCATGCCGGTCATCCGCTCGGTCGGCCTGACCACCAGCTCCTCGGACTGACCTGGGGCCGGAACGGTTCGAGGGACGGGCGCGACTGGCCAACCCCGCGCCAGGCCGCCATGCTGGAGGCCGCGAGGGTGTGGGATCGACCCGATCCGCCCTACGCTGGTGGGTCGTGAGGCCGTACGCCCTGGACCAGGCCGTGACCCGGAGGGCGCCAGATGAGGAAGCCAGCAGCTGAGGTGGAGGTGCGCTCCCCGTGTCGGTGATCGTGGTGGGCGTGGAGCAGCGGAACGCCCCGCTCGAGCTGTTGGAGCGGGTCACACTGATGGACAGCGCCCTGCCGAAGGCGCTCGGCCGCCTGCGGGACCAGTCCAACCTCTCCGAGGCCGTGATCCTCTCGACCTGCCTCCGCACCGAGATCTACGCCGTCGTCGAGCGCTTCCATGACGGCGTGGCCGAGCTGCAGGAATTCCTGGCCACTGCGGGCGGGTGCCCGGTGGACGCGCTGGCCGACCACCTCACTGTGCGATTCGACGACGACGTGACCCGGCACCTCTTCACGGTGGCTGCCGGGCTCGACTCGGCCGTCGTCGGGGAGTCCGAGGTCCTCGGCCAGGTCAGGCGGGCCTGGGTGCGGGCCCGGGACGAACAGGTGTCGGGGCCCGTCCTCGGCGCCATGTTCCGCCACGCCGTCGAGACGGGCAAGCGGGTCCGGTCGGAGACGGCCATCGCCCGCGGCATCACCTCGCTGTCCCACGGCGCGGTGGCCCTGGCCGCCCACCGCCGGAGTGGGGGGCTGGCCGGTGCCCGGGTGCTCGTGGTCGGGGCCGGCGAGATGGGACAGGGGGTGGCCCAGGCCCTGTCCGGACACGAACCCACCAGCATGGTCATCGCCAATCGCACGCCGGACAGGACCGAGGCGCTCGTGGCCGGTCTTCCCGGCGCGGTCGTCGACCTGGTGAGCGCCGAGTCGCTCGAGGGGCTGGCCGGCCTGCTGGCCGGGTCCGACGTGGTCTTCACGTCCGTCGGCACGACCCATCCCATCGTCGAACGGTCGATGGTCGAGGCCGCCGTGGCCGACCGCGATCCGGTCCACCCCATGGTGATGGTCGACCTCGGCGTGCCTCGCAACGTGGAGCCCGAGGTATCCGCCCTGGAGGGCGTGGTCCTGCTCGACATGGAGGACCTGCGCGCCGCGGTGGACGACGCCCTCTCCGGGCGCCAGGACGAAGTCGCCGGGGCGGCCCGGATCGTCACCGACGAGGTGGAGCGGTACCGGGTGGTGTCGCGGGCCCGTGACGCAGCACCCATGGTCTCGGCTCTGCGGGCCCGGGTGGAGGAGGCCAGGCAAGCGGAGCTCGACCGGCAACGGTCGAAACGATCCGGACTGTCGGAGGAGCAATGGGAACAGGTCGACGCGGTGACCAGGTCCATGGCGGCCAAACTGCTCCATCAGCCGACGGTGACCCTCAAGGATGCCGCCGGTACTCCGAGGGGTGAGCGCCTTGTCGAATCGCTCCGCACGTTGTTCGATCTGTAGCCGGCACCCGGTCGGTCCCGTCGTGCACCCTCGTCTTGGCTGATCGGACCGTCCGGCTGGCGACCCGGGGATCCCCGCTGGCGCGGTGGCAGGCCGGGCGCGTGGCCGAACTGCTCGGACGGGCCGGCTGGGGCTCGTCGCTCGTGGTCGTGGAGACCGACGGGGACCGCCGGGCCGACGTGCCCGTCGACCGGCTCGGCGGGCAGGGCGTCTTCGTCAAAGAAGTGCAAGCGGCGGTGGCCCGTGGTGATGCCGACGGGGCCGTCCACTCGGCCAAGGACCTTCCCGCCGGCCCGTCGAACGACGACTTCGGCCTGGTGCTGGCGGCCTTCCCCGAGCGGGCCGACCCGCGTGACCTCTTGGTCGGGGCCACCGTCGGCACTCTGCCCATCGGGGCCAGGGTGGCAACCGGCTCGGCCCGCCGCCGGGCGCAACTGGCCAATCTCCGTCCCGACCTCATCTTCACCGGGTTGCGGGGCAATCTCGCCACCCGGTTGGCCGCCGTCGGCACGAACGGCGTCGCCGCGGTGGTGGTGGCCAAGGCGGCCGTGGACCGGCTGGACTGGGGTCCGCCGGACGGTCTGGAGACCGAGGTGCTCGATCCGGTCGTGATGGTCCCCCAGGTGGGCCAAGGCGCGTTGGCCGTGGAGTGCAGGGCGGACGACGATGCCACCCGATCGCGCCTGGCGGCCATCGGTGACCCGGGTGTGGCGCCGCCGGTACTCGCCGAACGCGCCTACCTGGCCCGTCTGGGCGGGGGATGCACCCTCCCGGTCGGCGCCTATGCCGAGTGGGTCCCGGAACCGGAGGACGGGGAGCGACCGGAGTTGCGGCTCACCGGCATGATCGCCTCGGGCGACGGTCGTGTCGTCTTGCGGCACGCGCGCACCGGCGGCGATGCCGAGGCCCTCGGACAGGAGGTGGCCCGGTATCTGCTGGAGGACGCCGGGGGCAGGGACCTCGGCGAATGGGTCCCCGCTCCGGGCGGGCCGTCGGCGTGACCGTCTACCTGGTCGGAGCGGGTCCCGGCGATCCGGGTCTGCTGACCCTACGGGGGGCCGAGCTGCTGGGCCAGGCCGATGTCGTCGTCCACGACCGGCTCATCGCCCACGAGCTGCTGGGCCTCGCCCCATCCGGAGCCGTGCTGATCGACGCGGGCAAGGCCCCCGGGGCCGGCTCCCGCCAAGCGGAGATCAACGCCGCCCTCATCGAGCACGGACGGGCCGGACGGCGGGTGGTCCGCCTCAAGGGGGGCGATCCGTTCGTGCTCGGCCGCGGCGGCGAAGAGGCGGAGGCCCTGAGGCAGGCCGGAGTCGACTACGAGATCGTCCCCGGGGTGAGCTCGGCCTTCGCCGCTCCGGCCGCCGCCGGCATCCCCGTCACGCACCGAGGCCTGGCCACTTCGGTGAGCGTGGTGACGGGCACGGTGGGAGAGCGTTCCGCCGGGCGGGGTGTCGACTGGCGTTCCCTGGGGCGGGCCGGGGGGACGCTGGTCATCCTCATGGGCATGTCGGAACGGGCCGAGATCGCTGCCGAGCTCATCGACGGCGGCCGTCCTCCGGACACACCGGTCGCCGTGGTGCACTGGGGGGCCACTGCCCGACAACGCGTGGTGCGGTCGACGCTGGACGAGCTGGCCTCGATCGACCTGCCTCCTCCGGCCGCGATCGTCATCGGGCCGGTGGCCGCGCTGGACCTCAGGTCGACCATCGGCCAGGGCGGCCCGGGCCGGTCGAGCGGGAAGGCGCCCGGACCGGACGGTGCGCCCCGGTGACGGCGCGACCGCTCGCCGGGCGGAGTGTGGTGGTCACCCGCCCACGCTCCCAGTCCCCATCCCTGGTCGAGAAGCTCGAACGGCTGGGGGCGACCGTGGTCGGCCTCCCGGTCATCGCCATCGACGATCCCGCCGACGGTGGCCGGGCCCTGGCCGCCGGCGCCCGGCGACTGGCCGCCGGCGCCTACCGGTGGGTGGCCCTGACGTCCCCCAATGCGGCATCCCGCCTGCTGGATGCCCTCGGCCCTGAGGGTGCTCCGGACGAGGTGTGCTGGGCGGCGGTGGGGGCGGGGACGGCCCGGGTGCTGGACCACGCCGGCATCGCTGCCGACTTGGTCCCGACGGTGTCGACGGCCGAGTCGCTGGCCGATGCCTTCCCCCGTCCGGGGACGTCGGACACGGGGGCGGCCGGGCCCGACCGGGTGACGGGCACCGTCCTGTTCCCGCGGGCGGAGACGGTCCGGAGCCACCTCGCCCCCGGGCTCCGGGCCAAGGGATGGGTGGTCGACGAGATCGTCGCCTACCGGACGGTGGCCGGCGACCCCGACCCCGACGCGCTGGCCTCGGCGGCCAGGGCCGACGCCGTGGCCTTCACCTCGTCTTCGACGGTGGCGCGCGCCACGGAGCTCCTCGGCGCGGGCCGGCTGCCCCCGGTGGTGGTGACCATCGGCCCGGTGACCTCGTCCTCGGTCCGTTCGGCCGGATTGCGGGTGTCGGCCGAGGCCGACCCCCACACCGTCGACGGCCTGGTGGCGGCGCTGGTCGACGCCCTCGGGGACAGCGGGGCCAGCGGGGACAGCGGGGACAGCGGGGACGGCCCGGATCCGGGCCCCTGACCCGGACGCCCCGATGTCACCGGGCCCGGACCGCCCCGGACCGGCCCCGCCGAGGCCCCGGACCCTCCCGGCGAGCACCCCGGGGCCGCTCCTGCCGCCTGCCATAGGCTGGCGGGCAGTGTCCAGCCGCACCCCAGCACCACCTCCCGCCCGCGGGCCCCTCCCCGGGTACCCGGTGGCCCGCCCCCGGCGCCTCCGTCGGACCCAGGCCATGCGCCGGCTGGTGGCCGAGGCCCGGCTGTCGGTGGACGACCTGGTGGCTCCGTTGTTCGTGGTCGACGGCCTCGCCGAGGCGCGCCCGATCTCCTCCCTGCCCGGCGTGGTCCAACATACGGTCGACTCGCTCATCGTCGAGGCCAAGCGACTGGCCTCCCTCGGGCTCCCAGCGGTGATCCTCTTCGGCGTCCCCCGCCGGGAGGACAAGGATGCGACCGGGTCGGCGGCCCTCCGCCCGGACGGCATCACCCAGCGGGCCCTCCGGTCGGTTCGCGACGCGGTCGGTGACAGCTTGGTGATCATGGCCGACTGCTGCCTGGACGAGTTCACCGACCACGGTCACTGCGGCGTACTGGACCGGTCGACCGGTGACGTGGACAACGATGCCACCCTCCCCCTCTACGCCGAGCTGGCCGTGAGCCAGTCGGCGGCGGGGGCCGACGTCATCGCCCCCAGCGGCATGATGGACGGTCAGGTGGGCGCCATACGGAGTGCGCTCGACGCCTCCGGCTTCGGTGAGACGGCCGTCCTCGCCTATGCGGCCAAGTACGCCTCGTCCCTCTACGGCCCGTTCCGCGAGGCCGCCGACGTGAGCATTGCCGACGGTGGTGACCGCAAGGGCTACCAGCAGGACCCCCGCAACCGCCGTGAGGCGCGACGCGAGGTCGACCTCGACATCGGCGAGGGCGCCGACATGGTGATGGTCAAGCCGGCGCTGACCTACCTCGACGTGATCGCCGACGTGCGTGCCGCCGTCGGTGTGCCGCTGGGGGCGTACCACGTGAGCGGGGAGTACGCCATGGTCAAGGCGGCCGCCGAACGCGGTTGGGTCGACGGGTCGGCGGTGGCGATCGAGCAACTCACCTCGGTCAAGCGGGCCGGCGCCGACTTCGTGCTGACCTATTTTGCGGCCGAGTTGGCCGAGGACCTCGGTGACTGAGCGCCGCCGCTCGGATTCGCTCATGGGACGGGCCACGACGGTGATCCCCGGGGGCGTCAACTCCCCGGTCCGGTCGTTCCGGTCCGTGGGTGGCCATCCCTACTTCGTGGCACGCGGGGAGGGTGCCTACGTCTGGGACGTCGACGGGAACCGGTTCCTCGACTTCGTCCAGTCCTACGGCGCCACCATCCTCGGGCATGCCCATCCCTCGGTGGTCAGGGCCATCACCGACGCCGCCGGCCGCGGCACCACCTTCGGGGCACCGACCGAGGGCGAGGTCCGCCTGGCCGAGGCCATCTGTTCCCGCGTCGAGGGCTGCGAGCAGGTCCGACTGGTTTCGTCGGGGACCGAGGCGGCCATGAGCGCCGTCCGGGTCGCACGAGGGTTCACCGGTCGGTCGCGAATCGTCAAGTTCTCGGGCTGCTACCACGGGCATTCCGACGCGCTCCTGGCCGGCGGGGGCAGCGGGTTGGCCACGCTCGGGCTGCCCGACTCGGCCGGCGTGCCCGAGGCCGCCGTGGCGGACACGCTGGTCGTCCCCTACAACCGGGTACCGGCCATCGACGATCAGGTGGCGTGCGTGATCGTCGAGGCGGTGGCGGCCAACATGGGACTGGTGGGGCCCATCGACGGGTTCCTGTCCGAGCTGCGCACCGCCTGCGATGCGACCGGCGCCCTGCTGGTCTTCGACGAGGTGATCACCGGGTTCCGCCTCGGCGAGGGCGGGGCCTCGGGCTGGGCTGGCGTGCGCCCCGACCTGTGGTGCTTCGGGAAGGTCATCGGCGGCGGGCTGCCGGTGGGTGCTTTCGGCGGACGCGCCGACGTGCTGGCGTCGCTGGCTCCGGTGGGCCCCGTCTACCAAGCCGGGACCCTGTCGGGCAACCCGTTGGCCACCGCGGCCGGTCTGGCCGTGCTCGAGGAGCTCGACGCCGCGGCGTACGAGGTCCTGGCGGCCCGGGTGGGGCGATTCGCCCCCGCCCTGGAGGAGGTGCTCACGACCGCGCTGTTCAAGGCGGGGGCCGAGGACCGTCACGGGCGTCAGCTCGAGGCCCGGGTGCCGGTGGTCGGGCCGCTCTTCAGTGTGTTCTTCGTCCCGGCCGGCACCGGCCCGGTCGTCGACTACGACGGCGCCGCCGCGTCGGCGGCCACCGGTCTCTACGCCCGGCTGTTCACCGCCCTGATCGAGCGAGGCGTGGCCTTGGCTCCGGGGCCGTACGAGGTGGCGTTCCCCTCGATGGCCCATGGGGAGTCCGAGTTCGAACGCGCCCTCGATGCCGTCTCCGAAGCCATCTTGGAAGCTGTCGCCGGCTGAGACGTGAGCGGGGCGACCGGCGGGGATGCACATGAGTGAGCGGCGAGAGGGGCCGAGCCCTTCTCCCCAGCGGGTGCCCGAGGCGGATGTGTTCGTCTTCCGGACGGTGCGACAGTCGGGAGGCCATCGCCGCCTGCCGTGGGGTTCGGCCCACCTGACCCTGGCCTTCGACGAGCGGGGTGTCGAGATCAGCGGGTCCCGGCCGGGGGAGCGCAGCGTGGTCCCATGGTCCTCTGTCCTCCGGGTGTCCCGCGGTGCCACCGAGCGGGCTCCGGACGGCGGCAGCGTCACCGTCATCGGGATCGAGTCGCCCGGCCGGATCATGCGGTTCGTGGTGACCTCGCACCGGCGGGATCCGATCGAGCTCGCCGCGCTGGCCGACCAGATCCAGCGGTGGTCCGAGGTGGCCCGGCCCGAGGTGGCCCGGCCCGAGGTGGCCCGGCCCGAGGTGGCCCGGGCACCCGACCCCGGCCTGACGTCGGATGGGGTTCCGCACGTGCCGGTCGTGGCGTCCATGTCGCCCGTGGATCCCGGCGGGCGGGGGGGCCGGGTGCGGGGAATGCCGAGGCGCACCCGGAGGGTGGCCGTCCTACTGGTGGGCCTGGCCTTCCTCATCTCGGGCGTGGGGCTCGCCCTCGCCCTCGCCGCATCGGGGCCGCCCCCGCCGGTCAGCGCCCCGGCCACGGCGCGACCCACTCCGGACCAGGTGCTGGCCCAGCGCTTGCTGCTGACCCGGGGCGACCTGCCCGCCGGCTGGACGGTCAGCTCCGACCCCTCCCGGGCCGGTAGCTCACCCCGAGTCCGGTCCGGCGAGTCGGTGATCACCCAGACCTTTGCCCGGTGTATGGGGATCAGCCGGTCGCAGGCATCGCTCGCCCTCGGGGGAGGCGCCACCGACCAGACGGCCCAGACCACCTCGCCCGTCTTCCTGGCCCCGACGTCACCCGATCGCCCCGGCTTCGCACTGGAGCTGCAGACTGCAGGCACCGTGGTGCGCACCGATCGGGACGAGCAACATGACTTCTCCCTGTTCGCCGATCCCCACTACCCGCAGTGCGCCGGCGCCGCGGTGGCGGCCGAGACGCAGCTCGGCGCCGACGGCTCCTCCGGGATGGACGAGCAGCCGGGCCCGGATTCGGTCACGGCGGTGGCCCTTTCGGCCCCCGCCGGTGAGCAGGTGGCCGCCGTGCTGGTGTCGTTCACCGTCACCGACCGGTCGGCGTCGGTGCCCGTCGAGGTCGAGACGGTCTCTCTGGGGCACGACCGGATCGAGGCCAACCTCCAGGCGCTGGCCATAGGCGGCCAGATCCCGAGCGGCGTGCTGGCCTCGACGGTGTCGGCGTTCGAGCAGCGCGTGGTGACCGACGGCCAGAGCGCCCAGGTCTGACGGATCCCCGGGACCAGACCAGGTCAAGGCGGCCAACTGCTCCCACCGGAGCGGGGCTTGCCCTGGTGAATGCGATGACATCGTCAGGCGCGGATGGCATGATCGCTACCAGGTGGTGTGGGTGTCGAGCCCCCAGAAGCACCGGCGCTGCCGATACCATTGCCGGTCCGGGTCGCCGAGGACAGGATGGGCGGGGGGTGAACACAGCTGGGGAGATGCCCTGGCCACAGAGGAGTCGTTCATGACCGTCGGAATTAGCGAACTACCTCCCGAGGGTATGCAGCTCGGCGGCGTGGCTCTGGCCGGCGACCCCGACCGGGGAACCCGGACCACCGAGGGTCTCAGCCTGCTCTTCACCACCGCCGGGATCACGGTCCAGGGCCCCCAACCCCAGATCGAGCGCCTCCTGGTGTGGTCCGGGCTGGACACCGCCACCTGCGGGGAGAAGATCGTCCTGCCTGATGGGCGAGACGCGGCGGTGATGGAGCTCACATCCGGCGGACAGTCCATCCGTTTCCTCCTGCCGACCGACGCCGTCACGCCCGGCCAGGCCGCCTACCTCGATCAGGCGCTACCGGCGTGGCTCGCCCGGTACAAGGGCTCCGCCGAGACAACCCCCGCGCCATCGCCGGACCGTCCGCCCGAACCGGCCGGCACGTCTCCCGTTGGCCAGCCGCCGGCCCCCCGCGCCCCCGGCCGTGCCGTGGCGGCGGCATCCGGGGCCGCCGGCGCCATGGCCATCGGTGGGTCCGGCGCCAACGGGCCGCCCCCCGGTGCCAGCCCGGCCCCGACCGCGCCCGGTGCCGGGCCACCCCCTGCCACCACCGCGCCCCCGGCCCGGCCGCCATCGGGTCCCACGGCGACGCCCCCGGCCCGGCCGCCATCGGGTCCCACGGCGGGGTCTCCGTCCGCACCGCCCGCGTCACCTCGCCCACCGTCACCACCCACGCCACCCCTTCCTCCCACCCCGGTGTCGTCGTCGGCCCCGGCATCGGCGACGGCCGGTCCGGTGACGTCGACACCGCCCCCTCCATCGGTGGAACAACCCCCGTCGGTCGTTACCGGTGCCCCGTCTCCGCCCCCGGCGCCCCCGAACGCATCCGCCTCTCCACCAGCCTCGGGTTGGACCCCCCTCCCGGGCGCAGGCCCCCCGCGTGGACGCGACATCACAGCCCCCGGACAGCCGGTCGCCGCCCCCGGTCCGCCCCCGCCGGACAGCGTGGTCCCGACCAACAGAACCAGGGCCTGGCGGAAGGCGTCGCCACCGACCGGCACCGGGCCCGTCCCGCCCCCCGACACACAGACGCCCCAACCCCCGGCCCACCCGCCGGCCAACCCCGTGCCGCTCACGTCGACGACGCTCCCGCCACCCCCGCCAGAAGGGCCGGGGGCCCCAGGCACACCCGGTTGGGCGGCGGCCGGTGCGGTGGGCGCCGCCGGCGCCGCCGGCGCCGTGGCCGCCACCGGTACCGGTGCCGGCCCGGTGGGCGCCACACCGACCACACCTGCTGCTCCCCCGGCCGGACCGGGTGCACGGGGGGGAGCCGCCGTACCCCCCGCTGGCGGGCCTCCGTATCTCCCTCCTCCGCCGGCCGGCTCGAACGACGTCGCCGCCCCGGCCGGCCCCGGAGCGCCCTCAGGGCCCCCCGCCGGCCTGTCCGGGACACTTCCCCCACCGCCTGCAGCCGCCCAGGCCGGGGCCCCGAAGAAGAACCGGACGGTGGTGCTCACCCTGCTGGCCATCCTCATCGTGGTCATCGCCGCCATCGTCTTCCTGGTCGTGCGGAAGAACGGCTCCACCACCGCCACCACCCAGCCGTCGGTCACCACCCCGTCGGTGCCGGTCGCCGACACCGCGCTGGCCACCACCATCAACCTGCGGCTGACTGACCTGCCCGCCGGGTGGAACCAGACCTCGTCGGCCGGACAGGCCACCCGGCCCCCGATCGCCCCGGCGGCGGCCCAGATCCAGGCCAACCGGGCCCTGGCCGCATGCGTGGGGGTCGACTACCCGATCGTGGCCGGGCTGTTCGGGGGGTCGTCGCTGCCCGGTCAGACGGTCACGGTTCGATCACCGAACTACGCCAGCGGGACCGATCCGAACATCCAGATGTACTCGGCGACCACCATCATGAGGACGGCCGCCCAGTCGCAGGCTCTGGCGCTCCCGTTCCAGAACCCGAACTTCCCCAATTGCTACGGGCAGTATCAGACCACGCTGGTCTCGGCCGCCGTGCCCGGGGCCACCGCCCAGGTGCAGGTAGTGACGCTCAGCGCCCCGACCGGAGTGCAGTCGTTCGGCTACCTCACCACCCTGGCCATCCCCAACCAGGGGAGCGAGGTCGTCGGACAGGCCTTCATGCTCGGCGGCAGGATCGAGACCCGGTTGCAACCGAGCACCAACGGCCCGGCCGTGCCCTCCGAGGCGTTCAACCCGGCGTACGACGCCGTGGTCGGTCGGATCGGCCGGGCGCTGAATAACTGAGGGGAGGGGCCCCGGCGGGGGCGGGACCGGCCCGGCTCAGCGTTCGTGCCTGAGCCGGTCGATGACGGCCACCGCCCGGTAGACGGCCTCGGCCGGCCCGGTCTCGTCCGGACGGAGCAGGTTGGCCATGATCCGGAAGATCCACTCCATCAGGGGCCGCGAGCGCATGCCGGTGCCCACGCACACCCTCATGACCTCGGGATGGCTGATCACCCGGACGAAGGCCTGGGCCATCCGGAAGTAGAGCCCGTAGGTGTCCTCGAGGAGCTCGTCGTAGCGCTGGAGGGCCCCGAACCCGTCCCCGCACAGGGCCTCGCCGAGCGCCGCCGCCGCCAACCGGCCGCTCTCGTATCCGTAGGCGATCCCCTCCCCGTTGAAGGGGTTGATCGAGGCGGTGGCGTCACCCACCACCACGGTGGTCGGGCCGATCCGCGGGCCGATCGAGTGGCCCATGGGCAGCTTGCCCCCGGTCGGCGGCCCGAGGCTCGTCGCCAGGGCGAGCTCCCACTCGGGCGGCGCCCCCGCCACGAAGTGGTCCATCAGCGTCGAGGTGTTCACCCCCTTCCACCGGTGCTCGGTGGACAGCAGGCCGACCCCCACGTTCACCCGGCCGTCGCCCATGGGGAAGATCCACCCGTACCCGGGCACCACCTCACCGTCCTCGTTGCGGATGTCCAGATGGGACTCGATGAAGGGCTGGTCGTGTCCGGGCGAGCGGTAGTAGCCGCGGAGGGCGAGCCCCATGGGCTGGTCCCGGTCGCGGGCCGTGCCGAGGGCCCGGCCGAAGCGGGAGTTCGACCCGTCCGCCACCACGACGTACCGGGCCGCGATGGTCCGGGTGGTCCCGGTGGCCTTGTCCTTGACCACCGCGCCGACACAGGAGGGCAGCATTGAACCGCTCCGAACCGGCTCGCCCGTCATGGCCGACGCGGCCCGGGGAGGCGGTGCGGTCCCGGCCAGGACGGGCTCCACGGCCTCGGTGCCCTGCCACACCGTGGCCCCGGCCTTGGCGGCCCGCTCGCTCACGATGCCGTCGAGGTCGTGGCGGGAGATGACATAGCCGTAGGAGGGGAAGGTCGGGTGTTCGGGCCAGGGCAGGTCGAGCTTCCGCCCGTAGGCGTAGGCCCGCATACCCCCGTAGCGGTGGGCGCCGGCCAGGGCTTCTTCGACACCCATGTCGGCCAGCTGGCGCACCGAGCGGGGGGTCAGCCCGTCGCCACAGGTCTTGTCCCGCGGGAACACCTTGGCCTCGACCAGGGCCACGTCCCATCCCGCCTCGGCCAGCCAATAGGCGCAGGACGAGCCCGAGGGCCCCCCGCCCACCACCAGCACGTCATGGACATGGCTCACGGCCCCTCATGCTAGGTGCGGGCGGCGGCGGACGGCGCGCCCGGAGCATCGCAGGTCAGCCCATGTCAGGCCCTCGGTCGGAGGGCTGCGTCGATGTGCTTCGAGGAAGGGGTGCGTGGTAAAAACGAGTTCCTGTGGACGACTACCTCCCGATCCTGATCCTCCTGATCCTCGGCTTCCTGTTCGCCGCCCTCTCCTTCGTCGCCTCGTCGCTGCTGGCCCCGAAGAAGCGCCCGACCGCGGCCAAGGTGGCGCCCTACGAATGCGGCATCGTCCCGGGCATCGAGCCCCCGACCCGCTTCCCGGTCCGCTTCTACCTCATCGCCATGATCTTCATCATCTTCGACATCGAGATCGTGTTCTTGTACCCGTGGGCGGTGATCTTCCGGCAGCTCCGCTCCTTCGGCCTGGTCGAGGTGGTGGTGTTCGCGGCCGTGGTGTTCGTCTCGTTCCTCTTCTTGATCAGCAACGGGGCGCTCACCTGGGGCCCGGCCAAGCGACTGACCAACGCCATGCCATCCCGCTCGTCCGAATCGACCATCTCTCGCATCACCGCCGGACCGGGGGGTCCCGGCCGGTCGACGCTCCCCACGGGTTCGCCCCGCGACCCGCGTGTCCCTGCCATCGACGACCCAGACGCCCCGACGACAGGAGACCCGGCCCCCGTGCCGACCGGTCCCGGTCGAGCCGCGTAGACCGGACGGGCTGTCATGGGTCTGGAGGACCTGCAGCACAATTTCCTCACCGGGAGGCTCGAGGACCTGGTCAAGTGGGCGCGCCGGTATTCGATGTGGCCGGCGACCTTCGGCCTGGCCTGCTGCGCCATCGAGATGATGTCGGTGGGGGCCGCCGACTTCGACCTCGCCCGGTTCGGGATGGAGGTGTTCCGGGCCTCCCCCCGGCAGGCGGACCTCATGATCGTCGCCGGGCGGGTCTCCCAGAAGATGGCCCCGGTGCTCCGCCAGGTGTACGACCAGATGATGGAGCCCAAGTGGGTGCTGTCGATGGGGGTGTGTGCCAGCACGGGCGGGATGTTCAACAACTACGCCATCGTCCAGGGCGTCGACCAGATCGTCCCCGTCGATGTGTACGCCCCGGGTTGCCCCCCCACCCCGGAGACGCTCATGCACGCCATCCTCACGCTGCACGAGAAAGTACGCACCAACGAGATCACCGTTCGTGGAACCGCCGGGGAACCCCGCCGCACCACGCTCGCCGACGACGAGGGCGGGGACACCGACGACGGCCGCACCGGCGCCGACGAGGCCACCTCGGGATGGACGCCGGACCGGCCCGACGCCGTCCACCTCAGCACCCCGAAGCGCAACTCGGTGATCGCCCGCAGCGTCGGTGAGCCTCTGTGACCGCCGACATCGCGACCGAGGTGGCCGACCCGTCGACGCATCGGTCCGGGCCGGAGGGCTCGGCAGCACCCGTCGCCTCGGAGGCGGCCCGTGCCCCGGACCAGTCGGGTCACCGGGGGCCTCCCGGCGACGAGGTGGTCTTCCCCGGACGAGACCAGTACGTCGCCCTGGTGGACGCCTACCACGACGGGGGGTTCGAGATGTGCTCCGACCTGTGCGCCGTGGACTATCTGGCCGCTGTGGCCCGTCCCCTGCCCGACGGGGTGCGGGCCGAGCGGTTCGAGGTGGTGGTCAACCTGCTGTCGCTGAGCCGGGCCCGCCGGGTGCGGGTGCGCGTCCAGGTGCCGGAGTCGGACGCCGTGGTGCCGACCCTGTTCGACGTCTACCCGGGCGTCGAGGCCATGGAGCGGGAGGCCTATGACATGTTCGGCATCGTCTTCGAGGGCCACCCGGACATGACCCGCATCCTCATGCCCGAGGACTGGGAGGGCCACCCCCTGCGCAAGGACTACGGCGTCGGCCGGGTCCCGGTCCAGTTCAAGGGAGCCCCAGGACCCCGATGAACGACCAGCCCGCGGCTCAGACCGGCGACGCCGGAGGGGAGGCACGCAGCCCGCGCCCGGGCCCCGGGGCCCCGGCCGGGGTCAAGTTCCTCGATCGCCCCCCGCCCGACGAGCCGGCCGGGCTGCTGGGCGAGACGTCCGAGGGTGACCAGGAGCTGAGCCGGCGTTCCGGCACCGGCGCGGGTGAGCTCCGCCGTGAGGTGGGGGCCGTCCTGAGGCTGCCCGAAGGGGTGGCCGTCGACCCCACCGACATCGACATCGAGCAGTCCGACGACGAGACCATGATCATCAACATGGGCCCGCAGCACCCCTCCACCCACGGGGTGCTGCGGTTGATGCTCGAACTGGACGGCGAGACGGTGCTGCGCACGAAGCCGGTCATCGGCTACCTGCACACCGGCATGGAGAAGACGGCCGAGGAGCTGACCTATGTCCAGGGGTCGACCAACGTCACCCGCATGGACTATCTGGCCCCCCTCCACAACGAGCTGGTGCTGTCGATGGCCGTGGAGGCCCTGCTCGGCGTGGAGATGCCACCGCGCTCGGACTGGATCCGGATGCTGCTGGTCGAGCTCAACCGGGTCTCGTCCCACCTGATGTGGATGGCCACCAACGGGATGGACCTCGGCTCGACCTCGATGATGATCTACGGGTTCCGCGAACGGGAGATGGTGCTCGCCTTCTTCGAGAAGGCGACCGGGCTCCGCATGAACCACAACTTCATCCGTCCCGGGGGCACCGCCGCCGATCTTCCCGATGGGTGGGAGGACGATGTCACGGTGATCTGTGACACCGTCTTCGCCCGCACCGACGAGTACGACGAGCTCCTGACCGGACAACCCGTGTTCCGCCAGCGCACCGAGGGGATCGGCCTCCTGTCGGCCGAGGAGGCTCTGGCCCTCAGCCTCACCGGGCCCGTGCTGCGCTCGACCGGCGTGCCCTGGGACCTTCGCCGGTCCATGCCCTACCTGCGGTACGACGAGGTCGACTTCGACGTGATCGTCGGGACCTACGGCGACAACTTCGACCGGTACTCGGTCCGCCTGAACGAGATCAGGGAGGCGATCCGGATCATCCGCCAGATCGTGGAGAAGATGCCGGCCGGCGACTACCGGGTCCAGGACAAGAAGGTGACGCCGCCGCCCCGGGGACGGATCGACGAGTCGATGGAGGCTCTCATCCACCACTTCAAGGTGTTCACCGAGGGCTTCAAGGTGCCCGCAGGTGAGGTGTACGTCGCGGTCGAGTCCCCCCGGGGCGAGCTCGGCTGCTACCTGGTGTCGGACGGGTCGACCAAGCCGTACCGGATGCACATCCGAGGCCCGAGCTTCGTCAATCTGCAGGGACTGCCGCTGATGATGCGGGGCGGTCTGCTGGCCGACGCGGTGGCGGTCTGCTCGACCATCGACCCGGTGATGGGGGAGGTGGACCGGTGAGCGAGGTGGCCCGTCCCACCCCGGTCGGGACGCCGCGCCGTCCCGGGACGGCGCGGCCCGCGCCACCTCTCCCCGGACCGGGTGGACCGCGCCCGCCGGCTCATCGAGCTCTACCCCGAGGCGCGCTCGGCGCTCGTGCCTCTTTGCCACCTGGCCCAGGAGCAGGACGGCTGGCTCACGCCCGAGGCCATGGAGGACATCGCCGACCTGGTGGGAGTCACGCCCGCCGAGGTGCTCGGTACGGCCTCCTTCTACGACATGCTCCACACCCAACCGGTGGGCACCTACTTGGTGGCCGTGTGCACCAACATCGCCTGCTTGCTCGGGGGTGCGGCCGAGCTGCTGGAGCACGCCGAGGCCTCGCTCGGGGTCAACACCGGTGGCACCACCCCGGACGGCGCCGTCACTCTCGAGGAGGCCGAGTGCCTGGCCGACTGCGACCGGGTCCCGTGCGTGCAGGTCAACCACCGCTTCGTCGGAGCCCAGACACCCGAGTCCTTCGACCGGCTCATCGCCGAGCTCCGCTCGGGCACCCGGGCCGAGGAGATCCCGCCCCACGGGACGCTGAACCGGGTACCGCGCTCGATGGGCCTGGAGGCGGAACCGTCGCGGGTGGCTGCCGAACGGGCGGCCATGGCCGAGGCTCAGTCCCGGCGGGCGGCCGCGGCCGAGGCGGCGAAGAGCGAGAGTGCCCACTAGTGGCCATCACCGATCCGCCGAAGATCGTCACCGGCCGCCTGGGTCATGCCGATTCCCACACCCTCCAGCGCTACCTGGCCACGGGGGGCTATGCGGGGCTGGACAAGGCCTTGACCATGACCCCCGAGGCGGTGGCCCACGAGGTGGACACCGCCAGCCTGCTCGGCCGGGGCGGGGCCGGGTTCCCGGCCGGCCGCAAGTGGGCGATGCTCCGGAAGGACCCGGTGACCTACCTGGTGGTCAACGGAGACGAGAGCGAGCCGGCCACCTTCAAGGACCACCTCCTCATCGAGCGGGAGCCCCACCAGCTCATCGAGGGCGTGCTCATCGCCGCCTACGCCCTCCAGGTGTCGCGGGTGTTCATCTTCGTCCGGGGTGAGTTCGCCCTCGGGCTCGAGCGGGTGGAGGCCGCCCTCAACGACGCCTATGCCCACGGGGCGGTCGGGGCCGACATCTTCGGCTCGGGATTCTCCGTCGACATCGTGGTGCACCCGGGGGCCGGCGCCTACATCTGCGGCGAGGAGACGGCCCTGCTCGAGTCCCTCGAGGGCAAGCGCGGGTTCCCGCGCATCAAGCCGCCGTTCTTCCCCGCCGCCATCGGCCTCTACGGCCAGCCCACCGTGGTCAACAACGTGGAGACCATGTCCAACCTCCCCTGGATCGTGCTCAACGGTGGAGCGGCCTTCGCCGCCCTGGGCGAGGGCCGCTCGACGGGAACCCGGCTGTTCGCCCTGGCCGGCCACGTCAAGAACCCCGGGGTCTTCGAGCTCGAGATGGTCAAGACGACGTTCGACGACCTGATCAACGCCCCGGTGCTGGGCGGGGGCATCCCCGGTGGCCGCGGCCTCAAGGCGTTCATCCCCGGTGGCGTGTCGGCGCCCTGGTTCGGCCCGGACCAGATCGAACTGCCCCTCGGGCAGGACGAGGTGGGCGCGGCCGGCTCCATGCTCGGCTCGGGCTCCGTCGTGGTGATGGACGACCACACCTGCGCGGTGCGAGCCTCGCTGGCGGATCACCAAGTTCTTCGCCCGTGAGTCCTGCGGGCAGTGCACCCCGTGCCGCGAGGGTTCGGGCTGGCTGGAGAAGATCATGGCGCGCATCGAGCAGGGTGACGGGCGCGAGGAGGACCTCGACCTGCTCCTCGACGCGTGTGACAACATCGCTCCCGGCCTGACCTGGCCCCCGCAGCAGACGACCATCTGCGTCCTCGGACCGTCGATCCCGTCGTCGATCGCCTCGGCCATCCGGATGTTCCGGGACGAGTTCCTCGTCCACATCAAGGAGGGAGGCTGCCCCTATGAGTGAGCCGGCCCCCACCACCGAGGGCAGCGTGTCCCGCGAGACCGCCGCCGCCGACCGCGCCGTCGACAGCCGGGCGGCGACCCCGCCCGTCGAGGAGGTGACCTTTACGCTCGACGGGCGAGAGGTCGGCGCGGTGAAGGGGGAGATGCTCATCGCCGCCGCCGAGCGCGCCGGCACCTTCATACCCCGGTTCTGCTACCACCCCCGGATGAAGTCGGTCGGGATGTGCCGGATGTGCCTGGTCGAGGTCAGCGGCCCCCGCGGTGCCTCGCTGCAGCCGAGCTGCTTCGTCGAGGCCCAGGCCGGCTCGACGGTGGTCACCGACTCGGAGAAGGTGAAGAAGGCCCAGGACGGGGTCCTCGAATTCCTCCTCATCAACCACCCGCTGGACTGCCCGGTGTGCGACAAGGGCGGCGAGTGCCCCCTCCAGGACCAGACCCTCGCCTACGGGCCCGGTGAGACGAGGTTCGTGGAGGAGAAGCGCCATTTCGAGAAGCCCATCCCCATCTCGGAGCTGGTGCTCCTCGATCGAGAACGCTGCATCCAGTGCAGCCGCTGCACCCGCTTCGCCGACGAGGTGGCCGGGGAGGCCCAGATCGACTTCCTCGGCCGCGGCGACCTCCTCGAGGTCAACACGTTCCCCGAGCTCCCGTTCACCTCGTACTTCTCGGGCAATACCGTCCAGATCTGCCCCGTGGGGGCCCTCACCGCGTCGCCCTACCGGTTCGCCGCCCGCCCGTGGGACCTCGACCAGGTCGAGTCGACCTGCACGACCTGCGCCCTGGGGTGCCGGGTGGCGGTGCAGTCCTCGTCCAACCGGGCCACCAGGCTGCTCGGCATCGATGCCGAGCCGGTCAACCACGGGTGGCTGTGCGACAAGGGGCGGTTCGCCTTCGACGCCGTGAACCGGGACGACCGGCTGACCGAGCCCCTGGTCCGCAAGGACGGGGTGCTGGTGGCGGCCTCGTGGTACGAGGCGCTGCAGGCCGTGGCCGGGGCCGTCAAGTCGGCGGCCGAGGCCGGTCCCGACGCGGTCGGTGTCATCGGAGGGGCGCGGCTGACCAACGAGGGCGCCTACGCCTGGGCCAAGCTGGCCAAGGGCGTGGTTGGCACCGACTCGGTCGACGCCCAGGTCGGTGACGGGCTGTCCGCCGAGATGACCGTGGGCCTCCCCCGGGCCACCATCGACGACGCCACCTCGGCCGACACGGTCATCGTCCTCTCCGGCGATGTCCGCGAGGAGCTGCCCGTCCTGTTCCTCCGCCTCCGGTCGGCCGTGGTGGACGGCGACCTCTCCCTGGTCGAGCTGTCCCCCCAGGCCACCTCGCTGACCCCCTATGCCGAGGCCTCCCTCCGGTACCGGCCCGGCGACGCCGCCGACCTGGCCCGCGCCGTCCTCGATCCGCAGGCCGCCGCCCCCGGTGAGCCCGACCCCGAAGCGCTCGATCGGGCCCGGCGGCTGGCCGGGGCCGGGGACGTGGTGGTCATCGCCGGCCGCCCGTCGCTGGCCGAGGACGGCGCCCTGGTGGCCGACGCGGCCCAGGTGCTGGCGGCCGGCCTGCCCGGGGCCCGATTCCTCCTGGGCTTGCGGCGGGGCAACGTGCAGGGCGCCCTCGACATGGGGCTGGCCCCGGGGCTGCTTCCCGGGCGGGTCGGCCTGGACGGCGGGCGCGCCTGGTTCGGCCGGGCCTGGGGGTCGGTCCCCGATGGGCGCGGCCGTGATGCCGCCGGCATCCTCGCTGCCGCCGCCGGCGACCCCGGCCAGGGCCCCCGTGTCCATACCCTGGTCCTGCTCGGTGCCGATCCCTTGTCCGACTTCCCGGACCGCCGGCTGGCCGGGCGGGCCCTCGACGGGGCCGAGTTCGTGGTGGCGGTGGCGTCGGCGCCGGGGCCGGTCATCGGGCGGGCCGACGTCGTGCTGCCGGCGGCCGAGGCCCACGAGCGGGCCGGTACCACCACCAACGCCGAGGGGCGGGTCAGCCGGGTGGCCCAGAAGTTGGTGCCACCGGGCCAGTCGTGGCCGGACTGGATGATCGCCTCCGAGCTGGCCGTGTACCTCGGCTCCGACCTGGGTTTCGTGTCGTCGGGCGAAGTGTGGGACGAGATCGAGCGTCTGGCCCCGGCCTACCGCGGCATCACCCGGTCCGTGCTGGAGGCGCCCGGATCGGCCGACGGCGTCGTCGTCCCCCTCCCGGCCACGGCGGTCTCCCCGCCCGCCACGCGCCCGCTGCCCCTCGACCCCATCGCCGTCCCCGGTGTCGAGTCGGTCGAATGGCAGGGGGCGCCTCCCCGCGTCGGCCTGGCCGAGGAGCCGACCGCCCCCCGGCCGGGGAGCGCCGACCGAGGGAGCGCGGTGCCGGACGACGACGCCGCCGTCGGCCGGCCCGAGCTGCTCAGCGGCCCGGTCGAGCTGTCGGTGCCCCATGTCCCGCCGAGCGACAGCTACTCGGTGCGGCTGGTGGCCGGGCGGACCCTGTACGACGACGGCGCGGCGGTGAGCGCCGTCCCCGCCTTGGCCGGGTTGGTGGCCCCGGCCACGTTGCGGGCCAACCCCCAGGACCTCGACGAGCTCGGTGTAGCCGCCGGCGGCCGGGTGAGAGTGCGAAACGCGTCCGCCGCACTGGTGCTCGTCGCCGAACCGGACCCGTCGTTGCCCCGCCGGGTGGTGTCCGCCCCCTTCAACGTCCCGTTGGGCGAGGGGACCGTCGCCGATCTCATCGACATCGGCCACCCGGTGATCGAGCTGCGGCTGGAGACGCCATGAGCCCGCTCGGCGCCGTGGCCGGCTTCCTCCTCGGGGAGGGGGACCCGCTCTACCGCAACGGGGTGGGCTGGGCGGTCGTCCTCATCGTCCTCATCAAGGTGCTGGTGGTCTTCGGGGCCCTCATGGTGTCCGTGATGCTCATGATCTGGTTCGAGCGCAAGGTGATCTCCGACATGCAGAGCCGCATCGGGCCCAACCGGGCCGGGCCCTTCGGGATCGCCCAGACGTTGGCCGACGGCATCAAACTGTTCTTCAAGGAGGACCTCCTCCCGGACCGGTCCGACCGGATCGTCTTCAAGCTGGCGCCCTACCTCACCATCATCCCGGCCTTCCTCAGCTTCGCCATCGTGCCCATCGGCGGCGAGGTCACCGTCGCCGGCCACACGTTCGAGCTGCAGCTGGCCGATCCGCCCATGGGGATCCTCTTCCTGTTGGCCATGTCGTCGATCGGCGTCTACGGGATCATGCTGGCCGGGTGGTCGTCGGGGTCGAAGTACCCGTTGCTGGGATCGGTCCGGGCCTCGGCCCAGATGATCTCCTATGAGGCGGCGCTCGGCATGACCGTGGTGACCGTGGTGCTCATCACCGGTGCCCTCAGCACCCGGGCCATCGTCGACGCCCAGGCGGACCACCTGTGGCAGTGGAACGCCATCCGACTCGGTGTGGTCCCCTTCGTGCTGTTCTTCATCGCCATCGTGGCCGAGACCAACCGTCCCCCCTTCGACCTGGTCGAGGCCGACACCGAGCTGGTCGGCGGCTTCGTCACCGAGTACTCCTCCATCCGCTTCGCACTGTTCTTCCTGGCCGAGTTCATGAACACCATCACCATGTCGGCCATCACCGTGACCCTGTTCTTCGGCGGCCCCGACGGGCCCGTCCCCCACATCCCGCACCTCTACTGGCTGTGGCCCATCCTGTGGTTCCTGGGCAAGACCATCGTCTTCCTGTTCGTGTTCGTGTGGCTGCGGGCGGCCCTGCCCCGGTTGCGGTACGACCAGCTGATGGACCTGGGCTGGAAGCGGCTCATCCCGCTGTCGCTCGGCTGGCTGCTCATCGTGGCCGGATTCATGGTCGACGGCTGGTGGGGCATCGCCATGGCCGCCACCGTGGTGGTGGCGGCCATCACCATCACGCGGGCGTTCACCATCGGTGGCGAACGGGAGGAGGTCGGCGAGGCGATCATCCCCGCGGTCGGGGTGCGGCTCTGGTCGCGACCCCGGCCATCGGTGGCGCCGTCGACGGAAGGGGGTGACGGCCCGTGAGCAACCCGGAACCACCGCACCAGCGCCAGAACTTCCTCGGGGGCTTCAAACTGACCTTGGAGCACCTGGGGCGGCCCCCGGTGACCCGCCAGTATCCCGAGGAGAAACGGCCCAAGCAGCCCCGCATGCACGGTCGCCATGTCCTCAACAAGTACGAGGACGGGATGGAGAAGTGCATCGGGTGCGAGCTGTGCGCGGGAGTCTGCCCTGCCGATTGCATCCACGTGCGCGGCCTCGACAACCCGCCCGACCATCCGGTCTCACCGGGCGAGCGCTACGGCTACGTCTACGAGATCAACTTCCTGCGTTGCATCCATTGCGACATGTGCGTCGAGGCCTGCCCCACCGAGGCCATCACCGAGTCGAAGCTGATGGAGTTCTCCTTCACCAATCGCAATGACGCCATCTACACCAAGGACGAGCTGCTGGTGGACGAGACGGGCATGCCCCGCCATCTGCCGTGGGAGGACTGGCGGGAAGGGGACGATCTCTACACCTCGGGCTGGATGCGGGCCACCTCGCCCTCGGGGAGCGCGGCCTTCGAGGGCATCGTGCAGTGGTCCGGCGAGCTCGGCCACGGGGTGCGGTCGCCCGAGGGGGGGCAGTCGGTGCATCGCGACGATGCCGCCACCGGAAGCCTCCCGCTGCGCCATACGCTCGAGCGCCACCTCGTGACGACCGACCTGCCGCCGGCGAAACGGGGCCCGCGGGGGGCCATCGGTCGCCTGCGGGAGAAGATGGAGCGGTTCGCCCCGGGTGCCGGCCGCAAGCACCGGACCCAGGCCGACGCGGACTATGCCGCCGCCGTGACCGCCGCCGAGCAGGATCGGGTGGGCGTCGAACCGGGGCCGTCCGCCGGGCCGGCCACCTCCGGGGGAGCCCGGCCCGAGCCGGGCGGGTCTTGATGGTCGTGTCGGCCAGCACGCTGCTGGCGGCCGCCGCCGGCGCGGGCCACGCGTCATGGGTCGACGTCGGGACGTTCGCCGTCGCCGCTGCCATCATCCTGTCGGGGGCCATCGGGGTGGTGGTGGCACGGAACCCGGTGCATTCCGCCCTCATGCTGGTCATGACCCTCTTCGGCGTCGCCCTGCTCTTCGTCCTGCAGCGTGACCCGTTCCTGGCCGCCGTGCAGGTGATCGTCTACGCCGGGGCCATCGTGGTGCTCTTCCTCTTCGTGATCATGTTCCTCGGCGTGGACCGGGAGGAGAACGTGGCCTTCGAACCGTTGCGGGGTCAGCGCCCGCTGGCCGTCGGCCTGATCGTCCTCGGCACCACCGGTCTGTTGTTGCTGGGCGAGGTCTCGGGCTGGACCACCGGAGCCCCCCACGTGGCCGGGACGGACAGCGGGGCCCAGTCGAACGTGGCCCTGTTGGGCCGATCCCTCTACACCACCTACCTGTTCCCCTTCGAAGCCACGGCGGCGCTGCTGGTCATCGCCGTGGTGGGTGCGGTGGTCCTGGCCCGGAGGCCGCCGGTGACCGCGGAACAGGTGGACGACGTGGGGCCGGAAGCCGACTCGGTCGCCGACCGGCCCGACGGCGGCACCGCCGGTCCGAGCGAAGGCCGCCGACGGGCCGGGGCACGCCGGCGTCGGCGCCGGGCGGGGCCCGGGGGTCGGCCCGGGACCGGGAGGGGGGACGGTGACCATCAGCCCCGACTGGTATCTCGCCCTCGGCGTCGTCCTGTTCTCCATCGGAGCCCTGGGCGTGCTGATCCGACGGAACGTCCTGGTCATGTTCATGTGTGTCGAGCTGATGCTCAACGCCGCCAACCTGACGTTCGTCACCTTCGCCCGCACGCTCCACGACATCGGTGGCCAGGTGCTCGTGTTCTTCGTCCTGGTGGTGGCGGCCGCCGAAGTCGTGGTCGGTCTCGGGATCGTGGTGGCGATCTTCCGCCGACGGGCCACGGCCGCCGCCGACGACCTCCACCTGATGAAGGGCTGACGGCACGATGCTGCACGTGACGTACCTGATCATCCTGCTGCCGCTCGTCGGCGTGGCCGTCCAGCTGTTCCTCGGTCGACGGTTGGGCGACCCGGCGGCGGGCGCGGTGGCCACGGGCTTCATCGGCGCGTCGTTCGTGGTTGCCGTGGGCGTCTACTTCGACCTGCTCACGGTCCATGCTCCGGTGCGGACCTTCACCGAGAACCTCTGGTCGTGGATCCCCGTGGGCAGCCTGCAGGTGCAGGCCGGCCTCTTCGTGGACCCGCTGTCGATGACGATGGTGCTGTTCGTCACCGGGATCAGCACCCTCATCCACCTCTACTCGATCGGGTACATGAAGGGCGACCGGGACTACCCCAAGTTCTTCCTGTACATGAACCTGTTCGTGGCCTCGATGCTGATCCTCGTGCTCGGGAGCAACATGGTGGTGACCTTCGTCGGCTGGGAGGGGGTCGGCGCCTGCTCGTACTGGCTGGTCGCCTTCTGGTTCACCCGTGAGTCGGCGGCCAGCGCCGGCAAGAAGGCGTTCATCTACAACCGCATCGGGGACGTCGGTTTCCTGCTGGCCATCTTCTTGACCTTCGACAAGGTGCACTCCCTCGACTACACCACGGTGTTCGCCAACCTGGACCGCATCGGCTCGGCCAACATCACCGCCATCTGCCTCCTGCTGCTGGTCGGCGTGGTCGGGAAGTCGGCCCAGATCCCGCTCTTCCCCTGGTTGGCCGATGCCATGGAGGGGCCGACACCCGTCTCCGCCCTGATCCATGCCGCCACCATGGTGACCGCCGGCGTCTATCTACTCTGCCGGGTGAACCCGTTGCTCCACGCCTCGCCCGCCGCCTCCCTCACCGTGGCCATCGTCGGGGCCGCCACCGCCTTCGTGGCGGCGACGATCGCCTGCGCCCAGGACGACATCAAGAAGGTCCTGGCCTACTCGACCATCTCCCAGCTGGGGTACATGTTCCTGGCCATCGGGTGCGGGGCCTACGAGGCGGCCATCTTCCTCATGGTGGCGCACGCCTTCTTCAAGGGACTGCTGTTCCTCGGGGCCGGCTCGGTGATCCATGGGCTCCACGACGAGCAGGACCTCAAGAGGATGGGGAACCTGGGGCGCTACCTTCCGGTGACGTTCATCACCTTCGCCGTGGGCTGGCTGGCCATCGCCGCCGTGCCGCCACTGTCGGGGTTCTGGGCCAAGGGAGACATCCTCGAGAACGCCTGGTCGGCCCGCCCCGCTCTGTGGGCGGTCGGGATCGTGACCGCCGCCCTCACCGCCTACTACATGAGCCGTCTCACCGGGCTGGCGTTCTTTGGCCGCGACCGCTGGAAGGATCCCGTCCCGGTCGACGCCGGGCGCGACATGCCCGGGGCCCGTCACGCCGCAGGCGCCGTCCGCCAGCCCCACGAGTCACCGCGGGTCATGACCGTCCCCCTGTTCATCCTGGCCTTCTTCGCCGCCGTGGGTGGGGTGATGGCCACCTCCAACGTTCACTTCTCCCTGGCCAACTGGGTCGACCCGGTGTTCCGGGGCACCCTCTATGACGATCACTTGAGCACCGCCGCCCTCTGGGGTCTCGGGACGCTCGACGGTGTCATCGCCGTCGTCGGGGTGTTCATCGGCCTCCGGATCTGGGTCGACCGGGTCGACCACCCGTCGCTCGAGCCGGTGTTCCTGCGCGGGGCGTGGTACCTCAACGAGCTCTACGACGCCGTGTTCGGTCGTCCCTCCGAGCGACTGGCCGCCTTCTGCGCCGAGGTCGTCGACCCGAAGGTGATCGACGGCGCCGTCAACGGCATCGCCACGGCGGCCGGTCGCACCGGGACGCTCGTCCGCCGCACCCAGACGGGGTACGTGCGCAACTACGTCCTCGGCATCGTGTTCGGGGCCGTGCTGGTCCTGGCCTTCATGCTGACCCGATTGTGGTGGACCTGATGTCGTCCGCCTCGTTCCCCTACCTCACCGTCCTCGTGCTGGTCCCGGCGGTCGGGGCCGCCGCCGTGGCCCTGGTCCCCACCAGGGCCGTCAGCCGATGGTTCCACGAAGCGCTCGGCCTGGCCGTGGCCCTGGTGGTGGTGGCCGTCGCCGTGGCGGTGGCCGTCGAGTTCAAGACCGGCGACGGCGGTTACCAGCTGGTGTCGGACCACGCCTGGGCCCAACAGCTGGGCATCCACTGGTCGCTCGGGATCGACGGCATCTCGCTGTTCCTGGTTCTCCTCACCGCCCTGTTGTTCCCTCTGGCTCTGCTGGGCGCCCGGTCGCGTCGCGACCCCCGGTCGTTCGTGGCCTGGCTGCTGCTGCTGGAGGCGGCCTGCCTGGGCAGCTTCGTCTCCCTCGACCTGGTGTTCTTCTTCCTCTTCTTCGAGCTCACCCTGGTGCCCTCCTACTTCCTCATCGCCGGCTGGGGATTCGCCCGTCGCGGGTATGCCGCCATCAAGTTCTTCATCTACACCTTCACCGGTTCGGCCTTCCTGCTGGTGGGCATCCTGTCCATCGCCTTCCTCCACCAGTCCCAGACCGGTGTCTTCACCTTCGAGCTGCCCGCCCTGATGCGCACCCACCTGTCGGGCACCGAGGGCGTGCTGTTGTTCCTGGCCTTTACGGCGGCCTTCGCGGTGAAGGCCCCGCTCTTCCCCTTCCACACGTGGTCGCCGGACGCCTACGCCGAGGCGCCCAGTGCCGGCGCGGTGATACTGGCGGCGGTGATGGCCAAGCTCGGCACCTACGGCGTGGTGCGCTTCGACCTCAACCTGTTCCCCCAGGCCACCCGGACGTTGGCCCCGCTCCTGCTGACGCTGGCGGTGATCGGCATCCTCTACGGGGCGCTGGTGGCCTGTGCCCAGCGCGACCTGAAGCGCCTGCTGGCCTACTCCTCCCTGGCCCAGATCGGCTTCATCGTCATGGGGACCTTCGCCCTCAACGCCCAGGGGGTGACCGGAGGCGTGCTCCAGATGGTCAACCACGGGCTGATCATCGCCACCTTGTTCATCATCGTCGGATGGATCTACGAGCGGCGCCGCACGTGGCAGATCCCCGCCCTGAAGGGCCTGCAGGCCCCTGCCCCCGTCCTGGCCGGGGTGTTCACCGTGGCCATGATGGCCTCCATCGGCCTCCCCGGCCTCAACGGGTTCGTCGGCGAGTTCCTGGTGCTCATCGGCACCTTCGTCGCCCACCGCTGGTGGGCGGTGGTGGCCACCGGCGGTGTCGTGATCGCCGCCGTCTACCTCCTGTGGGCCTACCAACAGGGGTTCCACGGCGAGCCCGGTCCGGAGGACACCAAGACCCGTGATCTCGGATGGAACGAGCGGCTCATCGTGGCGCCGTTGATCGTGCTCATCGTGGCGCTCGGCGTGTTCCCCAAGCCGGTGCTCGACCGGATCACCCCGTCCGTCAACCGGCTGGTGGTCCACGTGGACGTGGTCACCCACACGAGTATCCCGACCGGCCTCGTCCCCGCCTCGGAGGCCAAGCCCACCGGGACGCGGCCGTCCGGCGCGGCGTCCGGCGCAGCGTTGGCCGCCCCGGGCGACCGTCGAACCGTCCCTGCCGGATCGACGGGAGAGGCCCCCTGATGCCGGCACTTCCCATACTGCTGGCGTCGTCGGCGGCGCCCACCATCCACGTCCCCCACATCGACTATCTGAGCATCCTTCCCATGCTGATCATGATGGGCGGGGCCGTGGTGCTGATGGCCGTCACCTCGCTGTTCCGACGGGTGCGAACGATCGGCGTGGGGACGGCCGTGGCCTCGACGGCGTCCGTCGCCGCCCTGGTGGCCGCCCTGTACCAGTGGGACGCGGTCAGCACCCACGGCCCCCGGGTCACCATCGCCGGGGCCATCGCCTTCGACGGATTCGACGTCTTCATCCAGATCGTGGTGGCGATCGCCATGCTGCTCACCGCCCTGCTCGGCGACGGCTATCTCCGGCGAGAGGGCGTCGAGGGCTCGGACTTCCACGTGCTGGCCATGATGTCGGCATCGGGGGCGATGATGATGGGAGCGGCCAACGACCTCATCGTGATCTTCCTCGGCCTGGAGATCCTCTCCATCGCCCTCTACGTCCTGGCCGCCTTCAACCACAAGCGGGCCGAATCGGGGGAAGCCTCCCTCAAGTACTTCGTACTGGGGGCGTTCTCGTCCGCCGTGTTCGTGTACGGCATCGCCCTGGTCTACGGAGCGACCGGGTCGACCAACCTGCCCCAGATCGCCGACTACCTCTCCAAGAACGTCGTGGCCTCAAACGGGGTCCTGCTCGGTGGCCTGGCCCTCCTGCTGATCGGCTTCGGGTTCAAGATCGCCGCCGTGCCCTTCCACATGTGGTCGCCCGACGTCTACCAGGGCTCGCCCTCGCCGGTGACCGGATTCATGGCCGCCGTGGCCAAGGCCGGAGCCTTCGCCGCGCTCCTCCGGGTGTTCGTCTCGTCGTTCGGCACGGTACGCACCGACTGGCAGCCCATCATCTGGGTGGTCGCCATCCTCTCCCTGGTGATCGGCGCCGTGGCCGCGCTGGTCCAGAGGGACATCAAGCGGATGATGGCCTATTCGTCCATCAATCACGCCGGCTTCATCCTCCTCGGGGTGGAGACGGCCACGACCCGCGGCGTCTCGGCTGCGCTCTACTACCTCTTCGCCTACATGTTCATGGTCATCGGTTCGTTCGGGGTGATCACCGTGATGGGACGCCAGGGCGACACCGGCCACCAGATCTCCGACTACCGGGGGCTGGCCCGGCGGCAACCGGTCATCGCCCTGGCCTTCGCCGTGCTGCTCCTGGCCCAGGCCGGCGCGCCATTCACCACCGGGTTCCTGGCCAAGTTCGGGGTGGTGGCGGCGGCGGTCGACAGCCATGCCTATGCGCTGGCCGTCGTGGCCATGGTGTCGGCGGCCGTGGCCGCCTTCTTCTACCTGCGGGTGGCCATCACCATGTACTCCCCGGTGGGTTCCATCGGCGATGTGCCCGAGGGCGAGACCCCGGCCCGGTCGGGTGACGGCTATCCCGCCCCGGCCGATGGGCCGGACGGCGAACGGGCCAGTGTCGCCGGCGACGGGGCCATGCATGAGGCGGTGTCCAACCTCCAGGTGCTCACCGATGCTCCTCCCGCCCAGTCGGTGTCGATCAGGGGGGTCGTGCCCGTGCCGGCGCTCACCACCCTGGCCGTCGGCCTGTCGGTGGCCTTCACCGTGGTGTTCGGGATCATCCCCGAGCCCATCCTCGATTTCGCCCACCAGGCCACGCTGCTGTTCTCCTGACGACCGCGGCGACCGTTCTCCTGACCGAGGGCGGCACTGTTGTCCCGGCGTGCACGGCGACGGCCGACGGCGCTCTGTCGAGGGCGCCGGGGGGGCCGGGCCGGCCGGTCCCCGCCGGCACGGTGCCCGACAGGTACTGTCGGTGGGGCCGCTCGGGCGGACGCTCGGGGCGGACGCTCGGGGTGGTGGAGACAAGGAGTCAGCCATGGCCAGTACGGCAGGAGGGCAACCGGTGGGCCACCCGGGCTCGGGCCCGGGCCGGAAGCGGTCCAACCGTGAGGTGGCGCGCCTGGTGGTCGCCGGAGTCGGCCTCATCCTGCTGATCGCCTTCGTGCTCGACAACAGCCAGACGGTCAAGGTCGGGTTCGTGTTCTTCAACACCCAGCTCAGCCTGATCTGGGTCCTCCTCATCGCCGCCCTGCTGGGTGCGCTCGTCGACCGGTTGGTGATCTACCTCTCACAGCGACGCAGGCGCGCCCCCAAGTCGGGCTAGGCATCCCCCGCTCTCCGGCGCCACCCGGATCCGTCGCCACTGGCTCGGACGGCCCGGGCGGCCGTCGCCGTGGTGGTGGAATGATGGGAGGATGCCTGAGGCCACGCCGGCGGAGCGAGCAGCGTTCGGGCGCCAGGTCCGGGCCGTCGTGCCCCGCGCCCGCCACGGGGAGTGGCAGCCGCCGCCCGGTCGCGCCGAGCCCCTCGACATCTTGGCCCTTCAGGCCACGACCCGTCTGCCCGAGCTGGTGCCGATCCGGTACGGACGCATGGCATCGTCGGCGTTCTCCTTCTTCCGGGGGGCGGCGGCGGTCATGGCCGCCGATCTGGCCGGCGAGGAGCAGACCGGCCTCGGCGTCCAGCTCTGCGGCGACGCCCACCTGTCCAACTTCGGAGGCTTCGCCTCGCCCGAGCGGGACATGATCTTCGATGTCAACGATTTCGACGAGACCATCCCGGGGCCGTTCGAGTGGGACCTCAAGCGGCTGGCGGCCAGCTTCGAGGTGGCCGGGCGCGATCGCCAGTTCGACGACGCCATCAGGGAGTCGATCGTGATGTGCGGCGCCCGTTCCTACCGCACGGCGATCCGCGAGTTCGCCACCATGCGCAACCTCGAGATCTGGTACTCACGCCTCGATACCGCCACCCTCGAGTCACGATGGGGCGACCGGGGTACCGGCAAGATGACCGAGGCCCTGAAGCACCGGGTGACCAGGGCCCAGAGCAAGGACCATCTGGCCGCCCTGGCCAAGCTGACCGCCGAGCGGGACGGGAAGCTCAGGTTCGTGAACGACCCGCCCTTGATGGTCCCGGCCGAAGAGGCGTTCACCGACGTGTACTCGTACCACAACCTGACCGGTCTGCTCGGCGCGCTGTCGGAGTACCGCCAGACCCTTTCCGGTGAGCGCCAGCGGCTGCTCGACAAGTACGAGTTCACCGACCTGGCCCGCAAGGTGGTGGGGATCGGCAGCGTCGGCACCCGTTGCTGGGTCGCCCTGTTCATCGGGCGTGACACGGGGGACCCACTCATCCTGCAGGTCAAAGAGGCCGAACGGGCGGTCGGGGAGCCGTTCCTGTTCAAGAGCCAGTTCTCCAACCAGGGGCAGCGGGTGGTCGAGGGCCAGCGCCTCATGCAGGGGGCGAGCGACATCTTCCTCGGCTGGGACCAGTTCGAGGGCGAGGACGGGGTCCGGCGCGATTTCTACCTGCGCCAGTTGTGGGACTGGAAGCTGTCTGCCCCGATCGACCAGATGCCCCCCGAGACCATGGGGATCTACGCCGAGATGTGCGGCTGGGTGCTGGCCCGGGCCCATGCCCGGGCGGGGGACGCCATCGCCATCGGGGCGTACCTCGGGAGCGGCGATCGATTCGACCGGGCGATGGGACGGTTCGCCGTCTCCTACGCCGATCAGAACGAGCGGGACTTCACCAGGTTGACCAAGGCCATCGCCAACGGACAGGTGGAGGCCACCAGTGGCGTCTGAGCGGCGGGCCGCGGCGAACCCCCCGGCAACCGTCCGGTCGACCAGTGCGTGCCAGTCGAGGGGAGCCGCACCACCGCACCGACCGTCCACAGCACCGAGACATCAGGAGAACGAACCATGACACTGCACAAGCGGGAGTCCACGCGCGACGAGCTGCTCGACACCGTCTATGCCGGAGAGGACCTCCACCAACAGCTGCCCACCAATCGCTTCCTCGAGCGCGAGATGCGCCCGGTCGACGCTTTCCAGGCCGTGGCCGACGAGCTGATGCTGGACGGCAATGCCCGTCAGAACCTGGCCACCTTCTGCCAGACCTGGGAGGAGCCGGAGATCCACCGGCTCATGGAGCTGTCCATCGACAAGAACATGATCGACAAGGACGAGTACCCCCAGACCGCCGAGCTCGAGCGACGGTGCGTGCAGATGCTCGCCGACCTGTGGAACGCCCCCGAGGACGGGGTGCCGGTGGGGTGCTCGGCCATCGGGTCGTCGGAGGCCTGCATGCTCGGTGGCATGGCGGCCAAATGGCGGTGGCGCGAGAAGCGCCAGGCGGAGGGGAAGCCGACCGACCGGCCCAATATGGTCTGCGGGCCCGTCCAGGTCGTCTGGCACAAGTTCGCCAAGTACTGGGACGTCGAGATGCGCGAGATCCCGATGGCCGAGGGTCGCTACGGCATGGAGGCCGAGCAGATGCTCGAGCGGGTCGACGAGAACACCATCATGGTCGTCCCCACCTTCGGGGTGACCTACACCGGTGCCTACGAGCCGGTGTTCGAGCTGTCCAAGGCCCTGGACCAGCTCCACGCGGACACCGGGCTCGATATCGACATGCACGTCGACGGGGCCAGCGGTGCATTCCTCGCCCCCTTCTCGGCCCCCGACATCATGTGGGATTTCCGGGTCCCCCGGGTCAAGTCGATCAGCACCTCGGGCCACAAGTTCGGGCTGGCCCCGCTCGGGGTGGGGTGGGTGCTGTGGCGCGACACCGCTGAGCTACCGGACGACCTCGTCTTCCACGTGTCCTACCTCGGCGGTGACATGCCCGTGTTCCAGATCAACTTCTCCCGTCCGGCGGGTCAGATCGTGGCCCAGTACTACAACTTCGTCCGGCTCGGCAAACTCGGGTACCGCCACGTGCACAACTCGTGCTACGCCACCGGCCGGTTCCTGGCCGAACAGATCGTGAAACTGGGGCCCTTCGAGCTGCTGTGCGACTCGAACCGGCAGACCGGCATCCCGACGGTCACCTGGCGGATCCGCCCAGGGGAGGACCCCGGGTACACCCTCTACGACCTGGCCGACCGGCTCCGGGTCCGGGGCTGGCAGGTCCCGGCCTACCCGCTCACCGGTGAGGTCTCGAACATCGCCGTCCAGCGCATCCTGGTCCGCCAGGGGGTGAGCCGGGACCTGGCCACCCTGCTGCTCGACGACATCAAGGCTGCGCTCGACCACTTCGAGCGGCACCCGGTGAGCGTGGCCATGACCAGAGAGGAGTCCGGCGGGTTCAGCCACCTGTAGGCGTCCCCCCGGCCGGTCCGCCCGGCACCCCGTCAGTCCGGGAAGTGGACGGTCCAGTCGACCTTGATCGGGCGGTGGACCAGCACCCGGGGGCGCCCCACCTCGGCCGGGCGGTCGGTGGTCCAGGGTGAGGCGGCGGCCAGGGTGAGGCTCGCCAGCCCTCGCAGGGCCCGGTCGTAGCCGGAGCGGATCCACGAGAACCGTTGCCAGCACCCCTCGCGCTGGTCCTCGGGCACAGCGAGCAACGGGGTGAGCCGGTCCAGGGCGACGAGGTACTCGTCCCGGCGGATCGATACCTCGGGAGCCGTTTCCGACCAGTGGGACAGCAGGTCGGCCAGGACGACCGGCCGGTCGATGGGCAGTCCCGCCCCGAGCCCGATCCTCACCAGGGCGGGCATACCGTAGGCCAGCGCCAGCATCGGACCCTTGACCTCCTCGACGGCGTGCTGCTCGGTGGTGAACTCGGACGCCGACAGCAGCAGTGCCGCCCCGTCCACCATCGTCCCGACCGAGGCCACCCATGACTGGTCGTCGTCGGTCTCGGGGAAGTAGCACAGCGCCGGAAAGGCAGAATGGGTCTGGTCGAGGGCGAGCATCCAGTCGACCATGGTCCGCCACAGCTCGGGGTTGTCCAAGGAGTCCGAGCCGTGCAGGTTGAGCAGCATGTCGACCGGCGAGGGTGGCGTGCCGGCGAACGGGCGCAGCAGGCTGATGCCCCGCTCTCTCCCGCTGTGGGCGGCATAGATGGTGGGGAGGTAGCTGATGAGGAGGGCCACGAGGCCGAGACCGATGGTGGCCTCCACGAAGGTGAGCCAGATCCGGGCACTCCCCTCCGGTTCGGCGAACCCCAGGGTGAACAGGGAGGAGCCGCTGATCTCGAAGGCCCGCTGGGCGGTGTCGTGACTGATGGCCCAGTAGATGAAGGCAAAGCCGAACGTGACCGAGAGCATCCACACCAGGGGCAGGCTCACCAGCGCGATCGGGGCGTAGAGGGCGCGGAGGTTCTTCCGTCGTTCCTCGTTGCGCCAGCGGTGCACGAGCACCCGGTCGGCGACGGCGAAGACGAACCGGGCGATGCGGGTGAATCCGTGGCGCGGCAGGACCACCGTCTCCAGGGCCGAGATGAGCACCGACATCACCAGCCCGATGCCGACGAGGACGGCGATGATGTGGAGCAGGATCATCGGGCAACCGGTGAGGCCGTCGGGGCGTGAGGACCGGGGCCGAGGACGATCATCAGGAGACGATCAGGTAGATGCTGTCGCCGACCAGCCAGAGGCCGACCACCAGTGCCAACACGATGATCGCCTGGTCGCGGTGGGTGTCGATCCATCGGCGAAGCCCATCCAGCCTCCGGGCGGCCGCCTCGGGTGCGAACACGGCGTAGAGCTCCATGGTCAGGAGGCTCGCCGTGCACAGCAGGCAGAACCCGACCAGCAGGAAGTACGACTCGATGGAGGACACATGGAGCTGGGCCACCGCCGCCGCACCGGCCCCGACCAGCACCCACGGCTGGAGGAGCAGGCCCAGGCCGGCCGCCGTCCACACCGACAGCCGATCGAGACGGGCCATCCAGGTGGGGGGCTTCTTCGGCCGGCCGGCCCGCGCCCGCTGCCGGAGGGCGACGGCGATGAGCACCACCCCGATGGCGATCTTGACGCCCAGCACGGCGTCGGACGGCGCCGTCGCCGGTCGAGGCGGCTCCCCCCCGGTCACCAGGACCGTTCCCGCCACCACGACCACCAGCGAGGCCAGCCAGCCGAGGATGAACCCTGCCCCTTTGAAGGTCCCCCGCTCCGAGCTGAGCACCAGGATGAACCCGGTGATCGGGAGGGGTTCGAGGGTGACGGCCAGACCGATGAGTACGAGGTCGACGATGCTCATGGCCGTGGCTCACCCATGGGACGCCGCACGCGGTGGGACCGGGCCGGCGGTGGCGTCGGGGGAGCCACCGGTTGCGGCCCCGACGGCCTTGGCCCCGGGCCGGAGTTTCCGGAGCTCGGCCGGGGTGGCGGGCATCCAGGCCACCGCCACGTAGGCCACCACCACCGCCACGATGACCAACGGCATCACCGCCAGCCCGTCGCTGTACAGCAGCAGCGTGGCCAGCAGCGTCGAGGTGAACGGCAGCTTGAGCATCACCGTGCACATGGCTCCGATCCCCATGGCCACCCCGGGGACCAGCGAGAGACCGGGGAGATGGGATGCGGCCACGCCGGCGGCGGCGCCGATGAACATGGAGGGGAAGACCGGGCCGCCGCGGAAGCTGGAGAGCGAGATGCCGTAGGCCAGTGACTTGCACACCACCAGCAGGCCGAGCGCGCCCACCGTCCAACCGGCGGCGTCGCCCACCAGGCCGGGGAGGGCGCTCTGCCCGGAGAACAGCACCTCGCTGGAGCTGTGGCCGGTGCCCTCGGCGAATGCGATGGCGAGCCCGGCGATGGCCAACCCGGCCACGGCGGTGAAGGGGATGAGCCGCCGCTCGACCAGGGGCCGGACGGCCAGGCCGATGAGCCGGATCACGGTGCCGACCAGGGCCGCCACCAGGCCGAAGACCAGGGCCCAGAGGAACATCGCCCCCGTCGGGTGCTGGAACGGGGGAAGGCCCGGGATGGCCAGGGAGAAGGTGCCGAACCCGGTGAGCGAGTCGAGCCCGACGAAGATGAGCGTGCCCACCCCGGCGGCCAACAGCCCGGGCAGCAGCACCAGTCCCAGCATGGTGCCGCCCAGACCGGTCGCCTCCATCAGGAGGAACGCCCCGGCGATGGGCGAACCGAACAGGGTGCTGATGGCGGCGAAGCTTCCGGCCGCGGCCATGACGGTCAGCGCGGTGGGCGGCGCCTCCCGGCTGGCCAGGCGAACGGCGATGACGCCCAGGATGCCCCCGATGGCGATCAGTGGGGCCTCGGGCCCGAGGACCACGCCGAGGCTCAGCGTGGCCAGCGAGGCGACGACCACACCGGGCAGGTCGATGGGCTGGGGGCTGGCGCCGCCGGCCTGGAAACCGTCGGCCGGCGAGTGTCCGGCGGTACCCGGCAGGTACCTGATGGTGGAGGCGACCACCAGGCCCGCCACGGCCAGCAGCGGCAGCGGCCACCACACCGGTGGACCGTGGAAGCCGAGGCCGTCGGGCACGGACTGGAAGAGCCAGCCCTGCAGCAGGCTGACCAGCTTGAGGTAGCCGTAGGCCACCGCCGAGACGGGTACCCCGATGACGGCGGCCAGGAAGAGGAGCCGGAGGTAGTTCCGGCTCCGGATGAGGGACGCGGGATCAGGAGGAGCGGCCGGGTCCGGCGTGGACCCGCCGGGTGCAGCCGGGGTTGCCGTCGAGGGTCCGGCGCCCGTCTCGGCCGAGGTCATCGAGCGGAGGCCCGTCGGGGCCGGTGCCGATCGAGCCCGTAGGACGGGCTTGGGCAGGCGGTCACGCGGTGGCGCCATCGGCGCGCTGGTTCAGGCGGCGAGAGAGCTGAGGCGATGACGTGCACAGGCGACCTTCCGTCGGCGATCTCCGTCCTCCTGGACCTTAGGTCCTCGCCGGCCCCCCGGGGCGGTTCCGGCGTCTCCTCGCAACGGGCGATTGCCACCGACCCGGTACCCGACGGGGTCGAAACCCCATCTCATGGAGCCGAGACACTATGGTCGTAGCCGTCCCCAACCAAGGAGCAGCAGCGACCATGTTTGCGACGTACAACTATCCACTGTTGGACATCCTCTGGACGATGATCGAGTTCTTCCTCTTCTTCCTCTGGATCTGGCTACTCATCGTCATCTTCGGCGATATCTTCCGCAGCCACGACATGGGCGGGCTGGCCAAGGCCCTGTGGGTGATCTTCGTGATCATCCTCCCGTTCCTCGGCGTCCTCATCTACCTGATCGCCCGCGGTGGCAGCATGCACGAACGAGCGGCAGCCGCGGCGGCACAGCAGCAGAAAGCCTTCGATGCCTACGTGAAGCAGACCGCCGGCTCGGGCAGCAGCGCCGACGAGCTGGCCAAGCTGGCCGATCTGAAGGCGAAGGGCGTGATCAGCGACGCCGAGTTCGAGGCCCAGAAGGCCAAGCTGCTGGCCACCTGAGCGGCCGAGCTGTCGGATGCTGCCGGCCACGGCCGGCCGCATCCATGCCTGACGCGGTCGACGGTCGCCTGCCACTGGTGGTGGCGCCGTCGCCGCGTCGGGCCTCGTCGCCAAGCGTCGTCCCTCCTATGCCGCCGAACGACCTCCACGCCCGGCCAGCCCCGGGTGAGCGTGCGCCGGTACCGTGCGGTGAGCCCGGACGACCTGACATGACCACGGACGGAGGGTCGTGAGCCCGGACGAAGCAGGTGGAAATGGTGAAGAGGTCGAGGACCTCCAGCACACCGTCGAAGAGCTGCGCCTCGAGAACGAGGCGCTCCGGGCCTCCGGTGACGCCACGGCCGCCCCTCGGCACCGGGGCCGGCGGATCCTGTCGTGGGTGCTGCTCGTCCTGGCCTGCGTCCTGGCCGTGGTGTCCGTCTTCGTCGTCTTCGTCCGCAACGAGTTGCTCAACACCGACACCTACGTGAGCACGGTGGCCCCACTGGCCAGCAACCCGGCCATCCAGACCCAGGTGGCCAAGCAGGTGAGTCAGAACCTGATCGCCCGGACCGATGTCCAGGCCAGGGTGAAAAACGCGCTGCCGCCCAAGGCCGGATTCCTGGCCACGCCGATCACCTCGGGCCTGGAGACGGTCACCAATCAGCTCGCCCTCAAGGCGGTCCAGTCCAACCAGTTCTACACGTTCTGGGTGGCGGCCAACCGGGCCTCCCACAAACAGCTCGTCGCCCTGTTGACCGGCTCGAGCCAGGGGTCGGTCAGCACGAAGAACGGGAAGGTGACGATCGACCTCAGCCAGGTGGAGGTCCAGGTCAAGAAGAATCTGGACGCCAGGGGCATCACCGTGTTCGACAAGATCCCCGCGGCCAAGGGGGTCAGCTTCGTGCTGTTCCAGTCGTCCAGCCTGTCCAAGGTCCAACGTCTGACCAAGTTCCTCGACAACCTCGCCCTCGTCTTGCCCATCATCGCGCTGCTCTGTTTCGCCGCCGCCGTGATCCTGACCCGGAACCGACGGCGAGGACTCGTCCGGGCGGCCGCCGGGCTCGCCCTGTCGATGGCGCTGATCCTGGTGATCCTCGCCGTCGTCCGCAACCAGTACCTCTCGGGACTGAGCCCCGACCGGTCGGTGGCGGCCAACAAGGCGGTCATCGACACGGTCAGCGCCTCCTTGGTCGACTCCGTCCGGACCATCATGGTCGTGGCTGCCCTGGTGGCCATCGGGGCCCTCCTGGCCGGCAACACCCGGCTCCGATCGTGGCTGGCGGAACGGCGCTGGCCGCAGTGGATGACAGCGGGGCCGGTACACGACTTCGTCGGTGCACACCGGAGGGGTCTGCAGTGGGCCGTGCTCGGGGTGGGGCTGCTGGTGATGGTGGTCTGGTCCAATCCGACCACCTTGGTGGTGGTGGTCGTGCTGCTGGTCACCTTGGCGCTGGTGGGACTGGTCGGCCTGCTGGCCGGTCGCCGCCCGCCGGCGGCCGACACCTGACCGGCCCGCGGTCGCTGGCCTGACCATCGGGGCCGGGGACCCGAACCGCGCCGCCGGACACTAACCGCCCGAGGGCACCGCCATGCACGCCGTGCTGCCGCACGGGTTGGTGATCAGGTCGTCGAGCAGGAAGGTGGCTCCCTGCAGTTGGGCGGACGGTTGGGCGCGCGGCACGCCGTGGGGGTCGGCCCCGGCGCGGTTCGGCGTGTTGGTCAGGGGCGGCGGGGGCGTGCCGCTGTCCCAGACGAACAGCGCCGATCCTCCATACGTCGGGCCGGTGAGGGGTGGGATGCCGTAGAAGGGCACCACGTCGGGAGAGCGTCCCGGCGCCAGGCCCGGTTGGTGGATCTCGGCGCCGATGGTCCGTGCCTCCGTCTCGGTGGCGATGTTGGCGACCTGGTGGTCTCCGAACGCCTCTTCCAGGAGCACCTGGTGGGCGGGCGTCCCCGGGAGCGGGTGGTCGGTCATGAACTGGGCGTAGCCGTCGGCCTCCGAGCGGTCCCAGAGCATCTGGATGAGGCCGAGCCCGATCTGCTGCACCAGCTTGTCGGGGTAGCTGGCGTTCAGGATGGACTCGAAGGGGTCGAAGTCGACGCTCCGGTTGAGCAGCAGGGAGTAGTCCATGCCGGGGACCCCGAGCACGGCCCTGGTGAACTCCTGGGACACCGCAGTGAGCGCTCCTCCTTCGATGCCGCCCTGGCTGTTCCCGTAGTACGAGAGCGGACTCGTCGTGTCGATCACGGGATGGGAGGCGCCGGCCTGGAAGGCCGGGTCGGTGACGAACCCGAGGGGGCTGGACATCAACCGGCCGAGGAACAGGAAGTCGAGCATGCCCTGTTGGCCGCGGTCGGGCAGGATCGAGAATTTGGACAGGTCGGTGAGGATGCTGGCGTCGGTGCCGACGTCCTGGCTGGCCAGCCCCAACCAGTCGGTGCCGCACACCACGAAGTTTCCGACATCGGCCATGCTCTCGATGACGGAGTCGGTGACCTCGTCGGCGCTGCCCAGCAGGCCGTGGCCGTAGAGCATGGGGTGCCCGGGATAGACGGTGGCACCCGGGTCGGTGCCGTCGGCCACCACCGAACGGGGGATGGTGCACTCGAAGTTGGCTGTCTGGACGTTGCCCGGGATCTGGGCGGGCAGACCGTCGGGGCCGAGGTTGAAGGCGGAGCCGGGCGGCCCCCCGGGCTGATCGAGGTAACTCGGTACCGAGAAGGTGCCGACCACCGTGCGGGCGATGCGCGGGTCCTGGGCCGTGGTGTACTGGGTGACGCTGGTGACGGCGAAGGGCGGTGCCCCGCTGCCGAGCTTGGCGAAGGCGTCGTCGCGCATGTGCAGCATCGGCCCGGTGAGGCTCTGTTGGCTGGCCACGGTGAAGTCCCAGGCCAGGTACAGGCTGGACCGGTCCACCCCCGCCGCCTGCAGGCTGGCGAAGATGGCGTTCATCCGGCCCTGGCGCTGCTGTTCGGCCTTGGTGGGGAGGGGTAGCCCGTCCCGGTAGTCGGTGAACACCGGGTTCGTGGCGATCAGCTGGCCCGAGCTGTCACGAAGGTCACGGAGGGCGACGATGTAGCGGTGGCCGTCGGTGTAGTCGGCGGCGGCGTGGATGATGAGCGCCTGTTCCGACGGGACCGGGTCGTTGGCGTCGAGCTCCGCCCAGTAGGCGACCCGGTGGCCAGTCTTGGCGTCGAGGATCACGATGGGGGCGTCGGTCTTCAGCGAGGACCCGATGTCGGTGATGGTGGCGATCCCGCTCTGGGCCAGGTCGATTCCGTTCACGTGGAGGAGGATGGGGGTGCCCGGGCTGAAGCCGTCGTTGCGGTTGAGGTCGGTGGGGTCGATGGGGACACCGGTGTTGTTGGTGGGCATGTCCGCCACCGGAAAGTCGACCAGGCGGCCGGTGGGTGACGAGGGGTCGCGCCGGGTGAAGTAGTTGTCGGGGAAGGGGAGCAGGCAGGCGGTCGGGTCGAGCGGGTCGCAGCCGCTGGGGGCGGCCATGGCGTCGGGTGAGGCGGCGCCGGACGGTCCTGCGGTGGTGGTGGGGCCGGCCGGTGCTCCGGTGGTGGTGGGGCCGGGGCTCGGGGTGCCGACCGCCGCCGTCACCAGGAGCAGCACGGTCAATCCCGTGGCCACGGCGGCGAGCCCTGACGCTCCGACGAACCTCGACCGGTGGGTGCGAGCCATCAGCGGACCCCCTCCGTGATCTCACGGTCCGTCATCCCCCTGGATCCGGATCCGAGCTCACGGTAACAGGGGGCTGCGGCCCCTTCCACTATCCGGGCGGCCCCGTCCACTATCCGGGCGGCCGAGCCGCCCGACGGCCGCCGACCCGGAGATCAGCGGGACGGCCGCCCGACGGGGAGGACGTCGTCCGCCGTCGGTGCCGTCTCGGCACGACCGGGTCCGCCGGCGCCGTCGTCGCCCTCCTCCCAACTGCCGAGCGAGGCGATGAACTCCTCCGTCTCGCGCTGGGCCGCCACCATCCGCTTCTCGGCGCCGGCGGCCAGCAGCCTCCCGAGGACGGGTATCTCCCAGAGGGACTCCGCCCGCAGGATGGCCATCACCACCGGTACCAGGTGCTCGGCCGTGTCGATGACCACGTAGCGGGGAAGCCATTCCGGGTCGTACTTGGCGTTGAACCGCCACAGGGATTCGATCTGGGCGAAGTTGGACAAACGCTTGAGGAACCAGCGCTCGGCCCGCTGCACGGTCCCGTCGCCTTTGTCGCCGGACAGGGTCGAGCGCAGCGCGGCGAAATTGAGGCTCAACCCCTGATGGCCGCCGACGCGAAGATGCTCGATGGTCGAGCACAGGGCGAAGTCCAACAACCCGTTCGGGTGCTCGCCCGGATCGCGCCGCATGAGGTCGAGGGAGTAGCCGCCGATGCCCGGGGCCGGCACGAACTGGCACATGGCCGCCGCCGCCCCCTCGGGGCCTCGGACCACGGTGAGGAGCAACCCGGTGTCCCGTGGGTCGAACACCCGGCCGAGCATCATCGAGAAGCCCCGCTCGTGCTCACCCTGCCGACTGAGGGCCATGAGGGTGGAGAGCTCCTCGGACAGGGCCGGGTCGAGGCGTGACGGGTCGTGGAAGGAGACGGTGTAGCCGCGCTTCTTGATGCGGTTGAACGCCTGCCGCAGCCCCTTCTTGTCCCCGCCGGCCAGGCTGAACCCCTGCACCCTCACCACCGCCTCGTCCCCGAGGTAGATGTTGTGCATCCCCGAGTCGCGATAGACCGACAGCCAGTCCTCGCCGGCACCCATCACCGACGTGACCCACCCGTGGCTGTCGGCGAACCGGCGGAAGGCACCCCAGGCCTGCTCCCGCTCGTTGCGAGGCCCGATGGGATCGGGCGAGATGAGGCAGACCCCGCCGTACACGGCGTAGGCCACCAGGCTGTCGCGGTGGAAGAACCACTGCTTGTCGCTGCGTAGGGCGAAGTAGTCGAGCGTCGACGTGCCGTGGCGGCGCACGATGTCCCGGGCGTGGAGCTCGGCGGCGCGGCCCGAGGTGAGCCGCCGGTCGACCACCGGCCGGGTCAGGAGGAACAGGGTCAACGCCACCAGGGAGAGCCCGATGGCGAGGAGGGTGGGCGAGAGGAACCGGTCGGCGCGGTGGGGGAGCCCGATGGTGCGGATGCCGACCATGCGTTCGGACACCGCCCACAGGGCGGTCCACCACGGGATGCGGGCGTGCTGGCCGATCCGGGTGAACAGCTCGATGGACGCCGTGGTCATTAGGGTGATGCCCACCGCCCCGATCCCGAGCGCCACCAGGGCCGAGCGCATCGACGACCAGTCCGATGCGGCCTGGAAGTCGCGGCGGTTGACCACCAGGAGCACCAGGACCCCGACCGCCACCAGTGACTCCTCGATGTCGGCCCCGGCGATCAGGTGGAGGACGATGGTGCCGGCCAGCAGCACCACCGCCACCCTCCAGGCCCGACGCTGGCCGCGAAGGATGCCCCGGCCCACGGCGATCAGGGCCAGCCCGGCCATGGCGATCAGGGCGCCGGCGGCCACGCTGGCGCCCAGGGGGAGCACCTCCATCACCACGTGCAACCGGTTGCGCAGCGGCGGGGTGACGGCATCCAGCAGGTCGACGATGCCGGCGAAGAGGATGGCGACGGCGGCCCACCGGCGCACCCGGCGGGCCCGCCGGTGGGCCTGGCGCAGATCGGGCGCGGGTGGCCACGAGTCGCCCATCGGGTACGAGGCCACCAGGGAAGGATGCAGGCTCCCGGTGGTCCGCCCCTGGGCGACGGCACGTTCGAGCACGCTGGGCGTCGGCAGGTCACACCGGGCCAGCAGCATCCGCACGTGCAACTCCGCCCCGGTCTCGAGCTCGACCCAGCTGACCCGCTGGTTGTGCAGGAAGACGGGCGGGAGGCCGAGGCGGCCGCGGTGCTCCTCCACCACTTCGGCCGTCGCCCCGACGTTGGCGTAGAAGCCCAACCCGAGGTGGGTGAGCTCGGACTGGAAGGTGGCTGCCGTGATCAGCCCGGCGTAGCCCCGGCTCACCAGGCGCCGACCGGCGACCCGGGCGTTGTCGTTGGCCGCCGCCTCCGAGCGCACCTCGTCCACGGCGCCGCCACCCAGGATCGACCACATCCGCCGGCTGAGCAGCCCGAGCACCAACGCCAGCACGGCCAGCACGACGAGGGCGGCCGACGAGGCGATGACGATCTGGTCACCCAGGTCGGCCTGGTGGGCGTGGCGGATGGCCCGGCCCGGGAGCCCCGACCCCAGGTGGTCGAGCACCCAAGGCGTGACCGCCACCCGCAGCAGCGCGGCTACGACGAAGGGGACGAGTAGCCACCAGGCATACCGGCCGAGCCGCCGGTACAGGGTACGGGAGATGACGAAGCGCGACAGCGCTGAGGGATCGCTCAGGCGGTTGAGGCCGACCAGCCACGGCGCGTCGTCCGTGGACTGGGCGGCCAGCGACCGCCAGCCCCTGCCGGCGGGGGTCGGCCCCACGATGCCGGGCTTGGTGTCGGCCGCCGGGTCGAACTCCGTCTCCGTTTCCTGGCCGCTGCACCCGGCGGCATAGGCGTGCTCACCGGGTTCCACACGGACCACCCGCACCCCGGTGGCCGTGCGCAGGTGGAGGTCGACCGGCCCGAGTTGCTCGACGCCGTGCGCCGCCAGGCTGGCCACGGCGTCGGGGTCGCTGGCGTACCCCGGCTCGTGGGCCCCCGTCTGGCGGATGACCCGCCGCTCGTCGACGTCGAGGAACCGGGCCAGGGCCCCTCCGAGCTCCGGATGGGCCTTGAGCGCCAGCTCGGCCCGGGCCAATGGCGGGCCGGGGCCCGGTTCGGTGAGGTCGAAGAGGTTGCCGGCCACGATGAGGATGCCGGGACCGTCCCAGGTCTCGAGGGCCCGGGCCAGCTCACCGGTGATGGCCCGGGTCGAGGGGGTGGCCTCGGGAGTGAGCAGCAGGTCGCTCACCACCATGACCCGCCGGCCGAGGCCCACTTCCACCCGGGTGGCGCCGGGCTCGGGGGAGAAGGCTCCCGGGGAGCGGCCGGCCGGGCGCTCCCCTGTCACTACCTGCACCGACGGCGGTCTGGTCGTAGTCACGGCCCCTCCATCGTAGGGTCCAGGCGGGGTTAGGCTGAGGCGCGTCGGGCCGGTTGGTCAGGGCGTGGTGAGGGAGGGGAAGGATGCCTGACGACGTACGAGGTGAGCCGACCGGGACGACCGGCACCCCGACGGAGGCCACCATCGAGGACTACTTCTCGGAGGACCGGGTCTTCCCGCCCCCCGAGGACTTCCGTCGGCAGGCGGTGGCGAACGACCCCGGGGTGTACGAGCGGGCCGAGGCCGATTGGCGGGGGTTCTGGGCGGAGCAGGCCGGCGCCCTCGACTGGTTCCGGGCCTGGGACTCCGTCCTGGAGTGGGAGCTTCCCTTCGCCCGCTGGTTCGACGGGGGCACCCTGAACGTCTCCTACAACTGCCTCGACCGCCACGTGGCCGCCGGCCACGCCGACAAGGTGGCCTTCCACTGGGAGGGCGAGCCCGGCGACACCCGCACCATCACCTACGGCCAGTTGCTCGGGGACGTCTCGAGGTTCGCCAACGTGCTGCGGGGCCTCGGCGTCGGACGGGGCGACCGGGTGGCCGTCTACATGCCGATGATCCCGGAGCTGCCGGTGGCCATGCTGGCCTGCACCCGCATCGGCGCCGTCCATTCGGTGGTCTTCGGTGGGTTCTCCTCCGACGCCCTGCGCGATCGGATCCTCGACGCCCAGGCCCGGGTGGTCGTCACGGCCGACGGCGGGTGGCGCCGGGGCGTGGCGACCGCCCTGAAGAGCCAGGTGGACCTGGCCGTGTCCGGGTCACCGTGCGTGGAGCACGTGGTGGTGGCCGAACGGATCGGCGACGCCGCCACCACTCCGACGGCCATGACCCCGGGCCGCGACCACTGGTGGCACGAGCTCATCAGCGGGGCCGACGGTGCGGCGGGGGGACCACCCCCAGACCACTGTGAGCCCGAGCACATGGCGTCCGAGGACCTGTTGTTCCTCCTCTACACGTCGGGCACCACTGCCGCCCCCAAGGGCATCATGCACACCACCGGAGGCTATCTGACCCAGGTGGCCTTCACCCACCGGTGGGTGTTCGACCTGCACCCCGACCGGGACGTCTACTGGTGTGCCGCCGACATCGGCTGGGTCACCGGCCACAGCTACATCGTCTACGGCCCGCTGGCCAACGGCGCCACCTCCGTCATGTACGAGGGCACGCCCGACTACCCGGACCGGGACCGCTGGTGGTCGATCATCGAGCGGTACGGGGTCACCACCCTGTACACCGCGCCCACGGCCATTCGCACCTTCATGAAGTGGGGCACCGCCTTCCCCGAGCGCCATGACCTCACCACGCTTCGCTTGCTCGGCTCGGTCGGGGAGCCCATCAACCCCGAGGCGTGGATGTGGTATGCCTCCCACATCGGGGGTGGCCGCTGCCCGGTGGTCGACACCTGGTGGCAGACCGAGACGGGGGCCATCATGATCGCCCCCCTGCCGGGGATCACCGCCACCAAGCCCGGCTCGGCCACCTTCCCCCTGCCCGGCATCGGGGCGGAGGTCGTGGACGAGGCCGGCGTCCCCGTCGTCAAGGGCGGCGGCTACCTCACGCTCACCCGGCCCTGGCCCTCGATGCTCCGGGGCATCTACGGCGATCCGGAACGCTACCGGCAGACCTATTGGAGCCGTTTCGAGGGCCGGTACTTCGCCGGGGACGGGGCCAAGGTGGACGGGGACGGCTATCTGTGGCTGCTCGGGCGGGTGGACGACGTGATGAACATCTCGGGCCACCGGATCTCGACCACCGAGGTCGAGTCGGCCCTGGTCGACCACTGGACGGTGGCCGAGGCGGCCGTGGTCGGCGCCACCGACGCCACGACCGGGCAGGCCATCGTGGCCTTCGTGACCCTGAGGGCCGACATCGGTGGCGAAAGCGACCAGCGCAGTCACGAGCTCCGGGGCCACGTGGTCGAGAAGATCGGCCCCATCGCCCGGCCACGCACGGTCGTGTTCACCGACGAGCTGCCGAAGACGCGCAGCGGGAAGATCATGCGGCGCCTGCTGCGCGACGTGGCCGAGGGACGCGGCCTCGGCGACACCACCACACTGGCCGACGCCACCGTGGTGGAGGAGATCCGCCGCCTGGCGGCCACCTCGCCGACCGAGGAGTGAGGCCACCGGTCAGCCCGGCCAACTGGGCCTGGCACAAGCAGCCACTGGCATCGCCGGGGGAGGCGGTGGTGTTCGACGTCGACGGCGTGCTGTCGGACGCGGCTGTCCGCCAGCACTACATCGAGCGCGGCCGGCGCGACTGGGACCGGTTCTTCGACGCCTGCGGCGACGACCCGGTCATCGAAGAGGTGGCGAGGGTCCTCGAACTGCTCGACGCGCGGCTGCAGGTCGTCCTGCTCACCGGACGGCCCATGCGGGTCCAGCCCCAGACCCTGGCCTGGCTGGAGCGGTACGGGCTCCGCTGGGACCTGCTGGTGATGAGGTCCCGGGGCGACTACTCGCAGGTGACCTGGTTCAAGCGGGACAGCGTGGAGGAGCTGCGCGCCTATGGATTCGAGCTCCGGCTGGCCTTCGAGGACGACCCCCACAACTTCGCCATGTTCCATGCCGAGGGGATCCCCTGCGTGTACATCCACTCCGGCTACTACGAGTAGCGCCAATGACGGGGTGCGCCGTCCCGTGCGCGCCGGAGTCGTCATCCAGCGCTACGAGCTCGTGCGCTCCCGGGTGCAATCAGCCGCATGACGGAGGAACCCCGCGGGTCAGGAGGAGCGGCGGCGCCCGGCGGTGAGCCACCCGGCCAGGAGGGCCGCCGCCGCCAGCCCGAGCACGGGGACGTCCCCGTAGCGCACGTAGACCGTCCAACCGGTGCGCCGGGCCAAGGTGGCGGGCACCACCTGGCGGGCGCCGAGCACCGAGCGCCGGAGCAGCGTGCCGCGGTGGGTGATGGCCGCGCTGTAGCCGGTGGGGGCGGCCTGCAGCAGGTCGCGGCCCTGCTCGACGGCCTGCACCTCGGAAGCGGCGATCTCCTGCGTCGGGACCTGGGCACTGGCATAGGACGACGTGTTGGTCGGCACGATGAGCAGCTGGGCGCCGTGGCGCACGCCGGAACGGCCCCGATCGGCATAGAAGACCTCGTAGGAGACCAGGGTCCCGAGCGGGGCGGCCGGGGTGGCCAGCAAGCCGGATCCGGTGCCGGGGACGGCGTCGAGCGGCACGGCCGACAGGTCGGCCAGATGGGAGAAGAAGCCCCGGAGCGGCACGTACTCGCCGAAGGGGACCCGATGGACCTTCTCGTAGCGGTCGACCAGGGTGCCGTCGGGGCCGAAGGCCACCACCTCGTTGCGGAACGTGGTCCCCGAGACGGTCTCGGTCACGCCCACGACCAGAGAGGCGTGCAGCGTGCGGGCCAACGCGGCGAGGTGACCCTCCTCCGGCGAGGCGGTGAGCGTGGTCTCCAGGGACACCACGTCCTCGGGCCACAGCACCAGCCGGGGGGGCACGCCGTGGTCCTCCTGTGGCACCAGCCGGGTGGCCGAGTACTGGGCGGCCAGTACCACCGCCGGGTCGATCTGCGACTGGCGGAACCCCCGGGCGCCGCCGCCCTGCACCGCCGCGGTGGTGAGGGTGCCGACCGCCCGTCCACCGTCGGGCGCGTGGTCGGCCGCGACCGACACCCCCACCACCAGGGCGGCGGCCACCGCGCCGGCCAGGGCGGTCCCGCCGAGGCCGGCCACCGCACCGCCGAGCACGCCGGCCCTGGCCCGGTGGCCGGAGCCGGATGGGGCGGCCCCGGTGGTGCTGGGGCGCTCGCCCAGGCCGGTCCGGGCGAAGGCCCGGGCCCGGGCGCCGTCCCGACCGGCCCGCACGAACGCCTCGCCCAACGTGCCCACAGCCACCCCGCCGAGGTAGACGGCGGCGGTGAGTGCCAGCGGGCCGCCCAGCCTGGCCACCCCGAGCACCGGGCCCCCGGCTTGGCCCAGGAACACCCCTCCGATCGGCAGCCCGCCGAAGGGCCAGCCCATCCGGACCCATTCGGCCAGGGTCATCGACGCCGGGAAGGCCAGCGCCCGGGCCCCGATGGGCGCCGGCGGGACGGCCAGGGCCGCCAGGGCCACGAACCCGGCTTCGACGGCCATCAGGACCAGCGCACCGGGGACGGTGAAGGCCCGGGCCCACATGAGGCCGGGCACGTAACAGCCGAGCCCGGCCAGCCACCCGGCCCACAGTCGAGTACGCCACCGCAGCCCCCCGAGACGCCAAAACAGCAGCCCGGCGGCGGGAAAGGCCAGCGCCCAGGCGCCCCAGGGCGGGAGGGAGAGCGCCAGACCCGCGCCCGAGGCCAGGGCCGGCACGGCCACGCGGCCCGGCCGGGGCCGGACGGTGGTGCGGCGGCGTTGGGTCATCGACACCCTCGACGGTCGCCAGGACGGGCGGCCCGGGCTGTCGGCCAGCGCCGGCCGGTCCGAGGTCGACGGCGGCGACCCGGACGTCACGCCGGGCCGCCCTCGCCCGCCGGGGGCCGGACCCCCTCCGGTCGGGAGGCGAGGAACCCGAGCACTCGGCGGCCCGCATCCCGGCCCCCGCCGATACAGGCCGGGATGCCCACCCCCCGGTAGGCGGCACCGGCCACCGCCACCCCTCCGAGCGCCGCCACCTCCTGCTCGACCCGCCCCACCCGCAACAGGTGGCCCACCCGGTACTGGGGGAAGGACCCGTCCCAGCGGGTGACCATCGACTCGACGGGCGGGTCGCGCACCTCGAGCAGACGGGCCAGATCGTCCAGGATCGTGCGGAGGAGCTGGTCGTCGTCGAGGTCCCGGTGGCGGGCGTCCCCGAACCTCCCGACCGACACCCGGACGAGCTCGTCGTCCTCCCGTGCCAGGTGGGGCCATTTGCGTCCGAGGTAGGTGACCGCCGTGACGAGGGGCGAGACCCCGTCCACGGTGGCGGTCCTCGGCACCAGGAGGCCCGTGCCGTGGAGGGGGGAGCGGATGGCACCCGGAGGGAGGGACAGTGTGAGGACGGCCACCGAGGCGTACTCGATGGTGCTCAGGAGCCCGGCCGCCTCCGGGGCGTGGGCGGCGAGCAGCACGGCCGCCTCGCCGGCGGGCACGGCCAGCACCACGCCGTCGACGGCCAGGGAGTGGACCGGGTGGGTACCGAGGTCGAGCAGCCAGCGCCCCGACCCGCTGCCGGCCTCTCGCCTGATGGCCTCGACCGGCACCCCGGTCCGGCAGGTCACGCCGCGTCGTCCCAGCTCGCCTGCCAACCGGTCGGCCAGGCCGGCGGTGCCGGTCGGCAGCGACCAGAAGACGGGCGAGCCCCCGGCCGGGGCGACGGCTCGGGTGCGCCCGGCCTGACCCAGCCGGCGCATGAGGCTGCCGGGTTGGAGGGAGGCGGCGAGGAGGAAGGGAAAGGTGGCCGCCGCGCTGAGGTCGTCCGCATTCCCGGCGTTGATCCCGCCGACCAGGGGGTCGACCAGCCGGTCGACCACCGGGCGCCCGAGGCGCGCCTCCACGATGGCACCGACCGCCCGGTCGCCGGCGATGCCGCCCGCCCCGAAGTGGGGCTGGACCAGGTCCCTCGCCACCCGGATGGCCTCGCCCGGGCTCACGATCCCCGAGCGCAGCAGCGGCCACCAGCGGGTGGGCACGCCGAGGTTGAGCCCCCGGGGCATGGGGCGGACACGGCCCCGGGCCCACACCGAGGCGCCGCTGGCGCCGACCGGGACGAGCTGCTCGGACAGGCCGAGCTCGGCGCAGAGCTCGGTGGCCTCGGGTCGCCTGGCCAGGAAGGCGTCGGCGGCCAGGTCGACCTGGCGACCGGCGAACCGGGCCGACCGGAGGGAACCGCCCAGACGATCGCCGGATTCGAGGAGGTGGACCTCGGGGCCCACCTTGCCCCCCACCTCGCCGGCCACCTCGCCGCCACCGGTCAGCTCCCAGGCGGCGGCCAGTCCGGCGATGCCGCCACCCACCACCGCCACGACGGGCCGTCGTGGTGTCACGCCGGTGTGGAGCTGGCCGCCGACGGACGGGGCGGCGGGGCGCCCTCGCGGGAGCCGGCGGCGTCGCGTACCACCCCGGCGAGGATGGCGAGGAACCGGGGGTCATCGTTGAGGGAGGCAGTCCGGGCGAAGGCCACGCCGGCCCGGCGGGCCACGCCGGCCGCCTCGATGTCGAGGTCGTAGAGGACCTCGAGGTGATCGGAGACGAAGCCGACCGGGCACACCACCACCGACGTGGCGCCGTCCTCGGCCACTCGGCCGATCTCGGTCAGGAGGTCGGGCCCGAGCCAGGGGCCCGGGGTGCGGCCCGCGCTCTGCCAGGCCACTCCCCAGGTCAGCCCGGGCACCCCGTCCAGCCCGAGGAGGGCGGCGATGTCCGCGGCCGACTCCCCGACCTGGACGGGGTAGGGATCGGTGTCGCCCAGGGCCCGCCGGGGCAGGCTGTGGGCGGTGAAGAAGACCGCCGTGCGGGGACGCGCCTCGGGTGGGAGGGCGGTCATGGCGCCCGCCGTTCGCTCGGCCAGCAGGGCGGCGAGGCCCCGGGCCCGGTGCCACGACGGCACGGGGACCAAGGCCAGCGGGGGGGAGGCCCCGGCGGCGGCCGCCGTGGCCCGTCGCACGTACTCGCCCGATCCCAGCGAGGACTCGTGGGGCGTGAGCACGAGCCCGATGACGCGGCCCACCCCTTCGGCGCCGAGTGCCGCCATCCCCGCCTCGATGCTCGGGTCCGCGAATTTGGCCCCGTAGCGGACGAGGAAGCAGCCCGGTGCGGCGTCCTCGATGGCGGCGGCGAGCCCCGCCACCTGGGCCGCCGTCCGCTCGGTCAGGGGCGAGGTCCCTCCGATGGCCCGGTAGCGGGCGGTGAGCTCATCGAGGAGAGCCGGCTCGGGGGGGCGACCGCGGCGGATGGCGGTGTAGAAACGCTCGATCCCCTCGGGCGTGGCCGGGGTGCCGTGCGCCATCACCAGGACCCCGGTCGGCCGGGTCGCACCGGTCATGGGCGGGTCCCGACTCCCGACCGGCCCTCGGCGTGCACCAGCTCGACGATCCGCTCGAGGACCGCCGGGTCGGTCTCGGGCAGGACACCGTGCCCCAGGTTGAAGATGTGGCCCGGGTCCGTCCCGGCCCGGGCCAGGACGTCCCGGGCCTCGGCTTCGGCCACCGCCCGACCGGCCACGCAGGCGGCGGGGTCGAGGTTGCCCTGCACGGCCAGGTGCGCCCCGACCCGCTGCCGGGCCTGGTCCAGCGGGACCCGCCAGTCGATGCCGACCACGGAGCACCCCGAACGGGCCATGGCCGCCAGCAGCTCACCGGTCCCCACCCCGAAGAGGATGGTGGGCACGCCGGGGTGGGACTCGGCCAGCTGGGAGAAGAGCCGTTGCGTGGTCGGCAGCACCAGCTGCTCGTAGTGGGGCGGCGCCAGAATTCCGGCCCAGCTGTCGAAGAGCTGCACCGCCGAGGCCCCGGCGTCGAGCTGGGACCGGAGGGAGGCCAGGGCCAGGTCGCCGAGCCGATCCATGAGCTCCCGCCAGATGGCGGGCTCGCCGTGCATCAGCGACTTCACCTTGGTGAAGCTGCGGGAGGGCCCGCCCTCGACCAGATAGCTGGCCACGGTGAAGGGGGCCCCGGCGAAGCCGATGAGCGGCACGTCGAGCTGCTCGGCCAGCATCCCGACGGCCTCGATCACGTGGGGGGTGTCGGCCGCCGGGTCGAGTGGCCGGAGGCGTTGCAGGTCATCCTTGCTCCGGAAGGGCTCGGCCACCACGGGGCCGGTACCGGGGGCCACGTCCACGCCGAACCCGATGGCGGCCACCGGGACGACGATGTCGGAGAAGAGGATGGCGGCGTCGGTTCCGTACCGGTCGACCGGTTGGCGGGTCAGCTCCGCCACCAGCTCGGGACGGGCGATGGCGTCGAGGATGCTGCCCGGCCCCCGGGCGGCCCGGTACTCGGGCAGCGAGCGGCCGGCCTGGCGCATGAACCAGACCGGCACCCGGTCGACCGCCTGACGCCGGCAGGCCGCCAGGAAGGGTGACTGGTCGAAGCGGCCGGCATGAGGTGTGGCCACGGCCTAGGACCCGGCCCACCCCGGTCGGGCGGGGGAGCGACCGGCCACACCCCTGGCCATCGGCGTTCGAACGGGCACGGCCATGGCCAGAGTCTAGGGCCCGGCGGTCGAGGCCCCGGGGCGGTCGGCCCCGGCCGTCCGAGCCTCTCCTCCGATCGCGCCCGCCGACCCGGGCGCATACAATCGAGGGTTCCCCTGGGCCGGACGGGCAGGCAGATCGGAGGTTGGGTGGATCCCGAGCAGCAGGTCGAGCAGGACTTCGTGGACACGGCCTATGCACGGCTCGACGCCATGCGGAGCGACGCCAACGCCATGCTCGAAGGGGTGCTCGACCTCGGCCGGGGGGGTACTTTCCAGTCCCGAACCGAACGCGACGTGATCGTGCGGACCAGCCTGGCCCGGCTCGAGCAGCTCGACATCGGCGACCAGGCCCTCACCTTCGGCCGGATCGACCGGTGGCGCGACGGGGAGCAGCCCACCCACCACAACGGCTCGGTTGTGTCCGACCCGGCTGTCGAGACCTTCCACATCGGCCGGTTGGCCATCCACAGCGCCGACCAGGACCCCTTGGTCGTCGACTGGAGGGCGCCGATCGCCGAGCCCTTCTACCGGGCCACCGGCCGCGACCCCCAAGGGCTGGTCCTCCGCCGCCACCTGGCCCTCGAGGGGCGCCGGGTGACGGGCATCGAGGACGAGCGTTTCGGGGGACCGATCGAGGACGGGCCCCGGCCGGCGGGCGCCGTCGACGGCGACGGGGAGCTCATCGTCGGCGACCTTCCCATCGGCGGTCCCGCCGCCCTGCTCGCTGCCCTCGGCCGGGCCCGGTCGGGACAGATGACCGACATCGTCTCCACCATCCAGAAGGAACAGGACGAGATCATCCGTGCCCCGCTCGGCGGGGTGCTGGTCGTGCAGGGCGGCCCGGGCACCGGAAAGACGGCGGTGGCCCTGCACCGGGCCGCCTACCTGCTCTACACCCATCGGTTCCCCCTCGAGCGCCAGGGCGTGCTGGTGGTCGGGCCCAACCCGCTCTTCCTCCGCTACATCGACCAGGTCCTCCCCTCCCTCGGGGAGACCGGCGCCGCCCTGTCGACCCTGGCGGGGCTCGTCCCCGAGATCCGGGTGCAGGAGAACGGGCCGGTGGAGGTGGCCCGCCTGAAGGGCGACCCCCGTATGGCCAGGGTCGTGGCCCGTGCCGTGCGGACCCGCCAGCGGGGCCTGGCCGCCGACGTGGCCATCCCCTACGGCGCCCTCATCCTGCACCTGTCCGCCGAGGAGAGCGCCCGCATCGTCGACACCGTGCGACGGCGCCCGGGGTCCCACAACGCCCGCCGCCGCCTCGTCGAGCAGAGCGCCGCCCAGCTCCTGGCCGAACGGGCCCGACAGACCCAGCAGCGGCTGGGCGTCGGCAGCCCCGGTTCGGTGACCGCCTTCCCCGGGTACGAGGATCCGTCCGAGCTCGACGAGGACGAGTTCGACTTCGAGGATTTCTCCCGCAAGGTGCGCCGGGTCCCGGAGCTGGCCGAGGCCCTCGACCGGATGTGGCCGCGGCTGTCCCCCCACGAGCTGCTGCACGACCTGTTCGGGGCCCGGCCCCTGATCGCCGCGGCCGGGCGCGGCACGCTCTCCGCCGAGGAGCAGGCCCTCCTCTACCGCCCGCGGTCGGCGTCGTTCGAGGAAGTGGCCTGGTCGCCGGCGGACGCCGCCCTGGTCGACGAGGCCCGCCACCTGCTCGGTCCCCGCAACGGCGGTGCCGACGACGGCGTGCGCCGGTACGGCCACATCGTGGTGGACGAAGTGCAGGACCTGTCTCCCATGCAGCTGCGCATGCTCGCCCGGCGGTCGCTGTCCGGCTCGATGACCGTGGTGGGCGACATCGCCCAGGCCACCGCCCCGTGGGCCCCGAGCTCGTGGTCGGACATCACCGAGCACCTGCCGCGCCGCCGACCGGTCCGCACCGTCGAGCTGTCCGTGAGCTACCGGACGCCCGCCGAGGTGCTGGCCGTGGCCGGCCGGGTCCTGGCCGTGGCCGCTCCGGAGCTCGCCCCGCCGCGCCCGGTCCGGCGCACCGGCGTCGAGCCGCGCATGATCGCCGTCCGCGGCGCCGACGGGGCCCGGGCCGGTGCCACCGTCGAGGACCTGTCCCGGACGGTGGCCGAGGTGGCGGCCGAGGAGGTGGCCCTGGTCGAGGCGGGCCGGGTGGCCGTCCTCGCCCCCGAGTCGCTGCTCCCCGCCCTCTCCGAGGCGCTGGTGGCGGCCGGGTTGCCGGCGGTGGACGCTCGTGACCTGCGCAAGGGCGGGCTGTCCGAGCCGCTCGTCCTCCTCGCCGCCGACGCCGCTAACGGCCTCGAGTTCGATTCGGTGGTGGTGGTCGAGCCGGGCCTCGTCGCCGGGGAGACGGCCCGGGGCCTCCGCACCCTGTACGTGGCGCTCACCCGGCCGACCCAACGCCTGAGCGTCGTCCACCTCGCCCCCCCGCCCGCCGCGCTGGCCGGCGACTGAGCCTCCCCCCACCGGGCCCCGTCCAGGCGTCGGCCCCAGCTCGGACGGCTCCGGGGACGGCGTGGTGGTGCCCCCGTCGGCCGCTCCCGATGAGTTGGCCCCCCGAGGACCCCATCGACTAAAAATACGGCGTGACCCAGGCCATCGCCGCCGATCCGACGATCACCGCCAACCGGCGGCACCGCCCGGACCGGCCCTCCATGCTGGCGGTGGGGGTCATCATCTGGCTGGGCTCGGAGGTGATGTTCTTCAGCTCCCTGTTCGCCGCCTTCTTCACCATCCGGGCCCACGCCTCGGTCTGGCCGCCCACCGGGGCCCACCTCGACGTGGTCCGGGCGGGGATCTTCACCGCCGTCCTGGTGTCGTCGAGCTTCACCATGCAGAAGGCCGTCTTCGATCAGGAGCGGGGGAACCGGCGGAGCGCCAAGATCTTCGTGGTGGCCACCCTGATCCTCGGCGCACTGTTCGTGGCCAACCAGTTCTTCGAATGGGTGGACCTCTCGCACAACCCGGCCACCAATCCCACGGTGACCTCGTACGGCTCGCTCTTCTACATCATGTCGGGGCTCCACGGCCTCCACGTGACCCTGGGTCTGGTGGCCATGATCTTCCTGCTGGGCCGGCTCAAGGGCCCGAAGGGGGACCCGGGGGAGACGGCGGTCTTCCAAGGGGTGAGCTACTACTGGCACTTCGTGGACGTGGTCTGGATCGGGCTCTACGCGTGCCTCTTCCTTCTCAAATAGATGGCACACCGGCTCAAATAGATGGCACACCGGATACGTCGCCTGGTGAAGACCCGCTACCTGGCGCCGTGCGCCCTCGTCGGGTGCGTGGGCATCGTGGGCCTGCTGGCCTTCTCGCCGAGCCAGGGCTCGGCCGACGCCGCCCCCACCACCACCCTGCCCGCCCTTACCACGACGCGCTCGACGCCGACGCCGGTGGGCCAGCCGAGCGCCCCGAGCCTGTCGGAGGTGCTCAACTACCAGGCCCCGTCCAACCAGACCGGCATCTTCTACGTGAACCTGCCCCAGGCCTTCGTCGACCCGGGCCAGGCCCTGTTCGCCGCCAACTGCTCGAGCTGCCACGGGCCCGAGGCCCTCGGTACCACCCGGGCCCCCAACCTCCAGGGCCTCGGGGCCGGCACCGTCGACTTCTGGGTGTCGACCGGCCGCATGCCGCTGGCCAACTCGAGCGTGCAGGCCACCCGCAAGCCGCCCCGGTTCAACCGGCTCCAGACACTCGAGATCGCCGCCTGGGTGCAGTCGCTCACCCCGGGCCAGGGGACCAAGGTGCCCGTCGTCAACACCAACGGAGCCGACCTCGAGGCCGGCAACACCCTGTTCACGCTCAACTGTGCCGCCTGCCACACCATCACCGGGGCCGGTGACGCCCTGGCCGGTGGGGCCTATGCCCCCACCCTGCACCTCGCCACCCTCACCCAGATCGTCGAGGCCGTCCGCTCGGGGCCGGGCGCCATGCCCCACTTCAGCGTGGGCAACATCACCAACGCCGAGGCGCGTGACATCGCCGCCTACGTGCACGGCGTGATCCAACACCCGGTCGATCGGGGCGGGGTCGGCCTCGGCGGCATCGGGCCCGTCGGGGAGGGCTTCGTCGGGCTGCTCCTCGGGGTCGGCGTGCTCATGCTCGTCTGCTTCTGGATCGGGGACCGGACGTGAGCGACGAGTCCCCCCGCCTCGAGGGGCCGCTGCCCATGGCCGCCCTCGACGATCCTCACCTGCAGCCGTACGCCAAGCACCCCGAAGGGGCGCAGGCGGTGGCGGCGGTGGCCATGGTCATCGGGTTCATCGGTTTCATCGGCTTCGGGATCGCCTACTGGGTGGGGGACAACACCCAGTGGGAGGCGGCCACCCTCGGCGTCGGGTTGCTCGCCCTGGGCTTCGGGGTCACCGCCTGGGGCAAGTACCTCATGCCCCAGGGCCCCTTCGTGGAGGAGCGTCACGAGTTCCACTCCTCCGAGGAGGAGCGCGCCGCCATGACCGCAGCCGTGGTGGAGCGCGGCGGCATCGTGGTCAAGCGGCGAAAGGTCCTGGGCGGGCTGTTCGCCCTCGGCTCGACGGCCATGGGGATCGTCCTCCTCTTCCCCCTCATCCGCTCGCTCGGGCCGAAGCCCGGCACGACCCTCTTCCAGACCAACTGGAAGAAGAACTCGCAGCTGGTGACGGTGTCCGGGCGGCCGGTGACCGCTGACGACCTCGATCGGGGCGGGGTGCTCACCGTCTTCCCGCGCGGGTTCCAGGGCTCCTCCCCCGACCAGGTGATCCTCATCCGGCTGGCCGTGCTCGGCCCGTTGGACCCCCCCTATCCCCTGAGCCCGCCGGGACGCACCGACTGGGGGGTCCAGGGGTACGTGGCCTACTCGAAGATGTGCACCCATCTCGGCTGCCCGGTCGGCCTCTATCAGGAGCAGACCCAGCAGCTGGTCTGTCCCTGCCACCAGTCCATCTTCAACGTCAGCGCCGGGGCGGTGCCCGAATTCGGCCCCGCCCCCCGGCCTCTGCCACAATTGCCGCTGAAGGTGGACTCCGCCGGGTTCCTTCGGTCCCAGGCCGGCTTCGACCAGGCCATCGGCCCCGGCTTCTGGGAGAGGCCGTGATCGACAAGACCATCGACAAGTCGCTCCGCTGGGTCGACGACCGCCTCGGCGTGGCCAAGAGCGGCCGGACCTTCCTCGACAAGATCTTCCCCGACCACTGGTCGTTCATGCTGGGCGAGATCGCCCTCTACTCCTTCGTGGTGCTGCTGGCCACCGGGGTCTTCCTCTCCCTCTACTTCGTTCCCTCGGCCCACGAGATCGTCTACCACGGCTCGTACCTCCCGCTCCGGGGCCAGCGGGTGTCGGAGGCCTATGCGTCGACCGTCGGGCTGTCCTTCGACGTGAAGTCGGGCCTCCTCATCCGTCAGGCCCACCACTGGGCGGCCGACATCTTCCTCGGCGCCATCGCCGTGCACATGGCCCGTGTCTTCTTCACCGGTGCCTTCCGCAAGCCGCGCGAGTTCAACTGGATCGTCGGGGTGACCATGCTCATCCTCGGCATCGTCAACGGTTTCCTCGGGTACTCGCTCCCCGACGACCTGGTGTCCGGTACCGGCATCCGCATCGCCTACTCGATCATCGAGTCCATCCCCCTGGTCGGGAGCTACCTGGCCTTCTTCCTGTTCGGCGGCAACTACCCGGGCAGCGGGGTGATCATTCCCCGTTTCTTCATCCTGCACGTGCTCATCCTGCCGCTGGTCATCATCGGGCTGCTGGCCGCCCACCTCGGCCTCTTGGTGAAGCAGAAGCACACCCAGTTCGCCGGCAGGGGGAAGACCGAGCACAACGTGGTCGGCTCACCCATGTTCCCGACCTTCATGGCCAAGACGACCGGGTTCCTGTTCATGGTGACCGCCGTCATCTTCCTGCTCGGCGGGTTCGCCCAGATCAACCCGATCTGGCAGTTCGGGCAGTACGAGCCGTACCAGATCTCCTACGCGGTGCAGCCGGACTGGTACATGGGCTGGCTGGACGGGGCGTTGCGCATCATGCCCAGCTGGGAGTGGGTCGGCTGGGGCCACACCATCCCCCTCGAGGTGTTCCTGCCCGCCGTCATCTTCCCCGGGCTCGTGTTCAACATCTTCATCGTGTGGCCGTTCCTCGAGACGCATTTCACGAAAGACGTGGCGTACCACAACCTGCTCGACCGTCCCCGCGACCGGCCCAAGCGGACCGCGGCCGGCGCCGCCATGCTCACCCTCCTGTTCATGGTGTTCTTCGCCTCGTCCACCGACGTCATGGCCAACTTCTTCCAGATCCCGCTCAACGACGTCCTGTGGTTCTTCCGGTTCGCCGTCCCGATCTCACCGGTCATCGCCTACGTGGTGGCCTACAAGATCTGCAACGAGATGCGGGAGGCCGAGGGCGTCGGCAAGCGCAAGCGGTCCCAGATCGTCACCCGGTCCCCGAGCGGTGAGTACGTCACCCATCCCGCCGCCCCGAGGCCGGGGGACGGCGTGGATGAGCTCGAGGCCATCCCGGTCCCCACCTACATCGACCTCGTGCCGCCGGAGCTGGCCACCGGGGCGGGCGTGCGCCGGGTCATGCGCTGACCGGGCCGACGCCTCATCGCAGCTGGGCGCCGCCCTCGGTGACGATCCGCTCGAAGAGGCCGGGATCGGTGTCGAAGGACGAGCCGGGGACGGGCCAGTGGATGACCACCTCGGCGAAGCCCAGCTCCCGGTAACGTCCGGCCCACTCCACGAAGGCGTCGACCGAGACGAGCGGGCGCTCGGCGGTCAGGCCCTGCAGCAGGACCTTCTCGATCGTCCCCTCGTCCCGGCCCTGCACCTGGCAGGCCTCGGCCAGACCCTCCATCTGGGCCCTCACCACCTCGAGGACGCGGCCGGCCGGCCGGCCGGCCGGGGCCCCGGGGTCCCCGTAGGTCACCCAGCCCTGGCCGTGGGCGGCGGCCAGCCCGAGCCCCCGGCGGCCGGCCGCGGCCACCAGAAAGGGGGGCCGGGGCTGCTGCACGCAACCGGGGACCATGCGGGCGCCCACCGCCCCGTAGTGAGGGCCCGTCTCGGTGGTCGACGACTGGGTCAGGAGCCGGTCGAGCAGGGCGAGGAACTCGGCGAAGCGGTCTGCACGCTCGCCGGCCGGCCATGGCTGCCCACCCAGCACCGAGGCGTCGAAACCGGTCCCCCCCGAACCGACGCCCACGGTGAGCCGCCCGTCGGCGAGGTCGTCGAGGGTCATGAGCTCCTTGGCCAGTGGGACGGGGTGACGGAAGTTGGGGGACGTCACCAGGGTCCCGATCCGGAGGCGGCGGGTGGCCAGGGCCGCGCCGGCCAGGGTGGGCACGGCCCCGAACCACGGCCGGTCGCGGAAGTCCCGCCACGACAGATGGTCGTAGGTGTAGGCGGCATGCAGGCCGAGCTCCTCGGCCCGCGCCCAGATCGGTTGTCCCTCGGCCCACCGGTAGATGGGGAGGATGACGGTGCTGAGGCGCATACCCAGGGACGCTACCGGGCGGGTCGGCGCCGTCCCGGACGGCGGGCGTATCCGACGCCCGGTTGGTTCCGACGTCGACGTCCGAATCTCGCTTGCCCCGCCGCCCGGGCCGAGAACCATCGGCGCGGCCGGGACGACCTCGATGACACCGTCGCCCGGCTGGCGTCCTATGCGGCCGCCGGCGCGCACGTGGTCTACGCCCCGGGGGCTCACCGACCCGTCGTCCATGTCCCGGGTGGTCGAGGAGGCGGGGCCCCCGGTCAACGTCCTGCTGATCCCGGGCGGGCCCACGGCCGCCCAGCTGGCCGAGGCCGGGGTCAGACGGGTGTCGGTCGGAGGCTCACTGGCCCGGGTGGCCTACGGGACGCTGGTGCAGGCGGCCGGGGACCTCCTCGCCTCGGGGTCGCTCGGGCCCGAGCTCCCCTCCCTGAGGCCGGTCACTGATCGCCACCGCCTTCGCCCCCGGAGCCGGGTGACGCCCGAGCCGGCGCGTTCTGACGCCACTCCGACGCCGGACGCGCCGCTCAGACGGCGCCGCCGCGGCGGCTCTCCACGGTCACGCCGATGGCGGCGGACAGGATGAGGGCGGCGGCCAGGGGGGCCATCCACAGTCCGAACACGAAGGTCAGCACGGCGAACATGGCACCCATGCCGAGGATGAAGGGCCAGATGCTCGACCCGGGGAAGGATTCGATCGTGCCGGCACCCTCGGCCACGTCGGCGTCGGGGTCGTCGTCGGGCTGGGGCTTCATCCGGTACGACCACCAGAGGTAGTACGAGCCGGGGAGCAGCCCGAGGAGGGCCGAGCCGATGAGCATGAGGAAACCGGCGTCCTCGTAGCTGGTGAACCAGTAGATCCCGGCGATGACGGCGAAGAACACCCCGATGCCGCCGAGGAACAGTCCGTCGACCTTCATGAGCCCGCCCCCACCGTCTCCCGGTCCGGTAGCGGTTCCTTGCTGGGGCGATGGTGCTTGCGGTGTTCGGGGTGGTTGTAGTCCCAGGTGGGCCGTTCGGACCGGATGGGCGGCAGATGGGTGTAGTTGTGATGGGGTGGCGGCGACGATGTGAACCACTCGAGCCCTTGGCCGTCCCAGGGGTTGTCACCGGCCGGCACCGGGTTCCGCCACGATACCCACAGGTTGACGAGGAAGAAGAGGAACGATGCGCCGATGATGAAGGCACCCACCGTCGAGATCACGTTGAGCCCGGTCCAGCCGTTGCTGGGCAGGTAATCGGCCACCCGCCGGGGCATGCCGTACAGGCCGACCAGGTACTGGGGCATGAAAGTCACCCAGAAGCCGATGAACAGGCCCCAGAAGTGGAGCTTGCCCAGCCGTTCGTTGAGCATCCGTCCGAACATCTTGGGGTACCAGAAGTAGAAGCCGGCGAACCCCGCGAACACGCTGGTCCCGATGAGCACCTGGTGGAAGTGGGCCACGACGAAGTAGGTGTCGTGGGTCATGAAGTCGACCGGCGGAGAGGCCAGGAGCACCCCGGTCACGCCCCCGAAGAGGAAGGCGAACAGGAACCCCACCGAGAAGAGCATCGGCGTCTGGAAGCTCAGCTGCCCGCCCCACATGGTGCCGATCCAGTTGAAGAACTTGATGCCGGTCGGCACGGCGATGAGGTAGGACAGCAACGAGAAGAACGGCAGGAGCACGACGCCCGTGGTGAACATATGGTGGGCCCAGACGCCGGTGGAGAGGGCGGCGATGGACATGGTGGCGAACACCATGCCCTTGTAGCCGAAGAGGGGCTTGCGGGAGAAGACCGGGAAGATGTCGGTGACCATCCCGAAGTAGGGCAGGGCCAGGATGTACACCTCGGGATGGCCGAAGAACCAGAACAGGTGCTGCCACAGGACGGGGACCCCCCCGCCCTGCACGCTGAAGATGTGGGTCCCGAAGTGGCGGTCGCAGAAGAGCATCACCACCGCGCCGAACAGCACCGGGAAGGCGATGAGGATGAGGATGCCGGTGACCAGCATGTTCCACGAGAAGATGGGGATCCGGAACATGGTCATGCCCGGCGCCCGCAGATAGAAGATGGTGGCGGCCAGGTTCACGCCGGTGAAGATGGCGGAGAAGCCGGTGAGGCCCAGCGACATCAGCCACAGGTCGGCGCCGGCGCCGGGGGAGTTGATGGCGTTGGACAGCGGGGCGTAGGCCACCCAGCCGTAGCTGGCCGCGCCTCCGGCCACCAGGAACCCCGACATCATGGTGATCGACCCGCCCAGGTACAGCCAGTAGGACAGGGCGTTCAGCCGGGGGAAGGCCATGTCCGGTGCCCCCACCTGGAGCGGCACGATGTAGTTGGCCAGGCCGCCGAAGGCGAAGGGCCCGGCGAACAGGTACAGCATGAGGCTGCCGTGCATGGTGAACAGCTCGTTGTAGGTCTGGAAGGAGACCAGGGAGGACGTGGGGTCGGCCAACTGGGCCCGGATGACCAGGGCCATGATGCCGGCGATGAAGAAGAGCACCAGCGAGGTGATCATGTAGCTCTTGCCGATGACCTTGTGGTCGGTCGAGGTCAGCCAGTTGACGATGCCGGTCGGGCCCTCGTGGTGGGCGTGGCCGTCCCCCTCACCGTGGGTACCGGGACGATGGCCATCGGGCCCCCCGGGCTCCGGACCGACGAGATCGGGACGTTCGACAGTGGTCGTCATGTGGCACCCTTTGGCGTGGCCGGCGCCGGGCTGGCGTTGGACGGGGTGGAGTAGGTGTTACGGGGCGGGTTGTTCGAGGCCGACGAGCCCGAGCGCTCCAAGGTGTTGCCGGCCGCCACCTGCGCGTGGGCCCACTTGGAGAAGGCGGCGGGGCTCACCGCCTTCACGCTGAACAGCATCTCGGAATGGTAGAGGCCGCAGATCTGGGTGCACTGCCCATTGTAGGTCCCCGTGTTCAGCACGGTCAGGTCGAAGACGTTGGTGACCCCGGGGAGGGCGTAGCGGCTGAAGTTGAAGTCCCGCACGTAGAAGCCGTGGATCACGTCATCCGATACCAGGGTGACCTGGACGGTCTGCCCGACCGGCACCACCATCTGCGGTCCGTGGTTGTTCGGTCCCTGGAGGAGCTCGCCGGCCACGCCGACATTGAGGGCCGGGTAGTCGAAGCGCCAGCCCCACTGGAAGGCGGTGACATGCACGTTGACTACGGGTGTGCCGGTCGAGGTCACGGTGGCGTTGGCGGCCACGGTGGCGTCGACGTTGTTCTCGGTCAGCACGGTGTAGGCGAAGAGCACCCCCACGATGAGGATCGGGATGGCGGTGTAGAGGATCTCGATGGGGATGCTCTCGTGGAACTGCCGGGGCATCTCGTCAGAGCGCTTCCGGTACCGCACGACGGTCCAGAGAATCAACAGGCCCACCAGGACAGCGACGATGATGCCGGTCGTCATCATCCCCGAGTAGAGCTTGAAGGTGTCCTGACCCTGCTTGGTGGCGCCCCGGCTGGCCCCGTAGGTGGGGTAGAAGCCGCACCCGCCGGCCACCAGTGGCACGGCGACGGCGAGCCCGACGAGGAAGCGGCGCCGGCGGTGCCCGTCCCCCACCGGGACCGGGCCGCTCCGGGGGCTCCTGTCCCCGGCCGCCGACGAGGGCGCGGAACGCTTTGTGAAGGCGATCACGGCGATGAGACTAGTGGGCACAGCGCCCGAATTAGAAGTTCAGACGCGGCCCCGATGGTGCGGGATGAACCTCCTGGTGAGGCGGGTGGCGCCGGCACGGCGGCGCCGGGTCTCACGAGCCGGCCCCCTCCCGACCCGATCCCGACTCCCGGGCCGCCCACGAGAACACTCCGTGCGCCATGGTCGACGAGGCCGCGTCGGCACGGCGGGTGAACACCAGGCGGCGCGCCTCTTGGACCCCGGGGTCGTCCGGAGCGGCCAGCCAGGCCAGCTCGGCCAGGTGCCCGGCCAGGCGCAGGGAGCCGTCGCGTGCTCCGGCCGGGGAAGGAGAGGTAGCACCGGCCCCGGTGGCCCGGGTCCCCTCCACCAGGGCCAGGGCCCGGTCGGCCAGGGCCCCGGCTCCCCCGGCCAGCTCGGCCAGCTCGAGGGCGAGGGCGCGCTCGGGGGCGGGCTGGAGGGTGGCCGGGTTGCCGTCCCACCATCCGCCGTAGAGGCGCCACACCGTGCGGACGATGAACTCGGGCTCGTCGTAGACCGGTTGCAGGTAGGGGCGCTCCATCAGCCGGGCCGGCGGCGTCACGGTGTGGATCACCTCGTCGAGCCGGGCGCCCCGGTTCATGAGGGCCAGGGTCTGCTCGACCAGGGACTCGAGGAGCTCGGCGGTGTCACCGAGGGCCTGCCGGACCCGGTCGGCGCCCACCACCGGGTACCCGTGCCCGGGCAGCAGGACCTCCGGCCCCCCGCCCGGCGAGTCGTAGAGGGCGAGCATCCGGCGGAGGGCGTCGGCCCATTCGAGCGGGTACCGCTGCACCTTCTGGGGGTTGCCGGCGTTGGGCGAGGCCCAGATGAACAGGTCGCCGCAGCACAGCACGCGCGAAGCGGGGAACCACGTCCAGGTGTGGTCGTCGGTCTCACCCTTGGCGTGGTGGAGATGGGCGGTGGTGCCCCCGACGTCGAGTACGAGATGGTCCCGGTAGGTGCGGTCGGGGTAGCGGTACTCGGTCGGCCATTGCAGCGAGTCGATGTCGAACTGCCGCCGGTTGATGATGCCGTTGTAGCCGGCGGTCAGGATGTACCGGTCGAAGCGGGCGGGAAGGTCCTCGTGCGCCACCACCACCGGTCCGGGCCACCCGGCGGCGTCGGACTCGGCCTCCCACACCGGCACCCCGAAGACATGGTCGATGTGGCCGTGGGAGTAGACGGCCGTGTTGAGCCGGTCCGGCGACCAGCCCCGGAGGATCCGGTGGACCTCGGCGGCGAGGAAGGCGCTGCCCGTGTCCACCAGGACCAGACCGTCCTCGGTGTCGACGGCCGACACGTTGGCGAAGGAGGGCACGAAGGCCACGCCGTCGGCCACCTCGGCCAGGCCGGGTGCCGGGCGCAGGGGATGCACCTCCGAGGTGGTGACCTCGCCCCGCCACAGCCGGTCGGCCATGGCCAGCACGTCATGCACCTCGGGCATCGGCTCCCCCTTCGACGACGGGACTGTAGCCGGGTCGGCCCGGCCCGGCGACCGGTCGGTTGCTACTCCGACCGGGTATCGGGATCGCTCGGCGCCGCGGTCATGCGCCCCGCCCAGCGGCCCGCGTTCCGCAGCGACCGCTTGAGGCGCGCTTCGGCGGCCGGCCGGTGCTTGGCCACCAGGCGCCGACCAGAGGCCGCCGCCGCTCCCGCCGTGCGCCCGGCGCTCCGGGCGGCACGCTCGCCCGCCGGGTCGGAACCCCCGTCCTGCCCCCCGGGGGTGCGGGGCGCCGAACCGGGTCGGTCCCGCCGGGAGTCGACCACCGAGGCGGTGGCGTCGATCACCCGTGCACCACCTCGTCCCCGCCCGGTCCCGGCCACGTCGGCACGATAGTCCGACGACCGGGTGAGGGTGGCCACGCGGATGAGCCCCACGGCGCCGAACTCGATGACGATGATCCCTTCGACGTCGGGTCGCAGGGCGGGCAGCAGCGGGGCGGCCGCCACCAGCACGGCGGCCGTCACCACCAGGGCGAGGTGCAGCCGTTGCGGACAGAGCCGCAGGAGCCCGAGCGGCCCCTGGGCGGTGACGGCCAACGCGGCGAAGGCCGCCGCCGCTCCCACCAGCAGGCCACCGCCCCGGACGTGCACCGAGATGTCGACGAAGATGACGGCCACGATCAGCTCGGTGGCCTGCACCACCCAGAACGGGAAGGGACGCGGCCCGGGCGCTGCCTCGACCGGGGAGGAGGCCGCTCCGCGCTCGATGGGCGGAGCTCATCGGCCGCAGAGCGGCGGGCTCAGGAGGTCGACTGGCCGTTGGCCCCGTCGACCCGTACCTCGACGACCGGCGGGGCGGGCGGAACCGGCGGCGGGCTCACCGCGGCCGGAGGAGTGGCCTGGGCCACCGACTTGGTCCCGGCGTCGTCCTCGGAGGACCCCTCGTCGAGGCCCTTCTTGAACTCCTTCTGGGCCGACCCGAGGGAACGGGCCAGCTTGGGGATCTGGGTGGATCCGAACAGGACCAGGACCACCACGACCAGGATGATGATGCCGTCTACGCCGAAGATCTCTGCGGGGCCGATGTGCACGTTGGTGTCTCCTTTGTGCGGCTGCGGTGACCAGGTTAGACCCGTCCGACCGGGCTCGCAGCACAGCGATGGACGGTCTACGGCGCCGGGCCCCCGGTTGGATGGCCCGTCAGCCGGCCAGGAAGACCCCCAGGCAGAGGGCGGCCACCGAGGCCAGGGCACCGATCGCCCCCCATACGGCCAGCGCCCGCCGGCCGGTGGACCGCTGGTGCAGATACACAGCCACGCCGGCCACCGCCACGACCACGATCTTGACGATGAGCACGGTCTTCCAGGCGGTGGAGGCGTGATCCACGCCGAGGGCGCCGATGTTCCAGAACCCGGTCACCACCAGCACGGCGTAGGCCGGCCATAGCAGGCGGCCGAGGGCCCGGGCCACCAGCTTGGGGGCACCATCGCCGAGGGCCCGGACCGTGGGGAGGAGTCCGGCCACCGTGAACTGGCCGCCCACCCAGATGCTGGCGGCCAGCACGTGGAGGATCAGGCGGAACCCGTCCAGCCCGCCGGAGAGCGACGGGGCCGCGTCGGCCGGCAGGGGATGGAGCATGGGGTGGCCTGGTCTCGGCGGTCGGGCCGGCCTAGGTGCCGGTCCAGTTGGGCTTGCGCTTCTCGGCGAAGGCGATCGGTCCCTCCATGGCGTCGGCCGAGCCGAACACCTCCCCGACGGCGGCGTTGTTGACCGCCCAACCCGCGGCGTCGGGGAGCTCGCCCGCCTCCTTCATCACCCGCTTGGACACCCGCACGGCCAGGGGGGCGTTGTCGGTGATGGTCCCGGCCAGGGCCAGGGCTTCCTCCATCAGCCGGGCGGCGGGCACCACCCGGTTGACCAGGCCGAGCTCGAGGGCCCGCCGGGCATCGATCGGGTCGCCGGTGAGGGCCAGCTCCATGGCGATGGTCGGGGGGATCTTCTTGGGCAGGCGGAGCAGGGCGCCGGCCCCGGCCATGAGCCCTCGCTTGACCTCGGGGATGCCGAATTTCGCCTCCTCGACCGCCACCACCAGGTCGCAGGCGAGCATGATCTCGCACCCGCCGGCCAGGGCCGAGCCGTTGACGGCGGCGATGATCGGCTTGGGGAAGTCGCGCTGGGCGATGCCCCCGAACCCACCCTTGGCCCCCATGATGTCGCCGGCCTCGCCGGCGGTGAAGGCCTTGAGGTCCATGCCGGCGCTGAACGCCTTGTCACCGCTTCCGGTCACGATGACCACCCAGCAGTCGTCGTCCGCCTCGAGGTCGTCGAAGGCGGCGGCGAAGGCCCGGGAGACGGCCCCGTTGACGGCGTTGCGGGCCTCGGGCCGGTTGATGGTGAGGATCTCGGTGTGACCCCGGCGCTCGCGGAGCAGTTCGGACATGGCAAGGTTCCCCTGACGTCAGCCTGTGGCCAGACGGTAGCGCGGCGCACCGGCCTCGACGGTCACGGGCGAGCCGACCAGGCCGGGCACGTCGAGGCGGCCGACCGCCTCGAGCACGTCGTGGTGGGCCGGGGCCAGGGCCATGTGCCGCCCGTCGGGGAGGCGGGCGAGCACCGGCGCCGCCGTGGCCCGGCCGTCGTGGTCGCGCATCACCGTGGCCGCCACCACCCGGGCCGGGGTGGGTGTGTCGACGGCCAGGACGGTGTCGACCGCCGAGTCGTCGATGCGGGCCTGGGCCGCGGCGGTGTCCCCCCGGCGGTAGCCGGCCGGCGGGGGAGTCGACCCGTACACGCCCAGCGCGTGCTTGGTGATGAACCAGCCGAGGCCGGTGGCCAGTCCGAGCCGCCCCGGGGAGGCGTCGCCCGTCGACGGCGGCGAGCGCCGGAGGGCATCGGTCAGGGCGGCGATCGCGTGGGTGGTGTAGTTGTTGCCCGGGCCACCGAAGTAGGGGAGGCCGCCGGCGGCGGTCAGCGGGCGCCCGTCGCCGGGGGCGATCCCGAGGGCGTCGGTGGCCAGCTCGACGGCGGAGGGGAAGCACGAGTACAGGTCGAGGACCTCGATGTCGTCGATCCCGACGGACCGGCCGGTCCCCGCGGCCTGCGAGGCCGCCTCGAACAAGGCGCGGCCGGCGCCGGCGATGGCCGGTGACCGGCCCGGATCGGGGCGCGCCGCCGGGAACCGCACGTCCACGGCGTCCGCCCCGGCCCAGATGAAGACGGCCCGGTCCCCGACCCCGGCCCGGACCGCCTCGGCCAGGGAGCAGACGAGGAGGGCGGCGCCCTGATCGGATCCGAGGAAGGCGGCCATCCGTTTGGTGTAGGGCTCGCACACGATGCGGTTGTCGGGGGCCGGGGTGGCGATGGCCCCCGGGCTTCGCACCTCGGGGAACCAGGCGTAGGGGTTGGCCGCCGCCACCTCGGTGAACGGTGCGAACAGCCGGCCGATGTACCGTCGCCGGGCCGGGGCGTCATGGCCGGCCCGGGCCGCCACCACGCTCTCGAACAACGGGTAGATCTGCATCGGCGCCATCAGGCCGATGGCCGACTCGGCCGGCCCGACCCCGGGGTGGTCGTCCCCGACCAGCGGGTCCGGCGGGAGGTCGGTGTCGGGTTCGTGGGGCCGCCCCTCGGCCCGGCGGGCCCTCGACGACCGGATGGCCTCGGACCCGGCGATGACGGTGGCCGACAGACGGCCCCGGGCGATCTCGTCGGCGGCCCGGCTCACCAGCCATTGCGGGCTGTTGCCCCCGATGGTGGTGACCTCGCACGTCGCCCCGGTCAGCCCCAGTCGGCCGGCCAGCTCGGTGGCGGGCGCCGGGCCGGTGTGGGTCATGACGCTGACCACCGACAGCCGTTGGACCGAACCCCGCAGCGCCGGGACGTCGGCGAAGGCGGCTTCGCCGGCCCGTTCCATCAGGTCGAGGGGGCTGACCAGCCTGTCCCGCTCGATGGACTGCCCGGACGCGATGACGACCGGGACGCGCTCGGGGTCGGGGCTCGAGGAGGTCATGGGCGCGGGGACGCGGTTCGTCCGGGGGGCAAGCTACCATCGTCGCTCTCCGGCGACGGCCGCGCGTGCCCGGCCCGGCGAGAGCCCGGACCGTGCAGTCCCGGACGGCGAAGCCCCGGACCGTGAAAGGGAGGACCTTGCCCCCGACGCCGCCCCCCACGACCAGTGGCGCCGGGCTGCCCGAGGGGTTCCTCTTCGGGGTGGCCACCGCCGGGTTCCAGGTCGAGGGAGGCTACAACGGGCCCGGCCAGCCGGCCAACAACTGGCTGGCCTGGGAGCAGGTGGGCCGGGTGGAGCCCTCGGGCAACGCGGTGGGCTTCTTCGACCGGCCCGAGGAGGCGCTCGATCGTGCCCGGGCCCTGGGGTGCAACAGCTTCCGGCTGGGCGTGGAGTGGGCCCGGGTGGTCCCCGACGAGCGGGGCACCGACGCCGCCGCCCTGGCCCGGTACGTGCGGATCGTGGACGAATGCGTGGCGCGGGGGCTCGTCCCCCTGGTCACACTGCACCACTTCACCCATCCGGACTGGTTGGGGGTCGACTTCTGGCTGCGGCCCGACGCCCCCGACCGCTTCCGGCAATGGGCCGAGGTGGCCGTCGGGGCCCTGGCTCCGGCCGTGCGCCACTGGGTCACGCTCAACGAGATCAACGTGCTCGCCCTCAACTCATGGCTGCTCGGCGCGTTCCCACCGGGTCGGATCCTGTCCGTCCCGGACAGTGTCGTTGCCCTCGACAACCTGTTGACCGCCCACGTCCTCGGCTACGAGGTGATCCACCGGGCACGTCCCGACGCCGTCGTCACCACCAACAACGCCTGTCTGAGCCTCTACGCCCAGGACCGCATGCTCACCGACCTCCTCCTCGCCCGGGGGGCAGGGGTCGACCGCGGCGACGTGGACGACTGGCTGGAGGAGCGCCGCCACCGACACGACCGCTGTCTCCCCGCCGGCCCCGGGGAACGGTTGCTGCGCCGGATCAGCGCGGCGGCGGCACCGTACGGAGCGGCGGCGGCCCGGCGCCGGGGACGCGCCGGCACCGGCCTCCCGCGCCGGGCGCTCGACGCCGTCTACGAGAGCCCCCACCGGCGCACGCTCGATGCGGTGGCCATCGACTACTACGACCCGCAGTCCGCCCGGCATTTCCGGCTGCCCGGTCACCCGACGGCCGGTGGACGGGGCTACCTGCCCGTCCGGGAGCTCTGGGACGACGTACCCGATCCGGGCGGACTGGCCCGCTGGCTGTCGGACCAGCACGCATTGGCCCCGGGGCTCCCGCTGTGGGTGGTGGAGAACGGCCTGTGCAACCGGGTGCGCCACGGGCGTTCGTACCCCCGCCTCGACGGGTGGGAGCGCCCGCGTTATCTGCGGGAGAACATCGCCGCCGTGATGTCGGCCCTCGACCACGGAGTGCCGGTCGGGGGGTACTGGCACTGGTCGCTCATGGACAACTACGAATGGGGCTCGTACCAACCCCGGTTCGGCATCCACGGCATCGACCGCCATCGCGGCGAGCACGGGACCACGTGGCTGGAGACCGACGCCCTCGGTGCCGACGCCGCCGGCGCCTACCACCGGATCATCGCCGGCCTCCGCGCCGGCGACCGTTCGGTGCTGCGGAGCTGAGGCCGGTTCAGCCGCCGACCGTCCGGCCGAGGTCCCCCAGAACCTGCTCGGCCTGCTCCACGATCTGTGCCACCAGGCTGGCGGCCGGAATGAGGGTCTGGATGGCCCCGACCCCCTGCCCGGTCGGATAGCACTCGCGGGCGGGGTCGATGCCCTCGGTGTCCTCCCCCCCGCCCAGGTGGAATGCGCCGTCGTTCATGGACCGGCCGAGCTGACCCGGGAAAGGGCTGAGCTCCGACGGGTGCTCGTCGAAGAAGTCCGTGTACTCGTTGCGGACCACCCGCATGGTCTTCCCCGAGAAGGCCCGGCTGATGGTGGTGCCATCCTCCCTGGTCCGGATCAGGGCGTCCTTGTAGCCGGCCACGCTGCGGGCCTCGGGGGTGGCGATGAAGCGGGTGCCGATCCACACCCCGTCGGCGCCGAGGGCCAGCGCGGCGGCCAGGCCGCGGCCGTCGACGATGCCGCCCGCCGCCACCACCGGGATGTCGGTCCCGACGGCGTCGACGATCTGGGGTACCAGTGGCATCGTGGCCACCAGACCGGTGTGGCCACCGGCCTCGGTGCCCTGGGCCACCACGATGTCGCAACCGGCCTCGAGGGCCCGGCGGGCGTGGTCGACCTTGCCGCACATGTTGACCACCAGCACGTCGTGGCGGTGGCACAGGTCGACCACCTCCGAGGGGACCCCCAGCCCGGCCACGAAGACCGAGGCCCCCCCTTCGATGACCTCGGCCACCTGACCCTCCATGTCGCCGGGCATGGCGGTCAGCAGGTCGACGCCGAAGGGCTTGTCGGTGGCGGCGCGCACGGCGGCGATCTCGGCCACCATCCGCTCGCGGCTCATGGTCGAGGCGCCGAGACAGCCGAAGCCCCCGGCCTCGGACACCGCCGTGACCAGGGGCGCGTACGACACGCCGCCCATGCCGGCCAGCATCACCGGGTGCTCGATCCCGAGCGCTTCGGTCAATCGTGTCTTCACGCCCGTCTCTCCTCGTCCTCGACGTCGTCCGGTCGCACCACCACGTCCGGGCCCAGGGGCACCATAGGCCGGACCCGTCCCCGGCGAGGCGGTCAGACGAGGTAGGGGCAGTGGCGGCAGCCCGACTGGCAACAGGCCGACCGGCTCAACAGATGGGCGGCCGTCATCACGAAGAGGCCCGTCTCGGGGTCGGCGTAGCCCGGTGACCCCTCCTCCATGGCCGACCGGTGGGCGGCGAGGATGTCGGCCCGGCGCGGGTGCGACGGAGACAGGCGCGACGGGTGCGGCTGGTCGAGGGGCCGGCCCGACGACGACGGGGCCGGGACGGGTGGCTCCGGGGCCGGCTCGGACGGCACGGTCGGGTGCGACATCGGCGGGAACGGGCCGGCGGGGCCGCCCTAACCGGACGGAGCCCCGGTCGTCGACTGCCGCCGGTCGAGAGCCGGGCCCGTCGCCCGCCGGGGCGGCCGCCGTGGGCCACCGGGGGGAGCGGCCCCGTCGAGGCCCTCCACCGGCAGGGGGATGTCCGCCGCGTAGCTCGGCACGAAGTCGCGCTGGCGGACGAGGGCCAGCGTCCCGAGCGACCCGACCAGCGCGACGACGGTGGCGATGGCCATGAGATGGTTGAAGGTGGTGGTGAACCCTGCCTGGTAGGCGCTGAGCAGCGCGTGCCTGACGGCGCCGTTGCCGTCGCCGGCGGCCGCCTGCCGAACGGCGCCGTCGGCGACGGCCCCGGCCAGGCGGCTCCCGCCATGGGCCGCCACCGCCCGGCCGACGGGGGAGCGCCCCAGGGCGTCGAGGGTGTTGGGCCCGATCTGGCCCACGAACACCGCCCCGAGGCCGGCGATGCCGGTGGCGATCCCGACCTGTCGGAAGGTGCTCGACGATCCGGTGGACATCCCGCTGCGCTCCGGCGGCACCACCGACACGGTGGCCGAGGCCAGCACCGGGTTGGTGATCCCGACGCCGACGCCGGCCACGATGAAGCCGGGCAGCAGCACCGTCCAGGCCGAGGTGGCCCGGACATCGGTCATGAGGTAGCAGCCCGACGCCACCAGCAACAGGCCGAGGCCGAGGAGGAAGCGGGCATGCACCCGGACGGTGAGCTTGCCGGCGATGGGGGCCACGATGAAGGCCAGCATGGTGATGGGCAGGAATCGGAGCCCGGCGGCGAACGGCCCGTATCCCAGGACCTCCTGGAGGTAGAGCGTGAGATAGAGGAACATGGCGAAGATCGAGGCGGACAGGGTGAACGAGGCGAGCGACACCCCGACCATGGCCGGCCGCTTGAAGAGGGTGAGGTCGAGCATCGGGTCGGGGCCCTTCCACTCGGCGAGGAGGAACACCGCCATCAGGGTGCAAGAGCCGACCAGCAGTCCCACGATCGACGGGCTGCTCCATCCCCGGGCGTTGCCCTGGAGGAGAGCGAAGACCAGCATGAACAGGGAGCCCGAGAAGGTGACGAATCCGACCCAGTCGACCCGGCGGGTGGCCGGGTCCCGCGAGTCGGCGACCTTGGTCCAGGTGATGAGGGTGGCCCCCACCCCGATCGGGAGGTTCACGAAGAAGATCCAGCGCCAGCCGATCCCACCGGTGATGGCCCCGCCGACCAGGGGACCCACCGCCACCGCGCCCCCCACGACGGCCCCGTACACCCCGAAGGCGGTGCCTCGCTCCCGACCGGAGAAGGCGTTGGCGATGAGCGCCAGCGAGGTGGCGAACATGATGGCTCCGCCCACGCCCTGGACGCCGCGGCAGAGGTTGAGCATGAGCGCGTCGGTGGACAGACCGCAGAGCAGGGAGGAGACGGAGAAGACGGCCACCCCGACGGCGTAGACGCCGCGCCGGCCGAACATGTCGCCGAGCACGCCGGCGGTGAGAAGGAAGGCGGCCAGGGTGAGGGCATAGGCATCGATCACCCATTGCAGATCCGAGAACGAGGCGTGCAGGGACTGCTGGATGTCCGGGAGGGCCACGTTGACGACGGTGATGTCGAGCAGCAGCATGAACGTGCCGGTGCACACGCCGATGAGGGTCCACCATTTGCGGTCCATCGCACCACCCCCGGTCCACCGGTCCGGTGCCCGGTGGCACCTCGCCCCGCCGACCGGTGGGCGGACGAGGCGTTCCTTCCCCGGGGCCGTGATCTCTACCGGGCAGGGCGTGGACCGACAGGGCATGTATAGACCACGGGCCGGGGCAGGGCAACGATCCGCGGACCGCCGGTCCGAGGGGCGACGACCGGCGGTCCGCCGGCTCAGGTGATGTCGCGCTCGGTGAGGATGTAGGACCCGATGGCGGCGAAGGCGAGCCCGTAGAACAACATGAGCAGGGTTCCCTCCCACCAATTGAACAGACCGAAACGCATCCCGGGCCCGCGGGTCAGGTTGGAGGCGGCGCTGGCCGCGCCGGTGGGTACCCACCGCTCGGCGCCGTGGACCAGGCTGACCAGGATGCCTTCGAGGATGATGAACCACCCGAGGCAGACCACGATCGCCGCCACCTGGTTGGTGAGCACCGAGCCCACCCCCACGCCCAAGACGGCGAACAGGGCGAAGACGAGGATCATGCCCGGCGCCACAGCCGGGATCTGGCGGGCCATGTCAGTGAAGGACCCTCCCCGGGCGGCCAGGGTGAGCCCGCCGCCGATCACGGTGGCCACCAGCATCACGACGGCCAGCGCCGCGCCCATGATGGCCGAGGTCAACAGCTTCGCCCCGACGAACCGGGGGCGCCGCGGCGTGACGAGGAACGAGGTGGTGACGGTCTTGTGGCGGAATTCGGAGGTCACGCACAGCACTCCGAGCAAGAGGGCCAAGAGGTAGCCGGTGAACCCCGCGCCCACCAGGTTGCGGAGTTGTTGGGTGGTGTGGGGCACGGTGTAGCCCGGCGAGACGAACGTCCCGCCGCCGTTCGGGCCGCCGTTGGCGTCGCCGTGGCTGAGGAAGATGGCGAGGATCAGCAGTCCGTCGACGATCAGGGCGATGCCGGTGAGCACCCAGGGCACGGCCGTGGTCCGCATCTTGAGCCATTCGGCGCGGATGCCGGTGATCACGATGGGGTCCCGTATCCCGTAGGCGGCCCCGGCCCGGCGAACCCGGCCGGCTGGGGCCGGGCTCGGGCCAGCCGTGGATCCGGTGCGTCGAACCCGTGGGTCAGGCTGAGGAAGACGTCCTCCAGGCTTCCCCCCTCGTAGCCCAGCTCGTAGAGGACGATCTGGTGCTGGGCGGCGAGCGGGCCGAACCACTCGGGGGTGGCGCCGTCGATCGCCATGACGTCCGGGGCGAGCTGACGGTAGGCGACGGGGATGGACTCGAGCACGGCGATCAGGCGGGGCAGCTCCGGCGACCGGACCCGCAGCCCCGTATGGGTCCCGGACCGGCTGGCCAGCTCGGCCAGGGTGGTCTGGAGGACCAGCCTGCCGTGGGACACGATGACGACGTCGTCGACGGTCTCCTCCATCTCGGACAGCAGGTGGGACGAGACCAGCACGGCGTGGCCGATCGAGGCCTGGTGCCGGATGAAGGTGCGCAGCCACTGGATCCCCTGGGGGTCGAGCCCGTTGGCGGGCTCGTCGAGGATGAGGATCTCCGGCTCGCCGAGCAGGGCGGTGGCCAGCTGGAGCCGCTGCCGCATGCCGAGCGAGAACTTCCCCACCCGTCGCCGGGCCACGTCGGACAGGCCGACCAGCTCGAGCGTCTCGTGCACCCGGCTGAGGGGCAGCTTGGCCCCGATGGCCACCGACTTGAGGTGGTCCTCGGCCCGCCTCGACGGATGGAAGCTGGTGGCCTCGAGGACGGCGCCCACATGGTGGACGGGGTGGTCCAGGTCCACGTAGCGGCGCCCGCTGAAGGTGGCCGACCCCCCGGTCGCCGACACCAGGCCGAGGAGGATGCGCAAGGTGGTCGTCTTGCCCGAGCCGTTGGGGCCGAGGAAGCCGGTCACCCGTCCGGACACCACCTCGAAGCTCAGGTCGTCGACGGCCCGAACTGGCCCGAACTGTTTGGACAGCCCGTGGATCTCGATGGCCGAGGGCATGCCAGACGGTACCCGATGGCACGGTGACCACCGGGTCATCGGGTACCGGTCGACGTGGGCCGGAGAGGTCGTCAGCCCCGGCGACCGGTGCCCGATGCCCGTTCACGCCGGCCGGACGCCGAGCCGACGATCAGGTGGCAGCGCGACGATCAGATGGCGGCTGTCAGATGGCGGCGTAGATGTCGCTCGGGAGCAGCAGCCCGACCGCCACCACCAGCTCGTCGTGGACCCGGCCCATGTTGCTCCAGCCGTTGACCCAGCCGACGAGGGCCGAGTACCAGACGTGGCCGAGGATGCGGGCCCGGTCGCTCAGGTCGGGCGGGTGGGGCTCGCCGATGGCCCGGGTGATGATGCCCTCCATGACCACCGACACCTGCTGTTGGCACTCGATGGCGGCCGGATCGGGTGAGGCCAGGGCGATGAACACCGCGCCGACCAGTTGGGGCTGGCGTCCCATCGACCGCAGCGCCCGGTCCAGCACGTCGATGACCCGGGCCCCGGCCGTGTCCCCCTGGGCCGGGAGCTGGGCCAGGCGGGCGTCCAGCTGCTCCACCCAGTGCACGAGCGCCGCCGCCAGCAGATGGTCCTTGCTGGTGAAGTAGCGGTAGACGGTGCCCATGGCCACGTCGGCCCGCGCCGCCACGTCGCGCATCTGGACGGCCTCGTACCCACCGTCCAGCCCGAGCGCCATGGCCGCGTCGAGCACCCGCTGCCTCCGGGCGTGCTGGGCCCGCGTCAGGGACCGCGGCGCCGGACGGTTCGCCATGACCGCCAACCCTACTTCGCCTGGGCTTTCGCCCCGGCTCCCGGCCGACACGCTGGGGCCCCCGGCCCCGCCATCGGCCCGGGTCCCGCCATCGGCCCCCGGCCCCGGCGTGTCGGCCGCCCACCTGACGCCCCGTCATGTGGGGGCGCCCCTCGGTACCATGGTCGGCCATGGCCGTGGCCGAGGATCCCGAGCTGATCGCCACCACCGACGGCCGGGTCCCCGGCCGCCGGGGCCGGGCCACCCGCCAGCGACTGCTGGAGTGCACGGCCGAGCTGCTGGTGGCGACACCCTGGCGCTCGATCAAGGTCATCGACATCGCCCGGGAGGCGGGTACGTCGCCCGCCACCTTCTACCAGTACTTCGAGAACGTGGAGGCGGCCATCACCGTCCTGGCCGAGGAGCTGGTGGAGGGGGCGGGCGTGCTGGCCGGCCTGGTGGACGGTGACTGGTCCGAGGGAGCCAGCTGGTCGACGGCGGTGGCGGTGGTCCGGGGTTTCATGGACTACTGGGAGTCCAACCGGGCCGTGTTCCGGGTGGTCGAGCTGACCACGGTCGAGGGGGACCTGCGCTTCCAGGGGCTCCGGGTCCGGGCGCTCAACGCGGTCACCGTCACCCTGGCCCGGGTCATCGCCACCCACGGCGGGCCCTCCGGGTCGCCGGCCGGCTCCGACCCCATGGCCGCCGCCGGCACCCTCATTGCCATGCTCGCCCAGGTGGCCGGGCACCGGTACGGCTTCGAGTTCTGGGGCATCCGCACCGCCTCACTGGTGGACAGCCAGGCCCGCCTGCTCCATTGGTCGGTCACGGGCCGGGAAGCACCGGCCGGTGTGCGGGTGCCGGGCTCGGAGGTGCCACTGCCTCGCACCGGGCCCGTGGTGGGGGGAGGGGCGGCCTCGGCCCGCACCGCCGAGTTGAAGGCGGCCTCGGCCAAGGCGGCCTCCCACCGCCAGGAGGGCGAAGAGCCGGGGCGGGGCGCCGGGGGGCGGGTCAGCGCACCGCCACCGGGTTGACCGGCGAGCCGAGGGCTTTGGTGAAGGGCAGCGGGGTGGCGTCGAGCAGGAACTCGTAGCGGCCGTCGCCGGCGCAGGCGTCGGCCAGTTCGTCGAGGAAGAAGTTCTGGCCCTGGGTCATCCCCATCTCGACGAGGTGCAGCAGATGAACGGGGAGGTAGAGCCGGTCGTCCTCGCCGGGGTAGACCTCGAGGACCATCGTGTCGGTGGCCACCGCGGCCACGTCGTGGGCGTGGAACCACGCCGCCGTCAGCATGGTCAACCCCGGGGCCGGCCAGGTGTAGGCCACGAGGTCGCGGCGGGCCGGTGCCCCTCCGAGCCCCGGGCGCCCGGGGAGGGCCAGATGGGCCGCCTGCCCGGTACGGACGAGGACGATGTCACCGGGCTCGACGGTGGTCCCGCCGAGGGCACAGGCGGCGTCGAGGTCCTCGGGGGTGATGGGGTACCCCGGCTCGAGGATCTCGAGGCCCTTGGCGCGGGGGAGGTCGAGCAGGACGCCGCGGGACACCAGCGTCTTGACCAGGTGGATCCCCAGCCTGCCCGCCCCCTCCTCGGTGACGACGGTGGCCGGGAAGCCGTTGTAGAGCGTCGCCCCCCCGGGTCCGGCCCCGTAGGACACGTGGGCCAGGCCGTCCCAGTGGGTGGCGCACTGGGTGGCCATGGTCACGACGTCCTCCGACGAGGCGATCCACTCCGGGTCGCGGCTCAGCGGGTTGTTGACCGCCACCATGGTCCGGGTCGGGTTGACCCGCCCCTCCACGAAGCCGACCTGGATGCCCTCCTCGGCCGACAGCGGGAGCCCCAGGGCGAAGGCCGTCCCCTGGCGCACCGCTGCCGCCCCCCGCCGCCTGGCCTCCCCGTCGATGAGGTTGAGGGTGCCGATCTGGTCGTCCGGCCCCCAGCGGCCCCAATTGGACACCCGGGCGGCCAATTGGGTGAACGACGAGGGAATTGACGGCGACACCGGGGTGGGCACCGACCCGTTGTACCTCAAATGGGCAACAGTTTTTCCGGATTCGGGCCGATAGATCACGCCGAGGGGATGGAGCGAGATCGCTGAGGACACCGCCACGATGACCGGAACCTGCCCGATTGGAGACCACCGGCGTCCCCTGACAGAGTTAACGGGGCTACCAGAGGGACGCCAAACCGTGCACGACGAACGAGCCGACCCCGGCTCCCGCCATGGCCGGCGGGCGGACCCGGGGCCCGGCCACAACCTCAGGAGTAGAAACCGGTTCGGTCTGGGCCGTCGGACGCGCCTGGTCGGCGCCCTGGCTGTCGGCCTGATCGTGCTGGCCGCCGGTTGGTCGACCTCGCTCGAGGTGGTCAAGCCCTCGACGGCCACCGCGGCCGGGCCCAGCTCGCTCGGCGCCGTGCAGGGCGTCTACGCCGAGGACCTGGTGGCCCGGATCAACGCCGAGCGCGCCGCCCGCAGCACGGCGGGAGCACCCGTTCCCCAGCTGCAGGTGGACCCGGGGCTCGCCGCCGACGCCCAGGCCTGGTCGGCCCACCTGGCCGCCACGGGGTCGGTGGCCGATCCCACGCTGCCGCCCTGCGGCGGGGTACCCAGCCAGGTCTGCGTCTTCGCCGCCAACTCGGGCGACAGCGGGTACGGCTACTGGCCGGGTGACGGCTCGGACGGGATGGACGGTTCGTACATGACCTCGGCCGCGCACCGCCAGAACGAGCTCGGCGCCGCCTACACCGATGTGGGCGTGGGGGTGACCTGCAGCGGCACCCAGGCGTGGACGGTTGAGCTCTTCGGGTACGCCTACGGCGACGTCCCCTCGGCCAATGCCCGCCAGGCGGCGCAGAACGCCTCGTCGGGCGACCCGGTCGGCGCCAGCCCGATCGTGGCCGGAACCCCGACCGGCGACCCGGTCTACTGCCCGGGCCAGGTCGTCGGGCCGAACGGCACCGTGACCGCCACCGGCGGGCAGTTCCGCTACCCCTTCGCCGTCCCCCCGGTGGCCGGGGAGCCCAACGGCGGCGCCGGGACGGCGGTCGGGATGGCGGCCACCGCCGATGGCAACGGGTACTGGGTGGCCCGCTCGGACGGATCGGTGTCCACCCATGGTGACGCCGTCAACTACGGCTCGATGGCCGGGATCCCCCTCAACGCGCCGATCTCCCACATCGTCGCCACCACCGACGGCCGCGGCTACTGGCTGGTGGCCGCCGACGGCGGCATCTTCTCCTTCGGGGACGCCCAGTTCTACGGGTCGATGGGCGGGAAGCCGCTCAACGCACCGGTGGTCGGTGTGACACCGACCCGTGACGGCCGGGGCTACTGGCTGGTCGCCAGTGACGGCGGGGTGTTCGCCTTCGGGGACGCCGCCTTCCTCGGCTCGATGGGAGGCCGGCCTCTCAACTCGCCGGTGGTGGACATCGCCACCGATCCGGCGACCGGCGGCTACTGGCTGGTGGCCACCGACGGCGGGGTGTTCTCCTTCGGGTCGCCGTTCTACGGGTCGACCGGGAACCTGCGGCTCAACCAGCCGGTGGTGGGGATGTCGGTGGCCGGCAACGGCGCCGGGTACTGGTTCGTGGCCTCCGACGGCGGCATCTTCACCTTCGGGGGGGCGCGGTTCCAGGGGAGTGCCGGCAACCTGACGCTCAACGCCCCCGTGGTCGGGATGGCGGCCGACCCGGCCACGGGAGGCTACTGGGCGGTGGCCTCCGACGGCGGGGTGTTCTCCTACGGGGCACCCTTCGTCGGCGCCGGCTGAGCCCGCCCTCCGGAGCCGGCCGGGCCGCGACGAGGGGCCGGCTCGCCGGCCCCGGACGTCGGGCGGCCCCGGCCCGGGCGTTCAGCCGGCCCAGATGATCGACTGCATCTCCGAATAGGCCTCGAGGCTGTAGTCGCCGCCGTCCCGCCCGATTCCGCTCATCTTGAACCCGCCGAAGGGCGCGTCCATGTTGCGCTGGGCGGTGTTGATCCCGACGTGCCCCGACCGGAGCTGCTTGGCCACCCGGAAGGCCCGGGCCGTGTCACCGGAGAAGACGTAGTCGTACAGGCCGAACGGCGAGTCGTTGGCGATGGCGATGCCCTCGTCCTCGTCGTCGAAGGGGATGGCCACCACCACGGGGCCGAAGATCTCCTCGCGGGCCACCTTCATGTGGTTGTCGCCGGTGATGAGCGTCGGCTCCACGTAGTAGCCCACCTCCAGGTGCTCGGGGCGGTCGCCGCCCACCACCACCTCGCCCTCCTGGCGCCCGCTGTCGATGTGGTCGAGCACCCGCTGGCGCTGGGGGGCCGAGATCAGGGGCCCGACCACCGTCGCCGGCTCGGTGGGGTCGCCGACCTTGAGGCGGCCGGCGAAGGCCGACAGCCCGGCGACCACCTGGTCGAAGAGGCTGCGGTGGACGACCGCCCGGGTGGGGGCGGTGCAGATCTGGCCGGAGTGGAAGGCCCAGGTCGAGCCGATGGCCGTGACTACCGACTTGATGTCGGCGTCCTCGAAGACCACGGCCGCCCCCTTCCCCCCGAGCTCCATCAGCATCCGCTTCATGCCCGGAGCGCCGGCGGCGGCGATCTGCTGTCCCACGGCCGTGGACCCGGTGAAGGACACCATGTCGACAGCGGGGGAGGTGGTGAGGGCGGCCGCCGGCTCGGGACCCCGGCTGTTGACCAGGTTGACCACCCCCGGTGGGAACCCGACCTGTTCGAGGACCCGGGCCAGTTCCACGATGGCCAGCGGGTCCTGGGGGGCGGGCTTCATGATCACCGTGTTGCCCATGGCCAGGGCGGGGGCGACCTTGCCGGCCATGTTGGTCAGGGGGAAGTTGTAGCTGGCGATGGCCGCCACCACGCCGACCGGCTGGCGGTAGGCCAGCGCACTGATCAGGCCACCGGGCGCCAACGGGGTGGCGGCGGTGGCGATGGGCGGCAGCATCGACTCCTGGACGTGACGGATGTCGCGGGAGTACCGATCGAACCGGTCGGCGCACACCGGGACCTGCATCCGCGATCCCACCGAGGCGGTGGCCCCGGTTTCGGCGATGACCAGGGGCACGAGATCCTCGTTCTTGGCTCGGATGGCGGCCGAGGCCGCCTTGAGCAGGGCCAGCCGCTCCTCGGCGGGCGTGGCCGCCCAGCCGGGCAGGGCGTCGCGAGCTGCCTCGGCCGCGCGCTCGGCGTCGCTCACCGACGCGTCGGGCGCCTGGCCGACCACCTGCTCGGTGGCGGGGTTGACGATGTCGTAGGTGCCGTTGCCGGGCTCGACCCACTTGCCGCCGATGAACAGCCGGGTCTCGTCCCTGGTGATCTGGCTACCCATGGTGGGTCCCCTTTCGCGATGGTGCGCCGCCCCCCAACGGGACGGGTTTCGGGCGTGGTCGGCCGCAGTGTCCCCGAGAGTCTGACGGCGCGTCAGCAGTGTAGGTTCCCGGGTTCCCGCCGGGGGTCAGGCCCCGGACGGCACGGGCTCGACCGTGGCCGTGTCCCGCCCCGACCGCAGCAACGTGCCGGGGAGGTTGCCGGTGGCCTTGCCGTCCACGATGGTCTCGACGCCGTTGACCAGCACCCGCACCACACCGGTGGCCTCGGCCACCAATCGCGGGCTGCCGCCGGGTAGGTCGTTCACCAAGGTGGCGGGCTCCGACCCGACGGTCTCGGGGTCGAACACGAACAGATCGGCCCGGTACCCCTCGGCCAGCCGGCCACGGTCGCAGAGCCCGAAGAGCTCGGCCGGTGCCTCGGTCATCAGCTGGACGGCCCGCTCCAGCGGCACCAGCTTGCGCTTGCGCAGGCAGTCCCCGAGGAACGACGTCGGGTAGTTGGAGCCGCACATCCGGTCGAGGTGGGCCCCGGCGTCGGAGCCGCCCACCATGGCGCCCGGGTCGTTCCACACCTCGACGCGCGCCTGCCACGAGGCGTCGTCGCCGTCGGACGCCTTGGGCCACAGCACGGTCCGGAGGTCGTCGGCGATGACCAGGTCGAGCAGGGCGTCGAAGGGGGGCTTGCCCTGCTCGGCGGCGATCGAGCCCACGTCGCGCCAGCGCAGGTGGTCGTTCTCGGGGGCGAACGTGTCCCCGATGATGTAGTTGGCCCAATGGGAGAGACGGCGGAAGACACCCGCCCCCTCGGAGTGGGCCAGCTCGTCCAGGTGGAGGCGGACATCCGGGTCGCGGAGCTTCTCGATGCGCTCGGCCGGTGGGAGCCCCATGACGTCGCCCCATCCCGGGATGAGGAAGAGGGCGCAGTGGGTCCGGAAGCTCATGTTCATGGGCACCAGGGTGGGCATGGTGAGCGCCACGATCCGCCCGCCCGCCGCCGCCGCCCTGGCCGAAGCCTCGAGCTGGCGCCTGGTCTTGTCGGGCGTGCGCGAGTCCACGGTGAGCAGGTTCCAGTTGAGCGGGCGCTGCGCGGTGGTGGTCATGGCCACCATGAGGTCGATCTCGTCGTCGCTGAAGGTGTCGAGACATCCGTCGGTGATGTACTCGAGGGTGGTGCCCGGGTGGTCGCGGACCACCTCGCAGAAGGCCAGCATCTCGCGGCGGTCGGCGTGCCGGGAGGAGATGGGATTGCCGTCGCCGTCGGAGTGGGTCCGGGACTGGGACGACGAGAACCCGAGGCCCCCGGCCTCGATCGACTCGGCCAGCAACCGGGCCATGGCCTCCCGCTCGCGGTCGGAAGCGACCTCGGCGCCACGCTCGGGCCCCATCACCCACCGGCGCAACGCGCAGTGCCCGACCAGGAACCCGGCATTGACTCCGAGGTTTCCTTCCAGCCGGCCGAGATACTCGCCGAAGCTGGTCCAGTCCCACGTGATGCCGTCCTCCAGCGCCACGAGCGGCATGCCCTCGACTTTCGCCATCATGCGGCGGATGTAGTCGTGGTCCGCGGCCTTGATGGGGGCCAGCGTGAAGCCGCAGTTGCCTCCGATGACGGTGGTCACCCCGTGCAGGTTGGACGGCGACGCCGTCGGGTCCCAGAACAGCTGGGCGTCGTAGTGGGTGTGGGGGTCGATGATCCCCGGCGCCACCACCAGGCCCTCGGCGTCGAGCTCGGTGGCCCCGCCCCCCTCGACCTGTCCGACGGCCACGATGCGTCCGTCTCGCACGCCGACGTCGGCCCGGCGGCCCGGCCTCCCGGTCCCGTCGACGACCAGTCCGTTGCGGATCACGTAGTCGAGCATGTGTGGTTCCTCCGTCGCCGTGGCTGGGATGCCCCGCTCGGCCTCCCGCTCCGACCTGGGGTGCGGCAACCGAACTGACAGGGCGTCAGTTTACGGCAGGGTCGACCCACCGGTGGGGCCGGTCTGCCCCGGGCAGGTGGGTGGTAGCTTTCCGGGGCATTCACCCCACTTGGTTCCAGAACCACCTCCTCCCGGTCATCGTCCTGGTACTGGGCGCCGGGCTCCTCGTGCGGTTCGCCCACTGGGTGGGAGCACGTCGGCGCCGGTGGATCGACCTCCAGATCCGCCTCCAGATCGAGTCGGGCGCGGTGGCCGCCGAGGGCCTCAAGCGGTCCCGGGCCGTCAGCCAGGCCCTGGAGTGGGCCACCGTGGCCCTCGTCTACTTCATCGCCGGCATCCTCGCCTTCGACCGGCTGGGCATCCCCCTGACCACCCTGGTGGCCCCGGCCACCGTGATCGGCATCGGACTGGGGTTCGGGGCCCAGCAGATGGTGGGAGACCTGCTCTCGGGGTTCTTCCTGCTGGCCGAGCACCAGTTCGCCTTCGGCGACGTGATCCGGCTGTCGGTGCCCGGCCAGACCTCCGGCATCACCGGCACCGTCGAGGAGCTCACCCTACGGGTCACCAAGCTGCGCACGGCGCAGGGAGAGCTGGTGGTGGTGCCCAACAGCGCCCTCCGCCAGGTCACCAACCTGTCGAAGGACTGGTCGAGGGCGGTGATCGACATCCCCGTGGCCGTCTCCGAGGACCTGGCTCGGGTCACCGCCACCCTGAAGGACGTGGTCGACTCGATGGCCGGCGACCCGAGCTGGAGCGGACTGCTCCTCGGCGCCCCGATCGTCGCCGGGGTCGAGACCATCGACGTGGGGTTCGTCCAGCTCCGGCTCATCGCCCGCACCCTTCCCGGCCGCCAGTTCGAGGTGGCCCGCGAGATCCGACTGCGGGCGGCCACCGCACTGCGCGCCGCCGGCATCACCTCGCCGAGCATCGGCGACAGCGCGGCCGCCACCTGATGGACGACGCCTCCGACGACCAGGGGACGGTCGCGTCCGACGACGAGCGGCGCGACGCGACCGGGGAGCTCGAGCCCGCCCGTCGTCCCGAGGATCGGCGCCAGAGCCCGCTGGCCGGCTTCATGTCGGTGCCGGTGCACCCCCGCTTCCCCCTCCGGCGCTCCACGGTGCTCATGGCGGTGGCCTTCGCCGGCTCCGCCACGCTGCTCTGGCTGTACCCGCCCGAGAGCACGCCCACCCCCACCTCCTCGGTGGTCCCGGCCGCCCCCACCACGACGCCCACCACCGTCCCCCCGACGACGTCCACCACCCACCCGGCCCCCACAACGACGAACCCGGCGACCACTTCGACCAGCTCGAGCGGCTCGTCGAGCACGTCGAGCACCGCCGTGCGTGGTACCTCCGGGTCGACCACGACCACGTCCACGGCGCCGGGTGTGCAGGGGTCGGGCCCCGGCTCCCCGACGACGACCACGGGGAGCGGGCTGCGGACGAGCCCCACCTCCACCCCGACCGGGCCCTGAGCCCGGCCCGGTACGGGCCGGGGAGCGGGCGGACCGGCCGTCAGCCGTCGACCAGAGGGGCCACGTCGCGACCGAAGGCGGCGATCTGGTCGCAGAGCTCCCCGCACGAGCGGGACGGGAACCGCACCTGGACCTGGCCCACCCCGGCATCGGCGAAGGTGCGCAGGTACTCGGCCACCTGCTCGGGAGGGCCGGACACCGTACCCTTCGGCAGGTCGAGCCCGGCCGGAGGCCCGACAAAGAGGAAGTCACTGATGCCCCCGACGTCGATCGGCGCACCGGGTCGGTGCTCGTCCCGGAGCCGCCGCAGCATGGACAGCAGTTCGAGGTCGGGGCCGAGGGATTGCGGCAGCCACCCGTCGGCGAACCGGGCGGCGCGCCGGAGGGCGGCCGGCGACGACCCCCCGACCCAGATCGGCGGTCGCGGCGACTGCACGGGCCTCGGCCCGAGCCCCAGGCCCGACGCCGGCCACCGGGGGCCGCCGAGCACCGGGAACTCGTGGACCAGGCCCTCGGCCAGGCCGCTGATGGCTTCGTCCGTGGCGGCGCCGCGGTGGTCGAACTCCGGCCCCATCTGCTCGAATTCCTCGGCCACGTGACCGGCGCCCACCCCGCAGATCACCCGTCCGCCGGAGAGAGTGTCCAGGGTGGCGAACTCCTTGGCCGCACGGAGCGGGTGGCGGAGGGCGATGACGTAGATGTGGGAGAGCAGCCGGATGTGGCTGGTCACGCCGGCCAGCCAGCCGAGCGTGGCCACCGTGTCGTACCAGGTGGTCCCCATGGCTCCGCTCAGGCGCTCGGGTATGAAGGTGTGGTCGCACACGCCGACGTAGAAGAACCCGGCCGCCTCGCAGGCCCGGGCCACCGTGCCCAGCTCGTCGGGCCCGGCCGTCGCCTCCCAGGGCTGGACGTAGATCGTCGACTGGGACTGGATGGGGAGCTGCATCCCGAACACCGTGCGGCCCTCGGGAAGGACGGTGACGACGTCTGCGGGCGGGGCCGGGGATGCCATCGGGGCCACGTTAGGCCCGGCGGCCCGCCACCGGGGCGGGTCGCGGCGCCGCCGGCGACGGCAGCAATGTCTCGGCCAGGGACTCGGCCAGCGACTCGGCCAGCGACTCGGCCAGCTGGTCGGCGGTGCCGAACTGGGTGGCCAGCACCCGCCCGCGCTTGTAGGCCAGGTGCGCCGGTACCTCCCACGTGAACCCCATGCCCCCGTGGACCTGGATGCACGATCGCCCGTTGGCCAGCGCGGCCTCGTCGGCCAGGAGCTTGGCCCCGGTGGCGGCGGCCAAGCCGTCGCCCACCTCGGGCTGGTCGACAGTGACGGCTGCGGCGTGGACGGCGCAGCGGGCCAGCTCGGTGCGCACCGCCATGTCGGCACAGAGGTGTTTCACCGCCTGGAACCCCCCGATGGGCCGACCGAACTGCTGGCGCGAGGTGGCGTACTCGACGGCCAGGTCCGTGGCCCACGCCGCCGCGCCGACTTGGAGCGCGGCGGTGAGCACGGCTCCGTCGCGGCGCCACCAGGCCGCGATCTCGGGACCGGCCACCGGCTCCCCCGGGGGCAGTCGTTCGATGGCCCACACCGGTGTGAGGGGGTCCATGGGGCGGCCCAGTCGGGTGGCGTCCAGGCTGGCGGGATCGACCGCGGCCACGCCGTCGGAGGACAGGACCAGCAGGACGTCGAGGTCGTCCACGTCCTCGACCACCACCGGCAGCGCCCCCGGCGCGTCTGCGCCGACCTCGACCAGGCCGACCACCGCCGCCCCGGTGTCGGCCCCCTCGACGAGCCCGGCCGCCAGGTGGGTGGCCACCAGCGGCCCCGGCACCAGCGCCCGGCCGAGCTCCTCGAAGACCAGGGCCGCTTCGGCCAGGCCGAGTCCGATCCCGCCGGACTCCTCGGCCAGGCAGAGCCCGAACACCCCGGCCTCGCCGAGCTGACGCCAACCGCCCCGGTCCACCACCCGCGCCGCCCCTTCCAGGGCGCGCACCCGGTCGAGGGTGAACCGCCCCTGGCACAGCCGTCTGATCCCGGCGGCCAGCTCGGTCTGGAGTTCGGTGAGCTCGAAGTCCACGGCGCCCCTATGCCCCTGGGGCCCTGGTCGCGGCCGGCTCCCGGGGCAGCCCGAGGATGCGTTCGCCCACGATGTTGCGCTGGATCTGGGAGGTGCCGGCGGCGATGGTGAGCGAGATGCCCCGGAGCCAGTCGTCCACCATGGTGCCGGCCGGGAGGGGGCCCAGCCCGTCGGCGCCGGCCGGGTCGTCGGCGGCCAGCCCGGCCCGGCCGAGCAGGGACAGCGAGAACTCCCCCAGCCGGCTCCTGGTCTCGGTGTAGGCCAGCTTGAACAGGGTTCCGCCCGGGCCGGGGATGCCGGTGCGGGCGGCCTGGGAGACATGGCGGCGGGTGAGGGCCCACAGCGCGTCCAGCTCGGCCCGCAGGTGCCCGGCCTGCCGCCGGACGCTCGGGTCGGCCCACACCCCGGTGCGCCGGGCCAACTCGACCGACGACGACAGCAGCTCGAAGGCCTCGAGCAGGTCCCCGACGAAGGCGGTGCCCCGTTCGAAGCTCAGGGTGACCATGGTCACCCGCCATCCGTCGTTCTCGGCCCCGACCCGCCGGTCCACCGGCACCCGGACCTCGTCGAGGAACAGCTGGGCGAACTCGGTGGAGCCGGCGATGGTGCTGAGCGGGCGGATCTCCACTCCCGGGGCGCGCATGTCCATGATGAGCCAGGAGATGCCCCGGTGGCGGGTGCCCTCGGCCCCGGTCCGCACCAGCAGCTCGCAGTAGTCGGCCACCTCGGCGTGCGACGTCCAGATCTTGGTGCCCGTCACGACGTAGTCGTCACCGTCCCGCACCGCCCGGGTGCGCAGGGCGGCCAGGTCGCTGCCGGCGTCGGGCTCGGAGAATCCCTGGCACCACACCTCCTCGCCCTTCAGGATGGCGGGTAGGAAGCGACGACGCTGCTCGGGCGTGCCCTCGGCGATGATGGTCGGGCCGGCGTGGAGGAGCCCGACGAAGTTGACGCCAACGTAGGGGGCGTGGGCCCGTGCGAGCTCCTCCTTGAAGATCAGCTCCTCCACCGGCGAGGCGCCGCGGCCACCGCCCTCGGCCGGCCAGTCGACGCCGGCGTACCCGGCCTCGAACAGCAGGCGCTGCCAGTGGGTGTCGTAAGCCCGCCGCCCGGGCCAGTCGGTGGGCGAGGGCTTGGGGGGCAGGCCGGGCAGCGTGCCGGCCAGCCACCGGTGTAGTTCGCCCCGGAATGCCTGCTCGGCCGTCGGTGTAGCGCAGATCCATACGTGGAGGACCGGGCCCCCGGATCAGGTGAAGTTCAGGTCGTAGAGGGAGATGGCGTTGCCCCGGACGATCCTGTAGATCTGCTCGTCGGTCAGGTCCTTCATCTGTTTTTCGGCGATCTGGCGGGTCTGGGGCCAGGTCGAGTCGGAGTGCGGGTAGTCCGACTCGTAGGTGATGTTGCCCACCCCGATCGACTCCACGTTGCGCAGGCCGAACGCGTCGTCGAAGAAGCAGCCGTAGATCTGGCGGTGGAAGTAGGTCGAAGGAGGCTCGGGCACGATGTCGGCCACACCCCCCCAACCCCGGTTCTCCTCCCACACCTTGTCGGCGCGCTCGAGGATGTAGGGGATCCATCCGATCTGACCCTCGGCGTAGGCGAGCTTGAGGTCCGGGAAGCGGACCAGCGCTCCTGAGAACATGAAGTCGACCATCGAGTAGGTGGCGTTGGAGTGGGTGAGGGTGGACCCGACCGCCGGCGGGGCGTCGGCCGAGGTGGATGGCATCTTCGACGACGAGCCGATGTGCATGTTGACCACGGTGCGGGTCTCGGCGCAGGCCCGGAAGAACGGGTCCCAGTAGTGGTCGGGGTCGTGCACCGAGGGCAGCCCGAGGAAGGGGGGGATCTCGCTGAAGCACACGGCGCGGACCCCCCGGTCGGCGTTGCGCCGCACCTCGGCGGCGGCCAGTTCGGCGTCCCACAGCGGGACCAGGGTGAGCGGGATCAGGCGGCCCCCGGCCTCGGGGCCGCACCACTCCTCGACCATCCAGTCGTTGTAGGCCCGCACGCACAGCAGGGCCAGCTCCTTGTCCTGGGCCTCGGTGAAGGTCTGGCCGCAGAACCGCGGGAAGGTCGGGAAGCAGATGGACGCCTCGAGATGGTTGACGTCCATGTCCTCGAGGCGCGGTGCGACCTGGTACGAGCCCGGGCGCATGTCCTCGTAGGTGATGCCCCGCATGGTGACCTCGTCACGGGGCACGCCCACGGCCGAGTCCACCCGCAGGAGCGGGCGCTTGAGGTCCTCGTAGTACCACCAGTCGGTCGGGAACCCCTCGGAGCCCGGGTTGACGGTGAGCTTGCCGCCCACGAAGGTGATCTCGCCCATCGGGGCACGCACCACCCGTGGCCCGACGTCGTGGTACTTCTTCGGGAGCCGGTCGATCCACACGTGGGAGGGCTCGACCACGTGGTCGTCCACCGAGATGATCTTGGGCATGTCGGCCATGATCTGGAGTGTAACCCTCGTCCTGACGGTGCGTCAGGTGCCGCGCCGGCCCCCGGGGGCCGCCCGGGCCGCACCGGTCAGACCATGGCCACCCCGCCGTTGGGCCGGAGCACCTGCCCGGTCATGAACCGGGAGGCATCCGAGGCCAGATAGAGGACGGCCGCGGCGATGTCCTCTGGCTCGCCGATGGACCGGAGCGGTGTGTACTTGCGCATGGGGGCGACCACCGCCTCCTGCATGGCTTCGTCGACCGTGCCGTCCGGGCGTACGAAGTAGCGCCCGGTCATCCCGGTGAGGACGAAGCCGGGGGCCACCGCGTTGACCCGCACGTGACGCTTGCCCACCTCGATGGCCATCGACTTGGTCATCTGCACCACGCCGGCCTTGCAGATGGCGTAGCTGGCGATGTTCGGGCTCGGAGCATCGGCCGCCGCCGACGAGGCGTTGATGATCGAACCACCCTCGGGCTGGGTCACCATCGCCCGCCCGGCCGCCTGGCACCCGAAGAAGACCCCCTTGAGGTTCACCGAGATGATCCGGTCGAGGTCGTCCTCGGGCGCCTCGAGGAACGGCCCCTCCACCATGATGCCGGCGATGTTGCACCAGACATGGATGCCCCCCAGTCCGGCGGCGACCCGTCCGGCCAGGGCGTCGACGTCGGCGCGCACCGACACGTCGAGCTCGGCCCCGTCGGCGCGGCCCCCCCGGGCGATGATCTCGTCGGCGGTGGCCCGGGCGGTGTCGCCGCGGATGTCGGCGCACACCACGGTGGCACCCGCCCCGCCGAGGGCCAACGCGCTGGCCCGGCCGATGCCGCTCCCCGCCCCCGTGACCACGGCGACCTTGCCGTCGACCCGGAAGGACTCGATGAGGGTGGTGGCTTCCATGGGGGTCCAACTCCTTCTGGCTGGCGGCGTGTGGCCTCCCTCTGGCCGTCGGCGCGACGCCTCCGGCCGGGGCCGAGCAGGCTGCCAAGCTACTTGACCGACGCCGGCCGGCTCCGGGCGCTCGGCCGCCGCCCCGCTCGGCCGCCGCCCCGCTCCGCCGCCGCCGTTCCGAGCGCCCCGGTCCCGAGCGCCTCGGGCCCGCGTCCCCCGGGGTCAGCTGCGGGCGGCGATCGGGTCCCGTCGAGCCCGTTAGCCTCGGGCCGGTGGGCGCCATGACGTGCGGCGGCGGGCGGCGGGCGGCGCGGACGGCCCGGACGCCCGGCGGGGACGACCCGGACGCCCGGCGTGGATGAGTCGGTGCTCGGTCCGGTGCGGAGCCAGGCCACCGAGATCGCCCGGGGCTGGTCGCCACCGGGCGCACCACCGTCGTGGGCTCTCACCGCGTCGATCTTCTCCGTCCTGGCCGAGGACGAGGAGCTACTGGGACTGGCCGCCGAGATCCCCGCCGAGCGGATGCCCGCGCTGCTCTTCTGTGCCGCCTCCTGCTATCTGGTCGACCGTCACCAGCCGCCGGGACTGGTCCACTACTTTCCCGTCGCCGGCCGGTCCCAGCCCGGACTCGACGGGGACTTCGCCCCGGCCTTCCGGGCCTTCTGCCTCGACCACCGCGCCGAGCTGCTCGGCCTCGTCCGCCACCGCCGCTATCAGATGAACGAGGTGGCACGGTGCACCCAGGTGGCGTTGGCGCTGGCCGTCCTCGACCACCGGCCCGGACCGGAGGGCACGGCCCTCATCGACATCGGTGCCGGCGCCGGGCTCGGCCTCCACCCCGACCGCTACGGCCACCGGCTGAGCACCGGCGAGTGGCTCGGTGACCGGGGCTCCCCCCTGGTGCTCGACTGTGAGGCCCGGGGACCGGTACCGCCGGGTCCGTATTCGCTGCCTCGGATCGGCTGGCGTGTCGGCATCGACCTCGATCCCGCCGATCTCGCCCGACCGGACGACCGTCGGTGGATGCTCTCGTGCGTGCCACCCGAGACCGACTCCCGCGCCCGATTCGACCGGGCCGCCCGGATTGCCCTGGCCCACCCGTGCCGGATCGTCCGGGGGAACGCCGTCGAGCTCCTGCCGGACGTGCTCGAGGAGGTTCCCGACCGGCTGTACCCGGTCGTGGTGGACAGCTACACCGCCGTCTTCTTCTCGAACCCGGAGCGCGCCGAGCTCGGTGAGCGCCTGCGACGGTGGGCGGGAAGGCGCGACCTGGCGTGGATCTCGCTCGACCCCCTCGTCCCGCTGGGGACGGCCGGACGCCACAGCGTCCAGGGCCTGGATGTGCCGCCCGACCTGGTGACCGAGTACCAGCGCCACGGGGTGTTCGCCCTCCTCGGGGTGGTCTCCTTCGATCGAGGCCGGCGACGCGGCCGCGTGCTCGCCCACGCTCACCCGTCGGGCACCAGCCTCTCCTGGTTGTGACGCGCAACGTCTGGCGGTCCCGTCGGCACAAAGTCACGTTCAGCCTTCACAAGCACGATCCCGGCTGCTTACCATGGGGCGGTGCGCCGGCAGCCGATGGGAGTGGTGACCTTCCTCCGGCAGCGGGCCATCGCGGCGGCCGCCGTTCTCGCCCTCACCGGGCTCGCCGCCTCGGGGCTGATGGTCGCCACCGGTCCGGCCCAGGCGGCCGGGATCACCCCGCTCGGGCCCCGCGTCTACCAGGGCGGAGGTGTCATCGGCTTCGGCGACGCCCGGGCGACCAACACCCCGATCGGCTCGGCCCTGAGCTCGGTCATGGTGGCCATGGCGACCAACCCCGCCTCCACCCCCGAGAACCAGGGATACTGGCTGGCCGCCGCCGACGGCGGGGTGTTCGCCCAGGGCAACGCCGGCTTCTACGGCTCCCTCGGTGCACTGCGGCTCGAGGGGCCGGTGGTGGGCATGGCGGCCACCCCCGACGGCCGGGGCTACTGGCTGGTGGCCCTCGACGGCGGGGTGTTCGCCTTCGGTGACGCCCCGTTCTACGGGTCGATGGGAGCCACCCACCTGAACCAGCCGGTGGTGGGCATGGCCGCCACCCCCGACGGACGCGGCTACTGGCTGGTGGCGGCGGACGGCGGGATCTTCTCCTTCGGCGACGCCAGCTTCTACGGGTCGATGGGCGGCACTCCCCTGGTCGCCCCGGTGACCGGGATGGCCGTCACGGCCAGCGGGCACGGCTACTGGCTGGTGGCGGCGGACGGCGGGATCTTCTCCTTCGGCGACGCCCCGTTCTACGGGTCGATGGGCGGTCAGGTGCTCAATGACCCGGTGGTCGGCATGGCTCCCTCACTGCACGGCGCCGGGTACCTGCTGGTCTCGACCGACGGTGGGATCTTCGGTTTCGGCCAAGTGTCCTACTTCGGATCGCTCGGCGCCGGCTACGGCGGCGATCCGACCGACGTGCCCCCGGTGGCCGGCATCGCCCTCACTCCCGGGGCTCAGGGCTACTGGTTGCTGGAGCCCGACGGTTGGTCCTACGGCTTCACCAACCCGCCCAGCCCGGCACCGTCACCGACCGCCTCGACCATCGTGTCGGTGGCCAACAGCCAGGTCAACAGCGATCCGGTCCGGGGCCAGTTCTGCAACCCCTACGGGCCGTGCGAGGAGTGGTGCGCGTTGTTCGCCACCTGGGTGTGGCAGCAGGCGGGCATCCCCATCCCGTCGTACCCCTTCACCGGCAGCGTGTACGACTGGGCCGCCACCAACACCGGGGTGCTCCCGCCGACCGTGCCCCCGGTCCCCGGGGACGCCGTGCTGTACGGGACCGGCCCGTCGTCGACGGCCACGTCGCCCCACATGGGCATCGTGGTGCAGGTCTGGCCGGACGGGGCGTTGGTGACCATCGAGGGGGACGCCGGCCCGGCGCCCACCGGCTCGCTGGGCGTGGTCATCAACGGCCCCTACCTGCCGTCGCAGTCGGCGGCCTACAACGGGATGCCCATCTACGCCTACGCCCTGCCCTGACAGGCCGGCCCCGGGTGAGCTGGTCCGGTGGTTCAGACCCCCGGTCAACTGGTCCGGCGGGCCGGCCCCCGGTCGCCCGGTCCGGCGGGTTCAGCCCCGGCCGACCAGGTCGGACAGGACCCGGGCCCGGTGCTCGTCGGCCGAGCCCCACGCCGCGGCGAGGGCCCAGGCCCGCTTGAGGAACAGGTGCAGGTCGCACTCCCACGTGTACCCGATGGCGCCGTGCACCTGCAATGACACCCGGGCCGCCTCGGTGGCGGCGTCGGAGGCAGAGGCCTTGGCCGTCGATGCCGCCCTCGACGCCGACGGCTCGCCCACGTCGAGCGCCCAGGCGGCGGCGTAGACCACCGGTCGGGCGAACTCCAGCTTGACCTGGGCCCCGGCCAGGAGGTGCTTGACCGCCTGGAAGCTGCCGATCGGCCGGCCGAACTGGTGGCGCTCCTTGGCATAGGCGGCGGCCAGGGAGATCAACTGGTCGGCCAGGCCGAGCAGCTCGGCCCCCGCGGCCACCGCGGCCCGGTCGCCCGTCCGTCGGAGGGCCGCCTCCGCCTCGGCGCCGCGGGCCAGCAGCGAGCGCGCCGCCGGCTCCCACCGGACCGTCCCCCACCGGCGGGTGGGGTCGAGGGAGGGGATCGGCGTCACCGTGACGGCCTCGGGCTCGAGCAGGTGGACCTCGACCGGCCCCTCGGACCCCGCCGTGCCGAGGAGGTAGACGTCGGCGCCGTCCGCGCCGGCCACCGGCCCGGGTCCCCCGGTCCCGACGGCGGCGGCGACCTCGCCCGCGCTGATGGCCTCGAGCCAGCGCCCGGTGGGGTGGCCCAGGTCGGCGAGGAGTGGCACGGCCAGGGCGGTGGTCTCGAGCAGGGGCTCGGGCAGGGCGACCCGGCCGGCCTCCTCCAGCAGCGGCACCAGGTCGACCAGGCCGAGCCCCAGGCCGCCGTGGTCGGGCGGCACCGACAGTCCGATCACCCCCAGCTCGGCCAAGGTGGCCCATCGCCGGGTCCGGGCCACCGGGGCGTCGTAGGCCGCCCGGACGTCGGCGGGCCCGCACTCCTTGGCCAGCACCTGGCGCACGGTGTCCCGGAATTCGAGCTGTTGGTCGGAGAAGGCGAAGTGCACGGCCGGGCTCCGTCGGGTCAGCGGCGCGGCAGCCCGAGCAGGCGCTCGGCCACCACGTTGCGTTGGATCTCGTTGGTTCCGGCATAGATGGGACCGGCCAGGGCGAACAGGTACCCGTCCAGCCACGGTGCGTCCACCCCGGGGCCGTGGAACTCCGCTTCGGGACCGAGCAGGGCCAGGGCGGCCCGGTGGATGGCCAGGTCGGTCTCCGACCAGTGGATCTTGTTGGCGCTGGCTTCGGCGCCGACCGAACCGCCGTCCCGCACCCGGGTGGCCGTCCACCACGTGCCGAGCCGGTAGGCCTCGGCGTCCATCCAGGCCCGGGCCACCGCGTCGGCCCGGCGCGCCGCCCCCTCGGGGTCGCGGGCCAGGCGATCGGCATAGAGGTCGACGAGTCGGCCGGCGGCCTCGGTGTAGCGGGCCGGGCTGCGCAGGCTCAGTCCCCGTTCCGATCCGGCGGTGGCCATGGCCACGCTCCATCCGTGGCCGACCTGGCCGAGCACCTGGTCGTCGGGGACGAAGACGTCCTCGAAGAAGATCTCGGCGAACCCGGTCTCACCGTCGATCTGGGGGATGGGGCGCACGGTCACGCCCGGCCGGGCCAGGTCGATCAGGAAGTAGGTCAGGCCCCGGTGCCGCTCGGCCGCGGGGTCGGTGCGGAACAGGCCGAAGCACCACTCGGCGAAGGCGCCGCGCGAGGCCCAGGTCTTCTGCCCGCTGAGCAGCCAGCCGTCGTCCGCCGGCGCACGCTCCGCCCGGCTGCGGATGCCGGCCAGGTCGCTGCCGGCATCGGGCTCGGACCACCCCTGGCACCAGATCTCCTCACCCGAGGCCATGGGCGGCAGGAACCGGCGGCGCTGCCGTTCGGTGCCGAACTCCATGAGGGTCGGGGCCAGCAGGAACACCCCGTTCTGGCTCACCCGCAGCGGCGCTTGGGCCCGCCAGTACTCCTCCTCGAAGATGAGCCACTCGACCACCCCGAGGTCCCGGCCGCCGTACTCGACCGGCCACGAGACGACCGACCACCGGTCGGCGTACATGGTCTGCTCCCAGGACCGGTGGGCCTCGAATCCCTCGGCGGTGTCGAGCGAGGGCAACGAGCGAGCCGGTGGCGCGTGGGCGGCCAGCCACGATCGGGCTTCCTCCCGGAACTCCTCCTCCTCGGCGGTGAATCGCAGGTCCATCGGTATGTCCATGATCGGGCCCGGGTCGGTGGGCGGGTAGGGGAAATCTGACACACCGCCAGATTTCCGGCAACCAACCGGCTTCGGCCACAATGGGGGCCATGCCCAACGCCGTGATCGTCGACGTGGTCCGGACGCCGGTGGGCCGGCGCAACGGGCGGCTGTCGGGGTGGCATGCCGTCGACCTCGCCGCCCAGCCGCTGCGTGCGCTGGTGGAGCGCAACGACCTCGACCCCGCCCTGGTCGAGGACGTCGTCCTCGGTTGCACGATGACCGTCGGGGAGCAGGCCATGAACATCGGCCGCAACGCCGCCCTGGCCGCCGGGTTCCCCGAGACCGTGCCGGGGACCACCGTCGACCGCCAGTGCGGCTCGGCCCAGCAGGCGGTGCACTTCGCCGCCCAGGCCGTGATGTCGGGGGCCATGGACGTGGTCATCGGCGGCGGAGTGGAGGCCATGAGCCGGGTGCCCATCGGCTCGACCACCGAGCACGGTCCCGGCGATGCCTACGGGCCGGCGGTGCGCGAACGGTTCGACTTCATCCATCAGGGCCTGAGCGCCGAGGAGATCGGCCGGCGCTGGGAGATCGGGCGGGAGGAGATGGACCGGTTCGCCGTCCGCTCCCACCAGCGGGCCGCCCGGGCCGTGGCCGAGGGTCGGTTCGACAACGAGATCGTCCCCCTGGCCACCCGGCGGGCCCGGGTCGCGGAGCGGGTGGCGGTGCCGGGCAGCGACGAAGGGGATCCGGGTGGCGAAGGGCCGCTCAGCTCCGACGAGGGGATCCGGGCCGGCTCCACCTATGAGACGCTGGCCGCCCTTCCCCCGTGCTTCGTCGAGGAGGGACAGGTAACCGCGGCCTCCTCCTCGCAGATCTCGGACGGGGCGGCCGCAGTGCTCATCATGTCGGAGGAGAAGGCGGGCCATCTGGGCCTCCGGCCCCGGGCCCGCTTCCACACCTTCGCGGTGGCCGCCAACGACCCGGTCATCATGTTGACCGCCCCGATACCGGCCACCACCATGGTGCTCGAGAAGGCCAAGCTGTCCCTCGAGGACATCGACCTCGTCGAGATCAACGAGGCCTTCGCCTCGGTGGTGCTGGCCTGGGAGAAAGAGCACCATCCCGACATGGACAAGGTCAATGTCAACGGGGGTGCCATCGCCATCGGCCACCCCACCGGGGCATCCGGCGCCCGCCTGATGGCCACCCTGCTCAACGAGATGGAGCGCACCGGTTCGCGCTACGGCCTCCAGACGATGTGCGAGGGCGGTGGGCAGGCCAACGCCACCATCATCGAGCGGCTCGGGTAGCGAGCCGCCGGGTCGCCCCGGTCAGGCCAGGTCGGCCGGCACCTCCGGCGCGGACTGCTTCTTGAACTTCACCACGTCGGCCCGGGTCGGCCGCGACATCAGATAGCCCTGATAGAGGTCGCAGCCCAGCTCGGTCACCCGATTCAGCTGGATCCGTGTCTCGACGCCCTCGGCCAGGACGACCAGGCCGAGGGCCTTGCTGAGCTGCACGATCGCCGCCACGATGGCCTCGTCGTTGTCGAAGGTGCCCAGCCCGTCGACGAACGACTTGTCGATCTTCAGGATCTTGACCGGGAACCGCTTGAGCTGGGCCAGTGACGAGTAGCCGGTGCCGAAGTCGTCGATGGCCAGGCCCACGCCCATCTCGTGGATGCCCCCCAGCATGGCGATCGAGGCCGAGGTGTCACTCATGAGCATGCTCTCGGTGACCTCCATGACCAGGGCCTCGGGGGGGAGTCCCGAGTCGGCCAGGGCCGAGGCGATGGTGTCCAGCAGCTCGATGTCGCTCAACTGATGGGCCGAGAGGTTGACGGTGATGTACGCGTCCTCGGCCCCCGGAAGCTCCCGGCGCCACTTGGCCATGGTCTGGCAGGCCTCGCGCAGCACCCAACGGCCGAGCTTGAAGATGAGGTCGGACTCCTCGGCGAACGGGATGAACTCCATCGGGCCCAACAGGCCCCGGGTGGGATGGTGCCAGCGGACCAGTGCCTCCATGGCGACGATGCGATCGTCGTGCACCGAGGCGATCGGCTGGTAGTGGACGGTCATCTCGCCGTGGTCGATGGAGTGCCGGAGGTCGTCGTAGATCTCGAGGCGGGCCACCGACTTGGCCCGGAGCGATTCGTCGAACACCTCCACCCGGGACCGGCCCTTGTTCTTGGCCTGGAACATGGCCACGTCGGCCTGCTGGAGGATGTCCTGGGCGCCCTGGAGCCCCTTGGTGACGAAGGACACGCCGACGCTGCTGGTGACCACCACGCTGCGCCCGCTGGACAGCTGGACCGGCTCGGCCAGCAGCCTCGAGTACTCCGTGGCCAGGCTCACGGCCACGTCGACATCGGGGACGCTGCGGCACAGCACCACGAACTCGTCGCCGGAGAAACGGCTCACCAGGTCGCCGCCCCGCACCGCCGACTTGAACCGTTGGGCCAGGGTCAGCAGGAGCTCGTCGCCGGCGGCGTGCCCGAAGGAGTCGTTGACCAGCTTGAACCGGTCGAGGTCGATGAACAGGACGGCGAGGTTGGTGCCCCGCTGCGACGACACCATCAGCTCCCGCTCGAGCTCGTCGTTGAATTGGGACCGGTTGCCCAGCCCGGTGAGCGAGTCGTGGTAGGCGAGCCAGTGCAGCTGGGCCTCGGCCGCCTGGCGGTCGGTCACGTCGGTGAACGAGCAGACGGCCATCGGGCCGTCGACCTGGTCCGAGCCGGACAGCAGGCGCGAGCTGAGCATCAGCCACTGCCGCCGTTCGCTCCCGTCGGTCACGCCGATCATCACGTCGTCCCTCGACTCCCCGGTGGCCAGGGTCTGCGCGTGGGGGAACATGTCGGCCGACATCGGGTGCCCGTCCACGTCGATGGCGATCGACGAGCCGGTGAAGATCTGATGGGCCTTGCCGGACGACAGCCGGTCGCCGAGGATCTTCTCGGCGGCCTCGTTGCTGGCACAGACGTTCCCGTGCTCGTCGAGGAGGACGATCCCCTCGCTCAGCGACGCCACCACGGCCTCGTAGCGCTCCTCGGCCGCCCGCCGTCCCGCCTGGGCCTGTCGGGCCTCGGTGACCTCGGCGCACACCACGACCCAGCCGGCGGGCATGCCGGCCTCGTTGATCAAGGGGTCGAGCGAGACGAGCACCTCGACCGGGGTGCCGTCCTTGCGCACGTGCGAGCGCTGGCCCCGTTCGAGCACCGAGGCGCTGTCGGTGCGGAAGCCGGTGAGGATCTCGGAGATCGACCGGCCCACCACCTCGTGCTCGCTCCAGCCGTAGATGACGGCGGCCGCCTCGTTCCAGCTCTCGATCTTGCCGTCACTGTCGATCCCGATGATCCCGTCGGAGACGTGGGCCACCAGGCTGGCCCGGTACCGGAAAGCCGCCTCGGCGGCGATCCGCATCGACAGGTCCCTCATGATGACCTGGTAGGCGGGCTGCCCGCCCCAGCTGGTGCGCACCGAGGTCACGTCGACCACCGAGATACTGCCGTCCAGCGCGATCACCCTCACCTCGCCGTGCTCGGAGACCTGCCCATCCTCGGTCATCTGGGCCACCCGCTCGGCCACCGGCCCGACGTCGTCGGGATGGACGAAGGTGGTCATGGGCCACCCGTAGCACTGCTCCATCGATTCCGCCTTGATCAGCCGCACGGCGGCCGCGTTGCCGTACACCAGCGTCCCGTTGCGGTGCACGACGATGGCGTCCGGGCTGAGGTCGGTCAGGAGGCGGAACCGGTCGACCACGTCGTGCAGCTCGCGTTCGACGTAGACGTGCTCGGTGACGTCGACCACCGCGCCCAGGTAGGCGCTGTCGCCGAGCTCCGGGTTGCCGCCCATGAGCCGGCCACCGGTCGAGCTCGGCGAGGCCCGCACGATCAGTTTGTGGGTGACCCCGTCCGGACTGGTGACCACCGTCCGGAGGTCGTACTCGGCCGGGGGAGCGCCGGCCCGGATCGGGGCCAGCACCGGCTCGAGGATGGCGGCGGGGAGGTCGGTGATCTCGGTGGCGGTGGCGGTGGCGGTCGGCCTGTCCGTGGCCCGCCGCCGGAAGGGCGTGGGGGGCCCGGCGGTCTCGTCCTCGGTCATGACGTCCATGGAGAAGCCGGGTGTCCCCGGCTCGACGCCGAAGAGCACTTCGACCGGAGCGGACCACCGGAGGTCGTCGCTGGCCGGGTCGTAGGACCAACTGACGATCGGGACCGAGGAGAGATCGAATCCGATTTCGCGGGGGAGTTCCGGTGTATCGGTCGAGGCGGCGGGCACTGTGTCCGGAGCCGTGGACATGGCGGCCTTGAGACCACGGCCCCGGGCCTTGTTGGACTGTCGAACATTGCCCATGCCCGTGTATCGGCAGGTAATCGGGTGCTCTTGAGCCTGGCGGGGGTCTCCGATCCGCCTGGATTTTCGGGGCCAAGCAGCCGGGCGTGGCCGGGGCGGGACCGACCCCCCCGGATTGCTATGTGGAGGCGGCCACCTGGGACGTGTCTTCCATATGCAACGCCGCCCACCTGGGCGTCAAAGGGGAAATACGGCCTCAGGAATGGGGCTCGTCGACCACCAGAACGGCGTTGTGACCGCCCATGCCGAGCGATGACTTGAGCATCAGCCCCGGCTGTCGCGGCGTGTTGCCGTCGAGCAGCCGGGGATGGCCCGGTGCCACCCGGGGCGGCGCCGGCACCACGCCTGTCTCGAAGGCGTACAGGGTGGCCAGCATCTCGACGGCGCCGGCGGCGGCCTGACAGTGCCCCACCAGAGGCTTGATCGAGAAGATCCCCTTGGCGTCGGGGTACAGCTCGTCGAGCACTCTGGCCTCGGCGGCGTCGCATTGGGCCGTGCCCGGTCCGTGGGCGTTGAGGTAGGCCACGTCGGACGGGCTGACGTCCGCATTGACGGTCGCCTCCCGGAAGCACCGGAACACCTCGGCATTGTCGGGTGCCAGGGCGATGGCGTGGTAGCCGTCGTTGGTCATCGCTCCACCGAGTACCGACGCATACCCGCCCGTCGGCCGGTTCGAGAGCACCATGGCCACGGAGGCCTCACCCCCGACAAAGCCGCGGCTGCCCTCCTGGAAGGGCCGGCATCCGTCGAACGGTGGGAGATCGAGGACGGCCGCGCCCAGGTCACGGAACCAAGGGATGTTCTCGGGGATGCCGGACATGTCGGTGGCGAGCAGGACGACGTCGGAGGCGATGCCCGAGTCGATCCACGACTTGGCCGTCAACATCCCGACATTGCTCGAGGCGCATGTGGCCGATACCGACATGGCGGGGCCGTGGAAGCCGAACTCCTTCATGAACATGGCGATGACCGTCGAGGGGATCATCTGCAGCCAACTCCGCAGCTTGCGCCGTGAACCGGCGAAGTTACCCTCCCGCCGGTAGTAGTCGCGGAACGTCTCCACGTCGCCGAGGGCGAGGCAGTGGATCACACCCACGACCGGCCCGGGGCGCCAGCCCCGGTCTTGCGCATCGGTGATGGCTTCGCGCCCCGAGAACCGCAGGGCCTGGCTGAAGCGGCTCTGACCATCCCGGATGTCGCCGGAGCCCGTGATGGTAGCGAGATAAGGGGGGCCCTCCAGGAACTCGGCCATCTCCGGGGTGGGCTTGACCGCGCTCTCCCCGAGCAGGAACCCGTCCCAGATCCGCTTGCGCCCCCAGCCATAGCCAGTTACCGCACCGGCACCGACGATGGTCATGGGGCCATTGTCACCCGACCGACTTTGTCGGAGGCTGCTGGAGGATGGCTGATTGGCAGTAGACATCAGACCTCCTCAACGCGGTAAATATGAGCCGGCTTGGCCTCTCCATAGGGCCTATGGGGGTGGCGGAAACCGAACCGATGGCAGTGGAAGATTATTGCTCAGTCCTGCCGGCCGCACAATGGGCAATTTCGACGGGCCTTTGTGCTCGCCCTGGCCCGGGGCAATGTTCGCTCGCGGGCGCGGTCGGCAACCACGTGCAATCCCCATCGAATGCAGGCTATCCGCCCCTCCGTTATTGCCCACCGATATCGCCATGGAAAGGCGGGACCCGGCGGTTCCATCGGCACCTGCGCCGGCGCTAGATCGACTCGACCCGAGCGTCGGGCGCCGATGCCAGACGGTCCAGGACGGCGGTGGCCTCGCCCATGATCCGTGCGATCAGGTCGGCCACGGAGGGCAGCTCCCCGATCTCGCCGACCACCTGGCCAGTGGGCAGGACCCCCACGTCGGTCCGGCCGTCGACCAGGGCCGCCTTGGTCATCATCGGGGCGTTCGCCGCCATCACCACCTGCGGCCAGGTGAGCTCGTTCCCCTGCTTGAGGGCCCGGCCCTCCCGCAGGAGGTCGAGGAGGGACGTCCCTGTCTGGCGGCGGAAGGCGTGGGCATTGGCCAGGGCCCGGGGCATGTTGCGCACCCATCCGGCCCGCTCGAGGTGGTCGACCAGATCGGTGCGGATGACCCGCTGGGGGGCGCCGTCCACCGCCGTGGACACGACCGTTCCGGTGACCGGGGTGCCCAGGTAGACCGCCTTGACCGGGTCGGGGACCCGGCTCTCCTGGGTGAGGAGGAACCGGGTGCCCATGGCGATCCCGACGGCACCGAAGGCCAGCGCCGCCACCAGCCCCCGGCCGTCGAAGAAACCGCCGGCGGCGACCACCGCCACCCGGTCGCCCACGGCGTCGACGACCGCCGGGGTCAGCAACGAGGTGGGAACCGAGCCCGTATGGCCGCCGCCCTCGCCCCCTTGGGCGATGACCGCATCGACGCCCCATTCGGCCACCTTCTCGGCGTGCCGCCGGGCCCCGATGGTCGGCATGACGACGAGACCGGCCCGGCGGCATCGCTCCACCAGGTCGGCACTCGGGGCCTGGGCGAAGCTGGCCACGGTCACCCCGTTGTCGATCATGAGGGCCACCCGTTCGTCCACGTCGGCCACGTCGGTGCGCAGGTTGACGCCGAAGGGGTGGTCGGTGCGGGCCCTGACCTCGGCGATGGCCGCCACCAGCTCGGCGTAGGTCATGGTGGCCGAGGCGAGGATCCCGAGGCCCCCCGCCTCAGCGGTGGCGGCCACCAGCCGGGGCCCGGCCACCCACCCCATGCCGGTCTGGACGACCGGGTACCGCACGCCGACCAACCGGCACAACCGGGTGTGCAGCGCCGGGTGCACCCGGGGGCCACGACCCGCCCCGTCGGCCGGGGCCCCGGGGGAATCGCTCACGCCGGGACCTCCCGGTGGCGCAGGCCGTCCCGGTCGAGCACGTCCCGGATCAGGGCCAGCTCGTCCGGCGTGGGCAGGCGCGTCTCGGGCACCTCGTCGGGGAACGCCAGCTCGAAGCCGGTGGCCTCGACCACCTCCTCGACGGTGACCCCGGGGTGGAGGGAGCGGACCCTCATGGTCCGGCCCGGCGTCTCGAAGTCGAAGACGCCCAGGTTGGAGACCACACACCGGATCTCGTGGTAGCGGCGAGCCGAAGGCCCGGCCTCGGCGGCGCGGGCATAGCCCACGCCCGACACCACGTCGACCTGTTCGACGAACGAGCGGGTGGTGTGCTTCGGCACCCAGTAGCTGGTGGGATGGTTCACGGTGTTGCCCGGGGCCCCCCGGACGCCCACCAGCTGGACCCGGGGCCGGGCCCAGTCACCGATGGCGCTGATGTTCTGATTGCCGGTGCGGTCGATCTGGGAGGCCATCATGATCAGGCTGCGGCGGCCCGACCACACGACGTCGAACACCCGCCGGTAGGGCATATGGGACTCGAGCACCGCCGAGGGCGGGAGCGGCCCGAGGGGGGGTGCCCCGTCGACCAGGGCGGCATCGCCGTCGGTGAGGACCAGGTCGGGGGCGAAGGTCAGTCGGGCCAGCCGGGCACCGAGCGAGGGGGCGGTCCCGAAGGCACTGGCCATCACCTCCCCGTCCCCCCGGAAGACCTCGGCACAGGCGATGGCGCAGTACTCGGCCCGGGTGACCCCGTACCCGCCGGCCGGGATCGCCGGAGTCACCGGCCCGTCCCGGCCACGGCGGCCTGGTAGCCCTGTTCGTCCAGCGCCAGGTACCTCTCCCTGAACGCGGTCCACGAGTCGGGGTCCGCCGCCGCCGTCACGTACTCCCGCTGGAAAGCCTCGTCGCGGGGATAGTCGGGGACACAGGCGGTGAAGTGGGCCCCCCGCGGGGTCTCCACCACTCCGTCGGTGAGCAGGCGGCTGATGCACAGGGACTGGAGGGGGCCCTCCGTGGCGAGGCGGTCGGTGGCGACGATGCGTTCGGACGTCACGTAGCGGCGGTCGGCGGCGCCCAGGAACAGGTCGTCGAAGAACGGGTCGGGGCCGAGGATCTGCCCCGAGCCCCGGGCATCGGCCCGGTTGACGTGGACCAGAGCGGCGTCGAGCCGAAGGGCGGGCACGGCGACCAGTTCCTCACCGTCGTCGTACGGGGAGACGACGGTGCGGAGCCCGGGGTTCACCCGCAAGACGTCGGAGCCGAGCCCGGACCGCGTGGGCAGGAATGGCAGGCGCTGCGAGGCGGCCGACAGCCCGAGGTAGAACATGCCCTCGTCGATCTCCATGCTCTCGATGGCGGCGCTCTGTCGGGCCACCTTGAAATGGGGGTCGGTGGGGATGGAGTCGAGCGTCACGAAGGCGAAAACGGCCTTGGCCACCTTGCCCGCCGCGCACAGCAGCCCGACGTCGGGGCCGCCGTAGGAGACCACGGTCAGCCCGGTCAGGTCCGAGCGGAGGATGGCCCGCACGGCGGCCATGGGCTTGCGCCTCGACCCCCATCCGCCGATGCCGATGGTCATCCCGCTCCGAAGCTCGCCGACCAGCTCGTCCAGGGTCATGCGCTTGTCAGGCACCGGACCTGCCCTCCCGCCCGGTTTGGCGGCATCGGTCGTCGCAGCTCATGTGGTCGTCGCCGCTCATGTGGTCGTCGCCGCTCATGTGGTGGGTGTGGCTCATGTGGTGGGTGTGGCTCATGTGGTGGTGTCGGCCTCGCGCTTCTCGACGAAGGCAGCCCGCTGCTCGTCGGCCACCCCGGCCACGTGGAGCTCGTAGGTGAACCCCTGTTCGTACCGGTAGCTGGAGCGGACGTCCACCGGGTCGATCCCGTTGAGGGACTCCTTGGCCCGGCGGATGATCGTCGGGCTCTTGGTGGCGATGTCCCCGGCCACTTCGTAGGCGGTGGCCACCAGCTCGTCCCGCCCCACCACCCGGAGGACCGATCCGTAGGCATGGAGCTCGGCGGCGGTGGCGGGCCGGGCCGTGTAGACCATCGAGCGCATCCGATGCTGGGGGACCAGGCGGGACAGGTGGGTGGCGGCGCCGAGGGCGCCGCGGTCGACTTCGGGAAGGCCGAAGGTGGCGTCCTCGGAGGCAACGACGATGTCGGCGTTGCCGGCGATGCCGACACCCCCGCCCAGGCAGAAACCGTGCACGGCGGCCACCACCGGCACCTCGCACTCGTAGACGGCGGCAAAGGCGGCGAAGCAGCCCCGATTGGCCCCGATGAGGGCACGGTCCCCCTCCGCCTGGATCTCCTTGATGTCCACCCCGGCACAGAACCCCCGGCCTTCGGCGCGGACGATGACGACGCGGTTGTCGGGGACCCGGCCGGCGGCCAGCACCGCCTCGGCCAGGTCGAACCATCCGGCCACGTCGAGAGCGTTGACCGGGGGGTGGTCGATGACCACCTCGCCGATGCCGGGCTGCTTCTGATAGGACCTGATGGGCATGACCTGCTCCGGGGATGTCGGAGGCGTGGGGCCGCGCCCGGTCTCGTGCACGAGGGTCCAGGCATCGAGGTCCGGCGACGGGCACGCACTCGCCATGATCTGATACAGCGTCAGGACAGTACCAGTCGAAGCCCGGGAGGCAGCTGTGGCCACGTTCGATCTCGACCGCCGGTCCGGGGTGCCCGACTTCACCGGTCGGGTGGCGGTGGTGACCGGGGGCGGGCGGGGCATCGGGCGCGGGATCGCCGAGGCCTTTCTGGCCGCCGGTGCCGATGTCCTGATCTGCGGGCGGAGGGACGTCCCGACCGAGGAGCTCCCGCGGGCGAACGGGCCCGGGGGCGAGGACCGGCTGGCGCGGTTCGTCGTCGCCGACGTCCGTGAGGCCGAGGAGGCCGCGTCCGTGATCGACGCCGCCGTGGAGCAGTTCGGCCGGATCGACGTACTGGTGAACAACGCCGGCGGCTCACCCGAGGTGGAGGCGGCCAAGGCCTCCCCGCGGTTCGTCGCCTCGATCGTCGCACTCAACCTGTTGGCTCCGCTGTACTGCGCCCAGAGGGCCAACGCCGTCATGCAGGGCCAAGAGGAGGGGGGGTCGATCGTCAACATCGGTTCGGTCAGCGGCATACGACCGTCGCCGGGCACGGCGGCCTACGGGGCGGCCAAGGCCGGCCTGGTCAGCCTGACCCAGTCGTTGGCCGTCGAATGGGCGCCGAAGGTGCGGATCAACTGCGTGACGGCCGGGATGGTGGCCACCGAGGGGGCGGAAGACCACTACGGAGGCCCGGCGGGCATGGCCGAGGTGGCCGCCACCATCCCCCTGGGCCGGTTCGCCACCCCCTCGGACGTGGCCGGACTGTGCCTCTTCCTGTCGTCACCGGCGGCCGCCTACGTGACCGGGGCCAACCTGGTCGCCCACGGCGGGGGTGAGACGCCCGCCTTCAAGCTCGCCGTCCGGCGGGCCCTCGGCGAACGGCCCGGGCCAGACGGGTAGGAGGCCGGACCGATTCGGGCCCCGGGCAGGGGGCGCGGTCGGCGGTCGGGGCTGTCCGAAACCGCTCAAGTGGAGGTCAGGGGCGGTCGATGCCTCAATGGTGACTGGAGACCTGCGGTCCGCCTGCACCGGCCAGACCGGGGTCGTCGCCGGGCCGAGGACGAGCCGGTCATGCTGACGGACACCGAGCTGACCTTCACGCTGCCCGGGACCCCGTACCTCGAGTTCCTCCCGGTCGTCGATCTCACCAACGGCCGGTTGTTGGGCATGGAGGCCCTCGTCCGCTGGGATCACCCGAGCGAGGGTCTGATCTCGCCCGACCAGCTCATACCGGAGGCCGAGGCCAGCGGCGACATCGGGCCCCTGACCCGCTGGGTGCTCCTCGAGGCCTGCCGGCAGGCGGGCCGCTGGTCACCGAGCATCCAGCTCGGGGTGAACGGCACCATCCACCAGCTGCGCCGGGGTGAGGTGTCCAAGGCGGTGGCCGACGCCCTGGAGCAGACGGGCTTCCCGAGCGGCCAGCTGACACTCGAGGTGACCGAGGACGCCATCGTCGACCCGACGGCCTCCGAGGACCTGATGAGCCTGTCCCGGATGGGTGTGCAGCTGTCGGTGGACGACGTGGGCACCAACTGGTCCTCGTTCGAGCCGTTCAAGCGGCACTCCATCAGCACGGTGAAGATCGACGGGTCGTTTATCGCCGGCCTGGAGCCCACCCAGGGCATCAACCGTCTGGTCGTCGAGACCGTCATCCATATGGCCCACTCGCTCGGGATGTCCGCCCTCGCCGAACGGGTGGAGACGATGGCGCAGGTCGACATCGTCCGGTCGTTCGGTGCCGACGCGGCGCAGGGGTTCTTCTTCGCCCGCCCCATGTCGGGTGATGATGCCGCCTCCCTGGCGGCCCGGGAGGAGGTGGCGCACTTCTCCCGTACCCGGATGGGCACGCTGGAGCACCGGGTCGGCGGGACCGTCGTGGAGGAGGCCTTCGGACGCGATCCCGACGCCGGTGATCCGACGCCGGTCGATCCCCCCGGCGAGGGAACGGGAGCAGACCTCGGCGTCGACGGTCTCACGATCGGGCAAGACGAGTCGGCCGTCGACCGCGACGACGAGGACGCGGTCGAGGGAGCGACCGGGGGCGGGGGGACGCCGGGCCCCGAGGCCAAGAGGAAAGGCTCCAGCCCCCCGCCGGACGACGACGGTCCCGATGTCCCGATCCCGGCCGGGCTGACCGGGCGCAAACGGCTCAAGAACCGCTCGTCCCGGTAGGCGCCCCACAGCAGGGCCCAGGCCGTCATCGAGGTGTCCTGAGGCTCCTCCGACCGGCCGGCGGCCGCTCATCCCGCCACCGACGGGCGTATGCCGGACAGACCCGCCACTCAGCGGGGGCATGACGGACAGAGTGGTCGGCCACCTGCAATTGCCTGTATACCTCAGGCCGTGAAACTCGCCGTCCTGAGAGAGTCGCGTCCGGGAGAGACCCGGGTCGCCATGGTCCCCGAGGTGGTCGCCAAGCTGGTCGGTACGGGAATGGAGGTGGCCGTCGAGAGCGGCGCGGGCGCCGCCGCCCGCTTCTCGGACGACGACTTCGTCCAGGCCGGGGCCGCCGTCGTGGCGGAGCCGGCATCGGCGCTCGAGGGGGCCTCGCTGCTCGCACGGGTGCAGCCGCCCACCGCCGCCGAGGCCGCCGGCCTGCCCGAGGGTCTGTCGCTCGTCGGCTTCCTGCAACCGGTCGCCGAGCTCGACGCCGTCCGGGTGATGGCCGACCGCGGCGCCACCGTCTACAGCCTGGACCTGCTGCCCCGCATCAGCCGGGCCCAGTCGATGGATGCCCTCTCGTCCCAGGCGACGGTGTCCGGCTACCGGGCCGGTCTCACGGCCGCCGAGCACCTGGCCAAGTTCTTTCCCCTGTTCATGACGGCGGCCGGGACAGTGCCACCGGCCAAGGTCCTGGTGATGGGGGCGGGTGTGGCCGGCCTGCAGGCGATCGCCACCGCCCGCCGGCTGGGGGCAGTGGTGCGCGCCTACGACGTACGGGCCGCGGCCAAAGAGGAGGTGCAGAGCCTCGGGGCCAAGTTCGTGGAGCTCGATCTCGAGTCGCAGGAGGGCACCGGCGGGTATGCCCGGGAACAGTCCGCCGAGTACCTGGCCAAACAGCAGGAGCTGTTGACGACGGAGGTCGCCGCCGCCGATGTGGTGATCACCACCGCCCAGATCCCCGGCCGCAAGGCTCCGGTCCTGGTCACCGCAGTCATGGTGGCCGGCATGGCGGCGGGTTCGGTCGTGGTGGACATAGCGGCCGACTCGGGCGGCAACTGCGAGTTGTCGGTGGCCGGGGAGGACGTGGCCGTCGACGGCGTCACCGTGGTGGGCATGACCAATCCACCCGCCACCATGCCCACCCATGCCAGTTTCCTCTATGCCCGCAATATCGCCAACTTCATGGCGCTGCTGGTCCGGGACGGCCAGCTCGACCCGGACTTCGACGACGAGATCGTGGCCGGCACCTGTGTGGTTCGGGCCGGGACCGTGGTGCACGGGCCCACCGCCGAGGCCCTCGGTCTTCCGCCCCCCGGGCCGCCGGCCTCGGTCGCCGAGCCGGTGGTCGCCGAGGACGCCCCCGCCGCACCAGAGGGAAGCACCGGAGTGAAGGAGACAGGTTCATGACCACCGGGATTCTCGAGTTCGTCACCATTTTCGTGCTGGCTGCGTTCGTCGGGAACGAGGTCATCGGCCGAGTGCCGAGCATCCTGCACACCCCGCTGATGTCGGGGAGCAACGCCATCCACGGCATCGTCCTGGTCGGGACCATCCTCATCATGGGAGAGGCCCACGGCACCGTACAGATCACGCTGGCCTTCCTGGCCGTGGTCCTCGCCACCCTCAACATCGTGGGCGGGTTCGTCGTCACCGACCGGATGCTCGAGATGTTCAAGGCCAAGCCGGCCGACCGGGCGGTCAAGGGTGCCCCGGCCGAGGCCGACGCACCGGAAGGCCAGAAGTGACCCTCAACACCGGAATCGATCTGGTCTACCTCATCGCGGCCGTCGGTTTCATCCTCGCCCTCAAGGGTCTGAGCTCCCCCAAGCACGCCCGCAACGGGAACCTCCTCGGCGCCACGGCCGCGGCCGTGGCCGTCGGCTTCACCTTCGCCTATCCGTCGGTCCGGGCCCACACCCTCAACCTCGTCCTCACCCTGGTGGCCATGGCCGTGGGCGCGGCCATCGCCGTCCCAGCGGCCCGCCTGGTGAAGATGACGGCGATGCCACAGATGGTGGCCATCTTCAACGGGGTCGGGGGCGGGGCCGCCGCCCTGATCTCGATCGTGGTCTTCCTCATCGAGGCACCCGGGAAGCCGGCCGTCTACCGGATCGCCGAAGTGCTGTTCGGGGTGCTCGTCGGGTGCGTGTCCTTCTCCGGGAGCGCGATCGCCTTCGCCAAGCTGCAGGAGCTCATGACCGGGCGCCCGGTGACCTATCCCGCCCAGCAGGTGATCAACGCCATGGTGGGGCTGGGCATCCTGGGGCTGGCCGTCGGGACACTGGTGACCGGAAGCGTCCCGTTGCTGGCCGCCACCGCCGTGCTCTCGCTGGCCCTCGGGGTCATCTTCGTCCTGCCCATCGGCGGTGCCGACGTGCCGGTCCTGATATCGCTGCTCAACTCGTTCACCGGGCTGGCCGTGGCGGCGTCGGGCTTCACCCTCAACAACAACCTGCTGATCATCGCCGGCACCCTGGTCGGGGCGTCGGGCATCCTCCTCACCCGCTTGATGAGCAAGGCCATGGGCCGGTCGCTGCCCAACATCTTGTTCAGCGCGTTCGGATCGGTGGTGACGGCCGGTGGTGGGGCTGACGGCAGCGGGGAGACCCGGTCGGTCAAGGCCGGTACGCCCGAGGACATCGGCGTGCTGCTGGCCTACGCCCGAAAGGTGGTCATCATCCCCGGCTACGGCTTGGCGGTGGCGCAGGCCCAGCATGCGGCACGGGAGCTCGCCGACCTGTTGATGGAGCGCGGGGTCGAGGTGTTCTACGCCATCCACCCGGTGGCCGGCCGGATGCCCGGCCACATGAACGTGCTGCTGGCCGAGGCCAACGTCCCCTACGACGAGCTCAAAGAGATGGACGAGGCCAACCCGGAGATGGCGACGGCCGACGTGGCCCTGGTGGTCGGCGCCAATGACACCGTGAACCCGGCGGCCAAGAACACGGCCGGCAGCCCCATCTACGGCATGCCCATCATCAACGCCGACGAAGCCGCCAACATCGTGTTCCTGAAGCGCTCGATGAGGCCGGGCTTCGCCGGTATCGACAACGAGCTCCTGTTCGACGAGAAGACGACCCTGTTGTTCGGCGACGCCAAGGACACGCTCACCAAGCTGGTCGCAGCCGTCAAGGAGGCCTGAACCGGCCCCCGGCCGCCAGTCGTTCGGTGCCGCCGATTCCCTGGGGCGATGCGACCTGATCGTCAGGCGAGGCTGTCGACCCCGTCCTCGATGGACTCCGGTTCGGTGGCCAGCTTGGCGAAGACCATCAACCCCTGACTTGTCGACCGGGTCGAGAGCACGGTGACGCCCACGGCACCCCGGTCCACCAGGTGGGTGGCATCGTTGACGACCACCATGTCACCGTCGGGGAGGTACCCGACTGCCTGCCGGGGCTGGCGCCCCTCCTTGACCAGGTCGACACTCAACCGCTCCCCCGGCAGATGGTCGGGATTGAGCCGGCTGGCCACCTCCCTCAGGTCGACGACGGCGAGTTCCCATCGGACCGCTTCGTCGACGACCTTGGAGGAACAGGTTGCTATGCGCAGGCCCACCCGGCGGGCCACCGTGAGCAGCTTGATGGTGGGGTCGTCGACCTCGGGGACCTCGTCCCGTGCCACGTGGACGGGCACGCCCATCTCGCGCAACGCCTCCACCGACTCGAGCCCTCGACGTGCCCGGCGCGAGCTGACCGGGTCGGGGGCCTCGGCCACGGCCTGGACGTGATCGACGACGAATTGGGGAATGACCAAGCCCCCCGGGAGAAGCCCGCCTCGCCCCAGTTCCAGCAGGAACCGGTTCATCAGTGCCGAACCGTCCACCAACAACGCGTGGCCCTGGGGCGGGCTCGGGTGGGGGGCGAGGATTCTGGACAGTCCAGCAGCGGCCACGATCTGGCGACCCTTGACGGCGCCGAGCCGCCAGCCGGCCGTCGCCAGTATCCACGACGTGAAGGCGGTGACGAGAAGTGCGAAGCTCGACCGGAAGATGACCATGAAGGGCAAGCCCACGACCAGTCCGAGCAACATGCCGGTGGTCGAGATGATCGATGCCGCGAACACCTCGCCTGGTGGTGTGTTGCGGAACAGGAAGACCGCTCGCTGGAGCCCCTTGTCGAGAAGGCGGCCACCGGCCCCACCGAGCACGTAGCTCACCGACGCGCCCAGGAGGAGGCCGATCACCGGGGCATGGGGGCTGGTGCTCACGTTCCGGCCGATCTCGAACCCGGCCGCGGAGCCGGCCAGCACGAAGAGCAGGCGGAATCCCTCGACGAAGATCACGGGATCATCGGCTCGTGGTGTTCTGGATGGATGACGACTCCATGGTGACCGATCTGTTGCACGGTGTGACAACGGCCGACGGCATAATTGTCGGAGTGCGCGGCTGGATCCTTTAGGAATGCCTCGGGGTGCCCGCCTTCGCCTGCCAGGCAAGGCCGCGTCCCGGATGAACGCCCTCGTGTATGGCTAAAAACGCGCCGAGGGTGCTAGCCTGACCACCTATCGGGCGGCGCGTCCCTCCAAGCCGGCCGGGTTCCCCCCGCCACCTCTCCGATCGAAACCAATGAGATCCGAACCTCGTTCGACCCCTCACGATCCGCCCGATCCACGGCCTCCGGTCTTGCGCGCCGAACTGCCCGAGGCGGACGAGCGACCGCCGGGCGTCATCGCCAATGCCGGACGGGCCGGGTCGTCCGTCGAACTGCGGGCGACCGAGCTCGGCCTGATCGTGGCGCCGTCACCGCAATCGAGGTCGGGGGTGCCCTCGCTGCTTCCCTGGGCGGAGATGACCGGAGTCGGCGTCGACGGTGCCATCGACGGACCGGGGCCCCTCCCGACCGCGGTGCTCGAGATCCGGATGCGCGAGGACGGATGGTTCGGTCACGACAGCCCGTTCCGGTTCGTGGCGCCGTCTTCGGAGCTCGGGCCCTTCCTGGGCTTGATCGCCGAGCGACGCGGGGCTCGAGCCCCGGAGGGGCCCGGACCACTTCGTCCAGCGGCCCTGTTCGGGGTGGTGTCCCGCTGGACGGCCCCCGTGCACCGCAGCCGGGACGATCCACGGCACGGCCTCGGCCGGCGACGGGTCGGGCCCCTCGTGGTCGGGCTGCTGGCGCTCGTCCTGCTGGCCGGCAGCACCAGCACGTCACTGGGCTCCTCGGCGAGTGGGGCACTTCTCCACCGACGTGCCCCGAACGACGGCGGTAATGCAGCCCAAGCCGGCAGCGTGCACCCGGCGGTCAACCTGCCCGTCGCCACCTCGGCACCGGCGCCGGCGCCTCCGTCCCTGGCCTCGACACCACCTCTCCAGCCGCACGAGATCTTCGGCTACGCCCCCTACTGGACGCTCCCGCAGTCGTCAGCGTTCGACGTCAAGGATCTCACCACGCTGGCGTACTTCAGTGTCGACGCCAACGCCGACGGCACCCTCAACCAGAGCGGCTCAGGGTGGAACGGCTATGAGAGCCAGGACCTGGTCAACCTGGTCTCCCGGGCGCATGCCGCCGGCGCCCGAGTGGTGCTGACGGTCACCTGTTTCAGCCAGAGCTCGCTCAATGCCATCACCGCCGACCCCAACGCGGCGGCGCGCCTGTCGTCGGCCCTGATCGCAGCGGTATCGGCCAAGAATCTCGACGGTGTCAACTTCGACTTCGAGGGGGAGGGGAGTGCCGACCGGCAGGGCCTCACCTCGCTGATCACCGCGGTGGCGAAGGCCCTGCACGCCGCCAACCCCCATTGGCAGGTGACCATGGCGACGTACGCCAGCGCCGCCGCCGACAGCGCCGGCTTCTATGACGTGGCCGCCCTGGCGCCGGCGCTGGACGGATTCTTCGTCATGGCCTACGACATGAACGACCGCCAGGTACCGAGCGCCACGGCACCGCTGGTGGGCGGGGGCTTCAACGACACCGAGGCGCTGCAGCAATTCACCGCGGTGGTACCGCCGCAGAAGGTGATCCTCGGGGTGCCGTACTACGGGTACGACTGGCCGACCACCGACGACACCCGGACGGCGCAGGCGACCGGGGGAGAGTCACCGCTCAGCGACGCCCAGATCGCTTCCTCGGGGCATCCGACCTACTGGGACCCGTCGACCCAGACGGCATGGACGGCATACCAGGTCGGGAACCAATGGCACGAGACCTTCTTCGACGATCCCACGTCGTTGGCTCTGAAGGCCCAATTGGCCGGGACCTTCCACATCGCCGGGCTGGGCATATGGGCGCTGGGCATGGATGGCAACAATCCGGCCATGCTGGCGGCCCTCCTCGGGAACGCGCCGGCGGTCAAGGACCTCCAGACCGGGCCGACCGCGTCGGCGGCGACGCCGGCCGGTGCCGGGTTCACGTCGACCGGCATCTGGAACGGGGCGGGTGTCTCCTTGGCCCCGGTCCTGCCGCCGGCATCGTTCGGCGCGGTCCAGTACCTGGGCACGCTGACGGGCTTCCAGACGACCGATCCGGCCCTGGCCTGCCTGGAGAGCGGGCCGCCCATCAACGTCTGGACGTTCGCGGCACTGCCGGGTGTCGACGTGGCGGTGGCGGACAGCAGCAGCTACTGCGCCGCGGCCATGTGGACCTTCCCGACGCCGCCGGGCCAGGCGGCCGGTCCGCCGGCGAGCTCCACGACGACGCCATCGTCACCGACCACCTCGAGCAGTGCCCCGCCTCCAACCACCTCCACCACGACGACCACCACGACCACCACGACGATCCCGTCGAGCACCACGACCACCACGACGGTCGGGGGGCACAGCGGGGCGCCGGGTACCACCGGCTGAGGCCATACGTCTACCCCACCTCCGAGCGCCCGCACCAGAGTGCTCTCGGTGGCCGACTAATCTGAGACGGCCGGGGGTGTAGCTCAGCTGGTAGAGCGCTACGTTCGCAATGTAGAGGCCGACGGTTCGAGTCCGTTCACCTCCA
>CAWDXZ010000005.1:0-509743 GCA_963806455.1 uncultured Acidimicrobiales bacterium
CGGCGCCGCCGGCGGCCTGCTCAACGCGGCCACGCCGGGCAAGCAGCTGGTGGCCCTGCTCACTGCCGACGCCTCCAAGTACTCGTGGGTGGCCGCCACCACCGGCTCCAATTCGGCGTCGGGCTACCAGCTGGCCACCGACGACCCGGTGATGGCCATCGGAGGCTTCAACGGGACCGACCCCGCTCCGACCCTCAGCCAGTTCGAGGCGTACGTCGCCGCCGGACGGATCCACTACTACATCGGTGGGGGTGGATTCGGTGGTGGTCTCGGAGGCGGGCCCGGCTCGTCCGGCACCTCGGTCTCGACTCAGATCTCCTCCTGGGTGAGCAGCCACTACACGGCCACGACCGTCGACGGCGTCACCGTCTACGACCTCACCGCCCCCCCGGCGGCCCCCTGACCCCGACGTCGCCCCTCGCCGGCGACGTGCCCCTCGCCGGCGACGTCGGACTCCACCTGTGACAATGTCCGGATGACCATCGAGTCGGCGGGTATGGAGGGCGGGCCGGGGGGCGACGCCTCCTCGGTCGTGGCCGCCATGACCGAGGAGGAACGGCTCTGGTGCCTGGACGGTGACGCGCCGTTCTGGGCCGGGCTCACCTACCTGGCCGAGGCCGGGTACCACAAGAGCCCCTTCCGCTCCGGCCGCATCGACCGTCTCGGACTGAAGGGCTTCTCTTTCGCCGATGGCCCGAGGGGCGTGGTGGTCGACCGGGCGACCTGCTTCCCGGTCACCATGGCCCGGGGAGCGACGTGGGATCCCGAGCTCGAGGAACGGGTCGGCGATGCCATCGGCCGCGAGCTGCGCGCCGTCGGCGCCGATCTCTACGGGGGTGTCTGCGTCAACCTCCTGCGCCATCCGGCCTGGGGCCGGGCCCAGGAGACCTACGGCGAGGACCCATTCCACGTGGGTGAGATGGGTGCCGCCCTGGCCCGGGGCGTGCAGCGCCATGCCATGGCCTGCGTCAAGCACTTCGCCTGCAACTCCATGGAGAACGCCCGGTTCGTCGTCGACATCACCGTGGACGAGGCCTCTCTCCACGACATCTACCTGCCCCAGTTCAAGCGCATCGTCGACGAGGGCGTCGCCGTCGTCATGAGCGCCTACAACAGCGTCAACGGCGCCTGGTGTGGCGAGAACGAGGAGCTCTTGACGGCGGTGCTCCGCCAGGAGTGGGGATTCGAGGGGTTCGTCATCAGTGACTGGATCCTCGGGATCCGGGATGCGGCACGCTCCCTGCGGGGCGGCCTGGACGTCGAGATGCCCTACCGGATGATCCGGGCCGGCGGGCTACGGCGCGCCCTCGACGAGGGCGAGGTGACATGGGAGCAGGTGGACCGGGCCGTCGAGCGGGTGGTCGCCACCCGCCTGCGGTTCGGCCCGGTCCTCGAATCCCCCCGGCCGGGCCGGGACATCCTGGCCGACCCCGGCCACCGTGCGCTGGCCCGGGAGGTGTCGGCCCGGTCGGTGGTGCTGCTCCGCAACCAACCGGTGGACGGGCGCCCCCTCCTGCCCCTGGACGTGCCGTCGGGTGCCACGGTGGCCCTGTTCGGCAGGCTGGCCAGCACGGTCAATCTGGGCGACGGCGGCTCGAGCGACGTGTGGGCCCCCGCGGTGGCAACGGTGGCGGACGGCCTCTGTGCCGCCCTGCCCAACATCGCCGTCGTCCACCCGGACGAGACCGATGCCGAGGCCGTCGTCGCCGCGGCCCGCTCGGCGGCGGTGGCCGTCGTGGTGGTGGGCTACACCCGCCGCGACGAGGGCGAGTTCATCGGTGAGTTCGCCACCGCGCACCTCACCGAACTGTTCCCCGGGGCGGACGACCCCGACCTGATCGAGCGATTCAACTCCTCCATCGCCGGGGAACGCACGACCCAGCCCCCCGCCCACGTGGTGCCGGGGACCGAGGGCGGGTTCGCCGTGGGCGGCGACAGGAAGTCGCTCCGTCTCCACGACGAGGACGTGGCGCTCATCCGGACCGTGGCGACGGCCAATCCGAGGACGGTGGTGGCCATCGTGGCCGGCAGCGCCGTGCTGGTGTCCGAGTGGGATCGGGCGGTGCCCGCGGTGGTCCAGTCGTGGTACGCCGGCATGGAGGGTGGGCACGGTCTGGCCGACGTCCTGCTGGGCAAGGTCGATGCCTCCGGCCGGCTCCCCTTCTCGGTTCCAGAGGACGAGTCGCATCTCCCCGACTTCGACCCGGAGAGCCAAGCGTTCACCTACGACTGGTGGCACGGGTACTGGCACCTGTCCCGGGCGGGCACGGCCCCGGCCTACCCGTTCGGGTTCGGGCTGAGCTACACGACCTTCGCTATCGAGGAGGTGTGGGCCGAGACGCGGGGGGAGGGCATCGGGGTCCGGGCCGTGGTCCGCAACACGGGCGACCGCGACGGGAGCGAAGTGGTGCAGGCCTACGTCCGCCGGACAGGATCGTCCCGCCCGGCCCGGCTCAAGGCGTTCCGGAGGCTCGCCGTCGCAGCCGGGGCCACGGTCGAGGTCGAGCTCACCGTGGGGCGGGCCACGTTGGCCGAACGCGACACCGGCACCCATGCCATGGTGACCCGGCCGGGGCGTTACGAGGTGCGGGTGGGCCGCCATGCCTCCGACGTGGGCACCGCGGTCACCGTCACTCTCCGGTGAGGCTGGGTTCCGTCAGGACCGACGGAAGACTTCCACGAGCGCCGGGACGATGACGACCGGTGCAGGGACGGTCACCACCGGCAGAAACGCCGGCTGCCGGCGCCCTCACCGCGCCCCACGGCAAAGGCTCGTGCACAACCATCCCCAAAGGGGACGGAACGACGAACCCCATGGGCGTCGCGGTGGCCTCGATCACCGTCGGGTGTGTCACGACGTCGGATGACCCGGTCGCAGCGATGGGGCGTTCTGGAAGGTCAGCACTCGGTCGTGGGGGCCGGCGCCTCCGTCGACGGGTCGCATCAGGAATGCTTCATGGTCGCCGGCCGGGAAGTGCCTCATGATGGCGCCTTCGACCCACGCCGCACATTCGTCGAGCACCGGTGCTCCGGTTCGCCCCGGGTGCCACCGGCACCGCTCGAACTTGTCCACAGTGTCACCGGTCGTCTCTCCGAAGAGGGCGGCCAGCTCGACCTGGTCCTGGCCGAGGAGATGGAGAACGAGACCGCCGGACCGTTCCGCGACGAAGAAGGTGTGGTTCACCTTCGAGACGCAGACGAGGAAGCGCGGTGGCTCGATGCTGCACTGGGTGACGAAGCCGGCCAGGCATCCACTCGTCTCCCCGTCCGGGCCACCGGTCGTCACGACCAGCAGGGAGTACTCGACCCGGCTGGTGAAGGCCGCGCTGGCCTGCTCCGACGGAGGTTCATCATCCGCCACCCGGTCCTCCTCAGTGATCATGGTGCCCGGCCAGGGCCCGGCAATCGGCTCCTCGGAGCCACCGTCGCATCAGGAGCCGGGACGGGCCGCGCGCACCAGGTCACGCGCCTTGTCCACCGCCCCGGCCACCGTATTGGGCAGGAGATTGCCCGGCGGCTCATCCGGGGAACGGGGATGGGGCCGGGTGGGGGCGAACCGCTGGGCGGTCCGGAGCGCCTCCCCCAGCTCGAGCAAGCGCTTGCGGCCGAGCTCGGAGCGGAGGAGCGGGAACAGCTCCCCCTCTTCCTCCCGGACGTGATGGCGTACGTTCTCGATCAGCACGGAGACCTTCGGTTGGAACCTCTCCGCCGTCGGGGCCAGACCGTCCAGTTCGCGGAGCTCCCATTTGACGAGATGGTGCTCCTCCAGTGCCTCGAGCACCTGGTCGTCGTGGGACGCGAGGGCCCGACGGGCGGCGGGATAGAGGACCTCCTCTTCGATGGCGGCGTGTTGGGACAGTTCCGCGATCATCTGATCGACCAGCCTGCGCTTGGTCTTGTGGGCCCCACTGCCTGCCCGCTCGAAGTTCTTGAACAGCCGTTCGACCTGGCGGTGATCGTCTTTCAAGAGCTTGATGGCATCGGGAGGGGACGCGTTCCGGCGTCGCCCTCTCGCAGCCCGGGCCGTTCCGTTCGTGCTGTTTGCAGTCACCATGTGTCCTTTCTGTGGCTCTAACAGTCCGGGACCAGCGGTTCGGACTGACAGCATCCGGCTCAGCGACCGACGGCCCGCTCCAGCTCGGCTTTCGACATCTTCGAGCGGCCCTCGATGTGCTTCTGCCGAGCCTCCTGGTAGAGCTGATCACGGGTCCGCCCGCCGCTCCCCCGGTGCGACCGCAGCCCACCCCTTCGGCTCGACGAGATGTCCTTCAGTGACGTCCGGCTGGCCGTCGCGGACTCGCCGGAACGGGCACGCGCCTTGTTGACGGTCCTTGCCGCGATCTCCTCCGCTTCTTCCTGCGGATCACCCCGATCGATCAGTCCCTCTTTGATGTGGTCGTACTGCCGTTCACGCTTGCGGCTCCAGTCATTGCGTGGCATCGGTCACCTCCGTGTGCCTGCCCTTCAGTGGCCTGACAGTGCTCCTACCCGCCGGGCGCCGTGTGAAACCGCCACGCCCGCTGGTCGGGGTCCGTCCGGCGGTCAGCGGCCGCGCGGGCCAAACCGGCCCGATACGAGCGGTAGGACGAACCACAGGACGGCGAACATGCCGGCGACCGATGCCGAGATCACGGGCACGGCGAGACCGCGCAGAACCACCCCGGTGACCAGCAACACCGCCGAGGAGATGGCCAGCCCGACAGCGGCCAACCCGGCCAAGGCCATGCCGTTGGCCACGCGGAGCAGTCGATCCTTCTTGTGCTGACGGAACACGAGGCGGTGGTAGGCGACGGGGGCGGAGAGGGACCCGATGGCCACCGCGGCGAGAACGAGGGTCACGATGTACAGGTGCCGCTGCGGGGCATCGAGCCTGCCGAACCTCATGGTGAAAGGCAGGGACAGCAGGAAGCCGAACAGCACTTGGATACCGATGCCGGCCACCCGGAGCTCCTGGAGGAGCTCCATCACGTTCCGGTCCTCTCGCTCCTCCTCGGACTCCTCCCGACCGGGATCATTTCGAGCCTGGAGGCGCCCCGCCGATGACCCTTCTGGCTCGCTGTGCATCTCGTCTCCCGGCTAGCCGAGCAGAGGTCCGAGCAGGCTGTCGCGCCTCTCTTGGGAGTGACGAAGGAGGCCGGCACAGCTCGGATGGACCTCGGCGGCGCCGGCCGCCGACAACCGGCAGCCATCCGTGCCGCCGGTCTCGACCCCTATGCAGGTGACCCCCGCCTTGCCCGCCGACTCCACGTCCCAGACCGCGTCGCCGATGGCGACCGCTTGTGGCGGTCCGGCCCCCGTCCGGTCCAGGGCCACCTGGAACAGGTCAGGTGCAGGCTTGGCCTGGTCGGCTGCCTCGCCGTGGACCACGCTCTCGATGACATCATCGCAGTGGAGCGGCTCCAGCAACGGGCCCAATCCCGAGGCAGGTGTGGACGAGACGATCACCACCCGACCACCATGCGCGGAGATCTCCCGAAGGAGTCGGCTGGCTCCGGGGAGCGGAGTGATGTCACCGTGGAGCCCCTCGAACAGAGCGTCGTGCCGCTCGCTGACCCGGGTGTCGTCGTGTCCGAGGAGGGTCATGAGCATTTCGCTCCCCCCCATACCGATCAGTTTGTGGATGGTGGCCGTCGGATGGTGCTCCCCCGACTCCGCCAGTGCCTTCCACCATGCCTGGGTGTGGAGGTAGGTCGTGTCAACCAGCGTCCCGTCGAGGTCCACGAACACCACCGAGACAGTCACGGGCATGCCGCCCAGCGATCGAGGCTGGCGGTGGCCCTGTGGTCGGTCCGTGACCGAGAACCCCTTTTCGTGACCATCGCCACCGTCTTTGCCTTCCCCGCGCTCGTCCTCTCCACCTTTCCACTTACCACCCCGCACACGGCACAAACCTGACCGCCGGCCGATCACCGCCGGTCTGCTGGCTCGCTGTGGTTGCAGGGGGCGACACATGCGGGCCGCTCGCACCAGCCCGGGCCCGGCGGCGGCGGCGGTCCGGGCGTGCCAGGCTGGAGCCGGACGAGAGGGAGGTGGCCCCGCCTTGATCGAGCAGACCCGGAAGCTGGTCACGACCGTCCCGGGGCCCGCCTCGGAGGCATTGCATCGGCGGCGGCTGTCCGCAGTGGCGAACAGTGTCAGCTCGGTCCTGCCCGTGTACATACGTGCGGCCTCCGGCGCCATCCTGGTCGATGTCGACGGGAACGCACTGGTCGACCTCGGAGCCGGCATCGCCGTGAACAATGTGGGCCATGCCGCCGACGCGGTGGTACGAGCCATCACCGAGCAGGCCGGTCGCTTCGCCCACACCTGCTTCATGGTCAATCCCTACGAGGAATACGTGGCCGTATGCGACGCGCTCAACTCCCTCACCCCCGTCGAGGGACCGAAGCGCACCGTCTTGTTCAATTCGGGGGCCGAAGCGGTGGAGAACGCGGTGAAGGTGGCTCGCCACGCCACCGGTCGCCCGGCCGTGATCGCCCTCGATCACGCCTACCACGGGCGCACCAACCTGACCATGGCACTGACGGCGAAGAACATGCCGTACAAGGACAAGTTCGGCCCGTTCGCCCCGGAGATCTACCGCGTGCCGACGTCCTACCCCTTCCGGGACCCGGCCGGGATGACAGGCGCCGATGCCGCCGCCCGGGCCGTGGAGGTGATCGAACGGAACGTCGGCGGGGACAATGTCGCCTGCCTGCTCCTGGAGCCCATCCAGGGCGAGGGCGGGTTCGTCGAACCGGCCAAGGGCTTCCTCCCGGCATTGGCCTCCTGGTGCCGGGAGCGCGGTGCCATGCTCATCGCCGACGAGATCCAGACCGGCTTCTGCCGCACCGGAGACTGGTTCGCCTGCCAGGACGAGGAGGTGGCCCCGGACCTCATGACCATGGCCAAGGCCCTTGGCGGCGGGATGCCGCTGGCCGCGGTGACCGGGCGGGCCGAGGTCATGGACGCCGTCCACCCCGGCGGTCTCGGTGGGACCTACGGCGGCAACCCCGTGGCCTGTGCCGCCGCGCTGGCCTCCATCGGGATCCTGCGCGACCGAGGGCTGGCCGCCGCCCGCCGCATCGGGGAGGCCCTTGCGGGCTGCCTTACGTCGTTGCAGAGCCGGCATCCGGCCGTGGGCGACGTTCGGGGACGCGGCGCCATGATGGCCATGGAACTCGTCCGGCCCGGGACCGCGCAGCCCGACCCGGGCCCCACCCGACGCATCATCGAGCAGTGCCACGCGCGGGGGGTGGTGACCCTTTCCTGCGGTACCTACGGCAATGTCATCCGGTTGCTCCCCCCGCTGGTCATCGACGAGGACCTGCTCTCCGACGGGTTGGCCGTGCTCGAGGCTTCGGTCGACGAGGTCCTCGGCTCCGATCCCTGACCGCGTCGGCCCGTCCCGGCCCGAGCCCGCGGGTCCTCAGCGGTTGGGGTCGGCCAGCATGGCGCGAGTCGACGCCAGGCCGGCGTCGAGGCACTGCAGTTCGTGGTCGGCGTCCCGCCACAATTCGTCGACCTGGTGGCCGGTGGCATCGCCGGCCGAAGCGACCGCGGCCCGCTGTACGTCGCCCGCCGCCCGCAGCACGTCGAAGGCCTGCGCGGCCAGGGCCGGTGGGACCGGGCGCTCGGGCTCGACGCGGAGGATCCGGTCGAGCCCCACAGCGGCGTGCCGGAGCCGGCGGCAGAGCGATGGGAGCGAGGCGGTCGGACCTCCGAGCTCGTCGGCGGTCCGAACCGCAGACTCGGCCCGGTCCACCCCCCGCCACATCTCCTTGCGCACCAGGCGCGCCGGCCAGTCCTCCATGTCGGCCGAACAGGTGGGCGCACGAGGCCGTAGGTGGCGGGAGGAGACAGCACCCCACAGCACGCCCGCTCCGACCACCGCGCTGTGTGTCCGCAGGGCCCGCCACTTGCGTCGCCCGTACCGCCACAGGAGGAACCCGGTGGCCGCGACCGTCGCCGTGATCAGGGAGAGAAAGACCAGGACCCCGATCACGAGTGGTTCCCAGACGGACGCCAGCACCCCGCCAGTCTAGGCACCCGTCCAGGGGCCGCCGGGCGCGAGGACTCGCTCCGGGGCGGCGGTCGCCCCCTGCCTCAGGGGGCGGCCTCGAGCAACAGGTCGGCCATGCGATCGAGAGCCTCGGCGTCCACCCCGGAGGAGAGCGCCCAGGCCCGGGCCCCGCCGAACTGCTCGTGGAGCACGGCGAGAAAACGCTGCATGGTGGCGGCTTCGACGGTGAAGCGGTGGGGGGGCACCTTGGCCATCCTCGGGGCCAGGTCCGGATCGGCCCGGTAGCGAGCCACGATGAGCTCCATCCGCCCGGCGGTGACCACGTAGTCGGCCACGATCACCTCCGGCTCGACACCCACGATGTCGAGGACCAGCGCGGCGAGCACGCCGGTGCGATCCTTGCCCGCGGCGCAATGGAACACCAGGGGGAGGTTGGACGGATCGGCCACGAGGGAGAGTGCTTCGGCCAGCGCGTCACGGCCCCGGTCCAGATACCAGAGATAGCGGCTGGCTGAGCTCCTGCCCCGGTGGTGCAGGAGCAGCCATCGCCTCGCCCTCTCCGTCGCGGATGACCGAGAGATGCCGGTAGGCGATGGGCTCGGAGGCCATCGGTCCCCTTCCGGTCCGCTCGAGCTCGCGTGACGTGCGGAGGTCGACGATGGTGGCAAGGCCGAGCGACCGCAGGACCTCCACATCGGCCGTGGTGAGCTCGTGGAGCGTGTCGCTGCGGAAGAGCCGTCCCCAGCGCGTGTACCGCCCGCTCGGAGTCGGGTAGCCGCCGAGGTCCCGGAAATTGTACGCGCCGGACAACGCGACGAGACGCTCGGGGCCGGCCACCCACTCATCATGGCCGATGGCGCCCATCGGCCGGCGACGGTCCGGTTACGGGCCGGGGGCCCGAGGCGGTGGACCCAACGACGGTAGCCGTGACCGGCTTCGGTCCTGCCGTCGTGCCCCCGGACCGGCCTCCGAAGAACCGGGTCGCAGAGGGTAGGGCGGCCCGACTACCGCCAACGCTGCGCTTTCCGCAAGAATGGGCCCTGACGACCCCGACCGTCCCGCCGCGCCGGCGGCGGGGGACCTGACGCCCCACCCCGAATTCGAGGATTTCCCTGACATGAAGGCACTCGCCTCCTGGTGTGTCCGCCATCGCGTGATCGTGCTGCTGCTCTGGCTGACGGCATTGGTCGGCACGAGCGTCATCTCTGCGTCCGTCGGCACGGCCTACTCGAACAGCTTCTCCCTCCCCAACACCGAATCCACCAAGGCACTCTCCCTCCTCCAGGCGGCGGCGCCGAAGGTGGCCGGGGACCGGGAACAGATCGTCTTCCACACCACCAACGGGGCCAACGTCACCGATCCCTCGGTCGAGACCACCATCTCCCAGATGCTGGACAAGGTGAAGACCGTCCCCCACGTCTCGAGCATCACCAGCCCGTACGGTCCCGAGGGTTCGGGGCAGGTCAGCGCCGACGGCCGTACCGGGTTCGCCACGGTGACCTTCGACACCCAGGAACAGTTCATCTCGACGGCCCTGGCCCAGAAGTTCGTGGCCACCGCCCAGTCGGCCAACGGGCCCGGTCTGCAGGTGGCGGTGGCCGGTCAGGTGGCTGAGGCGGCCAACCGGGTGTCGTTCAGCTCGGCGGGCCTCGGCATCCTCCTGGCCGGGGTCGTCCTCTACCTGGTGTTCGCCTCGATCTTCGCCATGTTGCTGCCCCTGGCCTCCGCCCTGGCCTCGCTGGGGACGGCCATCGGTGTGATCGGTCTCCTCAGCCACGCCCTCAAGATGCCCGAGTTCTCCACCCAGCTCGTGCTGCTCATCGGGCTCGGTGTGGGCGTCGACTACGCCCTGTTCATCGTGACCCGGCACCGCCAGGGTCTCATCGCCGGCAACGACGTCGAGTCCTCGATCGTCAACGCGGTGGACACGTCGGGACGGGCCGTGCTGTTCGCCGGGATCATCGTGTGCATCGCGCTACTCGGAATGTTCGCCCTCGGAGTGAACTTCCTCTATGGACTGGCCATCGCCGCCGCCGTCGGGGTGTTGTTCACCATGATCGCCGCGCTCACATTGCTGCCCGCCTTCCTCGGCTTCATCGGGCCGCGGGTACTCAGCCGACGGCAGAAGCGGGACCTCGCCACCAAGGGCCCGAGGATCGTGGGTGCCGGCACCAAGGGCTTCTGGCCCCGATGGGCCTCGTTCATCCAGGGCCGTCCCGTGCTCCCGGCCCTCGTCGCCCTGCTCATCGTGGTACTGGTGGCCCTGCCCTTCTTCTCGTTGCGGCTGGGCTCCTCCGACCAGGGCAACGACCCGGTCGGCACGACCACCCGGACGGCGTACGACCTGTTGGCCAAGGGGTTCGGCCCCGGCTTCAACGGCCCGCTACTGCTGGTGGCCGACAATACGGGCCCGGCCGATACACAGGCCCTCGACGCGTTGGCCGCCTCGGTCGGGACCCAGACCGGGGTGGCCAAGGTCGTCGCACCGGTGTCCCTCCCGAGCAACCACGGCCAGACCGTCTCCCTGATCACCGTGTACCCGACGTCCTCCCCACAGGCGGCGGCTACAACCGACCTGATCGACCATCTCCGGCAGGTGACGATCCCGGCCGCGGTCGCCGGCGCCGGCGTCGCCGTCTACGTCGGTGGCAACACGGCCATCTTCGCCGACTTCGCCCGCGTGCTGTCGTCCAAGCTGCCCCTCTTCATCGGGCTGGTGGTCGTGCTGTCCTTCCTCCTGCTGGCCTGGGTGTTCCGCAGCCTCGTGATCCCGCTCACGGCGGCGGTGATGAACCTGCTCTCCATCGGGGCGGCGTTCGGGGTCCTGGTGGCCGTGTTCCAATGGGGCTGGGCCGGCGCGCTCTTCCAAGTCAACCGGCCGGGGCCGATCGAGGCGTTCCTCCCCGTCATGCTGTTCGCCATCCTCTTCGGGCTGTCCATGGACTACGAGGTCTTCCTGATCAGTCGCATCCACGAGGAATGGCTCAAATCCGGTGACAACAGCACGGCGGTACGCAACGGGCTGGCCGCCACGGGTAAGACCATCACCGCGGCCGCGCTGATCATGATCCTGGTCTTCGGCTCGTTCATCCTGGGCGGCGAGCGGGTGATCAAGGAGTTCGGGCTGGGACTGGCCGCCGGCATCCTGATGGACGCCCTGATCATCCGTATGGCCATCGTTCCCTCGCTGATGTTCCTGTTCGGCAAGGCGAACTGGTGGTTCCCGGGATGGCTGGACCGGGCCCTCCCCCGGCTGTCCGTCGACCCGGACTTCGTGCCCACCGGTCCGCCCCCCAGCCCCGACGAGTCGGCCGAGTCCGAGCCGGTACCCGTCTGACCGCGTTCCGGCCGGACGCCGCCGGCCAAGGCCTTTGACCCGTCCGGGGTGGCGCCACCTGCCGGTGGCGACGGCCGTGGCTGTCGGTATCTACGTGCTGGCCGCCGCCGCGGTCGGTGCCGCCACTTCGAGCCCGGCCCCGCCGGCCACACCGGCCTCCCTCCTCCGGGGCACCGCCGGGTGCGGACGGTCCCCCGAGCCCGGGCCGACCGCCCCGGCGGCCGGCACCGGGGACGTGGTCCAGTCGCTGACCGTCGGCACCGTCATCCGCAGCTACCGACTGGCCGTCCCGGGCCGGTACCGGTCGACCTCCCCGACGCCGCTCATCCTGCTGTTCCACGGCAGCGGGTCCGACGCCCTCCAGCAATCGGCCTACTCCGGGCTGCCGGCGCGGGGGGCCCGGGCCGGGTTCCTCGTGGCGACACCCGACGCCGTCGGCGAGCAGTGGCAGGTGTCGGCGCCCGACGCCCGAACCGCCGACCTCACCTTCGTCTCATCCCTCATCACCGCGCTGTCCGCCCGCTATTGCGTCGACCGCGGTCGCATCTATGCCGCCGGGAGCTCGCTCGGCTCGGAGTTCTCGGCCCTCGTGGCCTGCGCCGTCCCCCATCGGATCGCCGCCATCGGCCTGGTGGCTGCCGAATTCCTGCCCCGTCCGTGCTCCGGCCCCATCCCGGTCATGGCCTTCCACGGCACGGCCGACCCGTTGGTTCCCTACGCCAACGGCGGGGTCGGGGAGTCGATCCCGGGGCCCACCTCCCGGGGCCGAACAGAACCTGGTCGCCTGGGCCGGGCTGGACGGGTGCCGGCCGGCTCCCGACCTCCGGCCGGTGGCGTCGACCGTCCTCCGCCGTCGTTGGCGCGGGTGCCGGGCGGGAGGCGCGGTGGTCCTCTACAGCGTCCTGGCGGTCACACCTGGCCCGGCTCGCCCATCTCCTCCCGGCCACCGTCTTCGGCCCAACGACCGAGCAGGTCGACGCCACCGGGCTCGTGCTCCGCTTCTTCGAGCGGCACGGAGGCCGGAGCTGAGTCGGACCCATCCACGACCCGGGCCGCCGTCCGGTCCGCCGTCCGGCCAGGCCGCCGGCCTCCGGCACGGCCCGGCCAGGTAGTTCGATAGTCTAACTATGTGGGCCTCAAACCAACCCCGAAGGCGGCCGTGCTCGACCCGGAGCACCGGGCGGGTACCTGCCCGGACAAGACGGTGGGACGGACGGCCGCCTGGCTGGCCAAGCAGGTCGAGCTCGGCCTGACCTCGGCCGACCTCTCGCTCTCCCAGTACCGGGTGCTGGGCTTCCTCGATCAGAGCCCGGCCGTCTCCTCGGACCTGGCCGAGCGTCTGGCCGTCCGGCCCCCCAGCGTCACGGCGGTGGTCGACGGCCTGGTCGGCCGCGGGCTGGTCGAGCGCCGCACCGTGGTGGCCGACCGCCGCCAGGTCGACCACGTCCTCACCCCATCGGGCCGGCGGGCCCTCGCCTCCGCCGATGCGGCCGTCTCGAACCGGCTGGCCGACATCGCGTCCTGCCTGGGCGACAAGGAGGAGGTCGGCCGCGCCTTCGACGGCCTCCTGACCTGGCGACGCGCCCTCAGCGCCTACCGGCTGGCTCGCCGGGCCGCCCCATGAGGGTGCCGGTCCTGCGGCCCCGCCGTCTCGGGCCTCCCGAGCAGGGCACGCCCTTCGTGCCCATCGCCGAGGAGGCCCGCAACGAAGCACCGCCCGCCACCATCGACCCGGACCGGTCGCTCTCGTGGCTCCGACGGGCCTTCCCGGTCATGAGGGCCCACAAGGGCATCTTCATCACCTCCCTCACCCTCTCCTTCCTCGGCCTGGTGTTGCAGGTACAGATCCCCAACCTGTTGAACCATGCCATCGACAACTCGATCCAGCACCACACCGTGCCCCTCAGCCACTACGTATGGTGGATCGTCGGCCTGGGGTTGATCGGTGGCGGCATGGGCTATGTCGCCCGGCTGTTCCTGTTCGAGACGGCCTACGACATCGAGTACGACCTCCGCAACATCATCTACGAGCACCTCACCCGGATGTCCTTCTCGTTCTACGACCGGGTGCAGTCCGGGCAGCTGATCTCGCGGGCCAACTCCGACATCCGCTCGGTGCAGATGTACATGACCTTCGCGCCACTCATCCTCGTCCAATGCTCCATCGCCGTCGTCGCCTTCATCTTCATGCTCTCGATCGACGTACCCCTGGCCTTCGTGGCCATGGCCACCATGCCCTTCGTGTACGTCACCGGCGTCAGGATGCGCCGGTCGATGTTCCCGGTGTCATGGATCATCCAGGCCCGGCTGGCCGAGGTGGCCACCATCGTCGACGAGAACGTGAACGGGGTGCGGGTGGTGAAGTCCTTTGCCGCCGAGCAACAGCAACTTCGGGCCCTGTCCGGTGCGGCCGAGCGGGTCCAGTGGGGCTACATCAAAGACGCCGACCTCCGGGCCCGCTTCACGCCGCTGGTCCAGAACCTTCCCCAGCTGGGGCTGGCCCTGGTCCTGTTCTTCGGTGGCTACATGGTGATCCACGGCCAGCTGGGCATCGGAGCCATCCTGGCCTTCAACGCCTACCTCCTCATGCTCCAGGCGCCGTTCATGATGCTCGGCATGCTCATCATGATGGGCCAGCGGGCCGCGGCCTCTGCCGAGCGGATCTACGAGATCATCGACGAGCAGCCCACGGTGGCCGACAGCCCGGATGCCGTAGACCTGGTGGACTGCCGGGGGGACGTCCGCTTCAGCCACGTGGACTTCGCCTACGACAGCGAGGCGGAGCGGTTGGTGCTCGCCGACTTCGACCTCCACATCGAGCCCGGGGAGACGGTGGCCCTGGTGGGCCGCACCGGCGGTGGCAAGTCGACCGTGGGGCGCCTGCTCTCGCGCTTCTACGACGTGAGGCACGGATCGGTCCAGATCGACGGGCACGACGTACGCGACCTCACCCTGGCGAGCCTGCGGGCCAACGTCGGTATGGTGCTCGACGAGCCCTTCCTCTTCTCCGTCTCGGTGCGCGACAACATCGCCTATGGTCGCCCCTCGGCAGCCATGGAGGACGTCGTCATCGCGGCCAAGGCCGCCGGGGCCCACGAGTTCATCAGCCACCTGGCCGACGGCTACGAGACGGTGGTCGGCGAGCGCGGCTACACGTTGTCGGGGGGGCAGCGCCAACGCATCGCCATCGCCCGCACCCTGCTGGTGAACCCCCCCATCATGGTGCTCGACGATGCCACCAGTGCCATCGACGTGCAGGTGGAGCAGATGATCCACGCCAGCCTGGCCGTGCAGATGCAGGGCCGGACCACACTGATCATCGCCCACCGACTGTCGACCATCTCGCTGGCCGACCGGGTGGTCCTGCTCGACCAGCAGAAGATCGTGGCGGACGGGACCCACGGCGAACTACTCGAGTCCACCCCGCTGTACGCCGAGGTGCTGGCCCAGGCGGCCGATTTCGAGCGCCAGGCAGACCAGGGGGGCGCCGAGCCGGACACGGACGGGGACGGTCGGGTCGGCGGGGACGAGTCCGGTCTCCTGCCGAGCCTGCTCCAGGCGGTTCGGGGCGGTGATCCGTCGTGAGCTGGGGCGGCGGCATGGCCGGTGGTTTCGGCGGCGCCCCCGGTGGGTTCGGGCGGCCCGCGGCGCCCGGGCTCCCCTTCGCCGGGATCCCCTCCGAGCTGCAGGGCGGCGTGGACCGCCTCCTCGCCTCGGAGCCCGAGTACCCCGAGCCCGACAGCGTCTTCACCCAGAACGGTTCGGAGGCGGACCTCCGACGGCTCTCGCTGTGGCACCTGCTGACCAAGTACCCGGGGATGCTGGCCCTGGCCGGTCTGCTCGTGGTGGTGATCTCCATCACCGCCCAGACCGGGCCCAAGCTTACCGAGATCGCCATCAACGACGGCATGTACCCGCACAAGAATTTCGCCGTCGTGGCCGCCATGGCCCTCGCCTACCTGGTGTTCATCGTGATCACCTCCACCGCCCAGCGCTTCCAGGTGCAGGTGACCGGCCGGCTGGCCGCCTGGGTGATGAACGACCTCCGGGTCAAGGTCTTCGCCCACCTGCAGCGCCTGTCCCTCGGGTTCTTCACCGAGGAGAAGGCGGGGGTGGTGATGAGCCGCATGACCAGCGACATCGAGAACCTCCAACAGCTCCTTCAGGACGGGCTGTCCCAGCTCGCCATCCAGGCGTTGACCATGGTCGTCATCACCGTCATCCTGTTCACCACCGACGTGCGGCTGGCCGCCATCACCGTCGTCCTCATCGTCCCGGCGCTGGTGGCCTCCTCGCTCTGGTTCAAGCGTGCCTCCGAGCGGGGTTACGACCGGGTCCGGGACGGGATCGCCAACGTGCTCGCCGACCTGTCCGAGAGCCTGCACGGCGTGCGGATCGTGACCGCCCACAACCGCCAGCGGCACAACGTGATCCACCACCGCAACGTGGTCGGCGACTACCGCGACGCCAACAATTACACCGCCCACGTCAACGCCCTCTACGGTCCCGGGACCCAGCTGCTGGGCGTAATGGGCCAGGCCGTGCTGCTGGCGATCGGCGGTGAGATGGTGCTCCACCACAGCCTTTCGATCGGCGCCCTGGTGGCGTTCTTCTTGTACCTCAACCGGTTCTTCCAGCCCATCCAACTCCTCGTCCAGCAGTACAACACCTACCAGCAGGGCCAGGCCTCGGTGTTCAAGCTGCGGGACCTGGTCGACACCGAGCCGACGGTGCAGGAGGCGGCCGACGCCGTGGCCCTCCCGCCCATCGCCGGCGAGATCGTCCTCGACCACCTGTCCTTCGCCTACGAGCCCGGGCAACCCGTGATCGAGGAGGTCGACCTCACCGTGGCACCGGGTGAGACGGTGGCCTTCGTCGGCCCGACCGGTGCGGGCAAGTCCACGCTGGCCAAGCTGGTGACCCGCTTCTACGACCCCACCGCCGGGCGCGTCCTCATCGACGGGCACGACCTGCGCCGGGTGACCATGCACTCGTTGCGGAGCCAGCTCGGGGTGGTCCCCCAGGAGCCCTTCCTGTTCGCCGGGACCATCGGGGACAACATCGCGTTCGCCCGGCCGGACGCCCCCGCCGAGCAGATCCAGGAGGCCGTGGACCGGGTGGGGCTCACCGACGTGATCGAGCGCATGCCCCAAGGCCTGGCCACGGTGGTCCACGAGCGCGGCCAGACCCTCTCGTCAGGGGAGCGGCAGCTCATCGCCCTGGCCCGCGCCTTCCTGGCCCACCCGAGGGTGCTGGTGCTCGACGAGGCCACCTCCAACCTCGACCTGCAGTCCGAGACGAAGATCGAGTCGGCCCTCGACGTCCTGCTCGAGAACCGGACCGCCATCCTCATCGCCCACCGCCTGTCGACGGCCATGCGCGCCGACCGCATCGTGGTGGTGGACGGAGGGAGGGTCGTGGAGGTGGGAACGCACGACGAGCTGCTGGCGGCCGGGGGGCGCTATGCCGGCATGTTCGACACGTGGGTGCGGCAGTCCGACCACGCCGGTCGGTCGCCGGCCGAGCGCAGGGCCTGACCGCGAGGCCACCGACGCCCACCGCCGTCGCCGGGACGCCGGGGGAGGAGGCTGATCCGGGACCCGGCCGGTCAGGGGTTCCCGCCGTGCGGTGTCACCTCCCCGGCCTACCATCCCCGACGTGAGTGTGCGCGCCCGCTGGGTCGACTACGGCCGACCGGCCGCCCATGTCCTCCGCCAGGCGATCGGCGAGGTCAAGGCGGCCGACCCGCTGTCCCCGGTGAGCGTGGTCGTCCCCTCCAACCACGTGGGGGTGGCCACCAGGCGCCTGTTGGCGTCAGGCGTGCTCGGGCCGGTCTCCTCCCGGGGATCGGGCGTGGCCGCCGTCGGGTTCCTGACCGTCTATCGGCTCGGGGAGCTGCTCGGTGCCGCCCGGCTCGCCGAGCAGGGCCGCCGGCCCGTGTCGACCCCGGTGGTCGGCGCCGCCCTGCGGGCCGCACTCGCCTCCGAGCCCGGGGTCTTCGCCCCGGTGGCCACCCATCCCGCCACCGAGACGGCGCTGATCGGTGCCTACCGCGAGCTCCGAGACCTCTCTCCGGCCGCACTCGACACCCTGGCCCGCCAGAGCCGGCGAGCGAGCGACGTCGTCCGGCTGCAGCGGTCCGCCCGACAGGCACTCGAGGGCTCGTGGTACGACGAGGAGGACCTGCTCGATGCGGCCGTCGACTCCGTGGCCGGCGACCCCTCCGCCGCGGCCGAGCTCGGGACCGTCATCGTCTACCTGCCCGAGCGCCTCTCCCGCCACGGAGCCGGCCTCCTGCGGGCGGTGGCCGGCCGCGGGCCCCTCGACCTCATCGCCGGCCGAACCGGCGTGGACGCGGCCGACGCCGAGACGGTCCTGTCCGTCCGGCGCCTGGCGGGGGCTCCCGGGTCTCCACCAGCCGATGGTCCGGGGCCGACGGCCGTCGTCGATGACACCCGGACCCGGATCGTCACCGCCTCCGACGCCGACGAGGAGGCGCGCGCCGCCCTTCGCCATGTGATGGAGGCCGTCCGGAGCGGTACCCCGCTGGATCGGATCGCCCTCCTGTTCGCCCGCCCCGAGCCCTACGCCCGGATCGCCTACGAGCAACTCTCGGCGGCAGGGATCGCCATGAACGGCACGGCCATCATGCCGCTCACCGCTCGGGTGGCCGGACGGACACTGCTCGGGATGCTGGCTCTGCCGGCGGGGAACTTCCGCCGCGACGAGGTCTTCGCCTGGATGACCGGGGCCCGACTGCTGCACCGCGGTCGGTGGATCCCGACGGTCGCCTGGGAACGGCTCTCCCGCGACGCCGGGGTCGTGGCCGGGCGCGAGCAGTGGGACGAACTGCTGTCCCGAATGGCCCGGGAGCTCGACGCCCGGGCCGAGCTCGACGACCGCGATCCCGATGTGCCGGGATGGCGAGCCGAGCGGTCGCGATCGTCGGCCCGACGGGCCCGTGAGCTCCGGACGTTCATGCTCAGGCTGATCGACGACCTGGGCCGCGCCGCCCGCGACGTCCGGACGTGGCCCGAGTGGGCACGGTGGGGACGCGACCACCTCGACACCCTCCTCGGCGGAGAGATCCGGCGCGGTGACTGGCCGCCGGTGGAGCGGCGTGCCGCCGAGCGCGTCGAGCGGGCCATCGATCGTCTCGCCTGCCTGGGCGACATCGAGGGTCCGGTGCCGCTCGACGTCCTCACCCGGACGCTCGAGCTCGAGCTCGAGGTGGACCTGGGCCGGGTCGGGCGCATGGGTGAAGGACTCCTCGTCGGCCCCGTGAGCATGGGTGTGGGCCTCGACCTCGACCTCCTGGTGGTGCTCGGCCTGGCCGAAGGGGTGTTCCCCACCCCCACCCGGGACGACTCCCTCCTGCCCGATCACGAGCGGTCGACCACCGGGGACGAGCTCCCACCGCGCGCGGTCCGGGTCGGACGCCAGCACCGCCACCTGCTCGCCGGGCTCGCCGGGGCGGCGAGCCACGTCTTGTGCCTGCCCCGCGGCGATCTGCGCGGGAACAAGGACCACATCCCCTCCCGCTGGTTGTTGCAGGTGGCCGGCACACTGGGCGGCGGCGCCTGGTACTCCGACAGCCTGCTCGACCCACAGCCGGACGATCCACCATGGCTGGAGCATGTCGCCTCCTTCGACGCCGGTGTGCGCGCCGTCGTGTTCCCCGTCTCGGACCAGGAGTACCGGCTGCGGTCGTTGCTCTCCGGCGGCCCGGCGTCGGGCGGGGAGCGGGGCCGGACGGCCGGGGCGGACGCCGTCCTCGCCGCCGGCTCGGAGGCGGTCGACGCCCGTCGGGGGAGGCAGTTCACCCGGTTCGACGGCAACCTCCACGGGCTGGAGGTGCCGTCACCGGTCGAGGGGGTCACCTCGGCCACCCGCATCGAGGGCTGGGCCAAGTGCCCCTTCGCCTACCTCCTGCACGACGTGCTGGGTGTCGATGCGGTCGAGAACCCCGAGGAGGAGCTGTCGATCACGCCCCTGACGCGGGGATCGCTCGTCCACGACGTCCTCGAGCAGTTCGTCCTCGAGGTGCTGGACCGGCCGGTCGGCCGCCAACCCGAGCCGTCGGAACCCTGGGCGCCGTCGGACCGGGACCGGATGGTCGAGATCGCCGAACGCGTCTGTGACGCCTACGAGGCCCGCGGACTGACCGGTCGGCCCATCTTCTGGCAGCGGGACAGGCGTCGGATCATCGCCGACCTCCTTCGGACGCTCGAGCTCGACGACGCCCACCGGGCCCGTCACGGGGCCCGTCCCATCGCCGCCGAGTTGGCCTTCGGCTTCGGGGACTCGCCGGTGGGCGTGGTACCGATCGTCCTCCCCGATGGGCGGAGCGTGGGGTTCCGGGGCCGGGCCGACCGCGTGGACCTCGCCGCCGACGGCACCGTCCACGTGGTCGACTACAAGACCGGTCGATCCGACGACTACCAGGACCTGGCTGAAGACAACCCCGACCAGGGGGGCCGGAGGCTCCAGCTGGTCGTCTACGGGCAAGCGGCCCGGGCCATGCGTCACGACCCGGATGCGCCGGTGCGTGCCGAGTACTGGTTCGTCTCCTCCAAAGGGAAGTTCAAGCACGTCGGGTACCCGGTGACCTCCGAAGTGGTCGAACGGGTCGGCCGGACCCTGGAGCAGATGGTGACGGGCATCGAGGCGGGGGTCTTCCCACCCCACCCGACCGCCTCGAGCACCTCGCCGTTCATCGAATGCCCGTTCTGCGATCCCGACGGGTTCGGGGTCGTGGACCTCCGTCGGGCGTGGGAGCGCAAGGCTCGAGATCCGGACCTGGCCGTCTTCGCCCGGCTGCTCGAGGCCGACACTGGCGATGGTGCCGACAGGACCCTCGATCGGACCCATGACTGAGGGGCCGCCTCCCGATCAGCCGGCCCGTGACCGGATCGTCGACGATCTCGACTCCACCCTGTTCGTCGAGGCCGGGGCGGGGTCGGGCAAGACCACCGAGCTGGTGAACCGGGTCGTGGCCCTGGTCACCTCCGGCGGGGTCGGGCTGGAGTCCGTCGCCGCCATCACCTTCACGGACAGGGCGGCGGCCGAGCTCCGCGACCGGCTCCGGCAGCGGCTCGAACAGGTCGCCGGGGCCAGCCCGGACGGCGAGGCCGGCGCCCGCTGCCGGGCAGCTCTGGAGCAGCTCGACGGAGCCGCCATCGGCACCCTGCACTCGTTCGCACAGCGGATCCTCTCGGAGCACCCGGTCGAGGCCGGCCTTCCGCCCCGGGTCGAGGTCGTCGACGAAGTCAGCTCCGACGTCGCCTTCGACCGGCGCTGGGCGACGTTCCGCGACGGGCTGCTGGCCGATCCGGGTCACCAGCGGGCCATCCTCCTGTTAGTGGCCGCCGGAGTCCCCTTCGCCGCGTTCCGGGTCCTGGCCCGGAGGTTCAACGACAACTGGGACCTGGTCGCCGAGCGCGTGCCGGAAGCGGTGCCGCCTCCACCCGACCCCCGCGCCCTGCTCCGACCCGTGCTCGACGAGCTCGACGAGCTCTGCGCCGAACCGTGCAGTGACCCGGCCGACGCCTTCCGTCTCGGCCTCGACGCCATCGAGGCTCACGTGTCCGCGCTGCGGTCCGTCGCGGACGAGGTCGACCTGCTCGAGGCGCTCGGCCCTGACGGAGCTCAGCCGCCACCCTCGTTCAGGCTCGGCAACAAAGGCCGCCAGACATCGTTCACCTCGAACATCAAAGAGCTGCGGTCGCGAGCGCGAGAGGCCGGTGAGCGTCTCGAGGACGTCCGCAACACGGTGGCCACCGCCTGCGTGAAGAGCCTGTGCTGCGCCCTCCGGCGGTTCACCCTCGATACCGCAGAGGAACGTCGGCGCCAAGGACAGCTCGAATTCCATGACCTGCTGGTCATGGCCCGCGGTCTCTTGCGTGACTCGAGCAGCGGGCCCGTCGTGCGCGCCCGGCTCCACCAGCGTTACGAGCGGCTCCTGCTCGACGAGTTCCAGGACACCGACCCCATCCAGATCGAGCTGGCCGTGAGGATCGCCGGCGCCGAGCCGGGCGGCGGCGAGGCCGGAACCGCCCCGTGGACCGACGTCCCGGTGACCCCGGGCCACCTGTTCTTCGTCGGCGACCCCAAGCAGTCGATCTACCGGTTCCGCCGGGCTGACATCTCGATGTTCCTCGCCGCTGCGGCCCGGTTCGGTGCCGGTGGGGGCGCCGTGGCACTCACTGCCAACTTCCGCACGGTCCGGCCCGTCATCGAGTGGGTGAACGCGACCTTGGGCCGGCTGGTCGACGAGCCCGGTCCCGACGACCTCGCCGTTGCCTCCCAGCCCCGGTACGTGGCCCTCGAGTGGGTCCGCCCCGCGCCACCCGAGGGGCCGCCGGTGGCGGTCGTCGGGTCGGTGGAGCATTCCAAGGCGACGTCGGCCGACGAGCTCCGGGCCGCCGAGGCCGCCGACATCGCCGCCACCGTCGCCCGGGTGGTCAACGACCGCTGGAGCGTGGACGACGGGCACGGGGGCTGGAGGCCCGCCCGCCTCGGCGACATCACCATCCTCGTGCCGGCCCGCACATCGCTGCCCTTCCTGGAAGACGCCCTGGAGGAGCTCGGTGTCCCCTACCGGGCCGAGTCGAGCTCACTGGTGTACGCCTCCCGGGCCGTCCGGGACCTGCTGATGGTGCTGCGGGCGGTGGCCGATCCCACCAATCAGCTCCATCTCGTCTCGGCGTTGCGAACCCCCCTGTTCGCCTGCGGGGACGACGACCTGTTCCGGTTCCGGCGGCAGCGCGGGGGCCGTTGGAGCTACCTCGCCGACCAGCCCGACTCCGTGCCCTCCGACGATCCGGTGCGCGTCGGGCTCGAGTACCTGCGCGGTTTGCACGACGACCGGCACTGGCTGGCCCCCTCCGAGCTGCTCGACCGGATCAGCCGGGACCGCCGGGCCATGGACCTGGGATTCGCCGAGGGGCGCCCCCGGGATGTCTGGCGCCGGCTCCGGTTCGTCATCGACCAGGCCCGGTCGTGGAACGAGGCCACCGGAGGCAACCTGCGCCAGTACCTGAGCTGGGTGGACATGCAGACCGCCGAAGGGTCCCGGGTGGCCGAGGCGGTGCTGCCCGAGACGGACGACGACGCCGTCCGGATCATGACCATCCACAGCGCCAAGGGCCTCGAATTCCCCATCACGATCGTGTCGGGAATGTCCACCGCCCCACAACGCCGGCGGGCCAAGGCCGACGTGGCGTTCCCCCCGACCGGCGAGCCCGGGTACCGCGTGGGCAAGGGCGTCGAGACGGCCGAGTACAAGGAATGGGCACCGATCGACGAGCAGATGGGACTGCACGAACGGATCAGGTTGCTGTACGTGGCCTGCACCCGGGCTCGGGACCACCTGGTGGTTTCGCTGCACCGCAAGGTACGGGCCAAGCCTCCGGGGGCAGAGGCCCGTACCAACGCCGAGCTTCTGGTCGCCGGTATGGATGGGCGGGTCGATGACGTGCCGGACCTCGGCGAACCGGTCGACGTGGTGCCGGGGGTGGCCGTGGCGACGCCACCCCCGCTGATGCCCAAACCCGAGTGGGAAAGTGCCCGGCACGCCGCCCTCCGCCAGGCCAGCCGGCCGACCACGGTGTCGGCCACCTCACTGACCGAGGACGGCGGCCCCGACGTCGAGGAGGAGCCGGAGGACGCCGGTCTCCAGAAGCTTCCGCGCGACCTCGACCTCCCTCCCTGGCTCAAGGGTCGGTACGGCACCGCCGTCGGTCGCGCCGTCCACGGGGTCCTCCAGACGATCGACCTGGCCTCGGGGGCCGGCCTGGATGCCGCGGTCGCGGCCCAGTGCGAAGCGGAGGCCGTCATCGACCGGGTCGACGACGTCCGGCGGCTCGTCGGCCATGCCCTGGCCTCGCCGTCGGTGCGGGAGGCTGCGGCCAGCCCCCACTGGCGGGAGGTCTACACGTGCGTCCCCGTGGGAGGACGGCAGCTCGAGGGCTACATCGACCTGCTGTACCGCAGCGCGGAGGGCCTCGTGGTCGTGGACTACAAGACGGCGGGCACCTCCCGGCGGGACGAGCTCGATCGGCGGGTGGTGGACTACACGGTGCAGGGGGCCTCGTACGCACTGACCGTTTCGGAGGCAACAGGTGAGCGGGTCGTCCGCATGACGTTCGTCTTCCTCACGCCGCAGGGCCCCGTCGAGATCTCGATCCCCCGTCTCGACGACGCCATCGACACCGTCCACGCCCGGCTGGCGGCGCCGGCCCTCTGACACAGCCGTCGGGGAACGCTGCGCCGAGGCAGACACCAGGCAGGCATCGACCCCCGTCGCCCCCCGAAGTGCTATCAAAGTGTCAGGTCATGCCCGGCCCTGGGCAGGTGAGAGCCCCAAGGGGGAACCATGGGACAAGTGTTGGCGACCGTGTATGCGGCCTCTTCGGGCGGAGGTACCGCAGTCTTCATCTTGATAGCCATCGTCTTCTACATCCTCGTGGCGTTGGGAACGTATGGGACGTACAAGAAGGCGGGCTCCTACGGCGCGCCGGCCTGGTCCGCGTTCGTCCCCATCTACAACTTCATCATCCTCTTGAGGGTGGCCGGCCGGCCGAGGACGTGGGGCTGGTTCCTGCTGTTGAACATCGTCCCCTATGTCGGCTCCCTCGCCTTCCTGGTCGTCTACATCATCGTGGCCAATGACGTCTCCAAGAGCTTCGGGCACGGTGCCGGCTTCACCGTGGGCCTGGTCCTCCTGTCCGTCATCTTCTGGTACATCCTCTGGCTCGGCTCGAGCACCTACCGCGGCCCGGCCGGCCCGGCCGGCAACGCCTCCACCACGTTCGGCAACCCCTACTCCGGAGGGTACCCACCGACGCAGTCCGGGTATCCGCCCCAGGGCGGGTACCCGCCACCGGGACAGGCACCGGCCCCTCCGCCGCCCCCTCCGCCGGCCTACCCGTCGGACCAGCCCCCGCCTCCGCCCGGCCAGATGCCGCCGATCCAATAGCCCGACCGGTGGCTCCGGGGATCAGCCCGTCGCCCCCCGCAGCGCCGGCGGCACGGCATCCAAGGTGCCCAGGATGGCCTCGGCCAGAGCGCGGGCCGAGGCAGCATCGAGTTCGACGGCCACCCTGGCGTCGGCACCCCGCGACGGATTGAGGAAGTCGATGTTGAGGGTGTGGTCGTCGCGGGCATGGACCGGATGGTCGAAGTAGACGGTGGCATCCGACACCGCGAACCATCCGCTCGCCCCCTTGCCGCTCCCGGTCACGGTGAGGGTCGTCGTCTGGTACGTGCACATGATGGCGCCCCTCAGTCCGTGGCCAGCAGGCGGCCGAAGAAGTCCCAGACCGCCTGCCATCCCTCGACGGCCGCCTCGGGACGGTACGCCGGTCGGTCGACCGAGAAGAAGGCATGGCCGGCCCCGGCGAACACCCGGAACTCGAACTCCTTGCCCGCCTCGCTCAACGCCTTCTCGAGTTCGGCCACCTCCTCGGGGGAGGGGTACTTGTCCTCCGCTCCGAACAGGCCGAGCAGTGGACATCGGAGATCCTTGGCCAGGTGGACGATGGGAGTGACGTTGAGGGGAGCGCCCTCCGGCGGCGGGGCCACCACGAAGGCTCCGTAGCAGTCGACGGCCGCGTCCAGGTCGAGGCTGCAGGCGGCCAGGAACGACTGCCGACCGCCCGAGCAGTATCCGATGGTGCCGACCTTGCCGTTGGAGGACGGCAGGGACCGGAGGTGTTGGGCCGCCCCCCCGACGTCCCCGACGAGGCGGGCATCGGGAACCCCCCCGGCAGCCCGGGCGGTGGCGGCGGCGTCGTCGGGCGTGGCCCCTGGCGCCTCCCGGAAATAGAGGTTCGGACAGATGGCCAGATAGCCCCGCGAGGCGAACTTGCGGGTGATCTCCTTCGTCCCCGCGTCGTATCCGGGCATGTGGTGGATCACCACCACCCCACCGGTGGGGGGACCGTCGAGGGGTTGGGCCAGGTACGCCTCGACGGCGTCTCCCCCGTGGCCTTCGATCTGGACCGTCTCGGCTCTCATGGCCTCGCTCATGGTTGGTTCCTCCTCCTCGCCTTCGTCGTCATCTGGGTCATTCCCTGTCTCCGAGCCGGCTCACCGCTTCGTGGATGGCCGCTCGGTGATGGGCCCGCCCTTGGGCGGCGCACGACCCGGACCCCGGTCCAGGTCACGCCGGGCCTCACGCAATCGGGTGGCCTTGACCGCCCGTTCCGCCCGGAAGGCGCCGATTCGCCGAAGGGTGTCATCCAGTCGCTCGAGCAGCCTGTCGTTGGCATCGATGGCGTCATCGAGGAGCTGGCGCCGCCGCGCCGGCGTGGTGTCCCCGCGGCGGTACTCGGAGCGCACCCGGTCGAGCACGTCGACGTCCTCTGTGTCGAGGACCACCCGCACCTCGGCCAACGAGAAGCCCAGCAGGTCCTGGAGGTCCTTGATGCGGGAGGCCCGGGCCATGTCGTTCGGCGAGTAGAGCCGCTCGCCCCGGCCGCGGTAGTTGCTCGGGCTGATCAGCCCGAGCTCCTCCCAGTAGCGCAGGGTCCTCGTGGTCAGCCCGGTCAGCTTGGCCACCTCGCCGATGCGGAGGACGACGTCGGGATCCCCGCCGGTCGGGAGCAGCTCGGTCATCCGGCCTCCACCGAGGCGGGGGCGGCCCCGGGCGCGGGGCCGGCGCTCGGCGCCTTTTCCGCCTCATCATCGGGTTCGGAGTACACGTAGCGCCCACCCCGCATCCACGAGGCCGCGGCGGCCAGCAGGCTGGCCACGATGGCGAAGTCCAGGGCGGCGTGCAGTCCGGCGCGGAAGGGTGCGCCGATCAACCCGGGAAAGAAGCTCCGCCCGGTGAGCACGTGCCGTTGGGCCGGCGAGAGTTGGGCCAAGGCGTGGGCGCCGATGAGGTGTTGGACGGGGTCGTAGCCGAGGAAGGCGGCGAACAGGGTGGAGACCGGGGACAGGTGGGCGGCCCGCTCGGCCACGTCGGGGGGCACCCCGTGGGCGGTCAGACCGTGCAGCAGGTTTTGGGGCAGGGACGCCATGAGACCCACGATCATGAGGGTGAAGAAGATCCCGATGGACAGCACCTGCGCCGAGTTCTGGAACGTGGTGTTCATGCCCGATCCCGCACCCCGATGCTGGGCGGGCAGGCTGTTCATCACCCCGGCCCGGTTGGGCGAACCGAAGGCGGCCATGAAGAGGCCGGTGAACAGCAACAGCACTCCGAACACCCAATAGGGGAAATCGACCGGCAGCACTTCGAGCAGCGCGAAGCAGAGCGCCGCACCCAGCATGCCCCCGGTGGCGAACGGCCGCGCCCCGAACCGGTCCGAGAGGATGCCGGAGAGTGGGCCCGAGACGAGGAACCCCAGGGTGAGGGGGAGCATGGCGATGCCGGCCCACAGGGGGGTCACGCTGAAGGCGTACCCGTGGAGGGGGAGCCAGATCCCCTGCAGCCAGATGATCAACATGAACATGAGACCGCCCCGGCTGAGCGCGGCGAGGAAGCTGGCCAGCACGCCGGAGGTGAAGGCCCGGATCCTGAACAGCTGGAGCCGGAACATGGGCTGGGGGACGCGGACCTCGATGAGGCAGAAGGCGGCAAGCAAGCCGACCCCACCGATGAGGAAGGAGATCACCAGCGGGCTGGTCCATCCCATGACGTGGTGGCCGTAGGGCTCGATGCCGTAGGTGATCCCCACCATCACCAGGATCAGGCCGGCCGCGAAGGTGATGTTCCCCGGCCAGTCGATCCGCGCCGGGCGGCGGGGGCTGGTCTCGTGCAACTTGAAGTACCCGAGGATGGTGCCGAACAAGCCGACAGGCACGGACACCAGGAAGATCAACCGCCAGTTGATGGGGGCGAGCACTCCGCCGAGCACCAGCCCGATGAACGTCCCGCTGAAGGCCGCGGCCTGGTTCACCCCGAGGGCCATCCCCCGCTGGTCGCCGGGGAACACATCGGTGAGGATGGCGGCAGAATTGGCCATCAGCATGGCTGCACCCACGCCCTGGAAGATCCGCATGGCGATCAGCCAGTCGCCGGCGGCGTGGCCGGTCATCCACGTGATGCTCAGCAACAATGAGAAGAACGTGAACACGGCGAACCCGAGGTTGTAGGTCCGCACCCGCCCGTAGATGTCGCCCATGCGACCGAGGCTCACCACCAGCACACTGGTGACGACCAGGAAGCCGAGGATCATCCATAGCAGGTAGAAGGTGTTGCCGGGCTGCAGGGGGTCCAGTCCGATCCCCCTGAAGATGTCCGGCAGGGCGATCAGCACGATCGAGCCGTCGATGGTAGCCATGAGCATCCCGAGGGTCGAGATGAACAGCGCCATCCACTTGTAGTTGTGCGGCAGGGCTGCGTCCTGTCCGACCAGACGGGCGGCGCGACCGGGCACCGCCGACTTGACCTCCGGCACCACGGTCACAGCCGGCTCACCATCGTCCTCAGCCCACCCTCATCGCATCCGCCCATCCCCGGTTGTCCCCTGTGGTCCATCGCTCGGTCTGTCCCGTACTCGTTCCGCTGTCTTTGACCCCAACGGCAACTTATCTTAACGCTAACGTCAATCACCTGGGACCGGACGCCCCGGCCCGCGAACCACCGATCCGGAGCCGGGGTGGCTTAACGTTCCCTTCAGTGACCTCGCCCCCCCTCCCCGGTGGTGCACCGCCCTGCCGCCGGTCCGGCCGCCGTGCGGGTGGCCTCGGGGCGCTCGCCCTGGTGGCCGTGGTCGCCACCGCCTGCGGCTCCGACCTCCTCGGGCCGGCCTCCACGTCCACCACCTCGGCCCCGGCGGCCTCCACCACGTCGACCACCGCGCCCCTCACCGGCGAGGTGGCGGTGGCCTTCCCGGTGATGGCCTGCACCTCGGCCGATGGCACCCCGCTGTCCGGCCGGGGATGGAGGCCCTCGATCCTGCTGGCCCCGATCCCGACCGCGCTGGTGGGCAAGGTGGAGTTCTACACCGACGGCACGCGCACGCTCGTGGCCCCGAGCGGTTGGACGTGCACGGAGACCACCGCGCCGGACGGTGCCGCCGATATGGCCGTCCTCCCGTCGGGCAACTCGAGCCCGCCGGCGGGTGGCTCCCCGGCTGCGGGGACCGAGGGTGTGTTCGCCACGTTCGACAACACCGGCAACTCGGCCGGGGTGGGCTTGGTCTGCCCGTTCTTCACGCTCCCCTCCTGGCAACAGAACGAAGCGGACTGCAGTCAGCCGAAGCCGCCGGGGGAGCAGACTTCGATGCCGACGCCCGACGTGGCCTCGGTGTCGGACCCCGCCGGCGTCCTCGGTAGCCTGGCTGCATCGGGTGGCCTCCATGCCGTAACCGGTGCGGTGATCTTCCCGCAGGTGATGCCGGCGGTGAACGACGGGGCGAGCATCGATGTGGCGGTGGAATCGTGCTCGCTCACCGACACCACCCTGTGCCCCACCGTCCTCTCCGACTTCGAGGTGCGCGAATTCCCGCTGCCGTCGGCCGGCCGCTCGTTCGGATGATTTTCAGCCATCCGGGCCGAAATGAGCCGATTACTTCACTCCTCGCTGCGACGTGCACACCCAGTGCGAACTTAGTTGACGACCTATCGGGGCGGATCGTAGGTTCGCTCGACCGGCACCTTTTCGGCGTCGGCTGCAGGCCGATTGGAGGCAGGCCATGGGGAGCCCACGACGACCCCCTGATGGACGGGTGTCCGCATCGGACACGCCCTCACCCGGACACACCGACCCGGTGGGTCGGTGGCGTGGCAAGCCGGGCCGGCCCGAGGTCGCACTCCCGCTGACGGCGGGGGCCGGAGTTGCCAGCCTGGCCCACACCGATGTCGGCGCCCACCAGCGGAGGGCTCGCAGCGGCCGCCTGCAACGAGTTGCGGTGGTTCTCGCCCCGATCGCCATCCTCCTCGTCCTGCGGGACGTCCTCGCTCCTCAGGCCTCACTCCCGACGCCCCACTTCCCGCCGGCACTCATGCCCCTGCTTCCGGCCATGGTCCTCATCACCGTGCTGGCGCTGGTGATGGTGGTGCCGCTGCTGGCCGCCGGACGTTCCCCGCACATCCTCTACCGGCCCGAAGAGCTGCACATGACCTTCGACGACGTCCGCGGGTCCGAGACGCTGGTCGAGGAGGTCACCAAGACCCTCAACCTCTTCCTGGCCTACCGGACGTTCGCCGAGCGGATGGGGGGCTCCCCGCGCAAGGCCATGCTCTTCGAAGGACCTCCGGGTACGGGCAAGACCTACATGGCCAAGGCAATGGCCGCCGAGGCCGGCGTGCCGTTCCTCTTCGTCTCATCCTCGGCATTCCAGTCGATGTTCTACGGCCAGACGAACCGCAAGATCCGCGCCTATTTCAAGGCGCTCCGTCACCACGCCCGGCGCGAGGGCGGGGCCATCGGCTTCATCGAGGAGCTCGACGCCATCGGGGCCAGCCGGGGCAGCGGTCAGCGCCACGGCGAGGGCGTTCCCGGCGTCGTCAACGAGCTCCTCATCCAACTCCAGTCGTTCGAGCAGACTCCCCTCTCGCTGCGGTTGGCCGGACGGCTGGTCGACGCGGTCAATGCCTGGCTGCCCGCCGACCGGCGACTCCGCCGGCCGGCCCACTCGCCGGCCAACATCCTGGTCATCGGGGCCACCAATCGGGCCAGCGACCTCGACCCGGCGCTGCTGCGCCCCGGCCGCTTCGACCGCAACATCTACTTCGGCCTTCCCAGCCGGTCGGGGCGGCGCGACATCATCGACTACTACCTGTCCAAGAAGTCCCACCATTCCGAGCTCGACGACCCGGCCCGGCGCGAGACCCTGGCCGCCCTGACGGCGGGGTACTCGCCCGTGATGATCGAGCACCTCATGGACGAGTCACTGGTGTGGGCCCTCCGCCGGGGGGACCAGGGGCTCTCGTGGAGCGACCTCCAGCACGCCAAGATGACCGAGGAGATCGGCCTGGCCCAGCCGGTCGAGTACACCGAGGCCGAGCAGCGCACCATCGCCACCCACGAGGCCGGCCATGCCACGGTGGCGTGGCTGGTGGGCAAGGGGCGCAAGCTCGAGGTGTTGACCATCGTCAAACGACGGGACGCGCTCGGACTTCTCAGCCACTCCGAGGAGGAGGAGCGCTTCACCAAGACCCGGACGGAGATGCGGGCGCTGATCGAGATCGCCTTCGGAGGCATGGTCGCCGAAGAGCTCTTCTTCGGGGAGTCGTCGACCGGTGTGGCCGGCGACCTCCAGGCGGCCACTCTGAACGCCTGTCAGATGGTCGGCCAGCTGGGCATGGGCAAGTCGCTGGTATCGGCGGCGGCGATGGAGTACCCGACCGGCGGCATCGTGTCCAAGGTCCTGTCCACCGATGACGGGCGCGCCGAGGTCGAGGAGGTCCTGGCCGACGCCAAGGCCTCCGTGACCGGGATGCTCGAGGCCCACCGGGACGTGGTCGAGGCGCTGCGCGATGCGCTCCTCGACCGTGAGGAGCTGATCGGCGACGAGATCCTGGCCGTCATCGGCACGGCGGGTCGGCTGCACGACCAGCCCTCGGGCCCCGAGACCGTTCCCGCCTCGTAGGCGGCCGGGGTCTCGGCCGGCTCAGCCCTGCTCGGCACAGTTGCTGCAGCGGCCCCGGAAGACGACCTCGACGGTGTCGATGGTCATCCCGTAGCGCTGGGAGCGCGGGAGGGAGAGGCCGCCGACCCCCGCCGGTTCCACATCGAAGGTCAGCCCGCACCGGTCACAGAGCAGATGGTGATGGTCGGGCCCGGTCTTCGGGTCGTAGCGAGCGGTCCCGTCGGCCAGATGGATCTCGCTGATCTCGCCCATTCCGACGAGCTCGTTGAGCGTGTTGTACACCGTGGCCAGGCTGACCTCGGGCACGACCCGGCGGGCGGCGCCATGGACCTGCTCGGCGCTGAGGTGCACATGCTCCCCGTCCAGGGCCTGGATGACGGCTCGACGCTGCGGGGTGATCCGCCACCCCCGCGCCCGCAGCCGTTCGGGCAGAGGGTCGGTCACCCTCACCGCCCTCGCTCTTTCACCCCTTGGGCCACCCGCTCGCCGAATTCGGGGTCCGCCGCCCGGAAATGGGACAGGCTGCGCCGGATGATCCCGTCCCCCACGGCGCCCGGGCTCACCGAGGCCAGCCCGCCGGCGATGTTGTCCACCAGGCGTTGCTGGGCGTCGGCCGGCTGCAGTTGGTAGAGGTCCCCGGCCTGGACGAAATCGTCGGTCTCCCGCCGGTCCCACTCATAGGTCCCCGATCCCCCCTCGGTGGCCAGCGGCGCGGCATAGGGCTGCCCGGACTCGACCGGGCCGTCGAAGCTGTTGGGCTCGTAGTTCCTGGTGCGGCCGCCATTGCCACCGCCGGCCATGAAGCCGTCCCGCCCGTAGTTACAGACCTCCGCCGCGTGGGGGGCATTGACCGGGAGCTGGGTGTGGTTGATGCCCAGGCGGTACCGGTGGGCGTCACCGTAGGCGAACAGCCGGCCCTGGAGCATCTTGTCCGGAGAGGGCCCGATGCCCGGCACGAAGTTGCCCGGGTCGAAACCCGACTGCTCCACCTCGCCGAAGTAATTGTCGGCATTGCGATCCAGGGTCAGTCGGCCCACCTCGGTCAGCGGGTAGTCGGCATGAGGCCACACCTTGGTCAGGTCGAAGGGATTGATCCGGTAGACGGCCGCCTCGGCCATAGGCATCACCTGGACCTTCATCGTCCAGGAGGGGTGCTCACCCCGCTCGATGGCGTCGACGAGATCGAGCTGGTGGCTGTCGGGGTTGAGCCCGGCCAGCTCGGCGGCCTCGGCCGAGTCGAGGCAGCGGATCCCCTGGTCGGTGATGAAATGGACCTTGACCCAGAACCCCTCTCCCGCCGCGTTGACCCACTGGTAGGTGTGGGAGCTGAACCCGTCCATGTGCCGGTAGGTGGCCGGGATGCCGCGGTCGCCGAACAGCCAGGTGAACATGTGGGTGGCCTCCGGCGAGTGCGAGAAGAAGTCCCACACGTTGTCCGGCTCCTGGTGGTTGGTGAAGGGATCCGGCTTCTGCGAGTGGATGAAGTCCGGGAACTTCAAGGGGTCTCGGATGAAGAAGACCGGCGTGTTGTTGCCCACCAGGTCGTAGTTGCCGTCCTCGGTGTAGAACTTGACGGCGAATCCCCGCGGGTCGCGGACGGCGTCGGCCGATCCCCGACCTCCGGCCACGGTGGAGAACCGCACGAAGGTCTCGGTCCGCTGACCGACCCGGTCGAGGAACCGGGCCCTCGTCCATCGGCTGACGTCAGTGGTCACCTCGAACGTCCCGTAGGCGGCCGACCCGTTGGCATGCACCACCCGCTCGGGGATCCGCTCCCGGTTGAACCGGGCCAGCTTCTCCACGAGGTGCTGGTCCTGGATCAGAACGGGGCCGGACGGGCCGGCCGTCTGACTGTGCTGGTTGTCCGCGACAGGCGCTCCGGACTCGGTCGTCAGTGTCGGACGGGACATGCTTCCTCCAGTGGATCGCGGTCGTCGCCACGTTGGCGATTTATTCTCACTTTAGAGAGATTCTAACCATTGGTCAACCAGCCCTGCCGAGGCGGACTCCGGAGCCGGCTACCAGAGGGCGTTCCAGTCCTCCCGGGTGAGCCAGCCGACCGGCGCCCCCACTTCGGATCGAGGTGTCCGCACCGAGTGGACGTCGATCCAGGTCGGCCGCTCGAATCCCGCCTGGCTCCAGCTCCGCATCGGTACCGTCTTCCAGTCGCGGCTCTTCATGCCGCCCTCGGAGTAACCGGGCCGCACCAGCAGGTGGGTGGGGGAACCGGCCACCACCACGCAGCGGCGCGCCTTCCCGTCGGTGCCCGACGGCTCACCACCCGGCGGGTCGCCGGAGTCGAAGGGCACCCAGGCAAAGACCACCGCAGACACCCACGGGTCGCCGTCGTCGAACTCGGTCGCCTCGACCGGGGTGAGGGTGGCCCGCCGGGCCGGCGGGGATCCGGTCTGCTCGCCGTCCCGGGCCGGAACCGGCGGGCCATCGGCGGGCGACCGGTCCCGGGAGCGCTCTGCCTTCCTGGCCCTTCGGACCCGCTCGTCGGCCCGGCGGCCCACCTCGGCCTGCCTCCGGCGTGCGGCGGCTGCCTTCTCCCGCTTGGCCCGCCGGGCCCGGCGCTGCTCGGGCGTGGCCTCCCCGCCGTTACCGGCGGTCGGGACCGATGGCGCGGCGGGGAGGGAGCTCCACCCGGTCAGGCCGAACCGCGGGTCGTCGTCCAACAGCTCGAAGCAGAGCGCCGACGAGGGCATCTCGTCATGGGCGACGTAGGCCAGCATGACGGCGATGGTGGTGTCGGAGAATGCCGCGCCCACCTGGTCGAGGGCTTCGAGCAACTGTGGGCGGGTCGGGTCGTCCGAGTCGTCCCCCAGCACCTCGATGGTGCGGGCCAGGCACTCGTCGGCGATCGACGCGGCCAGGTAGGGCAGGGCCGCCCGGTACTGGGGCCGGTCGACCACCGCGGCGGGATCGCGATGGCGCCTGAGGGCGTTGAGGGCGTTGCCCACCGCCGTGGGCGTGCGGAACGAGGGGTCCGAGGTCCGGGCAAGCGCGGCCTTCAAGTCGTCTCTCGGCACCCTGGTCACGGCGAGCCGCAGCATGGTGGCGCGAGCCGTATCCGTTCCCACCGCTTCCATCGTCCATCCTCTCTGTGGGCTCAACCGACCACGGCCGCATGTCGGACACCAACGGGTGTCATCTTGGCAGAGCGGGCCGCCCCCCCGACCGGCGCAAACGGCGTTCCTTCGGCCTCCCGACCATACTGAGGCCATGCCCGACGACCGATCGGCTCCCGTCGGCCGGCTCGCCCGGAGGTGGTCGGCCTCGGCTCCGGCCGGCCGGCGTGGTGGCCTCGGACCCTTCGTGACCTTCGTCGAGTACAGAGGAGCGGACGGGCTAGCGGCCCGGTGGGAGTCGCGCCAGCAGCGCAAGCGGACCGCCCCGACCGCCGGCCGTGGCATCTGGTGGGACCCCGGGGCGCGGGGCTGGTGGATCGGTGCGCTCTTCGCGGTGGGCTCGTCCCTGTTCGCCCTGGGGGCGGTCCCGGGCTATGCCGGCGCCGCCGGGACGAGGGCTGATGCCGTCACCTTCTTCGTGGGCTCCCTCTTCTTCACGGGCGCGGCGCTGCTCCAGTACCGCGAATCGGTGGACGCCGCGGCGGTGGCGGCGCACGGCTGGGCCCGGATCTTCACCTACCGCCCCGACCGCATCGACTGGTGGGCCTCCGCCATCCAGCTGGTAGGCACCCTGTACTTCAACCTGAGCACCGGAGTCGCCATGGCCAACGACCTGAGCGCGGCGGCGGCCAGACACCACGTGTGGCGTCCCGATGCCATCGGCTCGGTGTGCTTCCTCGTGGCCAGCGGCCTGGCCTGGTTCGAGGTGTGCCACGGCTGGGGGGCGTGGGTCCCGCATGACGTCTCGTGGTGGATCACCGGGCTGAACCTGACCGGCTCTGTCGCCTTCGGTTGCTCGGCGGTCGCTTCGTACGTCGTACCCTCGACCGGGTCCGTGTGGAACGTCGAGCTCTCCAACCTCGGTACCTTCGTCGGCGCGCTCTGCTTCCTGGCCGGCGCCCTGCTCCTGTTGCCCGAGCGGGCCGCGGCGCCGGCCGAGTGACCCGGACGGGCACGGACCGGGTCCGGTGGGTCCGCCCGCCTCAGCCGGGCACGCCGAGCCGCCGGAAGGGCGGCGGGCCCCCGAAGTGGTCATGGAGGACGGTGCGGGCGGCGAAGACCCCGCCCATGCCGTGCACCCCGGCTCCCGGCGGCGTCGAGGCCGAACCCAGGTAGAGATCTGGCAGCGGGGTGCGATACGGGTTCCAGCGGACGACCGGGCGGAACAGGGTCTGGCGCAGGGTCATCGCCCCGCCGCTGATGGCACCGCCCACGTCGTTGGGGTGGCGGCGCTCGCCCTCGGTGGCGGTCACGGTGGAACGGGCGAGGACCAGGTCGGTGAACCCGGGTGCGAACCGTTCGATCTGTTCCTCGATGGCCGCGGTCATGTCCACGGTCGAGCCCGACGGCACGTGGCAGTAGCCCCACAGGGTCTGTCGGGTGGCCGGGGCCCGGGTCGGGTCGGCCACCCCGGGCTGGACGACGATGCAGTACGGGCGACGGGGGTGCCGCCCGGCCCACACCTCGGCCTCGGCCGCAGCCACCTCATCGAAGGTGCCCCCGAGATGGAGGGTCCCGGCCCGCCGACAGACCTCGGCCACCCACGGCACCGGCCCGGACAGGGCCCAGTCCACCTTGCACACACCCGGCCCGTACCGGTACCGCCGGAGCGACCGCCGGTACCGGGGTGGCAGGGCGGGACCGGCCAGGGTGAGCAGGCCTTCGGGAGCCAGGTCCAGCACGACCGCCCTCGAGGGCGGAAGGTCCGAGAGGGAGGAGACCCACCGGCCACACGAGACCGTGCCCCCGAGCCGCTCGAGCTCGCCCACCATGGCCCCGGTGACGGCGGCGCTGCCCCCTTCCACCACCGGCCACCCGACGGCATGGGCCGCCGAGCCGAGCAGGAGCCCGACCGCTCCGGTCAGCGGGGCGGTGAGCGGCGACGTGGAATGCGCCGCCACGCCGGCGAGGAGGGCCCTCGCCCCCTCGGAGCGGAAGTGGTCGGCCAGCCGGTGCGCGGGCGCCAGCCCGGATCGGGCGAAGCGGGCCATGGCCATCGGGTGCTCGGGGACCGTCCGGATCGGGGCGAGCACCGTGTCGCCGATGGTCCTGGCCTCGGCCACCAGGGGCGCCATCAGCCGCCGATAGGAGGGTCCGTCCTCCCCGAGCGACGTCACCGTGGCGGCCAGGGAACGATGGGCGGCGGCGGCCCGTCCTCCGTCGAGCGGGTGGGCGAATGGGATGTCGGGCTGGCACAGGGCGTCGCGCAGCCCGTCGAAGGCCGGCTGGCGGAAGAACGGCGACATCAGAACGAGCGGGTGCACGGTTGAACAGACATCGTGGCGAAACCCGGGCAGGGTCAGCGCCTCGGTCCGGCACCCGCCCCCGGCATGCTCGTCGCCCTCGACCACGGTGACCGACAGCCCGGCCTCGGCCAACGTCACCGCCGCGGCCAGTCCGTTCGGGCCCGAGCCGACCACGACGGCATCGACGGCGGTCACCCGGGCCGTCCGCCGGGATCGCTCACGGTCACAGCCCGAAGTCATACCGCCGGGCCCGGCCCCGTCGCCACCCCGGACCGGATCGGACGGTGCACCCGGGCGTCGGGGTCGTCCGGCCGTCCTGGCGTTCCCCATGGTCGCTGACCCCCGACTGCTCCCCCGGGCCCTTTTTGGGGCGAGCGGCTTCAGGGGCGCGGAAGTTCGGCCGACGATTCGGTGTTGAATTACTTGCAGACAGGAAGACGAGGGTAGGCATGGAACAGAAGCGGATGGAAGTGATGAGTGGACAAGGACCCGGCGAGCAGGGGGAACGGGCCGCAGACGGGTCGACTCCGGGCGACCGGCTGCGGGCCCTGCCGGACGAGGCCCAGCGCCGTGGGACACGGTTCGTGTCGGCCGAGGCCATGCAGGCCAGGTTGTTCTCCGTGTACGACGCCGCGGCGGCGGCCGAGGAGGCCCTCGCACTCGTCCAGCAGCAGCTGACGCTGACCCTCGACCGGCACTACTACGAGGCCGAGGAGATCGAGGAGATGGCCGAACAGCTCGACGCCCTCCTGGCGCTGGATACCGTCCGGCTCGATAACCCAGGCCGGCTCGATGACGAGGATTTGATCCCCGAGGCGTGAGGGCGCTCCTGGTCGAGGCCGCCGGGCCGGTCAGGCCGACAGTTTCTTCACCGTGGCGATCAGGTCGGCGGGGCGCTGTTCTCCGATGGGCATCGGGATGACCTGGAGGTGGGTGACACCGGCGTCCCGGAAGGCAGCGATCCGCTCGGCGATGTAGCCCTCGGGGCCACACAGCGAGGTCGCCTCGAGGAGCTCCTCGGGCACCAGGGCCTCCGCCTCCGCTTTCTTCCCGCTCAGATAGAGGTCCTGGATGGCTTCGGCCTCCTGCTCGAAGCCGTAGCGCCGGACAACGTCGTTGTAGAAGTTCTTCCCCTTGGCCCCCATTCCGCCCACATAGAGGGCCACCATCGGCCGTGACAGGTCGCGGAGAGCGGTCACCTCGTCGCCTTCGCCGATGGCCAACAACCCGCCCACGGTGATCTGTAGGGGACCGAGACCTGGGTCACGGCGGGCCCGACCGGTGTCCAGGGAGGACCCCCACACCTGGCGGGCCTTCTCCGGGACGAACAGCATGGGGATCCACCCGTCCGCCACCTCGGCCGTCATGGCCACGTTCCGCTCCCCGAGGGCGGCCACCCAGATCGGGATGCTCGGGCGTACCGGATGGGCGATGATCTTCAACGCCTTGCCCAACCCGGTCCCCTGGTCGGGTGGCAGGGGCATCGTGTAGTACCGGCCCTCGTGGACGAGCGGTCCCTGGCGGGCCCATACCTTCCGGCACACGTCGATGATCTCTCGGGTGCGCCCGATGGGGGCGGTGAAGGGCACCCCGTGCCAGCCCTCGATCACCTGAGGCCCCGAGGACCCGATACCCAGGTGGAAGCGACCCTCGGACAGGGTGTCGATGCCCGCCGCGGTCATGGCGATGAGGGTCGGCGTCCGGGAGTAGATGGGCAGGATGGCCGACCCGATCTCGACCCGTTCGGTCAGGGCGGCCAGGTAGCCCATCAGGCTGGGGCTGTCCAGGCCGTATGCCTCCGCCACCCACACCAGGTCCAGGCCGGCCTGCTCCAGCTCGGCCACCTCCGAGGCCGCCTGCCGGAACCCGCCGGCGTAGCTGAGCATGGTGCTGATCTTCATCGACCCTCCTTGCGCGGGGGACACGACGGGCGTCCGGCCCGGTCATCTGGCCCCGACACTACGCCCATGTCGCGGGCTATCCCCCGGAAGGGACGGCCGGCTGCTCCCACAGGCGGATGCTCATCGACTGGCTGGCCGTGGCCAGCAGCGCACCCTCCTGTGACCACAGGTGGGCGATCCCCTGTCCATAGCCGCCGACCAGCGCCTGGATACGGATGTCGCACAGGATCCATTCGGTCGGCTCGAGATGGACCATGCGGAGCGTGTTGTCGAGGCTGCGTGACTTGACCCGCCGACCCAACGGCTGGGAGACACCGCCCGAGACGTAGTCGCCGATGATGGCCAGGGTGGCGGCCGACGGCTCCAAGTGCCCCGGCACCCGCGCCCACAGCACGCTGTCGGGCTCACCGGGGGTGGCCTCGGTCGCGCTGATCTCCTCGAACGACCGGCCCCGGGCCAGTCGCACGTCGATGCGATCGAAGATCGAGGTCGAGTTGAAGTCCGGCAGGCGCCGGGGAGGGCACTCGTCGGGTGGAGGAACCTCGGGCATCGTCACCCAGACGCCCCCGGCGTCGAGAGCGGCGGGCGAGCCGGCGGCGGCGTTCACCGTGAGGATCTCGGTCCCACCCACATGGCCGACCACCCGGCCCTGGGTGACCCGCCGGCCCTCGGCGGCCAGGGTCACGGCGAGATCCAGCCGCGACCCGGTCGGGGCATACGACAGGTACTGCGCCGTGGACCAGACGGTGGGCCGGCCGCACGCCGCCTCCATGGCCACCAGGGCGGCACCGAGACCGCATCCCCCGAAGAGGAAGTTGCCGGGCGTGGTCAGCTCGGGTACCACCGACATCTGCCAGTGCAGCTCGTCGCCGATCGGCTCCATGCCCAGGAACTTCCGGGCGTCCGTCATCCCGGCCGCCGGCGCCGACTCAGCTCTTGGGCACCTTCGACCACGGCAGCTCCTTGTCGACCCGGACGTCACCGGGGAGGCCGAGGATCCGCTCCCCCAGGATGTTGCGCTGGATCTCGGAGGTCCCCCCCTCGATCGAATTGGCCCGTGAGCGCAGGAACATCTTGCGGGCCGATCCGGGAGGTCCGACCAACCCGAGGGCCTCCGACCGCCGCATGGTGTAGTCGTAGTCGACCATGGCCGACGGCCCGAGCAAGTCGACGCACAGCTCGTAGATGCGCTTGTTGACTTCGGCGAACATCAGCTTTGCGATCGATCCCTCGGGGCCGGGATTGCCCGCCTTGCGATTCTGTCCGGCCCGGATGTTGGTCAGGCGCAGCACCTCGGCCTCGATCCACGACCGCACCAGCCGATCCCGGTCGACGGCCCGGCGACCGCCACCCCCGTTCTGCCAGATCCGCAACGCCTCGGCGATCGACCCCGAGCCGCGGACGGGCGGACCAGTTCCGGCACCGATCGTGCTGCGCTCGTTGGACAGGGTGGTCATGGCCACCCGCCACCCCTCCCCCACGTCTCCGACGCGGTCGGCATCGGGGACCCTCGCCTCGGTGATGTACACCTCGTTGAACTCGGCCTCGCCGGTCATCTGCCGGAGGGGACGGACCTCGACCCCGGTGGTGTGCATGTCCAGTGCGAAGTACGTCAGTCCCTTGTGCTTGGGCACCTCGGGATCCGTACGCGCCACCAGCATGCCGCGATCGGCAATGTGTGCGAGCGTGTTCCACACCTTCTGGCCGGTGACGACCCACTCGTCACCGTCGCGGACCGCCCGGGTCGACAGCCCGGCCAGGTCCGATCCCGAGCCGGGCTCGCTGAACAGCTGGCACCACGACTCCTCCCCGGTGAAGGTCCGGCGTAGCAGTCGCTGGCGGATCTCGTCGGAGCCGTGGGTGACGACCGTCGGGGCCGCCATGGTCAATCCGAAGAACTCGCGCAGCCCGGGTGGCGTGGCCCCCGCCTCGCCCAGGCGCTGATCGACCTCCCGCTGCAGCCCGGGTGCCAGTTGGAGGCCCCCGTACCCCTCGGGGAACGAGACCCAGGCCAGCCCCAGGTCGTACTGGCGCGACCGGAATTCGTCCACCGGCGCGGTCCTCGGGTCCACGTCGTCCAGCAGCTGGCTGATCCGGTCGTGCACCAGGGCGGTCTCGTCTGCCATGAGCAGAACATACTTCGCCGGCCCAAACGGGGGCCCGGACGCCGTCACCGGCTCAGGGCTGAAGTCGCTCGAGCTGCCAGGCGTCCCCCCGGCGGGTGTAGCGCAGCCGGTCGTGCAGGCGGTCATCGCGGTTCTGCCAGAACTCGAAGGCCCGGGGCACCACCCGGATGCCCCCCCACCACGCCGGACGTGGCACCTCGCGCCCGGCGAAGGCGGCGTCGCGCGCCTGGACCTTGGCGTCCAGGTGGTCACGGCTGTCGATGGTCCGGCTCTGGTCCGAGGCCCAGGCGGCGATCTGTGCCCCCCGGGGCCTGGTGGCGAAGTAGGCGTCGGAGTCCTCGGCGGCGAGGTGTTCGGCGGTGCCCTCGATCCGGACCTGGCGGCCCTGGGGGGGCCAGTAGAGCAACAGCGCCACCTCCGGGTTCGCCGCCAACTCCCTTCCCTTGCGGCTGTCGTAATTGGTGTGGAAGACGAAGCCGCGCTCCCCGAAGTCCCGCAGCAGCACCATGCGCAGCGACGGCCGCCCCTGCCCGTCGACCGAGGCCACGGCCATGGCCTCGCGATCCGGGACGGCCTGGTCGGCCTGGTCGAACCACTGCTCGAATTGGGCCAGGGGGTCGGATGCCGCCTGCTGCTCCAACCAGGGTTCCGAGTTCCCGCCCATCGCCCCGACGATACCGGGACCGGACACTGACGGCCGGGGGCACCGCCAGGGCCGGGGGCACCGCCACGTGGTCCAAGTTCCGACCGCTAGATTCGGCCTGAGTGTCGAACTCCCATCCGTCCGGCACCATCGACGTCAGCGCCGAGCGGGCGGACACGCCGGGGTGTTCGGGACGGGCCCACCTCAACAATGCCGGCGCCGCCCTGCCCACCCGGGCCATGCTGGACGTGCTGGTGGACCATCTGCGAGCGGAGTCCGAGCAGGGCGGCTACGAGGCGGCGGTGGCGGCGTCCGACCGCCTGGCTGCGGTGCGCCGCTCCGCCGCCCTCCTGCTCGGTGCGGCCCAAGGCGACGTCGTGGTCACCGGGTCGGACACCCAGGCGTGGACCAAGGCCCTCTGGGGATACGTCCTCGGGGGCGGCGTTCGGCCCGGCCAACGGATACTCGTCGACCGCATCGCCTACGACAGCCACTACCTCGGCCTGCTCCAGGCATGTGGTCACACCGGTGCATCGATCGACGTGGTGGCGAGCCGGCCCGACGGCACGCTCGACCTCGACGCCCTCGCCCGGGCCCTGGACGGGGGCGGGGTGGCGCTGGCCGCCCTGACCCACGTGGGCACCCATCGGGGCCTGGTCAACCCGGTCGAGGAAGCCGGCGCCGCCTGTCGCCAGGTGGACGTCCCGCTCTTCCTCGACGCCTGCCAGAGCGTCGGGCAGCTCCCCGTCGACGTGGGCCGGATCGGCTGTGAGGTGGCCACGGCCACCGGCCGCAAATGGTTGCGGGGCCCACGCGGCACCGGGCTCCTCTACGTCGAGAGGAGTTTCGCCGAGCGGCTCGAGCCACCCGGCATCGGCTGGAGCTCGGCCGTCTGGGAGGACGCCGGCCATTACCGGTTGCGTGACGGCACTGACCGGTTCCTCGACTTCGAGGTCCCGGTCGCCGCCCACCTGGCGTTGGGGGTGGCCATCGACCACGCCCTGGCCCTCGGCCTCGAGGCGATCAGGGAGCGCGTGACCGGCCTGGCCGAGCTGCTCCGGGGAGAGCTGGTGGAGATCGGCGGGGTGAGCGTGCACGACGGAGGAAGCCGGCGATCGGGGATCGTGACCTTCACCGTGGCGGGGGTAGCGCCGGCCGCGGTCGCCACCGCGGCATCAGCGCAGGGCGTCAACATATCGGTCAGCGAGGCGCCGTGGGCCCGACTGGACATGGCCCCCCCGAACCCGACCGCGGTGGTGCGAGCCTCGCCGCACTACTACAACACCGAGGACGAGCTCGGCCGTCTGGTCGACACCGTGCGCCGTTCCGCCGGTTCCTGAGGCGACGGCCGGGCCTCCTTCCCCCGGGAGGGGCCGGCACTCCCGGGGGAAGGAGGTCACCTCGAGGCGTCTGCCGGCCGGCCCGCGGGGGCAAGGCCGGCCGACCGATCGGAGGCCTGCCACGAGCGGCGGACCCAGAGGGGTCGGGCATCGAGGGGATGGGCGGCGGCGGCGGCGGCCATCCAGTCCCTCTCCAACCGGTCGGCCTGGGCAAAGGCCACGGCCGAGGCGGGAGGGTCGTCGATCCAGGCCGCCTGGACGTGATCGCGTTGGGACCGGAACAGCGGGCTCAGCCGCCCGTAGTCGACCAGCGTCCGCCGATGAAGCGGCTCGTGGCGCCACCACGTGCACCGGGCGTCGAACCGGTCGGTCGGCGCCGGTCCGAGGTCCACGGGTTGGCCGACGTCGACCGGCTTGAACAGCGAGAGGCACGGCGCCGAGGTGGCGGTGGCCCAGTGGCCGGGCCGGAAGCGGAGGTCCGAGACCCACGAGGCGGTGGTCTGGCTCGAGGTGAGAATTCCGCCGGCGTGCACGCAGGGGGCACCCAGACCACCATGGATCCGCGACCACCGCGGCCCGGGGCCGGGGCCGGCCCCGTGGCAGGCGAGGGCACCCATCAGGTCGGACGGCCCGGACGCGGACCGGGCCGTCCGCTCGGTGCTGGCGCGCCGGGCCGAGGCCGACGCCCTCCAGGTGTGATAGTGGTCGACGCCGGTGCGGGCGAACCCGGGGATGGTGAGCCGGTTGGAGATGCTGCGTCCCGGCCCCCGCACGGGCTCGACGGCCCAGCGCCGGCCGACCGTCTCGAGCACGAAGGCACCTCTCGGATCGGCCACCAGAAAGCTGTTGTCGTAGGAGAACCCGGGGCGCTCGTGACTGCACGGCCCTCCCTGACCGTGCCGCTCCAGCAGCTCGACCATGACCGACACCGCCTCTTCCGCCGAGGCCGCTCGCTCGAGGCCCAGGCGCACCAGGTCCATGCCCAACAAGGCGCGCTCCCCGCCGTCCCCCCGGGTGAAGATGGCCTCATTGCCGATGACCACGTGGTGCTGGTTGGCACCGATCTCGGCCCCCCACATCCACCAGGGCCGGGAGACGAGGACGGCGTGGGTGTGCGGGGACTGGGGCACGTCGATCCAGGTGCAGGAGAGGCGGCTCCCGGTCGGGTGGTCGGCGGCCGGAACCCATTCGAGGACCTGGGCCTCGTTGGGGTCGCGGTCGCTGTTCTTGGCGAACATGACCCCGTCGTCTCCCAACCTGACCAGGCAGTCACACATCGTCGGCCACCGGCGAGGCAGACCATCCGAGGATGGCGGTGATGCGGAAGACCAGGAGGTCGGTGAACCGTTGACCCTCGTACTGGCGGTACTTCTGGCGCAACAGCCCCTCGAGCCCCTCCCTCGCCTCGGGCGGGGCGTCGACCCGCTCGAGCGAGGCGCGCACCCACCACAGCTGCGACCAGTCGTCACGATCCCAGTGGTCGCAGAGCAGCGCCGCGCGCCGGTCGGCGTCGAGGTTGCGGACTCGCTGGAGCTCGGTGGTCGACTTCGGCTTCACCCGGTCGACAGGGACGGCCACGCCGTGCCCGTCGTAGGCGAAGCAGGCCGGCACGGCGTCCACGCCGCGCTCGGGGTGGACGGTGGCCAGCGTGGCCCGCTCCGCCCCGCGGAGCAGTTCATGGCAACGGCCGGGGTCCAGTCTCATCCGCGCCGGTCGGCTGCGCTCTTGCTCGGGCAGGTGACCAGGTGGTCGTCGACCACGCCGACCGCCTGCAGGAGGGAGTAGACGATGGTCGACCCGACGAACGTGAACCCCCGGCCCTTCAGGTCCTTGCCGATGCGGTCGGACAACTCGGTCCGGGCCGGCACGTCGGCCATCGACCGCGGCCCGTTCACGACGGGCTGCCCGTCGACGAACGCCCACAGGTGACCGGCGAACGACCCCGTCGTCTCACAGACCTCGAGGAACGCCCGGGCGTTGGTCACCGCCCCCCGCACCTTCAGGCGGTTCCGCACGATGCCCGGGTCGTCGAGCAGCGACGAGATCCTGTCCTCGCCGTAGCGGGCGACCCGGGCGGGATCGAAGCCGTCGAAGGCTCGACGGTAGCCCTCCCGCTTGTTGAGGATGGTCGACCACGACAGCCCGGCCTGGGCCCCCTCGAGCACGAGCATCTCGAAGAGGTGGGTGTCGTCCCACGACGGGATGCCCCACTCCTCGTCGTGATACCGGCGCATGGCCTCCGAGCCGTCTGCCCAGGGGCAGCGCCCACCGCCCCCGGCCGCGTCCACAAAGGTCATGGGGGCGGGCACCCGATCGACGGATGACGCCGTCGGCCGGTCGGTGCCGGGACGGTGCGTGCGGACTCGAGCTCGGGCTGGGGCAAGCGGAGGCCTCCTTCGGGAGTGCACCCTAATGGCGGGCGTCACCGGCCCGACGGCCGAAGACGCCATGATGGAGCCATGGACTCGGTCGTCATCGCCGTCGACACGGCGGGCCGTTCGATCGTCGACATGACCGGCGAGGTCGAGCGGTTCTGTGCCGGGCACGGTGACGGCCTGGTCAACGTCTTCGCCCCCCATGCCACGGCGGGGCTGGCGCTCATCGAGGTGAACGCCGGATCCGAAGAGGACCTCGACCGGGCGCTGCAACGGCTCCTCCCCCGGGATGACCGCTACCGCCACCGGCACGGCTCGGAGGGCCACGGGGCCGACCACGTCCTGCCGGCGCTGGTGAGCCCGTCGCTGTCGGTGCCGGTACTGGCCGGACGACCCCAGCTGGGCACGTGGCAGAGCGTGGTCCTGGTGGATACCAACGCCGACAACCCGCGGCGCCAGGTCAGGCTCAGCTTCCTGGCCGGGTAGCGGACGGTCACCGCTCGGGAACGAATCGGGCCGGGATGGCGTTGTCGTGTTCGTGGCGGATGTGAGCCGGATCCTGCTGGTCCCCGGGAGCCTGCGAAGCCAGTCGACAAACGTCGCCGTCCTGCGAACGGCCCAGCGGGTGGCGCCTCCGACTCTGGCCGCAGTGCTGTACCCCGGACTGGGTGAGCTCCCCCTGTTCAACCCCGACGACGACGAGGACCCGCTGGACCCGGCCGTCGCCGACCTGCGAGCCCAGGTCCGGGCAGCCGACGCCCTGCTGTTCTCGACGCCTGAATACGCCGGGGCACTGCCGGGGGCGTTCAAGAACCTCCTGGACTGGACGGTCGGCGATGACCAGGCCGGCTCGATCTACGAGAAACCGGTCGGGTGGGTCAACGCCTCGCCCCGGGGAGCCCCCAACGCCCACGACTCGCTGCGCCGTGTCCTCGACTACGTGAACGCGGCCGTCGTCGAGCCGGCCTGCGTGCACATCCCGGTGACCCCCGACCTGGTCGACGAGGAGGGGGTCATCGCCGATCCGGCGATCCAGGCCCGACTGGCCCGCACGCTCGCCGAGCTCGTGGCCCGCACGGGCTAGCGGCGGCGCCCGCCTCCCGGCGGGAGAGGACCGGGCCGGGCCCGTCCGGGCCGGGCCGGAGCCTCAACCGTGGCGGCGGCGCCGACGGGGATCGGTGAGGGCGGCCGGCATCCAGCCGGCGTCCTCGGGGTTGACATTGGTGCCCGGGGGGACGATGGCGTCGATCCGGTCGAGCACGGCCGGGTCGAGGCGGAGGGTCGGGGCCGACAGCTGGGACTCGAGCTGCTCCATGGTGCGCGGGCCGATGATGGCCGCGCTGACGGCGGGGTGCTCGAGCACGAACGCCAGGGCCAGCTCGATCAGGGTGACCCCGGCCTCGGCGGCCACCGTGGCCAGCTCGGTCACCATGGTGAGCTTGCGCTGGTTGGCCTCGAGGGCGAGGTCGTACCGGTCGGGCACCCGCGAGGCCCGCCGGCTGGTGTTGTCCTTGCCCTCGCCGAAGCGGCCCGACAACCATCCCCCGGCGAGCGGGCTCCAGGGGATCACCCCCATGCCATAGGCCTGGGCCACGGGCAGGACGTCGCGCTCGATGCCGCGCACCAGTATCGAGTAGGGGGGCTGCTCGGTCATGAACCGCTCCCTCCCCCGGCGCTCGGCCACCCACTGGGCCTCGACGATCTGCTCGGCGGGGAACGTCGAGCTGCCGAACGAGCGGATCTTGCCCGCCGCCACCAGCAGGGTGAGCGCCGAGAGGGTCTCGTCGATGTCGGTGCGCTCGTCGGGTCGGTGGACCTGGTAGAGATCGATGTAGTCGGTGCCCAACCGTCGCAGGCTGTTGTCGCACTCGGCCATTATCCAGCGCCGCGAGTTGCCCTGGGCGTTCGGATCGTCGCTCATGGGGGCGTGGACCTTGGTGGCCAGCACCACCCGCGACCGCTCGACGGTGGCCAGCGCCTCGCCCACGATGACCTCCGACTCGCCGGCGGAGTAGACGTCGGCGGTGTCGATGAAATTGATGCCGGCGTCGAGAGCGCGATGGATGATCCGGACCGAGTCGTGGTGGTCGGGATTGCCCCAGGCGCCGAACATCATGGCCCCGAGGCAGAGCTGGCTGACATGGATGCCGGTGCGACCGAGCGTGCGAGTCTTCATGCCTCGACCCTACGGCGAGCCGGACGCCGGTGTGTCGCCGGGTCAGCCCTCCAGGACGGCGCGGACCACCACGGCCAGCGTGTAGTCGAACAGCCGCTGCTCGTCGACGGGGTGGGACGGGTGCCCCACCAGCTCCGGATCGCCCGTGGCGTCCCCCGGCGACCACAGGTCCGCGGGCGGCCGGCGCTGGGCCGGTTGTCGTTCGAGCTGACGGTCGAGCAGCACGGAGCCGATGACCAGGTTGAGCACGGCCTGCACGGCCAGGGCCGAATCGGCACCATCGACCCCGGCTCCCGTGAATTCGGAGAGCAGTTGACGGCGGGCCGGTTGGAAGAGCTCGGCGGTGCGGCCCTGGCGGTGCACCAGCGCCACCAGCTCCGCCTGCCCGAGCAGCGTCTCGCGCAACGCCCGCCCGATCGAGATGATCCGCGACGACGGGTCGGTGCCCCGGGCCGACACCGGGCCGAGACGGGCCACCACCCGTTCGGCCAGCCCGTCGAGCAGGGCCTCCTTGTTCCCCACGTGCCAGTAGATGGCGGTGACGGCGACACCGAGCTTCGCGGCCAGCCCGCGGACCGTCAGGGCCTCGATGCCCTCGCTCCGGATGATCGCCATGCCGGCGTCGAGGACCTGGTCGCGGGAGAGCTCACCACCCGGAGGGTGCCGGCCCGCTCCTTGACCGCGTCGGCCGGTCATGTAACGATGTTACAGGACCCGGCCCGACCGGGCGGGAGGCGGCACCACAGCAGGAGGGGGAGGGCAACGATGGCCGGCGCCGAGCGCTACACGATCATCTCGGCCGACTGCCACAGCGGCGGTGACATCCTCGACTATCGCCACTACCTCCCGACCGCCCTGCACCCTCAGTTCGACGAGTGGGCCCGGGTGTACCGGATTCCCTTCGACGATCTCATGGGCGAGGACGCCAGCCGGAACTGGGACCATGCCCGCCGGCTGGCCGACCTCGAGGCGGACGGGATCGTGGCCGAGGTCATCTTCCCCAACACCATCCCGCCCTTCTACCCCGAGCCGTCCCTCAAGGCGCAGGTGCCGGGGGCCAGCGAGGGGGACCTCGAGCTGCGCTGGGCCGGGTTGCGCGCCCACAACCGCTGGCTGGCCGACTTCTGCGCCGACGCCCCCGGCCGGCGGCTCGGCATCGCGCAGATCATGCTGCACGACGTGGCCCAGGCCGTCGCCGAGGTGGAGTGGGCCGCCGAGGCCGGCATGACGGCGGGCATCCTGCTCCCCGGCGCCCCGCCCGGGTCCGGGCTCGAGCCGCTCTACTCGAGGGTCTACGACCCCTTGTGGCGGGCCTGTGAGGTGGCCGGGCTGCCCGTCAACCACCACAGCGGCAGTGCCGTCCCACCCCTCGGCGACGGGGACATCGACAAGGTCATGTTCATGCTCGAGGTCACCTGGTGGGCCCACCGCTCGCTGTGGCACCTCATCTTCGCCGGCGTGCTCGAGCGCCATCCGGAGCTCCAGTTCGTCTTCACCGAACAGGGCACGGCCTGGATCCCCGAGACCCTCGGCACCCTCGACTTCTTCTTCGACCGCATGGCGAGCGCGGAGGGCTCCCAGGAGCTGGAGTGGGGCGCGTCGGTGGTGGGGGCGCTCTCCCTGCGACCGAGCGAGTACTGGGCCCGCCAGTGCCATGTGGGCTCGAGCTTCATGCGGCCGGCCGAGGCGGCCATGCGCCATGCCGTCGGGGTGGACAAGATCATGTGGGGCAGCGACTACCCGCACAAGGAGTCGAGCTTCCCCTACAGCCGCGAGGCGCTCCGGCTCTCGTTCGCCGGCATCGATCCCGTCGAGGTCCAGGCCATGCTGGGCGGGAATGCCGCCCGCCTGTTCGGCTTCGACCTCGAGGCCCTCCGCCCGGTGGCGGCCAGGGTCGGGCCGACCCACGAGGAGATCGACCAGCCGATCGGCCCCGGCGAGATCCCGTCGGAGGCCACCCGGTGCCCGGCCTTCGCCGGCATCGCCACCTGACCGGCGTCGACCACCCAGGACCAACCACACCGACCACGAGGAGACCCATGGGAACCGTCCGCTACGCAGCCCGCTCCGAGGACCAATTGCACAACCGGGAGGTGGAAGCCACCTCGGTCGACGTGTGGGCCACCACCCTCGTCGCCACCTACCTGACCGACCCCGACGTGATCGCCGCCGTACTGCCGCCCCCCATCGAGCCCGGGAACGAGCCTCTGGTCAAGGTCACCGTGGCCATCGTGGACATCACCGGCTACCCGACGTTCGGCGCCGGCAGTTTTTCGGTGCGCGCCCGCCACGAGGGGACCGACGGGTTCTACGCCCTGCTCATGCCCATGACCACCGAGCAGTCCGTCATCGGCGGCCGGGAGACCTTCGGCGAGCCCAAGAAGCTGGGCGCCGTCGAGCTGGCCCGCAACGGAGACCGGGTGACCGGAACCTTCGCTCGCATGGGGGTCGAGATCGTGAAGGTGGAGGGCCGGGTCACCGGCGAGGTCGAGCCACCCGGGCCCGAGACCCGCACCGACTTCTACTTCAAGTTCCTGCCGGCGCCGGACGGCAAGGGGTTCGACAACGACCCCGCCCTGGTGTACTGCCACCGCACCGAACAGACCCGGAAGCTCGAATCGGTGACCGGTGAGGTGCACCTGCGCGAGTCCCGGTTCGACCCGGTGGCCGATCTCCCCGTTCGCCAGGTGGTGGGTATCACCCTGGCCGAGCGGAGCAGCATCCAGCGCGGCGAGATCCACGGGACCGTGCCCGGCGAGTGGATCCGGCCCTACGTCCACCAGCGCTATGACGACCTGTCGCCGGTCGGCCGGGAGTGATGCGGGAGCTCCGCGGTCGGGTGGCCGTGGTCACCGGGGGGGCCGGCGGCATCGGCGCCGCCATGGGGGAGCGGTTCGCCCGTGAGGGGATGCGGGTGGTGCTGGCCGACGTCGAACCAGGTGCCCTCGCCGCGGCGGCGGACCGGCTCAGGGACCAGGGCCTCGACGTGGCGGGCATGGCCTGTGACGTCGCCGACTACGCCTCCGTGGAACGCCTGCGGGACCGGGTCCTCGAGGAGTACGGGGGCGTCCAGCTGCTGTGCAACAACGCCGGCATCGGCGCAGGTGCGGAGGGGGCGATGTGGGAGCACGAGCTCAACGACTGGCGGTGGGCGTTCAACGTCAACGTCTATGGCGTCATCCACGGGATCAACGCCTTCGTTCCGGGCATGGTGGCGTCGGCCTCCGAGGGACATGTGGTCAACACCTCGTCGGGCAACGGCGGCGTCTCGCCGCTGCGGGGCACCCCCCAGTACGCCGTGACCAAGGCGGCCGTGGTCACCCTCACCGAATGTCTCTACGCCCAGTTGCAGGACGCCGGATCGAGGGTGGGCGCGTCGGTTCTCTTCCCCGGGCCCAACATGTTGCGCACCGGGATCTTCAGCTCGTGGCGGGTCCGGCCCCCCGAGCTGGCCAAGGTCCGACCGAGGCAGTCCCCGTACCCGACCATCGAGGACATCGAGGCCCAGATGGCGGCGGCCGGCATCGATGTCCGCTACACCGAGCCGTCCGAGGTCGCCGACCAGGTGGTCCGCGGCATCCAAGACGACCGCTTCTGGATCATGGCGCCGAGCGCCTCGATCGACACCCAGATCCGGGCGCGCGCCGACTCGATGCTCGAGCGGGCCAACCCCACCTACCTCCGGGAGGTCCCCGGATGACATCGGGACGAGAGAGGGCAGCATGTCTGTGAGCAACTATCTGGTGATCTCGGCCGACTGCCATGCCGGGCTGCCCAACGAGCAGTACCGTCCATGGCTCGATCCCCCCTTCCGACCCACCTTCGACCAGCATCTGGCGGCCCGGACGGCGATGGAGGCCGAGCTGGTCGAGCGGGGGCTCCGCAACCCGGAGTTCGCCGAGGCATGGGAGGAGGAGAACGCCGAGGGCCTCCGGGGGGGGTGGGAGGCGCCACGGCGCGACGAGGAGCTCGACGCCGACGGCATCGTGGGCGAGGTCATCTTCCCCGACGCCGATGCGGTGACCGGTGGGGCTTCGGCCCCGTTCGGCGCCGGGCTCGCCGCCACGGCCGACGTGCCCATCGATCTGCTGATGGCGGGCGCCCAGGCCCACAACCGGTGGCTGGCCGAGCTGTGCCAGGAGAGCCCGGCACGCCGGGCCGGAGTGGCCATCGTGCCCATCTTCGACGTCGACGCCGCGGTGACCGAGATCACCCGGGCCCACGAGTCCGGCCTGCGTGGGGGGATCCTCATCCCGTCCATGTGGCAGCCCTACGAGCCGTACCACGACGCCCGGTACGACCCGGTGTGGGCAGCCTGTTCCGACCTCGACATGCCGGTGCACGTGCACTCCGGAGCGGCCGACCGGGCCTCCTACGGCGACAACGTCGGGATCTACGTGGCCGAGGTCCGGTGGTGGTCGACCCGGCCGCTGTGGTTCCTGCTGTGGGGCGGGACCTTCGAGCGGTTCCCCGAGCTCACATTCGTGACCACCGAGTGCGGGGCCTTCTGGGCACCTGACCTGCTGTGGACATCGGACATCGTCTACGACCGCGAGCACGCGGCCAAAAAGCTCGGCACGCAGCTCACCGACCACCTCCCGATGCGGCCCAGCCAGTACTTCGACCGGAACTGCTACATCGGTGCGTCCAACACCCGACGCCGTGAGCTGGCCCGCCGCTACGAGATCGGCATCGGCAACCTCATGTGGGGCAACGACTTCCCCCATCCCGAAGGCACCTGGCCCCACACCAGGGAGTGGCTCAGGAACGCCTTCTCCGACATCCCCGTGGACGAGACCCGGCGCATCCTCGGCACCAACGCCGCCGAGTGCTACCACTTCGACACCGAGGCGCTCCAACCGCTGGTCGACCGGTTCGGCCCCACCCCCGCGGAGCTGGGCCAGACCGGCGACGACCTCGACAAGTGGGCGGACCTGGCCGCCGCCGGGCGGCCCTGGCTGACCGGCAAGGAGGCCCTCGACGTGCCGGCCGCCGACTGAGACCGACCGGGGCCCTACCGGCTCCCCCTATCGGGGACGGCCACGTATGGGCTCAGCGGGTCCAGCGGCGTGGTGCGCCGGCGAACACAAGCGCTGGGTTGCTGCGTGGTGAGGATGTACCCACCGACCGGTGTCCGGGTGCAGGTCATGAGGTGACCAATTCGCCGAGGTGGGCGAGCGAGTTGGCCAGATGCCCGTGAGGGAACGGCGGGAACCCGATGTGCTCCCGGGTGGAGTCCGGAACTGCTGACCAGTCGTAGGAGAGCGTGACGGTGGTGCTCGAGGGTCCAGCCGGCATGAGGTCGTAGCGCCAGGTCCAACCGGGGAAGCTCACGGTACCGTCGCCGGCCTCATTGCCTGGCTCCCAGGAGATGGTGCTCGGCGGGTCGAACACCTGGACCCGGTTGACCATCCGGTAGTGACCGTCCGGGTGGTTCGGGTGGTACATGGAGATCCCGAACATCTGTCCGACGGCGCTCAACGGTGCGCTGTCGAGGCTGTCGCGGACCCACCCGGTGCCATCGATGGCGGCGTGCTTGGCTGGATCGGCGAGGACGGCGAAGATGGCCTGCGCCGGGGCCTTGATGACCATGGTCGCCCTGACACTGTCGGTCATGGAGCAACCTCCTCCTGAGCTGGGCCGTCACCCGTTGTGACGTTTACCGGGTGCCAGATTCATCGGCGGCGTAGGACGGTGGACGGCGCCGGACGGCCGTCCTCCTCCCAGCAGACCGCGCCTGCCGGCTCACGACGGCCCGGTGGGACGCGTCACGGAAGTCGTCCCAACGCCGATGGCCCGGGTGCAGAGCGGTTCGCTCACGTACTCTCCGAACGAGCGTCGTTCATCTCGCGCCCGTATCGATCCTCGATGCGGACCACATCGTCCAGTTCGGTGGTACTCGCCTCGAGAACGACAGTGTCAACCAGGGCAGTCATGCGATGGCGGGTACCCGGAGACAGGTGGACGGCTTCGCCCGGTAGCAGGTCGAATGACTCCAGCGAACCATCGGCAGTTCCGACTTCGAACAGGAGCTTGCCGGATTGCACAGCGATGGTCTCCTCCTTACGCACGTGGTACTGGAGCGAGAGAGCATGCCCGGCATCGACGTGCAGCGTCTTTCCGCAGTACTTTCCGGGGACGAGAGCGAAATGTGTCTCGAAGCCCCAGGGTTTGTCGATCCGCTCCACCCTCGAAGTCCATTCCGCCTTCGGCATCGCCACTCCTCAATTCGACTGAGAATCGATCGTACCGGACCATCCCATGGGCGCCATCCATCGGCACGCAAGTATCGCGAACGTGGTGGACCGGTGAGCGGAGCCCGGTTGGTCCCAAGGTCCCCTATCGGTATGGTGTCCAGGGGAAGGGGCCGGCAGGCCCCACAGTGGAGAACGGCGAGACCGCGGCGACACGATGAACAAGGGACGGGTCGAGACCTTCAGTGACGGCGTGTTCGCCATCGCCATCACCCTCCTCGTCCTCACCATCGCCCAACCGAACGACTACACCCGCCTGGCGGCCGGCCTGGCCCACCGGTGGCCCTCGCTGGCCGCCTACGTGGTGAGCTTCCTGGTGATCGGCATCATGTGGCTCAACCACCACACGATCTTCACCCACCTCGCCACCATCGACCGGGCCTTCTTCTACTGGAACCTCATCCTGTTGCTCACCATCGTGTTCATTCCCTACCCCACCGAGGTGTTCGGCGAGGCGCTCAGCAAAGGGGAGGGGGCGGTGACGGCCGCCGTGTTCTACAGCATCAGCATGACCGTCAATGCCAGTGCCTGGGCCGGTCTGTGGCTGTACGCCTCCCTCAACCGCCGGCTCCTCGACCCCGACTTCCCCGAAGCCCAGCGGACCATCGCCACCGCCCTGTTCATCGCCGGGGTCTTCGTCTACGCCGTCTCGATCGGGCTGGCGTTCGTCAACCCCTACCTGTGCCTGGCGTTCCAAGCCGCTCTGGCGGTCTACTACGCGTTGGACCCCATCTCCCGGCGGGTGGCCCGGGAGCAGGCCGGCCGGCCCTGAGCGTCGGAGACGGCACGGTCAGCCGTACATCAGCGATCCGGGGGTGGTCAGAAGCTCGCCCGTCTCGAGCCACGTCTTGAGGCCCGAGAGGATCATGGGCCAGCCGCCGTAGATCTGGTCGTTGGCACCGTCTCGCAGTTGATCGTGGGTCACCGTCAGGCGGCACGAGTCGCCGACGGGCTCGATGTCCCAGCTCACCCGCGACGTCCCCTCGGCTTTCACCTCGTCGCTCCACAGTGCCACCATGGTGTGGACCAGGCGGCGCGGCGGATCGGCTTCGAGCACCTCGCCCTCCCCGAGCAGACCCGCGGCCTTCGGTGCCTCGAGCTCCATCCGGGCGCCGGGTTTCCAATCCGAGATGGCGCGCGCCCCGAAGTTGTACCTGCTCCTGATGTCCGGATCGGTGATCGCCTCCCACAGGCGCTCCGGCGTGGTGCGGATGTAGATTTCGAATACCTTTTCCATCGGTCTCTCCAATCTGTCTTTGATGTCGCTGAGGGCAGCCGACCAGGGCTCGGTGTACTTGTCGATCCACCGGTCGTGGATCAGGCGGATGGGCACCGGGTTCAGGAAATGCAGCTTGGCCCGGCCCGACCGCCGGGTGACGACCAGTCCCGCCTCCTCGAGCAGGCGCAGGTGCTTCATGACGCCGAACCGGGTCATCGCCAGTTCCGACTCGAGCTCGGTCAAGGTCCGACCATCCCGGACGAAGAGGGCGTCGAGGAGGAAGCGGCGGGTCGGGTCGGCCAGCGCCCGGAAGACTCGGTCATCGTCGGCCACCCAGCCACTATATGTGACCTGATAGTCACCTGTCAACGCCTGTCGTCCCCTTCCCCTTGCCGGCCGGGACCGAGGGGCGGTTAGCTCTGTCGATGCGCCGGATCTCCCTGGTTGGGGTGCCGGGATCGGGAAAGACGACCCTCGGCCGCCGGCTGGCCTCCTCTGCGGGTGTGCCGTTCGTCGAGCTCGACGCCCTCTTCCACCAGCCGGGCTGGGAGGAGCCCACCGTCGAGGAATTCCGCGCCGGGTGGTCGAGGCGGTCGCCGGTGACGACTGGGTGGTCGACGGCAACTACGGTGCGGTGCGAGATCTGGTCTGGGAGCGGGCTGACACGGTGGTCTGGCTCGATCTCCCCCGTCGGGTCGTCATGCGTCGGGTGGCGATCCGGACCATCCGGCGTGCCCTGACCCGGGAGGAACTGTGGAACGGCAACCGCGAGCCGCTGACCAATTTCTACCGGTGGGACCCGGAGCGGAACATCATCCGTTGGGCTGGGTCACGTACCCCGAATACGTCGAGCACTTCGCCCGGGCCATGGAAGGACCGCCCCGTCCCGACCTCCGTTTCATCCGGCTGGGATCCGATGACGACGGCCACCGACTGGTGAGGGAGTGTGCTGACCGGCGGGCCGGCCGCCGGGGCCGGGGAGGGACCACCGGGATGCCCGCGTGGCGCAGTGGGGCGGTGCTCGAGGTCCGGGAGATGGGCCCAGACGACTGGCCCGAATGGCGTTCGATCCGCCTGCGCGCCCTCACCGAATCACCCGAGGCCTTCACCACGCGTCTCTCGGACTGGCAGGGGCCGGGTGACCGGGAACAGCGCTGGCGGGACCGGCTCGTGTCGGTGCCCTTCAATGCCGTGGCCCGGCGGGGTGGTCGGGCCGTCGGCATGGTGAGCGCCACCCAGCAGGGGGCCGACCATTCCGTCGAGCTCCTGTCGTTGTGGGTGGCGCCCGACGCCCGGGGGACCGGGGTCGGCGACCTCCTGGTCTCGACGGTGCTCGGCTGGGCCCGGGACCGCGCCGCGCCTTCCCTCCGGCTGCGGGTCATCGAGGGCAACGAACCGGCTGAGCGGCTGTACCGGCGCCACGGCCTGCACCGCACGGAGGGGACCGCCGTGGGCTCGGGTGCCCCCGAGATCGCCATGGAGCGATCGTTGTAACGCGACCGGCCGCCGCGGGCGGCGCGATCAGACGGGCAGGAAGGCGGCGTCGATCTGCGACAGCTCCTCGGCGGAGAATTCGAGTCCGTCCACCATGGCCACGTTCTGCTCCAGCTGGGCCAGGGAGCTCGCCCCGACCAGGGTCGAGGTCACCCGGGGATCCCTGACCGTCCAGGCCAGCGCCATCTGGGCCATGGTCTGCCCGCGGCGGACGGCCTGCTGGCGGAGGGCCCTGACCTTGTCCAGCGTGTCCTCGCTCAGGAATGCCGGGTGCAGGGTGTCGGCCGTCCGGGCCCGGGACTCCGCCGGTATCCCGTCGAGATAGCGGTCGGTCAGGACGCCCTGGGCCAGGGGGGAGAACACGATGCATCCCACGCCCAGGTCGTCGAGGGCATCCAGTAGGCCACGCTCGATCGAGCGGTCGAACATGGAGTACGACGGCTGGTGGATGAGAAGCGGCGTCCCGAGCCGGTCGAGGATGGCTGCCGCCTCCCGGGTCGAAGCCGGCGGGTACGACGAGATCCCGGCGTAGAGGGCCTTGCCCTGCCGCACCGCCGTGTCGAGTGCCCCCATGGTCTCCTCCAGCGGCGTCTCGGGGTCGGGACGGTGGGAGTAGAAGATGTCGACATAGTCGAGGCCCATGCGCCTGAGGCTGGCGTCGAGGCTGGCCAACAGGTACTTGCGCGAGCCGCCGTCGCCGTAGGGACCGGGCCACATGTCGTAGCCGGCCTTGGTGGAGATGATCAGCTCGTCACGGAAGGGAGCGAGGCTCTGGCCGAGCACCCGGCCCAGCGTGGACTCCGCCGCGCCGTAGGGTGGCCCGTAATTGTTGGCCAGGTCGAAATGGGTGATCCCCATGTCGAAGGCCCGGGTCAGCATGGCGGTGGCGTCTTCGGGTCGGCTCGACCCGCCAAAGTTCTGCCACAGCCCGAGGGATATCACCGGGAGGACCAGTCCGCTCCGGCCGCACCGGCGATAGGGCATGTGCTCGTAGCGACGATCCGCGGCGACATGGGTCATGGCTCTAGAAGCTACCGCCGTTCCCCAGCCCACGACCGTCCTCAGCGGTCCAGGTGGATCTGTTCGGGCTGCCCGTTGGTGGCGGCCTGCCCCCGCTCGGCCGGTGCCGCCCCGCGCCCGCCGTTGAGGAGCCCGGCCAGCTCCATGGGGACGACGATCTTGGTGGAGGGGGCGGTGCCGATCTGCTTGAGGGTCTCGAGGTACTGGAGCTGCATGGTGTTGCGATCCAGTCCCTCTCCGACCACCAGGATCCTCTCCAACCCCGCGGCCAGGCCTTCGGCCCGCAGGATGGCCGACTGCCGCTCCCCCTCCGCCCCGAGGATGGCCGCCTCCTTGGTCCCCTCGGCCAAGGTGATGGCCGCCTGCTTCTGACCCTGCGCCTCGGTGATGGCGGCCCGCCTCGTCCGCTCGGCGGACATCTGGCGCGTCATGGCCTCCAGGACGCCGGCGGGTGGGTTGACCTCGCGGACCTCCACCGTCGTGACCTTCACCCCCCAGCGTTCGGTGACCTCGTCGAGCCGGATCCGGAGCGAGGCATTCATCTCCTCACGCTTTGACAGCACGTCGTCGAGGGCCATGTCGCCGACGACGCTGCGCAGTGTGGTGGCCGCCACATTCTGGGCCGCCGCCGCGAAGTTCTGGACCTGCAGCACGGACATCGCCGGGTCGACGACCTTGTAGAAGATGATGAAGTCGATCGAGATCGAGGCGTTGTCCTTGGTGATCGCCGTCTGGCTCGGGATCTCGAGGAACCGCTCGCGGAGGTCGACCCACATGACCCGGTCGGTGATGGGGTTGACCAGCACCAGGCCTGGGCCCCGGATGCCGGTGGCCCGGCCGAGCCGCAGCAGGACGATCCGCTGGTACTCGCGGATGATCTTCACCGAGAGCCCGGCGACGACCAGGAGGCACAGCGCGCCGATCCCTGCGACCAGGCCGACGATCATGAGGGCGCCCCCCGTGGGCCGCCCTGGTCGAACCGGAATCGTGGGGTCGGCTCGGCCTCCTCCCCCCAGACCTCGAGGTGGACGCCGGCAGCCCGAAGGACCTGCACACGCGTCCCGGCCCGCACCGTCCCGTTCACGGACACCGCCGTCCACTCCTCCCCGTGGACACGCACGATGCCCTCTGACGACAGATCGCTGACGGCGACCCCCTCGGCGCTCTCGAGCGAGCCGTGGTACGGCAGGGAGGCGCCCTCACCCCGTACCGCGGTCCTGCTCAGCCCGCTCCAGGCCAACGTCCCGAGGCCCAGCGAGACGACCAGGTCGGCACAGAGCAACGCCCACAGGAACGGGGCGGAATGGCCGTCGGCCACCATCACGGCCAACCATCCGGCGGCCAGGAGGCCGACGACCGCGGCCCCGACATGGGCATGAGGGCCCGAGTGGAAGCCGACGAGCGAGGCGAGGACTACCAGCCCGATCAGAACACCGGCTATGACCCACATGAGCACCTCCTCGCGGTGGCTCCACCCCGAATCATACCAGCGGCCCCCAGCCCGACCCGCGGTGAGCAGCCGGCCACTCGGTAGGGTTGGGGGGTGACCCCCCGACCCGAGGAGGAGGTACGGCCACCCTCCGGTCGCCGGGGCCGCTGGACCTCCTTCGTGGCCGACGCCGAGGATCCGACGGAGCGTCGGCGCGGGCTCCACGAGGAGTCCAATCCGTCACACCGGCTCCGCGTCGAGCACGACGCCAGCACCTTGCTGATCCACCTGAGCAACGAGGACGGCCGGGGCTGGACGACCGTTGCCGTCGACCGGGGGACGAGGCAGTGGGCCGTGGCCCAATGCCGGAGCCAGACCGACGCGGCCCGCCAGGCCTACGAGGACCTCTACCGGCGCTGAGCGTCCGCCGCCCGGCCGGGCGTCTGGGACGCGGTCCGGGCTAGTCCGTCGCCCGCCGGGGCGGGGCAGGGGGTGGGTCGGCGGCGGGGACGCCGTCGTCCATGACATGCTCGGTCCAGTCGGACCCCGACCAGTACCGCTGGGCGTGCCGGCCCGTCGGGTCCCGGAACCACCCGGGGGCCACGCCGCCCCCGGTCGCCGGGGCGGAGGGAGCGGCCCCGCTCACCGGAGGGGTGGGCGGCCCGGGGCGGGATGCCGTGAACGAGCTCCTCGGGGACGGACCCCCCGGACGGCTGCTGCGACGCCGCTGTGATGACAGCGCCCGCACTGCGAACACGCCGGCGAAGACCACGATGGCGATCCACGAGCCATGCCCGTAGTAGTACATGCAAGCAGTGTACGACGTGCGTCGAGGCGCCGGTCGGCGGGTCCCGCCACCGGCCCGGGCCGGGCCCGTGCTCCGGCCGACCGCCACCATCAGCCCCGCCTCCGACCACGGCCGATAGGGTCGGGAGGGGCCGACAGGGAGACGGCGTCGCCGATCGGGGCCGGGCCGGCTCGGACCCGCCGGATTGGAGATGCAGATGGCCGCTCGAAGGCGTCTCGCCGGCGTCCTGGCATTCGCCGGCGTCCTCGCCGCCACCGGCTGCAGCAACTCGACCTCGGCGTCCACCAGCACCATGACGACCAGCTCGCCCGGCACTGCCACCACCTCAACCCCGGCCGGGCTTGCCGCCCGGACGGCCAACGTGGCGGTGTCGGCTGCGATCCGGGCACAGTTGGTCACCGCCGGCGCCGCCCTGAACAACATCCCCGCGTCGGAGTACTCCGGGTTGGCCTCCGGCCTGACCTATTACGCCTTCGATCCGGCGACCGACACCTACTGGGCCGGAGCCCGACTGGACCCGGCTCCTTCGCCGAACCCCTCGTCGCCCACCCAGGCCCAGATCTCCTCCCAGGACGCCGGCTCCTATTACCTGTTCCAACGGCCTGTGAGCGGAAGCTGGAAGGCCTATGCCGCCGGCAACACCGGGCCGGGAACGGCCTGCCCCGTCGTGGTCCCCGCCGCCGTCCTGGCCGCAGGGGGATGGCCGGCCGGCAGCTGCCGGCCCTCGGGTGCCTGACCGCCGGGACCCGCCCCCTGACCCCACCGGACGGCTGGCGCTACGGCGCCGGCCGGCGCGGGTGGCAAGCACCCGTTCGTGGAGCATGCGCCTCCGATGCCCAGGGGGTCTTCGAGCGACTGGCCCGGCCCGGCAGCGTACCCGTCGAGCGAGATCGAGAAATTGCGCACCCGCAGCTTTCCCATCAGCTCCCTGCCAGTAGGCGATGTGGACAGCTCCCCACCCTGTTTGGGAGTACCTCCGCCGCCCGGGCGCAGGGCGGTCGGCATCACGGTCGGGACGGTGCTTCCGATCTGGCTAACGTGACTCCATCACGACGAAAGGGGTGTGCGATGGGAGATGCCGACAGCGCGGAGCGGGTGGTCCGGGACCTGTGCGCCGCCTTCGAGAAGCACGATGCCGAGGCGCTGCGGCAGTACTTCGACGAGGACGTCGTCTACCACAACATCCCGATGGACCCCGCCGTGGGGATCAACGCCACCATCGCCTTCATCGCCGGGTTCTTCGGCATGTGCGAGAGCATGACCATCGAGACGTCGCACCTGGCCGTGCGCGACTCGGTCGTCCTCACCGAGCGGGTCGACACCTTCCGCGTCGGGCAGAAGGTGGCGGCCCTGCCCGTGATGGGGACGTTCGAGGTCCGCGACGGGAAGATCAGCGCCTGGCGCGACTATTTCGACCTGGCCCAGATCACATCCATGCTGTCCGGGGACGAATAGCCTCATCGAGTTCGTCACGGACCGGGGTGGGGCGGGCGCCGTGACCCGGGACTCAGGCCCTGGGCGCCGTCGGTGTCCTGCCCAGTCAGGGGACGTGCTCGGCCCGGGGGAGGTGCTCGGCATCGTTGACCGCCCGAGCGCCGGCTGAGGCGGCGGTGGCCGGGAGGACCTGGCTCCGCCCGGTGCGGACGTAGGCCAGCCAGACGGCTCCGATGCCCAGCAGCAATGCGCACAAGGTCCAACCGAGGGCCGTGGTCCCCACCCCTACGTACTTCAGCCCGGACGCAAAGATCACGAACGTGATGGCCGGCCGGATGTAGCGGTCCGGAGCCCGAGACGAGAGGAACGAACCGACCAGCACGGCCGGGACACTGCCGATGATCAGCGACGTGGTGACGGCGAACTCGACGTGCCCGAAGGCCAACGCGCCCAGTGCGGCGGCCACGGTCAGGGGCACCGCCTGGGTCAGGTCGGTCCCGACCAGCTGGTTGGCGCCGAGCATGGGGTACAAGAACAGAAGCAGGACGATCATGAGCGAACCCGACCCGACCGAGGTCATGCCCACGATCAGTCCGCCGACCATGCCGATCACCACGGTCGCAAGAGGCCGCACGGTGAGGTCGTGGACGACGGACTCCCGGGCATTTCCGGTCCGCTTGTCCACGGCCAGGCGGAGCACCATCGCCACCGCTCCCAGGAGCAGCGCACTGCCCAACAGGAGCTGGACGGTGTTCTCCGCCGATTTGGCGTTGCCCAGCAGGTGCAACAGGTACGCGCCGAGGAAGGCCATCGGGACCGAGCCCGCCACCATCCACCCGACGAGATGCAGGTTGACCGTCCCCTTCCTCAGGTGCACGAACGCGCCCACCGGTCGCATGACCACGGCGGCGACGAGGTCGCTGGAGATGGCGGTCGACGGTTTGATGCCGAACAGGAGGATCAGCATCGGCGTCATCAAGGCCCCGCCGCCGGCGCCGGTGAGTCCCACCAGGAACCCCACCACCGCGCTCCCGAGCACAATGTACGGATTGATCTGCACGCCCGCCCCCTGAATCAGGTAAACCTATCGGCCAGATAGATAAACTAGCACCATGCCGCGCCGCCCGCCCGGGGAGGCCGGAGCCGGCCCCGTCGTCTTTGCCACAATGGCGATGGAGGAAAGGACGAGGTGCTCCCTGCGGCTGGCCGGAACGATGGCGATGACCGGGGCCGGCGGCGCCCCCCGAGGCCCGCTGTCCCCCGGTCCGGGCCGCCCCGGGCGACCGGGCGGTGACCGACCCCGCCGGTGCCGACGTCGTGGTGATCGGGGGAGGGCTCGTCGGCACCTCGGTCGCCTATGAGCTGGCCCGTGCCGGAGCCGACACGGTGATGATCGACCGCCACGACCCGGGTCGGGCCACCGACGCCGGGGCAGGCATCCTCTCGCCGGAGACGCACCACGACCCGGACCCGGGACTGTTCCGGTTCGGCCTCGCCGCGGCGCGGCACTACGAGTCCTTGATGCCGCGTCTGGCCGACGATGGCGTTCCCGATGCCGGCTTCGCCGTCACGGGCAGCGTCCTGGTGGCCGAGCGTCCGGGGGACGACGCCGCCATGGAGACGGCCGCCACCCTGGCCCGGAGCCGGTGCCCGGATGTGGTGGCCGAGATCGACCCGGCCGACGTCGCCCGGCTGTTCCCCCCGCTCGGCCCCGTCCGGCGTGCCCTGTTCAACCCGGCGGGACGCCGGGTCGACGGCCGGGAGCTCAACCGTGGCCTCCGCCAGGCCGCCTCCTCCCGGGGGATGCGGGCCGTCGACGCTGCCGTCATCGGCATCGACCGCGGCCCGGGTGAAGGGACCGTGCGGGGGGTCTCGACTCCTTCCGGCACAGTGACCGCCACGGCGGTGGTCATCGCCGGGGGGGCATGGTCGGACCAGATGGCCACCCTGTTGGGGGTGAGCCTCCCGGTGACCCCGCTCAAAGGCCAGATCGTCCACCTGCTCCTGCCCGGGGCGGCCAGCCGGAACTGGAGCATCGTGCAGCCGGTGCTGGGCTTCTACCTCGTCCCGTGGCCGGACGGGAGGGTGGCCTGCGGGGGCACCATGGAGGCGGAGGCCGGCTTCGACCACCGCCCCACCGCGGACGGAGTCCATCAGCTGCTCCGCGAATGCCTCCGGAGCGCCCCCGGTCTCGCCCAGGCGACGGTCGTCGACGTCCGGGTTGGATCCCGGCCGGCCACGCCCGATGGTCGACCGATCCTCGGGCGGCTGCCGGGGTGGTCGAACGTCTTCGTGGCCACCGGCCACGGTGCCGAGGGCCTGCTCCTCGGGCCCTACAGCGGTCGGCTGGTGGCCTCCAGCCTGCTCGGGTCCCCGGTGGCCGCCGGGTCGTCCGCCTCGGCCGCCGCCGCCGAGGCGCTGGCCATGTGCTCGCCGGATCGGTTCAGCGTCGACCCGGCGAGCCGAGACCTACCAGAGCGGTGACCACGAGCTGGTCCGCAGCAGTTTGCTCTCCCACTGGTCACGGATCCCCAGCCCCTTGGCCATGTAGGAGCCCGGCCACGTGCTCGGGTCGTGCTCCTCGACGCGGGTCAACAGATGCCCCAGTGTGGCGAAGTTCATGATCTTCTGCATCAGGATGGCCTCGGGCCGGATGCCGGAACCGTGTGCCACCTGGAAACAGGCCACGATGTCCAGGAGCTGGCGCTCCTTCGGGATGTCCCGCATGAACCGCCAGTAGTCCTCGTCCCACAGCGTGATGTAGTCGTCGAGCGGCTTGTCGGGCCAGCCGGTGTCCTGCATGTAGAGCGACAGCTCGTGCCGGCGACCATCGACCGGGAGCTGCTCCAGGTCGACCTCCTGGAGGGCGGACCAGGGCACCGGCGTGAGCAGCTTGCCTTCCACCTGGTAGCGATAGGAGTCGAGACGCGCCACGGTGGAGCTCAGGTCGCCATTGATCATGCGACGGGCCAGCGACTCCCACGCCGCCCCGTCGCTGACGGCGGTGACCGTGACGACCTGGTACGCCGGTCCGCTCCCCATGGCGTGGTTCAGGTACCAGGCCAACCGCGCTCCGCCGGCCCGGGCCACGCCGGTCATCCACTCGTCCCGGTACAGGTCCTCGAAAGCCGAGGCGTGCCTCCCCATGACCTGGTGGGTTTCGTGCATGAACAGCATGCCGGTCACCCCCGGGTGCTTCTCGATCGGACAGCGCTCCAGCTCGCCGTGGGGGCCGTGCTCATGAGAGGGGCGACCAGGTGGCGGTTCGGAGCAGCCGCGAATTCCACTGGTCCCGGAGCTCGAGCGCGTCGTGCATCCACGACCCCGGCTGGGTCACCTCGGACGGGATGTCGTGGGTCAGCAGGTGGATCAGGGGCGGCAAACTCGAGATCCTCTGCATCAGCGTCACCTCGGGCCGGCGGCCGGCTCCGGGCATGGTCTGGAGCGCAAGCTCGATACGGAGCCCCACCCTGGCGTCGTCGGAGTGGAGGGACCGCTGGTACACGCCGCCGGCTGCCTCGATGTAGTCACCTATCCGGCCCGGGAAGGGCCACATCGTGTCCTCCATGTACATGGTCGGCTCGTGCTCCGCCGGCTCGGTCGGCACCTCGGCCATCTCGATAGACGGTGACCAATCGAGCGGCAGCATGATCCGGCTGCTGCTCTCGTGCTGCAACCCGTCGAGACGGCGCGCCCACGATTGGAGGTCTCCGCGTGCGACCCTCGCCGCCAGTCGTTGCCACGCTGCACCGTCGGTCACGGCGGTGACGGTGACGGCCCGGTAGGCCAGCCCGCTGCCGTGCGCCAGGTCCAGGTACCAGAGGAGCCGGGCATCCGGGCCCTCGGCCAACCTGGGCATCCAGCCACCCCGATAGGCCTCTTCGAACTCCGAGGCACACGTGCCGACGACCTTGTGAACCTCGTGGATGAAGAGCACGAACCTCCCTCGAAGGGACGGCGGCGTGTGGTCACCGCGAAGGAATGTTCGCCCGCCGCTGGGCGCGCGCATGGTAACCCCCACCCCGATCGGCGGTCAAAGGACCCGGGGCGCCCCGCTGCCCCCTAAGGCATCCAGGCCACGGGGTCAGACTGCCGGGGCCCTGGTTCAGCCGGTACCGCCGACCTGATGGAGCTCGATGGCGTTCCCCGCCGGATCGTTGATGAACGTCTGGCGACCGGTCCCGACCATCACCGGGTCACCGACCGAGACTCCCTTCGACCGCAGCTCGTCGACCACACCGTCCAGGTCCGCCACCCGGATGGCGAAATGCTGGCCGACCTGGGCCGGAGCCGGGGCCTCGACCAGGTGCACCTGTTGGGCACCGAAGTCGAGCCATGCCCCGCCGATCCCCAATTCCGGCCGATCGGCACGAAGCGTCCCGCCCAGGACGTCGACGTAGAAGGCGACCACGGCGTCCACGTCCGGGACGTTCACCGAGACATGGTGCACGCCGAGTGGCTCCATGGTGCCGATTCTGTCCCTCCGAACAGGTCGGTGCAACGGCTCACCGCCGACCGGGCCGGTCGGTCATCCAGTCCCCCCGATGCCGGGTGGGCGACGTTCACGGCTGATGAAGGCGCACAGCTCGCGGGCGTTGGCCTCGACGCTGTCCGTGGCCGACAAGCACAGGCCCACCCCGTCGGGAGGCGTCCACCGGGCCCGGGATTCCTGGACGTGTGCCCAGTCGAGCTCGTACCAGTCGGGGATGCCACGTCGTCGGACCTCGATGCGAGAACGATGGACTCCCTCATCGGGACACTCGGTGAGCACCACGGCCAACTCCCCTCCCTCGGCCTCGGCCGTCCGTCGGCACCTCTCGACTTCAGGTGGTCCGGCCACGCCGTCGAGAACCACCGATGAGCCTCGTCGCAACTGCGCACGGGCCATGGAGCAGAGGATCGACCATCCCACCATTCGATGCCCCGATGGCTCCATGGAGTCCATGGCCGCCTGAAGGGCCGGGTACGGTCGCAGCGCGCTCATCGCCCAGTCGTGGGCGAGGAGTGGCGCGTCGAGGAACTGGGCGGCCCGCTCGGCCATGGTCGACTTGCCTGTGCCCGGCAGCCCCGTCGCCACCACGAGGAGCGGCTGCGCCGGAGCCGTCAGCGAGGACGCACCGCCACGCACGAGTCCGACGTCCTCCACCAGGGCCCGGGTGAACGGGCTCATCTGCTCGACCGGGAGACTGGCCGGATGCCACCACCGCACGTCGGACGTCTCGTCCCCGTCGGGCGCCGGCCGCCCGCCGACGATCCGGGCATCGAACACCGTCGACACGTAGGAGGTCCGGTCCCCGTTGGGGTAGGTCATCCGGTAGGAGTGGCCCCCGAGGACGCCGAGCACCGCCCCGAGCTCCAGCGTGACCCCCGCCTCTTCCTCCGCCTCCCTCAATGCCGCCTCTTCTGGCGACTCATCCGGTTCGACGGCGCCGCCGATGGCAGCCCACTGGCCGGTGTCGACGATCCGGACCAGGAGCACCCGTCCATCGCGGTCCCGGGGGAGCACGGCGACGCCGGGAAGGACCAGTAACTCGTGACCCACCAGCTGGCGGAGCCGCCGGATGTAGGGGGCCACCGCCACGTCGGCCAACCTAGCCCCGAGGGTGAGTTCCCGGATCAGGGAGCGGGGCTCGCCGCCTACGCCTCGGTGTCTCGCATCACCGTGCGGGCCAGGATGCCCAACGTGGCCCGGAGGGCGCCCTCCGACAGCACGGGGAAGATGCCGGCCTCCTTCCACACAGGGTCGATGTTCGACCAGTCGTAGTACGAGGTCACGAGGGTCCCCTCCTCCGCGGGGGCGAGGGTGTAGCCGTAGACGTGACCGATCTGGGGGCGGATCTGACCGAGGATGGTCCAGGCGATCTCGCGATCCGGGGTGAACTCGGTGATGGTCACGGTCACGTCGTAATGACCCATCGGGTAGTCGTTGAGCGCCTCCCGGTCCATATGGACGACGAAGGTGTCGCCCACGGCCGTGACCGGACCTCCCGTCGCGCTCATCAGCATGCCGGAGCTGTCGATAGTCACATGACCTTCGGGATCACTGAGAATGCGGAAGATGGCCGCCGGTTCCGCGGCGATGGTCCGTTGGACTTCCAACCGCTCACTCGCCACGGCTCCATCGTGCCACAGACAGGACCGTCGGGCTCCTGTCGGTCCAGTCGGTGCGTCGTGATTCCGGGAGGTGCACGGCCCCGCTCACTAGGCTGTCGCCGGTGCCAGAGGGATGAGCGACGACCAGTCACCGGAGGGGTCCGAACCCGAGGAGCCGCAGGGGTCCGAACCCGAGGAGTCCGAACCCGATGTACGGTTCACCTACGCCAACGAGCGCACCTTCCTGGCCTGGAACCGGACGGCCTTGGCGCTCATCGCCACCGGCGTCGCCGCCACCCAGCTGCTCCCCGAATTCCACGTGACCGGAGGACGGCGGATCCTCGGCCTTCCGATGGTCGCCCTGGGGGCGCTGGTGGCCCTCACCAGCTTCCTCCACTGGAGAGCGAACCAACGGGCCATGCGGCGCAACCAACCCTTGCCGCGCTCGCCCATGCCGCTCGTGCTGTCTCTCGGCATCGGGGCGGTTGCCGTCATCGCCGTCGTGCTGGCCCTGGTCGGCGCGAAGTAACCGGACCAGGCCGTGCCGCCCGAGGATGCCGCTGAGGACTCGGTCGAGGATCGAGGTTTGGCCCGCGAACGCACCGACCTGGCCTGGAACCGATCCGGCCTGGCGGTGGCGGTCACGGTGGCCATCGTGCTCCGGCGACTCTGGCCTTTGAGTGGCAACCGGGAGGTCCTCGCCCTCGCCCTCATCGCCACGGGGGCGGTCCTCTGGGTGCTCGGGATGCGACTCGGGCGCCTGACCCACCCCCGTCGGGGCGAGGGCGGCCTGGGTGAACGCTCCTGTCGATTGCTGACCATGGGCACCCTCGTGCTGGCCGCGGCGGGGTTTGTGGCCGGCGTCTTCTAGCCTTCCGCTGGACTCGGGCGGAACGACCCGGAACCGGGCCCGGCTACCGTGGGCCCGCATGGAGGTCCTCGAGCTGGCCGACTTCGGGCCGGCCGCGTACGACCAGATCGTCGACGGCGAGCTCGATCCCTACGGCACGGACCATCTGGACATCCACTGGAGGGAGAAGACCGGACACGTCGCCCTGGTGGAGCGAGGGCGGATCATCGGCCATGCCGGATGGGTACCGGCCGACCTGCGTGCCGCCGGCGCCGAGCAGGTGCGGATCGTGGGACTGGGGGGCGTGATGGTCCATCGACGGCACCGAGGACGTGGCCTCGGGCACCGGCTGGTGACCGAGGCCATGGAGCGGATGGGCCGGCTCGGGGTTCCGCTGGGGATGCTCTTCTGCCGGACCCAGCGGGTGCCGTTCTACGAGAGCCTGGGCTGGTACCCGACGGAGGAGCGGGTCACCGCGGACCAACCGGGTGGCACCGTCGCGATGCCTCTCGTGACCTGTTGGACCCCGCTGACCGAGGGTGCGGCCCCGCCTCGCTCGGCCCTGCACATCGATGGGCTGCCGTTCTGACCATCGCCGTCCCCACCTCGAGCTCCCCGCCGACTGGTCGGCGCGTTCCGGTGGCGACGGAACCGGACTCCTCGAGCTAGGACGTCCCAGCCTGGACCGTGAAGTTGGCCGGCACGGTCGACATAGTGGGGACATAGCGGGACTGCAGGCGGTACCGGAGGGTCGGCGACAGGCATCGAAGGCATGGGGTCGGACGACATCGGTTGATCTCCGACGAGGTCGGGAATACCGTGCGATCCGTCGAGACGGATAGCCAGGGCGATTGTGTGCCGGTCGGACTGGGCCGCCATGGTGGTCCGGCACCCACGGGGAGGACGCACGATCATGACCAGTGCAGCGCCGCCGGCCGAGGGGATCCTGACCAAGACGAGCCCCCGCGGGGTGGGTGACACCGTCAACCGCCTGCGGGAGATACTCGACTCCAACGGGCTCACCGTCTTCGCCGCGATCGATCAACGTGCCGAGGCCCACCGGGTCGGACTGGACCTGCGTGAGACGACATTGGTGATCTTCGGTTCCCCGACGGCAGGAACCCCGGTCATGGACTATGCGCCGCTGGCCGCCCTCGACCTCCCCCTCAAGGTGCTGGTATGGGACGACGGCGGGCTGACCCGCGTCTCCTACGTCGCGCCGTCCGAGCTGGTGGCCCGGTACGGCCTCACTCCTCAGCTCGAGGCCAATCTCGCCGGAATCGACGCGGTCACCGACGCCCTCGTGGCCTCGGACGCGGGTTAGCCCTCCCTGAGGCTGACCGGTCCTCACCCCAGAGAGAAGAGCCGGCGGGCCTCGTCGGCGACGAGCTCGATCCGTTCGGCGTCCGGCGACCGCCCCAGCGAGAACATGGCAGCCTGGAGTTGAGGTCCGTGAGCGCCGAAGCGGTCCATTTCGGCCCTCGTCACCGGCTGTACGACGTAGTGGATGTGACCCGGGACGCCACCGGCATGGGACCATAGGCAGTTGTAGACCTGGTCGGCGTCGACGAGCTGGGTCGCAACCGAAGAGGACCGCCGAAGCAGGGGGCCGAGCTCGCCGGCCTCGGCGTCGGTGAGGTGCGCCACCGACGTCACGTGACGCTCGGGCTTCACGATCAGCGTGCCGAGTCCGAGCGGCCCGACGCAGTGCTCGACCAGCCAATGCGTCGTCCTGAAAATGAGACCACCCGGCAGCGGTTGCTCCCCGGCGGCAAGGGCACAGGCGAGGCAGTCGGTCATGCCGGTCGATGGTACGACGGAGGGGACCGACACAGCCCGCGCCCGGGCACCGTCCGGTCAGCCACCTGCCAGGGGGATGGGTATGACGTTGACGGTGACACCGTGGTCTCCGAGGCCGACCCGGGAAAAGGCGGCCCCAGGAACTTTGTGGAACCGGTGGGGGCTCAGGACATCCATGCGGTAGGCCACCGCCGGGGAGACCCACACCGGGACCGAGGCCAGCGTGCCGAGCCCGTCATGGTGATTGTGGCCGCAGATGACCAGTCGCACGTCGGAGCCGGCGATCACACCCCCCAGGCCATCGGGGTCCCGCAACCTGAGGCGTGACATCGGTTCGATCGGTGAGGGGATCGGTGGGTGGTGGAGGGCCAGGACGGTACCGTCAGGTGCCGGCGTCGCAAGCACATCCTTCACGAAGGACAACGTCTCCTCCGTCAGTGCCCCGAACTCCTCCCCCGGCACCACCGAATCGACCAGCAGGACCCGGAGCCCGCCACACCAGCGAATCTGGTTGACCGCCTCCGAGGTGGGCCTCGTGCCAAGGAGGTGCCGACAGAATTCGGAACGGACATCGTGGTTGCCCGGGAGGAAGGCGACGTCCGCTCCCACAGCACTCGCCGCCTCCTCCATGATCTCAGCCAGGTCGCGGTAGCACGCCGGATCACCCGAGTCGGCGAGGTCTCCCGTCAGGATGAGCAGATCCGGATCGAGGTCGGCCTCGGCCAGCAGGTCCAGGCCGGCGCGGAGGTTGTCCCGGGGACGAACCCCCGGTAACAGCGTCCCCTCCGCCGTGAGGTGGATGTCGGATATCTGGATGAGAAGGTGGTCGGCCAATCGGCTTCCTGCGGGTGTGCAGCCTGTCAGGCTGCCGGTGTGGGCGAGACCTGACCCTCGGCGTAGCTCGAACGCGGGTCCGACCACTCACACCCACACGACCTGCATCGCAGGCTCATGCCGAAACCTGGCATGCCTGATCCGCGGACGATGACGGTTGGCACCTCGCCCGAACCGCAGCTGGGGCAATCCCTGAAAACAGCATCCTCGGTCATGCGCCAACCTCCGACCTGGTGGCTCGAACTGGACCGGACCTTCGACGTCTCCCAGGGTAACCCCTACCGAGCCCGATCCGATAGCCGAAGGGCGCATCGGCGCCCCCGGGGGCGCTCCGGGAGTCCCTGGGGGCGCCGGCCGCACCCGGATCAAAGCGACGGTGAGCGAGGCGAAGGCGCGCAGCCGGAGGGGCTACGAGCCGAAGAGGCGGGCGGCCCTGCGGTTCATCTCCTGGGGCGAGACGTCCTCGATGTGCTGGCTCATCATCCATTGCTGCCCGAATGGATCGCGCAGTCGACCGCCCCGCTCGCCGTAGAACTGGTCCTCCAACGGGTAGATCACTTCGGCTCCTGCATCCACGGCGCGTTGCCAGGCGGTGTCCACGCTCTCCCAGTAGAGCGCCATAATCGCCGTGACCACCCCGTCGACGGAGTCGGGCGACCGCGCCGGGGCATCGGGTTCGGACTCCTCAGTGATCATGACCACCGAATCGCCGATCCTGACCTCGGCGTGGATGACCTCGCCACCGGGCGCGTTGAACCGCTCACCGATCTCCTCTGCGCCGAACGCCCGGCGGTAGAAATCGATGGCCGCGGCCCCGTCCCGCACGACGAGGCGGGGTGTCACCGTACCGAGATGGTCGGGGATCGCCCTGACTCCGGTCGTCTGGCTTTCGGACATCCAAAGCTCCTTCCGTCGCCCCTCCCACTATGCCATCGGCCTCCGAAGTCCCGCCCTGCGGCCGGTCCCGCGCCTCACAGCAACGACGGGACGATCGCCTCCACCACACTCGGACCCGGTGCCGCCAGGGCGCGGGCCAGCTCCTCGGAGAACTCCTCGGCTGTTTCGGCTCGAGCCGCCTGCAGCCCGAGGCCGGTGGCCAGCTCGACGAAGTCGATCGACGGGTGACCGAGGTCGAGCATGGCACGGGCCCGAGGACCGGGCGCGTCGGCGCCGACCCGGTCCAGCTCCATGTTGAGCACGGCATACGAGTGGTTGTTGAGCAGGATCGTGGTGACATCCAGGCCTTCTCGTGCCATGGTCCACCATGACTGGAGGGTGTAGAGGGCACTGCCGTCGGACTCCAGGGCGACGACCCGCCGGTCGGGGGCGGCGACGGCGGCGCCGACCGCCACGGGCAGGCCCTGGCCGATGGCGCCGCCGGTGAGGCAGAGCCAGTCATGTGGAGGTGAGCCGGCCGTCGCCCCGGGGGCGAACAGGCCGGATGTGTTCCCTTCGTCGGAGACGATGGCACCCTCGGGCAGCAGGGCTCCGAGGGCCCGGCACACCGCCTGTGCGTCGAGGGCTCCGGTGGGTAGACCCGGGGCGTCCGGCTGCTGACGCGGCGCGGTTCCGGGTGCGACCCCGAGCTGGGTGGCCAGTCCGGCGACGGCGGCCTCCACGTCGTCGGTTGCCCCGGCGACCGTGTGCACGGCGCATCCCTCGGGGACCAGGTCGCTCGGCCTTCCCGGATAGGCAAAGAACGACACGGGGGGCTTGGCATCGATCAGGACCAGGTGGCGGAGGCCCTCGAGCTGCATGGCGGTGAATTCGGCCAGGTAGGCCAGCCGTTCGACGGGCGGGCGGCCTGATCCACGTTCGAGCCGCGCCGGGAAGGTCTCGCCGAACAGCCGGGCACCGGTGGCATGGGCGATGTCCGCCACGGTGTCGAGCATCGGGCCGACGCACGCCCGACCTCCGAGCAGGATGGCGGCAGGCCGACCGGATCGGAGGGCTGCAGCCGCGGCGGTGACGGCGCCTTCGTCGATGTCACCCGCGGCCGATCTCGGGGTCGGTCTCGTGTCCGATCGTACGTCCCCGACGACCGAACCCCCGTCTGCCCACGACACATCGGCGGGCAGGATGAGGGTGGCGACCGACCCGGGCGGGCCGACGGCGGCGGCAATGGCGGCGACCGCATCCGCGCCGAGTCCGATTGTCGACTCGCAGGTGTGGACGAAGGTCGACACGTTGCGGGCCACGGTTTCGATGTCCGATTGCAGCTGGGCATCGTAGGGGCGGTGGCTGATCGCATGATCACCCACGATGTTGACCACCGGGCTGCGGGCGCGCCGGGCGTTGTGGAGATTGGCCAATCCGTTGCCCAGGCCCGGTCCGAGATGGAGCAGCGTCGCCGCCGGCCGGCCCGTCATCCGGGCATACCCGTCGGCTGCGCCGGTGGCCACGCCTTCGAACAGGGCCAGCACGCTGTGCATGGTGGTCACGTCGTCCAGAGCGCTGACGAAATGCATCTCAGACGTGCCCGGGTTCATGAAGCAGGTGTCGACCCCCTGTTCGACCAAGGTGCTGATGAGCGACTGTGCTCCGTTCATCGGGTGGCTCGCTCTCGGCCGTCCGGCTCGAAGACAGCGCCGGGGTTGAGGATGCCGTGAGGGTCGAAGGCCGCCTTGATCCGTCGCATGAGGTCGAGCTTCACCGGGTCCTCGAGGTCTGCCAGATAGGAACGCTTCATCCTCCCTATCCCGTGCTCGCCCGAGACCGCACCGCCCAGAGCGACGCCGGCGGCGATGATGTCGTGCAGGAGCCGGCGACGCAGGGCGGCATCGGCCTGCCACACCGAGAGGTGGACGTTGCCGTCACCGGCATGGCCGCATCCGACCACCAGCGACGAGGTCTGCGTGGCCAGGCCATTCACCGTGCCCAGTAGAACCGGGATCGACGCTCTGGGCACCACCACGTCGATGATGTCGTCCGCGCCGTTGGCCTTCGCCGCCCAGAACGCCCGTTCGCGGGCCTGGATGAGTCGGGTGCCGGCGTGGTCGGGCAGGATGTACACGTCGAGCGCACCCAGGCCGGCGAGGGACTCGGCCAACGCCTCGGTGTCCTCTTCCAGCCGGGATGCATGGTGGCTCTCCAGGACGACGACCAGGTAGGCGAGGGCCCGCTGGTTGACGTCGGCGGGGACCCCCAGGTCGATTCCGGCCGTGGCGGTGATCCCGGCCATCGAGACCAGGTCGATGTACTCGACCACCAGGGGCCCCACGCCGCTGGCCACCACCGGGGGAACAGCCGATGCGATCTGTTCGAGGGACTCGAACGGGGCTAGCAGGGTGGTCTGGAACTCCGCCCTCGGATGCAGCCGCAGAGTGGCCTGCGTGACCAGGGCCAGAGTCCCTTCTGACCCGATGACCAGCTGGGTCAAGTCGTAGCCACTGGTGGACTTCACGAACTTCCCGCCGCAGGTGACGATGTCACCCGTTCCCAGCACGACCTCGATCCCCAGCACGTGATGCCGGGTGACTCCGTACTTCACGGCCCGCATCCCACCGGCGTTGGTGGCCACGTTGCCGCCCAGGCTGGCGGACTGCTCGCCGGGGAACACGGGGTAGACCAGCCCGTAGGGCTCCAGGGTGGCATCCAGCTCGCTGAGCGTCACCCCCGGCTCGACCACGGCCACGTGATTGGCCGTGTCGATCTCGAGGATGCGGTTCATCCGTTCGAACGACACGACGAGGCCATCGTCGACGGGAACGCACCCGCCCGAGAGACCGGTGCCCGAACCGCGCGGTGTGAGCGGAACCCCGGCGGCGGCCGCCGCTCTGACGACGGCGGCCACCTCGGCCACCGAGCCCGGACGGACCACGGCCAGCGGCCGGACGGGGGCGCCCCCGAGCGCCTCGTCGTGGGTCACATCCTCTGCGATACCGGAGCCCCGATCGAGGTTTTCCGGTCCGACGATGTCGATCAGCAGGTCGTCGATCACCGGCGCCGGTCACCGCCGGGATGGTCGGCCATCCGCACTCCGGCACGCGGCCACCGCCCCATGCTCAAGCCTCGCTGCCGATGCACCGTGGACACGCTATCCCCTGGGATCCCCAGGGCTCCCCCTCCGGCAGGCCGCCCTGCTGCCCACCGGCGAGCGGCTGCATCCTCGGCGGCCCGTCACGCCTGCGGGATTCGGGAGACTAGGGGCTATGTCCTCTAGCCAGCCGGCCCAAACGGGGCGGAAGGTGAAGGGTGGAACAGGAGACATCCGTGGGCACCATGCCAAACCAAGACCGAGGAGGGCCCGGTCGGGATCGACTGAGCAGCGCCGACGCCATTCTCTGGACCATGGACCGGGACCCGGTGCTTCGTTCGACCATCACCGCCGTGATCGTCCTCGACCAGGAGCCCCCGTTCGAGGAAGTGATCCGGCGTCTGGAGAGCCTGTGCCGGCATTCCGCACACTTCCGGTCGGTCGTCGCGCCGGCCTGTGCCCCCTGGGACCGGGCGCGCTGGAAGGAGATCGACGACTTCGACGTCGTCCCGCACGTAAAGCACGTCCGGGTGGCCTGGCCGGCCGATGGGCGAGCACTTCTCGACCTGGCCCAGGGACTGGCCGGCACCCCACTGGACCCCGCCCGGCCCCTATGGGACGCCACCCTCGTCGACGGGATCGCCGGGGACCGGTCCGCCCTCGTCATCCGGGTCCATCACGCGGTCATCGACGGCGTGGGCGGCCTGCAGGTCGTGGCCAGCGTGCTGGACTCGGATCGTTCGGGTCGGCCACTGTCGCTCCGCCCGGGGGCGGAGCCTCCCCGTCGGGCCGGACCTCCAGCCGCCGGCCCCCGGGCCTCTACTCGCGTGACGGGCGCGGCGGGCGCGGCGGCGGCCACGTTTGCCCGCATCCCCCGCTGGGCCTTCTCCACGGCGGTGAAGGCCGCCTCCCACCCCGCCGCCGCCACCCGCCAATGGATGGGCACGGCCGTCGACGCCGGCCGCCTGGTGGCGCCGTCACCCCGCCCGCTGTCTCCGTTGTGGGTGGAGAGAAGCCTGGCGCGCCGCTTCGAGCTGCTGGAGCTGTCACCCGGGATCCTTCGAGGCGGAGCCGGGCACCCGGGCACGACCATCAACGACCAGTTCGTGGCCGGGCTCCTGCGGGGGCTGTCCCTCTACCACCTTCGGCACGGCATCCGGGTCCGACACCTTCGTTGCATCATGCCCGTCAGCTCACGGCGCACCACCGACCCCGTCGAGTCCAACCGATTCGTTCCCGTCCGGATCGTGCTTCCTGCCGACCTGCCCGACACCCGGGCCTATCTCCAGGTCGTGCCGGACATCCTCTCGAAGTGGAAGCGAGCACCGGCCCTACGGATCAACACGCCGGTGAGCGACGTGCTCGACGGACTACCGGCGCCCCTGACCGTCGGGGCGCTGGCCATGATGCTCAAAGGGGCTGACTTCGTGGCCACCGACATACCCGGGCCCCCGGTCGAGACGTTCTTCGCCGGGGCCAGGCTGGAGGCGTTCTACGCCTTCGCCCCCACCACCGGAGCCGCCGTCAATGCTGCACTGGTCACTCTGGCCGGCCGACCCGCCGTCGGTCTCAACATCGACACGGGTGCCGTGCCGGACCCAGCCACACTGGTCGAATGCCTCGGGCAGGGATTCGAAGAACTGACCGGGGCATCCGCCTCCTCGGGCGGATGAGCCACCGGAGGGCGCTCTCGCCCCTCGAATCGGCGTTCCTGCTCCTCGAGAGCCGCCGGGCGCCCCTGCACATGGGGAGCGTCGGCATCTTCGAAGGGGACCCGCTCCGTGACGCCCACGGTCGGCTCCGGCTCGGCGACATCCGCTCCCGCATCGAGCGCCGCCTCGACCTGGTGCCGAAGCTCCGGTGCCGTGTTCAGGCTTCCGTGCTCCCAGGCGCACCGCCGGTATGGGCCGATCACCCCCAGTTCGACATCGCTCGCCACGTGCAGTGCATCCGGTTGCCCGCCCCGGGGAACGAGGATCAGCTCTGGAAAGCGTGCAGCGACCTGTTCAGCCGGCCCCTCGACCGGACCCGGCCCCGGTGGCACATGTGCATCGTCGACGGCTTGGCCGACGGACGGGTGGCCGTGGTCGACCGGATCCACCACGCCCTGGCCGACGGGCTGGCGGGTGTGGAGATGGCCACACTGCTCTTTGATCGTGAGGATCCGACCTCCGATCCGCAGACCGGCGGACCCGTGTCGGACCCCTGGCAGGCGGACGCCCTGCCGGGGGCCGCCTGCCGTGCCGTCGAGGATCTCGGCCGGCTGGGCGACGTCGGATGGCGCTGGACCTCCGTCGGCATGCGGGCGGCCACCCACCCCGCCGCCGCCCTCCGGGGCGGAACCCGACTGGCCGGGGCGGTGACCACCCTGATCGCCTCAGGGATCCTCAGGTCACCGACGTCGTTGAACCGCCCGATCAGCTCCGATCGGCAGGTTCTGGTCGTACGCCGGTCGATCCGACTCCTGCGAGCTGCGGCCCGGGCGTACGGCGTCACGATGAACGACCTCGTGCTGACCGCCGTGGGTGCGGGGCTCGCACGACTGGTCGGGCGACGCGGACAGGACCCACCGAAGGCGATCCAAGTACTCGTGCCGGTGGGTCTCGACCGCCACGACAAGCGTGCCCACGGCAACCGGGTCTCCTCTTGGTTCGTCAAGGTCCCCGTCGGGACGACGGAGCCGGCGACGAGAGTCCGCTCCGTGTCGAGATCCTCCGGTCGCGCCCGGGCCCGGCACGAGGAGCTTGCCGCAGAAGTGGCACTCGAGTTGTTGGCGCCCGTGCCCCAGCCGGTCCTGTCGTGCCTGGACAAGCTGGTCGACCACCAGCCCTTCTTCAACCTGGTGGTCACCAATGTGCCCGGGCCGAGCGATCCCCTCTACCTGATGGGTGCACCCATGCTCGAGGCGTACCCGTTCGTCCCGTTGGCCGGGAACCTCCCGATCGGCGTGGCCGCCCTGTCCTACCACGGCCAACTCTCGCTCGGTGTGTTGGCCGACCCCACGGCCTGTCCCGACGCCTCCGACTTCGTCGTCGGGCTGGAGGAGGATCTGGACCGCCTGACGGCCGCGGCACCGCCGCCTTCGGTGGGAGGGAATGGTTCGCAGCGTGACGGGGCGGCATCTCCGCTGGCACGACCCGGTAGCGGCAGATCCCCCGGCTGAGCCCGATCGGAGCCGTTGCGCACCCGGGTGCAGTTGCTAGGCTCGGTCGACTCCGGCGAGACTGCGGTTCTCGCGGCTGGGGGAGGCGGAATGGGCGACACGTCACGGGGACCGGGCTGGTGGCAAGCGTCGGACGGCAGGTCGTACCGCCCCCGTTCGGCCCCACCCGGTTACGTTCGCTCCGGCGACACTTCCGAAACCGGAGACGAGAGCCGCCTGAGCACGACTGACGGGCGCGGCTTGCCGACCGACACGCCTCTCGCTCAGCTCGTCCAGCTCATCGAGGCCTTCGGGCAATCAAGTTGCTCTCCGAGCAGTGAGGAAGGTCGCCGGACCCCCGTGAGCAGCCGGGGCCGCCTGAGCGCGTCGTTCGGTCGGCTGGGGTTGGTCCTCACCGGGTTCGTCTATCTCATGGCGGCCGCCTTGTTCATCCTGCTGGCCGGCGTGTTCATCGGTGGCTTCCTCCTCGCCGTCCTCATTGCCCTGACGGCGCTCGGCCTCCACCGGCTCCTGCTGTTGACCACCGGCAGGTACCGGGCACGCAGACCTGTCCAATGGCCTTTCCGGCCGGTCACCGAGATGATCGACGTGGTGGCCGACACCGTGATGAGGGACGGGACGTCGCAGCCCAGCTGACCCCCTCCGAGCGTGGTCCGTCCGGTCATCGTCGCGCCGTCGCCCGACACAGCCGGTACGGGATGGCTCGTCACCCTGGCGAACCATGTTCCGCTCCTTCGCCCGAGGGGTATAGCCCCTGTCGCTGGGCCCGTGGAGTAGGGGTCCGCCGCCTCTGCTCCGGGCCCGGCACAGGTGACCCAACGCGTCTGAGCACCCGAGCGTGACGTCATCCTTTGGACGCTGGTCGCCTCACGCGACCTCGGCCATACTGGCGCGATGGATCAGCGAGTCAGTCTGGTCACCCTGGGTGTGCGCGACCTCTCCCGGGCCAAGGCGTTCTACGAGGCGCTCGGGTGGACCGGTCAGACGCCCGACGATGACGTCGTCTTCTTCCAGGCCGGTGGCATGGTCCTCGGACTGTGGGACCGAGCCAAACTGGCAGACGACTCGTCGGTGACCGACGGCGGGGGCTGGGGTGGCGTGACGCTCGCCTACTGTGCCCACTCGGAGGAGGAGGTCGACTCGGTCGTCGGGAAGGCAAGGGACGCCGGGGCCACCGTCGGGCGCGAACCCCGGCCCACGGTCTGGGGTGGTTACTCCGGCCTCTTCATCGATCCGGAGGGCCACCCCTGGGAGGTCGCCCACAACCCTGGCTGGATCCTCGGTGAGGACGGATCGGTACGGTTGCCCCCGTAGCGGCCCCGATCGGGGCAAAGGGATCCCCGGAGGCCCTCCCGGACCCGACCCAGGGATCCTTCGGGCGTGTCGTCGCGGAACGTTCACCTTCCCATCAGCGTGCGGTAACGGGAGGTGAGTAGAGTCGTTGGACGTGACCGTCGTGACCGTCGTGACCGTCGTGACCGTCGTGTCCGGAGGCAGTGGCGGGCAGGCGGTCGAGGGATGGCCACCTGCATGACCCGACGGGGCTAGGTCGAGTCAGGCCACGTGAGCAGGATCTACAGTTGCGAATGAGGCTGGACGACGGACCGGGCCGAAGGACGGTGGAGGGGGCCCGGCCCGGAGTCGGCTGGAGTCCGCGTCTCGCGGTTGGTGACGCGGCACAATGGGTATCTGTTGACCGGCAGCAGACCGACTACGGAGGGATGGCGGAACCACAGTGAGACGACTTACCAAGGTGGTCGGGGTGACCCTCGGACTGATAGCGCTCAGCTTCCCCCTGGGGAGCGTTGCGGTGAGCGCGGCTGACAGTCCGTCGACCGCAGTGATCACCTTCAATGACGCGGCCCGCCAGGTCCAGCTGACCATCCCCACGCCCGCTTGCCCTCCATCGCAGCCCAACTGTGAATGGAAGTTCTTCCTCAATGAGCCGAAGCTTTCGGTCGACGTGGCCACCATCTACGGGACGTCCGGCACCCTGACCCTCGACTACCCGCCCGACTTCTGTGGCGTGATCCAGGCCGATGCCTATGTCGGACCACCGTGGGTGGCGACGAGGGGGTTCCAGCACACCATCGAGGATTGCACGCCACCCACTGCGACGACAGGGGGCCCCCCAGGCGTGACCCAGCAGCCGTCCCCTCCGGGGACCACGCCCACGACACCACCCCCATCCCCACAGCAGCTCGGCTCGGTCGCAGCTGCCAGTGTTCCGACGACAGCCCCACCGGCGGACGTACCGCAGGTAAGTGCCGCAGCCACCGTCCCGGCCACAGCGACCGGTTCCGCACCCGCCCAGCTGCCCTTCACCGGTGCGAGCATCAAGCCGTTCCTGTTCAGTGGTCTGACGCTGATCGCCCTCGGCCTGTTCCTGCTCACCAGTAGTGTGACCAGACGCCGGATGGTCCGTCGCATCGGCGATTGCCCTTGGCCGACAGCGGTCCGCCCCAAGCGACCGAGCTAGACGCCCCACCGCACGGTCACACCGGCCTGCGGCCAGCTGCACTGCTCCTCGGGTTGGGCGGTGTGGCGCGCCATTGATCCATCACCCGCATACAGGCCAGGCCGTCGGCAAACGATGGTGAAACCTGTTGCCGGCTCGTGACTGCATCGACCATCGCCGCCGTCCAGGCGCTCATCGCGACGTTGTGGGAGTCGCCACTCGGTGGGTCGAATTCGAAACGCTCCTTGGAGCCGTCTCTGCCATGGAGCACCACCCGGACATCGCCGACGTTCTCGATGGCGCCCTCAGAGCCCGTGACGACGATACGCGGGCTCAACGAGGCGCCCCCGGTGAAGGACGAGTCGACGGTAGCCGTCGCCCCCGAGGCCAGTTCGGTCCAACCGATGAAGGAATCCTCGGCATCGCACCGGTGAAGGGTCCCATTGGCATCGGGGCGCTCTGTGATATTGATCCACGCCGTTGCGCCGGCCCGGTCGACGTCACCGAGCAACCAACGGATGAGATCGATGGCGTGTGAGCCGAAGGCACCGATCCAACCGCCGCCGAGGGAGCGGTCGAACAACCATCCCCACGGGCGCAGCGGCACCCGGGACCCGGAGGTGAACGCCGTGTAGGTCAGGTGCTCCGGCACCCCGATGGCGCCAGACTCCAAGAGACCGTGCATGGTGACCCGCGCCGGTTGATGGCGGAACTCGAAATTGAGGAGATTGACGACGCCCGCCTCCTCCGCCATCTTCGTCATGGCCACCGCGTCGTCGACCGATCTGCCGAACGGTTTGTCGCAAAGCACCGCATGGCCGGCCTCGACGGCCATGGTCACGTGGTTCCTATGCAGGAACGGTGGCGAATGGACCGCCACCAGGTCGATCGTGGAACGGCAGAGCGTTCGGACCAGGGTCTGATCGCGGGCTGTCACCACGTCGACGACATCCCACCCAGAGGCCCGAAAGGGGCCCGCCACGACCCGGGACCCAAATCCCGTCCCGATGATGCCGACCCGCGGGGACCGACGGGTGGAAGGGTCCTCACCTCGCTGCTGGTGCATGCACTGTCCCGATGGTCTCGGCGATTCGATCCACCTCGTCAGCAACCATTTCCCGGTTGCCGGGCTGGGGGCCCCATGGCGCCGAGAAGTCTACGTTCCGACACGGGCGCCCTGGTCCGAGCCACGAAACCTCGAGGAATTCGGCACCTCGAAGGAGGCCGCGGGGTGAGGTGAGGTACATCCGATGGTCGATGACCGGAGGCCGTGCCCCCCAGCTGACATTCGGCATCCGACGGTCGTCCGACCGGTGACCCCGGACAGGCGGGGTCGCCAAACCGCGGCTACGGTACCGAGCGGCGGCCTCGGGTCGTCCAACAGGGGAACGGACGTGGGGGAAATGGCGAAGGAAACGTTCAGTCGCAGGCAGGTGCTGGCCGGCGGGATCGGAGGAGCAGCTGCACTCGGGATGGCCCGGCTCGGTCACGTGCGGTCCACCGGCCGCCAGACAGTCGAACGGGCGGTGGCAGCCAACGCAGCGGGCGGTGACCTCGGAGCCGTGAAGCACGTCGTCTTCCTGATGCAGGAGAACCGCTCGTTCGATCACTATTTCGGGACCCTGGGTGGTGTGGCCGGTTTCAGTGATTCCAACAACCGGAGCGCTTTCACTCAGTCGTGGCCTGGCGGCCAGCAGACGACACTTCTGCCCTTTCACATGAACAGCAAGAAACAGGCCGAGTGCACGTACGACCTCGACCACTCATGGTCTGCCGAGCACGTCTCGGTCAACAACGGGGCGATGGACCAATTCGTGGCCACCCATACGTCGGCGAGATATGAGGGTGACCTCGGCATCGATACGATGGGCTACTACGAAAAGAGGGATCTTCCCTTCTACTACGACCTAGCTGAGAAGTTCACCATCTGTGACCACTACTTCTGCTCGATCCTAGGCCCGACGCACCCCAACCGATTGATGTCCCTGACCGCGACCATCGATCCTGCCGGTGAGGCCGGGGGGCCAATCTGGGACACAGCCGATCTGCAGGGCCCGGTTCAGGGGACGTGTTCATGGGAGACCATGCCCGAGGTACTGCAAGCGAACGGGATCACGTGGAAGTGCTACAACCCCTATGGATCGTTGTACCAGCCTGGAAGTCCGATCTTCATCAACAAGAACGTACTGCTGTACTTCAATCAATACGTGTCGAATCCTACGTCACCGCTGTATCAGAACGCCTTCAGCTACTACGGCCCCAACGTGACGAACGGCCTGACAAGCACCAATCCCAACCAGAGCGATTTCGCCGCCGATGTGGCCAACAACACGCTGCCCCAGGTCTCGTGGATCATGTCTCCCGACACCTACGACGAGCACCCACCGGCCCCGCCCGCACTGGGCGAGTGGTACACGCAACAGATCCTGGACACGCTCCTCTCCAATCCCGAGGTGTGGGCCAGCACCGTCCTGTTCATCATGTACGACGAGAACGACGGCTTCTTCGACCATCTGCCGCCACCGTTGGCTCCGACCGGGACAGCCGGCGAATATCTCACCGTGAATCCGCTTCCGTCCGGCGTCGGCGGCATAGCCGGACCATTGGGACTGGGTGTCCGGGTTCCCATGCTGGTGGTGTCGCCGTTCTCGCGGGGCGGATACGTATGTTCAGAGACGTTCGATCACACATCCCAGTTGAGGTTCCTGGAGACGTTGTTCGGCGTCACGGCTCCTAACATCTCCAGCTGGCGACGGTCACAGACAGGCGACCTGACTTCGTCCCTCGCCGTCCTCGCCAAACCGAATTCGAAGTCCCCGAGGTTGCCGACCACCTCGGACAGTACGACAGCCCCGCCGGTCGGACCGCTCGTCGCCACGCCGTCCCAGGACGGTCAGTGCACGACCAACGACCTTCTCGAAGCCGGCAGCACGCCGGCGGCGCCGTTTACCGTGCCCAATCCCCAGGCCATTCCCGTCCAAGGCAGGTCCAAGCTCCGACCCATTGGTTGATCTCCTTAGGAGCCGTTTGCTCGCACCCAGACTGGGGTAGGTCCCGCCGGGCCGGGGCCCCATGTCCTATATCTTCGATCAGCCCAATGGAGGAGGCGTCTGTTCCGGTGCCGTCCGCACGCTTGAAATCGTGGTCGCAGCAGGACCGGATCGTCCCAAGAACCCAGCAGCTTCCCGCCACCAGCCGTTGGCTCTATTTCATCGATCACTACAGTTCGCTGCCCCTGGTCGCTCCCATTGCCGGAGCACTGATGATCTGCGCCATCGTGGTTGGGGCGGTGCTCCGATTCTCGTCAGGGTGGATCGTCGCGTTTGAAGTAGGCACATCGTTTGCAACGGTGATGATGGTCCTGGTGATCCAACACACCCAAGGCCGGGAACAGGCGGCCACGCAGCGAAAGCTTGACGAGCTGCTTCGGGCGTTACCGGAGGCGGAAAACAGTCTCATGATGCTGGAGGAGGCACCGGACGACACGATGCGAGACGTTGAACGGCATCAACGGGAGTCCAAGGGACACGCTGACGAGCCGTCCTGACCGGTCGCAAGCCAATATGTCCAGCAGAAGCGCGGCCCCTAATCGAGGATCCGGAATGCCACGACTGCAATGTCATCGTCAGAGTCCTCCGCCGCCAGTTCGGCGAGCACCTTCGTGAGCAGTCCATCCACAGACCGATGCTCTCCGCGCGTGGCCAGCGTGAGCCGCTCCACGCCAACATCGATGTTCTCGTTGCGTCGCTCGATGAGCCCATCGGTGTACGCAATCACCGTCGCTCGTGGCGGCAGCGTCACGGTCACCGATCTGTAGGATCCGTCAGGGACGCCGAGTGGCACGCCGACGTCCGTCCGAATGACCTCCGTGTTCGAAGTGGTCACCAACAGAGGCTCGAGGTGGCCCGCATTCGCCAGTGATATCTCCCGCCGTTCGAGGTCGCCGACGCCGACCAGGACGGTCGCAAAATGATCATCGATCACAGCCGGCACCTGCTTCGCACACCTGTCCAGCACGTCACTGGGAGAATGGCCTTCGAGGACCAGCGCCCTGATCGTAAAGCGGAGGGCCGCCATGATCGCCGCCGCTTTGATACCACGCCCGGAAACGTCGCCGATGACGAAGGCAAAGTACCTCGCGTCGATGGCGATGGCACTGTACCAATCACCACCGACGTCGACGCCTCTGGCTCCTGGGACATAACGGACGGCGACATCCAGACCCGGTATGCTCGGTCGCGTCGGTGGTAATAGGGCGCGCTGCAACGTCTCCGTGATCCCTCGCTGCTCGGCATAGAGGAGGCCGAGTTGTCCATAGAGCTCTTGGATCTGGTGGGTATCTCGTTCGGCAGCTTGACGGCTCGTGACCAAGCGCTGTGTGATCCAAGTGGCGATGACCGTCAAGAGCACTCCCAGGACCAGGAAGATCCACGGGAGCCGTTCAGACAACGTCCCACCGAGCTGCCCCACCGGGGCAGCTACCAGCGTGAGGTGCGTGTTCCCGAACGGAACGACGGCCATGGAGCTCCGACCGGCAACGGGCAACTTGGCGAAGCTGGTGGTGAGCAGATTGCGAGGCGTTGCCGTCCCCCCGAGGAAGATCGCGTAGTTCAGATCGGCGAATACGGAGTTGCTTGCCACAGCCGCCTGTCTGTCAGCAGGGATGGCCCGTTCCCCGTACACGACGAATGACTGAGTGCCACCCGGCAGGGCCACCGCATATCCGAGGCGTGGACGAGACCGGTCGAGGATTCCGGTGACAGCGAAGCTCGGGCTGTGACGTGCGGCCATGGCCAGGGCGTTCGCCTGGGCGGACGGCACCGCCAACGCCGGTTCGACTCCGACCATGGCACGTGACATGACCTGGCCCGACGTCACCTCCCAGAGTGATGCCGAGATGAACTGGCGACCCGTACCGACGTACGGGGTGACGAAATCCGTGAATGTGGCCACATCCCCGTCGGTGGCGCCGGCGATCTGAGCCCCCGTCTCGAGAGGTGTCTCGGTTGTCGGGATGGCAGCCACCAGTACCTCGGCTGCCTGCTGGGTCTGAACATTGAGCAGCCGATTCTCAGAGTCATTGTTCAGGCTGGATGCCGTCCACGCGACGAGCCCAGTGATCGCCAGACCGGTCAGGGCCACGAGGATGGCCAGCCGGCGTGGCCCCCCGGGAATGATCGTGCGATCTCTGCGAACCGCCGGCGCATCGCCCGATCCCTCACCCGGGTTGCGGGGCGAGTCCCCGGAGCCGGCCGAGGGCGGAAGCTCCATTGACTCCGGAAACGACACGTCCGAGTGAGCTGGCATCCCTTCTCGATATCTCCTCGCGTCGTCGCACCCCTTCGGGCCAATGTACCGCTCTGGATCGACGACGGAAGGGCCGCTGAACGGAATTCGATCGGGCGGTGGCTGCCAACGGAAAGACCCAGGCGCCCGCTCCCTACCCTCTCCCGCGGTCTCCACAACACCACCCAGATGGAACAGGACCCAATGGCGCAGCAGCTCACTGTCATTGCCCGAGTACATTGAGTAGTTCCTCCATGAAGGGAGAATGGGTGTTGGAAGCGATGTTTCCATCGGCCGTCACGGCCGGACTTCTGGCTGTCCTCTGGCGAGGGTGCCCATGGGCATAGCTGATGAACCCACTGCCACCGTGGCCGTTACCGTGGCTGATGACGGGGTTCCCGTGATCTCGTTGGGCGGTGAACTGGACCTCGCGAGTGTCGAATCTGTCCGGTCGGGTATACAGCAATACCTGACGGACGGTCCGGCCCGCGTGACCTTCGACCTCGAAGATTTGGCATTTATGGATAGCTCAGGAATCGCCCTACTGCTTCAGGTCTCGAATGAGATCGAACGAATCGAGCTGCGCAATGTCAGACCGAACGTTCGACGAGTGCTCGAGGTGACCGGACTTCTCGAGACGTTCGGGCTCACCTAGTGCGCATCCAACGGCAGTTCCCCCGCTCGCGACGGTCGGTGGCGGAAAGCAGGAAATTCGTCCAGGATCTGATCGACGATCTTCCGAGCGACCAGCAGGATGCCATCTCACTCATGGTGTCGGAACTGGCAACAAATGCTCTTGTCCACACCGAACAGGCATTCGAGATGACGGTCGAACGGACATCTCGACAGGTCCAGGTCTTGGTGGCTGACAAGAGCGGCCGGAGCCCTTCATTGTTGTCTCCCCAACCCAGTGACCTGCACGGTCGTGGCCTTCGCATCGTCAAGGAACTGTCTGACGCATGGGGAACCAGCGAGACGGCCGAAGAGGGAAAGACGGTGTGGTTCCGGGTGACCTCGTTCAAGAGTTGACGGACACGAAGAACTGTCGTCGATGCTCGGCGGGCGTACGGTGCCCGACGGACGAGAAAAGCAGGTCCGAAGCCCGGTTTGCTGCCCGCAAGCGAGGGTATACCGAGGTCCGTCACAGGAAGCCAGGACCCGACAGAACCAGGACCCGACAGAAGAGGAGCTCCGTGGACAAAGAGAAGTTTGTTTCGCTGCTGAACGAGGACTTGAGCTCCGAGTACCAGTCAATCGTGCAGTACAACGTGCACATCTCCACAGTGACCGGGCCGGAGTACGTCAGCACCATCGATGAGCTGACGAGGCATCTGGACCAGGAACTGTCCCATGCTCGGGTGCTTGCTTCGCAGGTGGCCTTCCTCGGCGGTGACCCGACCACATCAGTCCGTGAGGTTCCGGCGACGAACGGCTCCCGAGGTGCGTTGGAAGCGGATCTCCGGCTGGAGCAGGAGCAGCTGGAGCGTTACCGGAACCGATTCGCCCAAGCGAACGAACTTGGCCTGGCCGACGTAGCCGAGGCGCTCCGACCCTTGCTCGAGCAGACCCAGGAGCATGTAAAGGATCTCCAGACCGCGCTCGGCCAGTAGTCCTCTCCGAGGAGGGGTTACTCCACCGCCTCCTCGTCGCACCGGGTCCGGCTCAACTGCTCTGCTCTGCTCGCCTTCTGTGATCTCCGAGGATGCCCTGAGAGGTGAGAGCGACAGCCTGGGCACGATTGCGCACCCCGAGCTTGCCGTACAGGCCTCGAAGCTGCGTCTTGATGGTGTTGTCACTGACATAGAGCCGGGCACCGAGCTCGCGGTTCGTCATCCCCGTGGGCAACAAGGCCAGTAGCTCGCTCTCGCGCTCGGTGAGACCGATATCGCGCCCCGGCCATCGCAGCGTCTCGTCGATCGCGGCATGTCTGGATCTGCGCGTCGAGACGACGCCTTCTCCACGGGCGGCAGCGTGTATGGCTTCGATGATCTCCATTGCCGGTGCTGCCTTGGACACAAACCCGCGGGCACCGGCATCCAAGGCGCTGCGGACCGCCTCGGGATGGTCCGAGAAGCTGAAGACGACGATGGCCCCGTTGCTCTGCTCGGAGGCCAGGGACCGCACCCGCTCTTCCAACTTGTGCTCTTCCCCGTAGGTATCCAGCAAGGTGACGTCGACTGTTCGGCTGGGGCCCCTGCGGACATCCAGTTCGACGACCTCGATGCCCGGCGCTTTGGAGGCGAGCAGGGCGCGGAGCCCTTCGAGAACGATCGCATAGTCATCAACCAGCGCCACCTTGATCGCCTCAGCCACCGGCTCACCCTAGATCAGCCACCCAGGGGCACAATCACCCGATCGGGTGATTGTGCCGGCCGCCTCAGTACAGCAGGCTCATAGACCAGAGGTAGGTATGGGTTACATCCGGACTGCGAGGCGATACACAAATGATTGCGGCGGAAACCGGTGCGACTACCGACCGAGATCCCTCTGGCGAGAAGGAGAATCATGACTGATTCCGACTCGCCCTTCCGGGTGGCGGTCGAAGTGGGCGGACCCGGAACGGTGATGCTCGCACTCTCCGGAGAACTCGACATGGCATCCATGCCAGTCTTCGACGCTCACCTGGCGACACCGATCGTCCAGCAAGCAGTTGAGATCATCTTCGACATCACGGCGACGCAATTCATTTCCGCGGAGGGCTACCGCAGGATCGGACAGTGCAGTCTCTCCAAGAAGAATGTCGTCGTTCGTTGTCGAACATCGTTCGCATCCAAGGTTCTCGCCGCGTGCGGTTACGATCGACCAGTTTGTGTGATTGCGCCGGAACTGACGAGCAATTTGCAGTGACCCGGTACCCGCCAACTGGCCGGTCCGACCTCGTCGCTTGGTTGGGAGGTCACGCCTCGAAAACGAATAGCGGACTGTGGAGCATCGACAGCCGCCTCCGGTCCGGTCCTCGAGACCGCGCAGGGCGTCGAGAAGGGAACGACGACACCGTTCCACCGATCGGCATCGAGATCCCACATGGAGACTGGATCGAGTTCGGACTGGGTCGAGTTCGGCGCTCTGGTCCGTCGGTGGGATGGTGGGTGCCTAGAGCGATTTGGCCCGAGGAAGCAGTTCCTCGGCGGCCCATGCAATGAAGTCCTTCTGGCGGCCACCGCCGATCTGCACGAGCGCGACATGGGTGAATCCAGCGTCGCTGAATCGGCGAAGCCCAGCCAGATGGCGCTCGACGTCGGGGCCACAGGGAATCTCGGCCGCGACCTGGTCCTCGGTGACCGACTGCGATGCAGCCGCGAACCCGCCGGTCCCGGGGAGTTCCGCATTCACCTTCCACCCCGCCGAGAACCAGCGGAACTGCTCCCACGCAACGGTACGCGCTGCCTTCTCGTCCGTGTCGTAGCTGACAGCCAACTGACCGTAGGAAGGCCTACCCGATCCACCGCCCTCGGCAAACGATTCGGTCAGTTCGCTCTTCGGTTCGACGGCAATCAGTAGATCGGCGAGATCAGCAGCCAGTCGGACGGATTCGGAGCCCGACACGGCGATCCCGATGGGCGGCGGCCGATCGGGCAGATCCCACAGCTTCGCCGAGTCGAACTCGAAGTGGTGACCTCGGTAGCGGACGTAGCCTCCGGCGAAGAGCGACCGTATGATCTCGACCGCCTCGCGAAGCATTTGGTGACGGGTGTCGGCGCTCGGCCAACCACCCCCTACCACATGCTCATTGAGGTTCTCGCCGGCTCCGAGGCCGAGGGTGAACCGTCCATCCGAGAGTATCTGCATCGTTGCCGCCTTCTGGGCGACGACCACGGGGTGATATCGGCGAATGGGGCAGGTCACATACGTCATGAGCGGCATCCGCGTCGTAGCTTCGGCTGACGCGCCGAGCACAGACCAGGCATAGGGAGCATGCCCCTGTTCATCGAGCCACGGGAAGTAGTGGTCGGAGATCACCGAATAATCGAAGCCCGCCTCCTCGGCCAAGCAAACGTCACGCACCAGCTCTTTCGGACCTGATTGCTCGCACATCATCGTGTATCCGATGTTCATAGACACCGCATACCCTCCGTGACCGGCACCAAACGACTGGATTGCGACGGTCATCGGCAAGCCTGTCGAGGCGGCTCCCGACGAACGCGTCCGGTCGGAGACGCACCGATTCCTCTTGCGCGTCATTTCCCGTCCGACGGACGCCGGCTCGGACCCCCCAGACACCGGGTCGGGAATGTGGGGGTTCCGGTGCAGAGGAAGGACCGACCCGAGTGGCCCGGTACCCACGGGCCCGGGCGGGAGCGTGGGGAGGTCGATCATCCGATGTGCCCACCCGGGTATCGCTCTCTTGACAGGATCAGCTACGTCTCCCGTTCATGTGCCCGTATCGTGCCTCGGCCCCGTTCGCCCGCTTGGAGAAGCCTCCCGATCTCGGCCACCTCGGTATGCACCGAGCGGGCGAACCATTTTGCGGCCACCAGGTCGTGGAGCCATCCCAACGGGCCATGTCCGAGGTCGAGCTCCTCCACATGACGAATGCGTGTCCCTCCCTCGACGGCATCAATCTCAAACCATGCGTGCAGACCTCGAGGCACGCCATGCTCGAGAGTGACGTCGATCCAGTTGGGCCGCTCCCACCGATACCGGGTGATCACCGAGCCACGGAATCGACCCAGGAACTTCCCGTCCTCACGAGCAAGCATGCCGTCGGAGGTATCCGCGAGCTTGGTGACCCAGATCATTTTCGTATCGGCCTTGGTGTACTGCGCCGGATCAAGAACAAAGTCGAATGCCTCGTCCTGAGTCACTCCCCTTGCTACCGTCGTGCCCTCACCCTTGACCATGGGGTTGCACTCCATTCACGTGGTTCGTACTGGCACCGCCCGTGCCCGTTGGGACGTCACGGCCCGAGCTCGCACACCGAGACTATCCCGTTACTAGTCGCCGTTCACGAAGGAGATCGCCCGGACGGCCCCGCCGAGGCTCCGATCGCTGCACTCATCGCCTCGGTGCCGGGCGAGCGCACCCTTCCGGTCCGGGAACTCCGCGAGGTCGTTGTGTCGGTCCCCCGGCCGTCGGAGGCTTTGAGGATCACCCTGAGAGTCGGGCCTCTTCGCAGAGTCAACTGGGGTCCGCTGCCGCACAGGTCACCGTCACCGCCCCGCTATGCCACTCTCGGTCGCGATGTCGGGCCCAGAACCGGATCGCGAGATGGCCCTGGACCCGACCTCGACAGCGTAAGGTGCCCAACTTGGACCCAACTGAGAATCACAGCGTCGGACCCGGAACGTCGGTTCGGCGGAAACCTCAGCTACGACGGGTCTGACGCTGTGAGTGCTCCCGATCGTCGAGTCTTACTCGTCAACCTTAGTTGGAGACGAGAGAACCACGTCCCACCCCGAGGGATCCCGATGGCAGATGGCTATCGATCTCACGCCAGAGCATCCCGGATTGCCGTCTCTGACGTGGCATGGTTGCATGTGGCGGTGGCGCTCCGTACCTTGATGAGCTGGAGCAGCGGTAAGGACAGCACCTTCGCACTCCAGCAGCTGGACCGGGACCCGGATGTAAAGGTTGCGGGGTTGCTCGTCACGATGAACATGGAAGCCGACCGTGTCTCCATGCATGCAGTCAGACGATCCCTGCTCATTGCCCAAGCTCAGCGGCTGGATCTGCCATTGCACGTGGTTGAACTCCCGTCGCCTTGTCCCAACGCGGTTTATGAACGTCGCATGAGCGAGGTGCTGACGGCGGCGGCTCAAGACGGCGTCGAGGCAGTCGCGTTCGGGGATCTGTTTCTCGAGGACGTCCGACGCTATCGGGAGTCCGCAATGGCTCACTGTGGGATCCAGCCTCTCTTCCCGTTGTGGATGCGCCCCACTGATGACTTAGCCCACGAGGTGATTGAGCAGGGGATTCGAGCTGTCCTGACTTGCATCGACCCAACGAAGCTCCCGTCGTCATTTGTCGGACGGGCATTCGATGAGCGACTGCTCGATGACCTGCCCGACGAGGTGGACCCCTGCGGTGAGAGAGGAGAGTTCCACACATTCGTATGGGACACTCCTCTGTTCACCTCCCCGATTGGGATACGGACAGATGACGTTGTCACTCGGGATGGCTTCGTATTTTGTGACCTTCTACCAGCGCGGTCGTGAAGTTGTCAGCCGCCTGATTCCCCAGCCCATTCCCCGGGGTATCCGTACGCCGCCCCAGCGGGAAGGGTCGGCCCTAACGGCGCTCGCTCGGACCTCCCAGGACTGGGCATCGGCAGGGCACCGGGCGTGGCCTCGGCCTTTCAGGTCGTCGCTGCCTGAGCCGGTTGGTTGACTCAGCTGATCGACCTTCCCCGGCACCAGGTCTACCTGCCAAAGACCTCGCCGGTAGCGTCGTGTCCCGTAAGCTCGGCTGCGCGACCGGTTCTGGCTTGACCACTGGGCGAAGGAGGGGCCTCACGCCTCTCCTTCGCCGTGTCATGGCCCGGATCGTATGTCGGGCGACTTGTGGTGACGGGTGAGCCTTCCAGTGCTGGCGATGCCACTCCGACCGAGCGATGAGCCGACGGCCGGGTCGATGAGGTGGACTCCCACGGGGACTGTCAACACTCGGGCCTTGACGGTTCCCAATGGCCGGCGTACATGCAGGATGGGACGTCGTCGATCATCAATGCGAGATGGAATGCCGATGACCGATGCCCCTTCGGGAACTGCCCCGGATGGGCTTCGGGCCTGTCCTGCCATGGAGGACCGACCTCTGTTGCGGTGAGCCGGCGATGATGGTGAGATGACCTCATGAATGAGGCGGAAGCTGCCCCTCCAACAAGTCTCCTGGCACGGAGCGTGGCCCACCTTGTGATCGGACTGCTGGTGGTGGCGGTCACCAAGGCGATCTTCAGACAGAAGCTCGTGGTCGCAATCGTGGCCGGACTTCTCGCTGTCGTGGCTCACGCCCAGCTGGATGCGCCGGTGGCACGCAAGCTGAGCGAGCTGGGACTCTAGACGCGGCCTTCCGACGACTCACCGAGGGGCCGAACCACTGCCATGCCTGGGCAGTCGACGCGGTTTAGCCTCGAAGAGGTATCCGAACAGGTGAGCATCCTCTCGTACGACCAGTCCCACGACGCGGCAATCCAATGTCGCGGCGTGGCATAGAGGTCCCATCCCGCCTGGGCTGGCGACCCCCTGCTCGTGATGGAACCCGTTCCGGATGGGGCTGACTCGGCTGGCACGATTGCCCCGCTATCCGGGCAGAATCGATTGGTCACTGCGTTCCCGGGGCCGCCACCGAATCGCAGGCCAGGGTCCACCTGGGTCCCACCTCGTCGCCTGACCACCGAGACCTCACAAACGACGGTCACTATGATTCTTCGATGTCCTCGCCGGAATCTTCCGGGGCCTCGGTGTCACAGGTTCCGGCTATTCCAGACCGCCGGACTCCACTCATGTGGCTCGTGGGCGGCGTTTCGGCCTGCGTGGCACTGGGGGGAGCACTCGGTCTGGCCATCGGGCGACTCCAACTCGACCTGGCCGTGTATCTCCTCGGAGGTCGCAACCTCTTTGACGGTCGTCTCTACCAGGTATCGCTCCCCGGCTCTCCTCACCTTCCATTCACCTATCCCCCCTTCGCCGCCCTGGTCTTCGGCCCTTTGACGGCCCTGCCTGAAGCTGCTGCCCAAGTCCTCTGGGCATTGATGCAGGTCCTCGCGGTGTTCGCCCTGTTGCTCCTGAGCCTCCACGCTGCTCGGTCGGACCTCGACCGACGCGCGCTGGTCATGTGGTCGATGATGCTGATGGCCCCGGCCTACTGGATCGAACCAGTGCGGCTGACCCTCAGCTTCGGGCAGGTCAACATCGTACTGGCCGTCATGGTGCTGGGCGATCTGACCTGGCATCTCCGGCTGGGCGGTCGAATTCTCCCTCGCGGAGTGTTGTTGGGCGTCGCCGCCGCCATCAAGTTGATCCCTCTCATCTTTGTCCCATACCTGTTCGTCACTCGTCAAACCCGCGCCGCCTTTGTCTCGCTCGGCACCTTTGCCCTGTGCACCGCCGCGGCTACCGCCGTCGACCCCCGAGAGTCCTGGTCCTACTGGACTCGGTACGCCACCGACGCCGGACGGGTGGGTGGGGTGTTCTACATCTCCAATCAGAGCCTGCGGGCCGTCTGGGACCGGTTCGACCACCGGATCGCATCGGTGGGCCTGGTCACGGCCGCCTCGGTGGTGGTGGCCGTAACCGGCATTGCCTTGGCCGCCTGGGCCTATCGCACCTCTTCGTCGTACCTGGGGATCCTTCTGTGCGCCACGACCGGGTTGGTGGTCTCGCCCATCACCTGGGCCCATCACCTGGTGTGGGTGGTGCCAGTCCTGATCTGGCTGACCTGGGCCCGGGACCGGCCATCAGGAGGATGGATCTGGGCTCTGCTCGGCGCCGCGTTGTTCTGGTGGGCGCCGATCTGGTCGGTACCCGCCGGAGGGAACCACGAACTGCACGAACACGGTTGGCAGCTGCTGGCGGGCAACTCGTTCTTCTTCGCCATGGTGGGATTCATGGTCGGAGTCTCGGTGATGCTGTTTCGCAGACGCAACGGGAGATCCACGGGTAACGGGGGATCCACAGGCCGTCCAAAGGGAGCGCCTCGGCCAGCGCCATTGGTACGGAACTCAGTATGACCCGTGACAAGGAAGAACAATAGCTTCAACACGGATGTTCTCTTGCGACGGACAATCCTAAGGGAAGGAAGGGTCAGCCGTTCGATCAGTGCCTACCGGATCGGCGTCATCCCCGCAGATGATGCCAAGGGTGATGCCGACGACAAGCAAGATGGCGATTCAGTGAAGCTGGCGGCGCCGTGTCGAGCTCCGTTGCCTCGAGATCGTTCGGATTCTGAACGCCTCACGGGTCGTACATTTCGGCGGGCGCAGTCAACGACCGCCGCTAGGACGAAGGTGCGGTGGCCGGGACTGAAGTCCCAGGGCTGATGCTGGATCCGGGTGGCAGTGCCACCGGTGAGGACGAGCCCACGTGGGTGATGTCCACTCGGACCGAGGAGGACGGGACCCTCAACGTGAACGCTGATACATATCGACCATCCACAGTGTAGGTGAACCTGCCAGTTTGACCTTGCTTGGTCAGCGTAAACGAATAGCTGTCACCCGAGCGCGTCGGATGTGTTGCCTGGGTGACATAAGGGAGGTATCCGTGGACCGGGTCCAGTGCCGCTGCACCCTGGCTCGTCTGCGAGCTGAAGGTGAGAGATTTCGTCGATGCGGTGTTGGAGACAGCCTGACTCTGGTACTGCGTGCTGCCGATGACATAGACGTAGGTACGCTTTGACCCATTTTGGATATAGCCACCCAAGCGGTCGGGTGCCTGGTACCTCAAGTGGTCGGTCTGATGGCCCTGCGGTGTGCTCTCGGTCAGCACCTCCGAGTAGCTCGGGGCGGATACCGTGGCCGATACCGCCTGCTTCAATGAGACGCTCTGGGAAGGGCCGGTGGCACCGGAGGAGCGGCACGCCGCAACTACCAGGCCAGCGCCCACAATTGAGAGGAACTCCCCTCTCCGCCTACGACGGCTCATCCTTCGTCATCCCCGCTGATATGCCCAGACTACATGCTTGATCGCCGACGCCTCGAGCGTGAAGTGGACGCTGTGAATCTCGCTCGCGTGTCGGCTCCCCTGACACGGTGGGAGCGTGCCATACCGGGCGCGCCGCCCGACCGCGGTCACACCCCATTCGCTGGCCGAGGGAACGTTATGGGTGTCCTTCCCCCAGTATCACCGCTGTGGCATCGGCCGCACCATGATTGCCCACGCCGAGCACACTCTGGCCATGTGGCACGTTCCGAGTGGAGGTAGCGATGGTGACATGTGCTCGTCCGCCCTGCCGGCATTGGCGTTGCGCGCACCTCCAGCAACCCGGTCAGGGGTCGTCGCTTCCGGCGACCGCCGAAACCTCGGCAATCCGGTCGCCAGTCACCTTTCCGTCAATGTGACACGGCACAGCGATTCGGGCCCAATTCGAGTTCCCTCAACGCGGTCACCGGATCACTCACTCGCCCCATGTTGGCTTCGACGATCCTCACGTAATTCTTCGGCCGCTCGACCGAACGAGACACGGCCCACTCCACGAAGGCGGACCGATCGAGCGAGAGCGCCTCGAGGTCACGGCGCAGGTCACCCAACAACGCTCCGACCGGTTGGTCCGGACGGACAATCACGTCGTCGCCGTAATGGCCGGGTAGGACGAGGAGCTCGTCGGGCAGGACAAGCAAGCGCTTTTGGAGCGAGTCGTACAGATCGTCGGCGAACGCCCTGGCCTGGTCGGCCAGGTCAGGACGACCCACACTCTCGACGAACAGGGTGTCACCCGTAAGTGCCGCTCGGTCGCTCACCACATAGACGGTGGATCCCCGTGTGTGCCCTGGGGTGGGCAATGCGACCACCGAGAGCCCGTGCCCGCCCGGCAGATCGAATCGGTCGCCATCGGCCAGAGGCTCGTAGGCGAACTCGAACGGGTCGGCTGCATTGAGATGGAGCGAGGCGCCCGTGATGGTCGCCAGTGGCCGCGCTCCACTCAGGTGATCGGCGTGGAGATGCGTGTCGAAGACCCGTTCGATGGCCCATCCGTGCTCGTCGGCGAGACGCCGGTAGACGTCCGTGTCCGCCGATGGGTCGATGACGAATGCCCGGTCCGCAGACCCCACCAGGTAGGAGAGACATCCCTTCCCCCGTCGCCGGACCTGGACGACCCGCAGGCCGCCGAACTCCAAGGTGACGGAATCGTAGGTTTGCCCCCACGTTCGCATGCCGCCGGCGAGGTTGCCTACGTGCCGTCCCGCCCGACTGAGTGTTTCGGCCGCCAGTGCGGACCGATTGCCGGAGCCACAGACGGTCACGACTTCACGATCGTCCGGGACCTCGTCGATCCTCGCGGCCAATTCGGCGACGGGGATGTTTACCGCCGTGGGGATAGACCATTCGCCGAATTCCGCAGGATCTCGAACGTCGACCAGGAACAACTCTTGGGGCGTACCCAGCCGAGCCGCAACTTCTGAGGCTTCCACTTCCCTGTACATGGTCACTCCTCCACTCCGGCGGGTCGCCGGTACACCGCTGTATGGATCAACAATACCCCATAGGGTATATTCCAGGGCGAGGACCCGTGCAAAAGACGAACTTCGGGGCGTTGATAAGGGAGAGGCGGCTATGGCAGGGTTGCAATCCGAGAATTCAGCCACCGGCGTCGGTCCGAGGCGCGCTGCCGAGCTTGTCGCGGGTGGTGCGCTCCTCATCGACGTCCGAGAGGTTCACGAGTGGATTGCCGGGCACGCACCGCTCGCCGTGCACATCCCCGTGGATGCCGTCGCCGCCGAGATGGCTGGCTTTCCGCCTGAACGGCAGCTCATCGTAATCTGCCGTTCCGGACGCCGTTCAGCTGCTGTCACCGCCCAACTGGTGCGATCAGGATTCGATGCCGTGAACCTCGATGGCGGAGCAGTGGCTTGGGTCGAGGCCGGGCTCCCGTTCGAGACGGACGACGGTGGAGATGGGCGAGTGGCGTGAGACTCCTCCTGAGCCTCCCGCTGGGGGTCCTACTCGGAATGGCCCTCGGCGCCCTTGGTGGGGGAGGCTCGATCCTCGCCGTCCCTGCTCTCGTCTACATCCTGGGCCTGGAACCCAAACCGGCGGTGACCACCTCGCTCGTGGTGGTCGGGATCGCCGCGCTCGGAGGGATGATCGGTCATTGGCGCGGAGGTCGCGTCCGGCTGGCTGCCGGGCTCTGGTTCGGCATCGCCGGGATCGGCGGCTCGCTGTTTGGCTCCCGGCTCAATCGGGCCGTGGACCCGACGGTGCTCCTGATCGCCTTCTCGGGCCTGATGCTGGTCGCCGCTTGGCGCATGTGGGCGTCGGCCCAGACGAAGGACCCGGACCCGACGGTCCACCACTCCATTGACATGCAGAGGCCGCAGGCGTTGGTCGGACGTCACGGTCAATCGGCCGGATCGATGGGAGACCTGGCAGGATCCCGGCCTGTGCGGAGGGGCCCGGGGGGCGGCACAGTGGCGCTCGTTGCCAGCTTCATCGTCGCCGGCACAGCTGTCGGCTTCATGACCGGGTTCTTCGGAGTGGGCGGCGGCTTCATCATCGTGCCCACCCTCGTGCTCGTCCTCGGATTCGACATGCCGGAAGCGGTCGGGACCTCGCTGCTCATCATCGCCATCAACTCCGCCGTCGCTCTCTCGACTCGGCTGGCCACAACAGGCGTCGACTGGCGAGTCACGGTGCCCTTCACAGTCGCGGCGCTCGCCGGTGCACTGGTGGGGAATCGGGTCGCTGATCGGCACCAATCTTCGGACCTCATCCGGTGGTTCGCTGCGCTGCTGGTGGTGGTCGCCCTCTACACGTTGGTGAACTCTCTCGTCGCCCCACCGACAGCCGCGCATGCACGGACAGCCCCCAGCACCGTCGGATCACCCAGCGCGCTTCGACCGACTTTCCATGACAGCGGCGAAACACTCGACAGGTGACCGCCGGCGGGCTCGATTGGGACACCAGACAATGTCACTGTGCGAACCTCCGAGCTCCCCCTCGACTGAGCTCGAGGTAGGGAAGCGCGCCGTGCCCCGCCCACGCCGCCGTGGGTCGTTCGGGCGCAATGAATGAGGCCTGGCGAGCCCGGCGGGTACGGGCTGGTTCAGCATTACCCTCCCTGATGCCGCCGGCGGGGTCCGGACCGCCTACCTGGCGACCCAAACGGCTCCCTCACGATGCGCTCGGCGCGTTCGGCTGCAGTACCTGGCGGCGCACCTCGTCCATGTCGAGGGCCTTGGCTTGAGCGATGAGATCGTCGAGAGCCGCTTTCGGGATCGCTCCGGGCTGGGAGAACACCATGATCCCATCGCGAAAGATCATCAGCGTGGGAATGGAGCGAATACCGAATGAGCCGGCCAACTCAAATTGCGCCTGGGTGTCCACCTTCCCGAACACGATCCCGGGGTTCTGGTCCGATGCCGCCTCGAAGACCGGGGCGAATGCCTTGCACGGCCCGCACCACGACGCCCAGAAGTCGACGAACACGGTGCCGTTCTCGCGCACGACCTCCGTGAAGTTGCTGTCCGTCAGTTCAACGGTTGCCATTGTCATCTCCTTTTCCTTCTGCACCCACGTTGACCGCCAATACCCCCTACGGTATTTCCAGCGTTGCTTGTCCTGCGATGGCTCCGAGCGGTAGAGGATCTGGAAGGAGAGTGGACGCCACCACCCGGGGTCTACTCCACCCCCGTCCGGGACCAACCAAGGCCGGACCACGGGGGTGAACTGCATTCGACGGATGCGGGCGCCTCATTCGCCTGGCAAATGAGGCTCAACGCTGGGCCACTTGTGCCAGTTCCTATCCGACGCGACGGAGCTCGGCAGCAAGGTGAAGCACGAGCGGCTGACCCACAGCTGCCATCCGGAGCAAGTACCAAAGCGTGTCACCCTCGATGGTGAAGTCCCGTTCGACGGCCGTCACCTCCTTGGCGGTCGCGGTGCGAGCGATCGCCGTCGATCGGAGCCGTATGGCGGAACCGGCAACTGTGCCCTCGTCAACCTCCACGATACCTGTTGGCTGAGCAATAACGACTTCGGCCCAGCCAGGGCTGACCATACGCCAGAAGCCTGTCTCGTCATGGAGCAACCGACCGTCACTGGCGTGTTTCGTCGACTGGGCGTAAGCGAGGAAGGGCTTGCCGACGTGCGAGAACGTGACAGTGTCCTCGTAGTCGAACTCGTCGATCGTCGGGTACTCCCCATGACCGGACCCGGACCACCTACCCACGAGGTGGGCGAGGGGTTTCAGTCCGGGGTGAAGGGCAATGGCCACATCTCAAGCATCTCACTCCGGTGACCACGTCGGGGGCGTAAGCCCCGCCGCTCGATCGGAGGTGCGCATGTTCGACTATCTGGCGTCGACTGGAGCCCGACGTTCTGGCTGGCCCGACGATGGATGGAGGGTCCGCACTATCCGGGCTTGACCGCTACCCCCCGAGTGAACCAACTCCATGGCTTCGGACCGACGCCGTAGCGCTGGTCGAAGTCGTCGAGGATGAAACCGGCGTCCCGAACCAGGGCTACAGCATCACGGGTGAGACGACAACCATCGGCAATCCGGCGCTGGAGAGGTTCCAGACGGCGCTGCCACGCTGCCACGCCCGCGTCAGGCGCCAGACCGTGCTCGAGGAAGTGAAATCGGCCTCCTGTACGGAGCACCCGTAGGACTTCCACCAGCGCAGCATCGACGTCGGGAATGGTGCACAGGGTGAATGTGCAAAGTGCATCGTCACAGGAGCCGTCAGGCAGTGGGATCGACTGACCGTCGAGCCCCACCAGCTCCACCGGCACCGATGAGCTGTCGATCCGACGCTGTGCGATCCGGAAGCCCTTGGCTGATGGTTCGACCGCGAGGACCTTCTCGACAGTGGCCGGGTAGTGCTCGACATTGAGGCCCGATCCAAACCCGATCTCGAGGACTCGTCCGGACAGTCCACTCGACAGTTCGCGGCGCCACTTCTTCAGTCCGGCCGTCCCGCATGCTCGGTCAACCAGGACGGGGAGGACGTGCTCGCGGTAGAGACCCATGTCGCGAGAGTACTGACCCCAGGTAATGAAGGATCTCCGGCACGGTCGCACTGAACGGCGGGAGAGCGCCTTCTGCGCCTTCGGGGCAGCTGCATTTCCCGGTGAGACTGGCTGCTGGTCAAGTCAATCGAGACCGCCGGCTATGAAGCGGGACGGGGAGGGGGTCGACCGCCCTCGATCCCGACTCCCAGTGGGTCAGAGAGCTTGGAGGGTGGCCCGGCCGAGGACGACTGGGCGGCAACGTGTGGCCGACCTAGCGATTGGGCGATCGGATCCAGCCGGTCGGTGACGACAGCTCGGGACCGATCCCGAAGTAATCGCCAACCGTGTTCCGTCTCGGCCTCAAGGGGTGCTATGACCTCGAGGTTGAGCGGGACGCCTGGTTGACACACTCGACGAGATCACACCACTCACGAGCGCATGATCCGCCCGAGCGCCCTCTGCTATCGAGCAGTCCCAACGGGGTTCGAACCCGTATCTCCACCTTGAGAGGGTGAAGCAGGGCGCACTGTCTACCTGCGACTCTTCTCGGAAGTGCATCTTGGCTGGCCGTTTACTGCCAGCTCCTGACTGTTCGCGCCACCTCCCGCCGACCCCTTCGCGCCCGGATCGCGCCCAACATCGCTCCGGCGGCTCGGCACGTACACGCAAAGGCCCGTTCTATCCTTCGGCGATCTTCTTGAAGGCGGTGTACGCGGCCTTTGGCGTGTATGACGAGGTGGCGAGCCCGTCACCAAAGCCCTGGAGCTCGTTGTGGGTGACTCCTTGGGGAGGCGTCGAGGTGGCATTGGGGTCGATCATGAATGTCCAGTCGACACCGACCACGTTGCGGTTCTTCTCGAGAGCGGTAAAGGTGTCGGTGAGGAAAGTCGCCTGCCCAGGCTCCCCACCTTGATACTTTCCTTTCAGTTCCTTCTGGTGGACGGGCGAGCTCTGGAGTGAGGCGACCGACGGATAGCCGACCTCGGTGACCCACACGGGAACGTGCCGGCCGCCATCGCACCGCTTGATGGCTTTTTCGGAGGCGTCGACCATCCGGGGCGAGTAGACCGGTCCATGGTCACCGACGTGGAGGTCGAGGACGTCGATCGAGTCACACCAGGCGGAATCGCCGTAGAGAGCGGATGCGAAGGCAACCGCGTTCGCCGGGTAGGGAACCTCGGGGGCCAGCGACTTGCCCAAACCAACGAGCGAAGGCGATAGGAACTCCGTGCCTCCGTTGAGCACGCGGATCGACGCATCTGCCGCGTGAGCGGCGCGGTAGACAACCTGCTGGAAGTGGGCGAACGTCGCTGGGCCCGAGCCCACCCAGTTCCTGTCGACATCTTGGGGCTCGTTGCGGGTGATGATGTAACGGAGTCCTTCGGGCGCGGTGTGTCCCACGAGCGCCTTGACATAGGCGCTCACCGAGGCGCAGATGGCCGCCGGGGAGTCGCAGTCCTTCGGTGGTGCATGTTGGTTACCGTTGGTGGCGTCCCATGTCGGTTCGTCGCCCAGCCCGAAGAGGAGGGTGAGGTTGTCGGAGCGGGTCAGGGAGAGGAGCTGGTCGATGGCGCTGAAGTTGTAGACGCCGGGCGACGGTTCGGCGGAATTCCAGTTGCCTCCGAAGCGAACTGCGCTGGCGCCTCCCTGCCGGATGAGGTTCAACACGTGGGGAACACTCGTGAGACCGATGTCGGGTTGAGAGGTCTCGACGTCGATGCCGAACACGGTGGAGAAATGAGGGGCGGCGACAACGGTCGCGCCGCGAGGGGAAGTTATCGCAGTCGCAACTTTGGCGGATGTCGAACCGCAGCCGACCAGGATCGCGCCGACGAGGACCGTTGCGGCACAGCGGTAGATCCACCGAAGGTTGCTCCTCATTCCTGAAGCCTAGGTTCCAAACATTTTGGAATTGTGAGCCTTCGTCGAGGATTGTGTTCCCCGCTGAGCCGGGCGGAAAGGCAACATTCGGATCAGGTTCGCCGGCAGGCGCACACCGTGCAGGCGCGCGATGGCCACCGGGCTCGCCTGGATGCGGTGCAGCGGATTGGGTGACGAAGATTGCGTGAGAAATGGGGTTATTCCACCTCTTTGGGCCGATCGCTCAGCGCGATTGCGATTTGTTACCCATCAACCTGGGCTGAGTGTGTGCCAATGGATCGCAACCACTCGATCACCCTCTCTAGGCGGGTCCCGAGACCAGTAGCGGCATCCGAGGCAGTACCTCCTGCATGGTCGGGGACCCAGTCGCGATCGGCACCCGCGTTCAGCAACGTTCTGCGGCCCGGCGTCGCCGAGCGCCGCACCCCTGTCAGAAGCCCTTTAAGATCTCTTCTCGGCCGATCTCAATCACCAAGAGAGTCTCCAAGATGTCCAGTATGCCGAGAGCAGCCACATGCCACACCTTTCCGATTCGGGCGCCGCGTCGCCAAGAAGCGAGCGACGTGCAGACCCGCGTCGGCCCCACCACGCAGTTCTCCAGAACAGTCCCAACGGGGTTCGAACCCGTGTCTCCACCTTGAGAGGGCGATCGGGACTGTTCAGCGTGTTCGGTTGCTCTGCTCCTGTCCCGTTCAGAAGGGGTGCCCGTCCATCTCGTAACCTTCTGAAGTCCCTGAATTTCGTGGAGTTCAGTAGCAAAACCAGTAGCAAAGTCCGGGCCGATTCCATTGCCACAGTGACTGCCGCTCCGAGCGCTGCCGGTTCCGCGCTCGGCGTGGAGCCCGTGACAGGCCGAGCTGGGTGTCATTCCCAGTTGTCGCCCCGATCAGAGAATCCTCCACGGGCGGGGCTTACGGGACGGCTCCAGCAGCAACCCGACGTGACCTGGGCTGCCGCCGCAAGAGGTTCGGCTTGCGGGACCGGCGAGATCGAAGTTGATGGTGAATGATGGTGGCCATGTCCGATCGCGGCGCAGTAGACGGGGACACATCTGATGCCTTACCGCCGTTGGCCGGGGAGGATCACACCTGTCAGGACTGCAAGCTGTCCTACCGGGAGATTTCCATTGAGAGCGCGATCGAGGTCATCCATTCGATCCCCACCGAGGCCCGCGGTGCAGTCTTGGGCATCCCGAAGGAGGTATGGCGAGAGCGCCCCGCCCCAGGATCCTGGTCCGTCGCCGAGTACGTCTGTCACGTTCGCGACGTCTTCTCCACGTACACCATCCGGTTGCACAGGGCGCGAACTGAAGACCGGCCGGCGTTGGAACCAATGTTCAACGACCTACGTGCCCGCCGCTTCCGATACAACGAGAGTGACGTGAAAGCCGTCTTGGGCGAACTCGAAGCTATGACAGCCGGATTCTGCGAGGAGATTGACCGCACCGGATCGGAGCATTGGAATCGAGTGGTCACTCGGCTACCCCATGAGGAACGCACGGCACGGTGGCTGGTTCGACAGGCCATGCACGAGGGTCAGCACCATCTTGGCGACATCCGTGAGACTGGTGAGGCCGTAATTGCGCGGATCTGATCTTTAAATGGACGCCCGAGAACGATCCTTCTGCAGGAGGGGTAAGGAGTCCGGACTCCCGCTCAACGACTCAGGCGGCAACGAACTGCTCGAGGGCCCAGTCGATATAGGAAGACGGGAACTTGGACAGGAGCCTTGCGCCCCGTATGTCGCCAATGGCGGCGGCGGCATCTCCGGCATACTGGCGGGCAACTTCGATGACCTCGTCGATATGCTCGGAATCGATGATCATTCTTGAGGCATGCTCCAGATCGGGATGCTGCCGTCGGATCAAGAGGGCGCGAAGGTCGCCTCCATGGCGCTCTGCCAATTCCAGCAGGGCGGGCATGGTTAGGACACCATTGCGGATGTCCGTGCCCACTGGCTTGCCGAGCCGGTCCGGGTCACCGATCAAGTCAAGAACGTCATCAATGAGCTGGAACGCCATGCCAAAGTTTCTTCCGAACTCGCCAAAGCTCTCGACGTGTTCCTCCGGAAAATCTGCGGTAAGCGCGCCTACTCGACACGAGCAGGCGAAAAGAGCAGCGGTCTTCGCCTCAATGGTGAAAAGGTACCGGTTGATCTCCTGTCCCACATCGAACAGATGCTCGGTTTCGGTAGTCTGACCGATGCAGAGTCGGGCCACCGTGCGGGCGACGTCGGACGCCACCTGCTGGCCTGCTTCCACGGCTTCGGCGGCCGCCCGGGCCATCAGGTAGGTCCCGGCCATAAGGGCCTGGTTCTGTCCTTCGACCGCATTGATGGTCGGCGTCCCCCGCCGAGTCTGTGCCTCATCGAAGATGTCGTCGTGAACCAACGAACCCACCTGGACCAGCTCAACCGCCACAGCCGCGGCAACGACTCGGACATCAAACACCTGGCCGACACCCGCCACAGCAATGGTCAGCGCGGGCCGAAGCCGCTTCCCACCGGCCGCTACCACCCGAAGGCAGGGGCCCGCCAGTTCTGGGCCGCCGACCGTACTGGTGGCGACGAGCCGCTCGCTGACGGCCGCCAGTTGCTCATCCAGCTCGGATGATCCCAAGAGATCGAGCGGCGACGACTGCATGAGTTGACGCTAGCCCGGGCGGTGCACGTACAACGAGTGCGTCGCAGTCGCCATACACGACGGGACGGCCGGTTATCGAGGCAGCTAGAGCCGACCCGGCCTCCTCTCGATAATGAGGACCGAATTTCCGTTCCGCGCTGACGGTGAAACTGCTGAGCGTGGGAGCGGTCGTCCGATTCTGGTCGTGTACTGTTGAGACCACTTTCCCATACCCATTGTCCATCCGCTTTGCGGTGATCAGCATACCCGTGTGCTGGTGCAGCAGGTCTTGGTCGTCTTCTCTGGGATGATGGCGAAGTGTCTCACCATGCCAACAGTGACCATCGAGTGGTGGCTGGACTTATTCGCCGACACGCTCGCATCTTGCTATGTCACCGCTCACCGCAACGTGCCTGGTATCCAGATCTGTGGGACCTACCAGGAGGTCATGTCGGAGAGAATGAGCTCGCGGCATGCGCTTAACCGTGAACTCCGGGAAGAGCTTGGGATCCGGGTCGAACCACAGCAATCTGAACCGTTTGCTCATGTCCAAGGGACAGACTTCCGAATGGATGTCTGGTTGATCGATGAGTGGATCGGTGAGCCTTCTAACCTGGCCCCAGATGAGCACGAAGCTCTCGCGTGGGTAAATGCTGAAGAGGCCGTCGGGTTTCAGCTCGCGGACCAGAGGCTGCCGGCGCTAATCAAAGCAGCCCTCACGTAGTCCGCTGTTCCCTTTGCCGATCCCGATACGACCCGGATACGCCCCGGGGCCGCTGACAGCACGCTAGGAGACGGCACAGGCTCATCCGACGGCGGGGATGAAGCGACCGTCGACCAAGACAACGTCGCGACCGTGGCGCTCGAGAAGGCTGGCGGCGATGGCTGCCCGATAGCCGGCCGCGCAGTGGACCCAGATCGTGCCCGGTGGCAGATCGTCCACCCGTTGGTCGAGTTGGTGAAGCGGGATGTGCACAGCGTCGTCGAGATGCGCCTCCTCCCACTCGTCTTGGCGACGGACATCAAGCGCTACCTGTGTCGGATCCACCATCGCCTCGGCCAGGTCATCGAATCCCCGGACAGGGTACGAGCGCAAGGTTGACCGGGCAGTGACCGGCGGGAGAGGGCCGACATACTGTCCTGCCAGTTCATCGATTCCGATTCGCGACAGATCGAGCTGTGCTACTGCGACGATTTTCGGACTCTCTGCCATGAGTACCAGCGAAGTGTCGTCGGGCAGTAGCCAGCCGAGGTAGTTGGTGAACGGTGTGTCGAGTTCGAAGTTGAGGGTGCCAGCAAGATGATTGGCGGCGAACGCCCCCCGTGCGCGGACATCCACGACCCAGGCTTGGGTGCTTGCCATTTGGCGGACCTGCTCTGCGTCAAGCAACGGCGGAGGGGAGAGTTCGGGGGCAGGTGCCCCTTGGCGGTTCACTCCGCCCATACGGTGGTAGTAACGGGGGTAGTCACTGAGTGCGGCTAACAGTGCTTCGACGAAGGTCTCTTCGCCCCCCGCCCGGAACACGAGGTTCGCTCGTCGCTGGTCCAGGATGGAGGAGGATTCCACAGTGGACGCTTTGACCGTGCAGAAGCTGCCGAACCCATGAGTCGGGAGCACCTCGACCCAATCGGGGAGCCGGCCGAGCAGATGGGCGGACCGGTACTGCTGGCGGGCGAGCGGCTTGGCTTGTGCGTTTCCGAGCAGGTCGGTCCGGCCGACCGATCCGAAGAGGAGCGACCCGCCCGTGCAGGCTGCAATTGGGCGCCCTCCGTCCAGCCCAACGTAGGAAACGTGGTAGGGAGTGTGACCCGGGGTGGCGACGACTCGCAACGAGAAGTCCTGCCCGACTTGGATCTCGTCACCGTCGCGCACCGGATGGCGCTCAAAGGACACCTTCTCCGACGCGGCGACCAAATAGGGCACACCGAGCTGCTGGGCCAACGCCCAACCGCCGGAAACATAGTCGTTGTGAATGTGAGTCTCGGCGACGTACGAGATGCGAATGCCAGCAACTGCGGCAACTCTCACAACACGTTCGGTATCCCTTTGCGGGTCGATAGCCACCCCGACCTCGCCATCATGAAGCACATACGAGCGGTCGCCGAGCTGTGGCGTCGACAGCGAGATGAAGTCAATCATTGTGCCCCCGAACCTCTGTCACTGCAATGATACCGCCGCCGCAGGGTTCATAATGACATGGCTGCTCCAGCCCGGTCCGGGAAATCTGATCATGATGATCATGATCATCATGATTTGAGATCTGCCCGTGGCTCACCCCTCAGCTCTCCGATCACCTGAATGCGTTAGATGCGACGGTCCCGCAATGAGACTGTTGGGTATGGAGCACCAAAAGCTCGTTTGCGGCGCCGGGTTTGGCAGCTCAGCTTCTGCAGACTCGTGGTAGGAAGATGGGAGGAGAAGGAGACCGCTCATGGCGCGCATCAGGGTTGGCACACTCTCGGAGCTCGCAGACGGGCGGCTGCACAGCCTGGATGCGGGCGGCACCACACTCATTGTCGGCCAGGTGGGGGAAGCGCTGCACGCCGCCCGTAACCGCTGCCCCCATCTGGGTTTCTCACTCACCACCGGACCGGGCGGCATGCGGTTTTCCGACGGCGAGGTGCAGTGTCCCTGGCACAACTCTCGCTTCGACCTGTGCACCGGCGAGAACCGGGACTGGGTGTCGGGGTTCGCGGGGCGGAAGATGCCGCGGTGGTCGCACCGGCTGATCGCATTGGGCAGAAAGCCCGCGCCGCTGACGACATATCGCGTCGACGTCGAGGGTGAGGACGTGTTCGTCGACCTGTGATGTCGGCGGTGCGCCACATCCTCCACAGGCGTCCCAGTTCGGGATCCTTCACCAGACAGGCAGCGGCAGCATCACAGCACCATATAGGGGTCGCCGCAGGGTGACTGGTCGCCAGCCAGTCCCCAGCGGTGGCACGAGTCGCACCAACCGAGGTGTAGCCGCCCCGCAGCAGCTTCCCTGACGTCCTGGTCACACAGGTCAGCTGCCGGCAAGTGCTTGATCTTGTAGCGCCCGCTCTCAAGCTGCCGGTAAACGCTGGCTCCCGTCGGGAAGATGGCCGTCGTAGCGGGTGCGCGGCAGACCACCCACGCATTCCCCGCCGCCATGCCTGGATTGTAGCCCCGCTGAGGCTTCAGTCGATGTAGAGGCCGGGGTCAGACTTGCGGGATCAAGGTCCTTGTGGCTGCGGATCCTGGGTTCCGACCTGTTGCTTCATGTCGATGCCGCGGCTATCTAGACATCTGAACCACGGCTCGATCGCCGTGCTCGTGAGCTGATCCCCGGTTGTGGCCCAGCTCACGGCGTCGTAGCAGTTAGTCGCGTCTCGTTTCCTCCAAGCGCGTCGACCACTCTCGACCAGTCCGATGCCCCAGTCGTGCCGCCGAAGTGGCCGGCGCCCTTAAGCACCAGGCGATTGGTCGTGGCCGGCCGCATTCGGCGGGAATGCGAGGCGGGAGGGGATCACCCGATGGGTGAGTTTCCGATAGAGGGCTTCCATGGCGAACGATCCGCCGACGAGCCCACCGACGATGACCACGCCCCAGAGGTTGCGGGTCCGCTCCTCCAGGATCAGGGCAACGAGCGACGCCGCGCATGCCACAGCTGCGGTCACAGCCAGTGCGCGCCGTGTTCTGCGTTTGGCCAGTCGAGCAGCGGCGAGGTTCACTGCGGCGAAAATGATCAAGAACGCGGCACTTCCAGTGAGGGCAATGCTGTTGAGGTTGAAGGCATTGGCGACAACGAGGGTGAGACCAGTGGTGACCAGCAGACCCTCGACGGGTCGATCCCAGACTTTCTTGTCGAAAGCTTCTGGAAGCTCACCGGTGCGTGCGATCGTCCACGACAGTCGGGCGGTGCCATAGAGGGTGGCATTGATGGCCGAGGTGGTCGAGAGCAGCGCGGCGACCGCCACAAGCACGAATCCGACCTGACCCAGGCTCGGGCGGGCCGCCTCAGCCAGGACGTAGGAGCTGGCGCCGCGCACCTCAGTGATGGTGAGGGTTCCAACGGTCACGATTGCCACCTGCACATACAAGGCGATCGTGAACCCAACGGAGAGGTAGAGCGCCCGCGGGAGCGTGCGACTGGGATTGCGCACGTCCTCGGCGGCATTGGAGATGAGCTCGAAACCCTCGTAGGCGACGAAGATCACCATGCCTCCCCCGACGATGGCCAGCGGATCAGGCCACGCCTGGGGGGACAGGTGGGAAGGGTGCACGCCATGGAGGGCCGCGGCCACCACGAGGAGGAGAATGGCCAGCTTGGCCGCGACAATCCATTCCTCGGCGCGACCCACGACGGAGGCCCGGGCGATGTTGAGAATGGCGATCACGATGATGACACCGCTGAGGAGGAGATGATCGACCACGGCCGACGGGGGGCCCGGGAGGAGACTGTCCGCATAGCCGGCAAAGGCGGCGGCGTACAGCGAGATCATCACGACGTAGCTGAGCCACAGCAGCACGTTGAGTCCACCGACGAAAATACCCGACCCGAATGTCTCGTTGAGAAAGGCGACGGTCCCGCCGCGGCTCGGGTAGGCGACTGAAAGCCGGGCATACGAGGTGGCAGTGAGGAGGGCCACGCCTCCGGCGATCAGGAAGGATATTGGAGCGGCGCCACGGGCCAGCTCGATGGACAACCCGAGAACAGCAAAGATTCCGCCACCGACCATTCCGCCGATCCCGATTGCCACCGTGCTCGCCAAGCCGAGCGTCCGTCGCGGCCGATCGGGTGGCACCGTCGAAGCAGTGGCATCCGGGGCAGCTTTCGACACCAAACGAACCTACTTCTGTCGGTGACCGCATTCGCATCTCATCGGCGAGATGTGGGCGGTGGCGGCACGGGAAAGCGTCGCTGTGGCTCAGGATACGTACCCGACGCGGCCAATTAGACCGATCAGTTTGACAATTAGACCGATCAGTCTCATGATGACTTCATGCCCCGCCCGCGATTCGAGAGGCTTCCCGCCTCACGACAACGTGCGGTGTTGGATGCTGCGGCCCGGGAGTTTGCCCATTATGGATTCGAGGGCGCGTCATTCAACCGGATTATGGCGGGAGTAGGCGCCTCCAAAGGTGCGACCTACTACTGGTTCACCGATAAGGCTGACCTGTACCGCACCGTCGTGCAGGAATCGGTGAACAGGATGATGGCAGCGATGGGTGGGATCGGACCGGCCCCCTCCGGGTCAGCGTTCTGGCGCCAGGTCGGCCAGCACTTCAAGGATGTGAGCCGCTTCTACCGGGAAGACCCGGCCGCGGCCGTCCTCGCCCTGAGCGTCGCCCGCGGCGAAGCAGATGACGACTTGATGGACCGCGGGCGCAAGTGGTTCGAAATGCTCGTGGCCGAAGGCCACCGCTGCGGTGCCATGCGAACCGACGTGCCCGCCGATCTCAGTGCCGAGGTGATCTGGTCGATGACCGAAGCTGCTGACCGTTGGTTGGCCCGTAACCGACATGACCTCGGTCCGGACCCGGGGGCGACCGTCGAAGGCGTGACCAGTGCTGTCTCGGAGATGATGAGGCGAGCCTTTGAGCGCCGGCCCGTGCGGAAGGTGCCGAAGAAAGGAGCCGATTGACATGGCGTACCCGGACGGTTGGTACGTGGCCGCCGACGCATCGAAGCTCAGCCACCGGCCCGTCAAACTACGGCGATTCGGGCTGGATTTGGTCCTGTGGCGGAATGATGCCCGACAGCCCTCGTGCCTGCGAGCGGCGTGTCCCCATCGTGGGGCCGATCTCTCGGCAGGCAAGGTCCGAGGTGGCTGCCTCGAGTGTCCCCACCATGGATTCCGATTCGACTCGGGCGGTACGTGCCGGCTCGCTCCCAGCGAGGGAGCCACTGGTCGGATCCCACCGCGACTGCGGGCCGAGACGATCCCGGTGCGCGAGGAGCATGGCTTGGTTTGGCTGTGGTGGGGATCGAACGAGCCGGTCGGTGACCCGCCATGGTTCCCAACCCTCGGCCCCGACAGTTCCGTGGTGACCGTCGCGGATACCTACCCATGCCATTTCACCCGTTACATGGAGAACGGCCTCGACGTTCACCACTTCGCCTTCGTCCACCACCGGGTCCTCCCCTTCGTGGGGTCCCAGGTCGAGATCAAGACGGCCGAGCTCGTCGGTGACCTCATCCGTACCGAAGGAACTCTCTCCCCCAGTCCGGGAGAGCGGTGGCGACACGAGTCGAGTTTCGTTGTCGGCTCGTACTTTCCCGGCCTGATTCACCTCGACACGCTGGGCTTGGAGCTCCTGGTTGGCGCATGTCCGGTCGACGAGGAGGCGACCTGGGTGGCCGCTCGGTACTACCGTCCCCGATTCGGGTCGGGAGCGCTCGCCCGGGCCGCGAGCTGGCTGGCGGTTCAGGCCGATTATCAGACGGCCCAGCGTCAGGACAAGCGAGTTCTCAGATCCATCAGACCGGTGGTGGGGTCTCCGCACACCAACATCGCCGTCGGCGCCGACCGTGCCATCTCTCTGTGGTACCAGCGGCTCTCCCAATCCGAGGGGGCGCGTCAGATGTCAGAGCGCCGACCGGTCTCCGCGTGAGCTTGACCACCCAGCCTGCGGACCCGGAGTGTTGAAGACCTTGCTCGAACACAGATTGACATGGACTGGATCCTTCAGAAGCTCCTCATCCGGTCACTCGAGCGAATGCTTGCTCGTGCCGATGGCAACGTTGGGTCCGACGGGACGAGAGAGAGAGTGGTACCTCCTGACCCAGATCGGCGAGTGGCGCAACTCGGGAGGTTGACATGAAGAGCGCTATCGAGACGTTGGGGCTAACCAAGTCGTTCGGGACAACCAGAGCCGTTCAGGACCTAGACCTGCAGGTCGAGCCGGGCAGAGTCTTCGGTTTCCTCGGTCCCAACGGTGCGGGCAAGTCGACCACCATCAGGGCACTGCTCGACCTGCACCGGCCGACATCGGGGATCGTGCGGGTGCTCGAGCTCGACGCCCACCGTGACTCGGTAGCCGTCCACCGTCGGGTGGGATACCTCCCCGGGGAGCTCGCCCTGTTCCCGCGCATGACGGCGAGAGACCATGTCGACTCATTCGCCCGCATTCGCGCCATGGAGGGAACCGGGCGCGCCGAGGTGCTGGCCGAGCGCTTCGGTCTTTCCCTCGACCGACCTGTTAGGGAGCTATCGACGGGGAACCGCCAGAAGGTGGGCATCGTGCTCGCTTTCATGCACAGCCCTGAGCTCTTGATCCTCGACGAGCCCACCTCGGGGCTCGACCCTCTCATGAAGAACGAGTTCGAGCACCTGCTCCAGGAGACCACCTCAGACGGTGGCACCGTGTTTCTCTCCTCCCACGAGCTCGACGAGGTCCAGCGGGTCGCGGACCGGGTGGCCATGATCAAGGACGGCAGGCTGATCCGCACCGATACGGTCGACGGCCTCCGCCGGAACGCCCCCACGACCCTCGAGCTGCGCTTCCCTGCGCCAGTGGACCCCACCCGGTTCCACACGGGTGGCGTGCGGGTCGTTTCTTCAGACGGCCCCCGGATCACCATAGAGATCTCCGGTGCCATCGGGCCCGTGCTGCGTCTCATCGCCGATCTCGAGCCGGTGGAGCTGGTGTCTCGTCACGCCGATCTCGACGAGCTCTTCTTGTCCTTCTATCGGGACAATCCACCAGAACCGATCGACGATGGACTCTGAGGTCTTCCGGATCGACCTCCTTGCCCGACGCCGGGCCGTGGTTGGCTACGCGTTGGGCATGGCTGTCTACGCCCTGATCATCGTGGCGATCTACCCCGAGTTCGAGCACTCGACGAGCCTCAACAACATCACCAAGAACACCCCGGCATTGGCTGCACTGTTCGGTGCCATCGGCTCGCTCACCTCGCCCTCGGGGTGGCTGAACGTCAACCTCTACGCCAACGTCTTCCCGCTATTGGTCCTGCTCGTGACTGTCGGCTATGGGGCATCGTGCCTGGCCGGTCAGGACGAGGATGGCACGCTTGGTCTGATTGCCACGCTGCCGATCCGTCGGCGTCGCATTGTCGCCCAGAAGTCGCTCGCCATGGTCGGCCAGGCCACAGTGATCGTGGTCGTCGTGGCCGTCTGCGTTGCGATCGGCCGCATCTTCCACGTCACCGTGAGCCTGAATCACCTGATCGGAGCCTCGGCCGGCGTGCTCCTGCTCGGCGTCGACCTCGGGCTCGTCGCTCTGGTGGTCGGGGCCGCCTCGGGGAGCCGAGGAGTGGCCATCGGTGTGGCGACGGCCGTGGCCGCAGCCTCGTACCTGGTGAGTTCTCTGGCGCCCGTGGTGGACTGGATCCGCCCAGCCCGGTTCGCCTCGCTCTTCTACTGGTCGGTTGGCAACAACCAGCTAACCGCTGGGCTCAGCGTGGACGAAGTCGCGGTGCTCGCGGTCTTCGGGGTCGTCCTCACCGGTTTGGCCATGCGGGCCTTCGATCGACTGGATCTGCACTGACGCTTGGTTCGAATCAACGGGATTCCCGCGAGCCGAACCTCTTGTGGCGACGGCCCAGGCTACGCCGGGTCGCTGGCTGGAGCCGTCCCGTATGCCCCATCCGGTGAAGTGCCCGGGGACGGGGCGTCATGCGGGGCAAACCAGAGCGATGGACTCGAGCATCCTTGGTTGATGGTCGTCGACTCTGGCCGGGATCACAGGCCGAATCCGGAATCGCGATCTCGATCGAGGCCATGGTCCTTACGCCTCCGACGTTCCGGCGAGGGCTCGAGAACACCATTGTCCTGCAACCGATTCGTCTCTCGTGACCGATCAGAAGCCCGCCTCACCTCCCAATGAATTGCTAGGCTCCCCCCGTTCCGACTCGACCCCGGGGAGATCCTTGATCGCCGAGAAATCCTGTCGCTCCCGCGGCGGCCACGGTGGTGCGCCAATGGTCGGTCGCGCTGCTCGGGATCGGCCGGCTCGGGGCACATCGTCGCCGTATCCGTGACATTCCAGCGGGGAGCGGTATGCGTCGATGGCGCCGGCGGCTGCCGGCCAGTGTTCGGTGCGGCCAGCCGGTCGGACAGCGGGCCGAGCAGTTCGGTGAAATGCCTCGGTGATGTGTAGGCGGCGGCCCGGCCGAGCTGGTGCTCATACCGTCGCAGGATTCCCTCCATTCGGGATAGCCGGCCGGCCAGTCCCAGCGACTGAGTGGTGGAACCAATCCACTGTCCCGGCGCTTTACCTCGACCGAGTTGGAAATCGTCGACGCTGTTGGCCACATTGTCGAGGTAGTACTCTGCTCCGCCGGTTGTGCCGAGTCGTCCCATCGAGAGCATCGACGGGTGGGGTGGAGAGCTGTCGAAGGCCGGCCCATGGCCCTATTGTCCGGATCGACGTCACCCTGAACGTCACCCTCACAAGAATGGTCCAGCTACCAGGACGGATGCTCCCCGGGACGAGTGCTTTCTCCGCCCAGGGCGGTCGGACTCGTTCGAGTGCACAGGTGTGGACATGATCCGTGCCGCTTCGGCGGAGCAGATCTGCAGAGTCACCCAGGCGCCCGGGGCGGGCTCGATGCCCGCCTGGGCGCCTCTCGCGTTCCCCTGACGGGTGAGAACTCCCGGAACCAGCATGAGTAGCCAGGCGGGGGAACGTGAGCCCCCCTACGGCGTCCCGCCGAACCGGGTCGGGACACAGCAGTGCCCCGGCTCAATGCCGGGGATCTGCTGATCAGTTTCGGTTGTGGTGAGGCCCAGGTAGAAGGGAGCTTCTCCCTACGTTGATGCCGGGTGGGGCGCTTTTCGCCCCGCTTGGCCCGACATCAATCGGTGAATGCCGATTGGCCACGCCGGCGCCGGCAGTCAGGGGAGCGAGAGTGAGAAGCGAAGGCCGGATGGCGAGGCAAGGAACGAGCCGTGCCCGAAGGGTCACCATCCGAGCCGGCGCCTCAAGCGTCGACCTTGACGGCCAGGGGGCCGGTGTGCGACCAAAACCTCGCTGACCAGTCTCGATACGGCCGGGTGAGGCCTTGGCCGCGGGATTGAACAACAGCAGGTCCCAAGCGACCGCCTGCTCGAGTGCTGAGTGCACTACGGCGTGGACCCGACTTCACTGGCAGTCCCAACGGGATTCGAACCCGTGTCGCCACCTTGAGAGGGTGGTGTCCTAGGCCACTAGACGATGGGACCCCGAAAAGGTCGTCCGAACTGAACAACCTCGTCGAAGGGGGCGGATACCTCATCCACTGTGTCACAGTGCCCTACAGCGACGCACTGTGTCAGCTCGGGGGGGAGGGCTCGAACCTCCAACCTCATGAACCAGAATCATGCGCGCTGCCAGTTGCGCCACCCCCGAATGGGCGAAGCGCCAATTTAGCCGACCCGGGCAACCGAGGAGCCCGGGCCGATGCGGCCGGGAGACGGGACCGCCGAGATGGGTACGATCCGTACTGGTGGCCCTGGAATCCGTGGTGATCGCGGGCGGGCCGGCACCAAACCTGCGGCGGCGGCCTGCCGTCGGGGCTGGGACCCACATCGAAGCGGATGCCGATCCCCGTCGGGGCATCGGTCCGCAATTTCGGGCTGGTATCGATCAGCGAGCGGGAGCCCCGGCCAGCAGGGGGAGCTGCGCCGTTGGGCGGGTACCGGTGCGCTGGTCGGTCAGGGCCGCCACGGCTCTCGTGAACAGGTGGACACGGATGTCTGGCCGGTGACCGGAGCCGCCGGCCGCGGCATGACCGTTGGGCCCGCCATCGCCGAGCAGACCTGGAAGACTCTGGGCCGATGAGCCCGCCCATCCGGATGGTGGCCTTCGACATGGCGGGCACCACCGTGGCCGACGCCGGTGCCGTCGAGGAGGCATTCCAACAAGCGCTCGACGCGGTCGGCCTGACCGCCGGCGATCTCCGCCAGGACCTGCCCCTGTACATCCGCCGCACCATGGGCCAGTCCAAGATCACCGTCTTCACCGAGCTCCTCGGGGGCGACCGCCACCGGGCAGATCAGGCCAACACCGCCTTCGAACGCGCTTTCGACCGGGCCGTCGAGCGCGGGGAGGTGGAGCCCATCCCGGGCGCCGAAGAGGCCTTCGTCCGGCTGCGGGACGCCGGGATGCGCCTTTGCCTCACCACGGGGTTCTCCCCCGTCACCCGTGACCGGATCGTGTCGACCCTCGGTTGGGAGGGGATGGTCGACCTGGCGCTGTCACCGGTCGACGCCGGGCGGGGGCGGCCCTGGCCGGACATGATCCTCACCGCCGTCCTCCGGCTCCGGGTCGACGACGTGGCCGAGGTGGCTGTCATCGGTGACACCTCGAGCGACCTGGTCGCCGGCGCCCGTTCCGGCGCGTCGATGGTGGTGGGCGTGTTGAGCGGCGCCCATTCGCGGTCTGAACTGGCTGCTGCGCCGCACACCCACCTCATCGGCTCGGTGGCCGAGCTCCCTGCGCTGCTCCTCCACCCGACCACCCTCGGTGCGGGCCGCAGGGCCCGGACCACTGGGGCGACATCGAGGGAGCCGTGAACCGGCACGAGCTCAACCATCAGTTCACGTGGGCGTCACCGGAGGGACCCTTCCGGGCGCTGACCGATGCTCAGGCCACCCAGTACGACCGCGACGGGTACGTCCTCTTCGAGGAGGCGTTCGACGTCGGGCAGGTCGACCGACTGGTGGCCACCATCGACCCCATGGAGTCCCGCGGCGAGCAGTGGCTGCGGGACCAGGGGGGCGGGTTCCTCATAGCCCGGGCCGACGAGATCACCTTCAGCACCCACCTGGTGGTCGAGTCCGACCTCCTGCGCCGGCTGGTCACCTCCTCGCCGTTGACCGATCTGTGCAGCGATCTGGTCGGTCCGGACGTCCGCCTCTACTGGGACCAGGCCGTCTACAAGAAGCCCCACACCTCGTCGCCGTTCCCCTGGCACCAGGACAACGGCTATGCCTACGTCGAACCCCAGCAGTACCTGACCTGTTGGATCGCGCTGACCGACGCCAACGAGGACAACGGCTGTCCCTGGGTCGTCCCCGGGATGCACCGACAGGGCACCTTCTCCCACCACGCCACCGATGTGGGCCTGGTCTGCCTCCACCGACCCCCCGGCGCCGTACCGGTGCCCGCCGCCCGGGGGAGCATCGTGGTGCTCTCATCGCTCACCCCCCACTGCACCGGCCCCAACGTCACCAGCGGTGTACGCAAGGCGTACATCGTGCAGTACGCCCCCGACGGGGCCGAGGTCCTCACGGTGCCGGCGCCCGGACGGGTGACACGGACACCGGCCCACGACCCGGCCCGCCAGTTCCTGGTGGTGGAGGCCGGCCGCGCCGCATCCGCCTGACCGGACGCCGGCGTCCCCCGAGGGCGGCCCGACTTGACCGGCCCAACTGACCATTCGGTAACCCCGCGCCCTCGTTGCACCGGCAAATAGCGACAGTATCTGTTACGTTTGCCGGCTGGGGGGTATTTCCGCCGGATGGGGGATCCGCCGCCCGCTGACATCTGTCAGAGCAATTGAAACGGCAGACCAATTGAAAGGAAGCTATGCGACGAATCTTCATGGTCGTAGCGGCCATGCTCATTCCCATCGGGGGGCTCACGCTTGCCTTTTCCGGCATCGCCGCGGCGGGAACCGGAAAGATCACCTGCACCACGATCACGGGAAACGCCTCGAGCACCATCACCGTGAGTGGCTGCACGGGCGGTAACACCGGGGGCTCCTCCCAGGCCCTCTCGGCGGCCGCCTTGGCGACTGGTGGGACCATCAACTGGGTGTCCGGCACGTCGACCACGATCGCTGCGCCTGCCCTGACCTCCATTTCGGCGAAGGCCTGCCCGGGCTACGTCAAGCCCCCGAAGGGCACGACACCCCCCGAGCCCAGCGCCGAGTCCTTCACTGCCAACGTGACGTCCGACTCCGGTGACGGAATGCTGCTCCCGGCCACCGCCACCGGCGAGGTGTGCATCGGGACCGACGGGAGCATCACCGCGCTGAAGAAGATGACCACCTCGTGGACGTCGAGCAAGATCACCTGCACATCGATGTCCGGCAACGCCGCCACCACGGTCACCGTGAGTGGGTGCTCGGGTGGTGACACCGGGGGCTCCTCCGTGCCCATTAATTCGACCGCCTTGGCCACCGGCGGGACCTTCACCTGGCAGTCGGGTAGCAGTACGACGATCGGTGCGCCGACGCTGACCGCCACGTCGGCGAAGGCCTGCCCGGGCTACGTCAAGCCCCCGAAGGGCACGACACCCCCCGAGCCCAGCGCCGACAAGGTGACAGCGACTGTCACTGCGGACTCGGGCGACGGCCTCAAGCTGCCGGGCACGGTCAAGGGTGCCGTCTGCATCGGCACGGACGGCTCCATCTCGGCCCTCAAGCCCCTTTTGGCGGGCTAGGCAACCAGGTACGACGGCTCACCACCGGGTCGGAGGTCGCTCGGCGCCCAGTAGGGCTGCACCGGCCTGACCGACGACTCGGAGGTGATGTCATCGAAGGTAGAGAGCCCCGCCTCGTCAGAGGCGGGGCTCTCTCAATACCGGTAGGACAGGGTCTCATCGGGCACGGCCGGTAGCGTGCGACCGGTCTGCCCGCGGCTGCGCCCGATACGGCTTTCGGCGCGGCGCCCGGGCGCCCTCATCCCAACGAGGAGTGCAGCGAGCTCAGGTGCTCGAAGCCGATGATCCGGCCCAAAGCCACACCGACGGTCTCCTTCAAGTAGTAGGGGACGGTAGACCATCCGCTGATCGGCGAGGTCCGGGTGGGCGTGGGGTAGGGGGTCAATCCCACCGACGAGGCGATGGCCAGGCTTCGGGCCTCGTGGAACGGATCGGTCACGATGAGCACGGTACCGTCCCCGCGAGCCACGACGACCGGGGCGGCGAGGGAGAGGTTCTGCCACGAGTCGCTCCCGCCCGATTCGAAGATGTCCCGGCCGGGGATGCCGGCCTTGATCAGGTAACGGGCCGAGGCCTCCGCCTCGGTGAACTGGTCACCCACCTCCTTCGAGCCGGTGACCATGATGGCAGTGGCATAGTGCTGCCGCCAGAGGAGCTCAGCCTCGTCGAGGCGGGAGGCGAGATCGGGCGAGGGTACCCCGTCGTACTGGGCCGCCCCCATGACCACGATGGCACCCGCCGGGCGAGGCTCGTAGCGGCGACCGGTCATCCAGACCTGGACCGCGGTGACCACGAGATAGGCGAGCACCGCCACCACCACCAGGGTGACGACCTTCAGGACGAACCGGAGCAGCCGGAGCCCGGTCAGGGTGGCGAGCAGCCCCACCGGCTCAGGACAGCAGGCACGGCGGCCGCACCGGTGTTGCGATCATGAGGCCGACTCGGCCGAGGCTCGGTCCAACGCCGCGGTGAGTCGGGCCAGGGCGCGCTCGGACCCCATGACCTCGAGCGCCTCGAACAGGGGCGGGCCCACCCGCCGACCGGTGATGGCCACCCGGATCGGCGCCTGGGCCTTGTTCAACTTCCGCCCCACCCGCTCCCCCACCTCCTGGGCGGCGGTGTGCAGCGCGTCGCGGGTCCAGTCCCCCTGCAACGCCGAATAGGCCTCGACCGCCCCGGTGAGGACGGCCACCGCCGCGTCATCACGGGTGACGGCGCGGGCCCAGGCGTCCTCGTCCACCACCGGCTCGTCGAGGAAGAGGAAGTCGACCATGGCCGGAACCTCGCCGAGGGTGGCCACACGCTCCTGGACGAACGGCGCCATGGCCGCGAACTGGCCCTCGTCGAAGTTGGCGGCCGGCCAGGCGGCCCGGGACCCGGTGAGCCAGGGTCGGCAGGCGTCGATGAAGGCGTCGAGAGACATGGCCCTGATGTACTCGCCGTTCAAGTGGGTGAGCTTCACCACGTCGAAGAAGGCCGGGGAATGGTTGACCTCTTCGAGCCTGAACCAGGCGACCATCTGCTCTGCGGTGAAGACCTCCTCGCCACCGGGAGGGCTCCACCCGAGGAGGCCCAGGTAGTTGACCATGGCGTCGGGGAGGTACCCCTGCTCGCGGTAGGCCTCGACGGCAACCGGGTCACGCCGCTTGGACAGCTTCTTTCGCTGCTCGTTGACCAGCATGGGCAGGTGGGCGAAGACCGGCAGGGCTGGCACCGGACGGCCCCCGCCACCATTCCCGTCACCAGTCCGCCAGCCGAGGGAGCGGAGAGCCTCCCAGACGAGGACGCCCCTCGGCGTCGTGGGCAGGAGGTCCTCGCCCCGGATCACATGGCTGATGGCCATGTCGATGTCATCGACCACGTTGGCCAGCACGAACAATGGGGCGCCGTTGGCCTTCACCACCACGAAGTCGTCCATCGAGGCCAGGGGGAACTCGACCGGACCCCGCACCACGTCCTCGACGGTCGTCACCCCGTCGTCAGGCGTGCGGAAGCGCAGCGCATTGCCGCGGCGCGGCAGCCGGCGCGAACGGCAGAAGCCGTCGTAGCCGGGAGTCAGGATCCCCGCGGCCCGGTTGCGGGCGTCGATGCCCTGGCGGGTGCAATCGCAGGCGTAGAGGAACCCCGCCTCCCAGAGGGCATCGATGGCCTCGGCATAGCGGCCGGTCCGGGCCGACTGCCGGAACGGGCCCTCGTCTGGGTCCATCCCGAGCCAGTGGAGGGCCGACGAGATTCCGTCCACCCACTCCTCCCGGTTCCGTTCGGCGTCCGTGTCCTCGATGCGGAGGATGAACGAGCCTCCCGACTGGCGCGCCACCAACCAGTTGAACAGGGCGGTGCGGGCACTCCCGACATGGAAGTAGCCCGTCGGCGATGGCGCGAAGCGGACCCTCGGGGCGTCCCCGGGCACTCCCGGGTTACTCGTCCTCGACGATGGTGATGGCGCCGGTGGGGCAGCCATTGGCCGCCTGACGGACCTTCTCGCGCAACTCCTCGCCCGGGTGCTCGTTGAGCACGTAGAGGAAGCCGTCATCTCGCACCTCGAACACCTCCGGCGCGATGCCCATGCAGACAGCGTTGCTGGCACATTCGTCGTAGTCGACCACAATCTTCACGTGATGCCTCCGGGTGCTCGGCGAACCATTCCGAGTGTACCGGCCCGCCGCCGGGCCACCCGGACACCGCCAGGGCCGGGGTGCACTGCCACATGGCTGCCACGCTGCCGGCCGGTGACATGAGGACGGGACCGCCGGTTCGGGACGGACCTGGTGGCCGGCGTCATGCCAGCCGGTCCCAGGCCGGACCGGGGCCCGACAGCCTCAACGCGCTGACCATCACGGCCAAGAGGAGCGCCAGCGCCACCAGCAGGCCGAGCGACTTGCTCACGTGCAGCACCAGGGAGGCGCCGATCAGGGCACCGCCGAACATGGCGAGGACAGCCAGGCCCCGGCGCCCCACTCTGGAGTCGGCCCCCCCGGCCAGCCGGCTGTCGAAGGCGGCGCCGGCGATCGTCCGGGTGAGCACGGTGGTGATCAGGTCGGGCACGGCCAGGCGCCGGGCCGTGCCGGTCTGCAGGCCGCCGGTGGCCCCGAGGAGCAGGATCAAGAGATAGCGCGGGACGCCTGATCCGGGGTCGGCGACACCTGCGCCGACGCCCCACGCCACCGCCAGCAGCGCCGCCTCACACGCGGTGGTGGCGGCGAGGATCCGCCCCCGCCGGTCCCCCACCCCGGCCACCAGGCGGCCGCTGGCCACCGCCCCCAGTGCGAACGCGGCCAGGGCGGTCAGATGGGCGGTGACCGAGAAGCCCGGGGCCCCAGCCACTCCGAGGGCCAGGAACACCACGTTGCCGGTCATGTTGGCCACGAAGACATGGCCCAGGACCAGATAGCTGAAGGCGTCGATCAGGCCGGTGACCACGGTGAGGACCACCAACAACGGGGCGAGGGGGCCGTGCCGGTCGCCGGCGGGCGGGACCAGCGTGTGCCAGGCGTCGGTCATGGTGGTGAGCATGGGTCGGCCTCCGAGCGCTCGGGTGTCCCGGATCTCTACCAACCCTCACCCTCGGAGACAAGCACCCCGCCCCGGGCCGCGCCCCTCCGGTCAGGGCTTCTGGCTGCCCACCACCCACATGGCGAAGAACTGCGACCCGCCGCCGTAGGCCTGTCCGAAGGCGAGGGAGGCCCCGTCGATCTGGTGCTCGCCGGCCTGGCCGCGCACCTGCATGGCCACCTCGAGGAAGCGGAGCATGCCGGAGGCCCCGATGGGGTTGGACGACAGGACGCCCCCGGAGGTGTTCCACGGGATGTCGCCGTCGAAGGCGGTGGCCCCCGACTCGGTCAGCTTCCACCCGTCGCCGAGGTCGCAGAACCCGAGGTTCTCGAGCCACATGGGCTCGTACCAGCTGAACGGTACGTACACCTCGGCCACATCGAACTGGAGGCGCGGGTCGGTGATGCCCGCCTGGGCGTAGACGTCGGCGGCACAGTCCCGGCCGGCCTGCGGGTTCACCTGGTCGCGTCCGGCGAACATGGTCGGCTCCGAGCGCATGGCCATGCCGTGGACCCAGGCGGGGGGGAACCGGCCGGAGACGGACCCCTCGGCGGCGAGCACCATGGCGGCGGCGCCGTCGGACGAGGGACAGGCCTCGAGGTACCGGAGCGGGTCCCACAGCATCATCGAGTCCTCGACCATCTTCATGTCGATGTCGGCCAGATGCAGGTGGGCAAAGGGATTGCGCATGGCGTTCTGACGGTCTTTGACCGCCACCATCCGGCCAATGTGCTCTGGAGCTCCCGAACGGCGCATGTAGGCGCGGATATGGGGGGCGAAGTAGCCACCGGCCCCGGCCAGAAGCGGGGCGGCGAAAGGCTGCGGTACCGAGAGCGCCCACATGGCGTCGGAGTCCGACTGCTTCTCGTAGGCCACCGTCAGAACCCGCCGATGGATCCCGGAGGTGACCAGGTGGGCGGCCACCAGCGCCGTCGACCCCCCCACCGAGCCTGCGGTGTGCACCCGGAAGATGGGCTTGCCCACCGCACCGAGGGCGGGAGCCAGGTAGAGCTCGGGCATCATGTTGCCCTCGAACATGTCGGGCGCTTTGCCGATGACCACGGCGTCGATGTCCGTCCAGTCGAGCTCGGCGTCGGCCAGGGCCATCTTGGCCGCCTCCCGGACCATCCCGGCGATCGACACGTCGTCCCGCTTGGCCTTGTGGTGGGTCTGCCCGACGCCGATCACTGCGCAGCGCTCTGCCATCACTCACCCTCCAGGACGCAGACCAGGTTCTGTTGCAGGCAGGGGCCCGATGTGGCATGGGCCACCGCCCTCCGAGCTGATCCCGACGAGATGCGAGCGGCTGCCTCACCGATCCGGATCAGCCCGGCCGACATGATCGGGTTGGCGGCCAGCGCACCGCCGGAGGGGTTGACGGAGACACCGTCCCCCAGCCCGAGGGCCTCCTTCACGATGATCTCCTGGGGGGCGAAGGGGGCGTGGATCTCGGCCACGTCGACCGGGCCGTCGGCCACCCCGGCCACGGCCGCCGCCTTGGATGTCGACGGCGACGAGGTCAGGTCCCGAGCCCCGAGGGAGTGGGTTTCGACCCGGTGGTCGAACCCGGTGATCCAGGCGGGTCGGTCCGACCACCGTCGGGCTTTGTCGCCGGCGGCCAGCACGATCGCAGCCGCCCCGTCGGTGATAGGCGGCAGCGTATGGCGACGGAGGGGCGAGACGACGTAGTCCTCCTCGAGCAGCGAGTCGAGCGAGGCGTCCTTGGCCACCTGGGCCTTGGGGTTGGCCAGGGCGTCGCGGCGGCTCCGGGCGGCGATGTGGGCGAAGTCCGCCTCGGTGGCCTTGCCGGCGTCGATGAGGGCCCGGGCCTGCAACGCGGCCAAGCTCACCGGATCCGGCCACAGGGGGGCGACGTAGTACGGATCGAGCTGCAGGGCCAGGATCTCGTTGAGGTCCCCGAGGGACGACCGGCCGAAGGCGTACACCAGTGCGGCGTCGATCTCACCCTCTTGGAGCAGGACCCACGCCTCGTACAGGGCCCAGGCCCCATCCATCTCGACGTGGCTCTCGGCCCGGGGCGGCCACACACCGACCGCGTCCAGTGCGGTCACGAAGCTAAACGGCCCCCCGATCAGGTAGTCGGTCGAGCCCGAGCAGATGAAGTCGACGTCGTCCTTGGTGATGCCGATGTTGCCGAAGACCTCGGCTACCACCGGCATCAGCATCTCCACCTCGTTGTGCTGGTCGTCGCGGCGGACGTTCTGCGCCTGGGCGAACGAGGCGACCGACACCGGCCGGACGGCGCGTGCGGGCCGGGGCGCGCTCACAGGTACTCCTTGTAGGTCTCGTAGTCCGCGTCCGGCTCACCGTTCGGCCGGAAGTACCTGACCGACGCCAACGACGGCGTGAGCTGATCGGGCTCCACCCAGACCGCCTCGACGCGCATCCCCATGCGGATCTGATCGGTCGGGACCTCCTGGATGAGGCCCATGAAGGACAGGTTGGCGCCGTCCAGGAGGACCTGGGCGCAGATGTAGGGGATCTCGATGGACTGCCCGGCGAAGGGGACGTTGACGACGCAGTAGGTGGTGACGGTCCCGACGTTGGCCAGCTCGACGTCCTCGGTGGTCGGCACACCGTCGGTCGGACACGACCCCCGCGACGGCACGTAGACCTTGCCGCACTTGGGGCAGCGCTGGCCCATGAACCTGCCCCGCTCGAGCCCCCGCAGGAATCGGGACTGGGCCACCCCGGGGGTGAAGTCGAAGTCGAGACGGATGGGCGTGGCCAGGGTGGTCACCGGGCCTAGCTCCTCGCCGTCCGCGTCGCCACTCACCGGCCCGGCCATCCTTCGGGCACGAAGGCCTCGATGTCGGCCATGGCCCCCACCCGTTCGTGGGCCGGCCGGAACCGCACCGTGACCCGGTCACCGGAGGTGAGCCGGTCCGGACCGCCGGCGTCGACCACATGGAGCAGGGCGGTGTCGGCCCCGTCCAACCGGATCAACGCCCAGGCGAAGGGCCGTTTCAGAGGGTGCTTGGGCCGCGGGCGGGCCACCCAGGCCCACGACTCGACGGTTCCGCCCGGGCCCACCTCGACCAGCTCACCGGTGTCCTCACCGGTGGTCGGGTCGTACTCGGTGGGAGGCACGATGACCATCCCCCCCGCCCCCCGCACCCCGAAAAGACGGCCGTCGCGCAACCCGGTGAGGGACCCTCCGATGACCGGACCCACCGAGCGCGAGTAGGGATACTCGAGTCGGTGATCGGCGTGCAGCGCTTCGTTCTCGGGCATGCGGGACCTCCCCCAAGGCTGTCAGCCGGTCGTCGGGAAGAAGTAGAACACATTTCACTTTTGAGCGCCAACAGCCGGGGCCGGGGCCCACCGACCGAGCCGCTACCGTTTCGGACCATGACCGGACCGACCTCCTCACGCCCCAACATCCTGCTGGTCGTCTCCGACCAGGAGCGCCAGCGGTCCTGGCTCCCCTCCGGCGTCTCCCTGCCCTGGCGGGACCGGCTCCGGGCCGAAGGGCTGGAGTTCACCCGCTACTTCACCCACTCATCGCCCTGCTCCCCCAGCCGGGCCAGCCTGTTCACCGGCCGCTACCTCGAGGGCCACGGGGTGCTCGACAACGTGATCATGCCCGAGCACCACGAGCTGCCCACCGCCACGCCGACCCTGGGCTCCCTGCTCGGCGCGGCCGGCTACCGCTCGTCCTACATCGGCAAGTGGCACCTGTCCCACTCGCCCACACCCGACATGGAGGCCTACGGCTTCGCCGACTGGGACGGCAACGACCGCCACTTCATGGGATGGGCCGGCACCGGGGTGCACTTCGATCCCATCATCGCTGACAACGCCGCCCACTGGCTGAGCCGGAACGCCCGGACCGGCGGGCCCCCCGGACCCGGGGCCGGGGACCGGCCGTGGTTCCTCACCGTGGCCCTGGTCAACCCCCACGACGTGATGTGGTACCCGGTGGACCAACCCGGGTACCGGGAGCGCCACCCCGACGACGTGGCTTCGATTCGCGCCGTGCTCGAGTCCGCCGCCTGGAAGGACGACGACCCGCTGCCCGTCTTCTCCGAGCCCTACCCCGAAGTGGTCGACCGGCTCCCCGACAACTTCGACGATGACCTGCACACCAAGCCGGAGGCCCACCGGCAGTGGCGTTGGGACCAGCAGCACGGGCTGTGGGGCTACATCGACCCGGCCGACCGGGCCGCCTGGCTCCGCCACCTCGACTACTACGTCCACCTCCACCGGCTGGCCGATCGCAGCCTCGGCACGGTCCTGTCCGCCCTCGAGGCCTCCGGGGCCTGGAACGACACCGTGGTCATCTTCACCTCGGACCACGGGGACATGTGTGGCTCCCACGGGCTTCGCTCCAAGGGGCCGTTCGTCTACGACGAGATCATGAGGGTCCCCCTCTACGTCAACGTGCCCGGCGTCACCTCGGCCGGAACGGTGACTTCGGCGCTCGGCTCGCACGTGGACCTGGCCGCCACCATCTGCTCCCTGGCCGGGGTGGAGCCCGCACTGAGCGCGCCCACCGTACAGGGCGCCGACCTCACCCCCGTCCTGGCCGACCCGTCGTCCTCGGTCCGCGACCACATCCTCTTCGCCCAGGACTCGGCGCAGACCGCCGAGCTCAACAAGGTGCGGTACGCACTCCGCGGCTTCTTCGACGGCCGGACCAAGTACGCCCGCTACTACGGGGTGGGTGGGGGCAAGCCGTCGACCGGGCTGTGGGGCAAGCCCCCCGGGGAGAAGCTCTTCGGGCCCGACTGCACCTTCGACGACAACGACCACGAGTGGTACGACCACGACACCGATCCCACCGAGCTCGACAACCTGGCCAACGACCGGTCCCGGCGCAAGGAGCTGCGCGAGGTCTACGACAGACTGTTGGCCTACGAGGCCGAGTCCTTCGTCCCGCTGTCCTGACACGTCGGACCGAGGACGCCGGCCAGGTGGCGCACCAGCCCGCGACAGCCCGACTCCACCATCGCCAGGCAGGCGACGAATCCGTCGTCGTCACCGTAATAGGGATCGGGCACGTCGACCGCCCCGCCGGCCCGGAAGTCGAAGCTGCGCAGCAGCACCAACCGGTCTTCGTACCGGTCGTCGCCGGCGTGCGCCCGGGCCAGGCCGGCCAGGGTCTGGCGGTGACCCCGGTCGAGGCAGACCACCAGGTCGGTCGAGGGGAACCACGCCGACTCGAAGGGCCGGGCCCGGTGGCCGTGGTCGGCATAGCCCCGGTGGGCCAGTGCCGCCCGCGCCCGGTCGTCCATGGGCTCGCCGGCATGCCACCCTCCGGTCCCCCCGCTGGTCACCCGCAGCCGGTCGCCCAGGTTCGACCCGTCGGGCATGGCGACGCCTGCGGCCAGGTGGCGCAGCACGACGTCGGCCATGGGCGAGCGGCAGATGTTGCCGGTACAGACGAAACAGACGTGCCTGGGCCGTCGGCCGCCCCCCGTCCCCGGGACGACTGGGGCCCCGCCCCGTCGATCGGGCATCCGACCATTGTGCACCAGCTTGCCGACGCACCGTACGCTTCAGTGAGGACAGCGATCCGCACCGGCGTCGGGAGGACGAATGGCCGACCAGCAGAGCCCGCAGCAGATGGGCCACGGAGTCAAGCAACGAGACCTCATCGTGATGTCGCCGGACGAGGTTGACGCCTTCCTGCACGAACGCCGCCCGATGACCATGTGCACCCTCAACCACGACGGGTCGATCCACGCCGTGGCCATGTGGTACGGCTTTCTCGACGGCTCGATCGCCGTCGAGACGAAGGCCAAGGCGCAAAAGGCCGTCAACCTCCGCCGCGATCCCAGGATGACCTGCATGTTCGAGGACGGCGACTACTACGAGGGACTGCGGGGCGTGGAGCTGGTCGGCCGGGCGGAGATCATCGACGACCCGCAGAAGATGTGGGACCTCGGGGTCAACCTCTTCGAGCGCTACTACGGGGGCTATACCGAGGAGATGCGCCCGATGGTTGAGGCCATGCTCAACAAACGGATCGTGGCCAGGCTCAACGTGGAGCGGACGGTGTCGTGGGACCACCGCAAGCTCGGCCTGCCCGCCACCCGCCCGTCCTGACCGGATCCCGGACGGAGCGCGATGTCCCGGCCCATGAGCCGCCCTGTGCTGGTGGCTCTCCTCGGCGGGGCGCCCAGCCACACCGCCAGGGCGGCCACCAGACCCGACAGGCGGCCCATGTGGCACCGGTGTGGTCCGCCCTCGACACGTCGTCAGCGGCCGACAACCCGATCGGCGACATCGTCTTCAACACGGGGCCGACTCCGTCAAAGGGCGGGGGCTGCGCCGTGACCGGCGGGTCTGCGCCCTGACCGGCGGGTCTGCGCCCTGACCGGCGGGGGCTGCGCCCTGACCGGCGGGTCTGCCTCGGCGTCGACGAGCGCCCTCCCCATTCGTTTGTCGTGATCGACGGCGTCGCCACCCGCGACGAGGGGCTCGGCGAGGTCCGGCGGTGGGCCGCCATCATCGGCGGGCGCTACCTGGGCGAGGAGAACGCCGGAGCCATGAGGGCGCGCAACGGCGTGCCCGGCGAGCCTGCTGGTCAGGGTGCGCCCCACCCACATCTCGGCCGTGGCCGGCCTGGCCGACTGACGGCACCGTCGGCTCGCCCGGACGGTGGAGGGGCGAAACGTCCGCCAACGGGTGACGCCGGGCATGGCGCCACCCGGGCCCCGGCTGCTAGCACTGTCGCGACACGAACAGGAAGGGACCGGTCCATGATTCTCGATCGATTCGCCATGACCGGCAAGGTGGCCGTCGTGACCGGCGCCGGCCGCGGCATCGGCGCGGCCTGTGCCATCGGACTGGCCGAGGCCGGCGCCGACGTGGTGATCGCCGCCCGCACTGCCGACCAGCTGGAGGAGGTGGCCGGCCGGGTCGACGCGGCCGGTCGGCGGGCCGTGATCGTGCCCGCCGACCTCAGTGACCTGGAGGCAGTGGCCTCCCTGGTGGAGCAGGCCCGTCGGGAGTTCGGCCGACTGGACCTGGTGGTCAACAACGTGGGCGGAGCCATGCCCCGTCCGTTCATGGATACCTCCCCGGGCCGCTTGGAGCAGGCCTTCCACTTCAACGTGTCGACGGCGCACGCCCTGCTCCGCCCGGCCGTGCCCGTCATGCTCGAAGGAGACGGCGGGTCGGTGGTCAACATCTCCTCGGCCATGGGACGGCTGTCAGGACGGGGTTACCTGGCCTACGGCACGGCCAAGGGTGCACTGGCCCATTACACCCGACTGGCCGCGGCCGACCTCGCTCCCCGGATCCGGGTCAACGCCATCGCCGTCGGCTCGGTCGCCACCTCGGCGCTCGACATCGTGATGCAAACCGACGAGCTGCGCCATGCACTGGAGGCGGGGACGCCCCTGGGCCGGATCGGCGACCCGGAGGACATCGCCGCCGCCGTGGTCTACCTGGCGTCGGAGGCCGGTTCGTACGTGACCGGCAAGATCCTCGAGGTCGACGGGGGCATCGAGGCACCCAACCTCGACATGGGGCTCCCCGACCTGTGAACGGCAACCGGCCAGACCACCGAAGCGGCCCGAGGAGGACCACATGACCAGGACCTACCGAGTCGTCGCCTGGAGCACCGGCAACGTGGGTGTGCACGCCATCGCCGGCATCGACGCCCGACCCGATCTCGAGCTTGTCGGACTGTGGGTGTCCAATCCCGCCAAGGTGGGCCGCGACGCGGGCGAGCTGGCCGGGCTGGGCCGGATGCTCGGGGTGACCGCCACCAACGACGTCGACGAAGTACTGGCTCTCCGGCCCGACGTCGTGGTGCACACCGCCATGGCCGACCACCGGCTGACCGAGGCGCTGGCGGACCTGGCCCGGATCCTCCGTGCCGGGGTCAACGTGGTCTCCAGCGGGCCCGTCTTCCTGCAGTACCCCTTCGCGGTGGTCGACGAGTCGATGATCACGCCGGTCCAGGAGGCGGCCCGCGCCGGTGGCGTGTCCCTCTTCGTCAACGGGGTCGACCCCGGTTTCGCCAACGACGCCCTCCCTCTGGTGCTGACCGGGGTGAGCGAGCGGATCGACGAGCTCAGGGTGGCCGAGATTCTCAACTACAGCACCTACGACCAGCCGATGGTGATCTTCGACATCATGGGCTTCGGCCGGCCCATGACAGACGTCCCGATGATCCTGCAGCCGGGGGTGCTCACCATGGCCTGGGGAAGCGTGGTGCGCCAGCTGGCGGTCGGCCTCGACGTCGAGCTCGACTCGGTCGAGGAATGGTACGAGCGCCTGCCGGCCCCCGAGACCTTCGAGGTGGACTCGGGGACCATCGAGGCCGGCACGGCCGCCGCCCTGCACTTCGAGGTGCGGGGTGTGCGGGACGGCCGGGCGGTCATCGTCCTCGAGCACGTCACCCGGCTGCGGGACGATCTGGCCCCCGGCTGGCCCCGGCCGGCCGGGCAGGGCTGCTACCGGGTCCAGATCAGCGGCGAGCCCAACTACACCCTCGACCTCCAGCTGGTCGGGAGTGACGGCGACCACAACACCGCCGGTCTCAAGGCCACCGCCATGCGGCTGGTCAACGCCATCCCCGCCGTGGTGGAGGGGCCGCCCGGTCTGCTCACCGCGCTGGACCTCCCGGCCGTCACCGGACGGGGGTTGGTGGCGCGCTGACCCCCGCCACCGCCCGCCCGTGGCCGTCCCGACCCGGGGATGGGCCCGGCCGCTCGAACTGTAGGGTCCGGAGCATGGTTCGATCCCGCAGCGAGGGACAGTGACGGCGGCCCACGGCATGGGGGGCCAGTTCGGTGGCGCACTGCGCTCACTCCGTCGCGACGACTCGGTCATCCAGCAGCGGGTGACCAAGGGGACGGCCCGGCGGATGATCACGTTCGCCCGGCCGTACCGCACCATCCTGGCCTGGTTCCTCGGGCTGGTGGTGGTCGAGGCGGTGATCGGGGTGATCAACCCCCTGCTGTTCCGTTCGATCATCGACAAGGGCATCCCCGAGCACGACAAGTCCCTGATCATCGGATTGGCCCTGGTGGCGGCGGCGCTGGCCGTCGTCGACACCGCACTGTCCATCGCCATCCGCTGGGTGTCGGCCAAGGTCGGCGAGGGGCTCATCTTCGACATGCGGTCCAAGGTCTTCGAGCACATCCAGAAGATGCCCATCGCCTTCTTCACCCGCACCCAGACCGGGGCGCTCATCAGCCGGCTCAACAACGACGTGATCGGCGCCCAACAGGCCTTCACCGACACGCTGTCGTCGGTGGTCTCCAACCTCATCAGCGTGGCACTTGTGCTGGTGGTGATGTTTCTCCTGTCGTGGCAGATCACGGTGATCAGCCTGGTCATCCTCCCCGTCTTCGTGTTTCCGGCCAAGCGGGTCGGACGGCGCCTCTCCTCCATCACCCGGGAGTCCTACGCCCTCAACGCCCAGATGAACAACACCATGACGGAGCGCTTCAACGTGTCGGGGGCCCTCCTGGTGAAGCTGTTCGGCCGCCCCGCCGAGGAGCGCGAGGCCTTCGAGTCCAAGGCCGGCCGGGTCCGGGACATCGGCGTGACCCAGGCCATGTACGCCCGCTTCTTCATCGCCGCGCTCACCCTCACCGCCGCACTGGCCACGGCCGTCGTCTACGGCTGGGGTGGGGTCCAGGTGGTGAACGGGACCCTGCAGCTCGGGACGGTGGTGGCCCTGGCCGCCTACCTGACCCGGTTGTACGGCCCCCTCACCGCCCTGTCCAACGTGCAGATCGACGTGATGACCGCCCTGGTCTCCTTCGACCGGGTCTTCGAGGTGCTCGACCTGCCCCCGGCCATCGACGACCGGCCTGGGGCCCGTCCAGTCCCTCCGGGCCCGGCCCGCATCGAGTACGACCATGTCGACTTCCGGTACCCGAGGGCCGAGGAGGTCTCCCTGGCCTCGTTGGAGTCGGTCGCCGTCCTGGACCAGACGGTCTCCCAGCAGGTGCTCTTCGACGTGACCTTCACCGCCGAGCCCGGCCAGCTGGTGGCCCTGGTCGGGCCGTCGGGGGCGGGCAAGACCACCATCAGCCATCTGCTTCCCCGCCTCTACGACGTCACCTCGGGGTCGATCCGCATCAACGGGCTCGACGTGCGGGACGCCGAGATGGCGTCCCTCATCGCCACGATCGGCGTCGTCACCCAGGACGCCCATCTGTTCCACGAGACCATCCGGGAGAACCTGCTGTTCGCCAAGCCGGACGCCACCGTCGGGGAGTTGCACGCCGCCCTGGCCGGCGCCCAGATCGCCACCATGGTGGACTCCCTTCCCGACGGGATCGACACGGTGGTGGGCGATCGTGGCTACCGCCTCTCGGGGGGCGAGAAGCAGCGGCTGGCGATCGCCCGCATCCTGCTCAAGTCCCCACGGGTGGTGGTCCTCGACGAGGCCACCGCCCATCTCGACTCGGAGTCCGAGGCGGCCGTGCAACAGGCCCTGGCCACCGCCCTGGCCGGCCGCACCTCACTGGTCATCGCCCACCGGCTGTCCACCGTGCGGGAGGCGGACGTGATCCTGGTGCTCGACGACGGACGCGTCGTGGAACGGGGGAGGCACGACGAGCTCCTCGCGGCCGGAGGCCAGTACGCCGAGCTGTACCGCATCCAGTTCGAAGGCCAGGAGCACGCCGGCCCCGCCGGCCCCCTCGGCATGGACGGCTCGGTGGGCCGTGCCGTCCCCGGCGGCTACCGTGATCCCCCATGACCGATATCGGCGTCCAGCTGCCCAACTTCTCCGGCGTCGACGCCGGAGACCTGTTCGAGCACACGGCCGCCCTGGCCCGGGCGGCGGACACATCCGGCTACCACTCGCTGTGGGTCATGGATCACTTCTTCCAGCTCCCCCCGCTCGGTGGCCCGGACCAGCCCATGCTCGAGGCATACACCCTGCTCGGCGCGCTGGCCGCCCGGACCGAGCAGGTGCAGCTCGGCACCCTGGTCACCGGCGTCACCTATCGCAACCCGGGCATACTGGCCAAGGTCGTCACCACCCTCGACGTCGTGTCGAAGGGGCGGGCCATCCTGGGCATCGGGGCGGCCTGGTACGACGTGGAGCACCAGGCCCTCGGCGTCGGGTACCCGGCCGACGGCGAGCGCCTCGACATGCTGGAGGAGGCCGTGCAGATCTGCCGGGCCATGTTCACCGGTGACGATGTGAGCTTCGAAGGAGCGCACTTCCGGCTGGACCATGCTCGTAACCTCCCCCGCCCGGTGCAGGCCGGAGGGCCGAAGATCATGATCGGTGGCGGCGGTGAGAAGCGCACCCTGCGCTTGGTGGCCCGCTACGCCGACAAGTGCAATGTCACCGGCGACGTGGCGACCCTGTCACGCAAGATCGAGGCGCTCCACCGCCACTGTGCCGACGTGGGCCGCGACCCGGGGGAGATCGATGTGACCTGGATGACACCGCTCATCCTCACCACGTCGGACGAGAACACGGCCGAGGTGCGGTCCATGCTGGCGGCCAGCGCCCCCGCCGAGGAGGTCGCCGGGTTCACGGTGGGCCAGCCCGACGAGATCCCGGGCCTGGTGGCCGGGCACATCGCCGCCGGCGTCGACGAGGTCATCTTCAGTTTCGCCTTCGCCGACCCCGACGGCATCGCCGCGGTGGGCGCGGCGTTCGCCACACCCTGACCAACCGCCGTCCCGAGGAGTCGAGGGCCCGCCGGTCTCGACGGTCCACGGTCCTCAGGCGGCCTCCCCCACGCACAGGGACGGCTCCCCCTTGTCGTGGCTGTCGCCGAGGTCGAAGCTACGGGCCGGTGACCACTCGGCCACCCGCTCGATGGTGGCGCGCCTGGCCTGTTCGCGGCGGTCGGTCGTCGGGTGGGATTCACACATGGTGTCTTGCTCCGTTCGGTGATGCAGGTGGGTGATGCAGATGGGTGATGCCGTTCGGTCATACCGGTCGGTGATGCAGGTCGGTGACTCGTAGCGCCGGCTCCGAGAGGAGTTGCTCCGACCACAGCGGCCCCCACCAAGGAACTGCTCCCACCAAGGAACTGCTCCCACCAAGGAACCAGTCCAAGCGGAGGTGCTCCAACGTGGTGCTCCCCGGGAGGGAGGTTGCTCCAAAGAGAAAGGAGCCGCTCCCGAGGAAGCGACTCCTTGACGGTCCGGGACCTGGTGGGGTCCGTCTATTCCGTCGAGAGTGCCTCCCGGGCCGCCTTGGCGCTCGATACCAGGGCATCCTTGCTACAGGCGGTCGAGAAACCGGCAATGGACACGGCCATGAGCGGCGGCGCAGCCGGGTGCGACTCCTCCGCGGCCTCGGCCCCGTCGTCGGGGCCCGATGACGTTTCCCTGCTCCTCATGTCTGCCCATTGTAGCGGCAGCATCTGTCACGAGGGCAGCATTCGGGGGAACAATTCGGTGAATTCCCCTCGGGGGCGCCCCGGTGGGACGCCTGGCTCCGTCGTCCAGGGGTCTAGAAGGTGGTCGGCGTTACCGTTGCCGGATGGCCCGGTTCGTCGTCGACATCGCCCCGTTGAGGCGGCACCGACACTTCCGCCGGCTCTGGCTGGGCCAGCTCGTCTCCGGCCTCGGCTCGCAGTTGACGCTGGTGGCGGTGGCATTCCAGGCCTACGGGCTGACCCACTCCACGCTGGTGGTCGGGCTCATCGGGCTGGTCCAGCTGGGACCGTTGCTGGCCGGGGCCCTGTGGGGGGGCACCCTGGCCGACGCCGTCGACCGCAAGACCGTCCTCGTCCTCACCCAGGTGGCCATGGCCCTGGCCGTCGGTGGACTGGTGGTCAACGCCTCCGCTCCGCACCCGGTGGTGTGGCCGCTGTTTGCCTGCACCGCGGCCAACGCCGGGTTCCAAGGGGTCGACTGGCCGGCTCGGCGGGCGGCCCTGCCGATGCTGGTCGACGAGCGGGACGTGACCCCGGCGGTGGCGCTACAGACCGCCATCCAGCAGCTGGCCCTGGTGGCCGGCCCGGCGCTGGCCGGCGTGCTCATCGCCACCATCGGCCTCGGTGCGGTGTACGGCATCGACGTGGCCACCTTCGCTGCGGCCTTGGTGGCCGCGCTCCTCCTGCCCTCGCTCCGGCCGAGTGGCGGCGGAACACCTATGGGCCTCCGGTCCATGGCGGAGGGGTTCCGCCACCTCCGCGGCCAACGCCTGCTGTCGGCCACCTACTGGATCGATCTCAACGCCATGATCTTCGGCATGCCAAGGGCGGTCTTCCCGGCCCTCGGCGTCGGTCTGTTCGGCGGGGGGCCGGGTGTGGTGGGCCTGCTCTACGCCGCGCCCGGCGCCGGGGCGCTCCTCGGATCGCTGTTCACGGGTTGGTGCGCCCGGGTCCGCCGCCAGGGTCGGGCCATCGCCGCCTGTGTGGTGGTGTGGGGAGTGACCATCGGACTCTTCGGCGTGATCCCGGTGCTGTGGATCGGCCTGACGCTGTTGGCCCTGGCCGGGGCGGCGGATGTCGTCTCGGCCGTGTTCCGCCAGGCCGTCCAGCAACGGACCGTGCCCGACCATCTGCAGGGGCGCCTGTCGGGGACGTTCTTCGCGGTGGTGGCCGGCGGCCCCAGGCTGGGGGACGCCGAGACGGGGCTGGCCGCCGCCGTCGGAGGGCCCCAGTTCGCGGTGTGGTCCGGCGGCCTGGCCTGCGTGGTCGGCGTCGGCGTCCTGCTGTGGCGCGTACCCGAGCTGTGGCGCGACCGTGGAGGTGGCCAGGCGCTCGGGCCCGGGGCGGAGCGAGAGGCCATCGCCGAGGTCACCACGGAGTTGGGCGAGGGGGAGCCGCTCTAGCTGTGTTGTCCTGCGCGCCGGGGCCCGAGCTCAGACGGTGGCCAGCCGGCGCAGCTGGAACGAGAGGGCGATCTCGAGCACCCCGTAGATGATCAGCCAGATCCCCATGATCACCGCCAGGGCGGTGACGGTGAGGTTGGGCCATACCAGCGTCACCACACCGGCGGTGAAGGCCAGCACTCCCATGGCCACCCGCCAGGCCCGGGCGGGTGACCCGTAGTCGCTGTAGGCCGAGAAGAACTCGATGATCCCCCCCACCACCCAGAACAGCCCGATGAGGAAGGCGAGGGTGGTGACCGTCTCGTCGGTCCGGTGCAGGAAGAGGATGCCCACGATGACCGAGACCAGGCCGAGCAGGGCCATGAGCCATCGCGTGCCGGCGGTGTCCTCGCGGTCGGCGATGGCCATCACGATCCGGAACAGGCCCGCCACGAAGAGCCAGATGCCCAAGATGATGGCAAAGGCGTAGATGGTGTCCCTCGGGCGTACGGTGACCACCACCCCGAGGACCAGGGTGACCAGCCCGAAGAACAGGACCCAGCCCCATGACTTCCCGATTATGCGCAGGATGTCGCGCTCCTCGGGGGTGACGGTTCCGCCTGGGGTGGACATGACAACCTCCCTGTTCCGCCCGGGTCGGTGGTCGGGCAGTCCCGATGGTCAGCGCGGGCCGAAGCCACCATAGGCTCGGGCCCGGCCGGCGTGGCGGACCGGGGGCCGGCGCTCAGGCTGCCCGAGGGCCGGCCTCGTCGACCAGCTGCTCGCTCACCGACCACAGCCGGGCGGCGGCGGCCTGGTCACGGGCGGCGGCCGACGGCGCCCGGGGCTTGCACTTCACGAAGTACCGGCCGGTGACCTCGGCCACCTCCGGCGAGGAGGCCAGATAGACCGATGTCCGCGCCCCCTTCTCGGGGGTGAGGATGAACGGCTTGATCACCTTGACCCCGAAAGCCAGCAGGCCGGAGGCGTCGTCGTCCCGGGCGAACCCGGTGGCCACGGTGCCGGGGTGGAGCGAGTTGGCCGTGACCCCAGAGCCGGCCAGGCGACGGGCCAACTCCGCGGTGAACTGGATGTTGGCCAGCTTCGAGCGTCCGTAGGCCTGCATGCCGGCGTAGCCCCGCTCGCTCTGGAGGTCGTCGAAGTCGAGCCCGCGGCGGGCCGAACGGTGCGCCGTCGACGCCACCGTGACCACCCGGGCCGGTGCCGACGCCTTCAATCGTTCGATGAGCTCCCGGGTGAGCAGGAACGGACCCAGATGGTTGGTGGCGAAGGTGGCTTCGAACCCGTCGACCGTCTCGGTCCGGTGGGAGAGGACCAGACCGGCGTTGTTGACCAGCACATGGATCTGCTCGCAGGCGTCGAGCAGCTGGCCGGCGCCGGCGCGGACCGAAGTCAGATCGGCGAGGTCGAACACCACCAGATCCACCTGGTCCGAGCCGCTGGCCCGGCGGATGTCCTCGAGGGCCTGGCGGCCGCGCCCCTCGTGACGGGCGGTGATCACCGTGCGGGCTCCGGCCGCGGCCAGGGCCACGGCGGTGGCCTTTCCCACACCCGAGTTGGCGCCGGTGATGACGACCGTCCGGCCTTCCATGGGCGCCGCTCGGTCGGATCGTCTGGGGCTCATTGGGTGGCCGCCTCCTCCGCGGGTCGTGTGGGCCAGAGACTACGACGTCCGCTCCGTACCCCTGTTGACAGGGTATATTCGGTTTACCTAATGTTTTTTGTGACTTGAGCCTTATTTATGGATGGACCTTTGTGGATGGACCGAGCCGAGCCGGTGCCCGACGACGGCGCCCGGCTCGACGCCCCCGGGACCGGGCCGCGGGGACGGGCCGCACCGCCCGGGCATGAGGTAGTCCTATGAGCGACCGGGCCCAGGTCCGATGCCGAGTCCCCGCCCGCCGCCGGTGCCGCCACTCGTGGCGGTGGGGGCGCCGGATCCGCACGGCGGTGGCCGCCGTGGCGGCGGTGGCCCTCCTGACCGCGGCCTGCGGCACGTCGGGTGGCGGTGGCGGCACGACGATCACCGTCTACAACGGGCAGCACGAACAGACGACCAACGCCTTGGTGGCGGCGTTCGAGAAGCAGACGGGCATCGCTGTCAAGGTGCGCAACGACGACGAGTCGGTGCTGGTGAACCAGATCGAGACGGAGGGGTCGGCATCGCCGGCCGATGTGATCTACACCGAGAACTCGCTCGGTCTCGAACAGCTGCAGGAGAAGCACCTCCTGGCCGCGGTCGACCCGTCCACCCTGGCGGCGGTGCCCGCCCGCTACAACTCCCCGACGGGACACTGGGTGGGCGTCTCGGCCCGGGTCAGCGTCATGATCTACAACACGGGGCACCTCCGGCCGGACCAGCTGCCGAGGTCGGTGATGGAACTGGCCCTCCCGGCGTGGAAGGGCCGGGTCGGCCTGGCCCAGGGCGAGGTCGACTTCTTCCCGATCGTGGCGTCGATCGCCCACACCCACGGGACGGCGGCCGCCGCCGCCTGGCTGGCCGGGGTCAAGGCCAATGCCGGCAGCAACGTCTACCCCAACAACGAAACTCTGATCAGCGAGGTCAACCAGGGCCAGGTCCAGATCGGGGTCATCAACCACTACTACTGGTACCGCCAGCGGGCCGAATTGGGAACGGCCGCCCTCCACACGGCGGTCGCCCCCTTCGCCCCCGGCGACCCCGGCTACATCATCGACGTGTCCGGGGCCGGCGTCCTGGCCTCGAGCCACCAGCCCGCTGCCGCCCAGCGGTTCGTGGCCTTCCTGGTGAGCCGTCAGGGCCAGGAGATCCTGGCCCACAGCCAGAGCTTCGAGTACCCCCTGGGCTCCGGGGTCACCACGGCCCAGCCCCTGCCCCCCTTCGACACCCTCCAGCCCTCGCCCCTCACCATCAGTCAGCTGGGAGACGGCTCGGCCGCCATCGCCCTGCTCCAGCAAGCCGGGCTGGCGTGAGCGCCCACACGACCGCGCTCATGCCACCGACGTCGACGGGGTGACCCGGCCATGGCCCTGACCGCCCCGACTCAGACCCAGCTCGACCTGGGCGAGCCCCTCCCGACCCGAGTGCCGGCGCGCTCGCGGACCCCTCTGGTCCTGTGGGCCTGTGCCCTGGCCGTCGCCGCCCTGCTCGCCCTCCCCCTCGTCTACGTGGTGGCCGAAGCGTCCCAGACCGGCTGGTCGGAGGTCCTCCATCTGGTGTTCCGCCGGTTCACCCTCGGACTGCTCTGGAACACGCTCCGGCTGTCGGCGGTGGTGACCGTGGCCTGCGCCGCCATCGGGACGGCCACGGCCTGGCTGGTGGAGAAGACCGATCTGCCCGGTCGTCGGTTCTGGGCGGTGGCGGTGGTCCTGCCGGTGGCCATCCCCGACTTCGTCACCGGGTTCGGCTGGGTCTCGGTCGCCCCCGCCGTCCACGGGTTCCCCGGGGCGGTGCTGGTCATGACCCTCGCCCTCTACCCGCTGGTCCACCTCCCGGTGGCGGCCTCGTTCCGCGGCGCCGACCCGGGTCAAGAAGAGGTGGCTCGCTCGCTCGGGCTGTCCCGGTGGCAGACGTTCCGCCGGGTCACCCTGGCCCAGGCCCGGCCGGCCCTGCTCGGGGGCTGCGTCCTGGTCTCCCTCGCCCTGCTGGCCGAGTACGGGGCCTTCGAGGTCCTGCGCTACGACACCCTCACCACCGAGATCTTCTTCGAGTTCGAGCGGAGCTACAACCCGCCGGTGGCCTCGTCGCTGGCCCTGATCCTGGTGCTGGTCAGCCTGGCCATCCTGGGAGGTGATGCGCTGGCCCGCGGCCGGGGCCGCGTGGCCCGCACCACGGCGGCCGTGCGGAGCCGCCGCTTCCACCGCCTCGGGTCGGCCACCGTTCCGGCCCTGGCCGCCCTCGGCGCGCTCGTCGGCCTGGCCCTCGGCGTCCCGGTGGGCGTGGTCGTCTACTGGCTGGTCAAGGGCGGGACCACCACCCTGCCCGCCTCGGCCTCGGTGGGCGGCGCCGCCCTCACCACCGCCGGCTACGCCGCCGCCGCCGGTGCCCTGGCCACCGCCCTGGCCCTGCCGGTGGCCCTGCTCGCCGTGCGGTACCCGCGGCGGTCGACGGTGGCCCTCGAGCGCGGCACTTTCGTGGTCCAGGCCGTGCCCGGCCTCATCGTCGCCCTCGCCCTCGTCTACTTCTCCATCCGGGCGGTGCAGCCCCTGTACCAGAGCACGCCGTTGCTCATCCTCGGGTACGCCATCATGTTCTTCCCCCTGGCCCTGGTGGCGGTGCGCACCTCGGTGGCCCAAGCCCCGCTAGCCCTCGAGGACGTGGGCCGGTCGCTCGGCCGCCCCCGGGTGGTGGTGTGGTGGCGGGTGGTGCTGCCACTGGTCGGACCGGGGCTCGCCGCCGGGTTCTGCCTGGTATTCCTCTCGACGGTGACCGAGCTCACCCTCACCCTGGTGCTGGTGCCCACCGGGGTCCAGACGCTGGCCACCCAGTTCTGGGCCTTCACCACCAACCTCTCCTACGCCGCCGCCGCGCCCTATGCCGGGCTCATGATCCTGATCGCCGTGGTGCCGAGCTATATCCTCGGGCGATGGTTCGACCGGTTGCCGGCGCGGGCGGATCGCCGGTGACCGGCCTCGGGCTCTGTGACCTGCACAAGTCGTTCGGGCCCCAGCGGGTCCTCGAGGGCTTGGACCTCGAGGTGCCGGTCGGCTCCCTGACCGCCATCCTCGGTCCCTCCGGCAGCGGCAAGACGACCCTGTTGCGGGTGGTGGCCGGTTTCGAGCGCGCCGATGCCGGCGAGGTGACCATCGGCGGCCGGGTGGTGGAGGGCACCGGCCGGGCCCTGCCGCCCGAGCAACGGGGCATCGGATACGTACCCCAGGAAGGGTCGCTCTTCCCCCATCTCACCGTGGCGGCCAACGTCGGCTTCGGCGTCACCGGCTCCGAGCGGAGGCACGCCGCCGGCCGGGTCGGGGAGCTGTTGGAGATGGTCGGACTGTCCGGCCTGGGGGGCCGCTACCCGCACGAGCTCTCGGGTGGCCAACAACAGCGCGTGGCCCTGGCCCGGGCCCTGGCCGTCCGACCGGCCCTGGTCCTCCTGGACGAACCCTTCTCGTCACTCGACGCCGGCCTGCGCTCCAGCGTCCGGTCGGACGTCCAGGACGTGCTGCGGGCCGGCGGCATCACCGCCGTGCTGGTCACCCACGACCAGGACGAGGCCCTCTCGGTAGCCGACCAGGTGGCGGTGATACGCGACGGCACCATCGGCCAGTGCGGGACGCCCCAGGAGCTCTACGACCATCCGGTGGACCCGGCCATGGCCCGGTTCCTGGGCGACGCCAACCTGGTGGCCGCCACCGTCGAGGGTGACCGGGTCCTGACCCCCTTCGGGCCGCTCGAGCTCCGGCTCCGCCCCCGGGCGCCGGCCGCGGCCGGACCGGCCGTGGCCCTCGTCCGGCCGGAACAGCTCGTCCTCTCCACCGAGGTGCGCGGGGCGGGACTGCGGGCCAGTGTGCTCCGGACCCAGTTCCACGGCCACGACACGGTGATCACCGTCGATCCCCATGGTCCATCGGGGGCGCCACCCATCACGGTACGGGCCGAGGGGGGCCTGGTGGTGGCGGACGGGACGGAGGTCGAGATCACCGCCGACGGGTCGGCGGTCACCTGGCCCGTCCCGGTGGGCTGACCCCCCGTCGGCGGGAGGGGGGCGGCGAGATCAGACGGCCAGGACCGCCACCGAGCCGAGGGTGGTCAGGCGGCCATCCTGACCGAGGTCGTGCACGGCCACGCGGACCAGGTTGCGGCCCGGGCCTCCCCCGAGCACCTGGCACCTGGCCTCGACCGGGCCGACGCGGACCGGGCGGAGGTAATGGAGCACCGTGTCGGCCGCCGCCGACGGGAGGTCCGGGCCCCCGGCGGCCCGTCGGTGCGCCTCGACCGAGCGGCAGGCGGCCACCTCGGCCAGCGTGGCCACGGCCCCGCCGTGGAGGATCCCCCACGGATTGCGCAGGTGGTCGGCCAGGCGGAGGGTGGTGACCGGGCCGGCCGACGGCTCGACACAGAAGAACTCCTCGGGCGCCGGCGGGTCCGGCCGGGGAGCGGGCATGGGTACCGAGAAGGGACGCCGGAACGAGAGGTCCCGATCGCCGGGGTCGAGGACGGCGCAGGTCATGACGGCGGCGGCTACGGGACGGTCGCCGTCCCCCTCGTCGACCACGTCGAGGCCGGACACCACCGAGTTGCGCCCCCGGCGCAGGATGCGCCCGTGCAACCGGAGCGGGCCCGCCTGGGTCATGCTCGCCACGGTGGCCGTCATCGACGTGGTGACGATCCACCGGGGCAGCACCGACAGGCCGGCGAGCAGGCCGCCGAGCGAGTCGAGACTGGTCAGCAGGGCTCCGGTCCGCAGGCCCCCGGCCGGGTTCCGCAAGTGGTCGTCGACCGGGACCCGACCGCCGAGCTCCGAGAAGCCCTCGCCGCCGTCGGCCGGCGGGATCTCCCACCGCTGCAGGCGGAAGTACTCGGCCACGTGGCGACGGTGGTCGATGGGCCCCTCACCCCCCTCGCCGCTCACCACCGGGCTCATGCCCTCACCGGCGCCGCGCCGACCTGGATGACGGTGGTCAGCCGGTCACCGGCCCCGGCGTCGATCAGCTCGACGACGGCGCTGCCCCCGGCCGGCCCATCCGGCGCCCCGAGCACCGACGTCCGCGAGACCATCGGGCCGACCCTTCCCAGCGCCAGGTAGGCGAGGCGCAGGTCGCTGACCACGGGATCGGACGGGGTCCGGGCGGCGGCACCCAGGGCGGCGGCACCGGCGACCTCACCCAGCAGGGCCATGACCCCTCCCTGCACCGCCCCGAACGAGTTGTAGAGGTAGTCGCGCACCGGCATGTCCACCGCCCCCCGGGGCCGATCGGTCACCGCGATGCCCAGGGCGTCGGCGATCGGACGGTCGAACCCGGGGCCGTGCAGGCTCCAGCGGTCGGGCAGCCCGGCCGGCACGTCGAGTGTCGAGCTGGGCGTGCGGCCCGGGAGGATGGCGAAGGTCATGGTGGCCCAGGCGGCGGGTCCCGCCTGCGGGTCGGGTCCGCTCGGGGATCCCCCCTCGGTGCTGTCGGAGACGGTGGCTTCGAGGACGAGCGTGGTATGCCCCTTCCGCACCGCCGTGGCCCGCGCCTCGATGACCGGCCCGACCAGGGGGTGGACCACCTGCAGGGTGAGGTCGGCGGTGGCCAGCCAGTCCGGGGGCTCGACCATCCGCAGGGCGGCGACGCCGCCCACCACGTCGACCAGGGTGGCGAGCACCCCGGCCCGCACGCCGCCGTCGGCCCCGGTGATCTCGGGGGTGACCCGGGAGCGCACGACGGCCCGGCCCGGGGAGACGGCCTCGGCCTCGAGGCCCAGGTCACCGAGAAAGTGGCCGACCGGTGGGTAACCGACGTCGGGCATTCAGCGTTCCTGCTCGGTGGGCCGGATCAGGATCTCGTTGACGGCCACGTGCCGGGGCCGGGTGACGGTGAAGCGGATCGACTCGGCGATGTCCTCGGCCCGCATGAGCTCGATCGAGCCGAAGGTCGCCCGCATCCCCTCGATGACCTCGGGCCGGTTGTGGCCGGCGAGCTCGGTCATGACCGCCCCGGGCTCGACCACCGACACCCGCACGTGGCGACCGGTCACCTCCTGGCGGAGCGACTCGGAGAAGGCGACCACCCCGAACTTGGTGGCGTTGTAGACGCCACTCCCCTGGCGGGCCACCCGGCCGGCCACCGAGCTGATGTTGACCAGGTCGGCCACCCGGCGCGGCTCGCCGGCGGCCGCCCGTAATAGGTGGGGCAGCGCGGCATGGGTCGAGTAGAGCAACCCGAGAAGGTTGATCTCGACCATCCGCCGCCACTCCTCGACCGGGGCGTCCACGATGGGGCCGAGCAGCATGACGCCGGCGTTGTTGATCAGGATGTCGAGGCGTCCGAACTCGCCGACGGTGCGCTCCACCATGGCCCGGGCCGAGGACTCATCGGTCACGTCGGCCTCGACGACCAGGCCCTGCGGGGCGCCCTCCATCCGCTCGACCAGCCGCTCGAGGCGGTCACGGCGGCGGGCGGCGACCGCCACGGCCGCCCCCTCCGCCGCCAGACCGAGGGCGGTGGCCTCACCGATGCCACTGGAGGCCCCGGTCACCAGGGCCACGGTCCCGTCGAGTCGTCCAGCCATCGTCGTCCTCCGATCCGCGTCGGCCGCACCGCTCGGCGGTGCGACGAACGGCGCGCCCCTGCGACCGGAGGGCACCGCCGGTGCCGGCGCGTCGTCGGGCCCGCACGGGCCCGGTCCAGACCCTAGGTCGGACCCAGGCCTGGGGCGGCGCCCGGCGGGCGCGGGAGGCGACCGGGAGGTCCCTTCCGGTGCCGCGCTGGGTGGGCCCCGGGGGCCCCGGAGGACCCGGCCCCTCAGGCCGCTGACTGCCGCTGGCTCCGCCGGGCCGACGTCCGCCGACGACCGGAGGAGTTGCGCCGCCGGCCGCGCTGACGGGTAGAGGTGTCGAAGGGCCGCTGGGTCGAGATGGGACTCTCGTGGAGCGCACACCACTCGGTGCTGTTGTACCGCGACAACCGCACCTGGCAATCGGGCTCGATGCAGACCCGCCCGACGCCGAACACCTCGGGCGGGATGCTCCCCGTCAAGCCGTCGGCCAAGAACGAACCGTCCTCTCTCACACGCCGCTCCACCATGCCGCCTACCCCTCTCAGGATTGATGTCAGTCCCAGTGCAAGAATTCCCTCGGCACGAACCGGTCCGAACTGAAGGGAACTGAAGGGATCCGGCGGCCGGGCCGGTTCGATGACCAGGCCTTCGCCCCGCCGCGCCGGACGGACCCGGGCGAGCCGGTTGCTAGCCTCGGCCCGTGCCGAGCCGGGGGACGCCTGAGGGTGGGACAGCGGCCGGCCCGTGGTGGCGGGGAGCCGTCTTCTACCAGGTCTACCCCCGCTCGTTCGCCGACTCCGACCGGGACGGGGTCGGCGACCTCGGCGGCATCCGTGCCCACCTGGCGGACCTCGCCTGGCTCGGGGTCGACGCCCTGTGGCTCTCCCCCTTCTTCCCCTCCCCCATGGTCGACTTCGGGTACGACGTCTCGGACCACTGCGACGTGGACCCCCGGTACGGCACGCTCGACGACTTCGACCGACTGGTCGAGGAGGCCCATGCCCTCGGTCTCAGGGTGATCATCGACTGGGTCCCCAACCACACCTCCGACCGTCACCCCTGGTTCGGGGACGCCCGGTCGGGGCGAGGGAGCCGGCACCGGAACTGGTACGTCTGGCGGGACGGCCGGGCCGACGGGGGCCCGCCCAACAATTGGGTGGCGGCCTTCGACCTGTCCGCCCCGGCCTGGACCTTCGACACCGCCTCGGACCAGTGGTACCTGCATCTCTTCGACGCAGCCCAGCCCGACCTCAACTGGGACGAGCCGGCCGTGGTCGAGGCCATGCACCGGGTGCTCCGCTTCTGGCTCGACCGGGGGGTCGACGGCTTCCGCGCCGACGTGGTCCATTGCATCGGCAAGGACCCGGCCCTCCCCGACGATCCCCCACCGGTGGCCGGCGTCCCCCACAGCGCCCTCAACGACGTGCCGGTGACCCACGGACGACTCCGGGCCATCCGCGACCTGGTCGACGCCTACGAGGGGGACCGGGTGGTGGTGGGCGAGGTCTACCTGCTGTCCACCGAGGCAGTGGCCACCTACTACGGCACCGGCGACGAGCTGCACCTGGCCTTCAACTTCCCCCCTCTCTACGCCCGCTGGCAGGCCGGGCCGTGGTTCGAGTGCATCCAGACGACCATGCGGGCCCTCGAGCCCGGCGACGGGTGGCCCACCTGGGTGCTCTCCAACCATGACAACCCCCGGCACCGGACCCGCTACGACCGGGGGGCGGAGCGGTCGGGGGAGGACCCCTCCACCTCGGCCGGGCGCAGCGAGGCCAGGGCCCGGGCTGCAGCCGTGCTCCTCCTGACCCTCCGCGGATCGCCCTTCATCTACCAGGGAGAGGAGTTGGCGCTGCGCGATGCCCATGTGCCTGACGACCGCCGGGTCGACCCGGGCGGCCGCGACGGCTGCCGGGCCCCGATCCCCTGGGACGGGAGCCCGGATCACGGCTGGCCCACCGCACCGGGATGCCGGCCGTGGCTCCCCTTCCCGCCCGAGGCGGACCGGTGCGACTACGAACACCAGCGGCGTGACCCTTCGTCGGTGCTCCACCTCTACCGGCGTCTGATCGCCTTCCGCCGCCGGTCCCCCGCGGTCACCGGTGGGGACCTCCAGCTGCTCGAGCTGCCGGACGGGCTCCTCGGCTACCGTCGCACAGGCAGCGACGACTTCGCCGTTGTGGTGGTGAACTTCACGGCCGACGAGGTCGCGGTGGACGTGTCGGTGATGGAACCGACGGCACCGGCCGGAGGCGGACTGGTGGTGGCGGTGTCGAGCGACGGTGTGGGCGAGGGCAGGGCCTTCGCCGGCTCCCTGCGCCCGGACCAGGCGGTGGTGCTCACCCGGCCCCGTTGACCGGCGATGTCCCTACAGCCAGGCCTCGCGCCAGAAGTCGGTCGCGCCCTCGTCGCCCAGGGACATGGAGTGCACGTCGTCATGTCCGCTCCGTCTGATGCAACACACCAGCGTTCCGATCCACGGCCCGCGATCGATGCAATGGACGGCGCCGCAACGCTGCCACTGTGGCTCGGGCGGCAACATCAGATCGTCGAGGTCGAAGTCGGCGTCTGACCATTCGCTCGACTTTTCGAGATGAAACGGATCGATTGTCAAAGTCGTCCTGCCCCTTTTGTTTCGGATCCCTCTATGGGATGATCGGAGCAAGGGGTCGGAAGCTGTAGCGGGAAATTGCCGTTTCGCCCACCGCGACGTGGACCGGGCACCAAGGGCTGGTGCCGGTCAAATTGTCATGCGACCGGTCATCACCTGACCGGGGGCCACTCGGCCGGGGATGCCCTCGACGTCCGCCCGGCGGAGGCCGGCGGGCGGGGAGGGTGCACCACCCGGCGACGAGCGGCGCTGCTGGTGCCGCCCGGGCCGGGATCGACGGCCGGGGCCGAACCCGTTCCGGCCGGCCGGGACCTGGTCCTGGACCGGGCACCACCGGGGCCACATCCTTTTTGTTCATAATTTGATCGGCCGTCGGGCCATTATGCATGCTCAGATAGCCATTTGGACTGGATTTTCACCCCTCAAACGGGAAATCAGGGATGTTCATTTTCGTTACGTGGCAGTAGCATGGGACCATGAACGGCGAGCCGACCAAGGGCATCGAGGACATCGTGCGGCGCAATGTGGCCGCCTTGCGGTCCAAGGCCAACCTCACCCAGCAGGGCCTGGCCGACGAGATGCTGCTGCGGGGCATCGCCTGGACCCGGGAGACCGTGGCCCAGGTGGAGACGACCAACCGGAGGCTCGGGTTCACCGAAGCCATCGTGGTGGCGGCCTGCCTCGACGTGCCGGTCGCCCGGCTGACGGCCACCGGCTCGCCGACCGTGGCGGTCGGCGAGAGCGAATGGACGGCGGCCTACCTCGGCGCGGCCATCGCCGGTACGGCCGGGGACATCTTCCCGCCCGAGAGCTACGCCTCGCCGGCGGCGAGGAGCGCCGAGCCTCCCGAGGTCGGGGTCGAGGTCTCCCCGACCCGGTCGGCGGTCGCCGACGAGACACCGGATCGTCGGCGGGGCGAGCGCCGGGCCACCGAGCCGGCCGAGTCCGAGCCACGGGGCCGTCGGTCGACCGACGTCCCCGAGCCCGGCCCCCAGAAGACGGCGGATCGCATCGAGCGCCGTCTCCGGCTGCGGGTCACGGCCAGCGATGTCGACGCTGCCGCCCAACAGCTCTGGTCCCGCAGCCTCGACAGCGAGCGCGAGCGGCGGGTGACGGACCGGCACGCGCTCACCGGTGGCTCGCTCAAGACCATCCGTGGCCACGTCTCGCGCGACCTCGACCGGGAGATCGCCTACGAGATGGAGCGGAGCCCGCGACCACCCGGGCCGGCCGTCGCCCAGCGCGGTGAGATGAGCCCGGAGGAGGCGACCTGGGAGGCAACGCGCCTCAACATCCTGTTGGCCAACAAGGGCTACAGCGACAGTGACGTCACCCGATGGTGGAACTTCACCCGGCATCGCGAGCTCGGCGACAAGACCATCGCCGAGGCATGGAAGGCCGGTGAGTACGCCGCCGCCAGCCGCCTGGTCGAGTCCCTCCCCGACAAGCACGGGCCGGGCACCGGCTACCACCTCGACGAGTAGCCGGTCACGGGCACAGAGCGGGCTGGTTGCCGATGCCGACGGGGGGCGATGACCCCGGTGGTCGACCAGGGGTCGTGAGCCGCAGGGCCAGCCGGCCCGGCCGCACCAGACGGATGCCGGCCCGGGCCGGGTGGGTGGCCTTGGCCGGGTGGGTGGCCTTTGCCACCTACCTGCTGGTGCAGGCCCGGGCCGGGCCGGTGATCATCTGGAACGACTCGAAGGCCTACGAGGCGGTCGCCGCCCGGCCGTTGTGGAGCCACGGGTTCTGGTGGGGTCAGCGCCCCCCGGTCACCCCCCTGCTCATCAAGGCCTTCGGAACGGGTTCGGGCCTGCTGTCGGCCCAGGCACTGCTCGGCGCTGCGGCCTGGGGCACGCTGGCCTGGACCGTCGGACGGATGGTGGAGCCGGGGTGGCGTCGCCTGACCGCCACCTGGCTGGTCCTGGGGTTTGCCACCGCGCTACCCATCACCATGTGGAACCGCTCGATGCTGTCCGAATCGGTGTCCCTGAGCCTGCTGGTCGTGCTGGTGGCCGGCCTCCTCGGGACGGCCCGCCGGGCGACCTGGCCCCGGGTGCTGGCCACATCGGCCACTGCGCTCGCTCTTGCCGGCGCCCGGGATGCCGGGGTATGGACCGTCGTCCTACTCGGGACGGCGGTGGCCGCGCTGGCGCTGGCCCGCACCTGGTCCCCGGGACGGGCGACCGTTCGCGCCGGGGCCTTGGCCGCCTGCCTGCTCGTGGTCGCCGGGGGGGCCGAATGGGGCACGCTGGCCTCCCACCGGACCACCCAGGACGCCGCCCACGTCTTCTTCGTGCGGGTCTTCCCCTTCCCCGCCCGCGTCGCATGGTTCGCCGGGCATGGCATGCCCGAACAGCGGCGCATCGACCAGTTGGCCGACACGACCACCGCAGAACCGGGGACGGCCAAGGTGGTCTACGTCGCCCCCGGGGATCCCGCGTTCCGACCCCTCGAGGCCTGGTTAACGACCGACGGGACGGGTGCCTACCTCGAGTGGCTGGCCACCCATCCGTGGTACGTGGTGACCGAGCCGCTGGTCCGTCCGGAGCGCTCGTACAATTTCGCCCGCGGCAGCCTGGCCTTCTACGCCCCCGCGCACGACGACATGGCGTCCCCCTTGGCCTCGGTCACCTGGCCCCCCCTGGTGGGGCTGGCCCTGTTGGGGGCGCTGGCGGTCGGGCTCGCCGTGCGGGACCGGGCCTGGCGCCTTCCGTCGTGGCGCATGGTGGTCGTCGTCGCCGCAGTCGGCCTGGCGGCCGTGGTCATCGCCTGGAACGCCGACGGCCAGGAGGTCACCCGGCACACGGTCGAGGGGTTCGCCGAGGTGCGGCTCGGGGCCTGGATCCTCGCCGTGCTCGGCCTGGTCGGGGCGTGGTCGGGGCCGCGCCGCGCCCGCCCGACCGACCTCGGGCGCGAGCCGGCCCCCGAAAGGAAGGGGGACGAGGTGGAGCCGGCCCGGGCCCGGGAACTAACGTCCCAGAGCCCGAGCCAACGGGCCCTGAACCGGAGGGGATGACGACCTTGGCCCGCCACAAGTCGCTTCGCTCACAGCTGTACCGGGCCGCCCGCGACCTGGGCGACGTCCAGGCCGCCGGTCGGGGACCCTCGTCCTACGCCAAGCGGGTGGCCCGGCGGAAGATCTATCGCACCACCAACGGCTTGACCCGGCAGCTCACCCGACGGCTGGGGCTGTAGCCCTCACCCCCGTGCCGGCGACGACGAGGCGGGCGCCGGGCCCGTCCCCATCAGCCGTTCCTCCCGCCAGGTGGCGATCTCGACGGCCGACCAGACGAGCAACGAGGCGAACGTCCACAGGGGCAGGAGCGCATCCAGCACATCCCGTGGGGTCCCGGAGAACCACCAGTACGGACCGGCGACGGTGAGCCCGACCAGCACCCACAGCATGAGCCGGACAGACCGGGGCACGGCCCGACCACGGGAGCCGAGCAGCAACGGGGGCAGCAGCACGACCCACACCCAGTGGTGGCTCCAGGAGATCGGGCTCACCATCAACCCGGCGAACGCGACGGCGATGACCGCGAACCCCAGCCGGTCCGTGCGGACGCACCTCCAGGCGATCACCGCTCCGGCGGCCACGGTCACCGCCGACAGCAGCAGCCATGCCGGTGCCAGTCCGGCGGCCGGGAACGGGGGGCGGTGCAACACCGCGTTCCACGACTGATTGCTCGGGTCGGTGACCTTGCCGATCCTGGACGTCTTGACGACGTCGTGCGTCCAGAAGCTCCGCGACTCGTCCGGCCACAGCAGCCACGCCATCAGCGTCAAGGTGGCGAACGATGCCACGGCGCGTAGGGAAGACGCCCAGTCCCGACGGGCCAGCAGGACGATGATGAAGATGAGCGGGGTGAGCTTGACGGCCGAAGTGATACCGAGGACCACGCCCCGGAACGGAGACGGGACGGCCACGAGATCGGCCACCACTAGGAACATGAGGACGAACTCGACCTGGCCGTAGTCGAGGCCGCTCCGGGCCGGCTCGAGCACCAGGACGGCGGCACACGTCCAGGCGAATGACGCGGCCCACAGCCGCGGCCCGCCGTCGACGCCCCGGTCGCGGAGCACGATGACCACTGCGGCGGTCGCCGAGGCGATGCTCACCGTCCACTGCAGCCACTGGACCAGGGCGAAGGACCCCCAGGCGAGAGGGGACAGGGCCATCAATGCGAACGGCGGGTAGGTGAAGTCCAGACGGCTCGCCGTATAGCTGGCGTCATAGGGATTGTGGCCGTGCTGCCAGGCCAGCACCGAGCCCCGGTATACCTTGAGGTCGAGGCCGTAGCGCCCTCCCCAGACCGCCAGGTAGACGATGACGGCACCCCCGGCCAGCGCGGCCGCCACATAGGGCGATGGAGCGGGGAGGCGGGCCCGGATGGGCCTCCTCGGGGGGGCGATCACAGCGCCGGCCACCGGACCACCGTATCCCGAGGGCTGCTCCATCCGGCATCCGAGAGCGGGCGGCGACCACCGAGCCAACCTGGTACCTCCGGTCGGTCGCCGGCGAACCCGGCGGTGACCATGGCGTTCGCGCCTAGCATCGTGCCCCATGTCCATGGGCTGCCCACTTCTCGACCGGATGACCCACCGGAGCTTCGACGAGGACGGCGTCCACATGGTGGAGCTCGAGATCACCGACGAGATGTGCGGGCCGGGGGGGGCCGTCCACGGCGGATTGGTGGCCAGCCTGGTCGACCGGGCCGGCGCCTACGCCGTGGCCCGGGACAGTCAACGTCCGGTGGCCACCTCCAGCGTCGCCCTGTCCTTTCTCGCCTCGGCCAGCGACGGCCCCCTCCGAGCGGCGGCGGAGACCCTCCGCATCGGCCGGCGACAAGGCGTCGCCGAGGTCAAGGTGTACGACGCCGGGCGGGACGACCGCCTGGTGGCCGCCGCCGTCGTCACGCTGAGCTACCTCTCCGACGATTCGGTCCAACCCCGGGTCAGTGGCCAAGCCGCCGAGGCCTCACCCGGCCCGGCTCCCCCGGGCTGACCGGCTCACCTGCGTCCACCCGCAGGCGGGGACACGACCGACGCCGCCCCGACGGTCACTAGCGTCGGGGCCATGGAGCCGATGCCCGAAGACTGGAGCCGCGCCGTCGCCGTGGTGGCCCACCCCGACGACCTCGAGTACGGGGCGGCCAGTGCCGTCGCCCGGTGGACCGACCAGGGCAAGCAGGTCGCCTACGTGCTCGTCACGAGGGGCGAGGCCGGCATCGACGGGATGGAGCCGGACGTCGCCGGGCCCCTACGGGAGGAAGAGGAACGTCGGAGCGCAACCCTGGTCGGGGCGGGCCCCGTCGAGTTCCTGGGCCATCGTGACGGGTTGGTGGAGCCGGGCGTCGCCCTCCGACGGGACATCGCCGGAGCACTGCGCCGTCACCGCCCCGACATCGTGGTCACCATGAACTTCGACCTGACGTGGGGCGACGGCGGCAGTGTCAACCACGCGGACCACCGCGCCACGGGCAGCACCGTCCTCGACGCCTGCCGTGATGCCGCCAACCGGTGGGTGTTCCCCGAGTCCGGCGAGGCCTGGAGCGGGACCAGGTTCGTCTACGTCGCCGGCGCCGGCGAGCCCACCCACTTCGTCGACGTGGGCGCCTGGCTCGACCGGGGCGTGGCATCGCTGCGCGCCCACCAGGCCTATCTCGACGGGCTGGGAGGGGACTTCGATCCCGACGAGTTCCTCCGCACGATGGCCGGCTACGCCGGGATGGTCGCCGGCTGTGAGTTCGCCGTCACCTTCCAGCGCTACGGGGTGGGCTGACCGGCCCGTGGAGGCCGACCCGTCCCCTCACTACTGCTCTTCCTCGGGGATCGCCTCCCACCACTGGCACCACCACTCCTCCCCGACCAGGATCCGCAGCTTCGGGTGCCAGCAGTAGGAGATGTCCTTGTACGGCTCGAGGTAGTACCGGCAGGTCTCGCACTTCTCGTCGCCCGAAGGCTTCCCCTTCAGGACGGCGTTCTCGGCGAGATGGCGCAGCTCGATGGCCAGTCGCTCGTCGATCTCCTTGGGCTCTGGCTCGGGGATCACGTAGTCGGACATGTGGGGAGACCTTATTCGTCGGCCCGAAAGCGCGGCCAATCCCGGGCCCCGGGCTCATCGGACGAACAGGGCGCCGAGCAGGCCGGCCGGGACCAGTAGCCAGCCCCATCGCACCGCCACCATCACCACCCCCGACCGGTAGCCGTACAGCACCGCCTGCTGGGGAGGGTTGAACGCCGGCGGCCCGAGGGCGGAGAGGACGGCGATCACCGCCACGACCGGGGAACTGGTAATGACGGCGATGGCCAGCAGATAGGCGACGCGCACGGCGGTGAGGAGCATCCACCGCCGGTAGTCGGCGGCGGCCCGGGCCACCGAGGCGTTGTGCGGATGCAGCACCGAGCCCGTGCAGAGGGCGGCCCCCACGAAGGCCAGCACCGGGCCGGCCACCACCAGGACCCAGTGCGAGGCCGACGGAGCCGGGCCGCTCAGGTGGAGGACCAGGCCGAGGGCGACGGCCAGCACCATCGACTGGTCGAGCCAGCTGGTCGACCGCCGCTGCGGGTGCGGGGCGTCGCGGCGCATCACGTGGATGCACACGGCGTTCGGGGCGGCGTAGACGGCGTTGGTCAGCGAAGCCAGGGCGCTGGCCGTCGGGCCCAACAGCCCGCCGGCGATGGGAAGGACCCAGAACGTCCCGTTGGGGAAGGCGGCCCACCCCTCGAGCTCCGCCAGCCCGGGGCTGTGCCGCCCGCGGACCAGGTTCGAGACGACGAGAAGGAGCACGCCGACGCAGGCGATGGCGATCGGAGCCACGACCTGCCTCGGGGCGGTGAGCCGCCAGGCCGAGGACAGCCCGAGCAGGGCGGCGGTGACCACCAGCTGGAGGCGGAGGTAGACCGGCCAACCCCGCCGGAGCCCGGGACCACCGCGGTGGGCCACCAGGCCCATGAGGGCGCCGACGACGTAGGCACCGCAGGTGACGGCCAGGTTCAAGGGGGCGACAGTATCCGGTCGGCCCTGTCGGCCCGTCGCCCGACCGGGTGAGACGCGTCGGTCGAGGCGCCGACGGCCTGGGTCAGGGTGACGAGCCGTACCCCCATCCGGGCTCGATCCGGTAACTGATGGTCAACGCCGCGGCCACCCCTGGCTCCTCCGGCCATCGGTCGCCGTCCGGGCCGCCCGGCACCGCCCCCCCGGCCGGGCCCGCCCCGAGGGCGACGGGGTCATCGAACCCCTGCTCCCAGAGATGGGTCCACCGGGGTCCGGTGCCGACGGGGGTCTCACCGTCGAACCGGGCGGAGGCCAAGCTGTTGGCGGCGAACACCGACACCTGTCGTCCGGTCACCTGCCCGGCCATGGTCGAGATCGCCTCGATCTTCTCGGGGGCGGCCGGCCGCATGTCGAGCAGGACCAGCCGCCGCAGGCCGGCCGCGAGGTAGAACTCGGGGCCGGCACAGGTGTACCCGGCCAGCCCGGGGCCGTGGTCGCTGTCGGTGACGATGCGCTCGGGGCTGTCCGCCAGCAGGTAGCGGTCGAGCACCGAGGCATGGAAGGGGTCCTCCATGTAGCGGTGGTAGTCCGCCGCCGACCGGTAGGCGTGCTCCCACACCAGCTGGACGGGCGCCTCGGTCACGTTCTCGCCGATCGCCGAGTGCAGCACCTCGGGGATGAAGCGGGACGAGTCGCGTAACGCCGCCCGCAACCGGGCCCGCACCCGTTCGGGGGCGTGCGGATCGAAGCGGTAGGTCTCGAACCGGCGCAGCATGGTCAGCCGGGCGGGGCCGGGAGGGCGTTCCCCATGATGCGACGGGATCCGCCCCGGCGGATCCGGGCCGCCCGCCGGGCCCATCGGTACCAGCCGGGGTCGAGCACGAGGTTCCGACGGACCCGGTTCCAATGGGCGAGATCGCCGATGCGCCACACCACCTCGATGTCGACATCGACACCGAGGCCGGTATGGGTGATGCGGCACGACTCCATGACCGCCCCCGCCTCCGTCATGACCGGGATGGCGAGCTCCTCGACGGTTCGCACGTACGCCGCGGCGCCCTGCTCGGCCACCTGGACCGTTTCGACGAGATAGAGCTCGGACGGCTCGGGGATGGTCACGCGGCCAAACACTACGGACCGCCCCGCCGGCCGTCGACCGGTCCAGGCGAGGGTGCTAGCCGGGTCCACCGGACCCGTGGACCGCCCCCGTGCGGCATGCTTGACGGGTGACCGGTACGTCCCCCTCGACCGACGGTCGGAGCCAGCGCACCCGGATGCTCGCCGGGGACCCGTACCGAGCCGACGAGCCCGAGCTGGCGGCCATGCACCGGCGGGCGATCAGCCTCGTCGAGGCATTCAACACGTCGCCCCCCGACAGGCCGGAGGAGCGCCGGCGCATCCTGGTCGAGCTCCTCGGGGCCTTCGGCGAGGACAGCACCATCCGCCCCCCGCTCCGATGCGACTACGGGTCGTACCTCCATGTCGGAGCCAGGACGTTCGTCAACTTCGGACTGGTGGCGTTGGACGCCGCTCCCATCACCATCGGGGACGACGTGCAGGTCGGACCGAACGTGCAGCTGCTGACACCGACCCATCCCATCGATGCCGAGCTGCGCCGGGACAAGTGGGAGGCGGCGGAACCGATCCGGGTGGGACACAACGTCTGGCTGGGTGGGGGTGCCATCGTCCTGCCGGGAGTGACCATCGGCGAGGACACCGTGGTGGGCGCCGGTGCGGTCGTGACGAAGGACCTTCCCCCAGGGGTGGTCGCCGTCGGCAACCCGGCCCGCATCATCCGGGAGGCCTGACCTCTAGTGTCGGACGGGAGCACGAGGCTCTCACCGGCGAAGGATTTCACACATGGAACCACCCGTGGCGTGCAGGCTCAACACTGAAGATGCCTCCTCCCACCTGGATGAGTGGCGCAGGTTCCTGTGCCGGGCCGTCGACCGGACGGAGCGCCCGGCTGACCAGCGGCTGTGCCTTCGGCTCAACCCCTCGGCGGATGACCTGCTCGCCGCCATCGACCTGTCCCGGCGGGAGAAGGCGTGCTGTGAATTCTTCGACTTCGCCATCGAGGTGCGGGGTGATGCCAACTGGTTGGTGGTGACCGTCCCGCCCGACGCCGTCGAGGCATTGGACGGTCTGGCCCGCCTCGGGCCCGATTGAGCCCGTCCACGAACGGATGGACTCTGCGTGTCTGGGTGATCCGTCGACGGTTCCTGCACGTCACCGAACTGCTGCCCGACCGACGAAGGAGCCGGGTGACCCACCAACGAATACGTACGTGGTTACCGACCCCTCGCGGCGGGGAGGCCGGGTGCTTCGTTCGGCCGATCCGGCGAGCGGCCACGAAAGTCGCTTTACGCTCATCGTTGGTTCTGTTATAGGTAAGGGCACACACCATCACCTTTTGGGTAGAAGCGGGGAGACTTCATGTCGAGTGCATCTCGAATCTGGCGGATTGGCCTGTGCGCGAGCGCGGTCATGGCGGCGGTACTGGTCGGGTCGGGTGGGGCCGGAGCGGCATCCGGCTCCGGGGCCCACGGGCTGGGACTGTTTCCGGCCCATTCGTGGGCGGGAGCGGGCTCGGCGGGATCCGGTCACGCCGTGACCTCGAGGACGCCCGGGCTGCAGGTCGTGGCCTCAGGCCTCAACCAGCCTCACCATCTGACCATCGGACCGGACGGGAACCTCTACGTGGCAGAGGTCGGCGACGGCGTCGTGGGCGCGGGTTGTGTGACGGGAGCGGAAGCCGCCTGTGCCAACAACTCGGGCACCATCGACCGCATCACGCCGCAGGGCGCGGTGACCCACGTGGTCACGGGGCTGCCCTCGGTGGGTAATCCCGGAGGAGGATCCGCCAGCGCCGGAGTGTCCGATGTGCGGGTCGTGAACGGCAAGATCTACGCCGTCATCCAGAACCAGAACATCGACCCGACCACAGGCCAGCAGACCTACGGCCCAGCCGGCGCCCTGCTCGGTGACCTGGTCAGCGCCCCGTTGAGCGGCGGCACGGCCACGTCCGTGGCCAGCTTCGGCCCCTACGAGGCAGCCAACAATCCTGACCAGGTCAACCCGCCGATCCCCGGTGAGGCAACTATCGACAGTGATCCCTACGGCCTCGTGGCCTACAACGGTGGGTTCGCCGTGGCCGACGCCGCCGCCAACGACATCCTTTTCGTGAACGCGGCCGGTCAGATCTCCACCCTGGCCGTGCTCCCCGACATCTCTGAGCCGTCGGGTGGTGGAGCGGTCATGGCCCAGGCCGTCCCGACCTCGTTGGCCGTCGGGCCGGACGGGGCGCTCTACGTCGGTGAGCTCGGCGGAGCTTCCAGCAACGACGTCGGGGACGTCAATGTCTACCGCATCGCCCCTGGTGGGACACCCACCGTCTATGCCAGTGGTCTCACCATGATCGGCAGCATCGCCTTCGACCAGGCCGGGCGATTGCTGGTCATGGAGATCGACACGGCCGGAATCAATGACCCCGCGCTCGCTCCCGGCGGTAGTGGGCTTCCCGCCCCCGGAGCCATCATCAGGATCAATGCGGACGGAAGCCGGACCACCCTGGCCAGCGCCGGGCTCGAGTTCCCGCTCGGGATCACCGTGGCCAAGGACGGGTCAGTGTATGCCTCGAACTTCGGCGTCATCCCGGCCACCGGAGGCCCGATCCCCGGGATCAGCGGCCAGGTCGTCCGGGTCTCCGATCCCGACCCGGCCGGGCAGCTCGGAGCCAACCTGGGCGGCTACCGCCTGGCGGCCTCGGACGGCGGTGTGTTCACCTACGGCGCCTTCGGCTTCTACGGCTCCACGGGCAGCATCCACCTCAACCAGCCGGTGGTGGGCGTGGCCTCCAATCCGGTCGGTCCCGGGTACTGGCTGGTGGCGTCCGACGGCGGGGTGTTCAGCTTCGGAACGTCGAACTTCTACGGCTCGACGGGCGGGATGCGCCTCAACCAGCCCATCGTGGGCATGGCCGCCACACCCGACGGCCGGGGGTACTGGCTGGTGGCGGCCGACGGCGGGGTGTTCACCTTCGGTGACGCGCTCTTCTACGGCTCCACCGGCGGCATCCACCTCAACCAGCCCATCGTCGGGATGTCGGCCACCCCTGACGGGGGCGGGTACTTCCTGTTCGCATCGGACGGAGGCGTGTTCACGTTCGGTGACGCCACGTTCCACGGCTCGCACGGCGGGAGCCACCTGAACGCCGCCATCGTGGGCGGGGCGGCCACCTCCGCCGGAGGCGGCTACGACCTCTTCGCCGCCGATGGGGGGGTCTTCACCTACGGGGACGCCAAGTTCTTCGGATCGATGGGCGCCGTGCACCTCAACCAGCCGGTGGTCGGGGGCCAGCTCACGCCGGACAACGGTGGCTACATGATGGCTGCGGCCGACGGCGGGGTGTTCACCTTCGGGAACGCCCAGTTCGCCGGCTCGGCGGGAGCCCTCAAGCTGAACAAGCCGGTGGTGGGGATCGGATAAGCCTGCGGTCGCCCCCGGGTCGCACACGTGCCGCCCGGGGGCGACTCGCCGCACCGTCATAGGCGGTGACCCGACCCAGCGAGCCGGTGTGGGCGGGCTCGACAGAGCCCCAGGGCCCGGGTCCGGGCCGGGGCCGGGTGGCTACGGTGACGGCCGTGCCCACACCGCTCGGAGCCATCTCCCCCCATCTCGACGACCTGGCCCTGAGCTGCGCCCGCCTGCTGGCCGCCCACCCGGGCTCATCGCTCGTGACGGTGTTCGCCGGCGGGCCGTCCTCGGTCGACCCGCTGACCGGCTGGGAGGCCCTCTCGGGGGCGTTCGACCCGGGGGCGGACATCGTGGGAGCCCGACGGGCCGAGGACAAGAGGGCGGCGGCACTGCTCGGTGCCGAGCACCGTCACCTCGACCACTGGGACGACCAGTACCGTCATCCGATCTACGGATACGTGGGCCCGAGCGGCGGGGAGCTCGTCGCCGTGATCGCATCCGACCTCGAGGACCAGGTCGGCCGACTGGACCGCTCCACCTGGCTGGTGCCGCTGGGGCTCAGCCACCCCGACCACGAGATCACCGCGGCCGCCTGCCTGGCCGTGGCGGAGCGCCACCCTGAGCTGGACTGGGTGGTCTACGAGGAGCTTCCCTACGCCGTGTTCCAGGCCGAGCGCGTCGGTGCCCTGGTCGCCCGGCTCGAGGACCGTGGGTTCGAGCTCGGCGCCCCCGACGGCATCGAGCTGACCGGGGACGGACCGACCAAGGACGAGGTGGTCGCCTGCTACACCTCCCAGCTCGGGCCGCTGGGCGAGGGCGTCAGCGCCGCGGTCGACACGCCCGAGCGGATCCATCGGCTGTTCCCGCCTCACTCCCGGCCCTCGTAGTCGCTCGTGCGCCTACCCCGGTCGGGAGACTGGAGCGGGCCACCGGCCTCCTCCGACGGGCTCCGACCGGTCGGAGGAGCCCCCGGGGCCAGGCGACCAACTGGGCGCGCCGGGAACCTACCGGAGGTAGATGGGCAACAGCAGGCGACCGTGGACGGTGGCCAGCACCTGATGCCGGATCTTTCTCCACCGACCCGCCGAGGTGAGCAGGGCCAGGCCGAGGGCCACCAGGGTCAGCCCGATGAACCACAGCGGCTTGGTGTCGACGCCGGTGAAGGGCAGCTGGGCGGGCGTCGGGGTGGCAGTGAAGGGCAGCGCCGCCGGGGTCGGGGCGGGCGGGACCGCGGCCGGCGGGGCGGGAGGCGCGGGCGGCGCCGGAGGCGTAATTTTTGTCGGTGTCGGCGGGATCATCGTGGTGGTGGTGGTCGTCGTCGTCGTCGAGGTTGTACTGGTGGTGCTGGTCGTGGTCGTGGTGGTGGTCGTGGTCGGAGGTGGGCTGCAGTCCTCGATGGTGTGCTGGAACCCTCGCTTGGGGACGAAGGGGGGGCCGACGTAGGCGTCGGCCTGGATCACGCCGCAGAAGTCCTTCGGGTAGGCGATGGTCAGGGTCCCGGACGTCCCGTAGACGGTGCCCACGTCGACCGAGAGCTTGGGCTCGTTCAGGAAGAACTTCCACTCACAGGTGGGCTGGGAGGTGGGGCAGGCCGGCGTGGGGATGATCAGCTGGGCCTGCTGGCCGGCATCATCGAAGATGATGATCGGGGTGGACGAGGTGGCCGCCGCACTCCAGGCGGCCCCTCCCACCGTGGCACTCAGGGCGAACAGCGCCATGACCGAGATGAAGACGACGATCAACCGTTTCACGAATGCTCCTCGTTACGACGCTTGGGGCTTGGGCAGGCTGGGGGGAGCGGCCGGGCATCCGGGCCGGAGAGGTCGGTCGGCGCCGCGTACCGGCGCGAGAAGGTTGCGTCGGCGGGACCACCCTCGGCCACCGGGCCGCGGACCATTGCCGTCATCGCTGTATCGCTGCGCCCCAACCTCATACCCCGTTGATTCCCCCCGATTTTCAATGCCGTCGATCTGACCGACGAGGATGATGTCGCCATCATCGAAACCGGTCATGAGTCACTGCCCCTCCGCATGGGCGCACCGACTCGATCGCCGAACTGGGGCAATCCTACTCCGACGCGTCCGTGGAGTCACCCAGAAATAGCCCCTCCCCCCGTCCAAATCCCGCACGTCACCAGGAATTCCATCGATCGCTAGAGACAAGATCCCTCTTGCGGTACAGCGTTCGCTAGAGAACGCTTGCGAGTGGCAAAATGGGTGCATGCCCTTCGAGCCCCGGCCGATCAGCGCCAAGGCATGGAAGGCCCTCGACCGGGTGGTGGCGGCCAACGAGGCCATGCGGGACGCCGAGGCCAAGCGGGCCAAGCAGGCGAGGAAGCGGGCCAAGTCGATCGAGGAGGCCCGCAGGTGCGGGCTCTCGCTCGACACCATCGCCGAGCGGCTCGGGGTCAGCCGCGAGCGGGTGCGTCAGATGGCCGCCGCGCCCGCCCGCCGGCGGCCGGCGGGCTGAGGGTCACCGCTCCGGCCCGGCAGGTTCGCGACCGGAACGACCGCTCACCCAGTCGGGCCCGGCGTCCGGGGCGATCCGGGCTAATGGCTCATCCCGACCACCGGCTGGTTGAGCTGGATGGCCCCGGCCGAGCCGTAGAAGACGGCGTCCCCGAAGGTGAAGATGCCGCCGTCGGAGGCCACCAGCCAGTAGCCGCGCCCGTCGGGGGTGGCGGCCATGCCGACCACCGGCTGGTTGAGGCGGAGGGCCCCGGTCGAGCCGTAGAAGGCGGCGTCCCCGAAGGTGAAGATGCCGCCGTCGGAGGCCACCAGCCAGTAGCCGCGCCCGTCGGGGGTGGCGGCCATGCCGACCACCGGCTGGTTGAGGCGGAGGGCCCCGGTCGAGCCGTAGAAGGCGGCGTCCCCGAAGGTGAAGATGCCGCCGTCGGAGGCCACCAGCCAGTAGCCGCGCCCGTCGGGGGTGGCGGCCATGCCGACCACCGGCTGGTTGAGGTGGAGGGCCCCGGTCGAGCCGTCGAAGGCGGCGTCCCCGAAGGTGAAGATGCCGCCGTCGGAGGCCACCAGCCAGTAGCCGCGCCCGTCGGGGGTGGCGGCCATGCCGACCACCGCCTGGTTGAGGTGGATGGCCCCGGTCGAGCCGTAGAAGGCGGCGTCACCGAAGGCGAACACTCCACCGTCCCTGGCCACCGTCCAGTAGCCGCCGCCGTCGGACGTGGCGGCCATGCCGACCACCGGCTGGTTGAGGTGGATGGCTCCGGTGGAGCCGCAGAAGGGAAGGTTGCCGTAGGTGAAGATGCCGCCGTCGCTGGCCGTGAGCCGGTAGCCGGCCGGCGCTCCGGCCGGCCGATTGCAGGGGACGTTGAGGTCGTTCGTCAGGTCGATGGGCGCCACGAACAACCGCCGCACCCCTCCGCAGCTGTAGTTGGTGCAGTTGCTGGGCCAACCGGCGTAGCCGAGCCACCAGCTCCCGCCGGCGTCCCGGAAGAGCGAACCCCCGCCCGGTCCGGCCACGCTCCCGTAGGAGGTGAGGAAGGGTCCCGTCGGCTGGCTGCACGGACCGAGCGGTCCGCTGCAGGTGGTCAGGGCCTGGGAGTAGCCGGCCGACAGGAAGTCGCCGGCCGAGAAGAGAAGGCCGTAGCCGCCGCCCGTGCTGAACACCATCTGGGGATCGTCGAAGGTGGTCTCCCACGGGAGGTCGGCCTGGTCGACGGTGAGGAGGACGGTCGGCGCCCCGGCGAAGTGGGTGCCGTCGCCGCTGAGCGGGACCGACCAGACCTGGGACGGCTCCGCCGAGCTGCCGTCGTTGGACTTCCACAGCAGGTAGGCCGTCCCGGTGGCCGGGTCCACGAAGGGACTGGGGTCGAGGACGTCCCCGGTGCTTCCCGGCACTCCGCAGTAGGTGGGACCCCCGGTCGAGTCGGTGAAGACGGGCGAGGCCGGGGTGAGGGAGGCGGCGGTCGCCACCGAGAGGCAGCTGTGACCGCTGTCGATCCGGTTGGGGCTGACCGAGGCGTCGTACCACATGACCCAGTGGCCCCCGAAGAAGAAGACGCCGGGCGAGGTCTGGGTGTCGGTGGTCTCCCACGCCGGGGGGGTGGGGAGGGCCGAGGATCCGTTCGGCTTGCCCGTGTAGGAGCCCCAGCCGGTCGTCGGGTTCCCCGAGGTGTCGACCAGCGCCTGCAGGTTGTTCCCGAGGGGCGTCCCGGTGGTGAAGGCGTAGTAGGTGCCCCCGGAATAGACGATGTCGGGATCGGGAGCGTCGCCGGCGAAGGCCGGCGTCTCGCTGGCGACGACCGACACGTGGCTCTGGGCCCGCGCCGTCGGCCATGCCCCGGTCGACGACGCCGGTGCTGCCATCGTCGTCACCCCGAGCACGGCCGCAACCACCGCGATCGCCGTCGCCGGAGCCTTGCCTGTTCTCACGGAGACCTCCTTCAGGTGGGACTCGGGCTCGTGCCCTGACCTGACTCGCACAGTATCGGCAGGGGACCGGGCGGCCGAGGACCCCGTCGATGGAGCGGGGACGGCAGGCGGGAGGGTCGCGGGAGGGGTGGTTCAGAGCGCCCGGCGGGGCGGATCGGTCACGGCGTCATGACGTACGGGGTCCCCAGGTCGTCGAAGTCCAGCTTGACCAGGGCCAGGGGACGGAGCGTCGGAGCCACGAAGAAGCCGTCCGGGTTGTACGCGATCCAGGCCTGTCCGTCCGGGCCGCGGAAGGCGTACTCCTCGCCCGGCGCCGCACCCTGGGGGCTGCGCCCGACCAGTTTGACCACGTCGGCGATGCGACACGGGCCCTCGGGCCCGGCGCAGGGGATGGCGTAGATCTGATAGGTGGGGTTCTGGGGGTCGAAGCTGCCCGCCGAGAAGACGAGCCACCACTGCTTCCTCGACGGGCTCTGTATCAGGCTCGGTGCCTCGATCATGCCCTGCTCCCATGGTTGGTCGGAGGTCAACAGCGTGAACGTCGGACCCGTGGGCATCCCGTCGGGTCCGATGCGCTGCGAGAGGAACGTGGTGGGCTTGCCCACACCGTTGCCGTTGGTCTTGTCGACGAGCCACCACTGCCCGGCCGACTCGACCAGCGTCGGGTCGATCTCGCCATTGGTGGTGGGGTCACAGGGGACCCGCCTCGGGTCGACGACGAAGGGGCCTGCTGCCGTGCGGGCGGTGGCCCGGAACAGGCAGAGGTTGCCCTGGGTGTCCTCGGTGCTCCCCCACATCGTCCACACACCGGCCACGTCTTGGACCTCCGGGGCCCAGGTCGTGAACAGGGGGCCGCGCCATGCCGGCAGGGCCAGGAGCGCGTCCCCCACGTACGTCCAGGGCCCCGTCACCTTGAGGGACTGCCATTCAGGGGCGTAGGCGAAGACCGTCTCGGTGTTGTACATCCGGTAGACCCGGAATTCCGGGTCCCAGATGATGGCCGGGTCGGCCCGGGTGACGGTCGGGTCGACCACCAGCCCGGGCGCATTGGCCGAGGCTGGGGGCGGGGGCAGCGAGTCGGCTTGCAGGGATGCCGGCAATGCCACCAACGACGACCCGAGACACACGGACGACAGCACGAGGACCGTTACGAAGACTGACCCTCTGATCCTCATCACTCATCCAGCCGTGAATCTGCAGCCCCATCAGCGTCCCGTTGGCGGCTGCCGACGTGTGTCGGCGTGTGGATGACATCGATCCAGGGCAGCACGGGCTGCCGGTATCTCAATGAGCCCCCTCTTCCCCTCAAGCGAGTCATCGCCGTCGCTACGGAGCGGATTGAAGGTTGAGGCTGGAATGGAGCTCACCGCCTGGCGGCGGCGCCGGCCCGAGCGGCCTGCAGGACACGCAGTCCGCCGCCGAACAATGAAGACGAGCTTCGATTCACTATGGACCGCCAAGGCACTGGCGCTCCTGCCCCAAGATCCCCCCCAGCCCCTGATCTCCTTTGTCCGCATGGACGCCCGCCAATGGACGAGCCGAGCAAGCATGACATGGGGCCGATCAAAATCACCTCGTCAAATGTGATGGTTCTGATCCGTTGCGCACAGAACGACGGACGAATAGCCACAAAGAGCGAGCGTCCGATCACCACCGGTCATAGCCGGCTGCAGCTGCGAGCAGTGCGGGTGGGCCGGGCTCTACCGGCGGCCGATCCCGCCGTCAGCGAGGGGGATCCACTGGGGCGGGCACCGATCGCATTGAGGGCTACCGCCTCGGGCGCTTCACTCCCATTATCGAAATAGGCGGTGAACGTGTTGTCGGTCTGACGGCCCGGCGGACCGCCGGCCGCAGATCAAAGATGCCCTCCGCGATACTCCCCAGCAGGGGTCATCCTTCCGTGCCGGCCGGCTGCTCGGACGGACCGCAAGGCAACCATTTCCGTCTCGGTGTCGATCGGGGCTACCGACCCTGTCCTCCCCTGGCCATGGGGATTAGGCTCTTCTCGCCGGATCCAATGATTCGGAGCAAAGGGGAAGGATCGATGCGCCGAAAGACTCTCCATCGGATCCGCCGGGTGGGCTCGGCCGGGGTGGCCGGGCTGTTGATGGCCGGGTTGCTCGTCTCCGTGGGGTCCGGCGTCAGCAGTGCCGGGACCCGAGCCGTCCAGGCGGCCAAGGCGCCGAAGCCGCATGTGCTCTACGTCGGCTCCTTCAATGGTGTGACCACACCACCGTCGGACACCTTCTCGACCATTCAGGCCGCGGTGGATGCCTCCCAGAAGGGGGACTGGATCCTGATCGCCCCCGGCGACTACCACGAGGTCGGGGACACGGGGGCCAACGCTCCGACCCCGTCCGACCTGGCTGACGGCTGGTACGGAGGCGTGGACATCACGACCCCGAAGCTCCACCTGCGCGGGATGGACCGCAACTCGGTCATCGTCGACGGCACGAATGCGTCCGCCACCACTCCCTGCAGCTCGGCCCCGGCCGATCAGAACTCGCTCAACGGCGACGGCCGCAACGGGATCCTCGTGTGGAAGGCCAACGACGTGAGCATCGACAACCTGACCGTGTGCAACTTCATCGCCGGTTCGGGCAACGCCGGGAACGAGATCTGGTGGAACGGGGGGTCCGGGTCGGGCACCATCGGGCTGGCCCGCTATTCAGGCAGCTACCTGACCGCCACCTCCACCTACTTCGCCGGAAGTGACCCCCAGCACCTGAACGTCTGTGGGACTTGCGCCCTGTACGGGATCTTCTCCTCGGACGCCACCGGCCCGTCGTCCTTGAGCCAGCTGTACGCCAACAACTTCTCGGATTCGGGCATCTATGTGGGGGCGTGCAAGCGCGCCTGCAACGTGACCATCGACCACGCCTGGATGGAGAACAACGCCTTGGGCTACTCGGGGACCAACTCGGGCGGTCAAGTCGTCATCCAGAATTCGCGGTTCGACAACAACAAGGACGGATTCGACACCAACACCGCGCTCACCGGCGATCCTCCCCCACCCCAGAACGGTCTCTGTTGGAGCACCACGAGCTCGATCACCGGGACCAGGATGTGCTGGGTGTTCACCAACAACCTGGTGGATCACAACAACAACCCCGATGTTCCGATCGCAGGCACGGCCGGCCTCGGGCCGACGGGGACGGGGATGACCATATCCGGTGGCCGCAACGACACCATCACCAACAACACCTTCCTTGACAACGGGGCCTGGGGTATGGCCTTCCTCCCCTACCCGGATGGCAACACCACCTCGGACGGCCGGACCTGCGTCGGCACGAAGGGGCTCCTCGCCACCTCCCTGGGCATCTCGGGCATCTCCTGCCTCTACGATCCCCAGGGAGGGGTGCTCTCGAACAACAAGTTCTCCGGGAACGGCTCCTTCGGCAACCCGAGCAACGCCGACTATGCCAATCTGCTCATCGGCGGCAACGAGCCCGCCAATTGCTTCCCCGGCAACACCGAGTGGGACTCGACGTTCACCCACCAACTCGGAGCGGCAACGAGCGGCAACGCGCTGGACGGCTTCCCGGGCCAGACGTCGGCGGCCTGCGGGTCGCGGACCCCCAAGGCGGGGTTGCTCGGCGCCAACACGGACACCACCCTGCTGGTGCAGGTGGAGTGCGATGCCGGAGTCTTGAGCGGCTCGCTCTGTGCGTCGGCCAATTACCCGCAGCCCACGGAGGTGGTGATGCACCCCCTGCCGAGCCTGCCTTCGATGCCCAACCCGTGCACCGGTGCCCCCACCAACCTGTGGTGCCCCGGCGGGACGCCGGCTACCGGTTCCAAGCCGTAAGGCACGACCGGCCCTTTCAGCTGAGGATGTTGACCGCTCGCGAGATCACCAATGCCACGGTCAGGAGGGAGGCCAGCGACTGGACCATCATCAGCAATTTCGCCCACGCCGTCAGTGGCATGGTGTCGGTGGGGCTGAATGCCGTGGCGTTGGTGAAGGACGTGTAGAGGTAGTCCAGGAAGTCCGGCGTCCACCCGGGAGCGGCGCCCGGGGTGGACATCTGCGGGAACAGAAAGTCCGGACGCCGGTGATCCTCCCGGAGACGCGCCGCCACGCCGCCGCGATCGAGCTCCCAGTACCAGAGCCCGAACACGATCACGTTGGTCAGCCAGATCGGCACGGAGGCGAACACCAGTGACCGACCCCCGGCAGTGGTGTGCTCCAGGAGGGCCTTCACCAGCTCCCCCAGGGCGACGACGTTGGCCAGGCTGATCATCGCGATCAGCACCAGCGACATCCCCCGGAGGACGGACGATTCCCGGTTGATGCGACCGGGATTGGTCACGATCAGGGCGGCAAGGAGCACTCCTTCGAGGCTCGGTATCAGCCAGCGAGGTCCGAGACCCTGGATGACCCGCTGGGGAAGGACCACCTGGAGGGCGATGGCCACCACCACGGCCACGGACGCCGGCCACCGATGCTCGCTTCTCGACGGCACTCCCCAGGCGACCCGGTCGTCCCGCGTGGACCTGGCCTGGTCCCCGGGTGTCGGTGGCTGTCTCCGGGTGAGAGCGGGATCGGCTGGATCCGGTGACGACTCGGCCATCGACGGCTACCGTACAACCGGCTCTGCGGCAGTGAGCGGACTCAGCGGTCCAGGACCGGGCCTAGGCGAGGAGCCCAGGGGATCGGTGGCGGTTCCGCCTACAGCCCGCTCTCCACTTGGATCCGGCCACCGGCGGCGGCCCGCTGCAGAGCCTCGTAATCGCGCTCGTTCTGTTCGGCATAGGTCTCGGCGAACTCGCCGATGGCCCGGTCGAACGTCGTCCCGGATCCCAGGTAGCTGGCGATGGCGATGCGGTCGCCGGAGCGGGCGTGGGCCCGGGCCAGAGCCTGAGCGCACACCCCGACGTACTTGGTGAGCCCCTGAGGGATCGAATCCTCCACTTCGAACGAGCCCTTCCAGTCCCGCAGCTGACGCAGGTAGTAGTCCCTGGTCGCCCCATCCGGGCCGGTGGCCTGCTGGTAGCCGAGGAAGATGTCGCTGGCCGCCTGCATGAGGTGTTGGCCGGCCACCACCCGCTCGCCATGGGTGGCATAGCCACTCCTGCCCACGAACTCCTCCAGTACCGAGGCCTCTGCCTCTTTGGCCTGGAGGAACAAGGGATCGTCGTTGTCGCGGCCGAGGAGCAGCAAGATCCAGGCCCGGGTCCCGACACTGCCGACACCGACGACCTTGCGGGCGATCTGGCGGAGTTCGAACTCCTCCAGCAGGTGGCGCCGGTCGGTCTGCAGGCTGCGGCGATAGTGGCGGAGCAGCTGGTGAAGCAGCTCAAGGAGGGCAGCGCTCTCGAGCTCGGGGAGCAATTCCTCGGCGGGCACGATGAGTGGCGGGTCACTGACGATGCGACGCTGGCCGTCGACCACCGTGGTGAGCTTGTCCAGGGCCTGGGTACTGTCCCGGGTGCGGGCCTTGTCCATGGTCTTCTGCGTGCGAGCGGCCATCTGCCTGTCGGTTTTGGACCGTGATTTGGCCGCCGCGGCCTGGAGGTCGGCAAGCATCTGGGCGACGTCGATGTGGGAATACCACACGTCCAGGGTCGACATCCCGGCCAATTGGGTCATCTCCCGGCGGTAGCTCGCCCCGACCTCGATGGCGGCGGTTCGAGCCTCCTTGGCGGTGAATGCGCGGTCGCGGGCGGCAATCACCGCGCTGGCCGCCAGACGCTTGACGTCCCACTCCCAGGGGCCGGGCAGTGTCTCATCGAAGTCGTTGACATCGAACAAGAGAGTGCGTTCGGGCGAGGCGAACAGGCCGAAGTTGGACAGGTGGGCGTCCCCACAGATTTGGGCATCGAGCCCGGAGCGCGGCGTGGTGGCCAGGTCGGAGGCCATGATGAGGGCCGCACCTCGGAAGAAGGTGAACGGCGAGACCAGCATCCGCCCATAGCGGATCGGGACCAGCTCGGGCACCCGGGAGACGGCCTGCCGCTCCAACAGGCTCACCGGATCGGGACGGTCCCCTCCTGGGCTGAACTCTCCCTGTGAGGAGCGCGGTGCCGTCAGACGTGCCTCCTTTCCGAGCTTGGCCCGCTCCTCGGCGGAGCGATGCTGCACCGTGGATGCACCACCGCCTGACAGTGGCCTACTCGCCTCTTGCACCATGGGTTCCCTCTTCTCCGCTAGGACTTCCTTCTCCGCTGGGCCGCCACCGGCGGGAGTCGACACCGGTGTCCTGGCTGCCCTCCACTTTCGCATTCTCCTCGGTGGCTTTCCGGTCAGCGAGGAGAAGCGCTCGACTTGACCATTTCGGACCGGGTCCCACTCGATTCGCTCGGGTCCTGGAACATGCCCGACCGAGTCTGAGCGCGACGTGATGCCACCGGTAGGGACGAAGGTCCCGAATTGGGGCCCGTCGGTCGTGAAGCTACGCGGAGGGTGGATGTTCTGAGCCCTCCTTCGGCGTGAGTCGCCATCGGTTCCAGGGCCAGGCACCGTCGATTTCGACCTCCAGCGAGAAGCTGAGGACGATCCGGATGAGGACGACCATCCCCAGGACGGCCACGCTGCGGACGGTCGGGTCGACGATGATCGTGCGCACGATGTCACCGACGATGAGGACCTCGAGGCCGAGCAGGATCGCCTGGCCGAGTCGCTGCCGGAGCTGCTTGTAGGCCGAGGGGCGGCTCCTCGAGGGCACGACCGAGGTGGCGTAGTCGAGCAACGCCCACGCTCCACCGAGGACCATGATGGCGGCGCCCACGGCTTCGACAGCTTGTGCCAGATCGGACACCACCTGGTGATACGTCACCTGGACACAATGCCAGACACAGCGGCACGACGCTCCGGTGCCCAGGATGGATCGTGTGCTATTGCGCTGCGGCCGACTCACCCCCGGCCCGGGAGCTGGTCATCGGCCGACGCAACGGGCCCGGCGGACTACCGCCGGTTCCGGACCGTGATGCTCGTCGGCGGGCTGACGCCATTGCCACTGGCATTGAAGGCCTGCGAGAAGAGCAGATACGAGCCATTGGGGACCGTCTTGGTGTTCCAGGTGGAGATCCAGCCGAAGGAGGTCAACGTGCCGGTGCCGATGACCTGGCCGAAATAGGAGCCCCCGAAGAGCACGAACCGGACGCTGGTGGCGTTCGTTGCCGAGGCGTCCAGGGTCGCCGTCTTCGACAACTTCGCCCCGTTGGAGGGGATGAGGATGCTCGTCGTAGGTGGGTTGTCGACGAACAGAGGGGCTGAGGCGGTGTTGGCCAGCGGCAACCCCTCAAGGGTGCTGCTGACCTGGACCGTCACGGTCTCCGGCCCGGCCAGCGTGGACGGGACCGTGAAACCCCCGGAGATGGCCGGTGGGGAGAAGGTGCCTGCGTCGTAGCTTGCCGGCGCCACCTGCACGGTTGAGGGTACCCGGACCTGTTTCCCCTTCGGATCCGCCACGGTGACCGTCACGGTCGGCGCCGAGCTCGAACCACCGCTGAGGCCGGCCTGGAGGGCCGCCAGGGTGGACACCCACCAGTAGGTGCTCGCCCCGGCGGCGTCACGGACCGAGACGGTCTGATCGGGTGCCGCGGTCGACGCCGACAGGGACAGCGTCGGGTTCGGAGGGAGCAAAGGGAAACCCGAGTACTCGAAGACGGCGCTGCCGGCGGCAACCGGCTTGAAGCTGGTCAGGTCGATCATCGCCACGGCACAGCCGATCAGCCCCGAGTTGAACTGCTCCTGTGGTGGAGGACAGGCGGCGTTCGGGTCGAGGGGTTGGAAGGTCGGCACGGTCCAGTCGAGGCTGAGGTTCCCCGACAGGTCCGAGATGGGGAGAGCCTCCGACGCAAGGTCGATCTCCTTCAACGCTGACAACAGGGCCGTCAGGCCGGCCAACGAGACGACCTGGCCCGAGAGCAGAGGCCTGGCGGCGGGGTCGATCCCCAGGAGCAGGCTGGTCCCGACCACCAGGTAGGGGTGCAGGGCGGGCAGGCCCGAACAACTGATGGCGATGTTGTCGCCCGCCGAGACTCCGGTGACCAGCGGCAGGGCGCTTCCGTTGAAGGTGCACGCCGGTGCGGCCGTGGCCGCCCGAGGCTCCGCGGCGACGGCACGGGCCGTGGCACCCTGGGCGGTTATCCCCACCGCCACGGTCGACACCACGACGGCGGTGATGACCAGAACAAGTCTGACTGAACGAACGCGCAACGGTGGGTCCCCCCTGATTGTGCCCGACACCCGACCGAGCTTCGGGCTGCCGGCAGAAAACCTCCGTAGGCGATACCCATGGCCGATGGACGCCAAACACGCCCGTCGAACAGGGAGTTTCGCCCGATGGGAGGGTGGTTCGATCGGCCCCGACAGAGGCCCGTCCCACCTGATCCCGAGGGGAGGGACCTCTGGCCCTGGTCGAAACAGGCAACTCCTCCTAGCTTCTCAGGAGACACAGCGTCACAAGTCGGCGTCGCCAACAGGGGCCGCCGGTCCATCCATCGGCAAGGGAGCACTGCATGGCCTTCATCCTCGGTGCCATCTACATCGTCCTACTGATCACCCTCGGCATCGTCTCGATCAGGAAAGGACACTGGGTGATGTTCCTCATCGGGCTCTTCATCCCCCTCTTCTGGATCATCGGAGCCCTCATGCCGAGACGGGTTCGCTGACACTCCCGACGCGTAGCTTCGGCACGTCCGTCCCCTTCGACACGGCTTCCTCCTACCTCGCTTCCCTCGCGATCGGCGGGAGCACCCGGGGTCCGATCCATCGGGCAAAGTCCTCGACCTCTCGGGCGGTCTCCGGCAAGGGAGCAGTTTCGTCGAAGGCGTTGAAGAAGGGGAAATGGATGCCGTCGGGCGCTCGTACGACCGTGTTGCCGATGGTGGAGGCAAACCGGCCGCCGGGTGAGACGATGCGGTTCACGTCGTCGAGTGCCGTGCTGCGGGGATTTGCCTTCGCCACCTCGCGCACCAAGCGGTTGTAGTCACGAACGCGCACCGGGTCGTCCTCGGGACGTGGCATACCGTCGGGTTCCTCCCCTGAGCTGTAGTACGGCGCCGTCATCAACACGACCCGACTGCCCCGGCTCGTGGCGATCGAGACGAACCGCTGGAGCTGCTGTTGCACGTAGTGGGCATAGGCCGGATGCGTGATGTTGGTCAGGCGTCCGGCCAGGTCGGTCCGGTCGAAGACCTCCCACCGTCCGGCCAACAGCACGACCGCGCGCGGTCGATACCGAACCAGCTCGTCCTCCAATCGCGCCGGCCACTGCTGGCTGCGCGGTGCACCGGTATTGCAGGCGGCAGGCAACGGGCTCCGCGCGCCCTCCGATTCGAAGTACCGACCCTCGGCCACGCCGCACCCCTCCAGTCCCTCGTCGATCACATCGATGCCGTCGTGGGACTCATTCGCCCAGTAGGCGAGCGAGAGACCCAAGGTCACGGCAGTCGAGTCACCGGACACGAGCACGGGGACGAGGTGGCGACCGGTCGGACCGGTGAGGGCCCGGGCCTCACCGGTCGATCCGAAGGCCAGCGCCTCCGATGTGGTCCCGGCCACGACCACGGCCACGGTGGCCACCAGGAGGGCGGTGGCGGGGACGGCCGCCCGCAGGCTGCGCCAGAAGGTCCCGTACATGACCGGCCGCTCGACGAGGTAGTAGCTGGCGGCGGCGAGGCCGAGGGTGGCCGACAGGCGGACGGCGACCAGGGGGAGGCCGGTCCGCCCGGTCCGGGCGGCATCGAGGTACACGTAGACCGGGTAGTGCCAGAGGTAGGCGCCATAGGAGATGGTGCCGAGCCACACCATGGGCCGGCGGGACAGCCCCCAGGCGATGGGCCCCCGGGGCACGCACACCGCGGCCAGGATGAGGGCGGCGGCCGACAGGGCCGAGAGGAGGAACCCGCCCCGGTAGTCGAAGGCGGCCGTGCCGGTCTGGCCGTAGGTGAGGGCGAGGGTGCCGGCGAGGCCGAGGAGGCCGAGGAGGCCGAGGGCCGCCCCGGACCCCGCCGAGCGGGCGACCGGGGCCATCCCCTGGCGCCCCCGGCGCCGCTCCACCAGGGTCAGCCCACAGGCCAGGGTCGCCCCGACCAGGATGGACTGGGCGTGGGTGTCGGTGCCGAAGTAGAGCCGGGTGGTGTCGGCCCCCGGGTGGTAGAGCAGGGCCATCTCGGCCGCCGAGGCGAGGGCCCCGGCGGCCGACACCCAGAGCAGGGCCCGCAGGCCCCGGGCATAGGTCCGGGCCAGGGTCATCACGGCCAGGACCACCAGGGGCCAGACCAGGTAGAACTGCTCCTCGACGGCCAAGGACCAGGTGTGGGTGAGGGGGGACACCGCCCCCGTGGCCACGAAGTAGTTGCCCCGGCCGGCGATCTGGAACCAGTTGGAGAAGTAGAACAGGGCCGAGAGGGCGCTCATCCGGAAGTCGGGGTAGAGGCCGGCGGGCTCGGCGAAGCGCACCAGCACGGTGACGGCCACCAGCACCACCACCAGGGCGGGCAGCAGCCGCCGGGCCCGGCGCAGCCAGAAGGCCGACAGCTTGATCCGGCCCCGCCGGCCGTACTCGCCGACCAGCAGCCCGGTGATCAGGTAGCCGGAGAGGACGTAGAAGATGTCCAGGCTGAAGAAGCCCCCCCGGAGCCACCCCAGCCCGAAGTGGTACCCCATGATGATGAGCAGGGCCAGCGCCCGCAGGCCGTCGAGGGCGGCGACCCGCTCCTGGCCGGTGGCCGACGAGGCGGTCGGGGTCGCGCCGCGGTTTGCCGTCCTTTGGCCAGTTCCGCCGGGGCCCCTCACTCCCGCCAGAGCTCATTCCGCATGTGTTGCCTGAGCCTGATGAAGAGAACCTAGAGCCCCGGGGCACCCGGCGTCCGGTCAGGCTCGTGATCACGCGCAATCCGGTCGGCCGGGCCGGCCCGTAGGTCCCGGTCCTCCCCACCCGAGTTCGCCACCCGTTCACAGTCGGGCTGTCTGCCTGGCGGCTCAGGCGCTCGCGCCCCAGGGCTACTTCAGGATGTTCACCGCCCTGGCTATCACCAGCCCCAGGATGAGGAGGGAGGCCATCGCCTGGACGGCCATGGCCAACTTGGCCCAACGGGCGAGAGGCATCACATCGGTGGGGCTGAACGCAGTGGCGTTGGTGAAGCCGAGGTACAGGTAGTCGAAGAACTCCGGTCTCCAACCGGGGCGCGTCACCTGAGGATTGAGATGCTCGGGAAAGGCCAGCTCTGGGTACTCCGGCGCGGCGCGGGCGCGGGACTCGGGTCCGCCGCCGTCCAGTTCCCAGTAGAGGAAGGCAAAGGTGATGAGCACATAGACCCACGTCAATGAGCCGACCCGGAGGAGCTGTCCCGGTGAGTTGGTGTCGGGTCCTCCCCGGATGAGGTCGACCACCAGTCGAGTGGTAGCCGCCGTGGCTCCGCCGACGAGGATGGTCACCAGCCCGATCGAAAGGGTCCGGACGATCGTCGACCGGCGATCGATGCGGCCCGGGTCAGCGACCATGAGGGCGACGAGCAGCAGGGCTTCGAGCACCGGGACGATCCAGATCGGACCGACGGTGAACCTCTGCGGCAGCAAGAACGGCAGGGTCATGGCAACCACGAGAGTCACGGCCATGGGCCAACGGCGCTCACCCACCACGGCACTGCTCTGGAGCTCCATCCCTCTACCTGCCTCTCCGAGGCGACCTATCGGCCCCGAGGATCACAGCCACACCGTTCCATATGCAGCGCTCGCTTTCCCGACCCGGGCCGATCGGGACCAAATGTCCTCTCGTGGGACCGAGGGGGCGAGTCCCGGCCTGGGGCACTGACCAGGTGCCCGGAATGAGGGCGATCGAGCAGGCATTCGGGTGGAACCCCTCGATGCCGGGCGGTCGGCTCCACGAGCACACAGTCGCACTGGGCCTCCCCCGGGGCTCCTCGCCACAGGCCATCGCCGGGCACGATCTCTCCTGGCGCTACGGGGCGTCGATGGTGACGGGAACCGGCTCATAGGTAATACGGATGCTCCGAGAGTAGATGCAACGGCCGATGACCTCATACTGGCCCGGTTCGGTTGAGGCCGGCACGGTCAGCGGGACGTGCCATGGTCCACCATCGCCGGTCGGTCCGACGACCTCGCCGATACCGGTGAGATTGTCGGGCGGATGGGCACTGGGTGACCAGAGAAAGACATCGGGGTTCGATATCGCATCGCACCCACCCCCGCCCGAACCCACGTCGAGGATGCCACCCGCGTGCATTGTGGTACCCGGCGTCACCTGCAGAACATATGGCGTTGTCACGGTCACCGGGACAGATCGGTAGGTCAACGCCGCTGTGCCGACGCTCGGGTCCTCACAGAATGCGGCAAGTTTCGACGCGCCGATGATGGCGGCTGGGACCGAAGTGGTGATCGTCCAGCGACCATCGGCCCGGACGGCGGCCTGTCCGAGGTCTTCGTAGAACGGGTAGCTCACCTGCGGGCCGCCGGTCGGGCTCTGCTCCAGAGCCACCTTTCCGAGGAACCCCGGCTCACATCGGCTGCCGCTGACGGTGACCTGACCTCCGACCTGCAAGGTGGTCGAACTAACCGCGATGGTCGGCGCGATCTTCGACCGAGGGGCATTGGACGTCGGAGCGGGGCGAGCCGAGCCGGCTGGCTCGGTGCCAGCCGTCGACCCTGAGGTGCACGCGGACAAACCGCCACCAGTGAGGGTGACCAGAGCGACCCATCCGATGAGGTACCCGCGGTGCACCTGTGACTCCCTCCCTATGAGACGCCCTCCCTATGAGACGCCGGGTCGACCCACCGTCGATGAAGGACAGCAGGTGTAGCGCGACCAGTCGCTTGATCGGATTGGGGCGCAGGCTTGGCTCGTCGATTGGGTCGGGGCGGTCACCGAGCTGTCAGTCTACGCATCGGTGAACGGTGCGCTTCCTGCCACCGGCCGTCCGTGCGACGGAGTGAGATCCCCTTTGTCCATGCTTTCACTGCTCTCCGTCCCGCCGCCGTCCCTGTGCTCCATTTGGCGCTCGTCAGAGCTGGCAGAGCGCGTGCATTCCGATTGGCATAAGGTCCTGCACATGGACGTCTCCGCTTACAGCCATTCCGAGAGTGTCAGGATCGACTGCCCGCCCGCTGAGGTTTTTGCGATCGTCAGCGACGTGACACGTGTCGGCGACCTCAGCCCGGTGTGTCAAACCGGAACCTGGGATGATGCCGCGCGGGCAGGCGAGACAGGTGCTTGGTTCACTGGCCACAATGCCATCGGGGACATCAGCTGGGACACCCGCTGCAAGGTCGTCGTCTCAAACCCGGCCCGAGAGTTCTCCTTTGTCAACTTCGGGCCGAGCGGTGACGTCGAGCTCGTGCGCTGGGGATATACGTTTGAGGAGAGCGGCCATGGTACCGACGTGACTGAGTCGTGGCAGGTCCTTCCCGCTTATCCGGATTTCGTTCGCGCCGGCGACCAGAACATCGACGTCGAAGCGCGCCTCGACGGGATGGCCCAGATGGCCCGGGACGGCATCAAGGCGACGCTCGCCAGCCTCAAACGCATAGCCGAGTCCTCGTAGAGAACCCAACCTCTGAGTCGATTGGGGCATCCGGGCCTGGCCGTTGGAAGGGTCCTCCTGCAACGTCGCGAGTCGATCACGGAGAGTCCTTGTGGCGTGGCCGAGTTCGCCGCGGCCCTCCAACGCGCCCGGCGATTTCCGCCGGGGGTTCGTCGGCTGGCGGACTGCTCGCTGTCGGGCGCCAAGCACTTCTCAGTCTGTTCGACGGAGAAAGACTGAAATCGAGGTAAAGATCCGACCATCCTGCTCGAGCAAAATGTGTGGATATTCGGTATGACCTCGAAGTGAATCAGCCAGAGCATCCTCGAGATGGATCACCTTCATTGTTGTAAGATCGCTCAAACCAAACTCTATGGGCTCAATCAGAGCTAGTCCGGGCACATCGCTGCATACTGACTCAATTTGATCCGGTGTACTGAGCAGCAAATGTTCCTCATGGAACGTGTCGGCTCCATTAACGATTACCTCGGTGGTAAACGCCACCGTGCCACCGCCTCTTACGACCCGGTGCTGCTCGATCAGAGCCTGACGAACGCCAGGTAACCCGCCGAAGTGCTCGACTGAACTGAGGCTGTAGACAGCATCAAAGGTCTCGTCCTCGTACCGAAGGTCCAGTGCATTCATGTATTGAACGACCAATCGTCGTCGATTGTACGGGCATGAGGCCAAGGAGTCGGGATCGCGAAGCATGGTCATGTCGGCCTCCAGCTCTGCGAACGGCCCCATGCCATAAATGTCGGTAGCAAATGCCCATCGGACTCGATTGGTTAGCTCGAATACAAGGGCCTCGTGCCCAGCAGCTACCGCCAGTATTGTCGCATCCCGATCTAAAACACCAAGATGTTCCAGGCCACAGTAGACCTGGGCAAATTCCCAGTGTTTTCTGTGCTCCATATGAACTGGATAGTCCCCGCTCTGATGAAGAAAGCCCGGCAGAATTCTTCGCATAGTTTGAGCTCGACCGTCCGTCTGCCAGTCTTCGAGATTGCAGATCTTGTTCAGTCTCACGGGAACAACCTACTTCCCGATGATCATGCAACGGCGTGCTCGCTCCATAGCACGCCCGAATGGGTCCTTCGGGCCGAGAGAGGCGATTGGGGTGCGTTTGCGTGACCGTCGGGTGGCTGTCAAAAGGACCCCGCCTCACGGCCAGGTGGACGGCCTCGATGCCCATTTTTGGGTCGGCAGGACGGTCGTCTCCCGGGCAGGTTGGACTCCCAGTGGCTTCGGGACTGGTCAAGATCTGATCAACCCAGAACGATCCACGAGATCGCAGCTGGGGTCCACCTGCCTGGGGGCTCCCACGACTGCGATGCCGGACCTCCGCGGAGACGACCCACGGCGCGCGATCGTGCCCTTCCCGACTCCTCGACGATGGCCCTTCTCGGGTACAGAACAGGGTGATGGCGGTGGTCCGCGTCGAGATCTGGTCGGTCGCGCTGCTGTCCAGAGGTCGGCGTCATCACTCAGTTGAAGGTCGACCGCTGGTCGATCTGCCGGCCTTCCGGCGTTCGAGCCGCTTGTGACGCAAGGCGCAAGCATGACCGGCTCGTCGCGAGCCGAGCTGTCGCAAGTCATGTGGACCGAAGAGGCGACAGGCATCATCGCTCGCCGTCAGGGTCTTCACCGCCGGTTCCCAATGGGTCGCGACAGGTCAGGCGCCACGCTGTCGCGTGAACGCGAGACGGCTGGCGAGTGCGGCTTCGGCCGGCACCTTGAACCGTCACCGCCTGTGGGGAATGAGGGACGACCAGCGACAAACCAGGCTGGCTATACGGGCTCCTGATCGGGTCCGGCAGAATCCGCCGTACCCGCCCCCATTGACGATGCCGTCACCCCCCGTCGAGGTCACATCATCAGATCGCCGACCGGAGGGGCAATGTGGACCTCTCCGGCAGGTAGTCAGCTGATCAGACCTTGAACACGCTGCCCTTCACCAAGGCCAGATGGCCATTCCTGGTGACGCAGAACTCACCTGATCCGCCGTCCCCGACCTTGATCACCGAGGCTGCACTTCCACTGACAGCCGTGACCACGTCCGAGGCGTCGTACTCCTTCGACCCCGTCGCGCAGATCCCTTGGCCAGGACTCGTGACCGAACCCGACAGCGACACCGAACCCGGGTGCTTGCCGGCCCAGCTGATCGTTCCACCAGTGGCAAGCGAGGTACCCACTGCGTTCCCTTTGGCAAACGGGGTGCTGCAACCCTTGAAGTGAACGGTTCCGGTGAGCGACCCGGAGACTTTGGCGCAGGTAACCGGGGACGAGGCTCCGGCTGTACCAGACAATCCGACGATCCCCACCGTCGCTGCCGATATTGGAATCGCCAATGCTGCCGCTGCAACCAGGATCTTCTGCATTGTTCCCCCTTGCTCGGAATGCATCCTCCACCAGATGCATTTCTGAACACAGTACCGGGGGGATGTTAGGGAACTATTAGGAGTTCACCCCTCGTTGGGACATTTCGGAGCCGAACAACCGACGGACCTCCTCACTTCTGACTATCCGAGCGCCCGTCCGGTTATCCACAGGCTCGGAAATTCCGGCCGGGGCTCCGGGCGTCCGGCGTGCACCTGGGCTTGCGGGAGTGCGAGCAGGTGCACCCCATTGAGTGGCGGGCTCATCCGTCAATCGAGTGCGAACAGGTGCACCCCATTGAGTGGCGGGCTCATCCGTCAATCGAAACTCCGACGTCAATGAAGAAGCCTGGCACAAGGTGTGGCGGCGTCACCGGGAGAACGGGACGAGACCCGGACGAGCGCTCGCGCCGGGGCTCGGTCACGTCGGGAGAAGAGGCCGGCGAGGTAGGGCGCCGACCGCTCGGCGGGCTCCGACGCTCTCCACAACGACGCGTGCGGGATGCCAACGACATGAGGGCATATCCCGACGACTACACAGCAATCCATCGTCGAGGTGTTCCACCGGCGGTATGACAACAGCTGACGTAGTGTGTGCCACTATGCCGACAGGATCAGCGAGCACCTCCTGAGTCCTCGAGACGAGACCGGTGCTGGTCCTGACGGTGGCGTCGGCCCTGTCGCCGGTTCACGCCGACCTCCGGCCGGCAGGTCCCACCCGTTGCTCCGCATTTGGGCAGCATTCACCGGTGTCCTCTTCTTCCTCTTCGCAGCCTGGTCGCTGGCCACGCCCATCGGGGCAATCATCGACGAGCCGGCTCAACTCGTGAAAGCGGCGTCGGTGGTGCGCGGCGAGATCAATGGACCCACCCTCACCCAGGAATCGGAGGGTCGACTGTCCGCCTCAGACCGAAAGAGCTTGCTTTATTGCGATTTGATTTCGGGCTCTGCCAATTGTGACGAAGCGGTCTCTGTCGTAAGGGTTCCACAGAGCTTTGCGACCTTCCAAGCAAACTGTTACTCCATCGTGCCGTGGTGCAATCATGGATTGCGAGGCTCTGGCGCGGACACGCCGGCAGCCACCTATGTCGGGCACTATCCTCCGCTCTACTACTCCATCGTCGGACTTCCTTCGCTTGTCTGGCATTCGGACGTCGCCGTCTATCTGATGCGTCTATTGGGTTGCCTATTGAACGCATTGTTTCTCGGACTTGCTCTCTCGCTGGCCAAAGTCTGGTCTCGGTCGAGCCTGCTGCTGCTGGCCATCGCGTTGGCAGCCACTCCGATGGTGTTCATTGTCGGGTCAGTCGTCAATCCCAGTGGCCTCGAGGTCTCCACCGCAATCTGCGTCTGGACCGGTGGTCTCATCCTCGTACTCGAGTGGGCGCATGGACCCCCGCGCAGCTTGGTCGCCGCCACGGGTACCGCCGCGGTGGTGATGGTGCTCACGCGCGGACTATCGCCCCTTTGGTTGGCGATCATTGTCATTTCACTGGCTGTGCTCGCCCCTCGTTCTCTGTCATCGTTGATCCGGTGCCGGAGTATTCGCACGGGGGCAGGGGTGGTGTCATTCGCTGGAACAATGGCCGTCCTTTACATCCTTTGGGCCCATACCCTCACCGTGCTTCCAATAGGCCAGCCTGTCCCTGCGGGTACGTCCCGGTGGGGTGTCGTCAACCTTGCCCTCAAACGGACGGACCTGCTGGTCCAGCAGCTTGTTGGATCGTTCAGTTGGAACTCGCCCCTGTTTGTGGTGGCATTGTGGCTGCTCTCAGTGTCGGTGATCGTCGCACTCGGAGTGGCCACGAGCATGCGACGCCATTCGCTGGTGATCCTTGCACTTATATTCGTGTCCGTTGCCTTACCCACGGTGGTGATGGTGTCTCAAGCCAAGCGAGATGGCATCGTGTGGCAAGCTCGGGACGGTTTCCCCCTTTATGTCGGAATTCTCCTCGTGGCAGGAGCCGTTGCAGGTCGTAATGAGCAGGTACAGGCGAAGTCTGTCATCGGACCCATCGCCGGATGGGTAACTCGAAGGATGGTCATCCTCGTAGTTCTCACCGTGGCAGTCGCGCAGCTTGTTGACTTCGCCTGGGGTCTTCGGACCTACACCGTTGGAGCGCTCGGGACAATCAACGCCTTTGCCCGCGTACCTGGAGGATGGAGTCCTCCCGGATCATCTATCTTCCTGGCCGCTGTCGCGACAATCGCCACTGCGATCTATTGCTGGCTCATCCTGCGCATGAGCCGCCCATTGGACACCGTTGGGCCAGTGCCTTCGCCCGGGGCCTGCGGTCCCGGCGACGACATTGCCTCCTACCGTGAGTCACCAGAAAGCTTGAGCCTGACCCGAGGCGGCTAATTGGGTCCGGACAGTCATCCGGGAGCGACCGGAGACCGCAGACTCGTCACCCCCACCGTTCGGCGAATTGGGACGGAATCGGCACGTCGAAAGATGAGGCCGAGGTCCCGTCAGTCCCTAGTCCACCACGCAAATCGGCCGACCAGGACTGGGTTCAATCAGTGGACGCAACACCGGTCTCTTGTTGAGATCGTAGGTCCTGATCGAGCGTCTCCGCTGGCGTCTTCCAACCGAGTGTCTTGCGGGGCCTCGTGTTGAGCGCGTGAGCAACGGCTTCGATCTCTTCGGCGCTCCATCGAGATAGGTCGGTGCCCTTTGGGAAGTACTGACGAAGCAGGCCATTGGTGTTCTCGTTCGTCCCGCGCTGCCACGGACTGCGCGGGTCGGCGAAGTAGACGGGGAGACCTGTCTCGATTGTGAATTGGGCGTGTGCCGACATCTCCTTGCCGCGGTCCCATGTCAACGATCGGAGCAGTTGTTCGGGAAGCGTGGTGATCGTTGACGCGAGAGCGTCCTTCATCGTGTTTGCTCCATAGCCGGCGAGCGCCGGCCCGTTCTTAGGTGCGTGCTTGTGGCGATAGCCCTCCTCGCGAGGAAGATGGATCAACATCGTGAACCTGCTCGTGCGCTCGACGAGTGTTCCGATTGCGGAGCGTTCCAACCCGATAAGAAGGTCCCCTTCCCAGTGCCCAGGCACAGCGCGATCTTCGGCCTCGGGCGGGCGCTCGCTGATCATGACCTCGGGCGTGACATGTGCCCAGGCTTGGCGTCTCGCTCTGCTCCGCGGAACACGAAGAGCACGGCCGGTGCGCAGGCAGGCGACCAACTCGCGCTTGAGGGCACCGCGGCTTTGGACGTAAAGGGACTGGTAGATCGCCTCGTGGCTAATCCGCATAGAAACATCATGGGGGAAATCGACCTCGAGTCGGTTCGCGATCTGCTCGGGGCTCCAAGCGCTGACCCAGCGGCGATCCTTTCGGTGTGGCTTGCCTCTGCCCTTCCATGGTGCAGTGGCGGGACCTTCAACAGGAGTTCCGTCCGGGCGGTGGACCCGACCAGCTAGCCGCTCCTGCACGTAGTGGCGCAGCGGATCGTTGGTGAGGAGCTTGGCAGTCTTTGGACGCCGGGCCACGAGCTCGGCCTTCCATTGAGCCACCGATGCTCGGTATTCGAGTTTGCCGCCTCGAGTGGCAGCGTTACGACGGAGTTCCCTCGAGATCGTCGAAGGTTCCCGCCCCAGTTGCCGACCGATCTCTCTGATCCCAGCTCCTTGCGCCTTCAAGATCGCGATCTCTTCCCGTTCATGAAAGGACAGATAGCGGCCGGTGGTTGGTGACAGATCGATTGGCATGCCGCCACGATGCCGGAACCAGCGAGCACCCACTGCCGGAGACACGCCGACGGTGCTTGCGGCCGCGTCGGTCGTGATCCCCGTGGCGATCTGACGCCAAAACTTCTGTTCGACCTCCCGCCGAAGGGACGGTGCCCCCGGAGACTTCATGAGGGATCGCCCCGTCAACTCCTTCATCCACCCAGCTGGCCTGCCCATCGGCACCTCCATCATCGAGGTGTTGCGACGACCAATTGAATTCACCAGGTCCCCCGGATTCTCATTCCACCGAGGCCGATCGCCGGTGACCATCGCCAACCGGATTGGCTCACCGGTCGGCCGAAGCGCATGACGAGTGGTACCGGAATCGGCCTGGTCAAGTCCACTCAGGTCTGAGAACTTCAACTCGGCGACAACGGCTTCGGCGTAGATCGTCAAATTGGACTACGACGTCAGATGGTCAAATTGGAGGAGATTCATCGGCAGAAACACTGCGGGTTGCTGTTTCAAGACACGGCGAGGCGGGCTCTCAGGTCGCTCCAAGGTTAGAGAGAAAAAGTCATGCAACGGAGTCGCGAGGCTAGCCCTTCGAGGGCCTTTCGATCGGCAGCTTCTCGGTTCTCTCTAAGGTAATGCATCACTGGAAGGGGGATGGGCATGAGGATATTGGTACTCGGGGGCGACGGTTATCTCGGATGGCCGACCGCGCTGTATCTCTCCCGGCGTGGTCACCAGGTGGGAGTGGTCGACAACTTCGCCCGCCGGGGCTACGACCTCGAGATGGGTGTCGACAGCCTGGTGCCGATCGCCAGCCTGCAGCGGCGCATCCGCTGCTGGCGGGACATCTCCGACCTGACCATCGACCTGTTCGTGGGCGACCTCACCGACCCGGCCTTCGTCGGCACCACGCTGAGCTCGTTCCAGCCCGACGCCGTCGTCCATTTCGCCGAGCAGCGCTCGGCCCCGTACTCGATGATCGACCGGCAGCACGCCGTCTACACCCAGGTCAACAATGTCGCCGGCACGCTCAATCTGCTCTACGCCATCGCCGAGCAGGACCGGGACATCCACCTGGTGAAGCTGGGCACGATGGGCGAGTACGGCACGCCCAACATCGACATCGAGGAAGGATTCATCGAGATCACCCACCGGGGCCGCACCGACGTCCTGCCCTACCCGAAGCAGCCCGGTTCCTTCTACCACCTGTCCAAGGTGCACGACAGCGCCAACATCATGTTCGCCTGTCGCATCTGGGGGATCAGGGCCACCGATCTCAACCAGGGCATCGTCTACGGGCACGACACCGAGGAGACCCTGTTGCACCCCGACCTCGCCACCCGCTTCGACTACGACGGCGTGTTCGGGACGGTGCTCAACCGGTTCTGCGTGCAGGCCGTCACCGGCCACCCGCTCACCGTCTACGGCGCCGGTGGCCAGACCCGGGGGATGTTGAACATCCTCGACACGCTGGCCTGCGTCGAACTGGCCCTGGAGAGCCCGGCCGAGCAGGGCGAGTTCCGGGTGTTCAACCAGTTCACCGAGTCCTTCTCGGTGGCCGAGATGGCCGAGATGGTGGTCGCCGAGTTCGCCGGTGACGCGGTGATCGAGCACTGGACCGATCCGCGGGTGGAGAAGGAGGACCACTACTACCGGGCGGCGCACACCAAGCTCCTCGACCTCGGCCTGGTGCCCCACCTGCTCACGTCGGCGGTCGTCCAGTCCATCCTGGCCGTGGCCGACAGGTTCAAGGGCCACGCCGACATGGAGGCCATCCGGCCCACGGTGGAGTGGCGGAGCACGGCCAGCGATCTGGTCACCTCCGGGGCGTCGCCCACACCAGCGAAGTACGACAAAGACCCGCGGCCTCAACATGATGGAGCGACCGTGGAATAGCGGTCGTGGTGACACGTCCGCGACAGTTGGCATCCGGATCGGTCGAGACAGCTGCGCGGGAACTCCGAGCAGTCCAATCGAGACCAAAAAAAGGCAACGCAGCTCCACGCCATTTGCGATCGACTATGACGCAATTGGGATGCGTGCTCCTGTGCCGAACAGTGGAGGGGTGGAATTGAATTGAGAGTTCTGCGACGGAGCGGCCCTTTCGCCGTGCTGGTCGTCGGGCTGGCGGTGTTCGGTTTGGCCGGGTGCACACGCTTCGGCGCAACGCTTTCTCGCCCATCCGACCCAGTGGTGCTCGATGGGAGCGCCTTACCCAAGCTCCTCGGTACCGACCCGATGCACGTTGTGGGCTTCGCATGGGACGGGAGCCTGTGGCATCAGATTCCGGTACAAGTCGACCAGCGCGACTATGTGAGCCCAGGCGTGATCTACCACCTCCCACCGTCGAGCTATCCAGACCTGTACGGGACAACGACGCCGTACAAGGTCCTGGTGTACACACCACCGGCGAGCCTCTCGACGGGCTATACGTCGGCGGGAACCTACACTCCACCGGACTCGGATCCGATGTTCGATGCCAATGACGAACTGTCGTTCCTTGCCGCCGACACCGGCGAGCAAGCCGGCGGTGCCGTCGCCGACCCGACCGGAGTCGACAAGGCGACGCGTGAGGAGGTGAAAGCCAGCGACCCGCTGGCTCCCTCTGAGTTCGGATACGTGTACCTCTTTCACAGCAAGAAGCTCACCGGGGGAGGCGCCGGTTCTGACGGAGTCAACTACAACTTCAGTCTCGACTCGGGCTCCTATACGGCGACCTACAAGATGGGCACGGGCTCACTGGCTCCCAACAACACATGGGGCTTCAATCCAGAACACTCCACTGTCTCGACTCCGTCATACAGCCTGCAACTCGGAGACCGGTGGCTGAACAACGGATTGGCGATTACCCAAGCTGGCGCTACCGGGACCAACATCCTTGATCGCACTCACTACTACGTGACCAACACGTGTAGCCGCAGCGAGGACACGTTCGATGGCGGCGCCGACAACCCCGGTGAGGGTGCCTTCGTTGTGAACATATCGGGGCCGGTGCGAGCCATCCGCTCCTATATCGGGGCCAACAGCTACAAGTACACTGTCAACACGGATATCTTCTATCCCGATCGCCAGGACACTGTCACCGAGTTGCGGGGCCACGCCGGGCTCCCCGGATACGGAAGTGCCGATGACTTCGCCACGGGCACGACAGGGCTGACCTATTCGGACCCGCTCAACACCGGCGTTCCCATCGACGGAGTACCCGACGCAGTTACGCCCATCACGTTTACTACCGGATCAACTGCTCCAGCTACGTGGCAGATGGTCTCAGGGGCGCAAGGCTCACTGGTCACCGTGCGCACCCTCGATACCGACATCAGCGGATTGAACGTCTCCACGGTGTATCAGGACCAGAACCCGGCGTCTCCTCCGCAGTGCACCGGTGATGCCGCTGCCTGGGGTCAAAACGGTATGGACCTCACGTCGCCAGTGGGCTCTGTTCCGGTGACCGATCCAACGCTTACGGCCACTCCGGCGTCCCTCGTGCTTCATCGGTACCGCTACTTCGAAGCGCCCAACCTTCCGTCAGCTACCGCGGCTGCCATCGACACACAGGCCCGCACGCCGCTTCAAACAGTGGTCAACGGCTGATTCCCTTCTGGGCAATCGTTACCTGCACCAATTTTGCAGCATCGTTTGAATTCGGTGACTGGGGAGGCCAACCTAGGTTTAGCGAGCGATCCTCAGACCACAGGTAGGTGTCGCGTCTGCTCACGCCTCCGTACTGGGCAAGCCAGCGGTGCCAGGTCGACTCGGCGATCTGCAGATGCCGGCACACCTCGTCGAGTCCGGTGCCGCCGGCCAAGAGCTTGTTGCGCTCGGCGATCTTGCGGATGATCTGGTCGGGGGTATGTCTCCGGCGTATGGCCATGGTGCGGTCCTCCTTCGCTCCAGTTTGGAGCATCGGACCCGCACAACGTCTCGACCACTACCGGGGGATCAGCTCACCTACAGCATCGAATAGAGCTTCGAGGCTCACAGCTCAGGTGGATCCATCGGCTCGGCGGACTGATCCACGAGTATCGCCCGGTCGGGGCTGTAGATGACATTCTTGCACCGAAAGGGTAGCTCCTCGGGAACCGTAAGAAACGAACGACTATCGTGCGGTTCGGGAACATTTCAAAAGGCGGACAGGATGCCAAGACGGGTCTTGTTGATCGCAGTACTCTTCCTATCCGCCCTGCTGCTAGGTCTTCCATCCGGCCAGGCAAGAGCTAGCAGTATGTACAGCACTTTCACAGGCATCGCGGGCAAGTGCATCGACAACCTGAACAGCGCAACGACGAACAACAATTCGGTCGGGCTTTACACGTGCGACAAGACGGGTGCCCAGGCTTGGACGGTAGACGCCACCGGTAGCTGGCCGGGAACGATCGTGAACAGTAATGGGGCTCTTCCGGTTTCACTGGGGACGGGTTGACGTGATCCGTGGCGGTCGGATCGTCGTGGGCCACCGGACACCGCCGGCGTGGAGGAGCACTCGGAGCTTGTAGTGCTCGCTGGTCGGGAAGATGGCAGCGGCGAGGATGACCCCCCGGGAATTCCAGCGCAGGATCTCCGGTTGGCGGCCGATAAGGGGCGAGCGATTCCTCGCCGACCCGAACCGGGTCCTGACAGTGCTCGAAGCCAGGCGGGCGGGGGAACAGGAACTCTTCATCTACGAGAGCGGACGGTCGTGATGCGGGCACACGACTGGCCTTGTGTATTCAGCGGTTTCCCCGCAGACCACCTCCATCGTCAGGCGGGTACGGGGTCTGATGGAAACTACCTCTTCCCCAAGTTGGTGGTTCCTGTTATCAGGACACAGCACCTACTCGATCATCAGGCTTGGCGAGTGGCCGGCGTCAGGGACGGTCTGGACGGAGATCCGGCCCACCTCTTCCTCATCCGCTTAGGACTGTCTTCGGTACGCCTGGGCGAGTATCACCACCCCGGATACGTCACCCTTCCGACCTTCCCCGTCATCGAGCAGGGTCATGCGCTCATCAGTACTGGCCGCTCACTCCAGCAAGGGAGCGATCGATGACGGCGTGCCGGGTCGCAACCTTTGTCGCCCTCGGCGATCGGGAGTTCGCCGGACCCTCCGGTATGGCCATGTCGGACCCAGATCCGTCCACGGTGCCGCCTGCCGTATGTATGGTTGCTCCCGATACGAGGACAACCACACGGACTTTCAGGAAACCGGAACCTGTCAAGCGATTTGAGACACTTTCTTATGACGCCTTCTGTGCAAGCTCCACAACTGGCAGAGGTTCGTTGATCCAGGCCATAGTCGGCAGCTTCGGAGGCTGGGGCCGGCGGTGGCAGAACCGCGCCGGGTTCGCTGCGTAGGCCGCATCGAGGGTCTCGGCCCGCTGGGATCGAACTTCCTCCGCGGTGCCGTAGTGCACCGAGGCCGGCGTGTGGTAGCCGATGCCTGAGTGGCGGTGCTCGTGGTTGTAGTAAGCGAAGAACGCCTCGCAAAACGCCCGAGCGTCTTGGATGCAGCCGAACCGTTCGGGGAACGCCGGGCAGTACTTGAGGGTCTTGAACTGCGCCTCGCTGTAGGGATTGTCGTTGCTCACGTGCGGCCGGCTGTGGCTGCGGCCGATGCCCAAGAACGTGAGCAGCTCGGTCACCGGGTTCGACGTCATCGACGAGCCGCGATCGGCATGGATGGTGAGTTGGTCCGGCGGGACCTGGTGACGCGCCACGGCGTCGGCGATGAGCTCCTTGGCGAGCTCGCCTGACTCAGAGGGCGCCACACACCAGGCGACGACGTAGCGGCTGAAGATGTCGAGCACGACGTAGAGGTCGTAGTACACGCCGCGTTGTGGACCCTTCAGCTTCGTGATGTCCCACGACCACACGACCAAGGGCGCGCCGGCGACGAGCTCGGGCTTGACCTTCGCCGGGTGCGTCGCCTGGCGGCGGCGCTCGCGCACCTCGCCCTGGGACCACAGGATCCGGTAGTAGCTGGACTCAGAAGCCAGGTAGACGCCTTCGTCGAGGAGGCTGAAGTAGACCTGGGCCGGCGAGCAGTCGGCGAAGCGAGCCGAGCGCAGCACCTCGAGCACGGCGTCGACCTCTTGGTCGCTGAGCTTGTTGGGCGGCGCGGGTCGGGGCTTGGGTTCCGTCGTGCGGCACGGCTTGAGCCGGCGGTAGTGGCTGGCTCGGGCCCGCCCGACGGCGGCACAGGCCGTCTTGGTGCCCAGAAGTGGCTCGACCACGGCGAAGCACTCGTCGATCACCGCCTCGGCCCCTCTTCGGACTGCTGGGTCGTCTCCGGAGTGCTCTGCGCCAGCAGCTGCGCCAAGAGCTCCGATGCTTTTCCCTGGGCCTCGAGCGCCGTGCGGTGTCGGCCCAGCTGGTCTTCGAGCTTGGCGTTGCGCCTGCGCACCAGGTCGAGCTCGCGCTCGGCCGCCGAGCGCTTCTTGCGGTGCTTGGGAGCCAGTCCCGACAAAGCACCGACGTCTCGAGCGCGCTGCCACTCGACGATGTGGCTCGAGTACAGGCCCTCTCGGCGCAACAGGGCGCCCTTGCCCCCGTCCTCGGTGATCCGTTCGTACTCTTCCAAGATGGCCAGCTTGTAGTCGGCGCTGAACTGGCGCCGCTTCGGTCTGGCCGCCGGATTGTCTTCGGGCACGGTCCCATTCTGGGCGCGCTTCGTCACAGGTGCTGATGTCATGGTCATTTGGTCTACGTGTTCCTGACTCGCCCTGGTGGGATGGTGGGCTACTGCAGGTGTCTCACGTCAGCCTGACAGACAGGGAACCGCCGTGTGGCTCCGGCACCACCTCCACACCCTGCACTGCGTTCGATTGAACGGGTTCTATAGGAACGCCTCGGCGGATACGCAGGTGCGGCGTGAAGTGGTCTCCCGTGCGGTCGAGGCAGTCGGTGCGGCCTGGGGAGTCCCGCTCACACATTCGGCGACCTCATCACCTGGCATGGGCATGGTCCATGGAGTAGCCGGATATGACCCCCCTGCACATTGTGAACGTGAGGGGATGGCCGCAGGGGTCACGTCATATATCCCTCTACCGCATAAGGGACCCATACGTCGCAGCCGCATCCCGTCCTTCTCCCCGTTGACCCAACTTCCATCGACCTTGACGGGGCTTGACCGGCTGGGATTCAGCCAGCATACTTCCTACTACTACAGAAGGTAGTTGGGAGCGGGGTTCATTGGCTTCGATAGCGATCCGTTCATCGCAGTGATGCACAAGGGCTCCGAGGAGGGGTCTGGATGATCAGCGAGACGATGACCCGCGGGTGGTCGGGAGCGTTCGGCCGTTCGAGTCCGAGCGATCAGACGACTAGAACTCAGGCATGGGCGAGATCCTATGCTCGGCGAACACTGCAATTGGTGCTGGCCACTGTCTGGCTGATCGACGGCATCTTACAATTGCAGTCGTTCTTCTTCACCAAAAGCTTCGGCCTGCAAATGATCTCCGGCATGTCTCAGGGCAATCCCTCAGTCGTCGCTCGACCGATCACCTGGTCCGGATCGACAATCGGGCACCACGCCGTACTTACTGACGCCTGCTTCGCTGTGGTGCAGACCGGCATCGCAGTAGCCATCGCATGGCTTCCAACAGTAAAGGTTGGACTGGCCTTGTCCATCGCGTGGGCGGTCGGAGTGTGGTGGATCGGCGAAGGGCTTGGCGGTGTCCTTAACAGTACGGCAAATCCAGTCAATGGGGCACCGGGAGCCGTGATGCTCTATGCGCTGCTGGCTGTGCTGTTGTGGCCGAGCGATCGGAATACCCGGAAGGCACCCTTTATCGCGGCACGGGCCGTTGGCACCCCGGTGGCGAAGGCGCTGTGGCTGGTGCTGTGGGGATCCCTTTCCTGCTTCGCCATCCTCGGCGCCAACCGATCCTCCCGTGGCCTGCACAACTTGATCGACACCGGGGCCAACGGCGAGCCCGGCTGGGTGGCATGGATCGATCGCCATGCGGCCAGCCTTGTCGATCACAAGGGACTGGCCGTGACAACCGTATTGGCTGTTCTGTTGCTGGTCGTGGCGATTGGCACTTATCTCCCGCGGTTGTTCGCCAATGCGACGGTCATCCTGGCCGCCGGGTTGGGTCTGACAGTTTGGGTGGTCGGCGAGAATTTCGGGGCCCTCTTCACCAATGGGGCGACCGACGTGAACTCTGGCCCGTTGCTGATACTGCTGGCTGTCGCCTACTGGAGGTGGTCACCGGTGTCAGATCCTGCGTCGTCCGATTCGGCGGTCAGCCTGAAAGGAGCATGACATGACCAATCCCGGTTGGCTGAACGACATCTTCGCCGGGGTGATGGGCGCTGTCGCTGCGTATAGCGCCAGTCGCTTCTTGGTGGCCGCCCACGCTTGGTCACGTCCGACTCATGAGGACGTAGACTTGGCCCACATCCTCATGGGTACGGCCATGGCTGGAATGCTGGTGTCGGCCCTAAATCCCATCCCGAGCGGGCTGTGGGAGGTCGTGTTCTCCGTCCTGGCCGCTTGGTTCGTCTGGCGCTGCTACCAATTCGTCAAGGACCCGAGCACCGGGCTTGCATATGACAGGCATGTGCACCGGCTCTCCCGCCGTCTCATCCATCTGGTCATGTCCTTGGCCATGCTCTACATGTATCTGGCTGCCGTCCCAACCGAAGTCGGATCTGGGGGAAGCATGGCTATGGGAGCAGCCACCGGTGCCACTACGAATTTCGTGCTTTTGCCCCTGGTCTTCATCGCTTCCCTCTTCGCCTCGGCGATCTGGGAGCTGGACCGGATTGGACAGTTGTCTACTTCTCGCATTGCTCAGGGCCAAACCACACGGTTGTTTGCTTCGGTGGGTGGAGGTTCAGTGATCGCCTCTGAGAGCTCAGGGGCCACCGATGAGGATGTGGAAAAGACGAGCGCACCATGGATTGCACCCCGCATCGAGGGTGCTTGTCATATCGCCATGTGCGTGACCATGGGCTACATGTTGATCTTGATGCTCTAGGTAGAGCGGCCACGGTCCAATCCAGCCCGCTACGCCGAGGAAAGGCACTTTGTAAGTGCGACCACCATGTGACAACCCGATGTGCACCTGTGATCCGTGCACGTGTGACAACTGCACCTGTGGTGTCGCCAGGCTCGGAGATCTCGAACGGCGAGTGATGGAAATCCTTTGGGAGGAGCCGGACAGCGAATCGAGCGGGCGAGGCGTAGCTAATGCCCTTCCCGATTACGCCTACACGACCGTGGCTACTGTCCTCGACCGTCTGGTCCGCAAGGGAGTGGTGCACCGCAGAATGGAGGGAAGGACCATCCGGTTCGCCCCGGTTGGTACGAGAGGCACCCACACCGCCGTCCTTATGCATGAAGCTCTTGCTGTGGACTCTGACACCACTGCGGCTCTTGTCCGATTCGCCGAAACTCTGACGCCGGCAGAGGCCGCCGTCCTCCGTCGCACACTCAATGGGATCGAACGCAAGGCTCGCAAGACTGACAAGTGAGCCTCCCGATGGTCAGTTTCTCCAAGAGCGCCCGCTTCTCGCCTGAAACATCGGGCGAACTATGTCCTATTGTCGTGACCACCTCAGATCCGGGGAAGTCAAATGGCTGCCTCCAACGTCGCTGGCCTACGTCGCTCGCGGTGGTCACGGCAACACTCCGTGTACCAGGCGGCGGTGGCCAGACGAGACGCTCACGCTCAATGGCGAATTGGTCCACAAGGCCCGTTGCAATTCGGTGGGGCACTGCACTACGTTCGCCAACGGGTAGGAGGCGGTGCGGATGGGGAAGCGATTCAAGTGGATGGTGCCTGGCGTAGCCAGTGTCCTGGTGGCTGCGGTCGCGTTCTTCGCCGGGCCCGAATTCCAGGCTGGTGCTGCGGACAGCCCGTTGCCGGTGACCCCCTACGGCGGCTTCAATGCCAGCCTGACACGGGCACCCTACGTCTCAGACCTCACTCAGACCTCGGCCTACGTGAACTGGGCGACGAGTTCGGCCACGCCCGGGTCCGTCCAGTTCGCCCCGGCGCCTGGCGGCTCGTGCCCTTCCTCCGTCACCAGCTGGTCGGCGTCGGCGATCGCGGCGCCCACCTCGTTGCCCGGCCCGGTCAACCCGACTGCTGCCGCCGGCGGCATGACCACGGCGACATTCACCGTCGGGAGCACCACCGAGTACCAGTGGTCGGTCCCGCTCACCGGCCTGTCGGCAGGCAGCGAGTACTGCTACGCGGTGTTCTCCAGCGACACGAGCGGCGCCACCGACCTGCTCCCCGCGTCACAGCATGACCAGACCTTTACCACGCTGGACGCGAACGGTTCGACCAGCTCACTGAAGTTCGCCGTACTCGACGACCTTGGCGAGACCTATTATTCCGGCGGCGCTCCCAGTGGCACCAACTTCACCAACGACCTCAACACTGACCAGGCCGCGCTCGACAACCAGATCGGCACGTCGGGGGCCAGGTTCGCCATCCTGGCGGGAGACACCGCCTACAACAGCGGCACGCAGACGAACTATGGAGACCTGCAGCAGACCGGCACCCAAGTGAGCGACATGTTCGGTCCGTCGTACTGGCCGGAGACCAATGGCATCCCGAGTTTCCACACCCAGGGTGACCACGGGCTCAACGGGCCCGAGGACCTGCAGATCTACCCCACACCGGATACTGCCTCGTCGTCCGGCGGCACCTACGCCTACGACACTTATCCGGCATCCAGCGTCGGAAACACCACACCTATTAACGATCCGGACAGCTGGTACGCCATCCAGAGTGGGAATGTCCGCATCTACGTGCTCACCGCGGCGTGGCACGAGCAGGGTGACTTGACCAACACCACCGGGCAGGCCTGCTCGCCCACCGGGACGACTCCGGTGACGGAATGTGAGCCCTTCGAGGTCGACTACGACGACCACTGGACCCCGACCTCAGCCGAGTACCAATGGCTGAAGGCCGATCTGGCCGCCCACCCCGGTGGGGTCAAGATGGCTGTGTTCCACTTCCCGCTCCGCTCCGACAACTCCAGCCAGCCGAGCGACGTCTACCTGCAGAACAGCTCGGCCAACCCGAACGCCTCCACTAGCCTGGAGGCGTTGCTGTCCGCCAACGGGGTCCAGATCGCCTTCAACGGGCACGCCCACACCTATCAGCGCATCAACCCCCGCCAAGCCGGGCAGATCACCAACTACGTCACCGGTGGCGGCGGCGGAGTCCTCGAACCGGTCACCGAAGGCTCCAGCTGTACCAGCCTGCTGTCCACCGCGGACGTCTACGCTCTGGGATGGAGCCCGAGCGGCTCCGACGGGGTCAGCGGATCCGGATCCTCCTGTAATGCCCCGACACCTCAGTCAGCAGCCGACGTCTACAACTTCTTGCTGGTTACAGTGACAGGCAACACCGTCACGGTCTCACCCACCAACGCGGCGGGCCATACGTTCGATGTGCAGAGTTACACCTACGGCTCGTCAGGATCTTCGACCCCATCCACTCCCAGTGGCGTGACTGCGTTGGCCACCTCCTCGACTTCGATCGGGATCAACTGGACAGCCTCGACCGAGAACGCCCCGGGGATCATCACTAGCTACACCGTCTCCCGCAAAAAGAGCGGCGGCAGCTACACCCCGATCGCCACGGTGCCGGCCACATCAACCGCCTACTCCGATTCGTCAGTGCAGCCGGGCACGCAGTTCACCTATGAGGTCACCGCCACCGACAACACCAGTCATACGTCCACACCGGGAATCTCGAACACGGTGGCGACACCGTCGATGCCGGGGAACGCCCGGGCCACGGCCGTCTCAGGTACCTCTGTCCAGCTGACTTGGACGTCCTCCAGCGAAACCGGTGGGAGCATCCAGTCGTACCAGATCGATCGCAACGGCACGACCATTAATACCATCCCGCCATCAACCAGCTACACCGACACCATGGCCCAGCCGGGCACCACGTACGCCTACTCCGTTACTGCCATCGACGGCATCGGCGCCCCGTCGACACCAGCCAACTCGAACTCGGTGACGACACCGGGCTCCCCTCAACTGCCATTCAGCAATGCATGCATGAGCCACCTCCCGGCCGGATCGGTCGTGGGGTCGGCGGCGCTCCCCAGCGGCGCCGGGTACTACCAGGTCGACTCAGCGGGTGACGTGGCGGCCTTCGGGGCGGCCACTTGCTACGGCGCCATGACCGGAACACCCCTCAACAAGCCCATCGTCGGCATGGCCGTCGACCCGGCCACCGGGGGGTACTGGCTGGTGGCCACCGACGGCGGGATCTTCTCCTTCAACGCCCCCTTCTTCGGCTCCACCGGCAACATCGCCCTCAACAAGCCCGTCGTCGGCATGGCCCCGACCCCGAGCGGCGGGGGGTACTGGATGGTGGCCTCCGACGGTGGGGTGTTCACCTTCGGCAACAACCAGTTCTACGGTTCGACCGGCAACATCGTCCTCAACAAGCCGGTGGTGGGCATGGCCGTCGACCCGGCCACCGGGGGGTACTGGCTGGTGGCCACCGACGGCGGGATCTTCTCCTTCAACGCCCCCTTCTACGGGTCGACCGGCGCCATCCGCCTGAACCAGCCGGTGGTGGGCATGGCCGCCGCCGCCGATGGCAGTGGCTACCGGCTCGTGGCCTCGGACGGGGGGGTCTTCTGCTTCAACCTGCCCTTCTTCGGCTCGACCGGCAACATCCGGTTGAACCGGCCCATGGTGGCCGGCCTCAACGACAACGCCACCGGCGGGTACTGGCTGACCGCATCCGACGGCGGCGTCTTCTCCTTCAACGCTCCGTTCCTCGGATCGGCCGCCTGACGATTGGGGCTGAATCCACCAACCTGGCAAGCGGGCACTGGCCACCCCGAGGGATCTTGGCCACCCGAGAGGGCCGTCTGACTGAGGGTGTTTCAACCGGCCGACGAAATCCGTGAGCCGGTGCCGATAGTGCCGGTCGGTGCCCCGATTTGTCGTACTACAGCACGTAGTATTACCCTCACCGGGTGCGCTTTGATCGGAAACTCCGAGCAGGCGTTTTCGGTGCCCTCCTGCTAGCCGCGCTCGGCGCCAGTGGCTGCTCAGGTGGGCCGCCTCCGGCGCCATCGGCGAGCTTCGGCGCACTGGTCAACCTGAATGTGCCGCTCAGTGTTTCGACCGTTCCCCTAACCGATCAGCACGGTCGCACTTTCGACTTGGCCTCGCTACGCGGTCGGAACGTAATGCTCGTACCGTTCCTCACCCTCTGCTCTGACATTTGTCCGATGACCACCGCAAATCTGGGGGCGGTTCAGCGATCAGTAACCCGGGCCGGGGAGCAGTCAAAACTCGTCATCGTGGAGGTTTCCGTGGATCCGGGCCGTGATACGCCGCTTCGATTGTCGGCCTATGCCGGGATCACCGGAGCCACCTGGGAGCTGGTCACCGAGTCCCCCCAGAATCTGGCCCTTGTTGCGAAGTACTTCGGTATCTCGTACCAGAAGGTCCCCCAGGACAACCCGCCAGCGATCGATTGGTTAACTCATAAGCCCCTGACGTACGACATCAACCACTCGGACGGCTTCATCTTCCTCAACCCCTCGGGGCACGAGGTGTTCGCCACGACGGCCGCCCCCAATTACTCCGGGAAGCTTCCCCCGCAGCTCCAGAACTTCCTCTCCGATGAGGGCATCGCCCACCAGAAGCACCCTCCCCAACCCGGCTGGACGGCAGACCAGGGCATCCAAGCCGTGGCCTGGCTGCTCCGCACGCCCTTGCCAGCAGTCGGATCGTGAGATTGGATTGCTGCCCTTCAGTCTGAGAGCCGAGGACATGGCACCCCTCGACTGGAGCCGGCTGGGCACCACCCAGCTCGGGTGGGTGCCCTCCATCCTGTTACTGGCCGCCGGTGGTCTGTATCTGTGGGGCGCACTGCGGATCAGGCGAATGCAGGACACGCCCTGGTCTTTGCGCCGGTCCGGATCGTTCCTCGGAGGACTCCTTGTCACCTTTGTCGCTATCGAGGGGGTGATCGGTGCCTACGACGACCAGGTGTTCTACGACCACATGACTCAACACTTGATGCTCATCATGGTGGCCGGGCCCTTGTTCGCTATGGGCGCCCCGCTCGACCTGCTGCAACAGGCGAGCGGAGGCACGACCCGGCGGGTGGTCGACGCCGTCATGGGATCGCGGGTGGCCGAAGTCGTCGGCCATCCGGTCTTCGCCTTCGTGGCCTATGCCGTCCTCATCCCGTTCACGCATTTGACGAGCTTCTATAACTACACGCTCAGCAACGATCTGGCCCACGACAACGAGCATCTTTCCTTCCTCCTCATCGGCTACCTCTTCTGGCGCCCGGTCGTAGGGATCGAACCCTCCCGTCACCCGTTGTCGCCACCCCTGCAGCTCGTCTACCTGGCACTGGCCGTGCCGGTGGACACGTTTACCGGACTGGCGTTGACTGCAACGACGCACGAGCTGTTCTCGTTCTACAACACGTTCACTCGTAACTGGGGACCATCACGCCTCACTGATCTGCACATCGGCGGAGCGATCATGTGGGTTGGTGGCGACTCCCTTATGTTCATCGCCATGATCCCCGTCGCCATACGGTGGGTGCGGGTCGAAAACCAGCGAACACGAGAACTGGATGCCGCACTGGACGAAAAGGAATTCCGAATCGACTAAGCCACTCTGCTGGACACCTACGGCATTGGGGCAAGTTTCCAATCTTCATACTGCTTAGCTGAAAATCTTGTTACGACAGGTGACGCCCATCCGCCCCGTCGCCCTGCCCTCCCCCGTTCGGGTGGGGTCCTGCCTTCGTCCGCCGGCCCCGCTTTGCGCCGTCTGTCCCTCCTCTGCGCGGCGGTTCTGGGCCGCCTGGTGCGTGGGGCCCCTCTCTCCCCAAAGTGCCCACGGCAGTGCCCACGGCAGGAATCGAACCTGCGACACCTCATTTAGGAAACGAGTGCTCTATCCCCTGAGCTACGTGGGCGGATGAAGATTCAATTGTATGTCGACACTATGACTGTCTGTTCTACGACCGAGACGGAGTCGGCGATCACCGTGAGCAGTGCGAGGTCAGAGCCCACACGCTCAGGTGGCATCACGCTCGATCTTCGACCAGCACACATCGGGTGCGAGTGTAAATGGTGGGCATGCACCGGTTGCAGTGGATGCAGAGGCCCTCGCGTTCGGATCCCTGCTCCCAACGTGACACCAGGTCGGGTTGTCGGAGCAACGCTCGCGCCATGGCAACGAAGGAGAACCCGTCGGCCAGGGCATCCTCGACCGTGTCCAGTCGGTTCACCCCGCCCAGCAGAATCAGCGGTATGGACAGGGCATCGAGGAACTGGCGGGCGTACGGCAGGAAGTACGCCTCCTCGAAGGGATACTCCTTGAGGAAGCGTGAGCCGACCGCCCTGAATCCGAGCCGCAACGGCGCCGGCAGGGTGGCACCGAAATCCTGCCGTGGCGCCTCCCCCCTGAACAGGAACATGGGGTTCGACAGTGAGCTGCCGCCGGTCAGCTCGATGGCATCCAGGGCTCCCTCGGACTCGAGCATCCCTGCGAATTCGATGCTCTCGTCCAGCCAGAACCCCCCCGCCACCCCGTCGACCATGTTGAGCTTGGCCGTGACGGCGGCCCGATCGCCGACGGCCTCGCGGACGGCCCGGACCACCTGGAGCGGGAACCGGGCCCGATGCTCGAGGGTGCCACCCCATCGGTCCCTGCGCTTGTTGAGCTTCGGGCTCAGGAAGGCGCTGAGCAGATAGTTGTGGCCCATGTGGACCTCGATGCAATCGAATCCGGCCTCCACCGCCACCGCCGCACCGCGCCGGTACTCCTCGGTGATGCGGGCGATGTCCGAGTCAGAGACGGACCGGGTGATCGCTCCGGTCGGGCTCAGCCGCCGGGATGCCGACAGCGAAGGGCGCCCGTTCGAGCGACTGTTGGCCACCGGCCCGGCATGACCGATCTGTGCCGAGGCCGCCGCTCCCGTAGCGTGCACCGCGTCGGTGAGACGTTGCAGACCGGGGAGCGCCCCCTCCCCCAGCAGCACACAGTGCCGATCGGTACGACCTTCGGTGGAGACGGCCAGGTAGGCAACCGTTGTCATGGCCACACCGCCCGACGCCACCCGTTGGTGGAAGGCGATCAGCTCGTCGGTGATCTCCCCCCTCGGTGTCACCCCTTCGAAGGTCGCCGACTTGATGATCCGGTTCTTCAGAGTGAGGGGACCGAGCCGGGCCGGCCCGAACACGAGCGGTCGCCCCTGAGAGTCAGTGGTCGTCGGGGCGGCTCGGCCGTCCCCACCGGAGCTGTTCACGAGCGGATGCCGCCGGTCTTCCCGACTGCGTCCATGACGGCTTCGGTCAGCGCCGGGTGGCACACCAACAGATCCGGCAGCCATGGGTCGCGCTGCGAGTACACGAGGGCGGACCCGTCGAGCCGGGTGGCGTGGAGGCCGGTGGCGATGGCCACGGCCACCGGCGCGGCCGAATCCCACTCGTACTGCCCCCCGGCGTGCAGGTAGATCTCCGCTTCGCCTCGGATGACGGCGGCGATTTTGGCTCCGGCCGATCCCATCGGGACGACCTCCGCCCCCAACCACCCGGCCACCTCCGACACGAACGCCGGCGGGCGGCTGCGGCTGACCACGATGCGAGGGCGGGCGGGCACATCAGCCAGCCTCGGCGGTTGGCCCGTCCCGAGCACCACATCGAGGGCGGGCAGTGCCACCGCGCCGACCACGGGTGCTCCGTCGACAGCCATGGCCACGTGGACGGCCCAGTCGTCGCGTCCCTCCCCGTACTCGCGCGTCCCGTCCAACGGGTCGATGATCCACACCCGGCCATCCGGCGTGTCCAGGGCCACCTTCTTGTCGTTGTCGGCCTCCTCGGAGCGGACCCGGTCGGACGGAAACGTCTCCTTGAGCCGGGCCATGAGCAGCAGGTGCGAACGGCGATCACCCTCCCGGCCCAGGGCCTTCCCCCCCTCCGAGCGTCCGCGCAGTTCCATCAGCTCGACCGCCGCCTCGGACGCCAGGGCCGCGGCGACACGGTGCTCCTCACTCAACATCACGGTGGTCACTGTCCGACGTCCTCCCCGACGACTCTGCGTAGCCCACAGTCTGCACGACAGCGCTGCGGGCCGGGGACCCCTCTGGCTAGTCGCCCTGGACGTACACCGAATGGGAGCCGGGTGGTCCGATGGAGGAGGCCTCCGGGCCGAAGGCCCGCACGTACCGGGGGTGCACCTCCCGCCAACGGTCCATGGAGCTGACCGGCGGCTCGATACCGTCGACTGCCGCCTCGAGGAGGTCGAGGCAGGCGTGCCAACCTGCACCGTCCCGGGACGCCTTGCCGAGCTCGTCGATCTTGTCGGTCAGGGTCAGACGGCACGCGCCGTCACCCGGCTCGAGGTCCAACCGGATCACGTCGGTCCCCCACACGAACTCGAGGACCCGGGGCGGCTCGACCCGCAACACCTGGCCTGCGAAGCCCGGAGCGCCGTCTCCCGCCGATTCGAATCGGAGGGGCGCACCGGGGGTGAGGAGGTCCCCGACCACCGTCTGTGGAAACCACACCGCCAATTGGTCGCGTTCGGTCAACGCCCGCCATACCCGGTCGATCGGATGGGCATAGGTGCGGCTGAACGCCAGGGTCCCGGCGTCAGGGTCGAGTGCTCCCAGTTCTTCGTGCATGCTCCGTTCAGCTCCTCTCGTCGGACGCAGCCACGTCAGAGCCGGCGTCGCTCTCGTCCAAGTAGGTCCCCAGGGCGTCGAGACTCGCCCCCCACAGTGCCCTGATTGAGACTCTGAGCAGACCCTGCGGGTGATCGTAGGGTTGAGGGGTCCCGATGGGCCGGCTCTCTTTGTGCCTGCCGCCGGCTGTCCGGTTGGCTTTCTAACGAAGTGCCTCCCGTCTGGATCTCGCCGCGATGTGGCTCAAAAGAGGAGTGTGTGCACCAGATCCGAATCAGGAGTGCCCTCGCGGTTGCCATCAACCGACAAGGAGGAGCTCATGACGGTGATCATTGGGGTGGACCCCCACAAACAGAGCCACACGGCGGTGGCCATCAGCGGCGACGAACGTGAGATGAGCTTCCCCCGGTGTGGCGGACAGGGTTGGTTAGTTGCTGATCATGCCGCATGAGCGGCTTCGTAGTCGGCGGGGCTGAGCATGCCGCAGTAGCTGTGGCGACGCTTCGGGTTGTACCAGGCTTCGATCCACTCGAAGATGGCGAGAGCGAGCTGGTTGCGGTTCTGCCAGCGGTGCTCGTCGAGCAGCTCGAGCTGCAGCGTCCCGAAGAAGCTCTCGGCCACAGAGTTGTCGAAGCAGTCGCCCACGGATCCCATCGATCCAAGCAGGCCAGCACCCCGGAGACGGCGCCCGAAGGCCCAGGACGTGTAGGTCGACCCGTGGTCGGAGTGAGCGATGGTGGAGCCCGGCTCCGGGCGTCGCCGCCAGATACCCATCTGGAGGGCATCGACCACGAGCTCTGAGCGGATGTGGTCGGCGATGGACCAGCCCACCACGATCCGGCTGAAGGCGTCGAGCACGACGGCCAGGTAGACCTTGCCCTCGTCGGTCGGGTGCTCGGTTACGTCCATGACCCACAACTCGTCGGGTCCTTCCGGGTCGAACTGACGACACACCAGGTCGTCTGAGGGTTCGGCGGCCGGGTCCCGGCGGGTGCAGCCCTGGCGCCGTCGGCGATGGATGCCGGCCACCCCGGCCTGGTGCATGAGTCGCTCCACCCGCTTCCTCGAGCACCGGATCCCTTCGCCGAGGCGCAGCTCGGCATGGACCCGGGGCGACCCATAGGAGCGCCGGGACGTCCGATGGATGTCGACGATCGTGTTGGTCAGATAGGCGTCGTCGAGGTCCTTCTGCGTGACCGGGTTCGCCTGCCAGGCATAGAAGCCCGAGCTCGACACCTTCATGACCCGACAGCAGGCCTTCACGGGCAGGTCCGCGCAGGCCCGGGCGATGAAGATGCAGATCATTTTGGGCTCGGGCTGCTCTCCTTGGCGAAGTAGACGGCCGCCCGTTTGAGGATCTCGATCTCCGTCTTGGCGATCCGCAGCTCCCGGCGGAGCTGGACGAGCTCGGCCCGCTCGTCGGTGGAGAGCCCGTTTCGCCGGCCCTCGTCGACGTCGGCCTGCTTCATCCAGTTGCGCAGACAGGACTCGGCGATGCCAAGGTCTTCGGCGATCGAAGCGATCGGCTTTTCCCGGAGCCGAGCGAGCTCCACGGCCCGCTGACGGAACTCTGGCGGATGGGGTCTGGGCATGTGGACATCCTTCCAAGCGACGGCTCTCGCCGCCTCACGGTCAGTGTCCGCTATGCCGGGGGAAGCTCAAGATGACCAAGGTCACCGTGCGCGCCTCCCGCCAGCAGACCACCAAGCTCCTCGCCTGGGCCGAGCCCTTTGAGAAGCGCATGTGGGCCATCGAGTCGGCCGGTGGACTCGGCTACCTGCTGGCCCAGCAGCTCGTCGATGCCGGCGAACATGTGGTCGACGTCCCACCGACCTTGGCCTCGAGGGTCCGGGTACTCGGAACGGGTCGCTCGGACAAGAACGACCCCAATGACGCGCTCTCCGTGGCAGTCGCTGCCCTGCGCTCTGAGGGGCTTCGCCGAGTCGAGGCGGCCGACCACAGCGAGATCATGCGACTGTTGGCCAAGCGCAACCATGACCTGGGCAGGATGCGGGCCCGGTTGATCTGCAGACTCCACAACGCCCTGGCGGACCTTTCACCAGGGGGAATAGCCAAGGAGCTCTACGCATCTGACGCCGATCGGCTGCTCGAGAGCTTCGAGCCGGCGACCCCGATCGAGCACATGCGCTACGCGCTCGCCCACGAGCTGGTCAATGACGTGCGGCGCCTCGACGAGCAGATCAAAGAGTCGCACCGACGGATCCGCATGGCGGTGCGGGCATCGAAGACCTCGCTTACCGAGCTCTTCGGCGTGGGCCCGTCGTTGCCTGTGCGGTCATCGGCTACACCGGAGATGTCCGGCGCTTCGCCAGTCGGGACCACTTCGCCGCCTATGCGGGCGTGGCCCCCATCGAGCACTCTTCAGGCGGCCGGGTAGCCCACCGGCTGTCTCGGCGGGGGCATCGCAAGCTCAACAATGCCATCCACATCGTCGCGATCTCACAGATCCGCCAGCCCCACTCAGACGGTCGGGCCTACTTCGATCGCAAGGTAGCCGAGGGCAAGACCAAGCGCGAAGCCGTTCGTTCGCTCAAGCGTCAGATCTCCAACGCTCTCTACCGCCAGCTCGTCCTCGACGCCGAAAGGGGTCCGGGAGGACACTAGGAAACGACTCGTTGCCTGCGTGGTCGGCTCTGCATCTTGAAGGCCGGCTCTTCGGCGAAGTCACTCCCGGACCACGACTAAGCCTAGGCACCCCTCGTGACGGGCTGATTCGGCGCGCCCGAAAGGCCCTGAAAATTGGGTCTTGACTCAAAGAGGGCCCGGTAGGGCGCCAGCCACTCGTCGACCTCATGGAGCGGCTCGGGCCGGAGGCGGTAGAGGCGGCGCTGGGCGTCGACCCGGGCCTCGACCACTCCCCCCTCCCTCAGGACGCGGAGGTGCTTGGAGACCGACGGTTGACTGATCCCCAGTGCGTCGACCATGTCGCCGACCGCCGACTCGCCCCCACGCAGGAGGTCCAGGATGCGGCGGCGGCTCGGTTCGGCCAGCACGTCGAACGTCGTCGTCACGCGCTCAGTATGCACTAATAGTTATATACATGTCAAGACATATACAGGTGGGACCGGTCGGGAAACGACACTGGCTACAGTGCTCGGCCATGCCCGGACCGCCCGTGATGGACCTCGATGAGCTGCAGCGATTCCTGCTGGCCGCCTTCCCCGGGGCACCGGTCCCCTATGTCGTCGAGGCGATCACCGGCCAGTCCATCCGACTTCGGCTCCCCGTCGGTGAGGCCCACAGCCGGCCCGGCAACACCGTGTCCGGGCCCGCCCTCATGGCCCTGGCCGACTGCGCGGCATGGCTGGTGATCGTGGCCCAGATCGGGCCCGTGGCCCTCTCGGTGACGACGAGCCTGCACATCGATTTCCTCCGCAAGCCGGCACTCGTCGATGTGGTGGCGCAGGGCACGCTCCTCAAGCTGGGCAAGCGCCTCGGGGTCGCCGAGGTGACCATGTACTCGGTCGGGAGTGACGACGTGGTGGCGAAGGCGCAGGTCACCTACTCGATCCCCCCGCGCTAGCAGCGCCCGCGCCGGCAGTCCGACCGCATCACGAGCACCGTCATTGCGCCGTCCCGCCGGCCGTGCCACCATCGGTGAGCAGCCTGGCGAGGGAGATCGACACATGCACGACCTGCTGATTCGAGGGGGAACGGTCGTCGACGGCACCGGGGTCGCCGCCCGTGTCGCCGATGTGGCCGTGGACGGCGGGCGCATCACCGAGGTGGGGTCGTTGCCGGCCGGGTCCGCCACCCGGACGGTCGATGCCGATGGGTTGATGGTCACCCCGGGCTGGGTCGACATCCACACCCACTATGACGGCCAGGCCACCTGGGACGAGGTACTGGCCCCGAGCAGCTGGCACGGGGTGACCACCGTCGTCACCGGCAATTGCGGGGTCGGGTTCGCCCCGGCCCGGCCCGATCGCCACCAATGGCTCATCGGCCTCATGGAAGGCGTCGAGGACATCCCCGGCACGGCGTTGGCCGAGGGCATCCAGTGGGAGTGGGAGACCTTCCCCGAGTACCTCGACACCCTCGGGCGTCGGCGCTGGACGATGGACCTGGGGACCCAGATCGCCCACGGAGCCGTCCGCTCGTACGTCATGGGTGACCGGGGTTCCCACAACGAGCCGGCCACCCCGGAGGACATCGAGTCGATGAAGCAGCTGGTCAAGGAAGCCGTCGCCCGGGGAGCGCTGGGCTTCTCGACCTCGCGGACCGTGGCCCACCTGGCCATCGACGGTGAGCCGGTGCCCGGTACGTTCGCGGCCGAGGATGAGCTGTTCGGCATCGGCAGCGCCCTCGGGGAGCTCGGCGTAGGGGTCTTCGAGCTCGCCCCGGCCGGCAGCGCCGGTGAGGACGTGATCGGGCCCAGGAAGGAGGTCGACTGGATGCGGCGGTTGTCCTCGGCCATCCGACGCCCGGTGACCTTCGCCCTCCTCCAGGTCGACGGGGCGCCCGGCCTGTGGCGGGAGCTGATGGACGAGTCGCTCCGCGCCGTGTCCGAAGGGGCCGACCTCTGGCCGCAGGTGGCCGGGCGGGCGACCGGGCTCCTCTCGGGCCATTTCACCACCTACAGCCTGTTCGACCTGATCCCCGCCTATCAGGAGCTCAAGGCGAGGAACCTCCCGCCGGACCAATTCGTCGACGCGTTGCGCCGTCCCGAGGTCCGTCGCTCCATCGAGTCCTGGCGGCCGGAGGCGGAGTCCGTCGACCGCATGGAGCAGGCCTACCGGACCACATTCGCCCTCGGCAACCCACCCGAGTACGAGCCCGGACCGGAGCGGTCGCTGGCCGGCATCGCCTCGACCACCGGCCGCTCACCGATCTCGGTGGCCTACGACGCCATGCTCGAGGACGATGGCCGGGGTTTGCTCTACGTACCGATCCTCAACTATTCCGACGGGGACCTGGCGCCGGCCCGCGAGATGCTACTGCACCCCAGAGCCGCCGCCGGACTGGCCGACGGCGGCGCCCACTGCGGCGTCATCTGTGATGCGGGACAGCCGACCTTCATGCTCACGCACTGGACAAGGGACCGGACTCGTGGCGACCGGCTCCCACTGGAGTGGGTGGTGAAGAAGCAGACCCACGACACGGCCCGTCTCTACGGCCTCGGTGACCGGGGCACCGTCGAGGCCGGTGCGGTGGCCGACCTCAACATCATCGACTACGAGAACCTCCAGCTCGGGAACCCGACCGTCGTGGCCGATCTGCCGGCCGGCGGCAAGCGCCTGGTCCAGGGGGCCACGGGCTACGTCGAGACCATCAAGGCCGGCATCACCACCTTCGCCGATGGTGAGGAGACCGGTGAGCGGCCGGGCGTCCTGCTGCGAGGGGCCCGCTGATCCAGCCCGGGACCGCTCACCCGGCGTCGGGCCCTCCGGCGTCGGGCCGATCGCCACTCCTCGCCGACCCCACGTCCACCGGCGTCGCCCCGTCGGGGCCGGCCGCCCACTCGGACTGCATCTGGGCGTAGACGCGGTGCTCGACGACGAAGGCGAGGAAGGGCACGAAGCCGGCCGCCACCACCATGAGGATCCGACCCAACCGCCAGTGTGCCCGCCGAGCCAGGTCGGCCGAGGCCGCCAGGTACACCAGGTACAGGTAGCCGTGGATGGGGGCCACGATTTCGGCCACCGTCTTGTCATGGCCCCAGTACTGAAGCGGGATGGCCACGAACACCAAGACCACCAGGGCGGTGCCGACCACGAAGGCCATGATCCGGTAACGGGTCAGCGCGCCGCGCACGGTCTCACTTGCACCGACCGGCACCGAGAGGGCATGCCCACCTCGGTAGGTGGCCGCTGCTGGCTCACCGGCGGCCGGTTCCAGAATCGGAGTCCAGTTCGGCCAGGTACCGATTGTACTCGGCCAGCTGAGCAGCTTCCTCGGCCGTCTGCGGCGTGAAACGCTCACCGCGGATCCGGCCGTCTTCGACCGCCGAGCCGGCCGCGATGGCCACGTTCCGTCGGCGGCCACCGGTCAGGGCCCAGCCCGGCTCGCGGCGCTCCGCGCCGTCCCGCTCCTCCCCGGCGGCCGCAACCGCCGTCCGGTTCAGGCCGGCCGTCCGGTCGTGGATCAGCTGCCACCACACGTACACCGCGTAACAGCCGAACAGCGGCCATTCGAAGGTGTAGGCCCAGCTCAAGGTGTTGCCGCCCAGGGCGCGTCCCAGCTGCCACCAGGTGAGCCAGGCGAACACCGGCAGCAGGACCATAAGGGTCACATGCATCCCGATCGTCCGGGGCGTGAAGTACCGGCGCACGCCCGTCATCGTACCGTCGGGGCCGTCTGCCACCCGTTCGCCGGAGCCCGGCGCATCCCCGTACTCGGCCGAGTGCCGGGCCTACACTTCTCGCGTCCAGCACCTTGAGGGTCGGGGGAGGTCGCCTCGACGGTGGGACCGCCCACCGTGATCGAAAGGAACGGCCATGGACGATCGAGTGCGAATCGGCATCGCCGAGGCTGTCGGGACGATGATCCTCATCGTCGGGGGACCGGGGACGGCCATCCTGGCGACCGGTGGCTTCTTCCCCAAGGGCTCGGTCGGGATCCTGGGCGTGGCCCTGGCCTTCGGCCTCAGCCTGTTGGTGGCGGCCTACGCCATCGGCTCCATCTCGGGGTGCCACATCAACCCGGCGGTGACCCTCGGGCTGTGGGTGATCGGCAAGACCAAGACGAGAGAGCTGCCCTTCTACATCGTGGGCCAGATCGTCGGCGGCCTGGTGGGTGCCCTCGTCATCTACATCATCGCCAACAACAGCATCATCTCGTTCAGTGCCAAGGCATCGGGCTTCGCATCGAACGGCTACGGGCTCCACTCGCCCGGAGGGTTCAGACTGGGGGCGGTGATGCTGGCCGAGGTGGTCTTCACCGCCATCTTCGTCTTCATCATCGCCTCGACCAGCCGGCTGTCCATGCCGGTCGGCCTCACCGGCGTCACGGTGGGCCTCACCCTGACCGTGATCCACCTCATCTCCATCCCCATCGACAACACCTCGGTCAACCCGGCCCGGAGCCTGTCGACCGCCGTCTTCCAGGGGAGCTGGGCGCTCGACCAGCTGTGGGTCTTCATCGTCTTCCCGGTGGTCGGCGGGGTCCTCGGCGGCGCCGCATGGCGCGCCCTCCGGCCGGCGTCGGACGAGATGACCGAGGAGGCCTCCGAAGAGGTCGCCCCGGCGCCGTACGGGCGGCGTCCCCTCCCCGAGTGAGACCGGGACCCGGGTCGCACCCAACCGTCACATCGGGGCCGTAACCTCCTACCGATGACGTACATCGCCCAGCCCCCCACACTGTTCCATCCCCACGTCGAGGTCCGGGTCAGCAAACGGCGGAAGAAGACGGCGGGGGCTCACTGGGAGGGTGACCGCATCGTGGTGGTCGTGCCCGCCCACCTGCGCGGCAGCGACCGCGATGAGATGGTCGACAGCCTCTCCCGCCGGCTGGCCAGCCATCGCCCTCACCTGCACGCGTCGGACGCCCAACTCGAGCAGCGGGCACGGATCCTCGGGGAGCGCTATCTCGACGGCGTCTCGCCCTCGTCGATCCGGTGGTCCACCACCCAGACCCAGCGATGGGGGTCGTGCACCCTGGACACACGCGAGATCCGCATTTCTGAACGGTTGCGGGTGGTGCCCGACTGGGTGCTCGACGCCGTCGTCGTGCACGAACTCGTCCACCTCTTCGAGCCCACCCACTCCGTTCGGTTCCGCCAGCTCGAGCAGCGTTACCCGCGCCGGGACGAGGCCGACGTGTTCCTCGAGGGCTATTCACTGGGGCTCCACATGCCCGCCGCCGGCGACAACGGCGCAGACACCGAATGCACCACCCGGAGCCACGCCTCGGGATGATGCGTCCATGAGTGGAGCCTCGGTCCCGACGGTGCGCACCGGATACCTGAGGTGACCGGCTTCGCCCGGCATATGGTGGTGCGCTCGGAAGGCGACGTCTCGTCGCTCGCCGCCCGGTCCCGGCGGGCCCTCGGCTACCGGAACGCCACCGACGTCTGAGGCGACCGGGCCGGGCGGCCCTGAAGGGAGGCGGCCAACCCCCCAGTTGGGGCCACCTGATCCAGCAACGGGGGCGGTGTGGCCGGGCGCGCCGCCCCGATCGCGGCTACAACGGAGGCGTGGCCTATCTCCTGGCAGCGACTGCTGCCTTCGTCAATGCGCTGACCTCCGTGCTCCAGCGGATCGGTGTCGAGACCGCCCCGGCATCGAACACCCTGCGGCTCAGCCTCATGGCCCACGCCCTCCGGCGCGGCATCTGGCTGGTCGGGTTCGCGTTGATGCTGGTCGTCTTCGCTCTGCAGGCCACCGCCCTGCGCTTCGGTGAGCTCAGTGTGGTCCAACCCGTCCTGACCACCGAGCTGCTGTTCCTGCTGCTCATCCTGGGCGTCTGGTTCCGGTACCGCCTGCACGTGCAGGAGTGGCTCGGCGCGTTGACCGTCGTCGTCGGCCTCGGAGGGTTCTTCCTGGCTGCCGCGCCGAGCGGGGGCCAGGCCATCCCCGACACCGGGCAGTGGGTGGTGGCCACGGTCGTCCTGCTCGGGATCATCGCCGGCTTCATCCTGGCGGCCCTGCGCGGCCCGCGCTGGTGGCGGGCGGCGGCGTTCGGTGCCGCCACCGCCGTGACGGCCGCCTACACCGCTGCGCTGACCAAGGCCATCACCAACTACACCAAGCAGGGTTGGGGCCACGTCTTCACCCACTTCCAGCCCTACATGCTCGCCGTCGTGGGCCTCGGCACCGTCTTCCTGCTGCAGAACGCACTGCACGCCGGCCCCATCACCGCCTCGCGGACCACCCTGGTGACCATCAACCCACTGGTGAGCATCGTGCTCGGCATCTCGCTCTTCGCCGACCGGTTGCGGGTGGGACCGGGCTGGATCGCCCTCGAGGCGCTGGCCCTGCTCGTGCTGGTGGCGGGTGTGGTCATCCTGGCCCGGTCCCCGCTGGTGGCCGGGGTGCCTCCGGAAGGCGATCTCGGCGAGATGCTCGGGAGTGCCCGGCAGCGAGCCCTCGAGGACGACGGGCCGCAGGTCGGTGTGGCGGAGGTCGACGGCCCGCCCCCGGTGCAGCCGCTACCGGCGCCGGGCGGCCCGAGCGTCTGACCCGCTATCCGGGCGTCGTCGGGTTACGCCGTCCCGCCGCTCAGGTCGGGGCCCCCACCAGCTCGCGCAGCTCCTCGGCGACCTCCTCCTCGTGCCTGGTCTCGTCCTCCCGGGCCTTCTTCGGGCTCCACCGTCCGCGGTTCAGCCAGATCGTCGGGATGAAGAGCACCATGCCGCCGATACACACCCAGAACCACCGCTGCCACTGCTTGGGTGACTTGGCCACGCCGTTGAGGAGCGACTCGAGCTGGTTCTGGTGAAGCGACAGGTAGGCCAGCTGGGTCCGGTACGTCCATACCGGCCCGTTCACCTCGCTCAGGTTGGCCAGCACCTTGGCCACCACCGCGGGACCAACGGCCTTCTGCAATGCGGCCAGATTGGCCGCGTTCGGTGCGAAGTGGGCGGCGGCGACCGCGTTCGCGTTCTTCGGATCTGACAGGGGCTTCAGCCAACTGGCGTTGGCTGTGGCGAAGGTGACCAGTTTCGGGTGGTCGAGCTGGAATTGCTGGACGTTGAAGGGTGCGCTGCCGGTGGGTGGCGTCTGGGCGTAGACCAGGTTGTCCACCACCGGGTTCACCGAGTTGACCACCAGGGGCAGGAAGATGAACGAGAGCCCGACCACGACGCGCAGGGTCCAGCCCCACAGGGCGAGGCCGGTCCCCACCAGGGCCGGATTCTTGGCCTCGACCATCTCCGTGTAGGCGGCCATCCATGGCGCGTAGGTCAGCGAGATGGCCGCCGCCAGCAGGACTTCAAGCAGGATCAGTGTCGAGAAGGGGGTATAGGCGTGGTCGGCCTGGCGGAGGAACAGGATGAGCATGACGATCGACCCCACCACCCCGACCAGCATGAGGGGCTTCCTGACCCGCAGCTTGTCCGAGAGGATGCCGAAGACGATGAGGGCGACGGCATCGGCCCCCCAGAACCAGGTGTTGAGGTAGTTGGCGTTCGACGTCGAGAGGTTGAGCCCGTGCGAGTCGGTGAAGACGGTGGCCCAGTAGATGGTGAAGAAGGCCGATGCGGCGTAGTACACCAACAGGAAGAGCGAGATCCCGAGGGCCGAGCCGATCAGGTCCCATTTGAGGATCTGACGCCAAGGATTGGCCGTGGCCGCCTCGACGTCCGCCTCGGAGATACCCCGGGCCCTCGCTTCGATGAGAGCGCGGTCGTGCTCGGTGACCATGAGCTGGTCGCGCAGTCGGGACGAGAGGTCCTTCATGAAGAACAGGGCGACGACGAACAGGACGATCGACACTGCTCCGGAGATGACGAATTGCCACTTCCACCCGGCAGTTCCGTTCCACACCGGGGGATTGGGCCCGAGGAAGTAGTTGATGGTGTTGGTAGCCACGATGGAGGTGATCAGAGAGCCGGCGACCGGGCCGATGGTCCAAAAGCCCATGGCCGAGGCCCGGCCCAGCTGGGGGCTGAAGTCACGCACCAGGGCCGGCGTGGCCACCAGGATGGCCCCTTCGACCAGGCCGAGAGCGCAGATGGTGATGGCGAACTGCCACTGGGTGGCGCAGGCGGGTACGGCCACCGCGACCAGCAGGCCGACGATCAGCAACCCGTAGATGATCACATTGGACCGGCCGAGCTTGTCGGTCTTGCTGGCCGGCAGCGAGGCGAAGGCGCCGATCAGGTTGGAGACCACCACGATGCCCACGTAGAAGGCGAACGACATGTGGTAGTACTGCAAAATGTTGGGGGTCACCCCGGTCTGGGTGAAGTAGGTGTAGTAGAGGACGATGGTGGCGAGCACGGCCAAACCCAGATAGGCAGTCCGCTTGCCGGTGCCCGGGTACTCGTCGATCTCGTGGACGAAGAGGAACCGGAACAGCGCCCCGTGCTGGGAGGCCCTCCCGCCGGCTCCCCCCGGCCCTGCCGCGGTTGCAGTAGCGCTTGCCATACCACTCCCCCTGTTCATCAGGTGATTGGACCGCTCCCCTGGCCTGCCCGACCGTAGCGCACCGACGGGTCGACCGGAAGCCTCAGGCCCCGTGGATGTCGCTTCGAGCCGTCGACAGCCCCGATACGGCCCGGGTGGCGGTCAGCCGTCGAGCACCGCCGCTGCCACCTGTTCCTCGAGGTACCGGGTGTCCCACCACGAGACCTGGAGCTGCTTGGCCCGCCGGAAGTAGAGCTGGATGTCGAACTCCACGGTGAACCCGATGCCACCGAAGACCTGCTGCGCCATCGCCGTCACGTCCCGGAAGGTCCGGCAGGCGAACAGCTTGGCCATCGGGGCCAGCTTGGCCACGCTACGTCCGTCCGATCGGGCCCACGCCGCCTCGTGGACGAGCACCTCGGCCCCGTCCACCGAGGTCGACGCATCGGCCAGGTAGTGGGCCAGGGCCTGGAAGGCCCCCAGGGGCTTGTCGAACTGGTGGCGGTCCTTGGCGTACTGCACGGTGATCTCCAACGCATAGCGGGCGCCTCCGACGGCTTGAGCCGCGGCCAGGATGATGCCCTCGTGCATCACCGATCCCCAGGTCGACCAGCCGCTGCCGGGCGCACCGATCCGGTCGGCGGCGGTGACCCGGACCTGGTCGAGGTCGACCCGGTACTGACAGTCCGATGCGATGGCCAGCTGTTGGGTGAGGGTCACCCCCGATGCCGCCGGATCGACCAGGAACAGGTCGACGTCGCTGGGCGAGTCACCGGTCCGGGCCAGCACCACCAACCGGGTCGCCGCCCCGGCGAAGGCCACATGGCGTTTGACCCCGGACAGGACGAAGCCGTCCGACCGGGGCTCCGCCCGGACCTGCACGCCCCGAGGTCCAAACCCGTTGTCCGGCTCGAGCCAGGCCGGGGTGAGGATGGCCTCCCCGGAGACGATGCGCGGCAACCAGGCCCGCTTCTGCTCGTCGTCGGCCGCCCGGGCCAGCGCGCCGCCACAGAGGACCGCGCTCACGAAGTGGGGGGAGGGTGCCAGGGACCGGCCCAGCTCCTCGTAGAGCACCACGCCCTCCAGGGTGGTCATGCCGGAGCCGCCGAATTCCTCGGGCAGCTGGAGACCGATGAGATCGAGGTGGGCGAGCTGCTTCCACAGGTCGGGGGCGTACCCCACGGCGTCGTCCTCCAGCTCGCGCACCACGGACAACGGACTGGTGGTGGCGCACACGCCCCGGACGGTCTCCCGCAGCATCTCCTGCTCCGGGTTGAATCGCAGGTCCAGCATGGTCAGGTCTCCTCTTCGGGTCGTGTCGAGGCCAGCATGGTTCGCCGGCCGGTCATGGTGCCCATCGGTCCGCCCCCCGAGTCCACGGGTTGTCGTCCTCGGTGAGCGGGAGTGCGACCCGGGCTTCACAGGTCGTCTTGGCATCGCCCTCCACCGACACCGAGATGTCGATGGCCACCCAGCCGCACCCGGTGCCGTCGACCCCGGTGTCGGTGACCACCCCTCGGAACACCATGGTGTCACCGGGGAAGATCGAACCGAGCATCCGGAACGTCATGCGGCGGAGACGGCCATGGGGTCCGGTCCAGTCGGTGACGAAGCGCTCGAACCAGGCCGCCTGGTTGGGCGTGTTGAGGAAGATGTCGCGGGTGCCGTTCCTGCGGACGGCGAAGTCCTTGTCATGGTGCATGGGGCGCCAATCCCGCGAGGCCAGCGCCCCGAGCACCACCGTGGTGGCGGTCACCGGGTAGGACAGCTCGGGCAGGGCGTCGCCGATGTTCACATCGCCGTACAGCCGGTGCGGCCGATTGACGGTCATGAGGGCGCGCCGGCCTCGAGCCGATCCGACCGGCGGTAGCCGAAGCCGGTATAGCTCTCCACGGCCACCAGCTCGCCGCGTTGATTGTGGTACTCGACATCGATCACCCAGAACCGGCCGGTGCCCAACCTGGTCGTCTTCTCGTCGCTCACCGAGCGCAGGATCTGGTGCGTCACCAGCCGGTCGCCAGGCCGCACCGGTTCGTGGAAGACGATGGTGTTGTCGCTCATGACCGCCTCCGGCAACCCGAGCCCCTCCTTCAGGTCGAAGTGGACCTGCAGCGGCAGGCCGGGCCGGTCACGGCCGGGTGCCCAGTGGTGGGGCCGGAACCACACCGAGACCATGGTCGGCGGGGCGATGGGCCCCCCGGTCACGTCCGCGGCCACCTCGGCGTCCCAGAACAGGGGGTTGCCGTTCTCGACCGAGGCGCAGGTGGTCCATACGTAGCCCTGCTCGACCGGGAACTCGCCGACCTCCTCGTACTGGTCGACCCCGATCAGCGCTTCGATGTCGGACGGTCCGAGGGCGCTCATGCCACCACTCCTCTCGATCGCAGCTCGGCGATCCGCTCCGTCTCGACACCGGCATCCATCAACAACCGCTCGGTGTCGGTGCGGAGCGGGTCCGTCACGACGACCGGCTCGTCGAGCTCCTCCATGCCGGCGAACACCGCGCCAACCTGTCGGAAGGCGGAGGGGCGGGGATCATCGGCCGAGGGTCGGTCGGCGACGGCGTCCACGAAAGCGTGTCGGGCGGCGTACTGCTCGTCGACGGCCAGCTCGGCGACGGTGAGCACCGGGGTCACGCAGGTGTCGGCGCCGGACAGCTCGGCCACCCAGGCATCGCGCTCCTTCGTGGCGAACGCGGCCCGGAAGTCGGCCCGGATCTTGTCCTGGACCCCGTCGTCCAACTGGTGGGGGACCCATGTCTCGCACCCGATGAGCCGGCACAGGTTGGCGAAGAACCGCGGCTCGATGGCGGCGACGGCCAGCCAGCGGCCGTCCGCCGCTTGATAGGTGTCGTAGCAGGCGTACCGGCCGGTGATGATGGACCGCCCGGGGCCGACCGGTGCGCCGGTGGCCAGGTGCTCGTCGACCGCCAACGAGGTGAGCCACAGCACGCCGTCGGCAATGGCGACGTCGAGGTGGGTGCCCGGACCGTCCTCTCCCCGGCCGATGAGCGCGGCCATGATGGCCATGGCCGCCTGCATCCCGCCGGCGGCGGCATCGGCGATGGTGGCCCCGGGCACCGGCGGTCCTCCGTCGGCTCGGGGCTCGGTGGTGGCCAGGTAGCCCCCTACGGCCAGGTAATTGAGATCGTGGCCGGCCCAGCCCGAGCGCGGCCCGCGCTGTCCGTACCCGGTGGTCGAGCACAAGATGATGCGGGGGTTGACCCCCCGGAGGGCGTCGAAGCCGATGCCCAGGCGGTCGGCCACCCCCGGCCGGAAGCTCTCGACCACCACGTCGGCCTTCCGGACCAGGGCCATGAACACGTCCCGACCGTCGGGGTCCTTCAGGTCGACCGCGGTGTGGAGGAGGTACCGCGAGCCGCTGTAGGCGTAGTACGGAGGCCGGATCGGCTCCGTGCCGCGGCCGGGGACGGCACCCACCTTGACCACGGTGGCCCCGTAGTCGGCCAGCAGGCGTGTGCACCGCGCCGCCGGGCCCACGCTGGCCAGGTCCAGCACGGCGATGCCGCGGAGCGGCCCCCGGGGGGGTTCGGGCGGCGAGTGGGTCGACGGCACCGCCGACCTCGACGGCGCGGCGCTATCGGCGGTTGGTGTCCGTTGCACAGCGGGCCTGCCGGGGATCAGAAGTTCTTCGGAAGGCCGAGCTTGCGGCGGGCGATGATGTTCTTCTGTATCTCCGACGAGCCTCCCCCGATGGTGTCGATCACCGTGTAGCGGTAGGTCGACTCGGCGCGGCCCCGCATGGGGGCGTCCTCGTCCCGCACCCGCAGCTGGCCCCCCGGACCGGCGATGTCCATCGTCGCGTCGGCCAGGCGCTTCGAGTACTCGGTGGTGAAGAGCTTGTACTCCGAGGCCTCGGCGGTGGGTGGGGCGCCACCTTGTGATGAGGCGAACACGAACTTGAGGCCGAGCACCCGGGCCACCTCGGCCTCGGTGTGCAACGTGGCGACCTCGGCCCGGACCACGGCGTCGTCCTTCAGCGGCTCGCCGTCACGGGTGGCGGTGGCCACGAACTGGGTCAGCAGGTCGAGGCGCTGGGCGATCGGAGAGTAGGTGAACAGGGTGAACCGCTCGAGGTCGAGCGCTTCGGAGATGTACTGGAACCCCTTGTTGAGCTCCCCCACCACATAGTCGTCGGACACCCATACGTCGTCGAGGTACACCTCGTTGGTCCGCTCGTCACCCATCGTCCAGATCGGCTTCACGGTGATGCCCGGATGGTCCATCGGGACGAGGAAGAGGGTGATCCCGTTGTGCTTGGGTGCGTCGGGGTCCGTTCGGGCACCCACCCAGTACCAGTCGGCGAAGTGGGCCGAGGTCGTCCAGGTCTTCTGGCCGTTGAGCCGCCACCCGTCCCCGTCCCGGGTCGCCTTCAGCTGCATCGATGCTGCGTCCGAACCGGCGTTGGGCTCGGAGTAGCCCACGGCGAACTCGACCTCGTTCCGAAGGATCTTCGGGAGGAACCCCGCCTTCAGGCGGTCGCTGCCGTGGCTGATGATGGTCTTGCCGATGATGCCCACGCCCTTCCCGATCTGCGGGCCGCCCCGGGCGGCCAGGGCCTCGTTGAGCAGGTACTCGTAGATGCCCTCGCCGTCCGAGCCCCCGTACTCCTCGGGCCAGGTGATCCCGAGCCAACCCTGTTCGCCGACCTTGGCCATGAACTTGCGGCGCAGCGGGGTGTCGACGATCTGGGCCATGTTCTCGCGCGTGACGTCGAAGACCTCCGGATCGTCGTTGGCGTCGAGGAACGCCTCGACCTGCTGGACGAATTCGAGCTGTTCAGGGGTGAACTCGAAATCCATGTGGGCCTCCATCATCGGGCTGCGGCCACCGCCGGTGGTTTCCTGACTGACCGTCAGATACTGTGGTCATCATAGGATGACCGGGCCGGACAGGCCAGCCGCGACTCGCTTGACCAGCGGATGTGGTCGAGCCGCCCCGAAGACCGGCCCTCCCGGCCCGGACCGGCCGGATGGGCGGCTCCGGGTCGGGCTTGACGGTGGCGAGGCACGCCGAGACGAAGGGATCACCCCGCAGAATGAGCCGAGGCATCGTGAGCATCGCCGGCTATGTCCCCTACTGGCGGTTGCCGCGCTCGGCCGTGGCCCAGGTGTTCGGTGGCGGCGGCGGCAAGGGCGCCCGGGCGGTGGCCTCCCACGACGAGGACACCACCACCATGGGCGTCGAGGCGGCCCGACTCGCGCTGCGCGCCACCCCGGGGGTGGCGCCCTCCCAACTGTGGTTCGCCACGGCCAGCCCCGCCTACCTGGACAAGACCAACGCCACCACCGTCCACGCCGCCCTGCGCCAGCCCTCGCCGGTGGCGGCGTTCGACTTCGGCGGCGCCCTCCGCTCCGGGGTGGGAGCGCTGCGGACGAGCCTCGAGGCCGCCGGCACCGGCACCACGCTGGTCGTGCTGGCCGACCGGCGGGACGGGCTGCCCACGTCACCCGACGAATCGGCCGCCGGAGACGGTGCCGCCGCCGCCGTGGTGGGCGACGACAGCCCGGGTTCCCCGGTCATCGCCGAGTTCCTCGGCGCTGCGTCGGTGAGCGACGAGTTCCTCGACCGATGGCGGGAGCCGGGCGAGCGGCGGTCGAGGGTGTGGGAGGAGCGCTTCGGCGAGACGCGCTACGTGCCCCTGGGCACCGAGGCGTGGGAGTCGGCGCTGAAGGGGGCCGAGCTCACCGCCGGCCAGGTCGACCGGGTGACGGTCACCGGCATGCACGCCCGGGCGGTCAAGTCGCTGGCCCGGAGGCTCGGCACCGACGGCACGACGGCGGCCGACGACCTCACCGCCTCGGTGGGGCAGACCGGGGCCGCCCATCCGGGCCTGGTGCTCGCCTCCCTGCTGGAGCAGTCGTCGCCGGGCGACGTGGTCGCCGTGCTGTCCCTGGCCGACGGGGCCGATGTGCTCCTGTTCCGCACCACGGATGCCATCTCGTCCTGGTCCCCGGCGCGGCCGGTGGCCGACCAGATTGCCGGCGCCGTCGACCTGCCCTACGGAACGTTCCTCACCTGGCGAGGCATGGTGACACCCGAGCCACCGCGCCGACCCGAGCCGGCCCGGGTGTCCTCCACCGCGGCATGGCGGAACGAGGCGTGGAAATTCGGCTTCGTCGGATCGCAGGACCGCAGCTCGCAGGTGGTCCACCTGCCGCCTTCGCGGGTGTCCATGCGGGGCGGGGCGGTGGACGACATGGACCCCGTCGCCCGGGCGGACACCGAGGCCACCATCGCCACCTACACCATTGACCATCTGGCCTACTCCCCGAGCCCACCCATCGTCTTCGCCGTGGTCGACTTCGACGGCGGCGGGCGCTTCCCGGTGGAGCTGACCGACGTCGATCCGGACACCGTCGCCATCGGTGACAGGGTGGCCATGACCTTCCGCAAGCTGTTCACCGCCGATGGCATCCACGACTACTTCTGGAAGGCGAAGCCGGTGAGAACCGGTCGGGCCGAAGCGCCGGCTGCGGGCTGACAGCGCAGGGAAAGAGCGCAGGGAACAGGAGACACGATGGCATCGCACGGCATCAAGGATCGGGTGGCGATCGTCGGCATGGGCTGCACCCGCTTCGCCGAGCACTGGGACAAGAGCCTCGACGACCTGATCGTCGAGGCGTCAGGCGACACCTTCGCCTCGGCCGGCCTGACCAAGGACGAGGTGGACGCCTACTGGATCGGCACCGCCCAGTCCGGCATGAGCGGCATCACCCTGTCCCGGCCCCTGCAGCTCGAGGGCAAGCCGGTCACCCGGGTGGAGAATTACTGCACCACCGGGTCGGAAGCCCTCCGGGCCGCCGCCTACGCCGTGGCCTCGGGTGCCTACGACATCGGCATGGCGGTCGGGGCCGAGAAGGTCAAGGACTCCGGGTACCAGGGGCTCAACGCCTTCCCGATCCCCGGGGACGGCACGGCCCGGACCCTGACCGCGGCCGCCATGTTCTCCATGGTGGCCCCGGCCTACGGCAGGAAGTACGGCGTCACCGATGACGAGCTGACCGAGGTGCTGGCCCGGATCTCGTGGAAGAACCACCGGAACGGGGCCCGCAATCCCCGGGCCCAGTTCCGCAAGGAGGTCTCGACCGAGACGATCTGCGCCTCACCGCGGGTGGCGGGGCGACTGGGCGTCTTCGACTGTGCGGGCGTCGCCGACGGGGCGGCCGCCGCCATCGTGGTGCGGGCCGAGGACGCCCACCGCTACACCGACCGGCCTCTCTACATCAAGGCTCTCGCCTTCGCCGCCGGCAGCGGATCGGGGCTCATCGACCCCGACTACGACTACACATGGTTCCCCGAGTGCGTCCGGGCGGCCGAGGACGCCTACCGCCAGGCCGGCCTCACCGACCCGCGGCACCAGCTGGCCCTGGCCGAGGTGCACGACTGCTTCACCCCGACCGAGCTGGTGCTGATGGAGGACCTCGGGTTCGCCGACCGGGGCACGGCCTGGAAGGAGGTGCTGGCCGGGACCTTCGACCTCGAGGGCCAACTGCCGGTCAACCCCGATGGCGGCCTCAAGAGCTTCGGCCACCCGGTCGGGGCCTCGGGGCTCCGGATGCTGTTCGAAACCTGGCTGCAGCTGCGGGGTGAGGCCACACCCGAGCGCCAGATCGCCACCGACCGCACCCTGGCCCTCACCCACAACCTGGGCGGGTACCCGGGCGAAATGGTGTCGTTCGTCTCAGTGGTGGGGACAGAGCTCGGCTGAGCCCGGCGACTCGGCCTGACGTTCGTCGAGCAGCGCCCACCAGGCGTCGGCGGCACGCCGGGCCGCCCCGTAGGCCTGGGAGGGATGGGCCCCGCAGAGGCTGAGGGCGTCGACGGCCCACTCCCCGTGGACGGCGTCCATCGTGGCGTGGACGTCCCAGAAGGCCGTCCCGGCCCGATCCAGGCCGTAGCGGCGGCGCAGCCCGTCGGCCTTGGAGGCGGCGATGGCCGACGCCTGGGTCTCGTAGGCGGCCAGTCCGGCCAGGGCGGCCTCGGGCCCCGCAGCCGCCAGCTCGTGGTAGGTGCCGGCCAGGGCCCTGGCGGCCGGACCGGCCGGCCGGGTCGGGTCGGCGCCCAGGCTGGCTGCGAAACGGTCGAACAGGGCCAGGTGCGGCTCGGGCGCGCCGAGCTCGTCGGCGAGATTCTGTTCGACCGGCGCCGCCGCCTCGAGCTCCCCCTCGGCCACCAGTCGGCCGATGACAGCGTCCAGGACGACGGGTAGCGCGGCCTCGAACGCCCGGTACTGGACGGCGTACTCCGCCAGCTCGTGTCGCGTCAGCTGACCCGCCTCCCACCGCCGGTAGAACGGATGGACCAGGAGCCTGCGTCCCTCGATGGCCCCGTCCACCGCGGCGGCCAGGGCCGGTCGGCCGGCCCGGTCCAACTCGGGCGAAGCGAGGTCAGTGAGCTCGGTGTCTCTGGTCATGCGGCATCCTAACCGGCCGGGGCGTCCGGGCTCAGTGGGCGGCCAGCATCTGGTTGGAGGGGTGGGCGAAACGCGCCTCCCAGGCGCGTCCCTGGCCAGTGGGCGGGCCGGCCATCCTCCGGCCCTGGTCCTGCAGGTACCGCAGCTTCCGCGTCCGTTCGTCGGCCACCCGGCGCAGACGGACCAGCAACGCCATGTAGACGGCCAAGGCCACGGCGGACAGGGCGCACACCATCCAGGCGGCACCGGCGCCGGGGAGGAAGCCGACCACCAGGGTGGTCACGAAGACGGCGGCCAGGACGCCGAGCGTGTCGCGCCGGCGCCGCCGGACCAGGTGGCGGGTCGGAGGGCCGGTGCGCGGCGGGACGAGCGGTTGCGGCACGGGCGGGGGAGGTGGGTCGTCGCTGTCGCGACCGAGGAACGCCAGGGCCGGTCGGGGCAGTTGGTCCGCTCCGACCACGGTCAGAACGGGCGCAGCCGCCTGGCCGGGGCGGTCGGTGCGGGGGGCGGCCGTGCCTGCTCCCCCGACGGACTGCAACCGGTAGGCCGGGGCGACGATGGGGTCGGGCGCGGAGTGCTCGAGCACCCGCAGCTGATGGTGGAAGGTGGAGATCGAGCTGATCCCGTCGCCCAGTCGTGTCCGTCGTCTCATCATGTTCGGCGCCAGGATGGCGATCCACGCGACCGCAACGATGATCACAAGGATCACGGGCATCAACTCCTCGACCTGCCGACCTTGCGGAAAAACCCTAACCAGGGGTAATTCGGCAGTGGTGGATGGTCGGGGATGGCGTGCCGGCATCGGCCAGGCACAGCGACAAGCGCCCTCCCCGCGTGCGGACGTTCTACACCGAGCCCGGGCCCGGATGCCAGTCGGCAGGAACGGCCCAGGTGAGCACCGGTGGCCTTTCGGTAGGGTCGGCGGCGTGACCGCCTTCGCCACGTTGATGGCCGTGGCTGCGGTCGCCGCCATCATGGACTGGGTGGCCGTCGGGACGTCGAACAGGCGGCTCGAGTACGCGGCCAAGCCGGCGGTGCTGGCCGCCCTGGTGGTCGCGGCGGCGGCCATACCGGCCAGTGCGACCGACCTGGCCCACCGGCGCTGGTGGTTTGTGGCCGCGCTCATCTGCTGCCTGGCCGGCGACATCTTGTTGATGCTCCCCCGCGATCTCTTCGTCCCCGGCCTGGCCGCCTTCCTCGGCGGCCACGTGCTGTTCATCGCCGGGTTCCTCCAGCCACCCACACCGGTAGGTGGGCCATCATTCTCGTTCTCGCCCATCGGGGTCGCCGTGGCGGCCGTCCTCGTGGTTGCCGTCGAGTCGGTACCGGCCGGCCTGGTCATCGGGGCCCTGGTCCGGGGCGGGCGCCGCCGTCTGCTGGCGCCCGTGCTCCTCTATGTCGCGGCCATCGTCACCATGGTCGTGCTGGCCACCAACGTGGCGAGCCCGACCGCCGCCACCGGCGCCGTCCTGTTCCTCGTGTCCGACACCGTGCTGGCCCTCGACCGGTTCGTGGCGCCGGTCCCCCGGGGCACCCTCGCCGTGCACGTGACCTACCACCTCGGTCAGTGGCTGCTCGTCCTCTCGCTGGTGCGCTGAGCTTGGGAACGCCGGTCATCGCCGAAGACCGGGTCGAGCCTCCCTGGCGGCTCCGTGCGGCGACTCCTCCGCAACCGCCCCGGAGGGTACCGTCGGCGCATGGCCGACCACTATGCCGAAGCCTTCAGCACCATGCCCGGCCAGTGCTTCCGGTTCGTCCACGCCGGAACCGGACACGCCCGGCACTGTCCGAATCCCGTTGCCCGTCATGGTGAGTTCATCGACTCCAAGGGGACACGGTGGGCCGTCGATGCCTGCCCCGAGCACGCCGGGGAACTGGTGCCATGATCGGGGCGATGCCGCCCAGCCTGCGCTCTGACCCCTCGTGCTGTCGGGTGGTGCCTTCGCCGATGTACCGCCCGACGAGAGGCCGAGCTGCTCAAGCAGACGGTGCGCCACACCCTCGGACAAGACGGACGACCCTCGGTCACGACGGATGCTGGAGCCCAGCCTGGTCGCGACCCGGCCAGCGCGCTCGACTCGTGACCCGGCCCGCGGGACCGTCCTCGACCGAGCCCCGATGACCCCGTCCACGAAGCCCGGCCGACCCCATGGCACCAACGCCCAGACCCCGTCACCCACGGGGGCCGGGCGCCGCCGGGTCGCCATCCTGGTGGGGGTGGTGGCGGTGGCGATCGCCGGCGTGGTCGTGGGGGTGCTGACGACGTCCTCGTCACCGACGAGCACCGGGGCCGGGCACCCCTCCCAGCCCAGCGGTCCCGAGAGGATTCCCCTGGAGGCCGGCACGCCCCTGGCGCCCCCGGGCCCGGCCGTGGGGCAAACGGTGGACGGCATCCAGTGCAACTCGGGCGAGCAGGTGGCCTACCACGTCCACACCCACCTGAGCATCTACGTGGACGGCCGGCTGCGCCCGGTCCCGGCCGGCATCGGGATCGTCACCCCCATCGCCCAGCCCACCGCCGACGGCCCATTCGACTCGGCGACCCGGTGCTACTACTGGCTGCACGTGCACGCCCAGGACGGGGTGATCCACATCGAGTCCCCCATCCGGCAGGGCTACACCCTGGGCCAGTTCTTCGACCTGTGGGGACAGCCGTTGAGCCCCGACCAGGTGGGCCCGGCCACCGGGCCGGTCACCGTATTCGTCGACGGGCGCCCCTCCCCGGGCAACCCCCGGGACATCCCGCTGGGCTCCCACGTGGACATCCAGATCGACGTCGGGTCCCCGACCGTGCCGCCCGCACCGGTCGATTGGACCGGGACCTCGCTCTGACCGGGGCTTCGACCCGGGTGGCTGTGCCGGGCCCGGCACCTAGGCCGACCGAGCCGCCCAGCGTTCACCAAGCCGCTCGACGAAGACGTTCAGCTCGAAGGCAGCCGACACCGCGTCGCCGGTGAGGACCTCGTCCACCGGGCCGGCCGCCACCAGGCGCGCCCTCCGCAACAGGGCGGCGTGGGTGACCCCGGGCGGGATCTCCTCGAGATGGTGGGTGACGAAGACCAGGGGCGGCACGGCCGGGTCGGCCGCCAATGTGGCCAGGCGGCGGAGCAGGCGCTCCCGGGCCCCGAGGTCCAGGCCGGCGGCCGGCTCGTCCATCAACAGGAGCTCGGGGTCCCCCATCAGGGCCCGGGCCAGGAGGACCTGTTGGCGCTCACCTTCGGACAACAGGCCGAAGGGCCGCTCGGCGAACCCGGCCCCGCCGAAGCCGGCTTCGGAGAGCAGGCTCCGGGCCTCGTCCCGGTCCCGCTCGGTGTACTCGTGCCACCAGGTCTCGAGGGCGGCGTGACGGCCGGTCAGCACGACCTCGAGGGCGGGGAGCTCGGGTCGGAGCGTGCGGGTCACCGAGGCACTGACCATGGCGATACGACGGCGGAGCTCGCGCATGTCGACCCGGCCCATTCGCTCACCGAGGAGTTCGACCGTGCCGCGGGTGGGCCAGAGGGAGGAGCCGGCCACCCGCAACAGCGTCGTCTTCCCCGAGCCGTTGGGGCCGAGCAGGGCCCAACGCTGGCGGGTGCCGACCGACCACGAGATGTCGTCGAGGAGCGGCGAGCCGTCCCGGATCACCGACATGCCGTCCATCCACACCGCGACGCCGGCCGGTGTCGGTTCCTCCGTCATCGGTGAGCGGCGGCGACCACCGGGTCGGGCATGTGGATACTGCCGAACCGGCGTGGCAGCAGCCGGCCCCTCACGAGACGTTGAAGTCGGACGTCGAAGGCGTGGACGGTGATTGTCGACAACTATAGTTAATCTTGGTTGAACTGGTTTTTAGTCGTTCGTAACTGTTTACTGGCGATGATCGCATAACTTGCGATGATCGCGGAGGAGTGCCCGGCGCAGTTTTCGCGGACTGCACGAGGGACACCTGCTCGACAGGTGGTTTCCCGTGGAGTGTGATGAGGGTTTCCCAAAACCGTTTGCAGATGCGAGCACCGTTGTGGTTGCTGGCCGCTCCGGATGGCTGATTTCCGTGCCATGGGCCAACGATAGCCAGAGAGATGGCTGAGGCGCCCCAACGCGAGGGGACCGACGTTTGGAACTTCCTTTCAGCTTCGTTGTGGTGGCTGCTTGAGCCAGTCGAATTCGGCTCCAAAGTGGACGTCTCTCCCCTGCCCCCGATCGGCACGTATTGGATAAATCATTCCCCGGCGGCTTGAACCATCTCAGTCAAGGTCGTCGTCCAGTGGGTCGAAAGATCAGCCCAGATCGACACCGAGGGATGTGATCAGCAATTCAACGTGTACTCGGATCTCGTCACGAATCCGCCGAACCGCTTCGACATCCATGCCAGCAGGATCGTCGAGACCCCAGTCCTCGTAGCGCTTGCCAGGGTAGACCGGACAAGCGTCACCGCAGCCCATGGTGACGACCACGTCGGCAGCGCGAACGATGTCATCGTTCCACGGTTTAGGGAACTCGGCGGTTATGTCTATTCCGACCTCGTCCATTGCAGCAATGGCCGCTGGGTTGACCTCGGAGGCCGGTTCCGAACCTCCGGACCAAACGACGACCGAGTCGCGGGCAAGGTGGCGGAGCCACCCGGCGGCCATCTGTGAACGCCCAGCGTTCTGCACGCAAAGAAACAGAACACCCGGCACCAACGAGGGAAGTGACCCTTCGGTTCTTCCGATGGCGTTTAGGCGCTCCCGGGCGAACTTCTCAGCGATAATGGGTAGGTAGAGCGTGGTCTTCGCGGTGGGAAGCAAATTCTCATAGCAATCAAGCAGCACACGTTCGATCGTCTCGTGTCCGAAAACGCCCTTGAACCTCTCCTCAAGTTCGCTGATCGAACGCCTCAGAGATAGTTGCTGCTCCGGGTCGATGAGGTCGAAGCGCGAGTCAGCCATGGGGATGGCTCCCTTCAGCTCGAGCCGAGGCATTGATAGCACCGTCGGCGATGGGGTTCATGTTTGTAACCAGCTCAGCCAACAGAGCCTGAACTCTCCGGTCGATCTCTTCAACGATGGGTCGGACCTCCTCGATCGGCTGTCCTGCCGGGTCTTCGAGCTCCCAGTCGACGTACCGTTTGCCCGGGTAGACGGGGCAGGAATCTCCGCAACCCATGGTGACGATGACGTCTGCCAATCGAGCGGTTTCGTCAGTCAGAGGCTTCGGGAACTCGTGGGATGGATCCAATCCCCGCTCATCCAAGAGCGCAACCACCGAAGGGTTGAGTTGGTCGCCTGGCTCCGATCCGGCCGACTCGACTTGGATGCGGCCCTTTGCATAGTGATCGAGCAGCACCCGGGCTGCCAGACTTCGACCCGAGTTGTGGATGCAGAGGAAGAGCACCACCGGCCTGTCGTTCATGGGGTTCCCTCCAAAGTGGGTCGAACGAGCGAAGTGATAGTGACGTCTGGCCCACAGGGATACGTAGACAAGTCCGACCAGGACCGGGACCTCGATCAGGGGACCTACGACCCCGGCAAGTGCTTCACCGCTGGTGACGCCGAACACGCCGATGGCGACGGCAATGGCCAACTCGAAGTTGTTGCCCGCCGCCGTGAACGCCAAGGTGGCGGTCCGCTCGTAGGGAAACCCCATCGATTTGCCGAGTGTGAATGAACCGAACCACATGATGGCGAAGTAGGCCAGTAAGGGAAGAGCGATGCGGGCAACGTCGGCGGGATGCGAGGTGATGGTGTGACCTTGGAGGGCGAAGAGGATGACGATGGTGTAGAGCAGCCCGTACAGGGCGAACGGGGCGAGGCGGGGCAGCAACGTGCTCTCGTACCAGTCCCGTCCCCGAGTCCGCTCCCCGATCGTGCGGGTCAGGTATCCGGCCAAGAGCGGGAAACCGAGGAAGATGGCGACGGTCTCGGCGATCCTCCAGACCGAGAGGTGCAGACCCACGGTGCTCAGACCGAGCCAGCCAGGTAGCACCTTCAGATAGAAGTACCCGAGGAGGGCGAAGGCGATCACCTGGAACAGGGAGTTGAGAGCCACCAGCACCGCTGCGGCTTCCCGGTCTCCGCAAGCGAGGTCGTTCCAGATGAGCACCATGGCGATGCAGCGAGCCAGGCCGACGATGATCAGCCCGGTACGGTAGGCGGGAAGGTCGGGCAGCATCAGCCAGGCCAGCGTGAACATCACCGCCGGGCCAATGACCCAGTTGAGCACCAGGGAAGAGACCAACATGCGTCGATCTCGGGTGACGGTGTCAAGCCGGTCGTAGCGGACCTTCGCAAGCACCGGGTACATCATCACCAGCAGACCGATGAAGATCGGCAGCGACGTTCCCGAGGTCACCTGGATGGCGTTGAGGTGCGTGTTCAGGCTCGGGATTGCCCGCCCGAGCACGAGACCAATGACCATCGCCAGGATGATCCAGACCGGTAGGTACCGGTCGAGGATTGACAGGCGGGCGATGACCGGGGCCTCGTGCGTGACCGGGCTTTCGGGGTGCTCGGAAACGATGCCGCTCACTGCGGAACTCCAACCGTGACGCCTTGGACGCTCAGCAGCACGAACTTCCGTCTGGGGTCGCCGCGGCCAGGTCGGGCCGGGTGGCGCAGCACGCCGCCTCGCCTGGAGCGGCCGCGCGGAGCTGTCCGGCGGGCATCTCGGTATCGGCGAGCACCGTGTAGATCTCCCACGGCTCTCCGCCGGGGCCGTCGACCCACACCTTGTCTTGTACTGCGTAGCAGCAGGACGTTTGCTCCTCTACCGCCGTAGCCATTCCTTCGTCGGACAGGCGGGCCTGTGCTGCGGACACGTCATCGGTCGTCGGCACCTCGACACCGAGATGGTTCAGTGTCCCAGGTGTCTGGTTGCTGTCCTCGATGAGGACCAGTTTCAACGGCGGGTCGACCACTGCGAAGTTGGCATACCCCGGACGGACCTTCACCGGTTCGGTGGCGAACAACTTCGAGTAGAAGTCGATGGCCTCGTCAAGGTGGGCAACGTTAAGGGCTAGTTGTACACGGGACATCGTGACCTCCGGTAATATCGAATTCACTCGATGTATGGAGTATGGTCGATACATTGAAATTTGTCAATGGATGAGGTGACCAGTGACCAAATCAACCTCCACGATCGAGGCACGTGTCCCCGAGCAGTGCTGTCCCTCCGTGCTAGCGGCACCGCTTGAAGCAACCGAAGCAGCGGAGTTGTCGAGCGGCTTCAGCGCCCTGTCCGATCCGGTCAGACTCAGGGTACTGAGCATCCTGGCGACCGCACCTGAGGGCGAGGTCTGTGTGTGCGACTTCGTCGATCCGCTCGGCAAGAGCCAGCCGACTATCTCCCATCATTTGAAGATCCTGAGCGAGGCGGGCCTCGTGCAGGGTGATCGGCGGGGAAAGTGGGTTTGGTACTCGCTCAATCGGGATCGCCTTGCGAGTCTTCGAGCGGCCATCGACAGCTAAACGTGCTTTGGTGGGCTGCCCCCCGGGCGCCTTCTACGTGTCACCGCTGGCAGCTTCGAGCTAAGGCCAGCCTAGGCAGCGACTGCCTTCCTCACGGCTTCAATCAGCTGATCCAATGTCGGCGCACCGGCTGGCCCGTCTGATGTCGAGTAGACACTGCAAGTCAGCCCGAAGCTGCCGGATCCTGAACCGAAGAGGTCTCTTCCGTCGAGCAGGACCGACGGTAATCCTTGGAACTGAAGCCGGTCCGCCGCCTCCTGGGTTTCTACCAGACACCGCTCGATCGTTGCCGGGATGCCTACGACGTCTCGAGCATGTAGGAAGCGCTCCTCGGCAACAGTCCAGTTCGGACAGCCTTCGAAGTACAGAACTTGAACGATCACAGGATTCATTCTCCCGTCATTTGAGATGCCCCGACGCCGTATGGCCACCTATTAACCGATTCGCCCGGCGGAGCCGGGCGTTGCTAGCGAGTGCCCCCCAACGACACTTACACGGGTGATCCGCACCTTGGACTGACCACACGAGAAGCCTTTCTCGAGTGGAAGTCCAACCAGGAGGTGCGGTGTGCAGTGGAGTCCGGTATTCGAATGCTCTGTCGGTCCTGACGGCCAGAAGACCTATCGGGTCGGCCACGAGCTGGTCGACGAGTTCTTGGAGTTCGCATCGGCCCGGTGCCGACCCAGCACGGTGCGGGCCTATGCCCACGACCTGAAGGTCTTCTTCGGGTCCGTCGACATGGAGCCCGCCGAGGTGACGCCGAAGGACGTGCTGTCCTTCATCACCAGCCAGCAACGGTCCCGGGCCGGTGTGGGCAACGTGGTGCGGATCAGCGACGGAGGTGCTGGTCTGTCGGTGGCGACGGTGAAGCGTCGAATGGCTGCGGTGTCGAGTCTGTTCAGCTACCTGGTGATCCGAGGGGACGCCGGTGTGACCGCCAACCCGGTGCCCCGAGGAATGCCCACCAGGAGGAGCCGACATCGTGACCAACGGGGCGTGCCTCTGGTGAGAGGTGTTCGACGACTGCCCCGGATCCTCGATGCCACCGAGGTCGAACTGTTGATGTCGGCGTTCCGAACGGATCGGGACCGGGCCATGGCCCAGGCCATGCTGCTCGGAGGCCTGCGACGGTGCGAAGTCCTGGGTCTGCGTCTGGAGGATCTGCGGGTTGGCGAGAAGCAACTGTTCATCGTCGACGGCAAAGGTGGCCACCAGCGACTGGTCCCCATCTCGCCGACGTTCTTCTCGACGGTGGCCGACTACCTCAACAGGGAACGACCACCGGACGCCGCAACCGACCATTTGTTCGTTGTCCTGAAGGAACCGAGGCGGGGTCACGCCCTCACCACCGAGGGACTGGATGAGGTCTTCAGTGCCGCTCGGGCCCGGGCCGGTCTGGTCCATGGGACCTGCCACGAACTCCGCCACACGTGCTTCACCCGGTTGAAGGAGGCGGGCATGGCCATCGAGGCCATCCAGGCTCTGGCCGGTCACCGCTCCATCGCCTCGACCCGGATCTACCTCCACCTCGGAGGTGATTGGCTGGCCAACGAGTATCGCCGGGCCGCTGAGGCCATCGACGCCCAGGCACAGGTGGGGGTGGCCCGATGAGCGCTCTCTCCCTCCCTTCCCTCAGCAGCCCGGACGAGCCCATCGATCGGCGTCTCCGAGGCTCCCAGCCCGAGATCACCTGGGCGGAGATTGCCCAGCGTGCGCCCTTGATGGCCTGCACCATGGCCGACTATCTGGACCAACTGTCCGCCTCAGCCAGGCCGGGCACGGTGGCCGCCTTCGACATCGCTCTCCGTTTCTTCGCCGGACGAGTGACCGAGGCGGACCGGCGGTGCGTCTGCGTCGCGGACGTCGAGCGTCGCCACATTGAGGACTTCAAGTTGTGGCAGGCCAAGCGTCCGGGCAAGCGGGGGAAGAAGCTCTCGACCACCACGATCCGGCACCGGCTGGGGCTGCTGCGCACGTTCTTCGAGCGGATCATCGAGTGGGGTTATGACGACGCCCCGCCCCGGGTGCCGATCTTCCCCGGCGACTTCCCGAAGGCCGACGAGCCGCTGCCCAGGTTCCTCGACGATCGCACCATGGCCAAGTTCATGGCCGCAGTGGCCAAGGACTCCAATCCACGCCGGCGGCTCATGATGGAACTCCTGGCCCGCACCGGGATGCGAGTGGGCGAGCTGGCTTCGCTGGAGGACGACGCCATGGTCCAGATCAGCGAGACCTTCTGGTTGCGGATCCCGGTGGGCAAGCTCCACAACGATCGTTATGTTCCGCTCCACCCGATCCTGGTCGACCTCATCACCAACTACCGAAAGGCGAGCCGTCCGAACCGGTCGGGCCGGCTGGTGGTCCGCAACGACGGGCAACCCTTCGATCGGCGGACCGTGCATCGCTATGTCGAGTCGACAGCTAAGCGGGCGGGCATCGGCCACGTCCACCCGCACCAGCTTCGCCACACCCTGGCCACCCAGGCCATCAACCGGGGCATGAGCCTCGAGGCCATCGCCGCCCTGCTCGGCCACCGGTCGATGCGGATGACCATGACCTATGCCCGCATCTCCGACCGCACTGTCGCCGACGAGTACTTCCGGGTGACTGAGGCGGTCGAGGCCAACTATGGGCGCACCGATGCACTCCCGGACACAGCAGCAGGAGCCAACATGAGGAGGCTGGCTGCCGACCATCGGCGCATGCTCGGCAACGGGATGTGCACCCGGCCAGTCGCCCTCGACTGCTCATTCGAGTCAGCCTGTGAGCGTTGCAACTTCTTCGAGACCGGACCTCAGTTCATCCCGATCCTCAGTCGCCAACGGGACCACGCCACCGAACACGCTCAGGAAGACCGGGTCGTCCTCTTCAACCGCCTCATCAAGGACATCGACGAGGACTCCTGAGTGTGCTTCGATGAACCTCAGTCCAGGGCCCGTGGATCACCCGTGTAACAACACATCCGGGCGACCCATCGGCACTTTCTCGGGTGCGCGTGGTGGGCGACCTATTGGCCGTCGTCCCACTCCTCGTTCCGAGCTGCGACGCGCTCTTGCCAATTCTCGGCGTCTACCCTCGTGGGGTATGGCCCCATTCGATCCACGTGGCTGCACTCGTCGAGTGTTTCGACCTTCGGTCTTTCGACCTTCCGGTGCACGAAGCAGTAGTACCACTCGCCGTGAGCATCACCGAGGCGCTCTGATTCGTCGACCATGCCTCCAGAAGACTATGGCCACAGAAGCCGTGGAGCAGGCATCCGGCAGCCTTGGGCTGACTGACATCCGAGGCGATCCTCACCAGTGCACCGTCCCAAACTTCCAACCCAGCGACGGCTCCAGGGTCTGCCCGGTCGCCGGGTATGCACCGCCACGCGGGTAGATCCGAGCCACGCTCTTCACCGCTCCCCACCCACTGCTTCTCCTTCGGGAGTGTCGGCTCCGGTGCGGGCGAGGTCCCTAAAGCGCCCGTCCAAAGGGCGACCGACGTTTGGAGCTCACCTTCAGCTTCACGGCGGCTGCCTGACCGCTGCAAAGTCAGCCGCTGGCAGCGACGCCATAGACCGGTCGATTGAGGAACTGGTTGCCCATAGAACCGAGGAACGGTGCACCACCAAATGCGAACACACCACCGTCTTGGCCCACGGTCCAATAGCCAGTGCCATCCAGACTGGCTGCGATTCCGATCATGAGCTCCTCAACGACGTGTCGCAATAGCCGTCTGAAGCAGACTCCTAACCGCCATCAACGTGGACTCCCGGCGCCCGCTCCGTACGGAACAAGACCGACGTCTTGAGCTTCCGTTCAGGCTGTACCCGAGGCGTTGAAACTGAGGCGTTCGGCACCCTCAGACTCGGCACCTCAGCGGTGTGAACGGGTTGTACGCAATACCGCAGCGACCCTCAGTTGAGGGAGTGATCGCTGGGACGAGCGTCCGAACCACACCAGAACAGGCTCCGCACATGACCGGACGTCTTGGTTGCTCAGAGTCCTCCGATGAATTTTCGGTACCCACACGATCGGATCGTCAGGATCCCCTGGCCAGGCTCCAGCGCGTCATGAAGACCCCATCCGCAAGGTGCCGCATCGCGCCCTGCTTCACTCCCCCACCCTTACCTCCCTGCAACGTGGGGCCCGGTACCGGCTAGTCCCCAGGCGCCCCGGATGCGAGAGGATCAGCGCTCGGGACTCCCGCTTAGCTGGACATTGGCCCCTCCATTTGGCGCGGAAACGGCCCTTCGGATCTACAGGCGTCGTAGGGTCGCGACGTGCAGTACCTGGCTCTGTTTGCCATCGTCTTCGGAATCAATCTCCTGCCGGCATTCGGGCCACCCACATGGGCCGTGCTTGTCTTTACTCGGCTCCACTGGCATCTGAACCCAATCGCCCTTGTCCTGCTCGGGGCGGTGGCTGCCATGAGTGGCCGATACCTCCTGGCTCGGGGTGCGCGCCATTTCAAGGGTCGTATGCCCCGTCGGTTGAAGGACAACCTCGAGGACGCTCGGGTGCTGATCGAGCGGAAGAGGATAGGAGCCATCGCTCTGTTCGGGCTTTTCGTGGTGTCGCCCCTGCCGTCAGCCCAACTCTTCCTGGCTGCGGGCCTGCTCGACTTGCCCCTCGGTCTCCTGACGATGGCCTTCTTCCTCGGTCGCCTGGTCAGCTACTCGGTCTACGTAGGTGTGGCCACCTTGGCCGATAGGCAGCTCGGGAATGTGCTGGGGCAGGTTTTTGGCTCGCCCTGGTCCATCGCCCTCCAGGTCGTGTTGCTGGCGGCCGTGTGCCTCTTGCCGATTGTCAATTGGCGACGCTTTCTGGACCGATCATCGGAGAGTTGACGTTGCGGGTTCTGACCGTGCTGGAGCCACATGACGCTCGTGTTGGGGATCGTCGCCGAGCGACAGGTAGTTCTCGTCCTCCTGAGCGGTGTGCAGCTTCAAGATGGCATGGAGGCCATAAAGCAGGCTCCGCAACTCGGTCAGGTCTACCTCGTCGACCTCGTTCGGCCCGATGTCGTCGAGGAGTTGTCCCAGTTGGCGGATCTGGTGAGTGATCTCGATGTGGGCTCGGCTCATCGTCGCCATGGGATCTCGTCCTCCGAAGAAGCGGCCGAGTGCTGGATAGAGCTCTAGTTCCTCTGCCTCCTCGTGAGGCTGAATCTCCTCGGTGAGCATCCGATACACACCCTGCACCTCTTGCAAGGTGGTCTTGGGATCGAGCGAGCCAAGAGCATCAGCGACCTCATGGATGCGACTGATTCCTCGTCGGATGGCCACGTGCTCCTCCTGGAACCGCTGAGTCAACAACGAGTCCTCCTCGTCGAGCCGGTTCTCACCTTCTCCCTCGCGCAAGGCACGAAGTGCATTGAGAATCACGGCTACGTCTATACCCTCCTGGAGGATCGCGCCCCAGACAGCTGGGAGGAGACCGACGGCAGCGACTCCCATGGCTGCCAAGGAGAGGGCCATGCCGGCCACCATGCTCTCCAAGGCGATACGTCTAGTACGCCGGGCAATCGCTGCCGCCTCGCCCAGACGGTCGAGGCGATCCATCGTGAGCACTACGTCAGCGGCTTCGGACGCAGCGGTAGCCCCTCGGGCCCCAAGCGCCACTCCGACATCGGCCAGGGCGAGTGCGGGTGCATCGTTGATGCCGTCGCCGACCATCATTGTCGGAGCCCGATGCGTCTCGAGATTCACGACGTCGAGTTTCTCGGCCGGGGAACGCTCGGCCAGCACCTCGTCGACTCCAATGACCGCCCCGATGGTCTCGGCCACGTCGGTCCGGTCGCCGGTCACCATCACGATACGAGCGATCCCGTTCTTTCGAAGGGAACGAAGGGTCCGGGCAGCGTCCGGCCTCAACGGATCATCGAATACCAGGACACCGGCTGGGACCCCGTCGATGCCCACAAAGACAGTAAGAGCGCCGTCGAGATGTGCTTTCCGACGCGCGGCGCGGGCCCAAGTCGGTGCACCGGTCAACCCTGTCCACGACGCCTTCCCGACCGCCACCCGATGTCCGGCCACCGTCCCCCGGATGCCCTGGCCGGGGATTTCCTCCACCTGATCCGGGAGCGATAGTTCGCATTTCGCTTCAAGTGCTGACTGGAGCACAGCGCTCGCCAGGACGTGGGGCGAGACCTGGTCCAGGGAGGCGGCCAACTGGAGTATCCGGCGGGCGGAGATTGACTCGGCGCATACGATGTCGGTCAGCACGGGGTGCCCGGCGGTCATCGTTCCCGTCTTGTCGATCAAAAGCGTCGTACAGGTGGCAAGACGTTCCAGCACTGCGCCACCTTTGACGATGACACCTCCCTTGGCGGCGCGGGAGAGACCAGACACGAGGGCGACTGGGGCAGCTAGGATAAGGGGACACGGTGTGGCTACCACCAGAACCGCCACGGCCCGGCTCGCGCCTCCAACAGTCCAGGCTATCCCCGCCGCAACCAGAGTCACCGCAAGGAAAACCAGCGCGTAGCGGTCCGCCAGGCGGACCACGGGAGCTTGTGTTCGCTCCGCTTCGGCGACGAGCCGAATCACGCCGGCGTAGGTACTGTCAGTGGCACTGGTCGTGGCTCGGAGGTCCAGGGGCGACCCGGCGTTGATCACACCACTGCAGACCCGTTCTCCTACCGTCCGTTCGACGGGGAGTGGCTCTCCGGTGAGCGCCGACTCGTCGAGGACGGCCGAAGCCGAGACGACGGAGCCGTCCACCGGTACCACTTCGCCCGAGGTCACCAGGAGCAGGTCACCAGGTATCACCTCTTCCAGGGCAACAACGACGAGACCACCGTCCTGGTAGCGGTGAGCGGTCTTTGGCGCTCGCTCGAGCAAGGCCTGGAGCTCCCGGCGGGCCTGGCCGGCAGCCCACCCTTCGAGGGCCCGACCGCTGGCCAGCATCACGCTGATGACCGCCCCGGCCAGATACTCCCCGACGGCCACCGCGCCTACTAGTGCCAGGAGGGCGATGACGTCTACTCCCAGCCGGCCTCGCAGGAGGTTCTCCACCATCGAGTAGAGGGACAGAGCCATGCCGCAACCAGCGACGAAGATCCAGATCAGATTCCCTTCAGCACCCAACCCAGCCCAATGGAGGAGGCCGCCAGCGACCAATCCATTGATGGTGATCCCGAGGGGCAGGAGCGCTCCTGGCCGCGAAGCCAGCCACCGTGACCAGGGGCTTCTATCCACAGTCCAATCGTGCACCAGGCCAGCGCCTGGGCGTAGGGCCGAAAGTCAGCAGCACGGTGAAGACTAATGGCGTTCGTCGCAGCGTCCGATTCGTCCGGCAATGCCCAGGCTGGCGACACCGTGAATTCTGGTTACGACGGGTGGGCAGGAAGTAGCCGCCACTGAGTCCGTCGAGCGCTCGATGAACGCGCCAAGCGACATGCACGAAACCACGGCGACAGGACGTTCGGCGGTTGAGTTGCCTCGGTGCCCGCGGAGGGGCACTCGGTGATCACCGCTCGGATCTGCTCGGTGAGCCCGTCGTCGCTGACCAGCGTCTTCGGGCCAGGTCTCACCCCGAGGGCGTCCCCCCGGGACCGGCGGTGATAGATCGTCGATCGGGGAGCTTGAGTCACCCGACAGACGGTCGCCAGGGGAATCTCCATCTCCGCGCTCACCTCGGCCGCAACTGCTGTGGCATCTGGAGCCCCCTTTTTTCGGCCACCTTCTTCCAGATCTCGTTCTCCAAGGTCAGCTCGCCGATCTTGCGTTCGGCGTCACGGAGTCTCCGGTCCTCCTCGGTGGTGGCCCGCTTGCCTTTGAGGCCCTCCTTGCCGGCGTCGAGGAACTCGTCCCGCCAGGCGGCCAGCCGATGCGCTTCGACGCCAACCTCACGGCTCACCTCCTCGAGCTTCTCGCCCCGCAGGAGTCGGAGCACCACGTCCAGCTTTTTGCTCGCTGACCACCGGTTCTTGGACCGGAAGTCAGTCGATCCCTCGTCGTTCACCGTCATGAGAGCCATGATGGCTCCTCTCTATCCGGTGTCCAACTTCCTCGGGTGCGCGCCACCGTCAGTTCTTCTTGCGCTGCCCCTTCTTCCTCCCGGCCGGCGACGAAATCTGCGGTCCTTGCCACTCCCGCCACTTCGGTCCTCCCCACGGGGTCCGGTCCTCGTCAATTCACTGTGACTGGGGCAAGTTTGGCGGCCGGTAGCTGGCTGACAGTAGGTCTGCACCCCACGACCGAGCCCATTCAAGTGCAGGCGACAGCCAGAGTGCCGTTGGACGTGTGCCCGGCTGGTCTCGATGGCGAGATTGCCGGAAACAGACTGGGTTCAATCAGTGGACGCAACACCGGTCTCTTGTTGAGATCGTAGGTCCTGATCGAGCGTCTCCGCTGGCGTCTTCCAACCGAGTGTCTTGCGGGGCCTCGTGTTGAGCGCGTGAGCAACGGCTTCGATCTCTTCGGCGCTCCATCGAGATAGGTCGGTGCCCTTTGGGAAGTACTGACGAAGCAGGCCATTGGTGTTCTCGTTCGTCCCGCGCTGCCACGGACTGCGCGGGTCGGCGAAGTAGACGGGGAGACCTGTCTCGATTGTGAATTGGGCGTGTGCCGACATCTCCTTGCCGCGGTCCCATGTCAACGATCGGTACAGCTGTTCGGGAAGCGTGGTGATCGTTGACGCGAGAGCGTCCTTCATCGTGTTTGCTCCATAGCCGGCTAGCGCCGGCCCGTTCCTAGGTGTGTGCTTGTGGCGATAGCCCTCCTCGCGAGGAAGATGGATCAACATCGTGAACCTGCTCGTGCGCTCGACGAGTGTTCCGATTGCGGAGCGTTCCAACCCGATAAGAAGGTCCCCTTCCCAGTGCCCAGGCACAGCGCGATCTTCGGCCTCGGGCGGGCGCTCGCTGATCATGACCTCGGGCGTGACATGTGCCCAGGCTTGGCGTCTCGCCCTGCTCCGCGGAACACGAAGAGCACGGCCGGTGCGCAGGCAGGCGACCAACTCGCGCTTGAGGGCACCGCGGCTTTGGACGTAAAGGGACTGGTAGATCGCCTCGTGGCTAATCCGCATAGAAACATCATGGGGGAAATCGACCTCGAGTCGGTTCGCGATCTGCTCGGGGCTCCAAGCGCTGACCCAGCGGCGATCCTTTCGGTGTGGCTTGCCTCTGCCCTTCCATGGTGCAGTGGCGGGACCTTCAACAGGAGTTCCGTCCGGGCGGTGGACCCGACCAGCTAGCCGCTCCTGCACGTAGTGGCGCAGCGGATCGTTGGTGAGGAGCTTGGCAGTCTTTGGACGCCGGGCCACGAGCTCGGCCTTCCATTGAGCCACCGATGCTCGGTATTCGAGTTTGCCGCCTCGAGTGGCAGCGTTACGACGGAGTTCCCTCGAGATCGTCGAAGGTTCCCGCCCCAGTTGCCGTCCGATCTCTCTGATCCCAGCTCCTTGCGCCTTCAAGATCGCGATCTCTTCCCGTTCATGAAAGGACAGATAGCGGCCGGTGGTTGGTGACAGATCGATTGGCATGCCGCCACGATGCCGGAACCAGCGAGCACCCACTGCCGGAGACACGCCGACGGTGCTTGCGGCCGCGTCGGTCGTGATCCCCGTGGCGATCTGACGCCAAAACTTCTGTTCGACCTCCCGCCGAAGGGACGGTGCCCCCGGAGACTTCATGAGGGATCGCCCCGTCAACTCCTTCATCCACCCAGCTGGCCTGCCCATCGGCACCTCCATCATCGAGGTGTTGCGACGACCAATTGAATTCACCCAGTTCCTGGCCTTCAGTTTTCGGCTTTCCATCCTGTATGCCTCTTGCGGCGTCGGGAGCTACCGTGCTTCCCGCCACAGCCGGCATGACCCATGTGGTTTTTGCGATTGGCCCGGCGGCAATGGCCGGAGACGTTCCGCTGACTGTTCAGGTCGCCTACAACGCCATTGACTCCTTCGTCGAGATCATCCCACCCGTAGGCGGAGATGGGACTGACATTAGGGTCGTATACACACCGAAATCTGCGACAACAGGAGCAGTTGCGAATCTCGTCGGGCAGTTGCGCTCTGCACCCGGTTATTCGGTTGCCGTCCTGCAAAACGGTAAGGATCTCACAAAACCGTCGATGTGCGACTTCGGCTCCGAGATCTCCTGCGTCGGCGGTGTCACGCCATCCGAACCAGTGGAAGTGCACCTAATCGGGCCGAGTACACCACCCGTCATGCTTTCTCTGGCTTGGAGTTAGACGGCCACGATGGCTGATGGCGGAGAAATAGTCAAGACCTGTGGATGAGAATCTGACCGACTACGCGGCGACCTCCTTGTTCTGTTCGTCGGTTCGCTCGACCATCACCCCCTTCTCGAACGTCACACCGGCACGGACCAGCGCGACCAGGTGGGAGGCGTTGACCATGCGCCACCGGGTCTGGGCCTGCTCGATCAGCTTGTAGGCCATGGCGAGGCCTGCGGCCCGTGAGCCCGGTCCCTTGGTCACCTTGGTGCGCAGCCGCACGGTGGCGAAGGTGGACTCGATGGGATTGGTGGTCTTCAGGTGGACCCAATGCTCGGCCGGCAAGGTGTAGAAGGCGAGCAGCTCCTCCCGGTCCTTGTCGAGCTTCTCGGTGGCCTTGGGCCATTTGGCCTCATACTCCTTCACGAACTGGTCGAGGGCCTTCTCGGCGTGCTCACGGTCCTCGGCGTCACGGACCTCTTTGAGGGCAGCACGGGCAGCGGGCTGGGCCGACTTCGGGAGTGCGTTCATGACGTTCGCCATCTTGTGCACCCAGCACCGCTGGTGGCTGGTCTCGGGGAAGACCTCGGAAAGGGCTCCCCAGAAGCCGAGGGCCCCGTCACCGACGGCGAGCACCGGTGCGGTCATGCCCCGTCGCTTCAGTCCCCGCAGAACGTCGGCCCAGGACTCGCTCGACTCCCGGTGGCCGTCACTGATCGAGACCAGCTCCTTCGTCCCGTCACTGCGTACACCCACGATGACCAGGGCACACAGCCGGGCCTCCTCCAGGCGGACGTTGAAGTGGATCCCGTCGGCGTACACGTAGACGTAGTCAACATCCTTCAGCGACCGGTGGGCGAACTGGTCCCGTTCACGCTGCCACTCGGTGGTCAGCCGGGTGATCACCGAGGCGGACAGCCCGGCACTCGAGCCGAAGAACTCCTCCAGGGCGGGCACGAAGTCACCCGAGCTCATCCCGTGGAGGTACATCAACGGCAGCACCTCGGCCACCTTCGGGGACTTCCTCGCCCACGGCGGCAGGATCGATGACCGGAACCGCAGCTTCTCCCCGGTCACCTCGTCCACCCGGCGGTCGTCCACCCGGGGAGCGCGGACTTCGATGGGCCCGGCCCCGGTGACGAGTGTCCGAGCCACGGCGTGGCCGTTGCGCACCACCAGGCGGTGGCCCTGGTCGTCAACCTCGTGGATAAGGCTCGAGATGTAGCCGTCGACCTCGGCTTCCAGAGCGGCAGCCAGCATCCGCCTCGCCCCTTCGGCGACCAGTTCGTCCAGCGTGGCCGACAGCTCCGCGTCCGCGACCGAATCAGGATGTACTCTCAGCATTGGCGTCCCTTCCTCGCCGGCGTTCCACCGCCAGCGTCTCTTCGATTTGTTCAAAGAGGAAGGTACGTCGCGCCCTCGGTCAGGTGGTGCATCCACAAGTTCTGGTTATAACTCCTGATGGCGTCGAAGGGTGCCGAGGCCCCAAGAGTTGTCCACGGGAGACACTCGATTGTCTGCACGACCTCACCGGGAGGGTGACATTGGGATCGGCAACTCGACAGGCGTCAGGTTGAGCGGTTCAGCATATCCAGGAGCTGGTCCTCCCCGATCGACGCCGGCTCGGACCGTTGGCGTGCGAGCTGGTTGGCCAACTTCTGGACGAGAGCATTGGCTGGTGTCGGCACGCCGTGCAGGCGACCGATCAGCACTATTTCTCCATTGAGATAGTCGGTCTCGATGGCGCCTGTGGAACGAGCCAGGCTTTGCCAGGATGAACTGCCCCTGCGGGGCCGGTCTCCTACCGGGCGAACACTCAGAAGGTCGCCCCGCCGGAGAGTGTCCTCCTCCGTTCCCACATACTCAATCCCGGCTGCTTCGAGGCAAGCAACGCCCTCCTGTCGTACCAGTTTTGCGACCTCACCAAAGCGGGCACGGCCGCCGCAGATTGCTTCGACGCCGTTGCCCAGATTCATGAGGAGTTTGCCCCACTTCCAACGGGCAATGTCGCCTCGCACCTCCGAGTTGAACGTCGAGTCGGCGAGCGCCGATGCGACGGCGGGGGCCAAGGTGTCTTGCCCCTGTGGCCAACGGCCTACATCGAGCAGCCCGGTGACAGGGTGGGAGTGAGCCTGAACGACTCCGGGCTGGAGATGTGTGGCGGGACACATCACGCAGATGCCATAGACGACGGGGAACGAGCGCAAGGCGATCCGTTCGTTCTCGACGCCGTTCTGAGCGCAGAAGATGGGCAGTCTGGTAGGGGCAACGGAGGCGAGCGCCCGAATCGCATCGGCGGTGTCCTGGCTCTTTGTAGCGAGGATTACGGCGTCGTCATCCCGGAAGTCGATGGCAGCGGGTGATTCCACTGCTGGGACCGGCAACAGGACCGCCCCCTCGGGTGATTCGAGACGGAGGCCACCATGGGACAGTGCGTCGAGATGCTCACCTCTGGCGATCAGGACCACCTCATGTCCGTATTCGGTGAGACGCCCTCCTATAACGCCACCAATCGCCCCAGCCCCCAAGACGATGAAACGCATGACCAAGAGCTTCCCATCGAAATGGGGCGTGGTGCTGAGGTGCAGGACCCCAATTATTGGGCCACGGTAATGAGAGTTCTGATCTCGCTGGGTTAACGTGCCCGGATCAGTCCAGCTAACCCCGATCATTCACGAATCGCCGTGAACTGACGGCGCGCATCCGCGGAAAGGCCCTCCTGGGAAGGGAAACTGGGCTTGCTGAAGGTCCAGAGTCTCCCAACCAGGAGGGCACGTCCAAGATGCAAATTACCAGTACCCGTCGCGTGGTGGTGGAACCCGGCGGCGACCAGGTGGCGGTCCACGTCGGGCTGCACGCGCTCGGCGCCTTCGCCGATCAGCTCGGGCTCGGTTCTGCGCTTTCGGCCCGTGTCCCGACCCGCGCCAAGCGCCCGCCGATGCATGACCGTGGGAAGGTGCTCGTGCACCAGATGCTGGTGCTCGCCGGCGGCGGGGAGAGCTGTGCCGACATCGAGTACCTGCGGGCCGAGGACGATCTGTTCTCCGACGTGTGCTCGGACTCGACTCTGTATCGGACCTTCACCGAGAACCTCGACGAGCAGACGATGGCCGAGGTGAAGGCAGGCTTCGCCGAGGTGCGCCAGGTGGTGTGGCGCCGAGCTGGGCTCATCAAGGGTAACGACCCGATGGTGTTCGACATCGACGCCTCGCTCATAGACGTCCACTCCGAGCACAAAGAGGGGACCGCTCCCAACTACAAGTACGGCTTCGGCTTCCATCCCATGTTCTGCACGGCCGACGCCACCGGCGAGGTGCTCTCGGCCCTGTTGCGCCCGGGCAACGCCACGGCCAACTGCGTCGACGACCACCTGGTGGTGCTCGACGAGGCCCTCGCCCAGCTGCCCGGGCAGCTCCGGTGCGGCCATGGCGTCGGAGACGACCTCGAAGCGGTGCGCCGGGGTGTGGTGGTGCGGGCCGACTCGGCCGGGGCGACCCAGGGATTCGTGTGGGGCTGTCGGAAGCGCCACGTCGGCTTCGCCGTCGCGGCGCGCAGAAACGCCCAGATCACAGCCGCAATCTCGCAGATCGCCGGCGACGAGCGCCGCTGGAAGCCCGCGCTTCGCCAAGACGGCCGGCACCGCATGGGTGCCGCGGTGGCAGAGGTCACCGACTTCGTCGACCTGCGCCAGTGGCCGACGGGCACCCGGCTCATCATCCGGCGCGAGCCGCTGCACCCGGGCGCCCAAGCGAGTCTGTTCCCGAGCCTCGAGTACCGCTACTGGGGCCACTACACCGACCAGCGAGGCGCTCCGTCGCGCCGAGACCTGTTCATGCGCGGCCACGCCAACATCGAAGACGCCCTCGGACGGTTGAAGGACGCCGGCCTGCTGCGCTTCCCCTTCGTCGCCCTGCAGGCCAATCGGGCCTGGCTGGCCGAAGTGTGCTTCGCCCACGATCTGGTGCGCTGGTTCCAGCGGCTGTGTCTGACCGGTGATCTGGCGTCGGCGGAACCCAAGACCTTGCGATGGCGGCTGTGGCACGCTCCAGCCCGCAAGGTGCGCTCGGGTCGTCAGGTCATTGTGCGCATCCTCGACGCGTGGCCTGATGCGTGGGCAATCGTGCGCGCCCACCGGCGCATCGTCCTCATCACCTGACCTCCTCACACGTTCCGGCTTCGCGGTCAGGCCCTTGACGGCGCGCGTCCTCGCACGCCTCGGAGGACACGCCAACGCGATGATCACCTCGGCACACCGATCCTGCACGGGTCTCGACGGTGGTCAGCGTCCTCCACCGGCTCGCCGCTGTCCGAAATCAGCTCCTCAGAGCTCATCCGAACGAAGATCGCGAATGATCGGGGCTAACTGCTACCCATTTCGTCGATTGCGGCGGGGTAGGCGCTGAGCTATCGATAGTTCGAGGAGCGACTGGCCGCTTGACCGATGGGTCCTTCAACCCTATGCTCCGCCCGGGGTCGAATCGCTCGGCGAGAGGCATCGACGAAGTCCCGAGGTAGGAGGCGGACCATGGTGAAGCGATGCAGTCGGATGCTCGTGGCGAGCCTCTTGCTTTTGGCGGGAATGGTCGGCGCGAGTGCGCTGATGCAGACGGTCCCGGCTGGGGCCCAGGGGACGGCCCAGATCTCCTGCGACAGGACCACCATCCAGATCGGCAGTGGAGCAGCCGGAGAAGCTCAATGCAACTTGTCCGGCTTTGCCCCGAATGAGCTGATTGTGCTTACGTTCTCGGGCAACAGCAGCTTCACGGGCACTCCGTTCAATGTCGATGCAAACGGTAATGGGTTCGAGAACATTTTCTCCGGCTGCGACGACAATCCGGGATCCGAAACGGCAACCAGCACCGGGCAGACAAGTGGCCAGTCGGTCTCGGTCACCTTCACCCTTACCCTTCCGGCCGACCCCTCCTGTGCCCCGGCCGGTGACGCCGGGTTCTTCGGCTCGACCGGGGCCATCCACCTCAACAAACCCATCGTGGGCATGGCCTCCACCCCGGACGGCGGGGGTTACTGGCTCGTCGCCTCCGACGGTGGCATCTTCAGCTTCGGTGACGCCACCTTCCACGGCTCGACCGGGGCCATCCACCTCAACCAGCCCATCGTGGGCATGGCCTCCACCCCGGACGGCGGGGGTTACTGGCTGGTCGCCTCCGACGGTGGCATCTTCAGCTTCGGTGACGCCACCTTCCACGGCTCGACCGGGGCCATCCACCTCAACCAGCCCATCGTGGGCATGGCCTCCACCCCGGACGGCGGGGGTTACTGGCTGGTCGCCTCCGACGGTGGCATCTTCAGCTTCGGTGACGCCACCTTCCACGGCTCGACCGGGGCCATCCACCTCAACCAGCCCATCGTGGGCATGGCCTCCACCCCGGACGGCGGGGGTTACTGGCTGGTCGCCTCCGACGGTGGCATCTTCAGCTTCGGTGACGCCACCTTCCACGGCTCGACCGGGGCCATCCACCTCAACCAGCCCATCGTGGGCATGGCCTCCACCCCGGACGGCGGGGGTTACTGGCTGGTCGCCTCCGACGGTGGCATCTTCAGCTTCGGTGACGCCACCTTCCACGGCTCGACCGGGGCCATCCACCTCAACCAGCCCATCGTGGGCATGGCCTCCACCCCGGACGGCGGGGGTTACTGGCTGGTCGCCTCCGACGGTGGGATCTTCGCCTTCTGAGCTCTCGCCCTCAGCGACCATGACGGTCCTTGCTCGCTAGCAAAGATGGCGCTCGCTGCCACAAACCACCACAGGGCACGCCGCACCCTCGGAGTAGCGTCATGGCAGCCGGGCACCCATCAACTCGCCGAGGGCAGCTGTTGGGCGGCGGCGGCATAGCGCTCGGAGACTCTGCGGATGCTGGGCGGACGAGATGAGTCGACCAGAGCGTCGGCCCGGCGGTATTCTGCTCGCTAGACGTTGAAGCCGTTGATGGGAATTTTGAGGACTATTTGAGGACTCCTCCACCGTCTTCACACTCAGCACCTCCTCCGGTGGAGTGGTGAGCGGGCGGTAAGTCGCAGCGCTAGCTCTCTTCTCGATCCCTAGCTTTTCATTGACTTCATCGAGGATGCCCAACTCTTCCAGGAGGGCGTCGATGTCTCCTTCGAGTGAGCTTCCCATGGGGATGTCATCGGCTAGCTCTAGGAGGTCCTTGAGATCCCACTGTCCTAGCTTGATGTTCAATACGATTCGATCTCGTGACAGTGGCAATCGTGGGCATAGTCTGCACCCTCGTAGGCACACTCGCAGGCGTCTGGCTGGCGCAGACGTACGAGAACCGGCGTTCAATCGAAGCCCGCCGTGATGCAGCCAATACCGCTGCAGCCGCTCGGCTCAGGAGCCTCTTCGCAGAGATGGCTGGCGTCGCAACGGCTTGCCAGCAGGTGGTCAGTCAGGGTGTCCGATTTGCCGATCCCTAGATCGGCGGAGACTCAATCGCCAGCAATGCTGAAATCCCTCAAGACACCGTTGGGCTTCTGAAGGCTCAGCAGTTGCAGCTCAAAAAGTTGTCTGAGGCACACGACGGGGTTGCAGCTGTAGTGAAGTACATCGAGATTGAGGAGGATGCCGTTCCGGTCCAAGAGGCGTTTCGTAAGGTGTTGAATACGAGCACGGACTTCATGACTCTGTGGAAGGCGGAGTTCGTTGACCACGTGAACCCCGACGACAGTGGTGCTCGGCGAGAGCGACTCGTTCAGCTTGAAGAGCTGGTAAGGGATCGTGAAGAGGAACTGTTGGAAATGATGCGCACTCAACTTGCTCGGTTAGACCGTCCAGACATCGAGACACGAACTCTTCGTAGGAGTTATGACCAGAAGTTGTGGCCGATCCTCGGAGCGTCAGGTCATCACGGCTCTGACCCGAGGTCGAATGGCGGCCAGGTACACGATGGAGAGCACAACGCCGACGATCCAAGTCAAAAGCCAGAAAACAATGATCAGCACGATCCACAGCACCTTGGACGATCCGGCTGCAGTGAATGCGCCATAGGGTCGTGACGCCGCATCAACGACCGCCCAGATTGGAAGCACGAGGGTTGTAATCAGGAGAAGGAAAATGATCAAACCGTCTAGACCAAAGATCTCGCCGGACATCTCGTACCTCCTGTTCACCAAGAGGAACTTACACCGCCCCCGCCCTGCAGAGCAGCCGAGGCGCAGGCTAAAGCCCTATTTGGATTCTGCCGATTCCTAGCCTCGAAAATTCGTCCCGCCCCTGATCCGATGGTGTCCGCGTCCGCGTAAAAGCCCTCCTTGTTCTGGGAGAATGTGAGTCACTAACACAACACATCCACCAGAACCAGGAGGGCTCCTTGAAGGTGCACGATAGTCGCGCCACCCAGTCGATGAGGGTGACCACCGACGGGAAGAACCTGGTGTCCCACGCCGGCACCGCGCTGTTGTCCGAACTGGCCGATCGCAGCGGCCTGACCGAAGCCATGTCGGTGGCCATGTCGGCGTGCGGGATCAACTGGCACACCCACGATCCCGGCGTCGTCCTCACCCATCTGGCCGTGGCCATCGCCGACGGTGCGGACTGCCTGGCCGACATGGCAGCCCTTCGTGAACAGTCCGAGCTGTTCGGGCCGGTGGCCTCGATCGCCACCGCCTGGCGGGCGGTGGAGGCGACGACCGCCTTCGAGCTCCGGGCCATCCCCGAGGCGATCGCCGCCGCCCGGGCCAAGGTGTGGGCGGCAGCTCCTCCCGGGGACTCGCTGGTGCTGGACTTCGACGCCACCCTGGTCAACTCCTACTCGGAGAAGCAGGACGCCACCCCCACCTACAAGAAGGGCTTCGGGTTCTTCCCCCTCGGGGTGTGGTGCGACACGACCAATGAACCCCTGGCCGCCATGCTGCGCCCGGGAAACGCCGGGGCCAACGACGCCGACGATCACGTCGAACTACTCCACCGGGCGCTGTCGGGACTGCCCGAGGAGTACCAGACCGGCCACTTCGCTGACGACCACCCGGCCCTGGTCACCCACCCCATCCTGGTGCGGGCCGACTCGGCCGGGGCCACCCACGGATTCGTCGATGCCATCGTTGCTGCCAACTGCGACTTCTCCATCGGATTCCCCATCGACCAGGGAGTACGTGACGCCCTGGTCCTCGTCCAAGAAGAGGACTGGATCCAGGCCAGAGAGACCGACGGCTCGATCCGCGACGGTGCCTGGGTCACCGAACTGACCGACCTGATCCCGCTTTCCGCCTGGCCGGAGGACACCCGGCTGCTCATGCGACGGGAGCGTCCCCACCCCGGGGCCCAGCTCACCTTGTTCGACACGGCCGAGGGCTTCCGCCACACCTGCTTCATCACCAACACCGAAGGAGGCGACATCGCCGCCCTCGAGCTCCGCCACCGGGGACACGCCCGGGTGGAGGACCGGATCAGGAACTGGAAGGACTGTGGTCTGGCCAACCTGCCCTTCGACTCCTTCGTCCGCAACGAGGCCTGGGTGGCCACCAGCCTCATCGCCGGCGCGCTGCTGGCCTGGAGCCAGATGGTCTGCTTCGACGGGGCACTGGCCAAGGCCGAGCCGAAGACCATGCGCTACCGGGTCCTCCACGTGGCCGCACTCCTCGTCCACAAGTCCAGGGGACTCACCCTCCGGCTGGACAAGACCTGGCCGTGGGTGGACGAACTCTCCAACGCCTTCGTCAAACTCCGGGCGGCCATCCCCTGACGCGCCGGGTCACGACGCCCGACCCGAAAGCAGACCTGCAGGGCGTGACATCCGCAAACCGAATGACAACACCGCGGCGCTTCACGCCCACGAAGCGGTCCGCACGATCGAGATCGATCATGACCACCGGCTCGGCGACGATCCCGCCGTCAGCCGGGGTCGGACGAATGATCGAGGCTAGAGGGAGGGGAGACCTATCTAAGAGTCGAGGCGGATGACGAGCGAACCCATCACAATTGCCAGCCGAACCACGGTCAACGAGGTCGGCGACAGAGTCGAGGTTGAATGGAGGTTGAGCGCCCAGCCGGAGATCGAATGGGCTGAGATCTTCCAGATGGCTGCTGTGTCGGACCGTGAGGGTCCTGTGGATTGGATGATGGGTGGCGGTCCTGATGTGATGGGCTCGGTCGTCAGGTGGTTCGTTCCCATTGGAGAACTTGAGAATGCAGATGCTGAAGTGAGGCACCGCTTGTCAGTGGCAAACCAGAGGTTCGGGAGGGATCAGCCGGAATAGGGGAAGATCCCTGCAGTATCGTCAATCGTCGACGGATGGAGCAGCTTCTGCAGCCGTTGATCGAGGCCCTCGGATCGATCTACCGTCGTCTCATGCCCCCTCAGTACGCCGAAGCCTTCTGCGTCATTCCCGGCCTGTGCTTGCGGGTCCGGCGGGTGCCCCGATCCTGAACGCTGTGGGTGACGACGGTTTTAGCGACCGCAGTCCCAGCCTGACAGATCGGAACTGCTGTCCTCACGTCCCGGTTGTCACGAAGGTTGTAATGGCAGTGGCCATCGCAGTGGCGGCATTCTGCTGAAACACTGCGGAGGTAAGGAGGGAAGCATCGGGGACATTCTTCATGTTTCCGCATTCGATAAGCACCTTCGGGACGGTCGTTAGGTTGAGCCCCGCAAGGTCCGTCCTATATGCAACACCATCAGTTCCGTCGTAGGTGCTAATCGGCATCCCGGTCGTCAAGAAGTCCGATCGGAGTTCGGAACCGAATGCCTCTGAGGCTGTGATCACGCCGTTGTTCGGCCCGTCCGCAACAGGTTCCAGAATGCTGAAACCCCGTCCGGCTGGCGGACCGCCGTCTGCATGGATGTCGATAGCAACGGCGGCTCCAGCCTGATTGAGGATTTCTGCTCGCTGGTCGACACAAGGTCCCAGGCCCGAGTTGTTCTGACGGGTGAGAACGACCTTGGCCCCCTCTTGCTCTAGGTCGGTTGCCAAGTATTGGGCCACGTTGAAATTGAACTGCGGTTCCGTATAGCCAGACGCTGTCGCTGTGCCGGTCGTATCGCAGTCCTCCATTGTTCGTCCGTTGAAGACTTGCTGGGCAAGAAAGCTTGGATTCGTGTAGTTCAACCCGTTGTGTCCGGGGTCGATGCCAATCACCTTGCCAGCTAGCGGCTGACCGGGCAACGGAGTGACCCTGGTCGGAGAAGTCGTAGTCGTCGTGATTGGCGCCGAGGTTGAGGAAGCTGTCGAAGCTGGAGGTCGGGCCGATCGTGTCGGCACGGGCTGGGCTGCAGAGCGTCCTGCGGCACCGCCCGAGTTGCAGGCCACAAGCGACACCACCGCAAAGAGAATAAGACTGGGTACGAGGACTCGACTCAACGTGACTCCAGCGGGGCTCGCTGCTGGCCCTAATGAACCGGGCATTGCAACAGTCCACCCGCCCCTAGAACTGGGGATTCACGGGCGGCTGGCCGACGCTTGCTCGCAGCTGGTTATAAGCGTTCAGGAAGCTCTGCTTGTCATTCGTGGCGGTATTGCTATCAGCACCCGTGGAATCCAGGCACGACTGGAAGATAACTGCCTCGGATCCGTTATTGGCCTCGTTAAGGCAACTGGCTAGGTCTGAGCCTCCCTCGGTTTGACGGACACCTACCCTTAGGAGGCACTGCCCTCCTAGAGAAGGAGTCCAGATGCCACGTCCTCATCCACCGGAGTTCCGGGCTCGAGCCATCGAACTGGCCCGAGAACGAGCCAAGCCGATGGCCGCGCTGGCCCACGACCTCGGGATCTCCGAGAGCTGTCTGCGCAACTGGGTGGCTAGGGCCGACATCGACGAAGGCCGCAAGGAGGGGATGACCTCCTCGGAGCGAGCCGAGGTGGTGGAGCTCCGCCGCAAGCTCCGGGTCTCGGAGATGGAGAACGAGATCCTGCGACGAGCGGCCGCCTATTTCGCCCGGGAGAACGTCCTCCCAAAATGACGTACACCTTCATCGCCCAGCGCTGCGCCGACTTCCCGGTCGCCGCGTGTTGTCGGGCCATGGGGGTGTCGACGTCGGGGTTCTATGCCTGGCAGGCAAAGCCGGTCTCCGACCGGGACTGGCAAGACGCCGCCCTCACTAACACCATGTTCGACATCCACCGGATGTCCCGGCGTTCCTATGGGTCTCCTCGGGTCCACGCCGAGCTGGTCCTCGGCCAGGGCCAGCGTTGCTCCCGCAAGCGGGTGGCCCGGCTCATGGCCCAGGCCGGCATCGTGGGCATCCACCGGCGGAAGTTCCGGGGCTGCACCCGGCGTGATTCCGACGCCACCCCGGCCGAGGACCTAGTGCAACGCAACTTCAACCCGGCCGAACCCGACCGTCTCTGGGTCATGGACGTCACCGAGCACCCGACCGGCGAGGGCAAGGTCTACCTGGCCGTGGTCCTCGACGCCTGGAGCCGGCGGGTGGTGGGCTGGTCCATCGCCGATCACATCCGCTCCGAGCTGGTAGTCGACGCCGTGCAGATGGCCATCTGGCGCCGGCGCCCTGCCCCGGGATCGACCATTGCCCACTCCGACCACGGGTCGACCTACACGTCGTGGGCCTTCGGTCGCCGACTGCGGGCGGCGGGACTCCTCGGCTCCATGGGCACCGTCGGGGACTGCTTCGACAACAGCGCCGTCGAGAGCTTCTTTGGCACCCTGCAGATCGAGTTGCTCGACGAGCAGCGCTGGGCGACACGCCGGCAGCTGGCCCTCGCCATGTTCGACTGGATCGAGGCCTGGTACAACCCGTCGAGGCGCCACTCCTACTGCGGAATGCTCAGCCCGGTCGACTACGAACGAACCCACACGCCCGTCGCACCTGCGGCATGATCAACACAACCAACCTGTCCGCTGGACCGGGGGAGGCTCAGGTTGACGAACTGCGTGTTGCTGGCGATCGTTTGGGCTGCAGCGTTCACAGCTGAAACGTACGTCACGATCTGTGATGAGGACGAGAAGGCGGGGTGCGAAGTGCCCGTTACGCTTATCCCGAGCGCCTCGATTTTTGACTGAGCTTCGAGCCCGAGTCCTGAGAGTTGTGATGCCAATGGACTACTTGGAGTGGCAAGAACTGTGGATGCTGTCTGAAGCCACTGGGACTCAGCTGATAATGCGGCTCTTCCGGAATGACCGGGGATTCGACCTCGCCGTGACCTGACCATCCATCCACCAACGCGGCCAGGGACCCCGACATCGTTGCGGTGTTCCAGCACGGCGACGAAGGAGGTCCCTGACGGTGGATGACGGTATCGGGCTGGCGGAGAAGATGTTCGGACTGCCCGGGGTGTTGGTGCTCGAGGTGGACGACGAGCCGGGAGAACGGGTGGTGACCGTCGAGTCGGTTCAGACCACGGCGACTTGTGGATCGTGCCGACGGCGGGCGCAGGCGCAGGACCGGGTGGACATCCAACTCCGCGACCTCCACTGCTTCGGGCGACCGACCCGCCTGGTCGTCCGCAAACGACGTTGGCGATGCCGGACGAAGCGGTGCCGGACGAAGACGTGGACGGAGAGGATCGAGGGGATCGCACCGAGGCAGGTCCTCACCCTCCGGGCCGGTGCCGAAGTCACCCACCAGGTCGGCGAGCTGGTCCGGTCGGTCGCCTCGGTAGCCCGTGAGTACGGGGTCGGCTGGGACACGGCCTGGAGCGCGGTCAAGGCCCACGGCCGTCCACTCGTGGGCGACCCACGGCGGGTCGGCCCGGTCCGGGCCCTCGGGGTCGACGAGCACACCTATCTCTCGGCCACTCCGGAGCACGCGACCATCTACGCCACCGCCCTCGTCGACCTCGACCACCGGTTCGTCATCGACCTCTTCGAAGGAGAAGACGCCCGCAAACTGCGACGATGGTGTGCCAAGCGGCCGGAGCGCTGGCGGCGAGGTGTCCGGGTCGTGGCCCTCGACCTGACTGACACCTACCGGGCCGGTCTCCGTCCACATCTGGCTCACGCCACCAAGGTGGCCGACCCCTTTCATGTGACTCGGCTCGGCAACCGCATGGTCGACCAAGTGCGCCGCCGGGTGCAGAACGAGACGCTCGGTCACCGGGGCCGAAAGGTCGATCCGCTCTTCCGCGTCAGGAAGCTCCTCATCAAGGGCGAGGAACGCCTGGACGACCGTGGGCGCGAACGACTCATGGAGGGCCTCCGCGTCGGTGATCCCTTCGACGAAGTGCTCGGCGCGTGGATGGCCAAGGAGGCAGTGCGGGCCGTCTACCTCGCCGAGGACGTGGAGGAAGCGACCACCCTCCTCGAAAACGCCGTCGCCGGCTGCACCCGCGATCCCGTCCCCGAGATCCGCACCCTCGGACGGACACTGTCCCACTGGCGGGAGGAGATCCTGAACCACCACCGCACCGGGGCCTCGACGGGCCGACCGAGGGGATGAACTTCTGCGCCAAGCAGGTCAAGCGAGCCGGACGGGGGTTCACGAACTTCGAGCACTACAAGCTCCGAGTGCTCCTCCACGCCGGCGGTGTCCGGTGGTCCACGACGATCCGACCGCCACGGATCACGTCAACCCGTCCCCAGTGAAACCGGAAGAGATTCCCTAACGGTTGTCAACCCCTTTTCTGGTCGATGTCAGGGCGCGACGGACCAACGCGCTGTCCACACCAGATTCGGATTGTCGGAAGGGGACTAGTGGGTGAGCCGTGCTCGGTGGTTGGCCGCCGATTGAGCGCGAGATCGGCTGCGGACCTTGTCCGGAACGGCAAAGGTGGCCGCCTGCGCGGCGGCCTCTCGCTTGGTGATGGGTGAGCCGTCGACATCGCGCAGCTCGTAGAGGGCGCCGGTGGTGAGGGTCGCCCAGGTGCGAGCGACGAGCTTCCTGGCGACGGCGCAGTTGGCCTTGGTGTGGCAGTGGCCCCGTTCGACCATCAGTCGCCTGTAGAACTCGGCTAGCTGGGGGTCACGGGTGCGTGCGACGTTGGCCGCCTGGTAGAAGGCCGGTCGCAGCACGGCGGGACCCTCCTTCGTGATCGCACGTGACGGTGAGCTCATCTGTCCGCTGGACCAGTTCGACGGGTTGAGGCCGACGTAGGCCTGGGCCTGTTTGGCCGACTCGAAGTGCCGGGCGTTGCCGAAGAAGGCCCGAACCGTCGGTGCCGTCCGCGGGCCCATGCCAGGCACGGACAGCAGCAGCGCGTCATCGCCGTAGAGGCACTTCCAGCGTTGTTTGGCTTCCTCGCCAGCCCGCTCGACCCGGTCCTCTCCTGCCGCCAGGTCGGCCAGCAGCTCCGCCGTCTCCCATCCGAGCGCCTCGAGGTCGAGGTGGTCCGCCCAGAACTCGACCCACCGTCGGGCAGCGTCGCGGATGACCTCGGCCCTGCGCTCCACGTCAGACACCCCTCGGGTGTGCTCGGCCACCACCTCGATGATCGAAGACGTGCGAGCCCGGGCGAGTGCATCCAGTCGAGGCCAGCGGGTGAGCACGGCGATGGCGGTCGGACGTGACCCTGAACAGGCATTCCACACGTCGGGGAAGGCCCAGCGGGCGAGAGAGATGACCCTCCGCAGACACCGGTTGGCGTCGACCAGGACTTTGCCGCGTCGCTGCACCGCCCGGCGCAAGGCCAACTCGTCGGCCGTGGGGACCCGGGCCGGGCGAAGTTCGAAGAACTCACCGGCCCGCGACAACACGTCGGCATCGATCGGATCCGACTTGTTCTTGCCGGCCAGCGCCGACCGAAGCCTGGCCGAGTGCCGATTCCCAACAAGGGCCAGGTCGACACCGGCCTGGCAAAGGGCGACATTGAGCGGCAACCACGTCATCGACGTCGGTTCTGCCACCGCCATGGCACCCGGCCATCTGGCCAAGCGCTTCGCCAGCCCATCGAGCCCGCGAAGTGTGGGCCCGGCGGTGAAGTCGTCGATCACCTCACCAGACCGGCCGGGCTCAGGGCGCCGCACGACGATGTGGTGGTTGGCGACCACCGCCGCGTCGATGCCAATCGCAACAGCGCTACCCTCGGTAGTCATTCGAGGGTCCTCCTCTCTCTTGAAGAGGCCACCGGCTTCTCTGTCCGGAGCTCGCCGGCGGACCTCGTGGTCATTTGGGCGGGAGGGCCCTCGAGTGCGCTCACACCTCGGACCATCGCTCCCTCGCCGCTCACCAAGAGTGAGGTGGCCACCAGTGGTCACCCGCGCTTGTGGGTCATCCGATGCACCGGCCACATCCAACTGGCTCCCGCCAGCGAACCGTGGCCCATCAATTCCCTCAACCGAGTCCGCTCGGGAACAGAACCCCGGCGACGATCTCTTTCACGAGCCCGAAGCTCAGCCGAAATGCGTCACTGCCGGGGTTCCTCCCGAGACCACGGTAGGTGGTCACCACCCAGAGGGAGTGGCTACCTCAAGTGATACAAGCCTCTAATGTCGGGAAATCCGTGGGGATGACGATGGCGGTCGATGAACGGCGTTCGGTCAGCGGCTGTGGCACCTCGCGATCCTCACAAGGTTCCTGCTAACTCCAGTTGACTGCAAATACATTCGTCTGAATTGCGAAGAGCGTGCCACCTAGACACAAGAGCGGGAGGAACCACCGCACTACGGGCCGCAGCCGCTCAACGCCAAGAGCCGCAAGACAGCCGAGGGCTGGCATTCCAACGAGAGCCAAGCGCGGGTCGTAGGTAGCGGTCTGGAATGCAACGATCCATACCGAGAGGAACGCCGTCACGACCACAACCACAAGGAGCCGGAGTTTCTGGGGCGAGACACTTCCGCGAATAAGCCCGCACAATGTAACCGCAAGTAGCAACCAAAAACCCAGGCCGATCGGCCACGGCCAACGAAATCTCTCTGACCATCCTGAGCCATACCAAAATACCTGCACAAACCGCTCAGGGACATCGAAAAGAATGTGCCGGATCGGATCGTAAACCCTGTACTCAACACCAAACGGAGTGCCCAGACCACCTGCTTTGGATAGGTACTCTTCAGATGCCCGACCCGCTAGCGGCGAGCCGTACCGGACCGTATTCTGAATCAAATACCAGCCACATACGACAACAGACGAGCCGAATCCAATAACGACCATTCGTGCACGCTCACGCCACCTACTCTGAGCAAATGCAAGAACAACAATGACCGCAGCCAAGGGTAGCGCCGATAGTTTCGTTATGATCAAGGCCCCAACGGTCAGTCCCACTCCAGCTATTCGCCACCAAGTAGGTCGATCTACGTATCGAAGTGCTAGGAACACCAGGACTGCTGCGAGGAGGTTCGCCAGGTTGTCGTTTGTGACGAATGCCGATAGAAAAACGAACCTCGGGAGAAAACCGACGATTGCCGCGGCCACCAAGGGAGTCCAAGTGTCTTCCGTCACTTCGCGCGCTGCGAAGAATGTGAACAGGATCGTCAGTGCTCCCAGAAAGACGTTCGGAAGCCGGAGCCACATTAAGAACTGGTGGTCCGTATTACTGTGATGGGAGAAAACGCCCCGATTCAAATCCTGGAAGAAGGTGCGACCACCAGGATTGGGATGGAGCACCGGCACATCCATCGCACGCTGCCAGCCCGCCAGAAGCAGGTAGTAGAGCGGAGGTTGGTGTGCTTCACTGCCCGACCTGACGGGGGTGACGTTGACCCGTTGGTGATAGAAGTCGATGACATGGAGATGACCCAGATTCATGCCATACCAATGTCCAGCCACGATCGTCTCGATATTCTTGACGTGGTCGGGCTCGTCGCCCGATTCCCAGGCCGGTGTTTTGACAGCCACCACCGCTGACAACACAATGAAGACACCGATGATGCCAGCGAGGATGAGGCGGGCCCAGCGAACGGATGGAGTGCGGGCCTTGGACCGTTGAGCTCGATTCGCATCGAGGAGCGGACCCACCCCCTCGTCTGATTCAACCGCCATCGGATTGTCCTACCACCTTCCTGCCGACCGCCACGCTATGGGACCACCCTTCCGTCAAAATGAAGGAACCACCTGTGGGGTCTGCGGGGTCGATTGTGATCATGGACGGTTGATGATGCGACTGTCAAGGAACGGTGCCACAATCCGGCTCGAGCTGGCGAATGTTCGCTCCGACATCGGGCCCAATCCGCGAACCGAACCGCTACCCAGACTGCTGGGACGGAGGGAGCGATGTTCACGATTGGCACGACAGAGACTCACGCCCGAGCCGATCGCCGAAAGCTTCGCGAGGCTGATCAGATGCTGAACGAAAGGGCGCTGATGTGGCGGCCTGCAGGTGAGCACGACCACTTATCACCGGTGGCGAACCTACGGCGGGATGAGGACGACGCCGAGCCTGAAGTCGAGGTCCGAGTGCGGCCGGCGGCAAAAGGAAGCCTGACCTGAGGCTGACACGTTGACAGTCCCCTAGCTAGTCGAAGAGACTTCGCGTCAAAGGGCGCTTGAAATGACCAGCGGGGTGATCATTGGGTGGCGAAGCAGGGAGCAATGGCAATGAACCCACCACCGATTCATTGCTGAAGGACTCTCACTACTTGTCCGCCGGTATCGCCCCGGAGCCATTAGGGGATCGATCGTCGGGCGAGCCCCACGACGGCAACGCGGGGCGAGCGAAGATCGTATTGGTTGGAGTCATTGCCATTTTCGTGGTTCTCGCTGCGATCATTGCAGTCAAAACTCCAGCGTGGGAGTCCAACGATGAGCCGGCTCATGTCCAGAATATCGAAACCCTTGTTGCTGGTCATTGGTACGGTATGCATTTGGGCAAGTTACATCTGGTTGAGATATTCGGTCAGAAGCACAACTTAGGTGTTACCTCCGGGGCTGAAGCACACCAACCGCCTCTCTACTACCTCCTCCTAGCCGGCTGGCAACGACTTGCTGGACCAGCGCCGCGCATTCCGAACCCAGGACCCAAGAGCATCCAGACCACTCATGGATCCTTCGCACATCACGGTGACGCCGACCTTCACTTCTTGCTTTGGTTGCGAATTCCGAACATCGTCTTGGGCGCCCTGACCATCTGGTTCACTTTCCTAGCCGCCCGGCTCATCACCTCCGATCCCTGGACGCCGGTCGTTGCGGCGTCGATCGTCGCATTCCTTCCGAAATTCGTGTTCCTCTCGGCCTTCGTCACAAATGACAATCTCGTCAACCTCCTGGGAGCCCTCCTCACCTTCGTTGCATTGCGGTATGCCGCGCTCTCCCTCGCGGTGGCGAATGAGTCTCGTCGGAGCGCTGGTCGGACTTTTGATCACTACCAAGCTCTCAGCCTGGCCGCTGGCAGCCGTCATACCAGTCCTCGCCTTCAGCAGCCGAGAATGGATCAGGCGGACAGAACTCGTCATCATCGGCTTAGTCGGCTGCCTAGTGGTCTCTGGCTGGTATCTCATCCAAAACACGGTGAGGTACGGGGACCCCGCTGCCTATCGCGCAACACAGCAGTACCTGGCCAGGACGGGAGGTCTTGACACGCCTTTCGGGATCCCTTACGAGGTGGCGGACCCACTCAAGTACGCAATCATCGACGTGCCTGGGAAGTTCTTGCACGTCTTTTGGTACGGGTCCGGCTGGGCTGAAGTCTTTCGTTGGCCGTGGCCAGTGGGCCTTCTGTTTTGGACGGCAATGATATGCGCAGTTCTTGGACTCATTGGACGACATATATCACGACCGGTGGTTCTGGTATTGGGCGTTCTTACCGTCACTAGCTTCCTCTCGGTGTGGATCGTTGCTTTCCAGTCCCCAAGCTATGACCCACGCCTGGCTCTCGAAGGTCTGCCAGCCTTGGCCTGCTTCGGTGCGCTCGGCCTGGAGCGGTTGAGGCCGACGGTCCGCTTCTTCTATCCGTTGGTGGGGCTCGGTGGCACACTTTTCGCCATTCAAACCAACGTCCTGTCGGTGCATTGGAGCTAGCTTGCGCGCGTCCGCTAAGGGGCCAAAGGCCTAACGGATGCTCAGAGAACGACTGAGTGCGGGACTTGTGAGGTAGGCCGCTGGTTTGGCGTGCCGCTGTAGGTCGGCCGGGCTCAGTCCCGCCGGTTTCCCGAACGGGTGCGTATTCCGGCTCGCCATGGTCGTCGCCTCCCCAGCAGCCCCCTATCGAACCGTGCATGCGGTTCTCCCGCACACGGCTCTCCGACACCGTTCACCGTCAGGCATGCGCACTCCAGTAGCGCACCGTTCCTGTCAGCCGGTAGATCCCGAGCGTCGTGAGCCACCCGTAGGTGTAACGGGTAGTCCAGTTCCGGCCCGAGAGTCCGTGCTTGACGCTCGCCAGCTTGGCCAGGCGTTCGTGGACGTAGCTGTCGACGGCGCTGAACTTCCGCGACGAGTTGCCGTAGCGGTAGTACGCCCCCCAACCCCGCAGCACGGGGTTGAGTTCTTCGACAACGACAGCCAACTCACGACCGGCATAGCCCCGTGGGGTCCGATCCCGGATCTTGGCCCTGATGGAGGCCATGGCCCGGTGCGAGACGGCCACTTCTGCAAGTAGTAGCGGCCCTCTTGTTTCGGGGACTCCCGCATATGGAGGTGGAAGCCCAAGAAGTCGAACCCCTCCTTGCCCTGACGGAGGCACACGATCCTGGTCTTGTCGGGATGCAGGCGCAGCCCGATCGGGGCCAGGGTCGCCGCCGCCAGATCCCGGGCCGCTTCGGCCCGTTCCTCGGTCGGGCACAAGACGACGAAGTCGTCGGCAGTAACGCACCAGGGTTCCCGTTCTCGGTCCCGCTGCCTTCCACGCCCGATCGAGGACGTGGAGGGCGATGTTGGCGAGCAACGGCGAGATGGGTGAGCCCTGCGGGGTTCCCGACTCCGTGTCGGAGATGACCCCGCCCTCGAACACCCCTGCTCGCAGCCAACTGCGCAGCAGCTTCAACATCTGCCGGTCAACGACCCGGCGCTCGACCTCGCCCATGAGGGCGTCGTGGTCGATCTCGTCGAAGCACGCCTTGATGTCGGCGTCGAGCACCCACACCGCACCCTGTGTTGGCCGCCTGGCGGACGGCTTCGAGGGCCTGGTGGGCGGAACGCTTCGGCCGGAAGCCGAAGCTCTGGGGCGAGAAGTCCGCCTCGAAGATGGGTTCGAGGACGATCTTCGCCGCCGCCATGACCACCCGGTCAGTGACCGTGGGGATGCCGAGCGGCCGGGTCTCCCCCGGCTTGCCCGGCTTCGGGATGCGGACCCGCCGCAGTGGCTTCGGGCGATAGGACTTCTCCCGAAGCTGGGCGGCGAGGCCGTCGAGGAACTGGCGCACTCCCTCTGTGCCCCCGCCGGTGATGGCGGCGATGGTCACGCCGTCGACACCGGGGGCACCCTGGTTGGTGGCCACGTCGACCCACGCTCTCCACATCACGTCACTGCGGGTGAGCTTGTCGTAGAGGGCGTGGAACCGACGCTCTGGTTCCTGCTTGGCACTGCGGTAGAGCACGCGTTGAAGGGCTCGAACGGGTTCCAGGCCATCGGCCTGTCTGACGGTCCTAGCCGATTGCTCGGCACTCATCAGCGTTCCTCACCTCCTTCTCGTGCACCGGTGAAGCAGGGGCCCTTCGCTCGGGGCGGGTTGTGTTGTCCCGCCCGTCGTCACTACTACGACCCCCTCCGACTCCCTCTCGACCGCCATGCCATTTCCCGTTGCCGGTTATAGGCAGGCATGCTCCCGCCCCCACAGGACGGGGCCGAGGAGGGCCTCTCCAGTTCCCACGACAACCTTCTTGACGTTCCACGCCCCATACGCCGGAGAGTTCCTCGGCATCCGCTCCAAGATCACAGATGCCTTCCATGGCCTTCGCCCAAATCCGACGGGCTCGGCTCTCTCTCAACCTGCTTTCGCGGATCCGCTTGACGACGCTGCAAGCTTCACTTCATGTTGCGGACCGACAAGTTGCTCCACCCCGCTTCGACGCACGACCTCTCGGTCGACGCCGGGGGCTTCACTACCGGGGACCTTGGCGTCTCCCCGGACCGGACTTTCACCGGCTGGCTGTCGTGAGCTTGTCGCTCGGTTACGTCATGATCACTCCTTTGTGTTCATGGCGCCCGAGCTGCTGGACGCACCGGAATTGAGCGGGGTCTGACCACACACCGGGGATCCGCGAGCGCGTAGCGGGAGTCCACCAGTCTGAGGTTGTTCGAAGACTTCAGATGGAGGACCCCCGTTGGTATCTGACCCTACGTTCTCATGGGGAAAATGGAGCGGACCTTTCGGGCGAACCTGAGAGACCTGCGACTAGCCGTGGACTGGTCACAGCGGGACCTCGCCGACGCCATGAACTCTCTCGGGTTCGACTGGCGCCAGACCACGGTAAGCAAGTCCGAAAACGGTGAACGACCCATCCGCCTCGATGAAGCGGCTGCCATCGCCAAGCTGTTCGGTCTCGATCTCACCCACATGCTCACGGTGCCGAACGGTCCGACCAGGCAGCACTACCGGACCCTGGCTCGACGTCAGGTGGCACTCGCCCAGCGAGACGAGATCGAACGAAGGCTGGCACAGCTAGATGCGACCATGAGGGGTGCTCTGCATGGACGAGAAGACCCAAGTGCAGGCTCTGGATCGCACCGCCCCGATACTCCCGCTGCGACCAGGACTACCCGAACGACGCACCCATGACTACAAGCGAAACGGCACCACCAATCTCTATGCGGCCCTCGACATCGCCTCGGGGAGGGTCATCGCGGATATGACCGAACGCCACCGCGCCCTCGAGTTCCGACGATTCTTGAACCTCATCAACCGAAGCGTGCCCGAGGACCTCGACGTCCACGTGGTCGTCGACAACTCGTCGACCCACAAGACCCCTGAGATCCACCGTTGGCTGCTACGCCATCCCCGGTTCACACTGCACTTCACGCCGACTTACAGCTCGTGGATGAACCTCGTCGAGCGCTGGTTCGCAGAGCTAACCAACAAGTGGCTGCGACGCGGCACCCATCGCTCCACCAAGGAACTCGAAGCGTCGATCAACACTTGGATCGATAAATGGAACGACGATCCGACACCATTCGTCTGGCACAAGACATCGGACGAGATCCTCGACACGCTGGCTACGTATTGCGCGCGGATCTCCGACTCAGGTCACTAGGGCAAACGCCCATATCTACACGTTGAAGCGGAACTCGACGACGTCGCCGTCCTGCATGACGTACTCCTTGCCCTCGACGCGCGCCTTGCCGGCGGCGCGCACCGCCGCCAGCGAACCGGCTTCGACCAGTTCGTCGTAGCCCACGACCTCGGCCTTGATGAACCCCCGCTCGAAGTCGGTATGGATGGTGCCGGCCGCCTGGGGGGCAGTGTCACCGAGGTGGATCGTCCATGCCCGCGCCTCCTTCGGCCCGGCGGTGAGGAACGTGTGGAGTCCGAGGGCGCGAAAGCCGACGTGGACGAGTTGCACGAGCCCCGATTCCTGCAGGCCGTAGCCGGCCAGCAGCTCGGCTGCGTCGTCATCGTCGAGGGCGACCACCTCGGCCTCGATCTGGGCGCACATCATCACCGACTCCGCCGGGGTCACCAGGTGGGCGAGCTCGGACCGCAGGGACTCGTCCCCGAGCGTGCTCTCGTCGACGTTGAACACGTAGATGAACGGCTTGGCGCTCAGGAGGTGGAGGTCCGAGATCAGGGCGGGGTCGATCTCACCGGTCGCCACCGCCGAGGCCACGGTGCGCCCCGCATCGAGGACTTCCCGGGCCTGCTCGGCGGCCCGCAGGGCGGGCACCAGGCCGGGCTGCTTGCGTGACTCCTTCTCCAGTCTGCCCAGCCGGTTGTCCACGGTCTGCAGGTCGGCCAGGACCAGCTCGGTGTTGACGGTCTCGATGTCGCCGGCCGGATCGATCCTCCCGCCCACGTGGACGACGTCGGAGTCGTCGAACACCCGGACCACCTGGCAGATGGCATCGGTCTCGCGGATGGCAGCCAGGAACTGGTTGCCGAGGCCCTCACCGACCGAGGCGCCCTTCACGATGCCGGCGATGTCCACGAAGGTCACGGTGGCCGGGACGATCTCCTTGGAGGCGAACAGCTCGGCCAGCCGGGCGAGCCGCTCGTCGGGGACGGCCACCACCCCCACGTTGGGATCGATGGTGGCGAACGGATAGTTGGCCGCCAGCACCTCGCTGCGGGTCAGGGCGTTGAACAGGGTCGACTTCCCGACGTTCGGGAGGCCGACGATGCCGATGGACAGTCCCACGCGCTCGCCTCCGTTGTGGCTACGGGCACCGCCCCCGGCGGACCACGCCAGAGAATAGGTGATCGCCGCCGGATGGCCGTCCGGACGGCGCTCACCCCAGCGGCGCCACCAGGTACTCGCTCATCGTCGAGCTCCGCAATCGGCCGAGGTCCAGGCAGGCCTCGACACTGGCCATCATCCGCCCCACATTGGCGTCCAGCTCCTCGGAGGTGGAGGCGTTGAAGAAGAGCATGGGGTCGGCCACATGGCCGGGCGACGGCCAGCCTTCCTCCACGATGCCGTCGATCTCCGGTGCACCCTCGGTGAGGGCCCGTACCACCTCGTTGCGCACATAGCGGGTGCGGGGCTGCAGTTGGCCCGAGACGGGGGACTGGGTGCCGTGCCAGCGCCTGATCCACTCCCGGTAGCCGAGCCCTGGCGGGCGATGGATGAGGGCCACCGTGAGGACACCGGGCGATCGCTCGCCATCCGGCCAGTGGCGGCCGGCGGCGTGCGGGGTGGTCCCGTAGTCCTCGTAGAGCGACTCCACCACCAGGTAGCCGGCCGAGGACAGGCCCAGGGATCCGACGGCGCCCTCGACCCCGCCCCGGCGCTCGTAGCAATCGAGCCACACCGACACCTCGGCGACATGGAGGGGTTCGCCCGCCGGCGGTGGTGCCGGGGACGGGGCGGCCGCCGCCTCGCTGTCGTGCACGTTGACCGACACCCCGCGGGCCCCGGCCTGTCGCAGTCGGGGCGCCACCTCCCCGAGCAGGGACTGGCGCAGCACGTCGCCGGCCTCGGGGGCGCCGTCGCCCCACAGCAGGTAGATGACCTTCTCCATCAGTCGGTGCGGGTCAGCCGGTGGCCGGCACCCGGCACGCGCCGTCGATGTCGAACACCTGGTTGAACCGCCCGAGGGCCAACCACGAGGCCACGCACAGGGCCAGGTCGACCAGCTCGTCGTCGCTGAAGTGGGTGTGCAGGCGCTCCCAGAACGGCTCGTCCATCCCGAGATGGTCGGTGGCGTAGCGCTCGGCGAATTCGGCGGCCAGTCGCTCCCGCTGGGTGAGGCCGTCCAGGTCGCCTTCGACACCCACCTGTTCGTAGAAGGATTCGGGGATCACGTTGGGGTCGGGCCAACGCCCGGGAAGGTCACGTGCAGTTCGCCAGCCGATGCAGATCGCGCACTGGTTGATCCGGGCCATGGTCGTCCGGGCCGCCTCGAACTCGCGCAGCGAGAGGGACGACTTCTCGTACACGGCGCTGCTGTAGGCGCCGGCGGCCTGGGTCAGCGGGGAGGCCAGCTCCGTCCAGACGTACACCAGCGGGTCGCGCTCAGGCGGGACGGTGACGCGCGGCACCGGCTCCCCTTCCCCGGCACCCGGCCGGTGCGGTGGTACGGCCCCCCGGCCGGATCCGCCAGGTCATGAGCCGGCCGGGGCCGGCAGGCGCCGGACCACCCGTCCGGCCAGGCCGGTGAGGAAGGGCAGCCACGACCGCTCGCCCATGAGCCACAGCCACAGTTCGCGCTTGTTGGCGATGACCACGTCGACGAAGTCCTCCCGGCTCATCCCGTCGGGCTCCAGGGCAGGTTGCCAGCGCGCCCACAGCCACAGCCCGATGCAGATGTCGTCGCTGAACCCGACCCGCCAGTCCCGACCGTCGAGCAGGGCATCCCGCAGTCCCGCCTTGAGGTCGGAGGGTTCATCGGGGATCTCGAGCCGGGGTCCGCCCTCCACCTCGAACACTGTCATGGGGGCCACCCTAGCCATATCGTGCGCACACCGACGGGGACGGGTGAAATCGGAACACAACCTTCATGTGGCGCGCTCAAACTCCCTGGCCAGAGCGGTTCCACCGCGCTCAGCGGTCGGGGACGACCGGGGCCCGGTCGCTCTCCTGGTAGTCGGCGAAGTGCTCGGCATAGTCGATGAACAAGGGGCCGTCCGGGTCGAACCGGCGCCGGAGCGAGTCGATGGCGATCCGCTTGTCGAAGGCATCCAGCTTGACCAGGGCCTCCGGGTGGTCGAGCTCCCGGAAGTCGAGCCGGCCGCGAGCATTGTCGAGGGCCCGCCGGCCGCGTTCGGTCCGCACCAGCACGCTGCTCCACCCGTCCATCGAGCCCACGCTCCCGACCGACAGGTCGGCTCCCCGGCCGAGGAAGTCGGCGCACTCGTCACACCCCTTCAGGGCGGCGCCGTGGAAGTTCTTGATGGGCTCGTCGACGGCCACCTCCCCGTCGCGGTACTCGACGATCATCCGACCCCGGATGACATCCACCTTGCTCACCCGCTCGAGATCGATGCCCCGGTCGTCCCGCAGCAGCTGGAGCATGAGGCCCTCGTAGTCGAAGCTCTTGGTACACAGCAGGGCGATGGTGAGCACCACCGCGTCGACCCGGTGGGCCCCCGTGGGCCAGCGACGGGCCTGCATGGCCCGGATGCCCTGGATCTCGCAGGGCGTCCCGACGACGGCGATCCGGGGCTTGGAGGGGAGCTCGTAGCGTGACAGGTCGAGCTCGGCCAGGGCCATCGTCTGGTTGTAGTAGCTCCCGGCCGCCTCGGTGATCTCCTGGGCCGTGGTGGCCAGATGGGCGACACCCTTCCACGGCTCGTCGGGATCGTCGCTCGGCCGGGTGACCAGGGCGCCGTCGATCTCCCCGCCGGCCAGCGCGGCGACGAGCAGGGCACTGACCACGCCGCCGTCCTGGGCCGAATCGGGCCGGGCCCCGGCCCGCACGGCATAGGAGTCGAGGACGGCGCCGAGCCCGTCGCCCGGAGGGCCGCCCGTGATCTTCCAGTAGTTGTCGGCGGCGTCGGCCCGCACGACCGTGCCCGACCCGGCCGGCCCGCCGTCGACGGTCGAGGGCGGCCAGAAGGCCTCGTAGCGCATCCCGCCGCGGGGGCAGAAGTCCCAGCACAGCGAACAGCCCGTGCACATCTTGACCAGAGCGGGGAGTCCGGTGTCCTCGTCGACCCCGATGGAGTTCGACGGGCACACCGCCACACAGGTGCCGCACTGGATGCAGCGGTCGGCGTCGATGACGCCCGCCTCGAGCTCCCAGAACCAGGTCTTGCCCGGGGGCTCGGCGACGCCGTTCATCTCCTCCCGGATCCGGTACCCCTTCATCGGCCCGGACCGCCGGCCTTGCTCGGCACCGGCGGGGCGTCGGCCGCCTCCCCGCCCAACGTGAGCCGCAGGTCCTCGTTGGGGACCCGGCGCGCCCAGTTGTGGAACGTCTCACCCGGGCGCCGCTCCGACTGGTACCGCCGCACCACCCTCACCAGCGCGTCAGGCACGTCGTTGACCGGGCGGGCGTGCTCGACCCAGTCGATGAACCCGGCATCGCCGCCGAGCGAGCCACCGAGGCCGATGTCGGCCGCCTCGGCCAGATGGTTGCCGACGTGGGCTACCTCGCCGCGGAAGCCGATGTCGGCGATCTGGGGCTGCGCACAGCTGGCCGAGCATCCCGAGAAGTGCATCCGGATGATGCCGGCGTCCTCCCGCGGGCCCGACCGCCGCCCGGCCGTCGGGGTGGCCCCGACCGGCTCGCCGGCCAATTGCTCGTCGAGGAACCGGGCCCACTTGAGGGTCCGTTCCTTGGTCTCCACGATGGCGTAGCGGCAGAACTCGCTGCCCGTGCAGGCCACCGCCCCCCGGGAGAACGGCCCGGGATACGGGGAGTACTTCTGGAGGAGGTCCTCCTGCCAGGAGATCGTCGAGACGGCCCTCGGGCACCCCCGTGAGGATGAAGTTCTGATCACCGCTGACGCGGACGGTTCCGTCCCCGTAGGTCTCGGCCAGGCGGGCCACCTCGACGAGCTCGATCCCGTTCATCCGGCCGACCGGCACCGAGCAGCCGACGTAGTGGAGTCCGGGCTCCTTCTGGGCGTGGACGCCGACATGGTCGCCGCGGTAGCGCCGGGTGAGGTCCTCCCCCGCCGGGACCAGATCGAACCGGGCCCGGGCGGCGAGCTCGGCCCGGAAGCCCTCGGCTCCGAGCTCCTGGACCAGGTAGCGCATGCGGGCCTGCCCGCGGTTCTCGCGATTGCCCAGCTCGCCGTAGAGCTGGGCGATGGCCCGGGTGGCCTCGACGGCCTGGTCCTGCGCCACGAAGACGTCGATGTCCGAGGCCATCCGCTCACCGTCCGACAGCCCCCCGCCCACCAGGAGGTTGAAGCCGAGCGTGCCGTCGAGGGTCCGGGCCGGCCACATCCCGATGTCGTTGATCTCCGCCTGCGCACAGTCGTCGATGCACCCGGTGATGGAGATCTTGAACTTGCGGGGCAGATTGGCGTACTCGCGGTTGCCGGTGAAGAAGGCGGAGACGGCCTGGACGACGGGGAGGGCATCGAAGGCCTCGTCGGCGTCGACACCCGACACCGGGCAGCTCAAGACGTTGCGGGCGGAGTCCCCACAGGCCTGCACGGTGGTCAACCCCACCGCGGCCAGGCGCCGCCAGACGCGGGGGATGTCCCCGATCCGCAGCCAGTGGATCTGGACGGTCTGCCGGGTGGTGAGGTCGGCATAGCGCGAGCCGAAGACCCGGCTCTCGGTGCCGTCGGGGCCCTCGCCGAAGGCATCGGCCACCACACCGATCTCCCGGGCCTGGGCGGCGGTGAGACGGCCGCCCGGGATCTTGACCCGCAGCATGAAGGCGTCGCCACCCTGCTTCTGGGGGTAGATGCCGGCCCACTTCATCCGCTCCACCTCACCGACGACCTTGCCGATGCTGTCCGGACCCTCCTCGGCGTAGGTGTCGATGATGGCGTCGACCACCTCCAGGGGATGCCGGGCCAGCTTCTGCTGCTCGATGTCGTTGAGCTCGCCCTCGGTCCGGTAGGGGTTGACGAACGGCATGGGGCGGTCCGAGCCCCGGATGTGGAGCCCGTAGAGCTCGTCTCGGTCCTTGGTCACGACCGGCGGACAGTCGTCACGTCAGAGATGCAGCCCGCACTCGACCTTGTCCGAGTCCGACCAGCGGCCGGCCCGAGGGTCCTCGCCCTCACCGACCGCCCGGGTCGTCGGCGCGCAGCCGATGGAGAGATAGCCCCTGGACAGCAGGGGGTGCTGGGGGATGCCGTGGTCGGCCGTGTAGCCGGCCACGTCCTGCTCCGTCCAGGTGGCCAGGGGGTTGACCTTCACCAGCCCCCAGCTCTCGTCGTAGGAGACGATGGCCGCGTCACGTCGGGTCGGCGCATCCACCCGCTTCAGACCGGTGGCCCAGGCCGCCTTGCCGGCCAAGGCCTGCTTGAGGGGACGGACCTTTCGGTACTCGCAGCACTGGGCACTGCCGCACGGCCACCGGTCGGCACCGGCGGCCGGCTCGGTCACGGTGAGGTTGAGGTCGTAGCGCTGTCGGATCGTCTCGACGAAGTCGAGTGTCTCGGGGAAGTGCGAGCCGGTGTCGAGGAACACCACCTCGATGGAGGGATCGACCCCGACGGCGATGTCGATGAGGACGGCGTCCTGGAACGAGGAGGCCACCGCCAGCTCGAGGCCGAACCGCTCGACGGCCCAGGCCAGGATCAACCCGGCCGGCGCGGTCTCGAAGGCCACGGACTGCTCGTCCAACTCGGCTCGCAACTGCACCAGTTCGGATTCGCTGGTCACGATGCTCACTCTCCGAACCTCTCTCTCTGCCCCCACCCCGGCTCCGGGCGTCACGACCCCCGGAGCCGGTTCCGACTATACATGACTATTCAGATCATATTTTAGATCAATTGGGCCCCGATCACCCCCGGCCCCACCCGGGCCGGGTCGGCCACAATGGTCCGGGCCCAACCGGCCAGGACCCGGTCGCCTCGGTCCCACCGCCATGAACGATCCGCCACCCTCGTCCCCGTCCCCGGAGCGCCGGCCGCAGCACGGATTCCCGGTGGTGCTGGACATCGCCGGCTGGCCCTGCCTGGTGGTCGGGGCCGGCGGGGTGGCCGCCCACCGTACCCGGGGGCTCCTGGCCGCCGGGGCCCGGGTCACCGTGGTGGCACCGGAGGTGACCGAGGCCTTCGACGATCTGGCCGCGGCGGCCCCCCGCCGTGGCGCGGGCCCGTCACTGGCCATCGAGCGGCGGCCCTACCGGCCGGGTGAGGCGACCGGCTACCGCCTGGTGGTCACGGCGACCGGCCGGCCCGACGTGGACGGGGCGGTGGTGGCCGACGCCGGGGCCGGCGGGGTCCTCGTCAACAGCGCCCACCGGGCTACGGGGGGCAGTCTTCGGTTCCCGGCCGTCCACCGGGCCGGACCGGTGACCCTGGCCGTGGACAGCTCCGGCACCAGTCCGGCCCTGGCCCGATGGTTGCGCACCCGGGTGGCGGGCTGCCTGCCGCCGGACGTGGCGACCATCGCCGCGCTGGTCGAGGAGGCCCGGGCGGCGCGCCAGGAGGCCGGGCTCCCCACCCGCTCGTCGGACTGGGCCGCCCTCCTCGACCGCGTCGCCCCCATGGTCGAGGCCGGCCGGATCGCCGAGGCACGGGCGGCCCTCCGTGCGGCCCGTCCGCCGCCGGAGCCGGGGTGAGCGGCCGGGGCGGGCGGCGCCACCGGGCTTCCCCTCGTTAGGGTGGCGGGCATGGAGCCCCGATCCGTTCTGGAACTGGAGGAGATCGACCTCTCGGACCTGGCCTTCTGGGAGCGGCCGTGGGCGGAGCGCGAGGGAGCCTTCCAGCTGCTGCGCCAGCAGCGCCCGCTGGCCTTCTTCGAGGAGCCGGACATCATGGGGTCCTCCCCGCTGGCTCCGCCCCCCGGTCCGGGGTACCGGGCCGTCACCCGTCATGCCGACGTCGTCGAGATCAGCCGCCATCCCGAGATCTACTGCTCGGGCCAAGGCGCGGTCAGCGTGCTCGACATGCCGACGGAGATGGTCGAGTACTTCACCTCCATGATCTCCACCGACAACCCGCGCCACGCCCGCCTCCGACGGATCGTGTCGGCGGCCTTCAACCCCCGCCGCATCAAGAGCATCGAGCAGTCCATAGAGGACGTCGCCGTCCGGGTCATCGAACGGGCGGCCGGGCTCGGGGGTTGTGACTTCGTCACCGAGATCGCCTCGCCCCTGCCCCTCGAGATCATCTGCGACATGATGGGCATCCCCGCCTCCGAGTACCCCACCGTGTTCCGCTGCTCCAACGTCATCCTCAGCAGCGGGGACCCCGAGTACATCCCCGAGGGCAGCGACCCGGTGATGGCCTTCATCGAAGCCGGGCAGGAGCTGACCGGGCTGATGAACGAGCTCGGGGCCAATCGGGCCGGCCATCCCACTGACGACCTGACGACGGCGCTTATTACCACCAACATCGACGGCGAGGCGCTGACCCAGGCCGAACTGGCCTCCTTCTTCATCCTGCTGCTGACGGCGGGCAACGAGACGACCCGGACGGCCATCGCCCACAGCTTGCTGGTGCTGACCGAGCACCCCGACCAGCGCGAGCTCTGGCGGTCCGATCCCACCGGCATCGGCGCCACCGGGGTCGACGAGATCGTCCGGTGGGCCTCGCCGGTCATCTGGATGCGACGCACGGTGGTCGAGGACACCGAGCTCTCCGGCGAGGAGCTCCACCCCGGGGACAAGGTGCTCCTCTTCTACAACTCGGCCAACCGGGACGAGGCGGTGTTCGACGACCCGTACCGCTTCGACGTCCGCCGCGACCCCAATCCCCATGTCGGGTTCGGGGCGGCCGGACCCCACTTCTGCCTCGGGGCCCACCTGGCCCGGCGCGAGGTGGACGTCATGCTGCGCCAGCTCCTCACGCGGCTGCCAGACATCGAGCCGGCCGGGGAGCCCGACCGGCTGCGGTCCAGCTTCATCAACGGGATCAAGCACCTCCCGTGCCGGTACTCACCCCGCTGAACGCCCCGTGGGCCGGACCCCCCGGTCAGGGCTTGGCCACCATCAGGGCGGCCGCCGCCACCAACAGGACCACCACGCCGCCGGCCGCCCCCGCCACCACCAGGCAGCGCCGTCCGAGTCGGGCGGAGGTCGTCGGGGCGGCCACCTCGCACTGGAGTCGCCGCTCCGCCGGCCACAGGACCATCTCGGCCAGGACGGCCGCCCCGGCCCACAGCAGGATGCCGCCCAGCACCCAGCCGTCGGCATAGGACCAGTCGCCGCCGCTCAGGGCCATCAGGGCCACCCCGAACACTGGTACCAGGAAGAGGGCCCGTCCGGCCCAGTTCACCCCGGGCCGGTAGTAGCGGCGCACCCCCGACGACGGTGGGCCCGGTCGCCGGAGGACCAGTGCGTACCCGCCGGCCAGCGCCACCACGCCCAAGCCCGCCAGGGCGCTCAGCACGTGGGCCAACAGGACGATGTCGTAGACGGCGTCCCGGGCGTGGTCGATCGTCATCGGGGGCGGGACGCCTACGGTCATCAGGGGGATTCTGGCATCCGGGGACGGGCACGCCGCCGACCCTGGCACCTCTCGCGGGCCGGCAATTGCTACGTTAGTGACAGGGCTTCCGCCAGAGCCTGGCCATCGGGACCAGGGACGGGTGCCGAAGACTGGAGTGGTGGCAACGGGCGTGCGTACACGGACAGGACAACCGCAAAGGGGTGAGGCGCCCTTCTGATGAACCAGCTGCGTCTCGACCCTCTTACCGGTCGCTGGGTGGTGGTGAGCACCGACCGGGCCAACCGGCCCAAGGCCTTCGCCCCCCGCATCGCGTCGATCCAGGCCGATACCTCCCGACCCTGCCCGTTCTGCCCCGGCAACGAGGAGAGCGTCACCCCGACCCTCGAGACGGCCGGCCCCGACGGCACCTGGCTGGTCCGGGTGGTGCCCAACCGCTACCCGGCCTTCGAGGGCAACGCCCCCTTCGTCGTGACCAACCGCGGGCCGGTCTTCACGCAGGCGACCGCAGGTGGCACCCATGAGGTCCTGGTGCTCTCGCCCAGCCACCAGAACTCGTGGTCCATGCTGAGCGACGAGCAGACCACCGCGGTCATGGCCGCCCTCAGCGAGCGCATCCAGGAGCACGCCGACATCCCCGGGCTGCGCTACAGCCAGGCCATCGTCAACGCCGGGCGCGAGGCGGGCGCGTCGATCGAGCATCCCCACGGGCAACTGCTCGGCATGTCCTTCGTCCCCCGGGAGCTGGTCGAAGAACAGGCCGGCTTCGCCCGCTTCGCCGGTCGATGTCTTCTCTGCACCACGGTCGACGCCGAGGAGAACGTGAGCCACCGGGTCGTCTACGCCGACGAGCGGGTGCTGGTCATCTGCCCGTTCTGGAGCGGGTCCCCCTACGAGATGCTGGTCATCCCCCGAGCCCACGGTCCCCATCTGCACCACAGCCCGCCGAGCGACCTGGTGGCGGTGGGCAAGGCGTTGAAGGTGGCGCTCGGGAGCCTGCGGGACGTGCTCGGCGACATCGCCTACAACCTGGTCTTCCACTCGGCGCCCTACCGGGCCCCCGAGCCGTACCACTGGCATGTGCACGTGGTGCCGAAACTGGCCACCGTCGCCGGCTTCGAGCTGGGCACCGGGGTGCTCATCAACATCGTGAACCCCGAGCAGGCGGCCGAGGAGCTGGCCGTGCGGGTGCCGGTGGCCAACGCCGGCTGAGGCCGCCCCTGCCGCCCGGGCGGATCAGGCCAGCTCGAAGCACTCGGAGCCGTAGGGCGCCAGGGTGGCCGGATAGGGGTGGGCCCCGATCAGGGGGAAGGCCACCCGCCCCAGGAGCTCGATGGGTTGACGGCCGACCCAACGGCCCACGTGCAACTCGGCCGGCTGGGCCAGCCGGCTCAGGTTGTGCACGCAAAGGACCGGGTTCACCGGCCCGCGCTGGGGATGGTCGGGGGACGACCGCACGAACGCCAACACCGAGGGGTTGGCCGAGGCGATCACCTCGAGCTCGCCCGTGCCGAAGACGGGGAACTCGCGGCGCACGGCCAGGATACGGCGCATCCAGTGCAGGAACGAGCTCGGGTTTCGCTGCTGGGCTTCGACGTTCACGGCGGTGAACCCGTACACCGGGTCCATCAACGGCGGCAGGTAGAGCTGGTGGAAGTCGGCCCGGCTGAACCCCCCGTTGCGGTCCGGGGTCCACTGCATCGGGGTACGCACCGAGTCACGGTCCCCCAGGTAGACGTTGTCCCCCATCTGGATCTCGTCACCGTAGTAGAGGACCGGGCTCCCGGGGAGGGTGAACAGCAGGTAGAAGAGGAGCTCGGACAGGCGGCGGTCCCGATCGAGCAGGGGCGCCAGGCGCCGGCCGATGCCCATGTGCCGTTTCATCCGGGGGTCCTTGGCGTACTCGGCGAACAGGTAGTCGCGCTCCTCCTCGGTGACCATCTCGAGGGTCAGCTCGTCGTGGTTCCGCAGGAAGATGGCCCACTGGCTGCTGCCCGGTGCCTCCGGCGTCTGGGCCAGTATCTCGGTGATCGGGTAGCTCTGCTCGCGCCGCACGGCCATGAACAGCCGGGGCATGAGCGGGAAGTTGAAACAGAGGTGGCACTCGTCGTCCTGCCCGAAGTAGTCGGCCACGTCGGCCGGCCACCCGTTGGCCTCGGCCAGCAGGATCCGCCCCGGATAGTTGGTGTCCAGTTCGGCGCGTACCCGTCGGATGAAGGCATGGGTCTCCGGCAGGTTCTCGCCGGTGGTGCCGTCCCGCTGGAAGAGGAAGGGGACGGCGTCGAGCCGGAATCCGTCGAGCCCGAGGTCGAGCCAGAAGCGGACCACGTCGAGCATGGCGTCGGCCACCTCGGGGTTGTCGTAGTTCAGGTCGGGCTGATGGGAGTAGAACCGGTGCCAGTAGTACTGGTCCCGTTCGGGGACATAGGACCAGTTGGACTTCTCCACGTCGATGAAGACGACCCTGGCCTCGGGCCACCGCTGGTCGTCGTCGTTCCACACGTACCAGTCGGCCTTCGGGTTGTCCCGGCTCTGCCGCGACTCGAGGAACCACGGGTGCTGGTCGCTGGTGTGGTTGATCACCAGGTCGGCGATGACACGGATACCCCGGGCATGGGCCGCCTCGAGCAACCGCTTGAGGTCGTCGACCGTGCCGCTCTCGGGGTGCACCGAGTAGTAGTCGCTGATGTCGTACCCGCCGTCCCGGAGCGGGGAGGGATAGAAGGGGAGGAGCCACAGGCAGTCCACGCCGAGCCACTCGAGGTAGTCGAGCTTGGCGATCAGGCCCGGGATGTCCCCGGCCCCGTCGTTGTTCCCGTCGAAGAACCCTCGGATCAGCACTTCGTAGAAGACGGCCCGCTGGAACCACAGCGGGTCCTCCTCGGGTGGGGGCAATGGGGCCAGGTGTCTCCCGTGGGCGGTCAGACCCCCGATGGGGGCGAAGGGAAGCGACAGCCCGGCGATGCCCGGGTCGGACTCAACAGCCACCAGCGCACGCTACCTGAGCGCCCGCGGCGAGAGGCGCACACTCAGGGCTTCTCCCCGCCCCCCCGGGCCGGAAAGGCGGCCAGCAACCGCTCGGCCGCCTCGTAGGGATCGAGGCTCCCGTCGAGCATGGACGAGACGATGGGAGCGTACCGGTCGGTGGCGGTCACCTCCTCGATCCGCTCGGCCATGCGGGCGAGCAGGATCTGGCGGAACTCACGGTTCCGCCTTTCCCGGCGCCGGGCGTCGAGCGACCCCTGACCGATCTGGTGGTCGCGGTGCCGCACGACGGTGGCCCACAGCTCGTCGACGCCCTCCCCCGTGGTGGCCACGGTGTCGACGATGGGTGGCCGCCAGTCCCCCAGCTCGGTGAGGTCCAGCATCAGCTCCAGGTCCCGCCGGGTCTCGTTGGCACCGGGGCGGTCCGACTTGTTGATCACGAAGACGTCGGCGATCTCCAGCAGGCCCGCTTTGTTGGCCTGGATGGCGTCGCCCCAACCGGGGTTGACCACCACCAGGGTGGTGTCGGTGGCCTGGGCCACGTCCACCTCCTGCTGGCCGACACCGACCGTCTCGACCAGCACCACCGGCATTCCCACCGCCGACAGGACCCGGATGGCATCGGGAACCGCCACCGAGAGGCCGCCGAGGTGGCCCCGAGCGGCCATCGACCGGATGAAGACCTGGTCATCGAGGGCGTGGCGCGGCATGCGCACCCGGTCACCGAGGATGGCCCCGCCCGAATAGGGCGACGAGGGGTCGACGGCCAGCACCCCCACCTGTCCGCCTCGGCCGAACCCCTCCTTCCGGCCCAGGGCCACCAGCCGGTCGGTCAGGGTGGACTTGCCCGCGCCGGGTGCTCCGGTGATCCCGATGGAGTAGGACTCGCCGCCCGCCTTGTAGGCCAGCCCGGCCACCTGGCGGGACGGCCCGCCCCCCCGTTCGACCAGGGACAGCAGGCGGGCCAGGGCCACCCGGTCGCCGCCCCGGGCCGCTTCGAACAGCGCCGCAGGATCTCGCGGAGGGGCCTCGGGCATGGGCGACGAGCCTAGGGGGCGGACGGCCTCAGGCGCGCGTCACGTGCGCGCCGAGCGAGGCCAGCTTCGCGTCGAGATCCTCGTAGCCCCGCTCCACGTGGTGGGCGTCGCTGATCACCGTCTGGCCCTCGGCCACCAGGCCGGCCAGCACCAGCGCCGCGCCGGCTCGCACGTCGAAGGCCCGTACCGGTGCGCCGGACAGCCGTCCCACCCCCCGCACCACGGCATGATGGCCCTCGGTGCGGATGTCGGCGCCCATGCGGCGCAGCTCCTCCACGTAACGGAAACGGCCGAAGAAGAGGTTTTCGGTCACGATCCCGACCCCGTCGGCCACCGTGAGGAGCGTGACGAGCAGCGGCTTGTAGTCGGTGGCGAAGCCGGGGTAGGGCAGCGTGGCCACGTCGACCGACCGGAGCCGGTCGAGACCGTCCCGGGTGGCCCGGAGCCCGGCCGGCACCTGGTCGATGTGGATGCCGGTGGCGGTGAGCTTGCGGATGAGCATCTCCATGTGCTCGGGGCGCCCGTCCTCGATGACCACCTCGCCGCCGGCCAGCCCGGCGGCCACCAGGAAGGTGGCCACGACCAACCGGTCGGGGATGACCGAGTGGGTGGCGGGATGCAGCTCGTCGACCCCCTCGACCTCGATGCGGGAGGTACCTGCGCCGCTGACGCGCGCCCCCATCGCGTTCAGGAACTCGGCGAGGTCCTTGACCTCCGGCTCACGCGCGGCATTTTCGATGACCGTCCGCCCCTTGGCCAGGGTGGCCGCCATCAGCACGTTGTCGGTGCCGGTGTGGCTGGGGTACTCGAGCACCACCCGGTTGGCCACCAGGCGGGGTCGGGACGCCACCGTGGCCTCGACCCGGCCCTCGACATAGCCGTGGGACGACTTGAACGACACGCCCATCGACTCCAGGGCGCGCAGATGCATGTCGATCGGTCGGGGCCCGAAGTCGTCGCCGCCGGGGAGCGAGACCCGTGCCCATCCCTGGCGGGCCAGCAGCGGCCCGAGCACGACCACCGAGGCCCGCATCCGCTCGACCAGCTCGTAGGGGGCCTCGGGGACCACCTCGGCCGGAGTGGTCACCACCAGCTCGTCGGGGGTCCCCCCCCGCCGGACGTCCACCCCCATGGACCCGAGGACTTCGCCCATGATGTCGACATCGGTGATGCGGGGGACGTTGGTGAGCACGTGCCGGCCCTCGGCCAGCAGGCAGGCCGCCATGAGCTTGAGGACCGAATTCTTCGCTCCGCCGGCTCGTACGGTTCCCGACAGGGGCCCGTTGGGCTCGACCACGAATCGGTTCACCCCACAAGTATGGCCCGCCCGCACCGGCCGGCCCGTTGATACCGGAGGGCGTCCGGGGCTCCGGTGCCCGTTGGCCGGTGGGGCCGGAGCGGGTCGGCGTCAGCCACTATCGTCGTCGTCCGTGAACGTCTCACCTCAGGCACCCGATCGCAATCTGGCCATGGAGCTCGTCCGGGTCACCGAAGCGGCGGCGCTGGCCGCCTCCCGGTGGATGGGACGAGGCGACAAGGAAGGGGCCGACGGGGCCGCGGTCAATGCCATGCGCATCGTGCTGTCGACCATCTCGATGGACGGGGTCGTCGTCATCGGTGAGGGTGAGAAGGACAACGCCCCCATGCTCTACAACGGGGAGCGGATCGGGGACGGCAATCCTCCCAAGGCGGACATCGCCGTCGATCCCATCGACGGGACGACCCCGACCGCGCTCGGCCGGGGTGGGGCCCTGGCCGTGATCGCCGTGTCGGAGCAGGGCACCATGTTCGACCCGGGTCCCTGCGTCTACATGGAGAAGCTGGCCGTCGGCCCCCCGGCGGTCGGGACCATCGACATCACCCGGCCCATCGAGGACAACCTGAAGGCGGTGGCCGAGGCCAAGGGGACCTCGGTACGGGACCTGGCCGTGGCCATCCTCGACCGGCCCCGCCACGCCGAGCTCATCGCCTCGGTGCGCGGCACCGGGGCCCGCATCCGGCTCCTCACCGACGGCGACGTGGCGGGTGCCATCGCCACCGCCTGGCCCGGCACCGGAGTGGACCTCCTGGTCGGCGTGGGCGGGACACCGGAAGGTGTCATCGCCGCCGCCGCCCTCAAGTCGATGGGCGGCGAGATCCAGGGCCGCCTGTGGCCCCGTGACGACGGCGAGCGTCACGCCGCGGTCGACGCCGGCTATGACATCGCCGCCGTCCTTGCCACCGACGACCTGGTGAAGGGCGACAACTGCTTCTTCGCCGCCACCGGGATCACCGACGGCGAGCTGCTCCACGGCGTGCGCTACGACCAGCTCGGAGCGACCAGCCAATCGCTGGTGACCCGATCCAAGTCCGGTACCGTTCGGCTCATCGAGGCCCGCCACCCGCTGCACAAGCTGGCCGAGTACAGCGCCATCGAGTTCGGCTAGCTGTCATCCGGGAGCGGCCGTGGCCACCCCGGGGCGCTCCCCACCCCGAGCGACCCCCGGAGCGGCGGGCGCCGGCGGATCCCGACCGGTCAGGCCGTGCCGCCGGCGGAGACTGTCGGGGCGCCGGTGTCGACCGCCTCCATCCGCACCTCGGCTCGGCGCCGGGTCACCTCCGCCTCGACCAGCTCGGGATCGGCCTCCTCCTCCGCCGCACCGGCCGCCCGGCCCCCCGAGGCGCTCAGCTCGGCCACCCGGGCTTCGGCCGCCTCGAGGGCGGCCCGGGCCCGGCTGACGTCGATCTCGGCGGCCAGCTCGGCCACCCCGATGAGCAGGGTGACCCGGGTCCCGCTGGTCGGCTCTCCGTCGGCCTCGCCGCCGCCCTTGTCCTGGTCGACCTGGACGAAGCCCCCGTGGGTCGCCACCCGCTCCTCCTCGCCCTCGGCCCGGACCACCCGGACCACGCCGGGCTCCACCGTGCCGATCAGCGGGGCGTGCCCGGCCAAGAAGGTGATGTCGCCCTCGGCCGTCCGGAGCACGACCTCGGTGGCGAGCCCGTCGATCAGCACGCGCTCGGGCGTGACCAGATCGATGGCGAAGAGGTTGGAGTCAGGCATCGTGGCGGCCGGCCCCCGTCACTCGTTCTCGATGGCGCGGGCCTTGGCCAGCACCGACTCGGCTCCACCGACGTTGAGGAACGCCTGCTCGGGGATGTCGTCGAGCTCGCCGTTGACCAGGGCCTCGAAGGACTCGACGGTCTCGGTCACCGGGACGGTCACACCCTTCAACCCGGTGAACACCTCCCCCACGTTGAAGGGCTGGGACAAGAAGCGCTGGATCTTGCGGGCCCGGGTCACCGTGACGCGGTCCTCCTCGGAGAGCTCGTCGAGACCGAGGATGGCGATGATGTCCTGGAGCTCCTTGTAGCGCTGCAGGACCCCCTGCACCCGGCGGGCCACCTGGTAGTGGCGCTCGCCGACGATCTCGGGGGCGAGGATGTTGGAGGTCGACGACAGGGGGTCCACCGCCGGGTAGATCCCGAGGGAGGCGATGTCACGCGACAGCTCGGTGGTGGCGTCGAGGTGGGTGAAGGTGGTGAACGGGGCGGGGTCGGTGTAGTCGTCGGCGGGCACGTACACGGCCTGCAGGGAGGTGATCGACCGTCCCCGGGTGGAGGTGATGCGCTCTTGCAGCTGGCCCATCTCGTCGGCCAGGGTCGGCTGGTAGCCGACGGCCGAGGGCATCCGGCCGAGCAGGGTGGACACCTCGGACCCGGCCTGGACGAACCGGAAGATGTTGTCCACGAACAGGAGCACGTCCTGGTTCTTCACGTCACGGAAGTACTCGGCCATGGTGAGGGCGGCCAAGGCCACCCGCAGACGCACGCCAGGAGGCTCGTCCATCTGGCCGTAGACCAGGGCCGCCTTCTCGATGACACCCGACTCCTGCATCTCGATCCACAGATCGGTGCCCTCACGGGTGCGCTCGCCGACACCGGCGAACACCGACACACCTCCGTGGTTGATGGCCACCCGGTTGATCATCTCCTGGATCAGTACCGTCTTGCCCACCCCGGCGCCGCCGAACAGGCCGATCTTCCCGCCCTGCACGTACGGTTCGAGCAGGTCGATCACCTTGATACCGGTCTCGAACATCACCGCCCGGGGCTCGAGGGTGTCGAACTCGGGGGCGGGACGGTGGATCTCCCACCGGTCCTCGGGCTCGCCGATCGAGTCGGTGTCGAGCGGTTCACCGAGCACGTTGAACACGTGGCCGAGCACCGCATCGCCCACCGGGACCTTCAACCCGCCGCCGCGGTTGCGCACCACCGCCCCCCGGGTCAGGCCGTCCGTGGCCTTCAAGCAGATGCAACGGACCCGGCCGTCTCCGATCTGCTGGGCCACTTCGGCCACGATCAGGTCGGTCTTTCCCTCGAGCTGGACGTCGACCTCGACTGCCCCGTTGATCTCGGGCAGGGCATGGGGCGGGAACTCCACGTCGATGACGGGTCCGGCGATGGCCACCACCCGCCCGGTGGGCAGCGTCTCGGTGGTGGTGGGCTGGGGGGCGGTGGTGGTCATGGGCGTTGGACTCCCTCGGTCTTGTCGGCTTCGGGTCGTGGTCGGCCCACCGCGGCGCGGCGGGGTGGGGTGGGTTCGACGGTGTGGATCGTCGTCGCCACCCTCAGACCCTGCTCTCGATGATCAGGCTCTTCTCGTCCTCGTGGGACCCGGCCCGCAACGCCTCTGCGCCGCCGACGATCTCCATGATCTCGGTGGTGATGGTGTCCTGGCGGGCCCGGTTCATGATCCGCGAGTACTTCTTGATCAGCTCGCCGGCGTTGTCGGTGGCGGCGGCCATGGCCCGTTGACGGGCGGTGAGCTCCGACGCCGACGCCTCCAGCAGCGCGCCGAAGATCTCGGTCTCGGCCGCCCGCGGCCCGAGGGTCTCGAGCAGGATGGCGGCGTCGGGCTCGAATTCGGTGTAACCCTTGGGCCCCTCGACGGCCGCGGCCGCATCGGCCTCGTCCCCGGTACGGGGGTCGACCAGCGGGAGGAGCTGGCGGACCTCGACCTGCTGGCGACTGGCCGACAGGAAGCGGGTGGACACGATCAGCACCTGGTCGACCTCCCCGGCCACGAACGGCGCCAGCACCACCGATGCCACCCGCCGGGCGTCGGTGAAGGTCGGCCGTTCGCTCATCCCGACGAAGGACTCCTCCACCGGCTGGCGCCGGAACCGGAAGTAGCCTTGTGCCTTCTTGCCCACGGTGAACAGCCGGTAGTCGATGTCCGACTCCGCCCCACCGGCCAGCAGCCGCTCGGTGGCCCGGAACACCATGGTGTTGTAGCCACCGCAGAGGCCCCGGTCGGCCACCACCGACAGCACGGCCGCCCGGGCGACCGACTTCGGTGTGCCGAGGAGGCGGCCGGCGGCGTCCGGGTCACCGAGGGCCGTCTCCAGCACGATCCGGGCCATGCCCTGCTGGTACGGCCGGGCGGCGGCGATGCGGCCGGTGGCCCGCACGATCTGGGACGCGGCGATGAGCTCCATCGCCTTGGTGATCTTCTTCGTGGACTGGATGCTCCGGATCCGCCGACGCAGGACCCGTTCTTGACCGCCGGCCACGGCTCAGTCGACCTTCCTGGCGTCGAAGGCGTCGGTGAACGCACGGAGCGCCGTCTCCAGCTTGTCGCCCTCGGGCAGCTTCCCCGACGTCCGGACACCCTCGAGGATGTCGGCGTGCTTGGCCCGGAAATAGGCACGGAGCTCCACCTCGTACCGCTGCACCTCCGACACCGGGATGTCGTCGACGTAGCCCTCCGAGCCGGCGAAGATGACCAGCACCTGCTCCTCGACCGGCACCGGGGCGTTGAGCCCCTGCTTGAGGAGCTCGGTCAGGCGGTATCCCCGGTCGAGCTGGGCCTGGGACACCTTGTCCAACTCGGACCCGAAGGTGGCGAAGGCCTCGAGCTCGCGGAACTGGGCCAGGTCGAGCTTGAGCGTGCCCGACACCTGCTTCATGGCCTTGATCTGGGCCGCGCTCCCCACGCGGCTGACCGACACGCCCACGTTGATGGCGGGGCGCACCCCGGCGTAGAACAGCTCGCTCTCGAGGAACACCTGCCCGTCGGTGATCGAGATCACATTGGTCGGGATGTAGGCCGAGATGTCACCGGCTTTGGTCTCGATGATCGGCAGGGCGGTGAGCGAGCCGCCACCTTCGGCGTCCGAGAGCTTGGCAGCCCGCTCGAGCAGCCGGCTGTGCAGGTAGAACACATCCCCGGGATAGGCCTCGCGCCCGGGCGGCCGACGCAGCAGCAACGACATCTGCCGGTAGGCCTCGGCCTGCTTGGACAGGTCGTCGTACACGATGAGGGCGTGCTCCCCGTTGTCCATCCAGTGCTGGCCCATGGCGCAGCCGGCGTAGGGGGCGAGGTACTTGAAGGGCGCCGGGTCGGCGGCGCCGGCCAGTACCACCACCGTGTAGTCGAGGGCGCCGTAGCGCTCGAAGGTGGCCACGGTCTGGGCCACCGAGGACTCCTTCTGGCCCACGGCCACGTAGATGCACTTCACCCCGAGGCCCTGCTGGTTGAGGATCGTGTCGACGGCGACCGTGGTCTTGCCGGTCTTGCGGTCGCCGATGATCAGCTCTCGCTGGCCCCGCCCGATGGGGGTCATGGCGTCGATGGCCTTGATGCCGGTCTGCAGAGGCTCGAACACCGGTTGGCGCCGCACGATGCCGGGGGCCTGCACCTCGAGGAGCCGGATGAGGTCGGTGGCGATGGGGCCCTTCCCGTCGAGCGGCTCACCGAGCGCGTTGACCACCCGACCGATGAGGGCGTCACCCACCCGCACCGAGAGGATACGGCCGGTGGCCCGGACGAGCTGCTCTTCCTCCAGGCCGGTGTCGTCCCCGAGGATGACGGCACCGATGGTGTCCTCGTCGAGGTTGAGGGCGAGACCCTCGGTCCCGTCCTCGAAGGCGAGGATCTCGTTCACCGCCGCACCGGGCAGACCGGTGATGCGGGCAATGCCGTCACCGACCTCCACGATCCGTCCGACCTGCTCGGTCCCGACCTCGGGCGTGTAGTCCTCGACGTACCGCTCGAGTACGGCGGCGATCTCGTCGGCACTGATGGTCAATTCAGCCATCGGTTGGTTCCCTTCCCTCTGGAATGCGATAGGCCGCCTCGGATGCAAGAACATGCTCTTTCAGCTCATCGAGCCGGTGGCGGGTGCTGCTGTCGACCAGGAGGTCACCCAGCTGGACCACCACGCCCCCCAGCAGCACCGGGTCGATGGTCACCTGCAGGTCGACGGGATTGCCGGCCAGACGACCGAGCTCCTGTCGCAGGGCCTCGTTCTGCGCACCGCTGATCTCCTCGGCCGCCTTCACCCGGGCCACCCGCCAGCCGCGGGCCTGGGCGGCGTCCTCGACCAAGGTGTCGAGGGTGGCGACGATGTCACGGGCGCGCCCGGCGCGCACCGCATAGGTGGCCAGGCGCAGGGTGGCCGGCAGGACCTTGTCACCGAGCAACTGGGTGACGACGGCCTGGCGCAGGGTGACCGGGAGGTCGCGGTCGCCGAGGGCGCTGCGCAGACGACGGTCGGCCTCGACCGTCCGGGCGAACCGGAACAGCTGGTCCTCGATCTCCTCCAGCTCGGCGACGGTCACGGTCTCGAACACGGCCGCGGCATAGCCCGACACCCGGTTGCGCGATCCCATCCGTCCGAGGACCTCTTCCTCCCAGGTCTCGCCGGGCGTGGCCTCGGCCCGCGCCGCGGCCACCGCGAGCCGGGTGGCCAGCCAGTGGAAGGCACCGATCAGCTCCGATGCCGTTATCACGGTGACGGCCTGGTGGACGAGCTGGCGGACCTCGGGTCGGACCTTCCCCTCCAGCAGGTCGTCGAGGACAGCCCGCCGGGTCGCCAGCGGAACCGCCGCATCGTTGATGGCCAGGGTCAACTCGCTGGTGCGTTCGGCCAGCTCGGCCACGGCCGCCATCTCCGAGGCGGCCTCGGCCAGACCGCCGTCGGCGGCGAGCGACTCCTCGATGGCGGCCAGGTAGCCCTGGAGGGCTGGGTTCACCGACGGCCGCCCGCGCCGGCCGCGGTGCCGGCCGTCTCGGCGCGCACCGCGGCGATGGCCTCGTCGATCAGCTCCCGGTGGTCGGCGGCCCGGATCTCACGACCGATCACCCGCTCGGCGGCGGCCAGCACGACCTCGCCCACCCGTGCGGTCAGCGCCTCGATGGCCGCTTCGCGGGCAACGGCCACCTCGGCCTCGGCGCTCCGCACGATGCGGTCGTGGATGGCCTGGGCCTCGACCTCGGCCTGGCCCTTGACCTGGTTGGCCGCCGTCTGCGCCTCGGACACGATCTCCCGGGCCTTGCCCCGGGCCTCCTCGAGGAGGGCACGTCGCTCGGCGTCGGCCTGCTCCGCATCGGTCTTGGCCTTGTCGGCGGCCTCGAGCTCGCCGCGTATCTGCTCCTGCCGCTCGGTCAGCACCTTGTTCAGGTAGGGCAGCACGCTGCGACCGATGAACCCCAGCACGAGGATGAACGCCAGCAGCACGACGAAGAAGGTCCCGTTGGGGATCAGGAAGTTGCTGTCTGCGATGAGCATGGCCGTCATCCTTGTGTGATCGTCACGCCGCGCCGAGCGCGTCTCACCGACAACATGACGGTCACTTCTTGTAGAGCGAGAAGATGAACAGAGCGGTGAATGCGAGGTTGATGAAGTAGGCCGCCTCGCACAGACCCACCGTGAGGAACATGATCGTGGTCAGACGACCCTGGGCCTCCGGCTGGCGGGCCACCCCGGCGATCGTCTGGCTGCCGGCGAGCCCATCACCGATGGCGGCACCGACCGCGCCACCTCCGAGGGCCAGCCCGCCGCCGACCATGGCGCCGGCGATCCTTACTGCGTCCGCCATCGAGGCGTCTGCCATGACTGCTTCTCCTTTGTCGGGTTGTTGATGAGACTTATCGGTGGGCGAGCGCCCGGGCGCGGTCCATCAGTGGGCCTCCTCGGGCGCCATCGCCGTGTCGAAGTACAAGATGGTGAGCAGGGCGAAGATGAAGGCCTGGATGGCGCCGATGGCCATGTCGAAGAGCTTCCAGACGACGGTGAACGGCACCGACAGGATGCCGCCGACGGGCAGCGGGCCGAGCTTCCAGATCACCAGAGCGGCCAGCAGGGACAGCATGAGGCCCCCGGCGAACAAGTTGCCGAAGAGCCGCAGCGTGAGGGTCAGCGGTTTGATGATCTCCTCGATGAAGTTCATGAAGAGGTTGACCGGGAAGAGCTTGGGTGAGAAGGGCTGCTTCACGTAGTGGGCCAGGTAGCCCCGAACGCCCCGGTTCTTGATGGCGGCGATGTTGGTCAGCACGAAGACGTAGAGGGCCATGGCCAGGGGCAGGTTGATGTCGCTGGTCGGCGCGGGCAGGAACTCGTACCGGCTGCCGATGCCGAGGACCTCGAACAGGTTGCAGGTGAAGATGAAGATGAAGAGGGTGAGCGCCAGGGGTACCACCTTGGCTCCCCGTGGCCCGATCGAGTCGTCCACCTGCTTCTGGACGGCGCCGACGGCCATCTCCCAGAGCAGCTGGAGCTTGCCGGGCACGCCGCTGGTCGCCCTGGACCGCAGGTACACCCCGAATGCCACGACCACCAGGCCGGCGATGATGGTGGCCCACACGATGTCGACGTTGATGGTGAGCGGGCCCAGCTTGGCCTGCGGGTGCTCCCCCACCGTGATGTCGGAGGCCAACAGCGGGGACAGGAGATGCATCGAGCCTGCGCCCACCGTCATCCACCACCCTGGGGTTCGTCAGGCGGACCGGCCAGCGGTCGAGGCTCCGTCCGGATGATGTCGTCCTCCACCACGTTGGCGCTGATCACATCGTCGACCGAGGTCATCGGGCCGGCTTTCGCCATCGACCGCGCCACGTTGGCCAGCAGGATCACCTGGAAGACGGCCAGGCCGCCGAGGACTCCGAAGCCGAGGCTGGCCGAGACGAGGAGCAGCCCGATGGTCACCACGGTGATGATGCCCATGCGCCCCAGCGTGTTGAGCGCCAGCGGCCGCCGTCGGTTGGCATCCTCCCGGGCACTGACCCGGGCCACCGAGTTGCCGATCATGCGGAAATTGAACGTGCCCAACCCGAGACCGATGCAGGCGCCGAGACCGAGGAGCGGTTGGCCGAACGCCACGCAGGCCACCAGGGCGGCCACCCCGACGACGAGTGCCGTCGAGACCGTCCGCCGCGCCACGTCGGGCACATTCGGCAACGAGAAATGGGCGAACACGACTCAGTCTATCCGTGGTCCCCGACACCCGGACAGCCGCGGTCCCGGCGACCGGCTACAGGTACCTGCGCACCCGGACGACGGTCATGAGCACGGCCACCACCAGGCCGAGGGCCAGACCGATCAGGCTGAACACCGGGCTGGTCCCGGTCCACCGGTCGAGCAGATACCCGATGCCCCATCCGGCCACCAGGGCCACGGCCCAGGCCACACCGAGGGTGAGGAAGGCAACGGCACCGGGCCCGAGCGGCGGTGGGCGCTCCGGGGTCGATGGCCGGTCCGCCGGATCCGATGGCTGGGTCTCGTCCATGGCCGGGCCGTGCCGCGTCAGGCAGTCTGGAGGGTCGGAGCTTCACGAATCGTTCCTGGGATCACGCAGTGATCCGGCGGTCGGCGCCGGTCGAGTCGCCGCCCGTGGTGACGTCCCCGGAGGGGCCGAGAGGCCTGCATTTCACGGTTGAATCATCGCACTTCTGCGCCCGGGGCGGCAAAACGGCGAAACACTCCGTTCACAGTTCGCCGGAGCCGACGGCGGTGGCCGTGACGCCGTCGGCCGGGACGGGTGCCCCCGGGGTCGGGGACGGGGCCGGGCCGGCCGTCACCCCAGGTCGACCGGGCGGGGAGCCGGGCTCGCCCTCGTCGACCGGTGGCTCGCCCTCCGGCCCGAGCCCGGTCTGCTTCCGCAAGGAGGGATGGAACAGGGTGTAGAGGACCACCCCGAGCGCCAGGGCGCCGAAGGGGATGATGGCGTTGACACTCGAGATGTAGAGGGGGAAGAGGATGAACCCGGAGAGGAGGACCGTCCACGCCCACAGGATGAGGACGCTGCGGCGGTGGCCGTGACCAAGGCGCAGCAGCCGGTGGTGCAGGTGGTTCTTGTCCGGGGTGGAGAACCCGGTCCGGTTGGCGGTCCGTCGCACGAAGGCGAAGGCCATGTCGACGATGGGCACACCCAGGATGAAGAAGGGGATGAAGAGGGGAGCGAAGAAGAAGTAGGTCTGGCCGCTGCGGGCCGCCGTCGACGTGACCCCCCCGACCGTCCCGGCGGCGCGCCCCCCGATCAGCATGGTGGATGCCGCCATGAGCAGGCCGAGCAGGAGCGCGCCGGCGTCGCCCATGAAGATCTTGGCCGGGTGGAAATTGTGCGGCAGGAACCCGAGGCAGATGCCGCAGGTGACCACGGCGATGAGGGGGCCGATGTTGTCGGTCGGCAGGTTGCCCAGGTACTGGAGGTGCAGGCCGTAGACGGCGAGCGTGCCCGAGGCGATGGCCACCACCCCGGCGGCCAGGCCGTCCAGGCCGTCGATGAGGTTGACGGCGTTGGTGATGGCGATCACCCACAGGGCGGTGAGCAGCGGGGTCCACTCGGGCGACAGCTGGACCAGGCCGGCCAGCGGGATCTTGAACTGGAACCAGGTGACGCCGAGGAAGTAGAGGATGGTGGCGGCCAGGACCTGACCGGCCACCTTGGCCGGGGCCGACATGTCCCGGAAGTCGTCGATCAGCCCGACGACGAAGATGGCGGCGGCGCCGAGGAGGAGGCCGAGCGGCTCCGACGAGTCCCGGAACAGGGGGGCGAGCGCCGGGATGGAGGCGGCCACCGCCCAGGCCACCAGCATGGCCACGAACATGGCCACCCCGCCGGCCTCGGGCGTCACCCGCTGGTGCACCTTGCGGTCGTCGGGCTGGGCCACGTAGCCGATCTCGACGGCGATGCGGCGGGCGGGGAAGGTGAGCACCCAGGCGCTGGCGGCCGCCACCACCAAGAGGAAGGCGTACCAGTTGAGGGGGGTGCCCGAGCTCACCGGGTCACCTACCCGCCATGGATCACGAACCGCCCAGGGTGGGATAGGGAGGGAAGGCGGAGCAGAGCTCGCGCACCTCGGCCCGCACGGCCCGGAGGACGCCCTCGTCCTGGCGGTTCTTGAGGGTGCGGTCGATGAGGGCGCCGATGGCCTCCATCTCGGCCGGCCCCATGCCGGCCGTGGTCTGGGCGGCCGAGCCGAGTCGGAGGCCCGAGGTGATGAACGGCGAGCGGGGGTCGTCCGGGATGGTGTTCCGGTTGCAGGTGATCCCGGCCCGGTCGAGGACCTCCTGGGCCACCTTGCCGGTCAGCTCGGCGTCGAAGGTGCGCAGGTCCACCAGGACCTGGTGGTTCTCGGTGCCGCCGGACACCAGCCGGAAACCGGCCTCGGCCAGCGACCGGCCGAGGGCGGCGGCGTTGGCCACCACGGCGGCGGCATAGGCTCGGAACTCCGGACGGGCCGCCTCGGCGAAGGCCACGGCCTTGGCCGCGATGACGTGCTCCAGCGGGCCGCCCTGGAGCCCGGGGAAGACGGCACTGTCCACCGCCTTGGCCAGCTCGGACGAGCAGAGGATGGCCCCGCCACGGGGCCCGCGCAGGGTCTTGTGGGTGGTGAAGGTCACCACGTCGGCCACCCCCACCGGCGAGGGGTGCACCCCTCCGGCGATGAGCCCGGCGGGATGGGCGGCGTCGAACATGAACCGGGCCCCGACGGAGTCGGCGATCTGGCGGAACGGCAGCGGGTCGATGATGCGGGAGTAGGCGGTGGAGCCGGCCACGATGAGCTTGGGCTCCTCGCGACGGGCGACGTCGGCCACCTGGTCGAAGTCGATGACCTCCCCCGGCTTGTCCGGGTCGCCGGTCGCCGACGACACGCCATAGGACACGAACCGCCACACCTTGGAGGTGATGCTGGCCGGCGAACCGTGGGTCAGATGGCCGCCGTGGTCGAGGCGCATGGCCAGGATGGTGTCGCCCGGCTGGAGGAGCGCCTGGTAGACGGCCAGGTTGGCCGTGGCCCCGGCATGGGGCTGGACGTTGGCGTGGTCGGCCCCGAACAGGGCCGTGGCCCGCTGCCGGGCCAGCTCCTCGACCTCGTCGACGACCTGGTTGCCGCCGTAGTAGCGCCGACCCGGATAGCCCTCGGCGTACTTGTTGGTGAGCACCGAGCCCGAGGCAGCCAGCACCGCCGGGGAGGTGAAGTTCTCCGAGGCAATGAGCTGGAGGGTGGTGGACTGGCGCTCGGCCTCTTCCTCGAGCAGGCGGCGCACCTCGGGGTCGCTGCCGAGCCACTGGTCGAACGGGGACCCGGGCACGGGCTCGGTCATGAGTGCGCCTCCTGCTCTTCGTATTCGGCGATCTCATCCAGCCGACGCTGGTGCCTACCACCGTCGTGCGCCGTGGAGACGCCGTCGAACTCGGTGGAGAAGAAGGTGTCCACCGCGTCGACGGCCTCCAGTGGTCCGGTGGTCCGCCCGCCGAGGCAGATGACGTTGGCATCGTTGTGGCGGCGGGCCAGGCGGGCGGTGGTCACGTCATGGATCATGGCCGCTCGCACCCCGGGGACCTTGTTGGCGGCGATGCCGATGCCGATGCCGGTGCCGCACACGGCGATGCCACGGTCGGCCCGGCCCTCGGCCACGGCCCGGCCCACCGCCAGACCGAACCGGGGGTAGTCGACCGGGACGTCGGGCGACCCCGTCCCGAGGTCGGTGACCTGGTGGCCGGCGTCGGCCATATGCTTGGCCAGGGCGGCCTTCAGCTCGAACCCGGCATGGTCCGAGCCGACGGCGATGCGCATGGTCCGAGTGTACCGAGGTGGAATCGGCCCCCGGGGCCCGGTGCGGACGTCGGGCCAGGCCGCCGGCCGCTCGGCGGCGCGGTCCCCGGGGACTCAGGTGGCCGACGGTTCGGCCGACACCGAGGGCGGGACGCCGCGGTCGCGGTAGCGCAGCTTGAAGGCGCCGTAGGCGAAGGGACCGGCCACCAGCGGGAGCCAGTAGGAGGCCAGCCGGTAGGCCAGTGTGGCCAACACGGCCTCGACGCCGCTCAACCCGGCCAGCACCAGCAGCCCGCTGAGGCTGGCCTCGACGATCCCGATCCCGCCCGGCGTGATCGGGATCAGACCGATGACCCCGGCGACGGCATAGGCCAGCAGGACCAGCGAGGGCCGCGGATGCGCACCCACGGCACGCACGGCGAACAGAAGGCACAGGTAGTCGAACAGGAGCCGGCCGGCCGACAGCAACGTCGCCTGCCACCACTGCTGTCCGAGCACGGTCCGGATCAGGTTCCGCTGCTCGAGCAGGCGGTCGGACAGCCCGCTGATCGCTTCCCGCTTGCGCAGCAGGCGATTGTGCAGGGACTGGACGGCTCCGCCGGCCCAGCACAAGGGCTTGGCGGTGCTCATGACCACCACACCGAACCCCACGAACAGCACGAAGCCGATGGCGCCGATGATGGCGGCATCCACCAGGCCCGGGCTCACCGGCGACCCGAACAGCACGGCGGGCAAGGCGAAGATCGGCAGGGCCAGCAGGCCCCCGATGCCGAGGAAGGAGAAGGCGGTGAGACCGCCGACCGAATCGGCCGAATCCATGCCGCTGGTCGCCAGCATGCGGAACTGCACGGCGGCGCCGGCGGCCGCACCCCCGGGCACGATCAGCGAGATCGAGTTGCCGGCGAGCTGGGCCGTGACGACCGGGAACCAGCCTTTGGTCCGCAGGGCGATCCGCTGCAACGAGAAGGTGCAGGCGAAATGGGCCAGCTCGGCCACGATCGCCGGGATGAACCAGAGGAGGTTGAGCTCGGCGAGCCGGGGCCAGGCGTGGAAGACCGCCACCACCTCGGGAAGCACGAGGTACAGCGCCACCCCGCCGATCACGATCACGATGGAGCGCTTGATCGCCGCCTTCCAGGGGAAGGGTCGCTGTTGCTCCTGCTCGAACCGGGCCTCGAAGGAGCGCGGCCCCCCGTCCCCACCGGTGGACACCGTGCTCACTCGGTCATGCTCCAACCATCCCGCCGCCCACGGTAGCTGCCGGCGGTTCGTCAGCCTTCGCCCAGCCCCGCCGCCGCGGCCAACACGATGTTCGCACCGCGCAGGTCACCCTGCAGGCCGCTTTCCATGCGGTTCATGACATAGCAGACGGTGAGCCCGGCATCGAGGTCCATCACGACGAGCGAGCCGCCGTAGCCGCCCCAGAAGCAGGCCCGGGGACCGATCGGCATCATCATCTCGGTGCTCAGCCCGTAGCCCATGCCGAAGCGGTAGTGCATCCCGAGCACCAGATCGGTCCCGTCGGACTGCTGCTCGAAGATGGCCTCGCACCCCCGGGCGGAGAGCAACCGGACGCCGCGGGCTTCGCCGCGGCCGGCGACGACCGACTGGACCATGGCCACCGAGCGGGCATTCCCGTGTCCGTTGGCGGCCGGTATTTCGGCGCGGCGCCACCATTCGCGACCGGGCATGGTGGCATCGAGTGGCGGGTTCGAGAAGGTCCTCACCGGGAGCATCGTCGGATCGAGCGACCCGAAGTCGATCGCCGGTGGCGGGATCACGAGCGACACCCGCTTGTCCTCCGACTCGGGAAGTCCGATGAAGAAGTCAGCACCGAGCGGGCCGGCGACCTCGCTGGCGAACCAGGCCCCGATGGTGGTGCCGGTGATGCGGCGCACCACCTCGCCGATCAGGAAACCCTGGGTCACGGCGTGGTAGCCAGAGGAGGTCCCCGGGTCCCACCACGGCTCCTGGGCAGCCAGCAGTGAAGTGCACCGGTCCCAGTCGGCCAGGTCCTCGGGCTCGAGATGCTCGGTCCAGCCGGCCAGGCCGGCGGTGTGGCTCATCAGGTGGCGGACCTCGACCGCCGACTTGCCGCCGCCGGCGAACTCCGGCCAGTACCGGGCCACCGGCGCATGGAAGTCGAGGTCGCCACGGTCGGCCAGCATGAGAGCACAAAGGAAGGTCATGGTCTTGGTCGTCGACCAGACATTGGTGATGGTGTCCTCCTCCCAGGGGGAGGAGTGGGCCTCGTCGACATAGCCGCCCCAGACGTCGACCACCGGCTCGCCTTCGAGGAACACGGCCACGCTCGCCCCGACGTCGGCCCCGGCGTCGAGGCTCGAGGCCAGCGTGGCGACCACGCCCTCGAATCGCGGGTCCCAGGTCCCCTTGACATCAGCCATCCTCTCCCCACCTCCTGTGCGCTCGTCGGCCCCGATCATCCCACGGCCGGTCTGCACCGGGCACTCCACCTCCCGGCACGTGGTCTGGGCCGCGATCGGCACCCGTTAGCCTGGTGGGCCGTGAGCGAGACCTCTTCCCCCCAGTTGACCAAAGACACCTACGACCGGCTCCAGTCCGAGCTGGAGGACCTCTCCACCCGCGGGCGCCTGGAGATCGCCGCCGCCATCGAATCGGCCCGTGCCCTGGGCGACCTGTCGGAGAACGGCGACTACCACGCCGCCAAGGACGCGCAGGGGAAGATGGAGTCCCGGATCCGCCAGCTCCAGCGGCTGCTCAAATCGGCGACCATCGTCGACGCCGAGGACGGGGACGGGACGGTCGCCGCCGGCACGGTGGTGACCCTGCGGTACGAAGGGGACGCCGAGGACGACACCGCCGACTTCTTCGTCGGGTCCATCGAGGAACGCCACGTCGACCTCACCGTCGTCTCCCCCGGCTCACCGCTCGGTCAGGCCCTCCTGGGTCATGCCGCCGGGGACAAGGTGGAGTACGCCGCGCCAGGCGGTACCCTCAAGGTCCAGATCGTCAGTGTAGGGAGTTGACGGCGCCGGTCTCGACGCAGGGACGTGACACCATGACAGACGTACCCCGCACCATGCCCCAGAAGGTCTGGGACCGGCACGTGGTTCACGCCGGCACCGGGGACGAGCCCGATGTCATCTTCATCGACCTCCACCTCATCCACGAGGTCACCTCCCCCCAGGCCTTCGACGGCCTCCGGATGGCCGGACGGGGCGTCCACCGGCCGGATCTCACCATCGCCACCGCCGACCACAACGTCCCGACGACGGACATCGACAAGCCGGTGGCCGATCCCATCTCGGCGAAGCAGCTGGCCGTCCTGGCCCGCAATTGCTCCGAGTTCGGCATCACCTGCTACCCCATGGGCCACGCCAATCAGGGCATCGTCCACATCATCGGGCCCGAGCTGGGCCTGACCCAGCCGGGGATGACCATCGTCTGCGGTGACAGTCACACCTCCACCCATGGGGCCTTCGGTGCGCTGGCCTTCGGCATCGGGACGAGCGAGGTCGAGCACGTCCTGGCCACCCAGACCCTCCCCCAGCGCCGACCGGCCTCCATGGCCGTGACCGTCGACGGCCGCCTGCCCACCGGGGTCACGGCAAAGGACCTGGTGCTGGCCATCATCGGTCAGATCGGGACGGGGGGCGGCGCCGGGCACGTCGTCGAGTACCGCGGCTCGGCCGTCGCCGCCCTGTCGATGGAGGGCCGGATGACGGTGTGCAACATGTCGATCGAGGCCGGGGCGCGCGCCGGCATGATCGCCCCCGACGACGTCACCTTCGCCTACCTCGAGGGCCGGGATCATGCCCCGAAGGGCGGAGCATGGACCGAAGCCCTGTCCGACTGGCGGGCGCTGGCCACCGACGACGGGGCGACGTTCGACAAGGAGGTCGTCATCGACGCCGTCGCGCTGGTCCCCTATGTGACGTGGGGCACCAATCCGGCCCAGGTGACCCGGATCGACGGGTCCGTCCCCGATCCGGACTCGTACTCCGATGCCGCCGAACGGGAGGCGGCCGCCCGGGCCCTCGAGTACATGGGCCTGGCCGGTGGCACACGGCTGGCGGACGTGGTGGTCGACACCGTGTTCATCGGATCGTGCACCAACGGCCGCATCGAGGACTTGCGATCGGCCGCCGACGTGCTGCGGGGCCGGAGGGTGCGGACCGGGCTCCGAGCCCTGGTCGTCCCAGGCTCGCACCGGGTGAAGGCACAGGCCGAGTCGGAGGGGTTGGACGCCGTGTTCACCTCGGCCGGGTTCGACTGGCGGGAGCCGGGCTGCTCCATGTGCCTGGCCATGAACCCCGACAAGCTGGCCCCGGGCGAGCGGGCGGCGTCGACGTCGAACCGCAACTTCGAGGGCCGACAGGGGCGAGGGGGGCGCACGCACCTGGTCTCCCCGGCGGTGGCCGCGGCCACCGCCGTGGCCGGCCACTTCGCCACGCCCGACGAGCTCGGCTGATGCGAGCCCTGCGTCTGGTCAGCGGGCGGGCCGTCCCCCTCGACCGGTCCGACGTCGACACGGACCAGATCATCCCCTCCGACTGGCTGAAGCGTGTGGAACGGACCGGGTTCGGTGCCGGCCTCTTCGCCGAGTGGCGGGACGATCGCGATTTCGTCCTCAACCGAGAGGAGTTCGCCGGAGCCACCATTCTGGTGGCGGGACCGAATTTCGGTACGGGCTCCTCGAGGGAGCATGCGGTGTGGGCGTTGCAGGACTACGGGTTCGAGGCGGTCGTCTCACCGGGCTTCGCCGACATCTTCCGCAACAACTGCACCAAGGCCGGCCTGGTACCCGTCGAGGTCGAGGCGGTGGTCGGCCGACGCCTCCTCGACGAGGTCCTCGCCGATCCCACCCTGGAGATCACCATCGACATCGAGCGGGGAACGCTCGAGGCACCGTCCGCCCACATCGAGACCGAGTTCCCCCTCGACGAGTTCACCCGGACCCGGCTGGTCAACGGATGGGACGACATCGGGCTCACGCTGCGCTACCAGGAGGCCATCGAGGCCTACGAGGCCCGCCGTCCGGCCTGGCTTCCGACCACCCGCTGAGCGGTCACCGGCCTGCGGACCCGCCGACCCGGTTCGGCCGAGACGGCGGGGAGGTCCGTCAGTGGGGGGTGGGAACGTTAACGGGTCCCCGGCGCCGACTACCACGAGGGGCAGGGGGGCAGCCGACGTCGGGGGACCCGAGGGTGAGTCGCGAGCGGAAATCCTTGTCTCGCAACTTCGAACTTGTGCTCCTCGGCGTATGGAGTCTGATCGATGAATCAAGGCGCAACGCCACCGCCACAAAAGGTACACGAACGGAGGACGAAATTCGGGTATCTCCGAGGCCGGTCATCGCAACCCGGCCGCATCTGCCATCCCTGGCATCGATCCGCTTTCCGTGCCAGCGCAATGGTTCTCCCCCGGATGGAGCCGCCGATTCTGTCGCTCCGCCATCCCCTTCGATGGCGATGTCCCGCACTCCAGCGCTCATGGTATGCCCGCCCCCTGAGGTGGTCAACGGAAATCTGACACCATGTCGAGAAAGAGTTGCATTGTCACGGAGCGTGAGATTTCGTGCGGTACCGGGACGGCGGGCCTCCCGTCACTATTGACGACAGCGGCCCCGTCGCCACGCCGCGTGCCGAACGCCGATCCGCTCGTGGGCACCGGCCGGCGCGTGACGGCCACCCGGTGCGACCCCGGGCTCAGGCCGGGTCGGCCACGGGTTCGGGTACCAGTCGTGCGCTCATGGTGGCGGCCGACACCGCCGGAGCCTCCGCCGTCCCGACATCCACGATCCCCGGGGAGAGCGGGAGGGTCCCGACCGGGTGCGACGAGCCCCCGACGCGCCCAGGCGTACCCGCCACATCGAAATCAAAATCACCACCCAGGTCCTCGAGGGTCCGACGGGCGGGCTCGGGCAGGACGCCGGTCAGGGCGAAGCCGAGGATGGCCGCCGCGGCGGCGATGGTCAGCATGCCCCGGAGCCCGAGATGCTTCTGCAGCTGGGGGACGAGGAAGACGCCGACGAAGGCGCCCAGCTTCCCGACGCCGGCGGCGATGCCGTGCCCGGTGGTCCGCATGCTGACGGGGAAGACCTCGGAGGGAAGCACGAACGTCGTCATGTTGGGGCCGAACTGGACGAAGAAGTAGCTGAGCCCGAAGATGAGCAGGAAGGGGAGGACCATGGTCGTGAGGTGGGCGAACGCCGCCAACGTCAAGAAGGCTGCGGCCATCACCCCGAACCCGATGAACTGGAGTCGGCGGTGCCCGATTCGGTCCATGGTCATCACGGCCAGCACGTAGCCCGGGACGGCGAACGCCACGAAGATCCCGAGGGTCCACAGCAATTTCATCTCCAAGGAGGCGCCCGGGTCGACTTCTTTGAGGATGGCCGGGAGCGACAGCGTGTTGCCGTAGTAGGCGTAGTCGAAGAGGAACCACGATCCGGCCGTCCCGATGAGCAGGACCAGCATGCGGCGGTGTCTGAGGAACTGGGCGAGCCCCAGCCGCTCGATGGCCTGGGTCGTGCCGACCGGAGCCTCGACCACGCCCTGGGAGAAGGTGGTGAGGTCCTCGCCGGCCTGATCGACCTTCCCTTGGACCTGGGCCTTGAACCGGGGTGATTCGGGCATCTTCGAGCGCAGGTAGATGACCCCGGCGGCGGGGACCGCACCGAGCCCCAGCAGGAGCCGCCAGGTCACGCTGTGGCTCAGTCCCGACGACAGGAGCACCAGGCCGACCAGTGGGCCCACGACGAGGCCGAGCGCCTGCATGGAGAAGACCATGCCGACCAGGCGCCCGCGGTCCCGCCGGTTCGAGTACTCGCTCATCAGGACGGCGGAGACCGGGTAGTCGCCCCCGATGCCCAGCCCGAGGACGAAGCGGGCGACCACCAGCCACGCGAACCCGGGGGCCAGCGCCGAGGCCAGGGCGCCGACCATCATGATGACGGCCACCCCCAGGTACACCCACTTGCGGCCCAGGAGATCGGCGATCCGACCGAAGACCAGGGCGCCCAAGAACGCGCCGAGGATGGCCGAGCCCGTCACCCAGCTGGTCTGCACCGTGCTCAGGTGCCACTGGGTGGCCACCAGGGTGGCCACCGTGCCGATGACGAAGAGGTCGTAGGCGTCGGTGAAGAACCCCACCCCGGAGACCAGCACCGTCCGGTGGTGGAATTTGCTCCGTGGGGCCTCGTTGAGCAGGTCGCTGACCGATGGCGCCCCGTCCCCTGTGACCGGCGGTTCACCCACCGCCACCACCCGAGATGTCACCCGCTCCCCTTCTCTATGTCCCTGGTGTCCGGTTGGGCATCACTCTGGCGGTCGAAGATGGACACAAAGCAACGTTTCGGTGAACGAATAGTGAACAGATGGCCAACTTTGTGTGTTCCGGGTGAACGTTGCGTGTCGTGGGTAGCCTCATGACCACGATGAGCGCGAAGTCAACCGGGATCGACACCATCGATCGCAAGGTCATCCAGCTGTTCGCCCTGGTATCGGAGGCCCTGGCCCGGGCCACCCACGCCCTGCTGGGGGGTGAGGCGCTCCTCGGTCAGTCGGTGGTCGACGGCGACCAGGCCGTGGACGAGCTCACCGCCGAGGTGGAGCTCCTGGTCTGGCAGGAGCTCCAGAGCGGCTCGGTCCAGGGGGACACCCTTCGCTACCTCGTCGCCATGCTCCTGATCATCCCCGAGCTGGAGCGCAGCGCCGACCTGGCCGAGCACATCGCCCAGCGGGCCGTCGACCACCTGGGCACCGAGATGAGCGCCCGGAGCCGGGGCATCGTCCAGCTCATGACCGAGGTGGCCAACGAGATGTGGCAGGAGGCGGCTGACGCCTTCGGCGAGCGGAGCCGCGTCAGCGAGCCGCTGGCCAAGGCCGACGACGAGATGGACGGTCTCCGTGACCGCCTCACGCTCGAGATCGCCGACGATGCCATGCCGGCCGCCATCGCCGCCCAGGTCACGCTCCTCGCCCGGTTCTACGAACGCCTGGGCGACCACGCCGTCAACCTCGCCCGGCGCATCGAGCTCCTGGCCGACACCCACCCCTGACCAGGGCATATCTCCGGCGCGACTCGCCGGTCCGCTTCATATGCTGCTCTCATGTTCGCTGTCTAGTGTGATGGCATGGTGCGGACGGCGTTCAAGTGGGGGTTGCGACTGGCCGTGCTGGCCGTGCTGGCGTCGGCGGTAGCTCGCCTCATCGAATCCACCTCCCGCCAGGACGGGCCCGACGGGTTCCCGGTCATCGGGGGCGACACCTGGCCACCGGTCCCGACCAACCCGGGCCGGCAGGACGAGGCCGGCTGACAGCCGGGCGGGCTCAGTCCGGTGGCCGGGACCACCGGGCGGCATGGGTGCACCGGGCCACTTGGATCGAGTACTCGTCCAGGAACTCGTCCCGGCCCCGTCGTTGGGCACCCCGGTGGGAGGGGTCGTCCCGCCAGGCGCGCTGGTCGGGCGGGGAGGCGAAGGTGGCGACCGAGACCCGCTCCCCGTCCTCGGCGGTGAACGACTTGAAGTCGACGAACCCGGGCATGGACCGGGCCCGACGTTCGATCTCCTCGCTCAGGACCGCGTACTCGGGTTCCGTCCCGTCGCGCGGCCTGGACCGGAACACCGTCACGACCTGGCCCTCTCCGAAAGCAGCACCGGCCGGTTCCGGGAGGGTCACGGCGGAATGCCTACGACTCGACGGTGTGCACGTCACTGATCCCGGGGGCCGCTCGCAGCTGCGCCAAGCAGCCATCGGGCAGCTTCCGGTCGGTGGACAGGACCATCAGCGCCGTATGGCCCGTCGCCGACGGGCCCACCGCCATGGACGAGATGGACACGTCGGCCTGGCCGAGGATCGTGCCCACGACGCCGATCATCCCGGCGCGGTCGTCGTTGCGCACGACGACCATGTGCGGAGCCGGCGGCACTTCGACGGTGTGATCGTCCATCATGACCAGTCGGGGCTCGCTGCGGGGGCCGCTGAGCGTGCCGGCCACCGAGTGCTCTCCGCTGCGCACGGTGATGAGGTTCACGTAGTCGTGGGCGGTCACGGTGGAGGTCTCGCGTACCTCGAGGCCTCGCATCGTCGCCAGCTGGGGAGCGTTCACATAGGAGACCGGTTCGTCGGTCGTGGCGGCGAACAGCCCCTTCAGGACGGACAGCCCGAGGATGCTCGTTGCCGCCCCGGCCAGGCCACCTTGGTACTCGACCTCCAGGGTGTCGGGCAGCCCGTCGTTCAGACAGGAGATGATGCGGCCCAGCTGCTCGGCCAGGCCCATGAAGGGCCGGACGGTCTCGGAGACCTCGGTGGCGGCCACATTGACGGCGAAGGGCACGAAGTCACCGTTGAGGGCCAGGATGACCTGCTCGGCAATGGTCACACCCGCCTTGTCCTGGGCCTCGGCCGTTGACGCCCCTAGGTGAGGGGCCACCACGACCGAGGGCAGCTCGAACAGGGGGGACTCGGTCGTCGGCTCCTTGGCGAACACATCGATGCCCGCCCCCTGCACCTGTCCCGATCGGATTGCCTCGGCCAGTGCATCCTCGTCCACGATGCCGCCGCGGGCGGTGTTGATGATGCGGAGCCCGGGCTTGGCCTTGGCCAGCATGTCCTTGCCGAGCAACCCGATGGTCTCGGTGTTCTTGGGCAGGTGCACGCTCACGAAGTCCGACGTGGCCATCAGGTCCTCGAGGCCCAGCAACTGCACGCCCATGTGCCGGGCCCGGTCGGCGGAGACGAACGGGTCGTAGGCCACCAGGTTCATACCGAAGGCCAGGGCCCGTTGGGCCACGAGGGCACCGACCCGGCCGAGGCCGACCACACCGAGGGTCTTGCCGTGCAGCTCCACGCCCTCCCATTTGGAGCGCTCCCACTTCCCGGCCACCAGGGCGGCATGGGCCTGGGGGATGTTGCGCGCCTGCGCCAGCAGCAGGGCCATCGCCTGCTCGGCGGCGGAGAGGATGTTGGACTGTGGGGCGTTGACCACCATCACGCCCCGCTCGGTCGCCGCCGCCACGTCGACGTTGTCCAGCCCGATGCCGGCCCGGCCGACCACGACCAGGTCGGAGCCGGCGGCCAGGACCTCCGCCGTCACCGAGGTGGCCGACCTGATGACCAGGGCCTCGGCGCCGGCGACGGCCGACACCAGCTCCTCGGGCGAGAGCCCCACCTGCACATCGACCTGGTGCCCGGCGGCCTCCATGAGGTCGAGGCCGGTCTGGGCCAGCTTCTCGGTGACGAGCACCCTAGCCATGGCGTGTCCTCCTCCCTGTCCGGCCCGAATCGGCGGTCCGGGACGCCCCGCACAACCGGGTCGCCTCGGCGGGGCCGCCGGCACCGACGGCCACCGGGCGACGACCGGCGCTCACGTGGCGTCGCCGAAGAGCTTGGCCAACCGGGACACGCCCTCGACCAGATCGTCCTCGCTCAACGCGTACGACATCCGGAAGTAGCCGGGGGCGCCGAAGGCCTCGCCCGGCACCACCGCCACCTGTGCCTCCTCGATGGCCACCTTCGCCAGCTCGGCACTCGACTCGGGGCGCCGGCCCCGGATCTCGCGGCCGAACAGGCCCTCGACAGAAGGGAAGGCATAGAACGCCCCCTCGGGGAGGATGCACCCGACGCCGTCGATCTCGTTGAGCATGGCGTGGATCGTCAGGCGCCGGCGGTCGAAGGCGCGGCGCATCTCCGCCACCGCCCCGAGGTCGCCGGACACCGCCGCCAGGGCGGCCCGCTGGGAGACGTTGGCCACGTTGGAGGTCTCGTGCGACTGGAGGTTGGTGGCGGCGCTGATCACGTCGGTCGGCCCGATCATCCAGCCGACCCGCCAGCCGGTCATGGCGTAGGTCTTGGCCACGCCGTTGACGACCACGCAGCGGTCGGTCAACTCGGGCACCAGCACCGGCATCGAGTGGTGCTCGGCGCCCCCGTAGACCAGGTGCTCATAGATCTCGTCGGTGAGGACCCACAGCCCGCGGCCGGCCGCCCAGCGCCCGATGGCCTCGATGTCGGCACGGGGATAGACGGCACCCGTCGGGTTGGACGGCGAGACGAACAGGAGGATCTTGGTCCGGTCCGTGCAGGCCGCCTCCAGCTGCCCGACCGTCGCCCGGAACCCGGCCGCCGCGCCGGTGGTGACGACCACGGGCACGCCGCCCGCCAGGGCGATCGCCTCGGGATAGGTGGTCCAGTAGGGCGCCAGCACGAGGACCTCGTCCCCGGGGTCACACAGGGTGGCGAAGGCGTTGGCCACGGCCTGCTTCCCCCCATTGGTCACGAGGACCTGTGAGGCGCCCACCTCGAGCCCCGAGTCGCGCTTCGTCTTGGCCGCCACCGCCTCCCGAAGCTCGGGCAACCCGGCCGTCGGTGTGTACTTGTGGGAGCGGGGGTCACGGCAGGCGGCCTCGGCCGCCGCCACGATGTGCTCGGGCGTGGGGAAATCGGGCTCCCCGGCGCCGAAGCCGATCACGCTCTCCCCCTGGGCCCGGAGGGCCTTGGCCTTGGCGTCGACGGCCAGGGTGGCCGACGGCGAGACGGCGCCGACCCGGAGCGAGATCCGCCGGCCGGTCACGGCGTGCCCCGGTGCCGGGGGCGGCACGGAACCGGTTCCTCGGGGCTGAGCCATGGTGCCATGATTCCATACGTGACCGACGCCTCTGACATCAACATCCCCCCCGATCTCCTGCCCGGCGACGGCCGCTTCGGCTCGGGGCCCTCCAAGGTCCGTCAGGGGGCCGTCGACGCACTGGCCGGCGCGGCGGGCCGGTACCTCGGGACCAGCCACCGCCAGAAGACGGTGAAGTCGGTGGTCGCCAGCCTGCGCGCCGGGCTGCGCCAGCTCTTCTCGCTGGCCGACGGTTACGAGGTGGTGCTCGGGAACGGCGGGACCACGTCCTTCTGGGATGCGGCCACCTTCGGTCTGATCGACCGCAAGAGCCAGCACCTGAGCTTCGGCGAGTTCTCGTCCAAGTTCGCGGCGGCGGCGGCGAGCGCCCCCCACCTCGACGAGCCCGAGATCATCACCTCCGAGGTCGGGACCCACCCGTTGCCGGTGGCCCGGGACGGCGTCGACCTCTACGCGCTGACCCACAACGAGACGTCCACCGGGGTGATGATGCCGATCAACCGGCCCGACGGCGTGGCCCCACCCGAGCAGGGGGGTGGCCTGGTGGCCGTGGACGCCACCTCCGGGGCGGGCGGGCTCCGGGTCGACCCGGGCCAGTTCGACGCCTACTACTTCGCCCCCCAGAAGTGCTTCGGCTCCGACGGAGGCCTCTGGGTCGCCCTGCTCTCCCCGGCGGCCCAGGACCGGATCGCCGCCATCGCCGCCACCCGGCGCTGGGTCCCGGCATCGCTGGACCTGGCCGTCGCGCTGGAGAACTCGAAGCTCGACCAGACCTACAACACACCCGCCCTGGCCACCATCTTCCTGTTCGAGAACCAGGTGTCCTGGTTCAACCAGAACGGCGGCATGGACTTCTCGGCCGGTCGCTGCGACAAGTCCGCAGAGATCCTCTACACCTGGGCCGAGGGCTCGGACTTCGCCACGCCCTTCGTCACCCGGGCACGGGATCGGAGCCGGGTCGTCGGCACCATCGACTTCGACGAGTCCGTCGACGCCTCGGTGGTGGCGGCCGTCCTGCGCGCCAACGGCATCGTGGACACCGAGCCCTACCGGAAACTGGGCCGGAACCAGCTACGGATCGCCATGTTCCCGGCCGTCGAGCCCGACGATGTGGCCGCCCTGTGCGCCTGCATCAACTACGTGGTGGGTGCCATCTCGAGCTGAGGGCCCGGTCGGGCCGTCCGCCGACCCGGCTAGGACACGCCATGGCGGTCGGAGGACAGCTCCGACCATTCGTTCCGGCACGACCGGCACTGCAGCTTCACGCCGGCCTCGGTCATGGTGACGCCCGACGGGCCGCCGCCCCGGACGATCAACCGGGGCACGTCCGCCGACCCGCACTTCGGACAGCTCGGATCCCGCGTGCTGTCCTGCACCTCGCCGACCTCCAGGAGAGCGCCAGGTGGCCGCCCCGCCGTGGGAGCCGCCACGTTCGAACGGGACAGTAGTCCCGGGCCGGCGGTACCCGCCAGGGCCGTTCACCCGCCGGCCGGTTGGTCCCCCTCGATCACCCAGCGGGAGCGCAGGTCCTCGAGCCAGGGGGGGAGTTCGATGGCCGGATCGGGCAGCGCCTCCGACCCCCGGTCGGCCAGGGCGCTCTCGAAGGAGGCCGGGTCGTCGCCCCACGACCGCGGGTCGCCCATCATGACCTCGATCAGGACGGTCCCCTCCGGGCCCGCCACGAACGGCCCGAATGCCGCTCCGAACGGCAGCTCGATGTGGGTGCCGGCCGGGCAGTGGCGACCGCCGCACCACAGCTCACCGCTGACCACGAAGACCACGTGCGGGCTGAAGTGGCCGTGCCGGCGGACCACCATCCCCGGATCCCATCGGGCGTAGAGCGAGAGGTAGGGAGGGTCGGGCGAGAAGGCCAGCCACTTCTCCCACACCGACGAGGTCGAGCCGTCGGCGTTGCGGATGGCCTTGACCTGCTGCCAGGGGACGTCGGGGTGGTCGATGTGCCGGAACGTGGGCTCGAGGCCGGGGACGCGTACGTCAGGCAGGTCGGCCGGACCGCCCGTGCTCATCCTCGGCGGCGCCGCGGCCGGGCCGGGTGCACCCCTCAACCGCCCGAGACGTCCTGGATCTTCTGCTTCCCCGCCGTGACGAACGGCATCATGTCCCGCAGCTCGGCACCGACCTTCTCGATCGGGTGGTCCAACCCGGCCTGGCGCAGCGCCCGGAAGTTGGGACGCCCCTCGGCGTTTTCGGCCACCCACTCCCGGGCGAAGGAACCGTCTCGGATCTCCGACAGGATCCGGCCCATCTCGTCTCGTACTCCCTGGTTGATGACCCGGGGCCCCCGGGTCAGGTCGCCGTACTCGGCCGTGTCGGAGATCGAGAACCGCATGCCGCTGATGCCCTGCTCGTACATGAGGTCCACGATCAGCTTGAGCTCGTGCAGGCACTCGAAGTAGGCGGACTCGGGTTGGTACCCGGCGGCCACCAGCGTCTCGAACCCGGCCTGCACCAGGGCGGTGAGCCCGCCGCACAGCACCACCTGCTCGCCGAAGAGGTCGGTCTCCGTCTCCTCGGCGAAAGTGGTGTCCAGGACGCCGGCGCGGGTGGCCCCGATGGCGTGGGCGTAGGAGAGGGCCAGGTCGTGCGCCTTGCCCGACGGGTCGGCCGAAACCGCCACCAACGAGGGCACTCCCCCGCCCTCGGTGTAGGTGCGACGGACGAGATGCCCGGGTCCCTTGGGTGCGACCATGGCCACGTCCACGTCGGCCGGGGGTTCGATCAGGCCGAAACGGACGTTGAACCCGTGGGCGAAGAGGAGCGCGTCACCGCCCTGGAGATGGGGAAGGATGTCGGCCCGGTACACCGCGGCCTGCTCGGTGTCGGGCAGGAGGACCATGATGACGTCGGCCTCGGCGGCGGCCTCGGCCACCGTGAGCACCCGGAGCCCGGCCTCCTCGGCCTTCTGGCGGGAGGAGGACCCGGGGCGCAGGCCGACCCGGACGTCGACCCCGCTCTCGGCGAGGTTGAGGGCGTGGGCGTGGCCCTGGGAGCCGTAACCGATGACCGCGACCCGGCGGTTCCCGATGAGACTCGGGTCGGCGTCCTTCTCGTAGTACAGCGTGGCCATGGGCTTCAACCTGCCTTCTCTATGGGCCGCGGGCCCGGCGTTCGCCCGTGGGGCCGCCGCGTGGCCGGGTCCCCCGACCGGTCAAGCATAGGCAGGGCCACGCGACCGGTCCGTTGCATCTCGACGATCCCGTAGCTGCGGATCAGATCCTCGAAGTCGTCCAGCTTGGTGGGTGCACCGGCCAGCATCACCGTCAGCCGGTCGTGGCCGACGTCGACGATCTTGCCCTCGAACACCCCGACCAGCTGGATCACCTGACCGCGGGTGTCGGGCCCCGCTTCCACCGTGGCCAGCAGCAGCTCCCGCTCCCGGGAGACGGCCGGGTCGAGCTCGGTGATGGACACCACCGGGATGAGCTTGTCCAGCTGCTTGATGATCTGCTCCAGGGGCGACGACTCCACATCCACCACGATGGTGATGCGGCTGAAGCGCTCGTCGTCGGAGGGGGCGACGGCCAGGGAGAAGATGTTGTACCCCCTCCGGGAGAACAGGCCCGCCACCCGGGCCAGCACGCCGGACTTGTTCTCGACCAGCACCGTGAGGGTGTGGTGCCGCTTGTCGGTACCGTACATGTGTCAGCGCTCCTCGGTCTGTGACGGGTCCACGACGATCTCGTCGTTGGACGCGCCGGCCGCCACCATGGGAAAGACCTTCTCGAAGGCGTCGGTGCGGAAGTCGACGACCACCGGGCGGTCGTCGATGCTGTTGGCCTTGTCGATGGCGGTCGCCACCTCCTCGGGTGATTCGACCCGGATGCCCACGCATCCCATCGACTCGGCCCAACCCACGTAGTCGGGCAGGTCCGGGGAGAGGTAGACCTCCGAGTAGCGCTCTTCGTAGAACATCTCCTGCCACTGACGAACCATCCCGAGGTACGCATTGTTGAGGATGGCCACCTTGACCGGTATCCGCTCCGAACTGGCCGTCACCAGTTCCTGGGCGGTCATCTGGAAGCAGCCGTCGCCGTCCACCGCCCACACCATCCGGTCGGGCCTTCCGACCTTGGCTCCGATGGCGGCAGGCACGGCGAACCCCATGGTCCCGAGCCCCCCCGAGTTGACCCACGTGTGGGGATAGTCGAACTGCCACCACTGGGAGGCGAACATCTGGTGCTGCCCCACGCCGGAGGCGACGATGGTGTCGTCGGGGGTGGCGTCGCGGAGCGCCTCCAGCACGAACTGGGGCTTGAGCGCGCCCGGGCCCGGCTGCTGGTCGTAGACCAGCGGGTAGCGGCGCTGCCACTCGCTCAGCTGGGCCCGCCACGGGCTGAGCCGCTGGCGGGGGAACGTGGCGGCCATCGACCCATCCTCGGCCGGGGCACCCGACACGGCATCGGAGGGTGCCCCGCCCGAACCGCCCCGGGTGGCGTCCGAGTGGCGGAGCCCGAGGGACCCGAGGGCGGCCAGCAGCTCCTCGATCACCAGGCGGCTGTCGCCGGCGATGGCCACATCGGCGCGACGGACCTTGTTGAGCTCGGCCGGGTCGATGTCGACATGGACGACCTTGGCGCCCGGGGCAAAAGCATCGACCCGACCGGTCACCCGGTCGTCGAACCGGCTCCCGAGGGCGATCAGGAGGTCAGACCGCTGCATGGCCGTGACGGCGGTGTAGTTGCCGTGCATGCCCGGCATGCCCAGGCACAGAGGGTGCGAATCGGGGAACGCGCCCCGGGCCATGAGCGTCGTGACCACCGGGATACCGGTCCGCTCCGCCAGTTCGCGAAGGGCCTCGGACGCCCGCGCCTTGAGGATCCCGCCTCCGGCGTAGATGATCGGGCGCTCGGCGGCGAGCAGGAGCTCGGCGGCGTCGCGGATCAGTGCGGGGTCGCCGTGGGTGACCGGTCGGTAGCCGGGGAGGTCGAGGTCGGAAGGCTCGGGCCAGTACCACTCCATGGGCCGGTTGGCCACGTCCTTCGGGACGTCGATCAGCACCGGCCCCGGACGGCCCGTCGTGGCCACGTGGAAGGCCTCCGCCACCACCCGCGGGATATCGGCCCCGTCGGTGACCAGCCAGTTGTGCTTGGTGATCCCCATGGTGATGCCGGTGATGTCGCTCTCCTGGAAGGCGTCGGTCCCGATGGCGCTGGTCGCCACCTGCCCGGTCACCACCACCAACGGGATCGAGTCCATGTAGGCGTCGGCCAGCGGCGTGACGATGTTGGTGGCCCCCGGCCCACTGGTGACCATGGCCACGCCGGGTCGACCCGTCACCTGGGCGTAGCCCTCGGCCATGTGGCCGGCACCCTGCTCGTGGCGCACCAGGATGTGACGGATCGACGAGTCGAGGATGGGGTCGTAGACGGGGAGGATGGCGCCGCCCGGGAGGCCGAACATCACCTCGACCCGCTGCTTCTCCAGGCTCTTGATCAGCGCTTGTGCTCCGGTGAGTTCCATCGTGGGCTCCTTGTCGGCGATGGTCGGTGTCGTGGTCGTGGGTCTCGGGTTTCCGGGCCCTCCGGGCCAGGGAAACGTGCGGGGACATGAAAACGACCTCCCGTCTGGGAGGTCGGAGGGCGCGCACGGCGTGAGGGCGTCGGGCGCGCTACGAAACGAGTACCAGGGTGCGCGGGCGGGACGGCAGGACTATGGACATGACCCGCACATTGTTACACGCCGGCACCATCGACGACAAGCACGTGGCCCGGCCGCAGGGTGGCCGACGGAGTGTCGCACCGCTCCGGCGTCGGAGGGAGGATCCCGTGGGACCACGCACGAGGGACGGCGCCGCCCGCTCGATCGCCCTCCGGATGGCGGCCGCCTCCGCCGTGGTGCTGGGGGCGGGCGCCCCGGCCCTCGGAGCGGCCGGAGCCTCCCCCGCTCGGCATGTGCCTCCGATCACCTACCAGCTCTCGTTGGGCGACTCGTTGGCGTCAGGCATCGGTGCCTCGACACCGGCCGACGACTACGTCGATCTGCCGGCCGCCCACGAGGGCGTCAGCCAGCCGGGCCTCACGGTGCAGAACGTCTCCTGCCCGGGCGCCACCACCACTACCGTCCTCGACGGCGGGGGCATCTGCAGCTACCCGGCGGGCACCCAGCTCGCCCAGGCCGAGGCCTTCCTCACCGCCCATCCCGGCCAGGTCCCCTACATCACCATCGACATCGGGGCCAACAACGTCGACGATTGCCTGACCAGTGGCGCGATCAGCCTGACCTGTGTGACCGCCGGGCTGGCGGGCATCCAGCGCGAGCTGCCCCAGATCATCGCCGGGCTTCGCCAGGCCGCTCCCGGGGTGCCGATCTTCGGCATGGACTACTACGACCCCTTCCTCGCCGAGTGGGTGCTCGGTGGCCCGGCCGGGCCGGGGCTGGCCCGGGACTCCGCCTTCCTCTCGACCCTGCTCAACGGCTCCCTGACCCAGATCTACGGAGCCGGCGGCGCCGTCCCGGTCGATGTCCAGGGTCCCTTCGCCACGCAGGACTTCGCCATGACCGGCTCGTTCAAGGGCACGACCGTGCCCGAGAGCGTGAGCCGCACCTGTGCGTGGACCCACATGTGCGACAGCACCGGCCTCACCATCCACGCCAACGACATCGGCCATGCCAAGCTGGCGGGCGCGTTCGAGCGGACTGTCGACCGGGCGCTCCGCGGTGGCGGACGCGGCACCGGGCTGGCCGACGCGGCCGGAGGGGTCCACGTCGTCGGCAATGCCGGCCAGTTCGGGTCGATGGCGGGCCAGCGCCTGAACCGGCCCGTCGTGGCCCTGGCCGCGACGAGTGACGCCCGGGGCTACTGGATGATTGCCGCCGACGGGGGGGTGTTCACCTTCGGCGACGCCGGTTACTTCGGCTCCACCGGCGGCCTGGCGTTGAACCAGCCCATCGTGGGCATGGCCGCCACCTCCGATGACCGGGGGTACTGGCTGGTGGCCGCCGACGGCGGGGTGTTCTCCTTCGGGGATGCCCCCTTCCTCGGCTCGATGGGCGCCGTGCACCTCAACCAGCCGGTGGTGGGCATGGCCCAGACCGGGAGCGACCGCGGCTACTGGCTGGTGGCCGCCGACGGGGGGGCGTTCTCCCTCGGGGACGCCGCCTTCTACGGCTCGATGGGCGCCGTGCACCTCAACCAGCCGGTGGTGGGCATGGCCGCCACCGTCGACGGGAACGGCTACTGGCTGGTGGCCGCCGACGGCGGCGTGTTCACCTTCGGGGACGGGTTGTTCCACGGGTCGACCGGCGGGCTGGCCCTCAACCGGCCGATCATCGGGATGGCGGTGACCCCCGACGGCTATGGGTACACCATGGCGGCTTCGGACGGAGGGCTGTTCACCTTCGGCCGCGCCGTGTTCGATGGCTCACTCGGGGGCGCCCCGCCCGTCGACCCGGTGGTGTCCGGGGCCTCGACCTGAGCGCCGGGGGCCGGTGGCCGGGCGGGGGCTCAGGCCGGCCGCCAGGTGCGCGTCTCGTGCCCGCCGGCTGCCACCACGAAGTACCCCACCTCGGTGATCTCCACGGCGAAGAGATGGAAGTCGCCGTCGGGCCGCCACCCGATCCGGGCCTCGAGGGCCCGGCAGTACCGCTCGCGCTCCTCGGCACCGGCGACGTCGACCGCGGTGCCGTACACCTTCACATCGCCCTCGGTCCCCGCCTTGTCGCGGACCACGCTGTGCACGACACAGCGTGGGTCGCGTCGCAGGTCGAGGGCCTTCTTCGATTCCCACATCATGCCGAGGTAGAGGACGCCGTCGACGATCAGGGGTTCGACGGGACTGATCCGGGGCCAACCGTTGCGCCGCAGGGTGCCCACCAGCACCAGGCCCTCGCCGTCGATGCGCGCCTCGGCCAGCCGGGCGAAGGGCCGGTCGGCCTCACGGAATTCCTGCCAGGTGGCCACCGGAGGCCGCCCCGGTCAGGCCTCGGTCACCGCACCCCGCTCCGCCCCGGTCACCAGTCTGGCGTACTTGGCCAGCACGCCGCTCGTGTAGCGGGGCCCGGGGTGCTTGAGCTCGCCACGCCGGCGTTCGAGCTCGCTCTCGTCCACCACCAGGTCGATCGAACGGGCCGCCACGTCCACCACGATGCGGTCGCCGTCGGCGACCACCGCGATGGGCCCCCCGTCGACGGCCTCCGGCGCCACGTGGCCGATGCAGAACCCGTGGGTCCCCCCGGAGAACCGGCCGTCGGTGACCAGTGCGCAATCCGCGCCGCGTCCCACGCCCTTCATCGCCCCGGTGACGGCCAGCATCTCGCGCATGCCGGGGCCTCCCTTGGGACCTTCGTAGCGGATGACCACCACCGTGTTGGGCTGGATCGAACCGGCCAGGATGGCCTCCATGGCACGGTCCTCCCCGTCGAACACCCGGGCGGTCCCGTCGAAGGTCAGCTGGTCGATACCGGCCACCTTGACCACGGCCCCGTTGGGCGCCAGCGAGCCGGTCAGCACGGCGATCCCCCCCTGGGCGTGGATCGGGTCACCGATGAGGTGGACCACATCCCCGTCGGGAGCGGGAGGGTCCAGCGCCGCCACGTTTTCGGCCACCGTCCTCCCCGTCACCGTCAGGCAGTCCCCATGGAGCAGGCCGGCGTCGAGCAGCTCGCGCATGACCACCGGGACGCCCCCGATCCGGTCGAGATCGCTCATGTGGTACTTCCCGTGCGGCTTGGTGTCGGCCAGGTGGGGCACCCGGACCGCCACCTGGTTGAAGTCGTCGAGCTGGAGCTCGACGCGGGCCTCGTTGGCGATGGCCAGCAGATGGAGCACGGCATTGGTCGACCCGCCGAGTGCCATGGTCACGGCGATGGCGTTCTCGAAGGCGTCCTTGGTCATCACGTCCCTCGGGCGGATGCCCGCCTGGAGCATGGCCACCACCGCCTGACCTGACGCGAAGGCGGCGTCGTCCCGACGGCGGTCGACGGCGGGAGCAGAGGAGCTGCCCGGGAGGGCCATGCCCAGCGCCTCGGCCACCGAAGCCATGGTGTTGGCGGTGAACATCCCGGCACACGACCCCTCGGTGGGGCAGGCATTGTGCTCGATCAGGCTCAGCTCCTCGTCGGTGAGGGCGTCCACGGCGTGAGCGCCGACCGCCTCGAACACCGAGGTGATGTCGAGGGCGCGGCCGTTGGCCCGACCGGGCAGTATCGAGCCCCCGTAGACGAACACGCTGGGCAGGTTCAGACGGGCGGCGGCCATCAGCATGCCCGGCAGCGACTTGTCACAGCCGGCCAGGGTGACCATCCCGTCGAATCGCTCGGCGTGCATCATGATCTCCACGGAATCGGCGATCACTTCGCGGCTGACCAGCGACGCCCGCATCCCCTCGTGCCCCATGGAGATCCCGTCGGAGACGGCGATGGTCGTGAACTCGAGGGGGAATCCTCCGGCGTGCCGCACCCCGTCCTTGGCCCGTTTGGCCAGCCGGTCGAGCGGCAGGTTGCACGGGGTCACCTCGTTCCACGACGACGCCACCCCGATCTGCGGCTTGTCCCAGTCGTCATCGGTCATCCCGACCGCCCGGAGCATGGCCCGGGCCGGCGCCCGGGTGGGCCCGTCGGTGACCTCATGGCTGCGGGGCTTGAGACCGGCCAACGGCTCCTGCGACGGGTCGGTGGTCCTGGCTTCGCTCATCCCTGCATGGTACGGCCTACCGGCGTCGGACCGGGTGGGCCCCCGTCCGCACCGCCCGGCCATCGTGGAGCCAGGCACTGGTGGACCTTTCGCGGCCGTCGCCCTCCCGGCCACCGCACGTCTGCCCGATCGACGGGTCCCGCCGTCGACCCGATCAATGGGTCCTACCATTGACGGGGTGGAGACTGACGGGGTGGAGACGCAGGAAGTCGCCCGGCCGCACCCGGCGGCCGGCGGTGGGCGGTGAGCCGGTGAGCACGTCGGCCGGCACCTTCCCGCCGGGCGACGTCGACGGGCTGGCTGCCTTCTTCGAGGCCCGGGGCTACGCCACCATCCGGGGCCTGTACGACGAGGAGACCGTGTCGGCGGCGGCGTCCGAGCTCGCCGCAGCCCAACACCGCCTGGCCGCCGGCGAGCTGGGCGAACGCCACGGGACCGCCATCTTGGACGCCCCCGGTGCATGCATCGACGGGCAGCCCTTCTGCCATTACGTCTGCTTCGCCACCTCGCTGTCGAGGACCGCCGACGAGCTGGTGCACCACCCCCTCCTCGAGGGAACGGTCCGCCGGCTGCTCGGCCCCGGCGCCTGGCTGCTCGACGACGAGCAGTTCGGGGTGGTCTACCAGGACGCCCGGCCCGACCCCGGGTCGGGCTACTCCCGCATCGGCTGGCACACCGACCACCAGTCCGGGCCGCACCTCGACATCTGGCCCGGGGTGGCCTTCACCATCCACTTCGACCCGACGTCGCCGGCCAACGGGTTCCTCCGCGTCGTCCCTGCCAGCCACCTCGCGACCACCGACGGGATCCCGCCCGCGTTCGAGGGCGTCCCCGGCGAGATCGCCCTCTACCAGGAGCGCGGCGATGTGCTGCTGCACCACGCCGACCTCTGGCACGCCGCCGCCCGCGGCACCGCCGACGGAGCGACGGCCGTCCGCCGGCACCTGCGGGGCAGCTGGCACGGCGGGGCCAGGCTCGACGCCGGCCACGGCACCGACGACTTCGTGAAGAATGCGGCGCGTTGAACGGCCGTCGTAGACCAGGAGCCGGAGTGGGGGGCCGACCACGACGGGCCGGCGGGGGTGGCCGATGGTAGCGTCAATTGGCATATCGAGTGTCAGTTCATGACCCTCCCCCCGCACCCCCCGAGAGCGAGGTAGTCAGTCCCATGCAGGTCCTCCGCACCCCGGACAGCCGGTTCGACGGCCTGCCCGGCTACGACTTCGAGCCGCACTACGCCGACATCCCCGACCAGGACGGCGGTACCCTCCGGGCCCACTACCTCGACGAAGGACCGGCCGGCGGCCCCGTCATCCTGCTCCTCCACGGCGAGCCGTCGTGGAGCTACCTGTACCGCCACATGATCCCGGTGCTGGCCGAGGCGGGCCTGCGTGCCGTCGCTCCCGACCTGGTCGGCTTCGGGCGGTCCGACAAGCCGACGCCGCGCTCGGAGTACACCTTCGCCCGCCACGTGGAGTGGATGCGGTCCCTCCTGTTCGACGCGTTGGGTCTGTCCGACGTCACGCTGGTCGGCCAGGACTGGGGCGGGCTCATCGGCCTCCGACTGGTCGGCGAGCACCCCGACCGCTTCGCCCGCGTGGTGGCGGCCAACACCTTCCTCCCCACCGGGGACCGGCCTCCGGGAGAGGCCTTCCTCGCCTGGCTCAAGTTCTCACAGGAGGTCGAGGTCTTCCCCACCGGATCGATCGTCAACACCGGCTGCACCTCCGATCTCAGCCCGGAGGTCATGGCCGCCTACGACGCGCCGTTCCCCGACCAGTCCTATACCGAGGGGGCGCGCCAGTTCCCCACCCTCGTGCCCATCTCCCCGTCCGACCCGGCGGCCGGCCCCAATCGCCGGGCATGGCAGGTCCTCGAGGCCTTCGAGAACCCCTTCCTCACCGCCTTCAGCGACGGCGATCCCATCACGGCGGGGTCGGACCGGTACCTCCAGGACCACATCCCGGGGGCACGCGGTCAGTCCCACACCACCATCGCCGGTGGTGGCCATTTCCTCCAGGAGGACCGGGGGCCCGAGCTGGCCGCCGTCGTCGTCGACTTCGTCCGCTCCACCTGACCCCGGGGCGCCGCCGCCGGGCCCCGGTCACGGATCTGACCCCGGCGCGGCCTCTCCGGCCCGGGGTGCCGCCATCGCCCCGAGCCGCCGGTCGATGAACAGGTGCTCGGCGGCGTTGCCGGTCTGGCGGCGGGCCAGCCGGTAGGCCGCGGCGGCCTCGTCGGCCCTCCCCAACCGTCGGAGCAGATCCGCCCGGGTGGCCTGGTACAGGTGGTAGTCGGCGAGCTCGGCAGCCAGCCCGGGGTCGTCGACGAGCTCCAGGCCGGCGGTCGGCGAGTCGGCCATGGCCACGGCCACGGCCCGGTTGAGGCGGACCACCGCCGTCGGCTCCCACTCGAGCAGGGCGTCGTAGAGCCGGACGATGGTCCTCCAGTCGGTGAGGTCGGGCCGGGGCGCGGTGGCGTGCAGGGCGCTGATCGAGGCCTTGAGGGCGTAGGGGCCCCGATCACCCATGCCGCGGGCCCGCTCGAGTAGGGTCAGCCCGGTCGCCACCTTGGCCGGCTCCCACCGGGAGCGGTCCTGCTCGTCGAGGGTGAGCGGCACCCCCTCGGCATCGACCCGGGCCTGGCGACGGGCGTCCTGGAAGTGCAGCATGGCGGCCAGGCTCAGGGGCTCGGGGTCGTCGGGAAGCAGGCCGATGACCACGCCGGCGAGGCGAAGGGCCTCGTCGCACAGATCCACCTTGACCAGCTCGGGCCCGGACGGGGCCAGGTACCCGGCGTTGAAGATGAGATAGATGACGGCCAGCACCGCCGCCAGCCGGGCGGGCAGCTCCTCCTCGGACGGCACCCGGTAGCCGATCCCCGCCCGCCGTATCTTGCGCTTGGCCCTCACGATGCGCTGGGCCAGGGCCGTCTCCGAGATGAGGAAGGCCCTCGCCACCTCGTCGGTGGACAGACCCCCGAGGGTCCGCAGGGTCAAGGCCACCTGCGCCTCGAGGGTGAGTGCCGGGTGGCAGCAGGTGAACATCAACCGGAGCCGGTCGTCGGGGATCGGTCCTGATCCGTCGCCGATGTCCCAGGCCACGGCCAGCTCGCCCCAGGCGCGGCTGCGCCGGTCCGATGCCGCCGAGCTGCGCAGCCGGTCGATGGCCTTCCGTCTCGCCGTGGTGACGAGCCAGCCCGCCGGATTGGCCGGCACCCCATGGGCCGGCCAATCCGACGTGGCGGACACCAGTGCGTCCTGCAGTGCGTCCTCGGCCAGGTCAAAGTCACCCAGGATGCCGATGAGGCGGGCCAGCACCCGGTCACGATCGCGCCGGTAGGCGGCCTCGAGCGCGCCGTGCTCTCGGCCGGGCCCCGGGCGGGGCGATGTTCCGCTCAGGACTACATCTCCGCCACGGGACGGACCTCGACCGAGCCGAACTTGGCCGAGGGCACCATGGCCGCCGCCTTCAGGGCCTGGTCGAGGTGGTCACACTCGATGACGTAATACCCCGACATCCACTCCTTGGTCTCCTCGAACGGCCCGTCGACCACCAGGGTCTCGCCGCCCCGCACGCGCACGGTGGTGGCCGTGCTGGGATCGTTGAGCGGTGCACCCGTGTAGGTGCCGAGCTGCTCGCTGAAGGCGGCGTAGTCGGCCATCAGCTGGTCCCACTCGGCGTCGCCCGGGACCGGATGGATGGCGGGGTCGTTGTGGATGATCAACATGTACTGCACGGTGCACTCTCCTTGGTCGGCGGTCGTGGATTCCCACGCTTCCCCCAATTGACGGTGCCGTCGTCGCCGGATCGACACCCGCAGCCGGTCGGGCCGTTCGTCCGACCGTGTTCCGCCGACGGTCCTCCGACCGCGGGCCGGCGCCGGGCCGACGGTGGGCCGACGGTGGGCCGACGACGGCCTTCGTCGCACCCGGAGGGGACGGGAGGCCTCGCTATCGTGCTGGCATGCAACTGTACGTGGCGTTCCTGGGTGGCCCCGTGGGCAGGGACCGGATGGGCGAGGACCACGAGGTGGTCATGGTGGTGGCCGAAGACCGGGCGGACGCCGAGGCCAAGGCCAAGGCCAAATGGGGCGGAAGCGGGCGAAGCCATGTCGACGCGCTGCAGCGGATCGACAGGGTCGACGGCTTCCGGGTCGACGTGGTGCCGGCCGGGTCGGGTGACCGGGGCCGGCTCTACGGTTACAACGCCTGACCGCCGTCCGGGCGGCCCCGGTGAGCGGCGGCAGTCCCCGGCCGGAGGACTGACGGGCCGCCCTTCGACTGGAATACTGGCTGGATGGGTGATCGAAACGTGCTGGGTGGCGAGCTCGAGCCCTGCAGCACGGACCCTCTCACCGGCTTCTACCGGGACGGGTGCTGCACGACCGGCCCCGAGGACCGGGGCAGTCACACGATCTGCGCCGTGGTCACCGCCGAGTTCCTCGAGCACCAGCGGAGCATCGGCAACGACCTGACCACCCCGCTGCCGCAGTTCCACTTCCCGGGCCTGGTCCCGGGTGACCGCTGGTGTGTGACCGCCGCCAACTGGTTGCGCGCCCACCACGACGGGGCGGCGGCCTATGTGGTGCTCGCCTCGACCCACGAGCGTGCCCTCGACGTGGTCCCGCTGGCCGCCCTCGAGGAGCACGCCGTCGACGTCCCGCCCGGACCGGGCGACCTGGCGCCCTGAGGTCAGCCGGCCCGTCGGCGCAGCGCCTTCTTCAGCACCTCGGTGTACCCCTCGAGGCCCTCCCGGTACAGGCGGGCCTCGGGACCGGCGGCGATCCCCACCCGCTCGGGGATGACGCCCCAGATGGGCACCTTCGACTCCGTCCACCACTGGATCGCCTCGTCGAGGTCGTTCGTGCCGAGGCGTGCGGCGGTGATGACCACTCCGCACGGGGTGCGGCGGCCGACCATCTCCAAGGTGGCCACCACCCGCGAGTACTCGACCCCTCCCGCCCGGGTGGGGACCACCACCGCGTCGGCCCGGTCCAGGGTGGCCCGGACGATACGTTCGTCGCCAGGGGGCGTGTCGACCACGGCCAGGCCGTTGTGGCCCCCGAGGGCCCGTGACACCGTCCGCTCCGACGGCGCTTCCACCAGGTCCACGCCCTCGATGGGACGCTCCTCGAGCCACTCGGCCGAGGAGGCCTGGCGGTCGGCGTCCACCAGGGTGACCGGCTCCCACCCCCGCTCGACGGCCGCCGCCGCCAGGTAGACGGCGGTGGTGGTCTTGCCCACTCCACCCTTCACGTTGCTCACCACGATGTTCATCGGACCTCGCTGCTGACCATGGGGACGTCCCGACGGATGACGGAAGCTGCAACGGTCGACCATAGCCGAAGTACTTTCGAGTCTGACCAGGGGAAACGGACCGGTTCCGGACTCCGTCCCGGCCGCCCCGGCCGGGCGGGCGGGGGGACGCGGATTGACACTCCGAGAACCAGGCGGGGAGCATCTGCGGCGTGAGCAACCCGTTCGCGGCCACCACGTCGGTGAGGGCAACCGGGCCGGATCGGTACGAGGCAGAGATCGACAGTCGGTGGAACCTCAATCCTCTGCCCCAGGGTGGGATCGTGAGCGCGCTGGCCCTCCGGGCCATGGGCCACGCCCTGGACGACCCCGCCCAGGCGCTTCGCGGCCTCCACACCACCTTCGTGGCCCAGGTCGCCCACGGGCCGGTCTCGATCCAGGTGGAGCTCCTGCGGCGGGGGCGCTCGATGTCCCACCTGCGGGCCGAGGTGACCAGCGAGGGCAGCACCCGGGGACACGTGACCACCGGCATCTTCGGCTCGGCCCGGCCGGGCTTTGCCTTCACCGACCTGGCTCCCCCTCCGGGGGTGCCGGCCCCCGAAGCGTGCCCCTCGTTCCGGGATCCGGTGCCCGAAGGGGTCGACCACTTCGAGCCCATGCCGTTCTGGGCACACCTCGTCGAGGGGCGTTCCGCCATCGGCCACGCGCCCTGGGAGGAGTACATCCCGGATCGGGCCGAGCGGGCCATGTGGTACCGGTTCGACGAGACCCCCTCCCTCGAGGACGGGACGATGGACCCGCTGGCCCTGGTGGTCCTGGCCGACACCATGCCGGGCGCGGTGGGCGAGAGGGTCGGGCCCGGACCCCGGAGGTGGTTCGCTCCGAGCGTGGACCTCGCCGTGCACCTCCTCGAGCCGTGCCGGTCACCCTGGGTCCTCGCCCACAACCGGGCCCGCCACGCCGGTGATGGCTACGCGTCGGCGGACATGGCGCTGTGGGACTACGGCGAGCACGGGACCGATCCACCCCGCCTCGTCGCCTACGCCACCCAGATCTTCCTGTTCACCTTCGGCGAGTGACGACGCGGCCGGTCACTGGGCCGCCACCCCGGTGATCGGGCCCGCCAGGCGGGCGCCGGTCAGCGATCCGAGGAAGCCGGCGTCACCGTAGGCGTAGACGCCTCCGGACTGGTCGACCAGCCAGTAGCCCCGTCCGTCCGGGGTCCGGGCCATGCCCACCACCTGTGCCTGGCCGATGCCCTGGCCGGGCACCGAGCCCCAGTAGCCGGCGTCCCCGAAGCTGAACACGCCGCCGTCCGAGGCCACCAGCCAGTAGCCCCCGCCGTCGGGAGTCGGGGCCATGCCCACGATCGGTGCGTTGAGGCGCACGGCGCCCATCGAGCCGAGGAAACGGGCGTCCCCGAAGCTGAACACCCCGCCGTCGGCGGCCACCAGCCAGTAGCCCCCGCCGTCGGGGGTCGGGGCCATGCCCACCACCGGCCGGTTGAGGTGGAGCGCCCCGGTGGACCCGGCGAAGCGGGCGTCCCCGAAGCTGAACACCCCGCCGTCGGCGGCCACCAGCCAGTAGCCCCCGCCGTCGGGGGTCGGGGCCATGCCCACCACCGGCCGGTTGAGGTGGAGCGCCCCGGTGGACCCGGCGAAGCGGGCGTTCCCGAAGCTGAACACCCCGCCGTCGGCGGCCACCAGCCAGTAGCCCCCGCCGCCGGGGGTCGGGGCCATGCCCACGATCGGTGCGTTGAGGCGGACGGCGCCCGTCGAGCCGTAGAAGGCGGCGTTACCGAAGCTGAACACCCCGCCGTCCGATCCCGTCAACCACAGGCCCTGGTTGCCGGCGGCCGGGAGTTGGAGCTGCTCGACGAGGGTCCCGATGGTGGCTGAATTGTTGTTGGAGTTGGTGAGGGCCAATCCGGAGGCCACACACATGGCGCCCCGGACACATGCCACCCCGTCCAGGTAGCCGAATGCGGTGACGTCGGGGCTGGGCTCGATCGACCACTGCGAACCGTTCCAGCTCTCGACGAAGGGGGTGGGCGCGCCGCTCTGGCCCGTGACGTAGCCGTAGGCACCGACGGCCCAGCAGTCCGAGCCGTCGAGGCAGGTCACGGCGGTGAGAAGCCCGGAGGTCGGGGACGGGCTGGGGCTGGGCTCCGCCGTCCAGGACGAACCGTCCCAGCGGTCGACCAGCGTCGCCGACGGATCACCGGCGGCGTCCATGGTGGCCCCGACCGCCCAGCACTGGGATGAGGAGGTACAGGTCACGCCGGACAGGTAGGTGCCGAGCGGGGCGGTGGCCTGGGGCATGCCCACCGTGCTCCACGAAGCGCCGTCCCAGTGCTCGGTGAAGGCGCCGGCGCCGGCCACGTTGGGAGCGACATTGGGCAAGAAGTTGTTCTGCTGCTGATTGGGACCGGCGAAGCCCACCGCCCAGCAGTCGGCGGGGCCGGTGCACGCCACCGAGTTGAACTGGTCGTAGGTCTGCCCCGATGGTGCCGTCGCCTCGGGTGACCAGGTGGTGCCGTCCCAGTGGTCGATGATCCCGTTCAGAGGACCGCTGTTGTCGGCGGCCACCGAGGTGCCGGCGGCCCAGCAGTCGGAATCCGACAGGCACGTCACCGAGAAGAGGTAGCCGAAGCCCCCGGGTGTGGGCGCGACCGACCAGCCGGATCCGTCCCAGTGCTCGGCCAGGGTGGAGGGCGCCGGGTTGCCGCTGAGCTCCTGACCGCCGACCGCCCAGCAGTCCGAGGCCGTCAGGCAGGTGACGTCCCACAGCAGTGAGGCGTCGGTGCCGGTCGGCGGGGCGATCGGTGCCACCGACCACGAGCTGCCGTCCCAGTGGTTGACGAGGACGCTCGGTTTGCCGTTGTTGCTCAGGTTGGGGAAGGAGCCGCCCACCGCCCAGCAGTTCCAGGCATTCGGGCAGGCGGTGGCCAGCAGCAGGTTGCTGTCCTGGGGGCCGGTGGACGCGCTCGGCACGATGTTCCACCCCGACGGCGCCGCCGGCGAGCTGGGCACCCCGAGGAGGCCGACCACCACGGTGATGACCGCCACTGCCACCAGCCAATAAATGACATTGCGCCTGCCAGTTCCGGCCATGACCCTCTATCGTCCCGCCCCGACCCGGCCTTGAGCCCCGGGCCGGTCCGGCCTCGATCGCCGGGCTTGCGCCCGGCGCCGGAGGGCTGCTCAGGAAGGCGCCGGGGCCTGCGGGCCGGCGGCCAGGGCCGACGCCTGGTCCTCGATCTCCTGCCGGATCAGCCGTCGCTGGGCCCGGAGGAGCTTGTCGGCGTCGGGCGGAGGATCCGACAGCTGGGCGTTTCGGGGCGGGAGTGACCCGGGGGCCGACGCGGTGCAGATCGGGTGGAACAGGGCGAGGTCCTGGGCGGCCAGCGAGTTCGGGGGGAGCGCGGCCGGACCGGAGAACGGGTTCCTCGGCGGGCGGATCGTCGGGGGGTCGGCGAAAGGGGGCTTGGCCGCGGTGAAGTCGAAGAAGTCGAGCATGTTGTGGGCGTTGGCGTCCCGGTAGGTCATGGCCGGGAGGTTCCACTTGGTCTCGACCAGCTTCAGGATGGAGGTGTGGTCGAACGTCTGGTGCGAGACATAGTCCTTCTTGGACCAGGGTGAGACCACGGCGCAGGGGACCCGGAACCCGGTGAAGTTGTACGCCCCGGGGAAGTCGCCCGGCTTCAGCTCCGGAGGCACGTTGTCCGGCTTCACCGCCGGCTGGGGTGGGACATGGTCGTACCAGCCGCCGTGCTCGTCGTAGGTCCAGACGATGGCGGTCCTCTCCCAGGCCGGCCCGTCCATGGCGGCCTGGATGAACAGCGCGGCGTAGGCCTCCCCCACGCTGATGTCACCGCTCTCCTCGGAGTAGTTGACATAGGGGTCGACCAGGCTGAAGGCGGGCAGGTTCCCCGAGGCCGCGTCGACGAAGAACTGACTGACGTGGACCGCCTTGGTGGGGTTGTTGAGCAGTACCGGCTCGAACAGCGCACAGGTGGGGACGTCGGGGTAGTAGTCCTTCCAGGAGATGCCGTACTGGTTGAGCCGGTCGAAGATGGTCCCGTTGGGCGCGTCGGTGCTGGAGATGCCCGATCCGTCGGTGCTGATGTTCCCGAGCGCGGTGGCGGCGATGAGGAAGCGCCGGTTGGGGTAGGTCTGGGCCATCACGGAACAGAAGTAGCGGTCACCGATGGGGAATTTCCTGGCCATGTCGTGGTAGAAGGGCAAGTCGTCACCCTTCCAGTAGCCCATGGCCGCACCGCTGCATCCTTTGACAAATCCCATGTTGGTGCCGTTGTCCCAGCAGATGTGGGAGGCGTCCCACGACTGGGTGATGCCCGAATCGGCCTCGCCACAGGTGTCGGGGTTGTGGAAGGAGCGGACGAATCCGCCCGCCGGGTTGGGGTTGTAGTTGACCGGCTTCCCGTCCGCACCCGGCGTCAGGCCGTCGCCGCGCCCGAGCGTGCCCAGGTGATCGTCGAAGGAGTGGTTCTCCATCATCAGCACCACGATGTGCTCGATCTGCGGCAGCGTGTCCGTGCCGGCGGGGAGTGTCGGATAGGGAAGCGTCCCGGGCGGCAGGTGCGCCCCGCCCGGCCCGAGTCCCCGGGCGGCGGCGGTGGCGGCATAGGCCCGCGAACCAACAGCCGGCCCCACGGTGGCGGCCAGCCCGGCGGCCATGGTGCCGGCCACGAACGAGCGGCGGGACAGCTTCGGCACGGATGCCCGCGGCCGGCGCGGGCTCGGCTGGTCGGCCACGGTATCCACGCTAACAGCGGGAGTGCCGCATCGCCGCCCCGCATCGTCCCATCCGCTCCTCTGGCCAGGGCCGCCCGCGGCGGGAATCCGGGCCGGGGACCTGACGCAAGGGCCGCGCCCGACCCGTGCCCGACGGGCCGCCTGGCCCACGGGCACGCCCAACTAGCGGGCGATTTCCCGCTCCCGCTACGGTGGCCTTCGACGCCGGGCATGCCGGCGACGGGGAGAAGTGGGGACGATGGCCAAGCAGGTTCCGCTGGTGGACTATCTGGTGCTGGGGGACGAGCCCCACCTGACCGCCCATGAATGCCGGGCCTGCGGTGCCCGGTTCTTCGACCGGCGCAACGCCTGCGCGGCCTGCGGCCGCACTGAGTTCAGGACGGTCGATGTCCCGACGACCGGTGAGGTGCGGGCCTTCACCATCGTGGCCTTCGCCGCCCCGGGGGTCCCCGTCCCCTACGTCGCCGCCCTGGTGGACTGCGAGGGCACGAGCGTGCGGGCGAACCTGATCAATGTCGAGCCCGATCCCGAGCACGTGACCCTGGGCATGAAGGTCCGCCTGGCCACCCAACTCATCGGCACGGACGACGACGGCACCGAAGCGGTCGGCTTCGGCTTCGAACCCCTGGGAGGTTGAGCCATGGCAGCTGACGACCTGTGGATCCTCGGCATCCACATGACCAAGTTCGGGAAGCATCCCGACAAGGACCTGGTGGACCTGGCCTCCGAGGCCGTACTCGGCGCCCTGGCCGACGGGGGGGCCGAGATGAGAGACGTCGGGGTGATCGGCGCCGGCAACCTCATGGCCGCCAACGCCGGCATCGGCCAGCAGCTGCAGAAGCAGCTGGGCCAGACCGGCATCCCCGTGTACAACGTGGCCAATGCCTGCGCCACCGGGGCGACCGCCCTGCGGGTGGCGTGCATGGCGGTCAAGGCCGGCGAGACCGATATGGGCCTGGCCTTCGGCGTCGAGAAGCTCTCCGGTGCCGGTCTGCTCTCCGGCGGCAGCCGCAAGTCGGATTCGAGCACCTGGGAGCCATACGGCCGGTACGGGGCGGTGGCCCCGGTCGACGGTCGCATCGGCACCGAGACCATGCCCGGAGTCTTCGCCCAGATCGGGATGGAGTACGGCTACCGGCACGGCGGCACCAGCTTCGAGCTGTTCGCCAGGATCAGCGAGAAGAACCACTCGCACTCCACGCTCAACCCCCTGGCCGCCTACACCAAGAAGATGACCCTCGAGGAGATCATGGGGGACGTCATGATCGCCTATCCGAACACCCGGCCCATGTGCTCGGCCAACTGTGACGGGGCGGCTGCCGCCATCGTGGTCAGCGGATCCAAGCTCAAGACCCTCTCCGCCGAGCAGCAGCGCCGAGCGGTGAAGATCTCCGCATCCATCCTGACCACCGACCCCTGGCAGGAGTCGTGCCAGGTCCTTCCGGACGTGAACACGCTCACCCGCAATGCCGCCGCCCAGGCCTACGAGCAGGCCGGCATCGGCCCCTCCGATCTCGACCTGGTGGAGCTCCACGACTGCTTCGCCACCGCCGAGCTCGTCCACTACGACAACCTCGGGCTCTGTGAGCCCGGGGGCGCAGTCGATTTCTTCGAGTCCGGGGCCACCTGGCGCGACGGGTCGACGCCGGTCAACGTCTCGGGAGGCCTCGAGTCGAAGGGCCATCCCATCGCAGCCACCGGGATCGCCAACGTGTGGGAGGTGGCGACCCACCTGCGGGGGGAGGCCGGCGACCGCCAGATCGACGGGGCCCGGGTCGGGCTCACCCATGTGATCGGGCTCGGATCCGCCTGTGGCGTGCACATCCTGGAGCGGGCGGCCTGATCAGGCCCGGCTCGGCCGCCCGGTCACCCGCCCACCGCCCGTTCCCGACCACGCCGGAGGACAGTACGGACAACGGCATCGCCGCACCGGGCGCGGAATTTCACCCGCCGGTGTTCACCCGCCGGAGCCGAGCGCCCGGCCTTGCCACTCGAGCAGCTGCGGAGCCAGCAGCGGCCACCGCTCGAAGAGGCCGGCCCCGGTGGACTGGGCCGCCGCGACCCGCTCGTTCCATTCGGAGTCCGGCCACGGTGGCTCCACCAGCGCGGCCCGGCCGAGAAGGGCGGCCAGGCGCTCGGAGGTGTCCCTCGTGTGATGGGGGTCGCTCGCCCCGCTGCGGAAGACCAGGGCGGGAACGTCGATGGCCCGGGCACGGTCATCGGGCAATCCGGGGACGAGCTGACCGGGCTGCGGGCAATAGGCCGACATCCATTGCTCGAGCGTCCTGATGAACCGCCGACGGTCCTGGTTGAGGAACTCCTGGTGGTTGGCGGGGTTGCGCGCGATGGCTTCGGCCCAATCGGGCAGCTCGGCGACGGCGGCCATCCCGTCGCGCCAGGCGGCCACGATCGAGTCACCGCAGTAGTGGACCCCGAGGCTCATCAAGCCGTACACGCCCCCGCTGATCCACCACAGGGCCAGTCCGGCCGCCACGTCGGGGTGGCGGGCGGCGGCCAGCAGCGAGACCCGGGACCCACCCGAACCTCCGGCGATGACCGCCGGGCCCATGCCCAGCCGGCGCAGGAGGCCGGCCAGCACGTCGGCCTGCATCTCGGACTCCGACGTGCCGGCGAAGCACACCTGTGATGCGCCGGTGTTGGGGCGGTCCCAGATGAGGACCTGATTGCCGCCGGCGGCCAGGTCCTCGGCCAGTCGGCCCAGGCCGGGTGTGTCCCGGGCGAACCGGCCGCCCGGGGTGATCACCCATGGTGTGCCCCGGCCGATGACGTCGTAGGCGATGGACAGGCCCTCGATCTCCGCGACCGCCATAGCTCCCCCGGCTGCCCACTACATTTGGCGACAAGCTACTACTGGGGGATGTCGATGGCGCTGGCACTGGAGGGGCTGAGGGTGATCGATGCCGACACCCACATGACCGAGGCGCACGACCTCTGGACCAAGCGGGCGCCGGCCGCCTACCGCGATCGGATCCCCCAGGTGAAGGAAGGAGCCGACGGTCGGCCGACCTGGATCGTCGACGACCACGAGCTCGGGTTCGCCGGCGGCGGCGGGGTCATCGCCCGCGACGGCAGCAAGGGCCGGGCGGCCGAGGCCCTCTTCGAATGGACGGTCGACCGGATCCATGTGGCCGCCTACGACCCGAAGGCCCGCCTGGAGGTGATGGACGACTCGGGGATCTGGGCCCAGGTGGTGTTCCCCAATGCCATCGGGCTGGGCGGGCAGGGCCTGTCCAGCGCGGTCGAGGACGAGCAGCTGCGCCGGGTCTGCATCGAGATCTACAACGACGCCATGGCCGAGGTGCAAGAGGAGTCGGGCACCCGCCTGCTGCCGATGCCCGTCCTGCCCGCCTGGGACGTCGATGCCTGCGTGCGCGAGGCCGAGCGGGTGGCCGGGCTCGGGCTGCGCGGGGTCAACCTGACGTCCGACCCGCAGGACCTCGGCGCCCCCGACTTGGCCAACCGGGCCTGGGACCCGCTGTGGGAGGTGTGCGCCGACCGCCATCTCCCGGTGCACTTCCACATCGGCGCCAGCCTGACCACCATGACCTACTTCGCCACCTATCCATGGCCGTCCCAGACGGAGGACACCAAGCTGGCCATCGGAGGGGCCCTGTTGTTCATCGGGAACGCCCGGGTCGTCACCAATATCATCCTGTCCGGCCTGCTCGACCGCCACCCGACGCTCGAGCTGGTCTCGGTGGAGAGCGGCGTGGGGTGGGTTCCGTTCATCCTCGACGCCCTCGACTACGAGATGTCCGAGAACGCCCCCGACGATCTCGACAAGCTGTCGATGATGCCCTCGGAGTACTTCAAGCGCCACTTCTATGCCACTTTCTGGTTCGAGAAGAACGATGTGCACGCACTCATCGACTCGGTCGGTGAGGACAACGTCCTGTTCGAAACTGACTTTCCCCATCCCACTTGCCTGTACCCCAAACCCCTCGACACGGTGGCCGACCAGATGTCGGCGCTCACACCCGAGGTCCAGCGCAAGGTGCTCGGGGACAACGCCGTGCGCCTGTACCGGATCTGAGCCCCCCGCGGCCGGAGGGCGACGGCGACAGCCGGTTCAGGAGGCCAGGACAGCCCGGGCCGCTTCGGCGTCACGGACGCCGAAGCGGATCGAGTAGCCCCGACGGCGCCGGTATCCGACCACGGGCCGGCCGTCCGCCCGCACCGCGGGCACGGCCAGCTGCCAGGAGTGCTCCACTCCCGCTCCCCCTCCGGCGATGCCGCCCGCACCCCACTGTGCCGTCGCCAGGCCATCGCGGAGGGCACGCCGGGCCACGGACGGGAGGCGGTGGTCGAGCCCGTCGAGCACCACCAGCACGTCCAGGCCCCCCGGCGACCGCCGGACGGCACGGGCCACCAGACCGGGGACGACGGTCGACGCATCGAGCAGACGAAGCTCCACCACGAGTTCGGTCCCGTCGAGTTCCTGGATCTCGGGCTCCACGGCGAGGCCGGTCGCCCCCTCGACCTCGTGCCGGATGACGTCGAGGGCGTCAGGTGAGTCCGAGGTGACGACCCGTAGCTTGCTCACCGGTCGCTCCATGGCGCCCTCCTCGTCGAATGGCTCCGGTGCCGCAACCGGCGCTCCGCCTCCCGCCACGGTACCGGTGCGTGGTGAACGGCCGCGAACGGAAAGGCAACGCGACGATGAATTCTCGGGGCGGCCCCCGCCCGCGCCCAGCGGCCGTGCCGACGCGGTCAGCCCTGGGCCGTCGGCGATCCCGGCCACGGCGGGTAGTCCGGGGCCCGGTCCCCGGGGGGCACCGTCGTGAAGCTGGTGACCGAACCGGCCAGCTTGAACATCGGCACGTCACCGGTCGGCCCACCGGAGGCCGGATAGCGGCGGCCACCGGAGACGTAGCGCATCAACCCGCTGCCGTCGACGCCCTCCTCGTCAGGCCCGGTGGCCGAGGCGTCGTACCAGACAAAGGTGTAGTCGGAGGGTGAGGTGTAGCTCGGGAGCGGTGGAGCACCGTGTGGTCCGAAACCCACCGCCGGCGTGGTCGGGCCGCCTCCGGTCGGTGGGTAGCGGAAGAGCCCGGCGGCAAAGGTGGACGCCGTCAGCCGTGGCCCCGCCAATTCGAGGCCGGAGAAGAGCTGTTCGATCGGGGGCAGGATCGCCACGGCGGTCTGGGGGGCGGGCGGGAGGGTGCCGTAGTACCAGTGGTAGAGCCGGTAGGCGTCACCGGCCTGGATCGGCACCGGTACGGCCAGGTTGGAGATCCCGAAGGCGTGCGACCATTCGCGCTGGTCGTAGAGACGGCCCAGGGTGGAGGTGTAGGTCAGCACGGTGCCGGTGATGACCCACTCGGGGTAGTAGCCGATGGCGGCGCAGGCCTTGGTCAAATAGATGGGCATGATCGGATCGCCGGCGAAGACCACGGTGGAGGCGCCGACGTTCTTCAGGTGCTCGGCCAGGGTGGCGGCCTCCGAGGGCAGCTCGGCCAGATCGAGGAGGTAGCTCTCGTTGAGAGCGAACGTCAGATGGCTGCTGGCGAACTCACGCTCGAGCCGGGCCGTGATCGATGAATAGATGGGAGGGTTCTGGTCGTAGTGCACCAGGGCGAACACGCGCCGGTGCTTCCGGAACTCGGCTTCGCCGGCGTAGACGGCGTCACGGTGCATGAGCTGGGTGGTCACGTACCGGAAGGCGTCGGTGAGCACCGTGTCGCTGGAGGGGAGCACGCCCCACAGGTACGGGGCGTCCTGTTGGTACTCGGAGTAGGGGGCGCCGAGACCACAGGACAGGCAGAGCACGTGCAGGCGGGCCAGCTCGTCCTGATAGACGGGGGTCTGGGCCGGTCCACCGATGGAGGCGAAGGCGTGGATCTGCTGGGCCACCCGGATGGCGTCCGCCCGGGCGGCCACGGCATCGGCGCTGGTCCCGGTGGCGTCATAGGGGACGAGGACCACCCGGCGCCCGTACAGGGTGTCGACGTGGTTGAACATGGCCACGTAGTCCTCGGCGGTGGCCACGTTGGTGGCCGGGTTTCCGGCCGCCCCCGAGATCGCCGAGGCCAGGTCGCCCGGCGGCGGCACGTAATAGACGACGGTGATCGTCGTGGCCGTGACGCCCGAGGCGGTGGCTCCCCCGTTGTTATCGGTGAAGACCGGGACGCACGGGGGTGCATTGACCGTGGGCATCGAGAGCCGCCCGGTGGTGAGGTCACAGCCGGCCGGCCAGTGGTAGGTGGATGCCCGGCCGGCGCTCCTGGCCCCCGCGTAGGTGACGGGGAGGGTGCTCCCGGCCCCCCCGGGCGACAGGACCGTGGTCCCCCCGCCCGCCGGCGGTGCCTCCGCCGAGCCACCCCCACCCGACCGGGTGGTGGCCACCACACCCGCGGCCACCAGGGCCACCACCAACAGCAGGGCCGGCCCGAGCCGGCGCACCACCCCGACCCGGGGCCACGGTCGCGTTCCGGCCGGCCCATCGAGGCGGGGGTTCCGGTCGTCGCCGGTCAACGATCCGCCCCCCCGGAGCGGACCGGACCGCCGGCCCCCCCGACCGTGGAGCCCGAACGGGCCCGGGCCAGGGGATCGAGACCGAGGAAGGCCTCGACCACCGCCTGTTCGGCCAGGACGTCGGCCGGAGCCCCGACGGCCAGCACCCGTCCCCGGTCCAGAGCCACCAGGCGGTCGGCCAGCGACGTCACGAAGGCGATGTCGTGCTCGACCACCAGGAGCGTGGCATCCAGGGCGCCTCGGACCCGGCGCAACAGGTCGGCCATGGCCTCCACCTCGCGTTGGGCCACACCCGACGACGGCTCGTCGAGGAGCACCACCGACGGGGCGTGGGCCACCACCGCGGCCAGGTCGACGAGCCGCCGCGTCCCGGTGGACAGGTCGCTGATGAACGAGTCGGCGAACCGTTGCAGGCCGAAGAGCTCGATCAGCTCGCCGACACGGGCGCTGACGGCGGCCTCGGTGCACACCATGACCGGCAACCGGAGCGCGGCGTTGAGCGGGTCACCCACGTCGACGAACCGCTCGAGGGCGACCGCCAACGTGTCACGGACCGACAGCCCCCGGAACAGCGAGGAGTCCTGGAAGGACCGCCCGAGGCCGAGACGCGCCCGGGCGCCGGCCGACAGCCCCGTGACGACATCGCCCTCCAGCACCACCTCCCCCCGGTCCGGGCGGGTGAACCCCGAGATGACGTCGAAGAGGGTGGTCTTGCCGGCTCCGTTCGGGCCGATGATGCCGACCACCTCCCCGCGTCCCGCCTCGAGGCACACCTCCTCCAAGGCGCCGATGCCACCGAAGGTCACCGTGAGGGACGACACCCGGAGCGCCGGTGGGGAGATCCCCGGCGACGGGGGGCGGGCGGCGGTGGGCGACCCGGCGCTCGGTCGGTCACCCGTCACGGCTGCGCCACCGGGACGGGTCACCGCCGGCCGGAGATAGATCGAGCGCAGGAGCCCGGGGCGGTCCCGGACCTCCGAAGCCGTCCCGGAGAAGTGGATGGCACCGGAGTCCATGACATAGACGCGATCGGCCACCGACACGGCCACATTGACCGACTGCTCGACCAGCAGCACCGCCGTCCCGGCCGACCGGAGTGCCCGCACCGATTCGAGCAGCCCCTCGACGACGATGGGGGCCAGGCCGAGGGAGAGCTCGTCGATGAGCAACAGGGAGGGCGCGGCGAGAAGTGCCATGGCCAGGGCCAGCATCTGCTGCTGGCCTCCCGACAGGTCACCGGCCCGGTCCTCGCGGCGGGCGGCCAGCACGTCGAATCGGCCGAGCACCCGGGTGACCCGCTCCTCGGCCTGGTGTTGGCCACGGTGGTGGCGATCCTGCCAGGTGGCGGCGCGGAGGTTCTCCTCGACCGTCAGGGTGGGGAACACGCCGTCACCACCGGGCATCTGTCCCACGCCCCAACGGGCGATCTCATCGGGCGGCGCGTGGGTGATGTCCCGCCCGTTGAAGACGACGGCGCCACGGTCGGCCTCGGTGATCCCGCCGATGGCCCGCAACAGGGTGGACTTCCCCGCGCCGTTGGTACCGATGAGCGCCACGATCTCGCCCTCGGCGACCTCGACGTCGATGCCACGCAACACCGTCACGCCGTCGTAGGCCACCGCCAGGTCCCGCACGGCCAGCAGCGGCAGCTCCCCCCGGGCCCGCGCCGCCCTCATGGCCTCCCGGGTGTGCATGGACAACCAGACGTTGCGGACATCGGCGTCGATGAGCGAGCCGGCACTGGCCACGATCAACCCTCCCACCAGGAAGACCGGCACCAGGATGAGCATCCCGTACCGGAAGCCGACGGCATCGCCGATGGCACCGATCAGCGGGATCACCACCAGGCCTGGCAGCACGAACAGCGCCCCCACGGAGAAGCCCACCGAACGGGCCCGCGCCGGGATGGCCAGCGAGAGCGCGGCCAACACCCCCGGGCCCACGATGGCGAGGGATGCCTCGATACCGCAGTCGGCGAAGAAGGCCACCGGCACGTCGGGCGCCAGCGCGAACAGGACGGCCAGGCCCGACGCCACCACGGCGGCGATGGCCAGCATGCGGAACACGAGTCGCAGGCTCCGGGCGGCCAACCTGGTTCCCACCGCGGCACCGAGGACCAGCCCGCCGAGGACGAAGACCTGGACCGGGGCGACCAGGAAGGCACGCTGGGTCACATCGAGGTGGAAGGTCTGCTCGTACTGGAGCGAGGCCAGGGACGTGAAGCCGGCGATGGCGGCGGCCAGGAAGGGAAGGGCGACGAAGATCCGCCGCAGCACGCCGATCTTCCAGACCATGCGCCAGGCCTCACCGAATGAGGGTGGGGGCTCCGTCGTCGGGCCCGCCGGAGCGGCTGGTGCGGGGAGTGGCCCGGGGGCGGCCGCCTCGGCCTCCACCACCGACTCGGACAATGACGCCTCGACGCCGTCACGGGCGAGCGCGGCCTCCTCGTAGTGTCCGCGCCGGGGCTCGCGCATGCGCAGCCCGACCACCACCACCACGGCGATGGGAACGGCGAAGACGATGAATGGGGCGCGCCAGCTGAAGGCGTCGGTGAGCCCCGCACCGATGAGGACGCCGGCCACGGCGCCGAGGGCGAGTCCGGCCCGGTGGGTCGAGTAGACGCGGGGCCGCGACGCCACCGGGTAGTAGTCGGCGATGAGCGAGTTGTGGGTCGGGAAGATCACCGCCTGGCCGAGGTAGACACCGCACAGGGCAACGGCCATCACCACCGCCGTCGGGGCCAACCCCAACGCCACCGAGAAGGCCGCGCCCACCCCGGCTCCGATGAGGGCGATGCGGACCCGCACCGTCCGATCGGCCAACCACGCCACCGGCACCGTGCCGAGCAGGGCGGCCGCTCCGGCCAGGGCCACGATGGCGAGGATGGCGGCGTCAGAGAGGTGGAAGGCGTTGCGCACATTGGGAATCAGCACGTTGAACGCACTCTGGGTGGCCTGGTCGAGCAGTTGGAGCGAGAACAACACGGCCAGCGGGAAGACGGACGCCCCGCCGGCCAGCGAGCGGAGGCGCGCCGGCATCACACACCTCTCCCGGTCGCCGCCCACGGCCGAGTGGATCCGGCCACACCGTGCACACCGGACGGCTCGAGCGGACCGGGGACGGGGCCCGGACGTCCGTCGGCGCCGGTCACTCGGCCGTGCCGCCGGGCCACCCTGGTCACCAGGGCATCGCGCCCCTGGAAGGCCAGGCCGGCGATGCCCCCGGGGAAGGCCAGCAGCACCAGCAACACCCCGAAGGCCGACGGGAACAGCTGCCAGCTGGGGGGCAGGAACACCGCGCTGCCCTCGACCACCGCCGCGCCACTGACCGCCCCCACCACCGAGCCCAGACCGCCCACAGCGGTGGCGGTGAACACCGCCAGGCTGGCGGGTTCGGTGAAGGGCGATTCCACATATTGCTGGTTGACCACGACCAGGAGGCAACCGGCCATCCCGGCGATGCAGCCGGAGACGGCGAACGCGGTCAGCTTGGCCCGCCGCACGTCGACCCCGTACCCGGCCACCGCGCGTTCATTGGTGCTCAGTGCCCGCAGGACGCGACCGAACCGGCTCCGGCGCATGCCGTGGACGGCCAGCACCACCACGACCAGCACGCCGAGGCACGTGTCGAAGACCGCCGACTGCGTGGTGATCGCCACTCCGAAGATCCGGGCGGTGACCAGCGGCCCGTTCGGGATCCAGGAGAACTCGGCTCGATCCAGGAGGTAGCCCGACGCCGCCAGTCCGAAGGCCAGCGTGGTGACCGCCACGAACACCCCTTCCAGCCGGAGCGTCGGGAGCCCGACCAGCAGGGCCACCGCCGCTCCGGACGCCCCCGCCAGCATGAGGGCCAGGCTCAGGTCCCAATGCCAGTCGACCATGGCGGCGGCACCGGCCACGGCCCCGACGGCGGCGAAGGACATCTGCCCCAGGCTGACCTGGCCGGCCCATCCGGTGAGGACCACCAGCGAACAGCCCACCACGGCCAGGGCGAGCAGGGTCGAGACCTCCAGCAGGCTGCCCGGCCCGAGCCACAGCGGCAATGTAACCATGAATCCCAGGAGCGCGGCCGCGCCGGCGACAGAGCCCCAACGCACCTCGGGCAGGTCCCGGACGGCGGCCGGGATGTCCCGGACCCCTGACGCCAGTACCCAATGGCTGCCCGTCCGACGGGACCCGCCGCCCGGCACGAGCTGCTGGAAGAACATCCCGAACAGGACCACCGCGGCGATCACGGCCAGGACCAGTGTGGGCCGCGCCGGTTGGTCCCAGACCACCCCCTGTTCGAGCGTGCCGATGGCCACTGCCGCCAACGCCACCAGTGGGAGGTTGGTGAAACCGCCGAGGGCAAGGGCGGCGAGCGCGGTGGCCAGGGCGGTGAGGCTGAAGGTGGGGTCGAGGGGCAGTCCCACGATGGCCGCCTTGAGGAAGACGCTGAGGTATGAGAGCACACCGGCCACCACCCAGGTCACGGTCTGCAATCGGTTGACCGGTATGCCGAGCATGGCGGCCCGGTCCCGGCGGTCCCCCGTGGCTCGGGTGGCGATGCCGATGTCGGTTCGCCTGAACCAGACGGCCACCGCGGCCAGGGCCAGTGCCGACACCACCACCGCCACCAGATGGTCGGCGGTGAACACCACCGGCGACAGGTGGAACGCGAGGTGGAAGGGGACATGGACCGAAGCCGTGCCGATCGGGGTGTCCCCCCAGATGTTGGGGATGAGGAGGCTGGCCACGATGAGCAACTGGGACAGACCGATGGTGGCCACGGTGAGCATCAGGCGCGGGGACCGGACGAACCGCCTGACCACCAGGATCTCGACCAGCGTGGTGAGCAGCACCACTGCCACCAGCCCGGTGACCAGCCCGAGGAGGTAGTTGACGCCGGACAGTCCGACCAGCCCGAAGGCCAGGACGGCCGGGGCGCCGCCCAGATCTCCCTGGGCGAAGTTGACCACCCGGTTCAGGCGGTAGACGATGCCCAACCCGACGGCCATCAGCGACCCCAGCAGGCCGAGGACGGCACCCTGGACCCAGACACCAGCCGGCATCGGGAACAGGAGGACCTGGGCCACCACCACGGCCACCACCGGCACGAAGGAAACGGCCACCGTCGCTCCTTGCGCCTCCACCCGCACGCGGCGCGGGTGACGGCCGGCGGACCGTGCCATCGGCGTTCCACTCATCTGGTCGCCCCCCCGGGCTGGGTCGCTCGACGTGCCGTGCCGGCAAACACTCGGGGCAGGTCTAGCACGTGCCCTCCAGGTTGGCTCGGCGCCGCAACCCGACGATCCGGGCCGTTACCCTGGGGCCATGAGCGTCCTCACCGCCGGGCACCGCCGGGCCTGGGACGAGGACGGCTGGTGTGTGATCGATCGGGCCGTGCCGGCCGACCGGCTGGCGGCAGCCCAACGGGCGGTGACCAAAGTCTTCCCCAGCGCCGAGGAGATGGCGCGGGGGCCCCACCCGGACACCCGCTGGCACACCTGGGACGCCGCCTGGCCGGAGTTCCCTTTCCGGAGCCGTTCGCTCAACTCGTTGGTGGTGGGTGACCTGATGATCGACCTGGCCGCGGACCTCCTCGGCACAGACGATGTGCGGATGTACCTGGCCATCGCCACGGCGAAGTACGCCGGCCAGCCCTCGGACTTCAACCAGCTGCTCCATACGGATTTCCCCAACCACACGCTCACGGTGCCCCGGGCGGAGGCCGGGTACCACCAGGTGGAGACCTTCATCTACCTGAACGACGTGGGACGGGACAACGGTGCCACCCGCTTCGTGTCGCGCCGGCTGACCCACGCCGTCCCGGTGGAGGAGCACACCTTGAACCTCGACGACTACGGCGGGCTCTACGGCGGGGACGGCGATGCCTCCGCGCCCGCCGGGTCGATCGTCGTCTACCGCCCCGACGTCTACCACCGCTCGGTTGATTTCGACGACCCGGCGGCGGCCCGCTTCATGCTCCACGTCTCGTACAAGCCGGCCGCGGTGGAATGGGGGGGCTACCAGGCGTGGCCCTTCAAGGGGTTCTCGGCGGAGTGGCACGCCTTCGTCCAGCAGGCCTCACCGCGACAACTGGCCATTCTCGGGTTCCCCGAGCCGGGCCACGACTTCTGGACCGACGAGACGCTCGAGGGCGTGGCCCGCCGCTACCCGGGGCTGGACCTCACGCCCTGGCGCCAGGCCTACACCGAGGGCGGCCCGAGGACCCGGTGATCGTCGGCCCGGACGTCGCTCCTTCCCATCGGCACGCCGTCCTGGCCTGACTGGGCGGGCATCCCGGACCTCCTCGATCTCCTTGATCCAGTGCCCGTCGGGGTTCACCATGGTGGTGGGGACACGACGAAGGGAGCCAGGGATGAACGCCAATGTCGGGGACCGGATCGTGATCGGCGGGCGCCGAGTGGGCCAGCCGGACCGTAAGTGCGAGGTGCTCGAGGTTCGCCATGCGAACGGAGAGCCGCCCTACCTGGTCCGATGGGCGGACACCGGGCACGAGGACCTCTTCTTCCCCGGACCGGACGCCGCCGTGCTGAGTGCGGGGCACCGCTCGCCCTGACCGGTCACCGGGCTGTGGCGGGCCCTTCTCAGCCCGGCGACCCCGGCCGTCCCCTCCGGTAGCCCGTGACGTAGGCGGGGGGCCGGAGGCCGCGGGCGAGGTCCCCGGCCGCCACCGGCCGCCCGGTGGTGGGCACGATGGGCAGCTCGCCGGCCCACACCGGTAGCGCCAGGTCCTCGTCGTCATCCTTCGGCCCCCCGGTCCGGACCTTGGCCGAGGCTTCCGCCACGGGCACGCTCACCACCCGGGTGGCCCGCAGCTCGGCCACGGTGGGGGGTCGGGCGTCGGCGCCCCGGCCCGGGACCAGGTGCTCGACGATTGCGGCCAGTGCCCGCCCCTTCTCGTCGGCATCGGTGACCTCCTCACCGATGCCGTAGACGACGACCGACCGATAGTTGATCGAGTGATGGAACGCCGAGCGGGCAAGAACCAGCCCGTCCACCAGGGTCACCGTGATGCAGAGCTGGCCGGCGCCGGAGGCGCTCCGCAGCATGGCGTTGGCCGGCGCCCCGTGCAGGTACAGCCGATCCCCGACTCGCCCGTAGGCGGTCGGGATGACGACCGGGCCGGCCGGCCCGACGAACCCCACGTGGCAGACGAATCCCTCGTCGAGGATGGCGTCAATGCACTCCCGCTGGTAGCGGCCGCGCTCGGCGAGCCGCCGGACCCGCACCCTGGCACTCGCCGGGTGGGCATCGCCGGTGCCATCGGCGTCCTCGGGATCGACGGCGCCCCCGGTCTGCTCAGTTCGGTGGGGCTGGGCCATGGCGTCTCCCAATACGTTACAGTACAAAGAGTGGATCAAACGGTACAAAGTCCATACTATGTCATCAGTGGGGCGGTCATCAGTGGGGCGGTCATCGGTGGGGCGGTCATCAGTGGGGCGGGCATCGCCGGGGCGCGAGCCGCCGACATCGCCGACAGCGTGGAGGAGGCCATCCGACTCGGTGCGCTGCGCCCCGGCGATGAGTTGCCGACGGTGCGGGGCCTGGCGACCGAGCTCGGTGTCAGCCCGTCGACGGTGGCCGGCGCCTACCGCCAGTTGCGGTGGCGCGGCTTGGCGACCGGCGAAGGGCGCCGGGGCACCCGGGTCCGCGCCCGTCCCCCGTTGACGCCACACCTCCCCCTCAGCACCCTCCCCGCGGGGGTACGCGACCTCCGCACCGGTGGACCCGACCCGGCCCTGCTGCCCGCGCTCCCGCACCTGGGAGGGGTCACCCGCCAGTACGGTGCCGTGCCCGTCTCGCCCCGTCTGGCCGAGGTGGCCGGTGACAGACTCAGCGGCGACGGTATCGATGCCAGCCATCTGGCCGTGGTGGGAGGTGCGCTGGACGGCGTCGAGCGCGTCATCGGGGCTTGGCTCCGGCCCGGGGACCGGGTGGCGGTCGAGGACCCCGGGTACACCGCCGCCCTCGACTTGCTGACCGCGCTCGGGCTGGAGCTCATACCGGTAGCCCTCGACGACCGCGGCGCACGACCCGACCGCGTGGAGCAGGCGATCCGGAACGGAGCGGCTGCCGTGCTCCTCACGCCCCGGGCCCAGAACCCCACCGGAACCGCCTGGGACCGGAGCCGAGCCGCCGAGCTCGAAGGCGTGCTGGCTGCACATCCCGGGACCCTGGTCATCGAGGACGACCACGCCGGGCCGGCGGCCGGCGCCCCGGTCTTCACCGCCTGCGGGGCCCTCGACCGCTGGGCCACCATCCGCTCGGTCTCCAAATGGCTGAGCCCCGACCTGCGGCTGGCGATCTTGGTGGGAGACCCCACGACGGTGGCACGGGTCGAGGGGCGCCAGGCCCTCGGCACCGGCTGGGTCAGCTATCAACTCCAGCACGCGGTGGCCGAGCTGTGGGGCGACTCTGACGTGGCCCACCTGCTCGATCGTGCCGCCACCACCTATCAGAGGCGACGCACCGTGCTCGCCGAGGCCCTCGCCACCCACGGATTGCACGCCACCGGTTGTTCGGGGCTCACCACCTGGGTCGCAGTTGCCGACGAGCCGGGCGTGGTCGGCGGCCTGCTGGACCGGGGATGGGGGGTCAGCCCCGGTGAACGCTTCCGGGTCTCGTCGCCGCCGGGGATCCGGATCGCATCCGCCTCGTTGGACACCGGGGAGGCACCGCTTTTCGCCGCCGCGCTCTCGGCCTGCATCCATCAACAGCCGCGCCGCTCGGACTGAGGCGGGCCGGGTGGCGCCGTCAGAGGCAGCGTGCTGCCGCCCGACGGGAGCGCCAGCACACCGACGACGTGCCGCCCTGCTCGAGGAGTTCCGTCGGTGCGCCGGCGCTGTGCCCCCGGGCTCGGCGGGTAGTGGTTGCGCCCGTACCGTGCCGAACGGTCCTGGTCTACCACGGGGATTGTCCCGGACTGTCAGGGGCGGCTGAACAGCAGATGAACCTTCGGTGACTCGGCCCGGCCGGTCAGTCCACTGCCGTGACCCTGGGTGGTCCGACCGGGATGCGCCGTGGGGGCCCGACACCCCGGCGGCGCGGGTCGAGGCCGGATGGCTCAGGGACGGCGGCCGGTACCCGTCCCGGTCGGGCCGGGTACGCCCCGGAAAGGTAGCGTTGCCGGGACACAACCGGATGAGCGAGGAGCGGGTTGACCTCATTGGGCGTCCCCCGGGCGGACTTCGATGCACTCCTGCATGCGGTCGGATCGCTGGCGGAGTTCCGCGAGCTCGACTCTTTGCGGCGCCACACCGTGGGCCTGCTGCGCTCGCTGGTGTCGACCAACGGGGTGGCATGGAACGAGGTCGACGTCGAGCACGGCCGGGTGGAGGCGGTGATGGAGCCCGACCTGGTCACCGAGGACACCGCGGCCGCCTTCATCTCCCACATGGGTGACCATCCGGTCATCGCCCACGTCAACGCCACCGGCGACGGGCGCCCGTACGCCATCTCGGACTTCCTCGACAGGCGTGCCTTTCACGCCACCGGCCTCTATCAGCACTTCTACCGGCACCTCGGGGCCGAGGACCAGATCTCGTTCATCCTCCCCGATCCGCGCTTCGTCGTGGGGATCGCCCTCAATCGCGGGCGACGTGGGTTCTCCGACAGGGAGCGCCACATCCTCAACGCACTGCGGCCCCACCTGGTCCAGGCGTACCGCAACGCCGAGGACTTCTCCCGGCTCCAGCGCTCGGTGACGGGTATGGAGGCACTCGTCGAGCGGGGAGGTGAAGGCCTCGTCATGCTCGACCGGAGCGGAGCGCCGGAGCATTGGACACCTCGAGCCGAGGCCTCATTCGCCAGGTGGTTCGGGTGCCGGCGGTCCGACCACCTCCCCGAACGGGTGCGCTCGTGGCTGCACGACCCCCGACGGACCTGCGGACCTCCGGTGCCGCTGCTCGTCGACCGTGAAGGCGGCCATCTCATGCTCAGGGTGGTGCCGGTGCCCGACGGCCAGGCGCTTCTCGTGTCAGAGGTCCAGAGCGATCAGACAGCGGTGCTGCTGCGCCGTCTCGGCCTCACCGCCAGGGAGGCCGAGACCCTCCTCCTCCTTACCGACGGGCTCACCATCGCCTCGGCCGCCGCACGGCTCGGCGTCAGCCCCCGGACGGTGGAGAAGCACGTGCAGCGCGGCTACAACAAGCTGGGCCTCGACAATCGGGTGGCGGCCACCAACCTCGTCCGCCAGCTCGAGCGGGAGGCCGGAGGCCTCACCCTCGGCGTTCCCTGATCGCCACGGCCCGAGGTCGATGCTCGTCCGGACACCAAATCCGGCGTACGTGGAAGAACCCATTGATCCGCCATCGTTCCCATCAAAGACTGATGTGCACTGGCGCTCGTGACCGGGGGGAATCCATGCACTTCAATCATGTCGATGTCGATCCGACCGCGGCCACCGGCCGGGGGCCGACCGGAGCCGGTCGTCGGGCCTCGACCCGGGCGCGCGGGACGCGATCGCGTCGGGCGCTGCGAGCGGTGTCGGCGGCGGTCATCGCGGCCACGGCCCTCGCCGGCAGCCTGGCCCTCGTTCCCGCTGTCGCGGCGGCGAGCGGATTCGGAACGTTCCAGTCCCACGTCACCGACGTCCACGGCGCACCGGTCTCCGGCGAGTGCGTGACCGGGACGACGACCAACGGCAAGAACTCGTTCACCACGGCACCGAGCGATCTCAGCGGGCTCATCACCCAGGCCAACGTGGCGACGGGCAGCTACACCGGCTACTACTGGGACTGCGGCGGAGCCGGGGCCGGCGGGGTGGCGATCACCTTCCACATCTCCAACGGGAAGACCACCGACCTCGGCACCCAGCAGCTCCCCGCCACCAGCTCGGTCCAGGGAAGGTTGATCGATTCCGGCACCGGACAAGGTGCTGCCGACACCTCGATGACGGCGTACGACCCCTCGACCGGCGCCCAGCTTGCTCCTTCGTCCTGTACCGATGTCAACGGCAACTACTCCCTCGGCGGCCTGCCCGCCCCGGGTGTGAAGGTCGCCTTCGCCACCGGTGGCTGCAGCAACGACAGCGCCTTCGTCGAGCAGTGGTACGGGGGCACGAGTGAGGCCAGCGCCTCGGTCGTCCCCGTCGCCGCCGGGTGCTGCGGTACGACACTGCCGGACCAGACCCTGATGGACTCGTCCAGCACCAAGGTGACCATCACGTCGGTAACGATCACCGGGGTGTCAACGATCGGCGGACCGAGCAATCCCACCATCACCGTCAACGGGACCGGCTTCGGCGGCAAGGCGGCCGCCTCCCAGCCGGTTCCGAGCTGCCCGGGGGACCCCGCCTCGGGGCTCGGCGTGGACTTCCTCAAGGCGAAGCTGTACATCAACGACTACAGCCAGAACTGGCAGGCGGGCTTCGCCCCGGGTGACTGCATCGGGTTGGTCGTCTCGACGTACACGAAGACGCACATCGTCTTCACCTTCGGATCGTGGTACCAGGCGCCGGGCGGCGGCGGCCAGGGCCCGACCGGTGATGCCCTTGCCATCGGCGATCCCTACACCATGTCGGTCAAGGGGGCCCACTTCACTGGCATCGTGCCGTAGCCGGTCGGGACCCTGGCCGATCCAGTGGCGACGGCCATGGCGTGAGCCCGTCCTGTTCCGGGGTGAACAGTTCGGGCTGAGCCAGGCGGCGCCCCGACCTCGCCGACGGGACGGCCCACCCCGGCGAGGGAAGATTTAGTTAATAGATCGCTTTACTCTTCTCCGGTCGAGCCGTATAGTTAACCGTGTGGCTAACAATGGCGGCTCCCTCGACCAGGTGTTCCAGGCGCTCGCCGACCCGACCCGTCGGGCCATCGTCGAACGGCTGATCGCCAACCCCGCCTCGGTCAGTGAGCTGGCCGAGCCGCTCGCCATGTCGCTGCCCGCCGTCATGCAGCACCTCCGGGTGCTCGAGACCTGTGGCGTCGTGCGATCCGAGAAGGCCGGCAGGGTTCGGACCTGCCATGTCCAGCCCGACGTGCTCCGAGGTGCCGAGGACTGGATCGGGTGCCAGCGCACGGCCTGGGAGGAGCGTCTCGACCGCCTCGGGCAGTACCTGGTGGACAGACCCACCCCTACGAAAGGAACAGCCGAACCATGACCACCCATGCAGTGACACATGCCACCTTCAGTCTCGAGCGCGCCTACCCGGTCCCTGCCGACCGCGTGTTCGCGGCGTGGGAGGACCCCACGGCCAAGGCCCGCTGGTTCGCCGGGCCCGGCTCGGACCACCAGCTCGACTTCCGGGTCGGTGGCCGGGAGGTCAACCGTGGCCATCACGAGGGCACGACGTACACCTTCGAGTCCTTCTACCGGGACATCGTGCCCGGTGAACGGATCGTCTACACATCCACGCTCTCGGCTGACGAGCGGCTGTCGACCGTCTCGCTCACCACCGTCGAGCTCATCGACGCCGCCGGGGGAACCAGACTGACACTGACCGAGCAGGGCGCCTTCCTCGACGGGCTCGAACAACCCAGCTGGAGGGAGGAGGGCACCGGGAAGTGGCTCGACTCGCTGGGCAAGGAGCTCACCGAGCCCGGCTGACACGTCCGGCGCCGCCGGTCGCACCGGCCGTGTGCGGCCGACGATCCGGTTGCCTCGGCCGGCGAACGGGCCATAGGGTCGCCGGATGGAACGGCGGCCGGGCGGGCGGGTCCCATCACGGGCCGGGGGGACGGGAACCGCCATGCCGGCCGAGATGTCGATGGTGGTGCTCGCCGCACGGGACCTCGCCACGTTGCGCCGGTACTACCAGGACCTCGGATGGCCGGAGCGACCGGGCGCGTCAGACAGCCTGTGCACCTTCGACCTCGGCGGGGTGACCCTCACCCTCTATCCGGCATCGCCCGAATCCGAGTCGTTGATCGAGGACCGGCCGGCGGTGACCATGGTCGTCCGGGTCGGGGCCCGCCACGAGGTGGACTCGGCATGCTCGGCCGCTCTCCGGTGCGGCGCCCGGGCGGTCGTCGGACCCCGGGACCAGCCGTGGGGAGGCCGCTCGGGCGTCGTGGCCGACCCGGAAGGCAACCGGTGGGAGGTCCTCTGGGTCCCCTCCTCCCCGCCGGCCGGCCCCTCCTCCGGCCCTGGCCCGGAATGAGCGCCGGGGTCAGCCTTCCAGGGCGGCGGCGGCCAGCGCCCTGATCTCGGGCGGCACGAAATTGTTCACGGTGGTCGTCTCGGCCTCGACCAGGTGGACCATGCGCTCGGCCACCTCGGCGGGGTCCATCTGGCCGCTGGTCACCATCTCGCCGACCGAACGGAACAGCTCGGTCGCCGAGGCGTTCAGTGACGAGTCCCCGAACCATTCCCACATCGACCCGGCCATGCGGTCGTTGAACCCGGTCAGGTAGGGCCCCGGGTTCAACAGGGTCACATCGATGCCGAGCGGGGCCAGCTCGACCCGCATGGCCTTGCCCATGGCCTCGAGCGCATGCTTGGTCATGGCGTAGGGCCCGAACGTCGGCGCCGACAGGACACCGGCGATCGAGGACATGATGATGATGCGCCCACTGCCGCGGGCGACCATCGACTTCAGCACATGCTGGGACACGGTGAGCGTGCCGAACACGTTCACCTCGAACAGCCGGCGGACCCGGTCGATGGGGATGTCGGCCATCGGTCCCGTCTGGCCAACACCGGCGTTGTTGATGAGCACATCGATGTCCCAGGACGAGACGCGGGCGACATCGTCGCTGGTGATGTCCACCCTCTCGACGGCCAACCCGGGAACCTCGGCCCGCAGCACGTCGGCCTGCTCGTCGGTCTCCGTCGTAGCGATGACCTGGTGGCCGTGCTCGGCCAGGGCGATACTCGCCAGTTTGCCGAACCCTGATCCGGCGCCGGTGATCATCACAGTCTTGGCCATGAGCTTCACGTTAGGGCACGACGGGGCCGCCCCGGCGATTCCCGAGCGGGTGGGCGCCAGGGCGTGCGGGGCGTCAGCGAGCGCCTCGGGGCCGGATCGGCGCAGCAGTGTCAGGCCCCACCGTGGTCGTCGACGGGGTGGGTGCCGTCGAGGTGGAGGTCGGGTCGGTGGTCGTCGAGGTGGAGGTCGGGCCGGTGGTCGTCGTGGTCGGGTCAGAAGTGGTGGTGGTCGGGTCGGGGGCGGTGGTGGTCGTCGTGGTGGTCGGTGACGAGGAGGGGGCGCAGGTCGACCCCCCCGGCACCTGGTCGGCCGGCGCCACGCCGACGGTCGCGCCGCTCTGGTCCACACCGACGACATTCGTGCCGGTCAGGCCCGACGTACCGGCTTGGGCCAGCACGGCAAGGCCGGCGACCGGCGCCATCGAGTCCACCACCCCGCCGGTGGAGGAGGCGAGGTGCACCGAGGTCACCCCGGCTCCGGCCCAAATCGCCACCCAGCTCGCCGGCGCTCCTTCGGCCGACCCGAACGATCCCTCGCCGAGCACCAGCACCGTGTCGGCGGAGGGAGGGGTGGCGGCGGGCCAGGGCGCTGTTCCGGTGGCCACCGCTCGATCCGTCGACAGTTCGATCACCATCTGGCCGCAGGCCGACACCGGGTCGGAAGGCGTCGGATCAGGAGGCACCGTGGCCGTTGCCCCTGGTGCCCCCCCGCCCGATGGGGCGGGCTGGGTGGTCGGCGACGTGTGGGGGGAGAGCATCGGTTGCGCGCACATCGCATTGTCCGGGCAGCGCACCGGACCGGGGACCGTCCCCGACGGCGGGCAGGCCGCCGGCCCGTCGCAACCTCCAACTACGCCCTGCACCGCGAAGGCCCGGACGGTCACGCCCGACGACGTCGTGCGGGTGAAGAGGAGGGTGTACCGCAGTTGGCCGGCAATGGCCGGCTGGTTCGGTGACCCAGAGCCAGGGGCCAGTGACGCGCCCGAGCGGGTCGGACCGGGCGATGTCGTCGAGCCGGAGGATGACGAGACCGTCGATCCGCCGGCCAGGTTCACGCCGGTGAGGACGCCGGTGGCGAGTGCCATCGCCAGTGCGACCCCGCCGACGACCACGCCCCGCCGACGGCGGCCGGCGGAACGCTGCATGAACCCTTCGGGGTCGGGAGGGGTCGTGACCCTCGACGCCTGATCGGCAAGGTGGGTGCGGATCCGGTCCTCGAATGCGTCGCTCATTGCTCGATGGTCCTTCTGAGGTCCGCCAGTGCCCGGTGGATGAGGGAGCGGACCGTGCCCGGCCGGCAGTGCAGGGCCCGGGCGATCTCGGCGTCGGGAAGGTCTCCGTAATAGCGGAGCACGACCGCGGCTCGCTGCCGGGCCGGCAACTTGGCCAGGGCGTCCTCCATTTCGTGCGCCTCGAGCTCGCGCGGCGGGGCTTCGGGAGGGGGCAGCCGGCGTCCTCGGGTGACCCGCCGATGGTGGGAGGCACAGGCGTGCACGACGCTCCGGCGCACATAGGGGAGGGGGTCGTGCACCGACGTCCAGCGACCGTGCAGACCCACGAAGCAGTCCTGCACGAGGTCGGGTGCGGCATCCGCCGACCCGCTCAACAAGGTGGCCAGGCGGACCAGTTCGGTGTAGTGGTCGGCGTAGAAGTCGCTGAAGCCCAACGCGTCGAGCCCGGACGACCGGACCGGTGGATCGCGGCGAGAAACGGTGGCCTCGGGACCGTCGGCTGGCGCCGCACGGGGCTGGGCGGCGGGTGCACCCCGGCCTCTCCCTCGGTCCACGTCGACGATAGAGCTCAGCTTACCCATCACAATTGAGACGCCCGGGGCAGCCATTGTGTTGCACGGACCATCAATCGTCTGGCCCGAATTGTCGGGTCCCCGTCACGGAACACAGCCAAACGTCACGACAGTGGGCCGAACCGCACTCCGCCCGGCCCCGACGGGAACTCCGGTCGGGCGATGCCGCGACTCCACCGCCGGGGCCGGGCACCTGGGGCGGGCGAGGTGCCAGAATCGTCCCGTGCATCGGGTGCGGAAGGCGGCCATCTCGGCGCTGGCCCTGGTGGTGGCAAGCGGTGCGGTGCTCCCCGGAACGGCGGGGTCGGCGACCGCCGCCGTCCACCGGCACGGGCGGGGCGCCCGGAAGGTGACAGCCATTCGGGTTGCCGGTGCGCCCGGCCCGGCGGCCGCGTTCGACTGCAACTTCAACCTCGACACGGATGCGTTCACCGGCGCCGACGGCACGGCATCCGCCATCGGTTGGGAAGGCAACCACCAGGGCGTCGTCACCTGCCTGGGCGGAACATTCCTGGTCCAGGACGGCAGCACCCAGGCCGACCAGAACTACGGTTTCGGGATCTACACGGGCAGCCGGACGAGCTGGGTGGATGCCGAGGGGTACCTCCCCGCCCAGATCACGACCTTCCGCCGCTCAGGGGCAATCGTCACCATCACCGAGTTCGCCGACCGACTCGTCATCGGGGGCGACGCCTTCGTCGTGGTCTACTCCCGGGTCGCCGTCACCAACCCCACCGGCCATCCCGTCATGGCCGACCCGGAGCCGTCATCGGGCCTGATATCGATCGGCACGGGTCCCGACAGGGTGCCCCCGCACTCATCGGCCACCCACGACTACGTGGTACCCGCCGACCGGTTCGGCAACGCCTACCCGTGGCCCACCACCCAGGCGCTGGTCGACGCCGGAGGCTTCGACCAGCACTTCGCCCACATGCGGGACTTCTGGGACGGGCAGCTGGACGGCATCGCCGGCATCCGTGTACCCGACGCGTCTCTCGACGACGCCTATCGGAGCGGGTTCATCTACACCCAGATCGCCCGGAGCGGCGACGACCTCGACACCGGGGTGAACGGCTATGAGAGCGAATTCAGCCATGACGTCGTCGGCATCCTGACCAACCTGTTCACCCAGGGCTACTTCACCGACGCCCATGCGCTGCTCATCGAGGCGCGGAACGCCATCGGCTCACAGGGCCAGTACATCGACGGAGTCTGGACCTACGCGGTGCCCTGGGCGGTGTACGCGCTGAAGACTGGGGACATCGGGTTCGTCAGGGCGAATTTCGCCCCGAGCGGTCCCCCGAATCCGGCCCAGCCGAGCATCGAGGAGGCCGCCCATGAGATCGTCGCCGGCCGCACCGGGCCGTCCGGGACCATGGAGGCGACCGATGACATCGACACCCAGGGATACTGGACCATCGATGACTACGAAGCCCTGCTCGGCCTGGCCGCCTACCGCTACCTGGCCAACAGGGTCGGTGACCGGAGTGAGGAGGCGTGGGCGTCAGCGCAGTACGAGAGCCTGCTGTCGGCGACCGACCGGGTCCTAGGGGGGACCATCCACCAGTACCACCTGGACTACCTGCCCTGCTCGCTGCTCCAGCCCAACACGGCCAACCGGTGCGCCAACCCCGAGGACGCCAACTGGACCTCCCCACTGGGGAACTGGGCCTGGGAGGGCCGCCTCCTCGGCGCGCCGCTCGCCGGCCCCGGCATCTCCCTGATCGACGCCACGTACCGGTACGGCTTCGGGCGACTCCAGGGCCTGCTCCCACCCGATAACACCGGCGGGTTCCCCGACGACTACTACTCGTCCGGCTACAACGCCGCCATGGGGACGGCCGGCCTGGCCAGCAGCCACCACCGAGATCAGGGGATCCTCGACTACGAGTTCATGGTCCACAACAGTCAGAGCGGTCCTTATTCGTTTTGGGAGAGCTCGACCGCCCCGTCGGCCGGCACGCCCTGGATCGGCCGGCACCCGGCTGCCGGCCAAGGTGCTTCTCCCCACGCCTGGGGAATCGCCGGGGCGAACAAGGTCCTGTTGGACTCGCTGGTGGCCCAGCAGTCGGACGCGAGCCTGCTGGTCGGGCGGGGCGTGCCCGCCGACTGGCTGGAGGGCAGGAAGGAGATCGACGTCACCAACTTCCCGACGACCGGCGGAAGACGCCTGAGCCTCACGATCCGGTCGGGCGACCGGTCGGTTACGCTCGCCCTCCGGGGCCAGGCGCCCGAGGGACGGGTGCTGTTGCAGCTGCCCTCGCTCGTCGACAACATCGCATCAGCGTCGAACGGAACCATCGACGAGGGCACCGGCACAGTGACCCTCGATGGCCGAACAAGAAGTGTCACGGTCGGGTTGCGCCACTCCCCTGCCACCCAGTCGACCTCGTGATGGTCCAGTAGGTCGAGCTCATCGCGCCCGCCACCGGGGGGCCCTCCCCTCCGCGGTGGCGCGACGACCCTCCTGGGCGTCGTCGGTGGCCATCGCCACCAGGCGCATGGTCTCGCCGAAGCGGATGGCCTCCACCGGGGGGAGGCCCGGCGCCCGGACGGCGACCTCCTTGCTGGCCCGGGCGGCCAGCGGTGCTGCCGCAACCAGCCGATCGGCCAGGGACCGCGCCTCGGCCAGCAACTGGTCATGTGGGACCACCCATCCGGCCAGTCCGATCTCCTTGGCCCGATCGGCGCCGATGCGCTCGCCGGTCAGGAGTATCTCCATGGCGTACTGCCAGTTGATCTTCTGAGGGAGCCGGATGGCGCCGACGATGGCCGGCACACCCAGGCGGACCTCGGGGAAGCCGAACTCGGCACGCTCGCTGGCGATCACGAAATCGCACCAGGTGACCAGGGTCAGCCCGTAGCCCAGGCAGTACCCGTTGACTGCGGCGATGACCGGTTTGAAGATCTCCCAGCCGCTCTCGAAGGAGTTGACGGTGGGCTTCTCCCAGAACGACCCCCGGAACTCGCCCGTCGCCCCGGCGCCGTCATGGAGGTCGGCCCCGGCGCAGAACGCCTCGCCGGTACCGGTGACGATGGCCACCCATGCCTCCTCGTCATCACGAAATCGGATGAACGCCTCGTTCAGCGCCCGACGCATCTCTGCGTTGATGGCATTGAGGGAGGCGGGACGGTTGTACCTGATGGTGGCGACGTGTCCCTCGAGGTCGTAGGTGGCGAGCGCGCTCATGCGAACAGCATGCCCCATGGTCTGGTCGAGCCCGTGGTGGCCGCTCGGGCCGACATGGTCAGGGACCCAGGGCGGAACGGACCAGGCCGAGCAGCTCGCCGTCCGTGATCTGGTCGCCGTCCTCCGGCCGGATCCGGATGGTCCCCTTGCTGGTCCGGAGGTGCGGATGCCGCGTCATGAACCCCGCATCCGCCCCCGCCTTCCAGCCGTAGACGGACACACCGTGCTTCCAGGCTCCGAGGTACAGGCGACGACGACCCACCTTGTAGGTGGGGATTCCGTAGGAGAGGACCAGGTCGACCTCGGGATGGGCCTCGAAGACCAACCGGTGCACGCGGTCGAAGAGCGAGCGGTGCTCGGTGGGGATCTCCTCGGCATAGGCCCGTACCGCCTCGTCCATGTCGCCGACCCTGTCGCCGACCATGTCGTCGTCCCTCTGTTGGTCCATGTCCTCGTCCATACCTCCCGAACCGGCAACCCCGGCGCCGCATTTCGGTCAATTCGCCTCCGCCATTGCCCGCCGCCGTCCGGCCCGGGTTGACGGGACCTTACTGTAAGCATTAACTTACCGTTAGTGGCTACTGACCGACTGAGACGGTTCTCGGCACTGGGCGACGGTACCCGACTGGCCGTCTTCGAGCTCCTCGCCGACGGCCCTCGCTCGGTCGGGAATCTCGCCGCCGAGCTGCCGGTCACCCGGCCGGCCGTCTCCCAGCATCTGAAGGTGCTGAAGGACGCCGGGCTCGTCGTCGAACACCGGGAGGGCACCCGGCACCTGTACCAGCTCAACCCGGAAGGCATCGACGCCATCCGGGACTACTTCGACCGCTTCTGGAACCAGGCGCTGACGGCGTTCAAGGTGGCAGTCGAGCGCGACCAGGAAGGAACACCATGACCTCCCAGACAACCGACCCCCGCGTCCAGACCTCCGTGGTCGTGCACGCCTCCGCCGAGGAGGCGTTCTCGGTGTTCACCCGGGACATGGGGAGTTGGTGGCCCCCCGAGCACCACATTCTCCAAGGGGAACTGGCCGAGATGGTCTTCGAGCCCCGTGCGGGAGGTCATGTGTTCGACCGCGCTGTCGACGGAAGCGAGTGCCACTGGGCCCGGGTGCTCGTCTACGAGCCCCCGTCCCGTCTCGTGATCAGTTGGGACATCAGCCTGGCGTGGCAGGTCGAAACCGATCCGGCTCGGAGCAGTGAGGTGGAGGTGCGGTTCGTACCCGAGGCCCCTGACCGGACTCGGGTCGAGCTCGAGCACCGTCATCTCGATCGGCATGGCTCGGGCTGGGAGCAGATGCGTGACGCCATCGAGTCGCCACAGGGTTGGGCGACGGGTCTGGGGAGATTCGCCGACCGGGTCGACGGCGCGGTGTGACCGCCCGGGCGGCGCTCCCCCGCCGGCCTGACCATTCGGCCCCCGAGGAACGGTGGCCGAGACCTGGCATGATGGGATCGATGGCGAGAGAAGATCCCGGGGCGCCCCGGAACGGTGGTGGGTCCCCGGCAGAGGCATCGGACCGGACGCGTCAACTGGACGAGATCGACGAGGACGAATGCTTCGCCCTCCTCCAGACACAGGACCTCGGCCGACTGGCGATCGTGCGCGACGGGCGGCCGGAGATCTTCCCGGTGAACTACGCCGTGTCCGACCGCATCATCGCCATCCGGACCCGGCCCGGGGTGAAGCTGACCTACGCCTCGATCGCACATGTTGCCTTCGAGGTCGAGGACATCGACCCCGCCACCCGCGAGGGCTGGGTGGTCGAGGTGCAGGGCTTCGCCGAGGACATCACCGACGCCGCCGACACCTGGGCGGAGAAGGCCCGCAACTCGGTCGGGCGCCCCTGGGTGGCCGGGCCCCACGAGAGCTATCTCTCCATCACCCACGCACAGGTCTCGGGTCGGAGGCTTCGCCGCCCCTCTACCGCCTCGTAGTCTCACTTCCACCGCCGGCGGTCTGCTGGGCCAGGTAGTCCTCCAGTGGCGTGTCGACGGACAACTGGTAGCCGACCGAGCCGGGCGTCGACACCGGCGAGAGGATGCCGGTGATGAAGCGGGCGTAGGCCTCCGCCTCGGCTGCGGTGCGCCAACGATACAACCCGGCGTAGTCGGCCGTCCCCGGGTCGACCATCCACAGCTTCACCTGGTACCCGTCGAACCCGGCGAACAGGACCGTGTTCACCAGGCACAGCCGCTCGAACAGGAAGCGGCGGACACGGCTGCCGGCAGGGATGCCCCGCAGGTGGAACCAGACCGCCAGCGTCACCGGTCGTGGTCCGCCCGGGCCGTCACGGCTCGATTCGCGGAACACCACGAACGACCGCCCGTCGGGCAGGGCCAGCCGACTTCCGAGGCGGGCGGCGCTGAGATGGAGCCGGCCACCCACCAGCAACGGGACGGTCCGCGCCACGCACCCGACCGCCTCCACCAGCCGCGACACCCCGCCTGCCGGCCGCCCCGGACCCTCGAGCGACTCGGCCCGCTCCTTGATGCCGAGCAGCATCTTCCGTTCCATGATCAGGCTCCCGGGCTCCATGACAAGGGCTTGGAAGGCACGCTGCCACGATGAGGCTCTCGGCGTGCTGATCCGGTTCCGGCTGACCAGACGGGTGCGGTCCCGACCGAGGGGCAGGAGGCAGAACGCCCACACCCAATTGCCGTCCTCTGAGCGCAGGACCATGGTCCGCGGGGCGTCGAGCACCGCCACCCGGAGGCGCGGGCCGGACCTCCCCAGCTGCTCGACGTCGCCGGCCTTCCTGTCCATGAACTCGGGGTGGAGCCGATCGACGCTGTGCATGTCGAGGCCGAGCACGTTCTCGATCCAGTCGTACGTGTACATGCCGCCCCGGCCGCTCCCCATCTGCAGCAGCCAGGGCCAGACCCTCGACGGCGGAGCGGCGATGGACACCGCCCGGGTCGACAGCAGGTCGGTGTCCGGGAGCAACTCGTCGCCGGGCAGGGGCGCGAGGACCTCCCGCCCGGTCGCACCCCAGGTCAGGCAAGGCGTTCGCCCGAAGGCCAGATAGCCGGCCGCCCCGGCCGCCAAGGCGGCCGCTTCGACGAGCCCCATCGTGCGGAGCTTCACCGGTCCCTCCTCCCGGTGCCGTGTCCCGACGCGGACCCTCGCCCCGTGGCCCGATCCAGGAGGGGGACGGCTTGCGCCCTTCGGACGGGACACCACCGCGTCACGCTCTACAGGGCCTGCTTGACGAGACGGAACGGTTCCTGGGCATGGGCGGCGTCGGCCGCCAGCCACGTGCGATAGCCGCCGTCGAGGTTGCGGGCTTCGACGCCCAGCTCGTGAAGGAGCGAGGCCGCCGTGTGCGCCCGCTGGCCGACGGCGCAGTAGACGACGACAGGGCCCGCAGTCCCGGCGAGTCGCTCTCGTAGCTGGTCGAGGGGAAGGTTGAGCGACCCGGGGATGGCGCCCCGAGCGTGTTCCTCCTCCGTGCGGACGTCGACGAGGGTCCAGCCGGCCGCCACCAGGGCCCCGAGCTCCTCGTACTCGACGACGTCGCAGGCACCGGTGCGGATGTTCTCGGCCATGTACCCGAGCATGTTGACGGGGTCCTTGGCCGACGAGAAAGGCGGCGCGTAGGCCAGCTCCAGGTCGGCCAGCCCATCGGCGGTCACCCCGCCGGCGATGGCAGTGGCGATCACGTCGATGCGCTTGTCGACGCCCTCCCTCCCGACCGCTTGCGCCCCGAGGATCGTCCCGTCGTCCGGGTCGAAGAGGAGCTTGAGTGACATCGGCTGGGCGCCCGGGTAGTAGCCGGCGTGGCTCATGGGATGTGAATGGACGATCCGGTGCCGGCGTCCCGCCGCCACCAGCCGTTTCTCGTTCCAACCGGTGGTGGCCGCGGCCAGGTCGAACACCTTGACGATGGCGGTGCCGAGCGACGGAGCACCTTCGGTCGGCAGGCCGCAGATGTGGTCGGCGACCCGGCGCCCCTGCCGGTTGGCCACATTGGCCAGGGCGATCAAGGAGCTGCCTCCCCCCACCCAGTCCTCCTTCTCGACGGCGTCGCCGACGGCGTAGATGTCCGGCTCGCTGGTCCGGTTGACCTCATCGACGGCGATCCCACCGTGATTGCCGAGGGCGAGCCCCGCCATCTCCGCCAGGCGGACATCGGGGCGGATCCCGATGGACCCGACGATGAGCTCGCCGGGGAGGGCACGACCGTCGGCCAGGAGGACCCCGGTGCCGGTGACCTCGGACACGGTGACACCGGTCTCGACGACGATGCCGTGGGCCGCCAGCTCGGCGGCCACCACGATGGCCAGCTCGGGGTCGAGGGGGGTGAGAACCTGGTCGGCCGCCTCCACCACGGTCACGGCGATCGACTGGCGGGCCAGGTTCTCGGCGGTTTCGAGCCCGATGAAGCCGGCACCGATGACCACCGCCGACGCGGGCCCGCCGGTGACGTCGGCCACCAGTCGTTCCGCGTCCTCCACGGTCCGGAGCACGCGGACCCGTTCGACGCCGGGCAGCCGGGGCCGGACCGGGACGGCGCCGGGGCTCAGGACCAGCCTGTCGTACTCCATCGACCCCGTCCGACCGTCGACGGTCGAACGGGTCCTGACCCGGCGGGCCCGGGCATCGATACCGATCACCTCGGTGTCCACCCTGACGTCGAGCCTGAACCGGTCGAAGAGCCGTTCGGGGGTCTGGAGCAGCAGGTCGCTCTCGTCCTCGATGACGCCGCCGACGAAGTACGGGAGCCCGCAGTTGGCATACGACACGTGGCCCGACCGCTCGAGCACGGTGATGGTGGCGGACTCGTCGAGGCGCCGGAGGCGGGTGGCCGTGGACATGCCCCCGGCCACCCCGCCGACGATGACCACACGTCGCGGCGTCATCGGACAGGCCGCTCACGGCCCGGGCGTGGCGGCATCGGGCCTAAATCGCCCCTGGAACGGCCGATGAGGGGACCCGCGGAGCGGGCGACGTCGGAGGGTCATGGGTCGACGTCGTGCTCCGTCCCCCGGCGCCCTTGGCGATGTCCCGGTAGTGCTGGCGCCAGATGAGGCGGTAGACCCGGGTCCACCGGGGGATCGAACGGACACCCGGGATGAAGGGGACCAGGGCCAACAAGACCGTCAGGACCATCATGATCGCCCAGACCTGGAGGTCGGCGTTCGAGGACGTCTTCATCGGGGGCACCTGGTACCAGAGCGTGTAGAGCCAGAGCCAGGCCTGCCCGGGGTAGCTGCCGGTCTCGTTCATCATCCCCCACTGGTCCCCGGACAGATGCTGTCCGTCGGCCAGATTGGCCAGGTAGGTGCCATCGGCGATGAACAGCAGCGGCTTGGTGTAGTCGGTGCCGTAGAACTGGCGGGAGCTGAGCAACGCCCCGTCGAGGGCCCCGCTCCGCGCCATCGAGGTGAGGCCGCTGATCATCGGGCCCACCGGACCGTAGGCGCCGGCCGGGACCTTGAGGGTGCTGTTGGCGAAGGTCGCGTTGGCCACGGCCTTCTCGTACGCGGCTGTCCACTTCGCCTGCTGGTCGGGAGAGGCAGCGGTGTAGGCGGCGACCGCCGCGTCCACCTTCGGCTGGTCGGGAAGGGTCCTCAGCGGGGCAATCACATAGTCGTTGGCGGTGTCGATGGGGTGATGGACGCCCAGCCACTGCTCAGGTGAGAACGGCCCGATCGATTGGGATGCGTCCGGGGTGTCGTTGTACGGCGGACCGTAGGAAGCCGTGCCGCTGGTGCCGTCGAGCTCGGTGATGGCGGTCTGGGCGAAGTCGACCGGATTGGAGGTCGACCACGACTTGACCGTCACCGGCTTCTCGTCCGGAGAGGAGAAGATCACCGCCAGCCCGACCACGAGCACCGACACCACCACCAGGGCGATGACGAACTCCTTCACCAGGTCGTAGGGGAGGTACCTTCCGTGCCACTCCTCGACATCGCGATCGGGGTTGAAGTGCCTCCGACGCCGCGAATGGCCGCCTGTGCCGGCACCGTCGGTCATGGCTGCTCCTCCGGGGCGACCGCCTCGGCGGCGCGATGTTCACTGTCGTCTGACGGCTCGCCTGGCGGGGCGAAGGGGGGAACCACGCCGCGCCGGCGCACGAGCAGGACGTGGATACCTACGATGAGGACGACGACCAGGGGCAGGAGCATGATGTGCCACATCAGCATCTGCCCGAAGTTGGTGACGTTGAAGATGGCACCGGCACCGGTGGCGTTGATGCCGTCCTTGGCCTGGGTGCTGATCCACTGGGAGTCGAAGTTCTGCTGGGAGAGGTAGCCGGTGAAGGCCGCACCCACCGAGACGACAAAGGCGACCACGCCGGTGATCCAGGTGGCCCGCCGGCGACCGCGCCAGGCGGCCATGAAGAACTTGCCCCAAAGGTGGACGACCATGGCGAAGAAGAACACCTCGACGCTCCACAGATGGAGGGAGTTGACGAAGAGCCCGGTTGACGACAGGTGCCACCAGGTCGGTCCGAAGATGGCCAGCGCCATGCCGGTGACGATCACGACGGCGAGGGCGGCAATGGTCACCACGCCGAAGACATAGATCCACGACGCCACATAGGAGGGCTGGCGATCGGGCAACAGGCGTTCCGGGGGCAGCGCCTCGACGGCGGCATGCCGCAGCTTGGCCGACCACTGGTCGGCGTCCTCGGGGCGGTCAGCGGCGACCTCCCCCTGCACCTCTGAGTCCGGACGGGTGTCGATCGTCATTGGTCACTCCCACCGTGGCGCCGAAACGGGATGAGGATCGCCCCGGCGAAGACGACCACCATCAACCCGATCAGGATCAGGTTGGCGACCGAAATCTGGATGAAACCCCAATGGACGTACCGCCCGGGACCATTCAGATCGATGAGGCTCCCGAACAGGCTCATGATCACCGTTCCATTCATGTGCATGGTTGCATGACCTCCCACCTGGACAGTAAGGGTCGACGGACATCCCAGCTAGGGCCATAGGTCCCATGCCGTGGCGGCAGGTTCCGCCGACTGGGGTCGGACCTCGTCGGCTAGCCCGGCCCCGTGGCCAGAGCCGGCTCGCCCGGGGCGTCGGCCTGGGGTCCGTCCGGGGCCGGGGCCGCGGTCCCCCGGTTCGGGAGCACCACCACCACCAGGACGGCCGCCGCCCCGACCACCACCGTGGCGATCACCAGACCCAGGTCCATCCCCGACACGAACGCGTGTCGGGCCGCGGCGGCGAGGGCCGCACCCGCCTTGGACGGTGCGTGCTGGGCCACGGCCAGCGCACCCCCGACCGAGCTCACGATGACCGTCTGGACGGATGCGGGGACACCGGCGTGGGCGACCACCGGTGCCATCAGGTGCCGGTAGTGGAGATTGAGCGCCGTGCCCAGCACGCCGACCCCAAGGGCCCCTCCGACCTGCATGGCGGTGTCATTGGTGGCCGATCCGACCCCGGCCTCCTCCTTGGGGAGGGAACCCATGACCGACTCGGTACAGGGTGCCAGCGAGAGCGCCACGCCGACCCCCAGCACCAGAAACGGCCCGATGCAGTCGCGGTAGGTCCCCTGCACGGTGGTCTGTGACAACAGGCCGAGTCCCAGGGCGATCAGGGCCAGCCCGGCGGTGACGACGTACTTGGTGCCGACCCGGTGGGCCACGACGACCGACAGTGGCGCGATGACCAGGAGGGCCAGGGCGACCGGGGCGATCCGCAGGCCCGCTTCCAGGGCGCTGTATCCCAAGACGAACTGCAGGTACTGGGTCATCAGGAAGAACAGGCCGAGCAGGGCAAAGAGCACGAGGGCCAGCGCCCCGATGGCGGCGCTGTACCGGCGCTGGGAGAAGAAGCGCAAGGGCAACATGGGGTGGTCGCTGTGCCGCTCCCACACGACGAACACCACGATGACCACGCCGGCTCCCGCCAGCGCGCCGACGATCTGCGGGGAGGACCAGCCCCTCCCGGGCGCCTCGATGATCCCCCACAGCAACAGTCCGAGCCCGAGGATCGACAATCCGGCACCCACCGGGTCGGGCCGGGTGGAGAGCGGGTTCCTCGAGTTGGGCACCAGCCAGACGGACGCCACCAGTCCGGCCACGGCGACAGGGACGTTGACGAGGAAGACGGACCCCCACCAGTAGTGGGCCAACAGGAACCCACCGAGGATCGGGCCGAGGGCCACACCCAGGCCGGCGGTGCCCGACCAGATGCCGATGGCCCGCACCCGGTCGTCCTCCCGGGTGAACACGTTGGTGAGGATCGACAGGGTGCAGGGCATCAGGGCGGCCGCACCGACACCCATGACGGCTCGTGCCAGGGTCAGGCGATCCGGGGTCTCCGACCATGCCGCGAACGCCGAGCCCCCCCCGAAGACCACCAGGCCGGCCATGAAGACCCATTTCCGGCCGACCCGGTCACCCAGTGCGCCGAGCGACAGGAGGAGCCCGGCAAAGACCACCGCATAGGCGTCGACCATCCACTGCAGCTGGCTGGAGCTGGCACCGATGCTCCGCACGATCGAAGGGATCGCCACGTTCAACACCGTGTTGTCCAAGCTGATGAGCAACAGGGTGACGCACAGCACGGACAACGCCGCCCAGTGGCGGCCCGTCGTCGGGGTTCCCTCCACGGTCGAGGTGCCGGCCGCTGAACCATTCCCGCCAGCCCCGACGGAAACGGGGCTGGCGGACGACCGTCTTCTCGGGACCATGACCGGACATTCCTACCGATCGAGTGGCCGCAGGCGCAACTGCGAACCGGTGGCGGTCACCCTCCGGTGGCCCGACGCCTTCAGGCCCCGTCGGGTCGGACGACCACGACCGAGCAATGCGCGTGGGTGGCGAGGTGCTGGCTCACGGACCCCAGCAGCAGCCCTCGGAAGGCACCGAGGCCCCGGGAGCCGACCACCACCAGACCGGCACCGCGGCTGGCCGCCACCAGGGCCGCCGCCGGGGGGTCCTCGCTGGTGACGCCCCGGGTGACCACCTCTGGCGCTCTACGGGCCACGTGGCCCAGCGCGTCGGTCACGACCCGGTCGGCCGCCTCGCGGTCGCCGACGGCCGGGGCGAAGGCATAGGCGGATGCCCCCGGGAAGATGCCCGACCCGACGACCTCGAGCTCGGCACCGGTTCGGTCGGCCTCGTCCGCGGCCCAGTCGAGCGCCCGGTTCGATTCGTCGGAGCCGTCGACACCGACGACGATCCGCGGCGTGACGGCGTCAGGACGCTCACCCACGAGGGCGCGCACGACGGCCACCGAGCACGACGCGTGAGTCAGGCAGTGCTGCCCGACCGACCCGAGCAACAGCCCTCGGAACCCGCCGAGCCCGCGGGATCCGACCACGAGGAGGTCGGCGCCCTCACTGGCTTCGATCAGGGCCTGCGCCACCGGCTCCCGGCGGAACTCGGGCGAGACGTCCATTCCGGGGTGCTGTTCGCGTGCGCGCTCGGCCGCCTCGTTGACGATCCGCTTGGCACCCTCCTCGAGCAGGTCGGTGGCGCCGAACCCGCCGTAGAGGCAGGCGGCGACGATGGTCAGACGATCGTCGACGCGTTCAGCCTCATCTCCGGCCCAATCGAGGGCTCTCGTGGCGCCCGGCGATCCATCCACCCCGACCACGATTCCCGGTGGCGGACGACCGCCCGGTGGTGACCCGGCCTCGGTGGCTCCGCGGTGACCCTGCTCCCCACCCATCGATCCTCCTCCTCCGACTCGTTCCGTTCATGACGGCTCTCGTGATTGTGGACCGCTCCGGGCAGCGTGGGCAGGGCCATTGGTCCTGAGCAGGGCGGCGGGCCCCTCGCACCCCTCCCGCGGCGGGCGGGCCGAAGGTCCCTGGTGCCGGCGGGCCATCGGTGTCATGGTGACCACATGTGGATAGACGGCAAGGGCTCGACGGTGCTCCCCGCTCCCGAATGCAAGCGGCTGTTGGCCGTGGCGGCCAAGGGTGATGGCATCGGTCGGCTCGGGATCGCCACCGACCAGGCGCCGGTGGTCGTCCCGGTCAACTTCACCCTCCGCCAAGGCCAGGTCGTGGCCCGGGTCGGGGCGGGCTTCTTCTCCCGGGCCGCCGCCGGTCACCTCGTGGCATTCGAGGTGGACCAGGTCGACTGGGACACCGGCGTGGCATGGAGCGTGCTCGTCCGGGGTCTGGCCACCCTGATCGAGTCACCGACGGATGCGGAGCTCACGGCGGCCCATCCCTTCGTCCCCGAGCCGGGGGACATGGTCATGTCCATTCGCCCGGATATGCTCACCGGTCGCCGTTTCGACCTCCACCGACAACGGTAAGACCGGATCTGTATGCGTCGGGTGCTATCCGACCAGCTCCCGGACGTGGCGGGCGATCTCGAGGTCCTCCCGGGCCAGGACCACCAGGACGGCCGGTTCTGCTCCCTCGGGGGAGACGAGGCCGTCGCCCCGGATCTTCTCGTTGCTGGAGCCGTGCAGCCCCACCCGGAGGAAGGCCAGCCCCTCGCAGGTGTCGGCCCGCAGCCGCGCCTCGCCCTCACCGGCACCACCGGTGAACACCAGGCCGTCCATCCCACCCAGGGCCGTGCACATGGCGGCGATGCTCGTCTGGATCCGGTACACGTAGACGGCGTAGGCCAGCTGGGCATCGGGCGAACCTGCATCCATGGCGGCCATCACCCGGCGGAGATCGCCCGAACCGCCCGCCAGGCCGCGCAGGCCCGAATCGTGCTCCAGCGCGTCCTGCACCTGGGCCGCGGAGAGGCCGGCGTGATGCTGGACCCACAGGACCAGCCCGGGATCGACGCTCCCCGAACGGGTGGCCATCACCAACCCCTCCATCGGCGTGAACCCCATGGTGGTGTCCACCGAGCGACCGGACGCCACCGCGGCCAGCGATGCGCCGGCACCGAGATGGGCGGTCACCAACCGGAGCTCCTGCCGCGGCCGTCCGAGCAGCTCGGCGGCACGGCGGCTGGCCCAGGAGTGGCTCAGCCCGTGGAAACCGAAGCGTCGGATCCCCCACGTCTCCCGCCACGAGCGGGGCACGGCATAGGTGGAGGCCTTGGCCGGCATGTCGACGTGGAACGTGGTGTCGAAACAGGCCACCTGGGGCAGGGCCGGTCTCAGTTCTCGCACGACGTGGATGCCGGCCAGGCCGATCGGGTTGTGCACCGGGGCGAGGTCGGCAAGTGCCTCGAGGGTCGCGTCGACCCGGTCGTCGAGGAGGACGGGACCCCGGAAGGCCGTCCCGCCGTGGACGACGCGGTGGCCGACCGCGGCCACATCGGGGTGCTCGTCGAGAATCTCGCCGATGGCCCCCCGCAGCCCGGAGGGCTCCTGACGTGGCAGGTCGCTCGATGCCACGAGATCGTCGGAGTCATCCAGCACCCGCAACTTCACACTGCTCGAGCCGGCATTGACAACGAGGATCTGCACGCCGCCTACCTTGTCAGATCGGACCCGTGCCCGATCGAAGGCTCTCCGATCCCGCTGTCCGGCTCCGGGGCGACTCGGCCCGACCATTCGACACCGACCAGGAGGGGCTCATGACCAGCACCGGAGGCCTGCGATCCTCCTCGAAGCCCGAGGAGGACGACCTGTCGCAGCTCGACGCCTACCTCCGGGCGGCGAACTACCTCACCGTGGGCCAGATCTACCTGATGGACAACCCGTTGCTCCGCCGTCCCCTCCGCCCCGAGGACATCAAACCTCGACTCCTCGGCCACTGGGGGACCAGTCCGGGCCTCAACTTCCTCTATGCCCATCTGAGCCGCTGCATCAAGGTCCGGGGACTCGACGCCATGTTCGTGTGCGGACCGGGCCACGGGGGGCCGGCCGTGGTGGCCAATACCTGGCTGGAGGGGACCTACAGCGAGCTCTTCCCCCACGTCGCCCGGAACGGTGAGGGCATGGCCCGCCTGTTCCGCCAGTTCTCGTTCCCCGGGGGGATCCCCAGCCACTGCAGCCCGGGAACCCCGGGATCCATCCACGAGGGCGGCGAGCTCGGCTACGCGCTGAGCCACGCCTTCGGGGCGGCGTTCGACAACCCGGACCTGGTCGTCGCCTGCGTGGTGGGTGACGGCGAGGCCGAGACCGGGCCGGCCGCCACGGGGTGGCACTCGAACAAGTTCCTCGATCCCCGCCGCGACGGCGCCGTCCTGCCCATCCTCCATCTCAACGGGTACAAGATCGCGGCCCCGACCGTGCTGGCCCGGATCCCGACGGCAGAGCTCCTCTCCTTCTTCACCGGCTGTGGGTACCGGCCGGTTCTGGTCGAGGGCGGCTTCGACGGGGAGGAGCCGTCCGCCGTGCACCGGCGGATGGCAGACGCCATGGACGGCATCGTCACGGAGATCCTCGACATCCGAGCGTCCGCCCGCTCCCGAGGGACCGGCTCACGCCCCACATGGCCCATGCTCATCCTGCGTACGCCCAAGGGCTGGACCGGGCCCAAGGTCGTCGACGGGCTGCCGGTCGAGGGTACCTTCCGTTCCCACCAGCTCCCCCTGACCGGGGTCCGTACCGATCCCGACCACCTGGCCCAGCTCGAGGCGTGGCTCCGCAGCTACCGGCACGACGAGCTGTTCGACGACGCCGGTCACCCGATCGACGCCGTCGCCGCCTTCCCACCCACCGGCGAGCGACGGATGAGCGCCAACCGGCACGCCAACGGGGGCCTGCTCCTCTCCGAGCTCGAGCTTCCCGCATTCGGCGACTACGCCGTCGACGTCGACCGACCGGGGACGGTCTTGCGCGAGGCCACCCGTGTGCTCGGCCGCTTTCTCCGGGACGTGATCGAGGCGAACCAGTCGACTTTCCGCCTGTTCGGCCCCGACGAGACGGCCTCCAACCGGCTGCAGGACGTGTTCGAGGCCACCGATCGGACCTGGGATGCCGAGCTGCGGGCGGGCGACGACCACCTGGCCCCCGACGGCCGGGTGATGGAGATGCTGTCGGAGCACCAGTGCGAGGGCTGGCTCGAGGGATACCTCCTCACCGGGCGACACGGCCTGTTCAACTGCTACGAGGCCTTCATCCACATCGTCGACTCGATGTTCAACCAGCATGCGAAATGGCTGAAGGTGAGCGCGGAGATCCCGTGGCGCCGGCCCATCGCGTCGCTCAATTATCTGCTTTCGAGCCACGTGTGGCGACAGGACAACAACGGCTTCTCCCATCAGGACCCCGGCTTCATCGACCACGTGGTCAACAAGAAGGCCCAGGTCGTCCGGGTGTACTTCCCGCCCGACACCAACTGCCTGCTGTCGGTCGCCGACCACTGCCTGCGCAGCCGCGACTACGTGAACGTGATCGTCGCCGGCAAGCAGCCCCAGCACGATTGGCTGACCATGGGCGAAGCGCTCGACCATTGCACCAATGGGCTCGGCATCTGGTCCTTCGCCTCGAGTGACGGCGATTCGATGCCCGATGTCGTGATGGCCTGCTGCGGCGACGTCCCCACCCTCGAGACGATGGCGGCCGTGCAACTCCTGCGCCAGCACCTCCCTGAGTTGAGGGTGCGGGTGGTCAACGTCGTCGATCTCATGCGCCTGGAGCCGGACACCGAGCATCCGCACGGCCTGTCCGACCGTGAGTTCGACACGCTCTTCACGCCGGACCGACCCGTGATCTTCGCCTACCACGGCTACCCGCTGCTCATCCACCGGCTGACCTACCGGCGGGCCAACCACGACAACATCCACGTCCGCGGGTACAAGGAGGAGGGCACGACGACCACGCCGTTCGACATGGTGATGCTCAACGACCTCGATCGGTTCCACCTGGTCATCGATGTGCTCGATCGTGTCCCCGGCCTCGGGCCCCGAAACGCCGCCCTTCGCCAGCAGATGACCGACGCCCGCCTCGACGCCCGGCGCTACGGGCGAGAGCATGGAGAGGATCCCCCGGACATCGCCAACTGGCGTTGGAGGGCGGACGATGACCCCAGCTCCTGAGCCAACGCGGGCGTCGGCGCCGGGCGGCACGCGGGCGGAGCGGCTGCAGGAGACCTACGAGGCGATGGTGCTCGACTGGGAGGGGCTGGGCGAGGCCGAGGGACGAGCCGATCCATTCAGGTTGCGGACGTCGATCGAGCGACTGGTGGCGTCGGGCGTCCACGTGATCATCGTGACCAGTGGCCCGATCGACGTTGTCGATGCGCAGTTGCGGCCCGGGCCGGGTGGCCGAGGGGTGCTGCTCCTCTGTCGCCACCGCGGTACGGAGGCGTCCTCCGTGACGGCTGATGGACCTCAGCTGGTCCTCCGGCGAAACACCCGACCGGCCGGCTCGGACGGGCCGGCCCCGGTCGCGGGGATGGCCGGCCTCCCGACCCTCGATCCGCCGAACGCGGTCGGCCGGGCGGCCCGGTGGCTCGCCCACCAGGGGATCACCGGCCGGCTGGTGCTGGTGTGTCATGGCGCCGCCGGGGCTGGGCCCCCTGCCGGTTGGGTGGACGCCTTCGCCCGCGCCGCGGTCATATCGATTGGGGCGGACGCCGGGAGGGGGCTCGGCGCAGGTCACCGGTCCCCAGGGGGCCCGGACCGGTTCTTCGAGGTTGTCGGGGACCAGTTGGAACGGCGGGCATCCCACCGGGTGCCGAGCATCGATCTCGACCCGGGGTGGGTGGTCCCGCTGCCCACAGGCCCGGACAGACAGGGTGTGGCCGAGGCGCTCGGCACCGTCGGCAACGGCTCGATCGGTGTCCGAGCCTCCCCGGAAGAGGGCAGCAGTACCGCGTCTGTTCTCGTGAACGGCGTCTATGCCCGTGACGACCAGCTCCTGGCGGGACCGGATTGGACCGGCCTGGAGTGGCCGGAACGGCACGGCGGCCGGTCCGCCCGCCGGCTTCTCGACTTGCGGGGGGGCACGCTCGTCCGGCGGGATCTCGAGGAGGACGGGAGGCGTTCGATGCGCTTCGTCTCTGCCGCCTCCCCTCACGCCATGGCCCTCCGGGCCGAGTCGACCGAGGCCCACCTGCCATCCGGCCAGTCCGTCCGGTCCCATCCGGACATGGTCGAGTTCGAACGCGTGGGTCGCGGACCGGCCACCGGGACCGCTACTGGCAGGGCTGGTGCACAGATCGCGGTGGCCACCCGGGACGACACGATCGACACCTCCGGCCGGCGGGTCGTCGATCGACTGGCTGCCTGGGTCGCGAATCCCTACGGCCCGGTGGACCTGGACGCCACCTTTGACCTTCTGAGACAGGCCGACGCCAAGGGGTTCGACGCGCTGCTGGCCGAGCACCGGGCGGCGTGGGCCCAGCGCTGGGAGGGGGCGGGGGTGGTGATCGAGGGTGACCCCGAGGCGGAGCTGGCCGCCCGCTTCGCGGTCTTCCACCTGCTCAGTGCCGCCGCAGACACCGGGGAGTCGGCCGTAGCGGCCCGCGGGCTGACAGGGAGCGCCTACGCCGGTCATGTCTTCTGGGATGCGGACGTCTTCGTGCTCCCGGCCCTGGCCGCCCTCCGGCCCCCGGCCGCCCGGGCCATGCTCGAGTACCGGATCCGTCGCCTCCCGGCCGCTCGGGACGCAGCCGTGGCCGGGGGGTTCGCCGGCGCCCGATTCCCGTGGGAGTCGGCCCGGGACGGGTGGGACGTCACGCCCACGGCGGCCCGGGGAGAGGACCACGAGCTCGTCGCGATCCACACCGGCGCTCACGAGGAGCACATCGTCGCCGATGTGGCCTGGGCGGCGGCCCAGTACTCGGCGTGGACGGGCGACACCTCGCTTCTGACCGGGACCGGGCGTCACCTGCTGGTCGACACGGCCCGCTATTGGGCCAGCCGCATCCGGACCGATGCCGAAGGCTGCGGGCACATCGACTCGGTGATCGGTCCCGACGAGTACCACCAGCTCGTCGACGACAACGCCTACACCAACGTCATGGCCCGTTGGAACCTCCGCCGAGGTGCCGAGCTCCTCGGGCCGGCTGACGGCGACGAGCCGGGGACCTGGCGGGAACTGGCCGACGGCTTGGTCGACGGGTGGTGCCCCGAGCGGGGGATCTACGAGCAATTCGCCGGCTACTTCGACCTGGAGCCGCTGGTCATGGCCGGGGTGGCCCGGCCGCCGGCCACGGTCGATGCCGTGCTGGGGACAGCACGGGTGGCGGCATCCCAGCTCATCAAACAGCCCGATGCGCTGATGCTCCACCACCTGGTGCCGGCCGAGGTGGACGGGTCGCTGCGCTCGAGTCTGGACTTCTACGGCCCACGGACGGCTCACGGAAGCTCGCTGTCCCCTGCCGTCCATGCATCGCTGCATGCCCGGGCCGGCCAGCCGGATCGGGCGCTCGAGCTGTTCAGGATGGCCGCCCGCCTCGACCTCGACGATCTCACCGGAACCACCGCGGGAGGCCTGCACCTCGGCACCATGGGAGGGGTCTGGCAGGCCCTGGCCTTCGGCTTTCTGGGCCTACGGGCCAGGCAAGGAACGCTCGCCGTCGATCCCTGCCTGCCGGATGCCTGGACCGCCCTCGCCCTCAGGTTCGGCTTCGGCGGCCAACGGATCGGTGTCCGGGCCGAGCACGACCGGGTGACCGTCACCTGCGACCGGCGCCTCCGGGTCCAGGTGGCCGATCAGACGCCGCGGTGGTGCCCACCCGGTTCCACCACGGTGGCCGGAGGTCGGACAGCCGCCCACAGCCGGCATTGACGCCACCGCACTCCCGTCACCGGGATGGGCCGCCATGCTGCCCCGCTCCCCTCACCGCCTGGATCCTCCTGCGGGCACGATAACCACCGGGATATCGGAGTGCTCGGCCAATTCATGACTGGTGCTCCCGAGGAGGAGCCCGGAATGCGCGCCCTGTCCGCGTGAGCCGACCACCACCAGGTCGGCGGCGATGGGCGGGCTCGCCGCTCGCAGGAGCGCCGAGCAGGGGTCGCCGTCGACCGGGCACCAGCGGACTCGAGCAGGATCGATGTCGTGGCGCCTCACCAGGTCTCGCACGGTCGCCTCGAGCTCAGGGAGAGCCCCCGGGGCACCCGCATGCTCGAGCAGGCCGACGGCATGGACGACGGCCACCTCGGACCCGATCTGTCCGGCCAGGTCGGCCGCCCAGCCGAGAGCCCATTCGGAGTCGGGAGACCCGTCGAAGCCCACCGCCACGGTACGGATCGCGGTCACTGGGCACCTGCCGCCTCGACCGTACCGCCCCGGGCCCGGCGGACCGCTCGCCGCCGCACGCTCTGGGCCCTTTCCACCAGCTCGCGGCCCGGGCCACCGCAGGTCGGCTCCTCGGGTTGATAGATGCCACCGAGGAGCGCCCCGAGCGTGGTCGCCACCGACATCCGCAACGCCCCGAGGTCGTACCCGCCCTCGAGGAACAGGACGAGCCGTCCCGGTCGACGGGCGAATCCGGCCACCATGCGGGCCAGATCGGCGAAGTCACCGCTCGACAGGGCCAGGTCGGCCAGGGGGTCGTCCCGGTGACCGTCGAAGCCGGCGGAGACGAGCACCCAGGTCGGCTCGAACGCGTCGATGACGGGAAGGGCCACCTGCTCGATGGCCTGACGGACCACGTCGCCGGTGGCCTTGGCCGGGAGCGGGATGTTGACCGTCATTCCCACGGCGCCGTGACCACCGATCTCATCGGCGGCTCCGCTACCGGGGAACAGGGGCGACTGGTGCGTGGACACGTAGAGGACGTTCGGGTCGTCCCAGAAGATCGCCTGGGTGCCGTTGCCATGGTGCACGTCCCAGTCGACGATGAGGACCCGCTCCCCTTCGGCGGACAACGCTCCCGCCGAGATGGCGACATTGTTGAGGAGGCAGAATCCCATGGCCCGGTCACCCAGCGCGTGATGGCCGGGCGGCCGGGCGGCGACGAACCCGACCTCGCCGATCCCGCGCCGCAGGGCGTCCACGGCGGTCAGTCCCGCCCCGGCGGCCCGACAGGCGGCACGCCACGAGTCGGACCTGGCATAGGTGTCGGGGTCGATGTCGCCGCCGCCGGCCTGGCAGAAGGTGGACAGTCCCTCCAGATAGGCGGCGTCGTGGACCTGGGTGAGCTCGGCCAGCTCGGGGGCATCGGGCGCCACGACGCGGAGATCACTGCCCAGGTGCAGGTCATCGAGGCCGGCCATCACCGCGGACATGCGGGCCGGTCGTTCGGGGTGATCACCCCCGTCGTGCTCGGCCTCCCCGACCGGGCCGCTCACGATCAACACGGTGAGGAGCCCTCGGACCGGAGGTCGTCGTCGCCGGCGGCCGTGGAGTGCCGCCGACGGCGAGCCGATCGGGACGTGTCATCGGGCTCAATGGGGAACCGCACGCTGATCGTGTCGTAGTCCCTGGCCGTCGTGACATGGAATCCGGACTTCATGAACACCTCGAGCATGTCCTGATTGTCGGCCAGGGTTTGGGCGGTGAAGACGTCGATGCCATTGTCGAGGGCGGCGTCGGCCAGGTGCTCCAGCAAGAGCGTGCCGATCCCGCGATGCTGGAACTCGTCGGCGACGACGAATGCCACCTCCGCCTCCCGGGTGCCGGCCAGACGTTCATAGCGACCGACCGCCACCAGGCCGTCGGCGTGCTCGATCACCAGAGCCAGTCGGCTCACGTAGTCGACATGGGTGAACCGCTCGACCTCAGCGGCCGACAGCTTCGGGTGCATGAAGAAGAACCGGCGGTAGACCGACTCCGGGGACAGATGCTCGTGGAACTCCGTCAGGCGCCGCTCGTCGTCGGGCCGGATGGGCCGCAGGTGGAGTACCGATCCCCCGATGGTCTCGACATCGCATTCCAGCTGGCTCGGATACCGGCCGACACGATCCCTGACCGCACCGGGGTCTGAGACACTACTCATGGCCGGCTCTTTGGCGAATGCGACGCCCGGTCACCTGCCGAGGCACCAGCCGCACATAGGTCCGACGTTCACCGCCGGCCCAGGGCGCAAGTCCGAGAGCACGAGCCTCCCCGATCTCGACCGGGTCGGCTATCACCCGGGCATGGCCCATTAACAGCACGCTCCAGCCCTCGGTCAGCGCCTCGTCGAGATGGTCGACCTCGAAGGAGACCTCCTGGTTGGAGGCGACGGCCCCCACCATCGCACTCGAGTCGGTACGGAAGACGACGTCACCGTCCAACACCCGGAAGTTGACCGGTACGGCCACCGGCCCCCGCGCCTCCGAGTAGACGAATCTACCCACCCCGCCCGGTGCCACCATCGCCCGACATTCCTCGGCGCTCAGCGGCTCGAGACTGGGTCGGCCCGACGGGTCGGCCTGGCCGGGCGGGGCACCCATGCCGCCGCCCGAGATGGCGTCCACCGAGGTCTCCAGCGCGGCAGCCAACCGCCAGAGGGCCGCCCGCGACAGTTGGGGAGACGGGTTCGACTCGACGACGTGCACATAGGTCGGGCTCATACCGGTCCGGGCGGCCAGCTCCTCGGTGCTCAACCCGAGCGCGTGACGGCGCTCGGCCACCCGTCGGCCCAGATCTCCACCACTCATCGATCTCCTCCTCGACCGCTAGGTGTCGTGTTTGCCATCCGCTGGACCCGACGTCAGGACGCGGAGCCCCCGCCCCCCCGCCATGTCACCGTCGTCCGACCGGGCCGCTCTCCGAGCCTGTGTCGTCCGGGCGGGGTCCTCGTCCGGGGCGGTCAGCCGGACCACTACCACGGCACACCGGGCGTGGCGGGCGCACTGATGCGCCACCGACCCGACGAGCGCTCCTTTGAACCCCCGGTGACCATCGGCCCCGACAACCAGGAGGTCCGCCTCACTGGATGCCGCCAGCAGGGCGGGCACCGCGTCCTCGCAGTCGGCCACCACGTCGATGGGCACTTCGGGCGCCCGATCGGCGGCATAGTCGACGGCGGCGTTGAGGACCTCGTGGGCGGCGGCGTCATAACCCTGTCGGGGCCCGACCAGAAACGTGCCGATCGGGGGGAACTGCCATGCATGCACCCCCAGAATCGACGCCGAACGCCAACGGGCCTCGGCCAATGCCCACTTGAGGGCGCGTGTCGATCCGAGTGAGCCGTCGATTCCGACCACGATTTGTGGCTCCGCCGCCCTGGCGGTGCCGTCGGGATCTGTGTGGACGACCACGACCGGGCAGTGGGCGTGCTGGATGCACTGGTCGCTGACCGAGCCGAGGAGCAGCTCTGCGAAGCCGCCTCTGCCGCGGGCCCCGACCACCAGCAGGTCGGCCGACCCGCTGGCCTCGGTGAGCGCCATGGCCGGTGACGACGGGACCACTTCGGCCCGCACCACCACTGAGGGGTGCCGCGTCGCCGCCAGCGCAAAGGCGTCGTCGACGATCGCCTCACCGGGGGAGAGGCCGTCCGCCGAGACGGCGTCGTACCACGGCGGGGTGTTGTCGGCCTCCTTCTTGGAGCTGTGGGCGAACAGGATCGTGAGCACGGCGCCACGGTGCTTGGCTTCGTCCGTAGCCCATTTGAGTGCCCATCGGGAGCGTTCCGAGCCGTCGACCCCCACGACAATGGCGGGTTCTTCGGGTCCTTCTCGCCCCGGTCCACGGGTCTCTGCCACGGCACCTCCCTTCGTGAGGTCGTCGCTCCTCCACTATGGGGAGGTGATGAACCTCGTGCCGGCACGACGCGCCCGACCCAGCCCGTCGGCGGTCAGGGTGACGTCCTCGACGAAATCCGGGTGAAGCGGAACCCGGTTCGTACGCCGACGCACCGGACGCTGACCAGGACGACCGCTGGCATAGTTCATCTCTCACTCCCTTGAACGACCTGCTCCTTCCATTTCACGCCAGACCGGGGTCCGCGCCTAGGGCCATAGGTCCCCCAATGGGCCGGGTCGGGCGGATGGCCCCGAGGATCGGCCGTGAACCCGTGATGGCAGACGGGCCCGTCTGGCCCGCGCCAGCTGAGAGGGATCCGTTGCCCACCATGGGGGGACGTCAGGTACCGGTGGCGTCCTGGCGACGAGCCTGCGCCGCACGCTCGGCAACCCGGGTCGCATAGCTGGCGGCCTGGGTGCGTCGCTCCATACCGAGCTTGCTCAGAAGGTTCGAGACGTAGTTCTTCACCGTCTTCTCGGCCAGGTACAGCGTCGCGGCGATCTGCCGGTTCGTCTGACCATCGGCCACGAGGTCGAGGATCCGGCGCTCCTGGGGAGTGAGGCTGGCCAGGAGGGGATCTTCGGATTGGTCCTGGAGGCGCTCGAGCACACGTTGCGTCAGTGCTGGGTCGAGCAGCGACTGCCCGTCCGCCACCCGCCGGATGTCCTCCACCAGGCTGCCGGCTCCCACTTGCTTCAACACGTACCCGGCTGCGCCGGCCATGATGGCGGCAAACAGCGCCTCGTCGTCGGCGTAGGAGGTGAGCATCACGCAAGCGATCTCGGGCGAGCTCGATCGGATCTCCCGGCAGACCTCGATCCCGCTCCCGTCGGGGAGCCGGACATCGAGGATGGCCACATCGGGGCGGGTCGGAGGGATCCGATCGAGCGCCTCGGCGGCTGTGGCCGCCTCGCCCACGACGGTGAAGCCGCCCTCCTCCTCCAGCAGGGACCGGAGGCCGGTCCGGACGATCTCATGGTCATCGAGGAGGAACACCCTGATCGTCACCTACCCACACCTCCTCTTCGGGCCCAGTTCCGGCCAACTGACGACCCGCGCCGGTCGCGCCGGCTGCCAGGTAGACAGGGCCGGTCGCCAGTGTGCCACGACCGGCGCCGTCGCTCGTCGATCACCAGCACTACCAGGTGCACTAGCATCCACTAGGTGGAGCTCGTAGGTTAGCTTCCTTCACCCGGAGAGCCTTGTGCCCTACCATTCGATCGAGGATCCCGCCAAACTCCGCCGAGTGCTGGAAGCGGCCTTCCTCATCGAAGCCGATCTCGACCTTCCCACCCTGCTGGGCCACATCATCGAGGAAGCCCGCTCGATGACCAACGCCCGCTATGGCGCCCTCGGGGTCCTGGACCAGGAAGGGACGGCCCTGGCGGAGTTCCTCACCAGCGGGCTGGAGCCCGAGGAAGAGGAGCGGATCGGCGCCCGTCCCACCGGCCGAGGCGTGCTCGGTCTGCTCATCAGTGATCCCCGACCTCTCCGCTTGCCGAACCTGAGCGCTCACCCGGAGAGCTTCGGCTTTCCCGCCAACCACCCTCCCATGACCTCGTTCCTGGGTGTGCCGCTGCGGGTGCGCGACGAGGTCTACGGCAACCTCTACCTCACCGACAAGATCGGGTGGTCCGAGTTCACCAAGGACGATGAGGCCCTGGTGGCCGCGCTGGCCAGTGCCGCCGGCATCGCCATCGAGAACGCCCGCCTCCACCAGCGTGTCCAGCAGGTCGCCGTGTTCGAGGAACGGGACCGCCTGGCTCGGGACCTCCACGACACGGTCATCCAGCGCCTGTTCGCCGTCGGCCTGTCCCTGCAGAGCATCGCCGGCAATCCACTGGCCTCGACGGTCACCGACCGGCTCAAGGCGGCCATCTCGGATGTCGACGACACCATCCGCCAGGTTCGCACCAGCATCTTCGAGCTCGGATCGGGAGACCTCGACCGAGGGCTTCGGGCCAACGTGCTCTCGCTCCTGCAAGAGCTCAGGGCGGTCGTCGGATTCGATGTCCACGCCTCGTTCAGCGGCCCTCTCGACACGGCCGTCCCCGAGGCGGTGAGCGAGCACCTCCTGGTCGTGATCCGCGAGGCGGTGACCAACGTCGGGCGCCATGCCGAGGCCAGCCAAGCCTCGGTGGACCTCGCCATGGAGGACGGCCAGGTCCAGCTGCTGGTCGTCGACAACGGCTGTGGGATCGACAATGCCGCTCCGAGCGATGGCGGGCTCGGACTGGGCAACCTCGCGGCGTCGGGCCGAGAAGCTGCACGGGCAGTTCACGGCCGAGAGCCCGGAGTCCGGAGGGACAAGGCTGGTCTTCCGGGTACCCCTGAACCCGTAGACCTCACGGCTCACCGGCTCTCGGCGTGGCAACCGGGTCGGTCCCGCCACACAGCAGTGATGGGACTTTGTCCCCTGGTTGACCCTCGCCTCCGTTCAGTACCGTGCATCTGTCATCTCGGACTCGTGTGACGAGACCCCATCGATTCCCCAAAGGAGAGGCGACCATGACCCCCGATCCCGAAGCCGACCACCGGATCGTGGCCGGAACCGACGGCTCACAGTCCTCGATCGCCGCCCTGGAGTGGGCGGCCAACCAGGCCGAGGTGACCGGAGCGGCCCTCGAGGTCCTGATGACCTGGGAGTGGCCGTACGCCTACGGGTGGTCGGCGGTCCCCAACAACTACGAGCCGGCACAGGATTGCGAGCGGGTGCTGGAGAAGGTACTCATCCCGATCCGTGAGGCACATCCCGACCTCTCCATCCGACCGGCGGTCATCGAGGGCCACCCCGCCCCCCTCCTGGTCAAGGCGTCCCGGGGCGCCGACCTCCTCGTCGTCGGCAGCCGGGGCCATGGGGAATTCGCCGGGATGCTGCTCGGGTCGGTGAGCGAGCACTGCGTCGCCAACGCCCACTGCCCGGTGCTGGTCATGCGTGACGGGACGTAGACCAACAAAAGATGACGGCGCGAACCGGATCATGACCACGGCGTCGATGCGGGCATGGGCGGTCGGCGATCCGGGACCGGTCGAAAGCCGGCCGCTCCGGCGTCTCGATCGACCGATCCCCACTGCCGGAACCGGCCAGGTCCGGGTCCACGTCCGGGTCTGTGGGGTGTGCCGCACCGATCTCCATCTGGTCGAAGGAGACCTCCCCCCGAAGCACAGCCTGGTCATTCCCGGGCACGAGGTGGTTGGCATCGTCGATCAGGTCGGCGAAGGATGCATCCGGTTCGGCAAGGGAGACCGGGTCGGGATCCCCTGGTTGGCCCGAACCTGTCGGACTTGCCGCTTCTGCCTGGCCGGCCGGGAGAACCTCTGCACCGACCCCCTGTTCACCGGGTGGGATCTCGACGGAGGCTATGCCCCCTACGCGGTGGTCGACGAAGGCTATGCCTACGCCATCCCGGAGGCGTTCGGAGATGAGGAGGCCGCCCCGCTGCTCTGCGCCGGCATCATCGGCTATCGGTCCCTTCGGCGATCGCAGCTTCCTCTGGGGGGCAGCCTCGGGATCTACGGGTTCGGTGGCTCCGCTCACCTCACCGCGCAGATCGCCCTGGCCGAGGGGGCCCGGGTGCACGTGATGACCCGTGCGCCCGAGGCCCGACGATTGGCCCTGGAGCTCGGGGCGACCAGCGCCGGGGGCGCCGACGACCCGCCGCCCGAGCCGCTCGACGCCGCCATCCTCTTCGCCCCGGTGGGCTCGCTGGTACCGCCCGCCCTGGCCGCACTCGACCGCGGCGGCACGTTGGCCATCGCCGGAATCCACCTGACCGACATCCCGGTGCTCAACTACCAACAGCACTTGTTCGAGGAGCGGAGCCTGTGCAGCGTCACCGCCAACACCCGGCAGGACGGGGTCGACTTCCTCGAGGCGGCGGCCCGCGTTCGGGTCCGTGCCTCCACCGTGGCCTACGACCTGGACCAGGCCGACCGTGCCCTGGCCGATCTGGCCCACGACCGGGTGAACGGGGCCGCTGTGCTCGTCAACGCCGCCGATTGGTGAGCATGCCTCGTTGACCGGCGAGGAGGGACGTTTGGCCCTGGTCCCCGGTGGGAGGGTCACCCACCATGGTGGATGTGACTCGCGAAGAGCCGTTCCCACCGCCCGGGCAGAAGGTAGGTGACCTGCGCGGGCAGAAGGCGGGTGACCTGCCCGGGAGGACCGGGCCCCATACGCCGGTCGCCGGCCACGGGCACAGCCTCCCGATCGGCCGACTGGCCGGGATCCCCATCCGCCTCCACTGGACGTTCTTCCTGCTGGTCGCCTTTGTCGCCGTCGTCGACGCCAGCGCTGGGACGGGTCGCGTGGTCTCGGGCCTGGCCTGGATCGTCGCCCTGTTCGCTTCGGTGGTCGTCCACGAGATCGCCCACTGCATCGTGGCCCGCCGACGCGGCGCCAGGGTGCTCGGCATCGTCCTCTTCCCTCTGGGGGGGATGTCGCAGCTCGAGCGAATGCCGGAGGCGCCCGCAGACGAGCTGGCCGTAGCCGTCGTCGGCCCGCTCACCAGTCTGGCCCTGGGCCTGGTCCTCCTGGGCACCGGCCTGGTGGCCGGAGCCCATGTCTGGCCACCCACCCTCTTCGCCGGCAGCTGGTGGGCCCGCCTGGGATGGCTGAACGTGCTGCTCGGTGCGTTCAACCTCCTGCCCGCCCTGCCCATGGACGGCGGCCGGGTGCTCCGCGCCGTCCTCGAACGCCATCACGACCACCTCGAGGCCACCCTGCGGGCCGGCCGATTCGCCCGGTACGTCGGGACGGCGCTGATCCTCGTCGGTTTCTTCTACGACTTCTGGCTCATCCTCATCGGCCTCTTCGTCCTGTTGGGGGCGCGGGCCGAAGAGGAGGCGGCGCGCCATCCACGGCGCCATCCACCACGCCCTCCGGTCGCGCCACCTGCCGGGTCGTCGATGCCCCCGAGCGAGGGTGCCGGTCGGCAACCGTGACGGACCGAGGGTCCGGGCGGGACTTTCGGCCCTGGTGCGGCCGCCCCCGATCCGCCAGAGTCCTGGTGTGGACGATGGGGCCGAAACGACCGTTCTCACGCGCCGGGAGTGCTTCGACTGCCTGAAACTGGCATCGGTGGGCCGGATCGGGGTCAGCATCGACGCCCTGCCCGTCATCCTGCCCGTCCATTTCATCGTCGACGACGAGGCCGTGCTCTTCCGCACCGTGCTCGGCACGAAGCTGGACGCCGCCACCATCGGCGCGGTCGTGGCCTTCCAGGCCGACGCCTGGGAACCGACCGATGGGACGCACTGGAGCGTGTTGCTGCAGGGCATGGCCTCAGAGGTGGAGGACCGGCCAGACGACACGCGTTGGAGATCCCTGGCCAACAGGTCATGGGGAAGTGCCCGCCAGGTCCACCGCCTGGTGCGCGTCGATGGGACCAAGGCCACCGGACGGCGCCTGCGCATCGCCGGTGAGGGTCCACAGCTCGAGCTCCCCGAGCCGCCGCCCCTCTAAGCCTGCGGCCATAGCCGATGCCGGCGGCGTGCCGGTCCCCGGAGGCCGTCAGCCCTGCTTGACCACGGCGTACCAGACCCGGTGGGCCACCCCTTCCATGCGATCACCCATCCGGACGCACCGTCGGTAGAGCTCGCGGCGACCGCCCACCTCACGGATGTCGTCGATGCCCAGCAGGGCGGACATGGCCCGCCGGTAGACGTGCTCGATGGCGCGTTGTTGGCGGATGGAGGCGTCCGCCGACGCGGTCGCCTGATCGGGATGGGCGGCGATGTCGGGGAACGCCCGCACCAGGCCACGCACCCCCAGCGCCACCAGGTCGGCCATCTCCGCCATCGGAGGATCCGGATCCATGCCGAGGAGCTCGGATTCACGGACCAGGTTCTTGCCGGCGTTGAGGACGGCGTCGAGGCGCTCGGAGATCTCGTAGATGTCCTCGGGGCCGACCGGTGTGACGAATGCGTCCTTCACCGCCGTCAGCACCGCCCGGCTGGCCTCGTCACCGAGGTGCTCGAGCCGGCGCACGGTGGAACCCTGAGCCCGATCCCCACTCGACCAGGCGGACAGCGCGTCCATGGCCTCGATCGTCACCTGGCCCTGCCGGGCCAGCAGGCCGAGCAGGTCCGGCGCCTCGGGCAGGAACCAGCGTCTCATCCAGCCAACCTCCACAGGAAGAGGAACAGAGCGCCCAGGGCCCCGCTGACCGGCAGGGTCACCAGCCACGCCAACCCGATCTCGCCGACCACCGCCCAGCGTACGTGACGCCACCGCTCTCCCGAGCCCACACCGACCACGGCCGGGGCCACCACGTCGGTGGTGCTGACGGGCGCGCCCGCCACCGAAGCGGCCAGGACGATGATCCCGGACGAGGCCTGGCTGACCAACCCGCCCAACGACCGGAACCGGTAGATGCGTCGGCCGAGCGTGCGTACCACCCGCCACCCGCCAAACAGGGTCCCGATGGTCAACAGCAGGGCGGACGCCAGCGCCACCCAGAACGGCACGGCGAAGCGCGGCAGGCGCCCATCGGCGACCAGGGCTGCCGTCATCAGGCCCATGGTCTTCTGGGCGTCGTTGGAACCGTGGGCGAAGGCAAGTCCGGCCGAGGCCACGAGCTCGCCCCAGCGGACGGGCGTCTCGACTGCACGACGCGCCCGCCGGAGCATTCGCCGCGCCAGGCGTATGCCACCCAGGGCCAGGGGCAGGGCGACCGCGGTCGAGAACAAGAGCCACAGCAGCGAGCCGATGACGCCCACCGGATGCAGGCCGTCGAGCCCTCCCCAGTGCACGGCCTTCGGGCCGCCCCGGGCCAGTGCCGCCCCGGCCAGTGCACCGACCAGACAATGCCCGGAGCTGCACGGGATGCCCCACCACAGGGTGAGCACGTTCCACACCAGCGCCCCGAGCACGGCGGCCGCCAGAACCTCGAGCATCTGATCGGCGGGGACGAGAACGATCCCGGCAATGGTGGCGGCCACGGCTGTGCCCACGACCAGGGCACCGATGACGTGGAAGGCGGCGGCGAGGACGACTGCCGGCCCCGGTCGGATGGCACCGGTGACGATGGGGGCGGCGATGGCATTCCCCGCATCATGGATGCCGTTGACCAATGCGAAGGCCCCCGAGAGGACCACCACGGCGAGAAGCACTGGACGATCCTGTCATGCCCCTCGAGGTCTGCGAAGCACCAGAGGGTGGATCGGACCTAGCCCTCGGTGAGCTCGCGGACCTCGCTCAAGCGACGCTCGAGGCTACGGATCTCGTCGTCGAGGACCTCGCGGCTGACGACACGGCGCTCCAGCTCCTCGACCCGCCGTTCCAACTCGTCGATGCGGGCTCCACCAACTTGCTCATCTGCACTCATAATCCGAACTCCCTCGGTCGGTCCTGTGATCGAATCTCGCACCCGCCAGTGGCCGGCGGCGCCGGTCCGTCCAGCTCACGACGCCAGCGGGAGCGGGGAACTGGACCACGACCCGGGATGTGCCGGGTGGCGCATCCAGCCCACGACGAAGGCCCGGGCCTCCTCGCTGGCCTCGGCGACGGACGCCCCTCCGGCCAGACTGTTCAATGCCACCTCCACGGCCCGCCTGGCCAGGGCCGGCTCGCCCGGACAACGCTGCCTGGTCCAGTCGCTCACCGCTCCGGCCAATGCCATCTCCATGTCCACCTGAACCACCTCCCTTTTTCTGACCGTACGCCCGAGGTGCCGCCTTCGGCAGGGCCAAAGGTCCTAACCCCGGCACCGGTGAGCAGGGAAGAGCGGGACCTTCGACCCTGCCGCACCAACGGGTTCTTCGCTCAGAATCCCTGCAACACCAACGGGCGACGAACCAGGAGTAGGTGCCACATGGGAGATCCGGTGATCCGGACGGCAGGCCTGTCCAAGTACTACGGAGCGGCGCCCGCCCTCGAGGATCTCGATCTCCAGATCTACCCGGGCGAGGTGGTCGGCTACCTCGGCCCGAACGGGGCGGGCAAGACCACCACCATCCGGCTGCTGCTCGGGCTGATCCAGCCGAGCGCCGGACGGGCCGAGCTCTTCGGCCTCGACTGCCACCGTCACACGGTCGAGGCCCACCGGCGACTGGCCTATGTGCCCGGCGAGGCGAACCTCTGGCCGACCCTCACCGGAGCCGAGACGCTCCACCTGCTCGGGCAGGTGCAGGGAGGGGTGCACGTCGACTACCGGGAGGAGCTGATCCGCCGTTTCGACTTCGATCCCTCCAAACGGGTGCGCGCCTACTCCAAGGGCAACCGCCAGAAGCTCATCCTCATCGCCGCGCTGATGGGCCGCCCCGACCTGCTCCTCCTCGATGAGCCGACCAGCGGTCTGGATCCGATCATGGAGCAGGCCTTCCGCCACTGTGTCCACGAGGCGAGCGAGCGCGGCCAGACGGTCTTCCTCTCCTCGCACCTCCTGAGTGAGGTCGAGGCGCTCTGCGACCGGGTCGGCATCCTCCGCCAGGGACGCCTGGTGGACATGGGCACGATGGCGGATCTACGACACCTCTCGTCGCTGACCGTCGAGGCCACGTTCGACGGGTCGGTGCCCGACCTGTCCCGCGTCCCGGGGGTCACCGCGGTCCAGGTCGAGGGCCGCGTCGTGCGGTGCCAGGTGCAAGGCACGGTCGAACCCCTCCTCAGGGTGCTCGCCACCTCGGGGGTGCACGAGCTCTTGAGCCGTGAACCGTCGCTCGAGGAGCTGTTCCTGGCCCACTACGGGAGCCCCGACCGTTCCGACGGAGCCCACGATGCCGGAGGATGACCACCCCGGCGGAGAGCCGGTGGCGACCGGACGCGGGCCGAGGTTGGTGGTGGCGCGCCAGACCGGGCGCCACGCAGCTCGCTCCGGTGTCGTATGGGGAGCCGTGTTCGGAGGATATGTGGCGGTGTCGGCCTACGGCTTCGCGTCGAGCTACAAGACGGCGGCGCAGCGGGCCTCCTTCGCCCGCACCTTCGGCTCCAATGTCGGGATCAACGCCATCATCGGGCCCGCGCACGACATCGGCACCGTCGCCGGGTTCACCGCCTGGCGTAGCCTCGGGGTGCTGAGTGTGGTCGGAGCGGTATGGGGGCTGCTGGCCGGGACCAGGCTCCTCCGCGGTGAGGAGGAGGCGGGGCGGTGGGAGCTGTACCTCGCCGGCCGGACGACCCGGGGCGGTGCGGCACGCCAGGCCCTCCTCGGACTCGGCGCCGGCCTGCTCGCCCTGTGGGCGGTCACCGCCGTCCTGGCGATGGGCATCGGCCGGACCGCACAGGTCAGGATCGGGGCCACTGCCATGCTGTTCCTGGCCACCGCGGTCGTGTCGAGTGCCGCCGTCTTCCTGGTGGTGGGGGCTCTGGCCAGCCAGTTGGCGCCGACCCGCCGGCAGGCGGCCGCCTATGCCGGCGGTGCACTGGGCGCGGCCTATGGGCTCCGCATGGTGGCCGACTCGGGTGCCGGGCTCGAGTGGTTGCGATGGACGACACCACTCGGTTGGGTCGAAGAGCTCCGTCCGCTCTCCTCACCCCGGCCGCTCGTCCTGCTCCCCCTGGCCGGGTCGGTCGCCGCGCTGGCGGCGGTGACCGCCCACCTGGCCGGTACCCGTGACCTCGGGGCGAGCACCATCCCCGACCGTCCCCCCTCGGGTGCCCGGACACGGCTCCTGTCGCGCCCGGCCGGCCTGTCGCTCCGCCTGGCTCGCCCGGTGCTCCTCGGGTGGATGATCGCCATCGCCCTGACCGGCGTGATGATGGGCTTGATCTCCAAATCGGCCGGGCGCGCCCTGTCCGAGTCACCCAGCTTCAGGCAGCTGCTCACCCTGTTGGGAGCCCACCACAGTGGAGCCGCCACCTACCTCGGCGTGGCCTTCCTGGTGGTCGCCGTGCTCGTGGCGTTCATCGCCGCCGGACAGATCGGTGCGGCCCGGGAGGAAGAAGCCAGTGCGAGGTTGGACAACCTGCTGGTGCGGCCGGTGTCGAGGGTGTCGTGGCTGGGCGGGAGGTTGGTGGTGGCGGCCGGTGCCGTCGCCCTCGGCGGCCTGGTGGCGGGGCTCTCCACCTGGATCGGCGCCGCCAGCCAGGGGGCCGGGGTGGACCTCACCAGCACGCTGGGTGCGGGCGTCAATGTGATCGCCCCGGCCGTCTTCCTGCTGGGCGTCGGGACCCTGGTGCTCGGCGTCAGGCCCCGCCTTGTCACCGCCGCCGTCTACGCCGTCCTGGCGTGGTCGTTCCTGATCGAGATCATCGGCGGGATCATCCGGGCCAACCGCTGGCTGCTCGACACGTCGGTCTTCTACCAGATGGCGGCGGCTCCGGCCGTCCCCCCGAACTGGACCGCCGACGGTGTGCTGGCGGGGCTCGGAGTATCGGCCGCGGTCATCGGAGGCGCCTTCTTCCGTCGGCGTGACCTGGTCGGCGAGTGAGCACATCCGCCCTCGCCCCGGATCGGGACGTGGGCGCCGGCGGAGCAAAGCCTACGAGGCCACCTCCAGGGTCAGGCCCGGGAGAGGAGTGCCCCCCTGGGCCAGGTCGAAGACGACCGTCGACCCGCCCGCGCCGGTGGAGGACAATCGGACGGGCGTCGTCGACCGGCCACCGACCACCCGCAGGGTCCCTGACGCCGGTGACACGGTGACCCCCGCCGAGGGCACGGCGTGCCACGCCACGAGCGCCACCGACCGCGACCCCTCGGACGCCGATGCCTCCTGGACGCCGAGCCGGAGGGTGGCAGAGCCACCGGCGGCCACGCGGAGGGAGCCGCCCGGATCGGTGAAGGGCACCGCCGGCGCGCCCCCCGAGGAGAACGAGGGAGGGGCATCGGCCGGCGACGCCCCCCAGGCCCGGTCAGGTGTGTCGCCCAGGTCCACCGCGAGGCTGGCGCCGTCGGTGAGGGCCGCCGAAGGGAGCCATGGCCTGTCCCACGGCGAGGACCGGGCCGGTCCCAGGGCGAGACGGGCGCGCTGGATGTACCGGGCCGGGGCCTGCGACCCCGTGATCGTGAGGGTGTGCCCGTTCCCTTCGAGAACCGTGACCCGAGGGAACAGGGGGCTGGTCAGGGCCAGGTCGGCCACCCCCGGCGTCTCGGGGTAGAGGCCCAGGGCCGCCCACACGAACCACGAGGAGAGGGCGCCGAGGTCGTCCTCCCCGGGCTCGGCCACCGGGGACAGCGGGTAGAGCTGCGTCATGATCCGGCGCACCACCGACTGTGTCTCGAAGGGCGCGCCGGCATAGTCGTACTCGAAGGGGATCCACTCCCCGGGTTCGTTGCCGGCCCAGTCGAAGGGCTCGAACCGGGTGGCGTTGAGACGGGTGAAGAAGGTGTCGAGCTTGGCCGCCGCGGCCCGGTCCCCACCCATCAGCCCGACCAGCCCGGCCAGGTCCTGGGGAACGGCCCAGGTGTACTGGATGGCATTCCCCTCCTCGAAGCCCGGCTGGGCCACCCCTTGGGCCTGTTCGGCCCGGCTGGCCAGCTGGAACGCCGGGCCGGGGGGAAAGCTCCCGTCGGCCTGGCGGGCGGCCAGGTAGCCGGTTGCCGGGTTGAACAGGTTCTGCCAGTTCTGGCCCCGTTCGGCGAAGGCGGCGGCCTCGGCCCGGTCCCCCGCCGCCTGGGCCAGCCGGGAGATCGAGAAGTCGTCGATCGAGTACTCGAGGGTCTCCGAACCGCCGTCGGTGTAGGGATAGGAGGTGATGTCGTAGGTGAGGGCGGGCACCCACCCCTGGGCCAGGTACTCGGTGAGGTTCTGACGCTCGGCGAAGCCCGCCTCCTGCACCGTGGCACCGTGGACCATGGCGTCGAGGGCCTGGCGGAGGTCGAACCCCCGCGCCCCGTAGGCGTAGGCGCCGGCGATGATCGGATCGGCGGAGTCGCCGTCCCACTGGCTGGCGTCGTTGTCGGCGACGACCCACTTGGGCAGGAACCCCCCGCTGGTCTGGTCGGCGTCGTTCAGGAGCGACTGGACCATCTGCGAGGTGGGCCCCGGTAGCAGGACGGCCAAGAGGGGGACCTCGGACCGGTAGATGTCGGCTTCGGAGATGTTGGAGTACTGCACGTGGCCCGGGGCCAGGGTGTGCACCCGGTGGTCGAAGCCCGTGTAGTGGCCGTCGTCGTCGCTGAACACCGAGGGGAACAGGAGCGAGTGGTAGAGGGCCGTGTAGAAGGTCCGCTGCGCCGTCTCCGACCCCCCGCGCACGGCCACGCGGTCCAAGAGGCCGTTCCACTCACCGGTGGCCGCCCCGGAGGTCTGCGGGAAGCTCCACCCGGCGTCCTCGGCCATCAGGTTGTCGGCGGCCCCTGCGGCCGAGACGAAGGAGATACCCACCTTGACCAGGATGGTCCGGGACCCCCCAGGGCCCGGAGGGCGGAAGCTCACCCAAGCCCCGCAGGAGACGGCGGCGGTGCCGGCACAGGACTGATCGGCGCCGACGGCGCTGTTCTGCCAGGTGCCGCTGGAGGCGAACGGTCGGGAGAACTGAGCAGCGAAGTAGAGGGTGTAGTTGCCGGGGACGCCGCAGAAGTCACCACTGGTGACCGAGCCCACCAGGTTGTCCGTCCCGACCACCCGCACCTGCGAGCTGCTCGAGCCGTTGGCGGAGTCGCTCACCTTGAACAGGAGGTCGTCGCCGGCGGCGGCCCCGGCTCGGCGATGCCCAAGGGGGCTGGCGGGGAACTCGAAGGCGCCCAGCGCGCTCCGGGTGGTGGCGGTGAGCCGGACGCCGATACCCCCGCCGCCCCCCGGGCCGAGGTCCACCCGGTAGTTGCCGGCGGAGGACCGCTCGCTGGCGTGGGAGAACGGCTGCACGGCGGTGTCGGGGGCGGCCGGGACCGGACCGGTGGCCGGGAGGATGGGGATGTCCCCGTAGATGGCGCAGCCCGGGCCCGAGAGATGGGTGAGGCTGAAGCCGGAGATGTGGGAGTCGGCGTAGTCGTAGCCCGACCCCGTCGCCACCTGCCGGTCCGGTGAGGTGTCCGGGCTGAACTGCACCATGCCCAGTGGGACCGACGCTCCCGGGTACTCGCTGACGTTGCCCGGGGAGACCCGGCCGACTCCCGTTCCGGCCTCCGGGTCCACCAGCGCGGCGGGCCCACCCGACGAGGGCCCGAGCGGGAGGTCGAGGGGCGACCCGGCCGGCGCCCCGACCGGCGCGGCGGCACCGGCTCCTCGGGTCGTCCCCGCGGCGACGACCGTCGCCCCGAGGGCGACCAGCATGGCGGTGACGATCCTCAGCGCGCCGGACCTGGGCCACCGGGTGGAAGCCTTCGGCATGGATGCACCCTACCGAAGGCGGCCACCTCCGCCCCGGGCGGGTCAGGCGCCGGGCTGGTCGGGCGCCGGGCTGGTCAGGCGTCGGGCTGGTCACCAGATGCCGGGCTGTCACGTTCTGTCGGTCAGGATCGTCTTAGGGTTCGAGAAAGGTGGTGGCCCATGGCACATGTACCCCTCGACACCGAACCGGAGGGCATCGTCCCCAGACTGGCCCGCAGCTACACCCGCCGGAGGTTCGGCCAGATGGTCGAACCGACCCAGGCGGCCTCGCACCACGCCGGGGTGTTGGTGGCGATGGGAGTGCTGGAGACGGCGGTGGCCAAGGGCTGGAACAAGCTCGATCCCACACTGCGCTGGTTGGCCATCCAGCAGGCCGGCATGCTCATCGGGTGCTCGTGGTGCACCGACTACGGGTACTACGAGGGAATGAACGCAGGCATCGATCCCCGCAAGGTGCGGGCCGTGTCGCAATGGCGCGAGAGTGCGCTCTATGACGAGCGGGAGCGGGTGGTACTCGAGTACGCCGAGCAGGCCACACTGACTCCGGCCCAGGTCTCCGACGACCTGGCGGCGCGGCTGCACCGCCACCTCAGCGACACCGAGCTCGTCGAGCTCGCCGGATGGGTGGCGCTGGAGAACTTCCGCTCCCGCTTCAATGCCGGGCTCGGCCTGCGCAGCCAGGGATTCGCCGAGCAATGCGAGATCCCGATGAGCAAGAAGGAGGACGGTGCCAGGACCGTCGCCTGACGATGCTTCCGTCTTCGAGCAGTGGCGATCACTCCTCTTCGGCATCGCCTACCGGATGCTGGGAAGCGCCGCCGACGCCGAGGACATGGTCCAGGAGACCTTCCTGCGTTGGCTGCAGCGGGACGAGCGAGAGGTGCGATCGGCCCGGGCCTACCTGGTCACGATCGTCACCCGTCTGTGCATCGACCAGCTCGGCTCGGCGCGAGCCCAGCGAGTGACCTACACCGGTCCGTGGCTGCCGGAGCCGGTGACGCTGGACGACACGTCGGCCCTGGAGCAGGCCGACACCTTGTCGCTCGCTTTTCTGGTCCTGCTCGAGGAGCTCACACCCCCCGAGCGGGCGGCCTACCTCCTCCACGACGTGTTCGGCTACCCCTTCGACGAGGTGGCCCGGGTCATGGGCCGCACCCCGGCGGGATGCCGCCAGCTGGCGGCCCGGGCACGCCACCGGATCGAGGACCGCCGGCAGCGGTTCGATGCCGACGCCCGCCACGGGCGGGAACTGACCCGCCAGTTCGTGGCGGCGTGTGCCACGGGCGACCTGGAGGGCCTGATGGCGATGCTGGCGGACGATGTCGTGGTCTGGACCGATGGTGGTGGGGTCGTCCGGGCAGCCATGCGACCGGTGGTCGGGCCCTACCGCAGTTCGCGCTTCCTGGTCAACGTGGCCCGCAGGCTCCACGGCCGCCCCCGTGAGGTCGTGCTCAACGGCCAGCCGGCCATGGTGTTCGTGGAGGCCGATCGCGTCGTGGCCACCCTGGCACTCGACATCCTGGCGGGCAAGATCGTCGGGGTCCGCTCGGTGACCAATCCCCAGAAGCTGGAGCACCTTCGGCGCCAGCTGGTGCCCGACGATCGCTGAGCCCGTCGGCGGGTCGGACGGCACCTTCCCCGATCCCGGGGATCTTCGCCGACCGCACGGGAGGACCGGGACTTTCGACCCTGGTGGTCCGGAGGTGAAGGCCGCACCATGGGGCGTGGGCGCCAGCTTGGGCGTGAGCGTGAAGGAGGAAGGCATGAAGGCGAGGGTGGGAGACCGCATCGTGGTCCACGGGCACCGCCATGGAGAGCCCGATCGGGATGGGGAGGTTCTCGACGTCCACGGTACGGACGGGGCGCCACCCTACGTCGTCCGGTGGGCGGACAACGGCCACGAGACCATCTTCTTCCCCGGGCCGGACGCCACCGTCCAGCACTTCGAGCACCGCTCGCCCTGAGATCCAGCCCGCCGTCAGGAGCTCATTTCTTCGTGAACCACCGTCGGAGTTTCTTCCGATCCAGTCGGCGCCAGACGGACAGCCACCGTTGCCGCAATTTCCGCTGGAGCCGGGCCTGTTCGGCGGCGAGGCGCCCCGCAGAATAGCTGGCCGCCGGCGGGCCCTGCATCGCCCGGCTCCGGAGCCACTCCTCGGCGCCCACTGCGTCGTGATGGTCGCCGAGGACGGTCTGGGCGGCTTCGGCGGCCCTGGCAGTGCGTCGGGCCGGCTTGCCGATGACCGGGATCGCTGTCTCCCCCGCGTACCGGACCTCCTTGGACCGGATCCGCATGCGGTGCAGTTCACGATCACTGGGAGAGCGGCCGCCCTTTCGGACCCCCTTGCGCAGGGCCTTCCAGCGTCGCCGGACGAGCTTCGGGAGGATCGCGCTCGCCGGCCAGTAGGAAAGGGGCGGTCGGCTCGACTTGCCCGACCCCTGATCCTCGAACGGTGGACGGCGAGCGGCCCGGTCGAGCTGGTCGAGCAAGGTCAGATAACGGCTGTCTGCGAGTGAGACGGCCAGCGCTCGACTGTGCGCCTTTCGTTGCTCACCCAACGTGGACCGAAGTTCCCGTCGACCTTCACGGTCGAACGGCGAGCCGTCGCCATCCCCCTCGAGCACCGGTGCCAGCACGTCGATATCGCGCACCCGACCGAGCGCGGTGCCCAACCATCTGAGCTCATCGCGGACGTGCCGCACCCAGTCATCGGCAAGAGCCGCCTCCAGCAGCTTGAGCTCCGATCGCAACCGGCGGGTGGCGACGCGAGCCTGGTGGACCGCCTCGACCGGGGGGTCGGCGGGATCGAGACGGAGGAGGTAGTCGTTGTCGAGCAGGCGATCCAGCGCCGAGGCGATGCTGAACCGGACGACATCCCCGACGGGGGAAGCCCGATCGAGGCGAACCTCCGCTCGGCCCTGGGACGGCTCCGGCAGGTCCACCGCCATGGCCAGCTTCTGTTCCCCGCCCGATCGGGCGCCGGCCTTCATCAGGGCTTTCGTCACCGGGCCGACCAGGTCCTGGCCTCCATCACCGATCTCCAGCTCGATCTGGCGAAACTGCAGCCCCGTTCGCGTCCCGCCGACGACGGTGACGGTGTCGTCGTCGATCTCCGCCCGCGGCATCCCGGCCGGGTCATGGAGGATCAGTCGCCGTCTGGTGGTGACCAGCTCGACGATCTGGCTCAGCGGCGAGCGCCGGGTGATCCCGAGCAGCACTCTGGCGGCCTCATCTGGTACCGACAGCCGGGGCCCGGTCCAGGTCAGCTCGGTCCGGTCGAGCAGCTGGCCCTCGCTCGAACCGGGGAGCTTCAGCGTCCAGGTCCCCGTCCCCGACTCCTCGCCCATGCGGTGGCGGAAGGTGATTCCGCGACGCCAGAGCCGGAACTCCCGAGTGTCGAAGTACGCGGTGCGGAGATGCTGCTCCGACCGCCGCTCGACGGCTCCGACCGCTGTCGGCAGATCGGGCAGGGCGAAGTCCGGGTCGACCTCGAGCTTGACCTCACGCTCAAGAGAGCCCTGATTGGGGGTGGCGATCACTTCCTCCTGCGGCTGTGTCCGACCGGCCCATGGTCGGGGCTCATATCGACATCTCCACGAGGACGATGGCGGCCACGAAGACCCTACAGCGACCGTGCCGACGTGACGGCCGCGGCCACCGGGGAGGTCGACCGAGACAGGAGCAGCACCGATGCGTCGCTCCCCATCCATCGGTCACTATCCATCGGTCATTGCCTCCCGGGCGGCCGACACGGCCTCGGCCGGCGACAGCCGCGAGGTATCGACCATGATGGCCGACGGCCACGGGTCCATCGACCGGGCCATCGCCCGGCCGACCTCGGGGGTGGCCTCGGAGACGTCGCGGTGCTCGGACAATCGGCGCGCGATCCGGTCTGCGGCCTCCGCCGGAGGTGCGTGGCACTGGAACTCCACCAGATCGCTCCCGGTGCGGACGGCGATCGACCTCGCCTGGTCCCGACGAGCGGCATCGACCCAGGAGGCATCGAGGACGACGGTCTCACCGAGCCTGAGCGACGGCTCGGCCCGCCGGAGCAGCTCGGCGTAGACATCGGCGGTGACCCCGGGGCGGTAGCGACCCTGGCGGTACGGTGCGGACCCGGTGCGGGTGCTCCCGTCGGGGCCCGTCCCGGCCAGCTCCCGACGCACCCTGTCGGAGCGGAACACCGGCCAGCCCGTGGCGGCGGACAACCCGGCGGCCAGGGTGGACTTGCCACACCCGGGAAGGCCACCGACCAGGACGAGCCGGACCCGGGCCCGGCGGAGGTGGTCGAGAGCGAGCGCCTGGAGCCGCCCCGCCTCCGAACCGGCGGCATCCCGCTGCTGATCTGAACGGAGACAGGCCACCATGGCCCGCACGTACGCATGGGAGGCGGCGTAGTGGTGGACGAGCGTCAAGGGGAACCGGGCACCGGCCAGATCCTGGTAGTGGACCAGGAGCCGATCTGCCGCATCGGGACGGCCCAGTCGCTCGAGGTCCATGGCCAAGAAGGCGACATCGGAGCAGACATCGCAGTGACGGAGCTGGTCGGAGAATTCGACGCAGTCGAGGATCCGGACCCCGTCGTCCAGACAGAAGATGTCCTCGGCCTGCAGGTCGCCGTGTCCGTCGCAGACACAGCCCGAGCTGATGCGCGCCTCGAACAGGGGGTGGCGACCTTGGATCCACGGCAGGGCCATGGCGCGGATCTCATGCTCGGTGGTCTCGTCGAGGAGGGACCCGACAAAGGGATCGGCCTGACGAAAGCTGTCCCGCCAGACGGTGTCCACCGCATCGGCGGTTGCGTCCGCCGAGACCTCCGCCGAGCGCTCCGCCCGGCGGTGGAACGAGACCAGCGTTTCGGCGACCCGGTACAGCCATGGGTCCAGCTCGGCCCCCTGGCGGGCGAGCATGGCCAGGCGGCGCTCCTCCGGCATCCGCCGCATGACGACCAGGTGGTCGACCGGCTCCCCCCCAGGACCAGATCGGCGACACCCAGGTAGACATCGGGGGCGAGCCTCCGGTTGAGCGCCACCTCCCGACGGCAGTCCTCCAGCCGGGCCGCCCGATCCCGGAAGTCGACGAAGTCGAACCGCACCGGCTTGCGGAGCTTGTAGACGCGGTTCCCGACGAAGAAGAGGGTCGAGACGTGAGTCTCGACCACCCTCGCCTCCGTATCGGATGGGCCGAGGCCAGTGGCTCCGGCAAACGGCTCGGGAGCCCGGGCGGGCACGTACCCCATCGGAGCATCGTCCCCCGGCTCCCGCCGAGGCACCAGGGTCGAAAGGCCCCGAAGCCTCCACAGCCGGTCCCTTGTGACCAAAGGCCCTGGTCCGACCCCCCAGGGCCAGCGACAATAGGGCCCATGGCCCCCGGACCGGTCTCCTGTTGAGAAGTCATGGGAACACAGGTATGAGCCGGCCGGTCAAACGGGGCGGGTGCACGCTCCCCGATTCGCTCCAGGCGGTCATCTTCGACATGGACGGAGTCGTCACCGACACCGCCCGGATCCATGCACGATGCTGGAAGGAGGTCTTCGACGGCTACCTGCGCGCCCGGTCGGAGCGGACCGGTGAGACCTTCGTCCCGTTCACCGAGGACGACTACCTCCGCTTTGTCGATGGCAAGCCCCGGTACGACGGGGCGGCCAGCTTTCTCTCGTCGCGCCGGGACGAGCTCAGACGGGGCCGCCCTTCGGACCAGCCCGGCTACGGCACGGTCTGTGCCATCGCCAACCTGAAGGACCAGGAGTTCGAGCGGATCGTGAAAAGCGAGGGAGTGGCGCCCTTCCCATCGACCATCGCCTTCATCCGCACCCTTCGCTCGCACGGCCTGCGCACAGCCCTCATCTCATCCAGCCGGCACGCCAAGGTGATCTTGGCGGGCGCCGGCATCATGGATCTCTTCGACGCGGTGGTGGACGGCATCGACGCCGAAGCCCGGGAGATCCCGGGGAAGCCTGACCCGGCTATCTTCCTGACGGCCGCACGACAGCTCGCCGTCGAGCCAGCCTGTGCCGCGATCGTCGAAGACGCCCTGGCCGGGGTGGAGGCCGGCCGGCGCGGTGGCTTCGGCTCGGTTGTCGGGATCGACCGGGTGAGCCACGGGGATGAGCTCCGCCAGCACGGGGCGGACATCGTCGTGACGGACTTGTCCGAGCTCGGAATGACCTCCACCAACCGCGGGGAGGAGCCGTGAGCCAACCATCGGTGACCGAGGGCACGACCATGAGACAGGACGAATGGTCCCTCGGCTACAACGAGTTCGATCCGGCCCACGAGGGAGTGCGGGAGTCCCTGTGCACCCTGGGGAACGGCTACTTCGCCACTCGGGGTGCCGCCCCGGAGTCGGTCGCCGACGGCATCCACTACCCGGGCACCTACATCGCCGGCCTCTACGACCGGAGGTCGACCAACCTGTCCGGGCGCACGATCGAAAACGAGAGCATCGTCAACGTGCCCAATTGGCTGCCGTTGACCTTCAGCATCGACGGGGGGCCGTGGTTCGACCTCGGCGCTGTCGACATCCTCGAGTTCTCCCAGGAGCTCGACCTCCGCCGAGCCATGCTGGTCCGGACCCTACGGGTACGTGACGGTGTCGGGCACGTGACACGCCTGCGGCAACAACGGTTCGTCAGCATGGCCAACCGGCACGTGGCCGGCCTCCAAACGGTCCTGTGGGCCGAGAATTGGTCGGGACGCCTGGACGTTCGGTCTGGTCTCGATGCCCGGATCACCAATGCCGGTGTGGCTCGCTACCGTCAGTTCGACGAGCACCACCTGGTCGACGTGCGCACCGAGGCCGTCGACGACGAGACGATCGCCTTGGCGGCGCGAACCAGCCAGTCCGGTGTCGAGATTGCCGAAGCGGCCCGGACCCGTGTCGCGTGCGGCGCCAGGGCCATCGCTCCCGAGCGCCAGGTGTTCGAAGAGCCGGACTTCATCGCCCACGGGTTCTCCGTGGATGTGACCTCCTCCGAGCCGATCACCATCGAGAAGATCGTTACCCTCTTCACCTCGAGAGACCGCTCCATCAGCGACGCGCCGGCGGAAGCCCGCTCGTGGAGTGGGCGCCTGGGCAGCTTCACCGACCTTCTCCGCGCCCACAGCCTGGACTGGGACGACCTGTGGAAGCGATTCTCACTCGAACTGGACAGCAGTGATGGCCCGACACGCTCGGTCCTGCATCTGCACATCTTCCACCTGCTGCAGACCACGTCTCGCAACACCCTCGATCTCGACGTCGGCGTTCCCGCCCGCGGCCTGCACGGCGAGGCCTACCGCGGTCACGTCTTCTGGGACGAGCTCTTCATCTACCCCTATCTCACCCTCCACCTCCCCGAGCTGGTTCGATCGCTGCTCCTGTACCGCTACCGGCGACTGCCCGAGGCCCGTTGGGCCGCCCAGCAAGCCGGCTTCCGCGGCGCGATGTACCCGTGGCAGAGCGGCAGCAACGGGCGCGAGGAGGCACAGGTCCTCCATCTCAATCCGCTGTCCGGCCGCTGGCTCCCCGATGCCTCCCATCTCCAGCGCCACATCAATTCAGCCGTCGCCTACAACGTCTGGAAGTACTTCCAGGCGACCGGGGACATCGAGTTCATGGTCAGCTTCGGAGCCGAGATGATCTTCGAGATCAGCCGGTTCTGGGCCAGCATCGCCCGGTACGACGCGACCCTCGACCGCTACGAGATCGTCGGCGTGATGGGCCCGGACGAGTACCACGACGGCTATGTCGGCGCGGGAACACCCGGTCTGGACAACAACGCCTACACCAACATCATGGCCGCCTGGGTCCTGTGCCGGGCCCTCGAGCTGCTGGATGTCTTGCCGGAGCCTCGCCGCAGTGAGTTGCGCGCTCGCCTCTCACTGGACGATGCCGAGTTGGCCCACTGGCAGGATGTGAGCCACAAGATGCGGGTGATCTTCCACCGGGACGGGGTGATCAGCCAGTTCGAGGGGTACGAGGACCTCGCCGAGCTGGACTGGGACACCTATCGGACCCAGTTCGGCGACATCTCCCGTCTCGATCGCATCCTCGAAAGGGAGGGTGACACGCCCAATGCCTACAAGGCGTCCAAGCAGGCCGACGTCCTCATGCTCTTCTATCTGCTATCGAGCGAGGAGTTGGAGGCGCTCTTCGACCGCCTGGGCTACCCATTCGGATCCGAGATGATCCCGCGCACCATCGACTACTACCTCCAACGGACTTCACACGGGTCGACACTGAGCCGGGTCGTGCACAGCTGGGTCCTGGCCCGCTCCGATCGCGAGGGGTCGTGGAAGTTCTACGAAGATGCCCTCCGCGGCGACCTCGATGACACCCAGGGTGGCACCACCGCCGAGGGCATCCACCTGGGCGCCATGGCCGGCACGGTGGACCTGCTCCAGCGCTGCTACCTGGGCATCGAGACCCGTGACGACGGCATCTGGTTCCACCCCCTCCTCCCGGCCGAGGTGCGGAGCCTCGCACTCGGAATCCGCTACCGGCGCCGGTGGATCAACGTCACCGTGGCCGACGGCGTGATCACCGTGGAGGCCGAGGACTGGGGAGAGGGCAGTGCGAGGGTCGGGTTGGACGGCCAGATGGCCGAGCTCGCCCCGGGCGAACGGCGCCAGATGGCCCTGTGACATGGGCTCAGCGCCGGAAGCACCTCGAAGTTGAGGCGACCGGGGGCCCATCCGTCCCCGGTGGGATGACCACCGGGGAATTGGGGCCGAAGGTCCCTGGAGCCGGGTCGCCGATCGGACCGACAATGGTGGACGTGGGCCGACCGACCTCTTCCGGGGCTTCGTTCTCGAACACGATCCGATGACCTTCATCGATCTGATCCTCCGCAACCTGTGGAGAAAGAAGGCGCGGTCGGTCGGACTGGCCCTGGCGGTGGCCATTGCGGTGATGACCGTGGTCACCCTGGCGGTCACCAGCAGTGGCCTCGAACAGTCGGCGGCCGCCATCATCTCGGTGGGCAAGGCGGACTTCACCGTGCTGCAGAAGGGGGCGGCGGACACCCTGGCCAGCACCATCGACCGCCAGGAGCTGGCCCGCATCGGGCAGACACCCGGGGTGGCCAGCGTGGTCGGGGTGCTGGTCGAGACCCAGAACATCAACGCGGACAACCCGGTGTTCATCGAGATCGGGATCAACCCCGGCGATCTCGCCGCATTCGGGGTCAAGGTGGTGGACGGGCAGGCCTACGCGCCGACCGCGCCGAACGAGGTGATGTTGGGCTGGCGGGCGGCGGCAAACCTCGGTCTGAGGGTGGGGGACCAGTTCCGGGCCAACGGCACGACGAACACCGTGGTGGGCATCTACTCGACCGGAAACTCGTTCGGGGACGCAGGCGCCATGTTCCCGCTCCCGGCCATCCAGGGGTACAACCGGGTCGACGGCATCGTCACGTTGGCGTTCGTCAAGGTCGCACCAGGCATCAAAGCCGCCTCCGTGGCCAACCGCATCGCCTACGACCAACCCCAGCTGACCACGATCCAGACGGCCAGCCAGTTCGGGCGGGCGGACCGCAATCTCGTCTACCTCCAGGCGGCGGTCAACGGGAGCACGGTGCTCGCCATCCTCATCGGCGCGGTCATCGTGGGCAACACCATGCTGCTCTCGCTGTTCGAACGGACCCGCGAGTTCGGGCTGTTGCGGGCTATCGGCTGGACCCGGCGGCGAACGGTCGGCCTCCTGCTGGGCGAGAGCCTGCTGGTCGCCTTCCTCGGGGCCGTCATCGGCGTGGCGCTCTCGTTCATCGTGGCGGCCGGTTTGGCCCGCCTCCCCGCCCTCCGGGGCATCCTCCACCCCAACTTCACCGAGGGCGCATTCTGGAGGGCACTGTTCACCGCCCTGGTCATGACCCTGATCGGGGCGCTGTATCCCACGACCCGGGCCGCCCTCCTCTCGCCGCTCAAGGCACTCAGCTATGAGTGAGCCGGTCGACGAAGGTCTGACGGCGACGGTGCAGGACGGCCTGGCCGTGGTGGTGAGGGGGGTGACCAGGGTCTATCCGGGAGAGGTCCACGCCCTGGCCGGGGTCGACCTCACCGTGAGGTACGGGGAGACGGTGGCCATCACCGGACCTTCGGGATGCGGCAAGTCGACGCTGCTCCATCTGCTGGCGGCGATCGACTCCCCCACCTCCGGTTCGGTGAGCGTGGCCGGACACGATCTGGCCCATGTGCGCGATCCCAGCGGCTACCGCCGGAGGGAGGTGGGTCTGGTCTTCCAGTTCCACAATCTCCTGCCGCAGCTGTCGGCCTTGGGCAATGTGGAGCTCCCGATGTTCGGGACGCACCGGTCCGCCCGTCAACGCAAGGCGCGGGCCAGCGAGCTGCTGGCCCAGGTCGACCTCGGCGACTGCGAGCGCCGGCTGCCCACCGAGCTCTCGGGTGGTGAGCGGCAGCGGGTGGCGATCGCCCGGGCCCTGGCCAACGACCCCAAGATCCTGCTGGCCGACGAGCCAACCGGCAGCCTCGATTCGGCGTCCACGGCCCGGTTCCTCGAGCTGCTCGAGCGACTCGGCGATGGAGGGGTCACCATTGTCATGGTGACCCATGCGCCGGACGTCGCGGCCCACGCCGACCGCATCGTCGAGATGCGGGACGGCACGATCGTCGGGGGGAACGGAACGCGAGTCTCGTCCGGCCGCACCGTGGCGGCCGGTTCCTGAATCAGGCCGGCTCGTGAATCAGGCCAGCTCCTGAAGCCGGCTCAGCCCATCGCCCCGGTCGCGGGTGGTGGTGCTCCGGCAGCTGCGGAAGGTGCGCCCGAGTGTTCGCCGCTCGCCACCACGTCCCGATCGGGCGCCATCGTGACCCCTCCCCCACCGACCGGTTCCGCCTTGCCGGCCAGGGCGTAGACGTCCGCGCCGTCGATCGTCTCCCGGGCGAGGAGCTCGTCGACGACCTTGTCGAGGACGTCGAGATGCGCCTTCAGCACCTTGACGGCCCGCGCTTCGGCCTCGGCCAGCAGGCGGGACACCTCGGCATCGATGGACGCCTGCGTCTGCTCGGCGAACGGCCGGCTCGACAGCGCGCTCCCCCCGGGGTCGAGGAACACCGATCCACCCACGGGATAGCCCACCGGACCGACCGATGACGAGAGGCCGAACTCCCGCACCATCTTGACGGCCAAGTCGGTGGCTTTGGCCAGGTCGTTGGCGGCACCGGTCGAGCCCTGGCCGAGGACCACCAGCTCGCTGGCGCGGCCTCCCAACCAGACCGACAGCGTGTCGTAGAGGTAGTCCTCCCCATACACGTGCCGCTCCACCAGGGGAAGCTGCTCGGTGACGCCGAGCGTCTGCCCGGCAGGGAGGATCGTCACCTTGGCGATTGGGTCGGCGTTCTCCGAGTAGACCGCCACCAAGGCATGGCCGGCCTCGTGGACGGCGATGGCATGCTTCTCCTCGGGCAACAGGACGTTGGAGCCTTCGCGCCGGCCGAGGATGATCCGGTCGCGGGCCTCCTCAAAATCACCCGAGGCAAGCACGTCCCGATCTGCCCGCACGGCGACGATGGCCGCCTCGTTGACCAGGTTGGCGAGGTCCGCCCCGGAGAAACCGGGCGTCCCCCGGGCCACCACGTCGAGACTCACACCGGAGTCGAGCCGCTTTCCCTGGCAGTGGACCTTGAGGATGGCGAGACGCTCCGAAAGGGCCGGTAAGGGGATCGTGACCTGGCGGTCGAACCGACCGGGGCGGAGCAGTGCCGGGTCGAGGACCTCGGGCCTGTTGGTGGCGGCCAGGACGACGATCCCAGTGGCGGGGTCGAATCCGTCCATCTCCGCCAGCAGCTGGTTGAGAGTCTGCTCCCGTTCGTCGTTCGAGACCACCGCACCCGTTCCGGAGCGGCGCTGGCCGATGGCGTCGATCTCGTCGACGAAGATGATGGCCGGCGCCCGCTTCCGAGCCTCGTCGAAGAGATCCCGCACCCGGGCGGCCCCGACCCCGACGAACATCTCGACGAAGCTCGAACCGGTCACCGAGAAGAAAGGAACCTCGGCCTCGCCCGCCACCGCCCGGGCCAGGAGGGTCTTGCCCGTCCCCGGAGGCCCGATCATCAAGATGCCCCGGGGCGGCATGGCGCCGACGCGGGCGTAGCGCTCGGGCTGCTGGAGGAAATCGACGACCTCACGGATCTCGAGCTTGGCCCCCTCGTAGCCGGCCACGTCGGCGAAGGTCGTCTTCGGACGCTCCTCGTCGAAGACCTTCGCCTTGGACCGGCCGACTCCCAGCGCCCCCTGGAGGCGTCCCGCCGCCCCCCTCGACAGCCGCCACCACAGGTAGCCGATGACGAGGATGGGCAGCAGCAGGATCAGCCACGACAGCACTTCGGTCCCGAATGAAGTACCGGTGGTCGTCGCGGTGATCTGTACGTGATCCTTCTGCAGCTGGTCGAGGAAGGGCTGGCCGGCCTGGGGTGGAATGGCGGTGGTGTACTGGCTCCCGTCCGCCAGGGTGCCGGTGGCGCTCCCGTTCGTCCCGATGGTCACCGTCTTGACCTTGTGCGCCGACACGTCGCTCAAGAATTGGGAGTAGTTGAGCGTGACCTGCTTGCTCTGCTGGGTGATCGGGAGGACGAGGAACAGCACGGCCATGATCACGAAGGCCAGTGGCCAGAGGAAGTGCCGCCATCCCGGGGGCGGGGGCGGAGCGACCGGGGTGCCCTGGTCGTTCGTCGGCGGTGAGGTGGCCTGTTTGGTCATCGGCCGCCACCACCGGATGCGGGTCCCCGCCGACGGCCGGTGACCGGCTGGTTCGCCTCACCCATGTGCTGCACGAACTGCCATTCGGTGCGTCTCAGGAGGCCTTGGAGCCGTCCAGTTGGGCCTGCACCGATCGCAGACGGTCCCGGCGGGCTTCGAGCTCCCGCCGGTACTGGGGATTGTCGGTACCGGCGATCTCACTACTCATGTCGCTGATCACCTGTCCCAGGGTGTCACGGAGCTCCTCGCTCTGCGACTGCGACAGTTCCAGAATCATGGCAAACCCTCCTGGGTGGTCTCGGTTTGGTCCCATACTCCGCAATTTCAGAGAGCGACGGCAGGGCCGAAGGTCCATTGATCGACCTCGGACGGCGGCCTGACCGGGTACACCGGACACCTGCCTGCCCAGGAAGGTCACTCGTCCCGGAGCTTGTCCCTCGCCCCGGTCAGCTGCTCGAGCTCCGGGGCACCGAGGGTCGGCAAGCGGAGGCGCATCTGGTCGATGGCGTGCACCAGTATTCCGCCGACCAGGGCGCGCGCCGCGTACTTGTGGTCGGCTGGAACGACGTACCACGGGGCCCAGGGGGTGGACGTGGCCGTCAGCGTCTCCTCGTACGCACCCTGGTACTCACTCCAGAATTGGCGTTCGGTGAGGTCGGCCGGGGAGAACTTCCAGTACTTGGCCGGGTCGTCCATCCGCTCGAGAAGTCGTCTCTTCTGCTCTCCCTTGGAGACGTGAAGGAAGATCTTGACGATCCGGGTGCCGTCTCGGTCGAGATGTTGCTCGAAGGTGTTGATGTCTTCGTACCGTCGTGACCATAGTCCTCCAGGGCCGTTCGAGGCTTCGGGCGTCCTCGGTCCCAGCCATTCCGGATGCACCCGCACGACCAGTACTTCCTCGTAGTAGGAGCGGTTGAAGATCCCGATCCTCCCCCGCTCGGGCAGTGCCTTGTTGTAGCGCCAGAGGAAGTCGTGACCGAGCTCCTCGACCGAGGGTTGCCGGAAGGCAACCACCTGGCAGCCTTGTGGGTTGACTCCCGACATGACGTGCTTGATGGTCCCGTCCTTGCCGGCGGCATCCATGGCCTGGAGCACGACGAGCAACGCCCGCGTGCCGTTCGCCCACAGCACCTCCTGTGAACCCTCGAGGTCCTCTATGAACGAGCGAAGATCCTCTTGAGCCACCTTCCGTGGCGAGCTACCTCCTCCGAGCCATTCCGTCGTGGTCGACTTGGTGCTCCGGCCGGTCAGGTGGGCCGGACGGCCGGGACGGACCCGCAGCTCGTCGATGACGGCATCGCCGAGCTTCACATCCCCATCCTGGCATGGTGAGCGGCCCGCTCCGTTGAGGCTGATCGTGTGCGGGGCCGTCGCCTCCCCAGCCGGCGGCCTGTGATTCCGCTGGCCGCAGAGGAGGTGATCAGGAGCGGGTGACCGACACTGTTCGAGGCCGTGTCCTTCTTCTTCGGCAACGGGATCCGGATGTCCCTGTTACCACCGGGGGTGCGGATATGAGCCATCAGTCGATCCGGCTCGGTCCTAGGACGCGGGGTGCTCTCGCTCCCGTTCACCGAGCCTGGCCCCGAGGTCGCGAAGCTGTTCCCTGGCATGGTCGAGCAGTCCCAGGGCCGTTTCGATCCGTTGCGCGGCGACGCCATCGCTGACCCGCGGCAGCGCATCCCGCAGCGCCAGTCGGGATACGTGGACCATGTGGGCGATCTCGCTGCACCCCCCATGGCCGAACCGGATGCCCGCATCCGCCTCCGCGGGAAGCACCACGTCGACGGACCCGGGATCCATCCCGGGGGGCCGGGAGCTCGCTCCTTCTGGCCGGGCGTCATCCACCGGCACACCAACGGGACCGCCGGACAGGAAGTAGGGACAACGGAACCCCTGGTGCTCGTCTCTTGTGCTCTCAACACTCTCCAATGCGATGGCAGCGCGGAACAGGGCCTGGGTGGCCTCAATGAGCTGCAGCTTCAGGTCATTTTCGATCTCGAGCACGGTTACGCCGACCCATCAAAGGCGGGAGCTTCGCAGCCCGCTGCAATCAGCCCCAACACCTTCTCAGCACTCTCGTCCATTTCGTCCCCCACAACCCGCCTTCGGTAGCCTCTCCCGTCAACGATGGACTCCGCCGCGACCAAGGGCTAGAGGCAAAGGTCCCAATGTCGCTCGACTGCGCTCTGAGGGCGTCGACGGGGCTCAGTCACCTCCGGTTTCGACGAATGCATCCCAGGCGCCCCGCACCCCGGGCTCATCCGCTCGACCCCGGTCGGGAAGGTCCGATGCGTGGATGACGGGCTGATCTCCCTCGTCTATAGGTTCGAGCTGAGCGGTGTAGGGATGGTCGGGGGGCGGATCCTCGGATTCGACCCCGTCGTCACACACGATTCTCGTGGGAGTCCCGTCCGAGAACCAACGCTCGCCGTGCAGGCCGTAGGGGTCCCGGTACCAACCTTCTGGCTTCATCCCTCTCCCCTCCCGCGGATCAGGCAACCGCCGAATCCGACCATTCGATCGCTACCCATCATCGGAGCGTGAGTCCTTTCCGTCCAGTATCACCTGGTTGGCTCGCCGGCCGTCGGCCCGAGGTAGGCGCCAGAGGACCAGGGACCGCCCATCGTCCCATCTCACCGGGTATGGGGGCTGTTTCGGAACCGGTGGAGGGCCTTCCGGACCTCATCGACGAATCGTCGAGGACCCGTCGCCGGGCCACCCGACATCACTCGCCGCCAGTTGAGCTCGAGGTCGAGGAAGACCTCGTGCTGGAGCTCCTCGACACTGCACCCCGTGCGTCCGGCCACGATGACCACCTCCCGGGCCAACAGAGCAACCGCTCCCAGCCAGACGCTATTGAGGTGGCCGCGGAACCTTCCCCCCGGCCCCCCGGTGGCGTACCTCACCACGACCTCTGTCGGAGCGTGGGCCAGCATGCTCAGCCAGGCCCACTCCGGGACGGGAAGCCCCCGGTTCTGCAGGGCGGACGGAAGGTCTCCGGCCAGGAAGCTCTCACATTCCCCGACCAGCTGCCGGGCTTGGGACTTGACGAAATGGTCCCTCCCCGTCTCCAACGGTGACCACATCTTCTCCTCCTTTGGCGAAGCGGAACTTTCGTCATTGTCGGGCTCACCGGGGCGGGTGTGGCAGTGCCAAAGGTCCCAAACAGCGGCCGCCCCGGCCCCCGTGTCGCCAGGCCCCCTGGCAACCGGCGCCGATGGCAACCGGCTGTCCGACTCGCCGAGACCACTCGCGCCGGAAGGTGAGGACTTCCGGCCCTAGTGCCCGCCCAGCCAGGGGGAGAAGTTGGACCCATGAGAGGCGGATTGCTGGCCGACAGGTCAACCAAGGCTTTGGTCCGCGCTGCACGACCGATCACCGGGGTTTCGGAGGACTACGACTCGTTGCTCGGGCTCATCGGCGACCGTCGCTTCGTCCTCATAGGCGAGGCATCGCACGGCACACACGAGTTCTACCGCGAGCGGGCACGTATCACGCGGCGGCTCATCGACGAGCTCGGATTCACGGTGGTGGCGGTCGAAGGGGACTGGCCGGATGCCTATCGAGTCAATCGCTACGTCATGGGCATGCCCGGCGACCCTGCCGCGGAGACCGCCCTCCGCGGCTTTCGCCGCTTTCCCACCTGGATGTGGCGAAACCGGGACGTGCTCAGCTTCGTCCAGTGGATGCGGGCCCGCAACGACGCGCAGGTCCACCCTGCAGCCAAGGTGAGATTCTACGGACTTGACCTGTACAGCCTCAACACTTCCATCGACGCGGTCATCCACTACCTGGATCAGGTCGATCCGTCGGAAGCCAAGGAAGCACGACGTCGATACTCCTGCTTCGACCACGTCGGCGCCGAAGGACAGGCCTATGGACATGCGGTCGTGTTCCAGGGAGCTGCACCGTGCGAGAAGGAGGTTGTGGCGCAGCTGGTGGAGTTGCGACGACGATCCGAGGCCTACCTCCGGCGGGACGGTTGGGTGGCTGAGGACGAGCAGTTCTACGCCGAACAGAACGCCCGGCTGGTCCGGGATGCCGAGGAGTACTACCACCAGATGTACCGCGCCGAGGTGTCCTCGTGGAACCTGCGTGACCAGCACATGTCCGGCACGCTCGACGCATTGACCCGGCATCTCGATCGTCAGTCGCCGAATACCAAGGTCGTGGTGTGGGAGCACAACTCCCACGTAGGCGACGCCCGGGCCACCGCCATGGGGCTTCGGGGCGAGTTGAACGTCGGCCAGCTGGCCCGGCAGCGGTACGGCGGCGAAGCCTCGCTCATCGGCTTCACCACGTTTGCCGGTCGAGTCACCGCGGCCAGCGATTGGGGGGCGCCGGCCGAGCGCAAGCGGGTGCGGCCGGCCCGCCCGGAGAGTCACGAAGCGCTGCTCCATTCTGTGGGCCTTCCCCAGTTCTGGCTGTCCGCGGCAGACGCTCCCGTGCACGAGGTGCTCGGCCAACCGCGGCTCGAGAGGGCGATCGGCGTGATCTACCGACCGGACACCGAGCTCCAGAGCCACTACTTCGAGGCTGAACTGGCTCAACAGTTCGATGTGGTGATCCACATGGACCGCACCCGTGCCCTCGAGCCGCTCGAGCGGACGCCGCTGTGGGATCGTGGAGAGCCCGCCGAGACGTTCCCGACGGGGCTGTGAGGTGAGCGCTCTGGACTACATGGGGGCCGAGCACGCCTTTGCCGACCGGCGCGAGGGCGGTCGGCAATTGGCCAGGTTGTTGGCGCCGTTGCGGAACGAGCACCCGGTGATACTGGCGCTCCCGCGTGGTGGCGTGCCGGTGGCAACCGAGGTGTCCGAGGCCCTCGGCGCGCCTCTCGACGTCATCGTCGTGCGCAAGCTGGGCCTGCCCTTCCAGCCCGAGCTCGGGTTCGGAGCCATCGGGGAGGACGACGTCCGCCTTCACGACCCGGATCTGATCCGTACTGTCGGATTGACGTCGCGGGAAGTGGCCAAGGTGGAGGCAAGGGAGCGTCGAGAACTGCGTCGTCGGGTGGAGCGGTACCGAGCCGGCCGGCCACCGATTGCCATTGACGGCCGTACCGTGGTCATCGTCGACGACGGATTGGCTACCGGGGCGACGGCGCGGACGGCGGTGCAGATCGCTCGAGCCCGAGGGGCACGACGCATCATCGTGGCCGTGCCGGTGGCGTCGGCGCAGGCGACAGCGGATCTGGAGTCCGACGCCGACGAGGTGGTGAGCGTGCTCACCCCTGACCGGTTCGTAGCCGTTGGGCTGTGGTACAGGGATTTCCAGCAGACGACGGACGACGAGGTCGCATCCCTACTCCGCAGCCGGAACGCGACTTCGACCCGTCCGGGCCCGGGACTACAGCTGGACCGAGAGGTCATCATCTCTATCGACGACGTCCGCCTGGAGGGTCGGATCACCGCACCGTACGGCGCCCACGGGATGGTGATCTTCGCCCACGGGAGTGGGAGCGGCCACCACAGTCCGCGCAACCAGTCCGTGGCCCGGTCCCTCCACCGTCGAGGATTCGGGACGGTACTGTTCGACCTCCTTACGCCGGCAGAGAGCGACGATCGTCGGAATGTCTTCGACGTCGAGCTGCTGGGAGAGCGACTCCTCGGCGCCGGCAGATGGCTCCACGACCAGAGCGATCTCGGTCTCCTGCCCTTCGGCTACTTCGGTGCCAGTACCGGCGCGGGTGCGGCTCTGTGGGCGGCCGGCGCACCGGGCAGCACCGTGGCGGCCGTCGTGTCGCGAGGAGGTCGGCCCGACCTCGCCGACAGGCGGCTGCCCGACGTTCGTTGCCCCACTCTTCTGATCGTCGGAGGGGCGGATAGCGCTGTCCTCGAGCTCAATCGGATCGCGGCCTCCCGTCTCCGGTGCCGACATCACGTGGCCGTGGTGCCCGAAGCCACCCATCTCTTCGAGGAGCCCAGGGCCCTCGAAGAGGTCGCCGAGCTGGCCGGAGATTGGTTCGCCACCTATCTCTCTGCACCGAATCCCTGATGTGAGCTGGACCGATGACAGACGCGGCCGACGATCTCGTCCCTTCAGCCATCGTAGCGATCATCGACACTGCGGGTCCCGGTGTCCTGCTGCTTCGCCGATTCGCTACCGATGCCGAGTACCCCCTGCACTGGTGCTTTCCGGGCGGTTTGATCCGTCCCGGCGAGACATCTCACGATGCGGCAGTGCGCGAAGCGCTCGAAGAGACCGGGCTGAGAGTCGGGCTGCTGGAGCAGGTGGGACGGGATCGGTCGGTCAGCAGGACTGGCCGGACCTACCGGATCGACTGCTTCATCACCGAGTCGTGGACGGGATCCATGATCCCATTTCCATCCACCGAGCATTCCCTCGCCGCGTGGGTTCCCGTGGCAGGGCTGGTCGATCTGGCTCCGGTGGGACCGACCACCCACTGGCTGGCCACGACCATCCGTTCGCGCTACACGGGTACCGACCAGGCCGATCCTTCGGGGTCGACCATTGACCGGCAGGAGTCCTGATCGCACATGTCTCAGGCGGTTGGGACTTTCGCCCCTACTGGATTGCGACCCCCCGTGTTTCACTCAAACAAGCAGAAACGCGGTCTGGCTCCGAGGTTTCTCAATTCGGGAACCGGGGCAAAATCAGATGTGACAGCCGACAGTCGATCGTTCCGTCACGACGAGCGCAGATGCCATTCCTCCCACTGGGTAATGTCATCATCTCGGTGACAGGGCTGCCGGGGAGTGGGTCGCTTCGCCATCGATGAGAAGGAGCCAGATGCCGGAGCTTTCGAGTCGGGCACGGGAGTCGGGCTGACAGGCGTGTCGATGTATGCCGAATTCCTCAGGCTCGCCCTGGACCGCGCCGCCGACGGTGAACTGGCCGCCAGTGAGGCGTTGATCACGTTGATCCAACGGGGCGACAGCTTGGATGAGCCCTTTCCGGGGGAGGGCGGAACGCTGGGCTTGCTGGCCGATGAGCTCAACCACGACGTTGCGCTGATCGTCCTGGCACGATCTCTGGGGGTCGACGTGGACGTCCAAGCCTTCGACCAGCCTTGGACCGAGCGGTCTCGCTTGGAGCAGGCCATCGAGTCGTATGGAATCGAGTTGTACCTGACAGACGGTGCATCGGCTGACAATTCGGGCCGGCGCACTTCGACGTAGGGACCAAAGACCCTGCCAAACAGGTCCTACGGCTGCGACGCTAGGAGGATGAATACCGCCAGGTCGCTCAGCTGGACCCTAGGAGCCCTCGATGGGCACTGATGCCTCAGCCGATGGTTCGCTCGCCCCACCGATCGGCGCCAGCCCCTGGGAGCGCGACCTGTTCGATCACCTGACCGAGCACATCATCCAGGAGCGGGAGCTACTGGAGGAGTATGCCGATGCGGCGAGGGATACGGAGTCCCAGGCACTTGCCTATCTGATCAACCTGCTCGTCGAGGACGAGCGTCGGCACCACCACCTCTTCAGGCAGCTCGCCCATTCACTGAAGGCGAGTGCGGAGCTCGCACCGACCAGCCCGGAGGTGCCCAGAATGGACTTCGACAACGAGAACACGGAGAAGGTCCTCGAGGTGACGAAGCGGTTCCTGGCCCGCGAAAAGGAGGACCTGGGTGAACTGAGATGGCTTCACAAGGAATTGCGTCTCGTGCAGGACACCACGCTGTGGGACCTGCTCGTCGAGCTGATGGAACGCGACACCGAGAAGCACATCGCCATCCTTGGCTTCGCCCACAGTCACGCCGAGCGGGCCCGCTAGCTGGCTCGAGTGCTAGGGACTTTCGGCACTACCCCGTCTTCCGCCCGGGCGCCAGACTGGGTCCATGAGCTGGATTGTCGTTGTGGTGATTGTGGTCGTCGTCGTCTTCTTTTGGTTGGCGTTGTCGGTAAGGATCGTGAAGCAGTACGAGCGGGGCGTCCTGTTCCGCTTGGGCCGGGTGGTGAGCACGCGCGATCCCGGCCTCAGGTTGATCATCCCGATCATCGACAACCTACGTCGGGTGTCATTGCGGATCGTGACCATGCCGATCCAATCCCAGGGCATCATTACCCGGGACAACGTCAGCGTGGACGTGTCGGCGGTCGCATACTTCCGGGTTGTCGATGCCGAGAAGTCTGTGGTCGCCATAGAGAGCGTCGATGTGGCCATCGACCAGATTGCCCAGACCACGCTCAGGAAGGTCGTCGGTCAGCACTCCCTCGACGAGACCCTGTCCGAAACCGACCGGATCAATCTGGACATTCGCGAAATACTCGACCGTACGACAACGGATTGGGGTGTGGAGGTCACCCTGGTGGAGTTGAAGGACATCCAGTTGCCGGACAGCATGAAGCGAGCAATGGCCCGTCAGGCCGAGGCGGAGAGGGAGAAGAGGGCAAAGATCATCAATGCCGAAGGCGAGTCACTTGCCGCCGCCTCTCTCGGTGAGGCGTCGGACACCATGATGGCTCATCCTCTCGCCCTGCAGCTCCGGAATCTCCAGACCTTGGTCGAGATCGCCGTCGACAAGAACAGCACCGTCGTGTTCCCCGCTCCCCTGATGAGCACGATCGCAGAGCTCGGGACCTTCCTCGCCCGGGAGACGGCGGCAGCCCGGGCGCCGGGTTCGGGGGCCGGAGAACTGCCTCCGGAGCACGTCAAGGACGGCGTGCTCCGGCAGGTGTCACCCGGCTAGACAGCAACCGCCCGCCGCCCGGCGGGACCGCCGTTTCCTTCGGCGGGTCCGAGCAGTGCGGCATCGGGCGCAAAGGTGGTGGCCACGAGGGCATGCTCGAATACCTCGAGTCGAAGTACGTCGCTCGCGAGTGGTGACCCCCGCATCGAACGCCCCCACCGTCGCTGGCCAGGTGTGACTTCCGGCCCTGTCGCCGGCCCGGGATCCGGTCCTAGCCTGCAGTCATGCGCATCGGCGAGGTGGCCGTGATGTCTTCTGCCGGCCTCGACAGGCTGATCACGACCCTGGCGGACCTCGGGTACGAGACGAAGGGGCCGGTCGTGCGCGACGGGGCCATCATGCCTGGGCCGATCCGAGGGATCGCCGACCTACCCCTCGGCACCCACGATGCGCAGGCTCCGGGGCGCTACCGCCTGGAGCAGGGCGACGACGATGCCGTCTTCGGCTGGGCGGTCGGCCCGGGCTCCTGGAAGGCCGAGTTCTTCCCGGCCACCCAGGAGCTGTGGAAGGCCAGCGTCGCCGGAGGAACGGTCACCACGACGACCCCGGACCTCGACACGGCCCCACTGGCCGTGGTCGGCGCCCGGCCCTGCGAGCTGGCCGCCATGGCCGTGCTGGACCGGGTGCTGGTCGAGGGTCCCTTCCCCGACCCCCGGTACGCCGCCCGACGCTCGGAGGCCTTCCTGGTGGTGGCGGAGTGCGGCTCCCCGGCGGCGACCTGCTTCTGCACGTCGATGGGCACGGGCCCCGGGGCCCCCGAGGCCGGCTTTGACCTGGCCCTGACCGAGCTCGACGACGAGGAGGGGCACCGTTTCCTGGTCCGCGTCGGCACCGATCGTGGCGGGGAGGTGCTGTCCCGGCTCACCCGGTCCGACCCGACACCCGGTGACGTGGCCGCCCGTCGGAAGGTCCTCGACTCCAGCGGCGAGCGGATCGGACGCCGGCTCGAGACCGAGGGTCTGGCCGACCTGCTGGCCCGGAACCTCGAGCACCCTCGCTGGGAGGAGGTGGCCGACCGTTGCCTGGCCTGCGGGAACTGCACCCTGGTCTGCCCGACCTGCTTCTGCAGCGACGTGTCCGACACCACCGATCTGAACGGTGACATCCATCGCCAGCGCTCCTGGGCGTCGTGCTTCGATCTCGACCACTCCTACCTCCACGGCGGGCCGGTGCGTTCCTCCACCTCCTCGCGCTACCGCCAGTGGCTCACCCACAAGTTGTCGACGTGGTGGGACCAGTTCGACACGTCAGGCTGCATCGGTTGTGGCCGCTGCATCGCCTGGTGCCCGGTGGGCATCGACCTCACCGAGGAAGCGGCAGCCATCCGCCACAGCGACGGGGCGGTCGGATCTTCGGGTCCTCGCCACCACGAGGCCCCATGACCACCTCGATCGCCGAGCTGGTGGCCTCGCACCCGTTGCTCGCCGGTCTGCCGGGGGACGCCGTGGCCCAGGTGGCCGGATGCGCCCGGAACATGACCTACCGGGCCAATGAATTGCTGCTGGCCGAGGGCGATCCGGCCACGACGCTCTTCCTGGTGCGCCGGGGCCGTGTCGCCGTCGAGATCCACGCTCCAGACCGCGGTCCCATCGTCATCGAGACGATCGGCCCGGGCGGGACGGTCGGCTGGAGCTGGCTCTTCCCTCCGTACCGCTGGCAGTTCGACGCCAGGGCGGTCGTCCCGGTGGGGGCCATCGCCGTCGACGGCGCCTGTCTGCGGGCCAAAGCCGACGCCGATGACGCCATGGGCCACCAGCTGGTCACCAGGGTGGCCGCCGTGCTGCTCGAACGCCTGCAGGCCACCCGGATCCGACTGCTCGACCTGTACGGGACCGACGGTGACCACTGAGACAGGTGCGCCGGCGGCGCAGTTCGAGGGCATGACCGTGGTCCACCCCGGCGCCGGACCCATGACGCCCCGCCCCCACCGGATCGTCGACGTCCAGGCCGAGACGGACGACGTCACCACCCTGTCCCTCGCCCCCGCCTCGGGCAGCCGGATGGCGTTCCTGCCCGGTCAGTTCAACATGCTCACCGCCTACGGGGTCGGTGAGGCGGCAATCTCGGTGAACAGCTCCCGGCGGGAAGACGGTGCCCTCCGTCACACCGTGCGCGAGGTGGGGCCGGTGACCCGGGCGCTTTGCCGATCGGGGATCGGCGACGTCATCGGCGTCCGAGGGCCGTTCGGAACGCCGTGGGGAGTGGACGATGCTCTGACCTGCGGCGACGTGGTGGTGGTGGCCGGCGGCATCGGGCTCGCTCCCCTGCGCGGCGCCATCGACGAGCTGGTGCACCGGGCCGATGCGAGGGGAGGCCGGGTGTTCGTCATCACCGGCGCCCGCGAGCCGGCCCAGATCATCTTCGGTGGGGACCTCGAGGCGTGGGAGCGGGACGGCGCCGCCGTCGCCGTCACCGTGGACGTGGCGTCACCCGACTGGCTCGGACACGTGGGCCTGGTGACGTCCTTGCTCGACCAGGCCGACTTCGACGCCGGTACTTCGAGCGCACTGATCTGCGGGCCCGAGATCATGATGCGCTTCACCGCCCGAGCACTGGTCGACCGGGGCATCGACCCGGGGCGCATCCGGGTGTCGCTGGAGCGCAACATGCAGTGCGGGTTGGGCTGGTGCGGCCATTGCCAGCTGGGCCCGCTCCTGCTGTGCCGGGACGGTCCGGTGCTCCCCTACGCCGGCACCGTGGCGCAACTTCTCACCGAGCGCGAGCGGTGACCGGTTCCTTGGAGCCCGCACCGGTGCGGCAGGCCTCGTTGGCGGTGTGGAAGTTCGCCTCCTGCGACGGCTGCCAGCTGAGCCTGCTCGACTGCGAGGACGAGCTCTTGGCCCTGGCGGGTGCCGTCCGCATCGCCCATTTCACCGAGATGTCCCGGGCCACAGTGGAGGGTCCCTACGACGTGTCGTTGGTGGAGGGATCGATCACGACCCCGGCCGATGCCGACCGGATCGTGGCCGTCCGTGCCAATTCCCGACGGCTGGTGACCATCGGGGCATGCGCCACGGCCGGCGGCATCCAGGGGCTGCGCAACTTCGCCGGCACCGGCGAGTACGCGGCGACGGTGTACGCCCATCCCGAGTACCTGGCCTCGCTCGAGACGTCCACCCCCATCTCGGCCCACGTCGACGTGGACTACGAGCTCCACGGCTGCCCGATCGACCGGCGTCAGCTCCTCGAGGTGATCACCGCAAGTCTGGCCGGACGGACACCGGTCGTCCCCGGCCACTCGGTGTGCCAGGAGTGCAAGGGACGGGGCACGGTGTGCCTCCTGGTGGCCGGGTCCACCCCTTGCCTGGGCCCGGTGACCCGATCCGGGTGTGGCGCGCTGTGCCCCTCGGTCGGCCGGGGGTGCTTCGGCTGCTTCGGACCGGCCGCCACGACCAACACCGCCTCCCTGGCCGCCCAGCTGCGCCGCCAGGGCACGCCGGCCATCGAGATCTCGCGGCTCTTCGCCACCTTCAACGCCAATGCCCCGGCCTTCCGGGACGAGTCCTCGGCCCAGGGCGGTCCGGTGCCGGTCACCTTCTCCCGCACCGCCCGGCCGCGCCCGGAGGGGGAACCATGAGCCACGGCTCCGGCCCACCCCGCACCATCGGTGTCGAAGGTCTCTCGCGGGTCGAAGGAGAGGGCTCGCTCCGGGTGGTGGTGCACGACGGCACGGTCACCGACGTGGCCCTCGAGATCTTCGAGCCTCCCCGGTACTTCGAGGCCCTCCTGGTGGGACGGCATTTCACCGAGGCGCCCGACATCACGGCGCGCATCTGCGGCATCTGCCCGGTGGCCTACCAGATGAGCGCGTGTGCCGCCATGGAGGACGCCTGTGGCATCACCGTCGACCACCGGGTGGCATCCCTGCGGCGTCTGCTCTACTGCGGCGAGTGGATCCAGAGCCATGCCCTCCACGTCTACCTCCTCCATGCGCCGGACTTCCTCGGCTGCGCCGACGCCGTGGAGCTGGCCGAACGGGACCGCAGCAGCGTCGAGCGGGGCCTCGGTCTCAAGCGCACCGGCAACCTGGTCATGGAGACGGTCGGCGGCCGGGCCATCCACCCGGTCAACGTCCGGGTGGGCGGCTTCTACCGATCCCCGGACCGCTCGGCCGTGGCGGCGCCTGGTCGAGCCGCTCCTTCGGGCCCGCGACGCGGCACTGGCCACCGTCGAGTGGGTGTCCGGCTTCGACATCCCCGACGTGCCCGGCGACTACCGGTTCGTCGCCCTGCGCGACGGGGAGCGCTACCCCATCGACCGTGGCCGTCCGGCCTCCTCGGACGGCCTGGACCTGAGCCCGGCCGAGTTCGGCGACCTGGCCGTCGAGGAGCACGTGGCCCGGTCCACCGCGCTGCACGCCCGACTGGGCGGGCGGGACGCCTACCTGACCGGCCCACTGGCACGCTACGCCCTCAACGCCGGATCGCTCCCCGCCGTCGCCTCGGATGCGGCTGCGGCCGCCGGGCTGGGCCCGGTATGCTCCAATCCGTTCCAGAGCATCGTGGTCCGGGCCGTCGAGCTGGTCTTCGCCTGCGACGAGGCGCTCGCGCTGGTCGAGGCCTACGATCCCCCTGACCCCCCCGCCGGCGCCGTGCCCTCCCGCCGCGGCGTGGGGACGGGCGTGACCGAGGCACCCCGGGGCCTGCTCCTGCACCGCTACGAGATCGACGAGGAGGGCACCATCCTCCAGGCCCGCATCATGCCCCCAACCTCGCAGAACCAGCTGACCATCGAGGCCGATCTCCGACGGGTCGTCCAGGACGGGCTCGACCTCGCAGACGACGATCTGCAGTGGCGCTGCGAGCAGGCGGTCCGCAACCACGACCCGTGCATCTCCTGTGCCGCCCACTTCCTCGACCTCTCGGTGGTGAGGACATGACGGGGAGTGCCCGGCAGGTGGTGGTGGTCGGCCTCGGGAGCGAGTACCGCGGCGACGACGGCGCCGGCCCCGTGGTGGCGGCGCGCGCCGTGGAGGCGGCGGGCGCGGGGAGCGACATCGGGCCGATGACCGACCCGCTCGATCTCCTGGGTGCCTGGGACCGCGCCGACCTGGCCATCGTCGTCGACGCCGTCCGCTCAGGCGCCGCCGCCGGCACGCTGCACGTCGTCGACCTGCCGGACGACCCGGACGCCGGCATGACCGCCAGGCCCTCCGGCTCGACCAGCACGCACGGGATCGGGCTGGCCGGGGTGCTCCGCCTGGCCCGCGCCGTCGGACAGGCCCCCCTGCGGGTGGTCGTGGTCGGGATCGAGGGTGAGGACTTCGACCGAGGCGTGGGTCTCAGCCCGCCGGTCGAGGCCGCCGTGCCCGGGGCCGTCCGACGTGTCGTCGACCTGATGGGTGAGGCCGGCGCATGTGTGTGAGCCGACTGCACCGGGTGGTGTCCGAAGGCGGTGCTTCCGTCGAGGTGGAGGATGTCGACGGCACCAGGCACGTCGTCTCGCTTGCTGGCGCTCGACGGGCCGCCCCCTTCGACCGGGGAGTGGCTGGTCGTCCACAGCGGCTATGCCATCGACCGGGTCGACGCCGACGGGGGCGGAGGCGGTGGCGGCCGAGTTGCGACGAGCCGGGACGTGAGCTCGGGCCTGAGCCGGGACGTGGCCGGCCGGCGGGCGACGCCCGAGACCGCCGTCCCGACCGGGCGGCCGGGCCCGCCCCGGCGGACCGGGCTCCCCGGAGTGCTGGTGGCCGGAATCACGGCCCTCGTGAGCGGGCTGTCGGTCTTCGTCAACAGCTACGGCGTCCATGCCGTCACCTCCCCGTCCGTGTACACGACGGCCAAGAACCTGGTCGCCACCGTGGTCCTGGGAGCGTGCACCCTCGGAGCATGGAAGGCGCGCCACCGGTGGCCGGACTCCGCCGCCGCCCGATTCGTCACCGGGCACCGGCATGCCGCCGAGCCCCGCACCGACGACCGGCACGGACCGGCACCGGGGGTGCTCCGGTGGATCGGCCTGGCCTACGTGGGCGTGGTGGGGGGCGGGCTGGCCTTCGTGCTGTTCTTCGAGGGACTGGCCGACACCTCGGCCACGCCGGCCGCATTCTGGAAGGACACGCTCGTCATCTGGGTGGCCGTGCTGGCCGTGCCATTCCTGCACGAGCGCATCACCTGGTGGAACATGGCCGCCATCGCCCTGCTCGTCCTGGGCGAGGTGGCGGTGGCCGGCGGCGTCGGTCACCTGGCCGGCTCCCGGGGCGAGCTGCTCGTGCTGTCGGCCTCGGCCCTGTGGGCGGTCGAGGTGGTGGTGGTGAAGCTCCTCCTCCGGGAGATGACCCCCGCCGCCGTCTCCCTGGCCCGCATGGGCATCGGCGCCGCCGCCCTGGTCGGCTACCTGGCCGCCTCCGGATCGCTGCACGTCCTGGTCTCGCTCAACACCGGCCAGGTCGGCTGGGCCCTCCTCACCGGGCTGCTGCTCGCCGCCTATGTCGGCACCTGGATGACGGCGCTGGCCCGGGCCCGGGCCCTGGACGTGACCTCCATGCTGGTCGGCAGTGCCCTGGTGACCGCCCTCCTCCAGGCCCTGGCCGGCAGCGGCTCCCTGGCGCCCCACGCCGTCGGCCTGGTACTCATCGCCACCGGGACCGGCATCGTCGCCTGGATGGGCCTCCGGCAACCCTCGCCGAGCCGTGACGGGACGGTGGCGCGGTGAGCCACCCGAGTACGGGGACCGGGGCCGGGGCCGGCCGGACCCACGACGGAGCCGCGCCGGCGGTCGCCACCCCCGGGCCCGTGCTGTTCGCCCGCTACGCCTATCCGCCCAACTCCCTCGGCTACTGCGGGCCCGGCGACCCCTCGGCCCTCCTCGGCGCGGCGGCCGAGGGCAAGGACGTGGCCGGCCTCGGCCAGCTGGCGGCGCGCTTCGAGGGGGCATGGCCGTACCTGCAGCTGGTGGCGGGGTGCAACGGCATCGCCAACCCGCTCGACCGGCGCGTCGTCGAGGCCTACTGGGTCGGCAACGCCCTGCTCGCCCGGGTGCCGTCCGCCGCCCTCGGCCGCTCGCTGAGCGACCGGTTCGCCCGCCGGCCGGCCGGTGGGTTCGAGTTGCTGGTGTCGGCCGTTCCCGCCGGTGGGGTCCCCCAGCACAGCTTCCACGTCTTCGCCGTCTACCCCTGGCTGGGGCTGCTCCGAGCGGGTATGGAGGGTCCTCCCATGGAGGTCCTGGACCGGTGCCGGATCCGGTGGGGGCGGGTGGAGTCGGTCGCCGGCGACATGGTGGCGGTGGCCAGCCGGGCCCTGGCCTTCGACGGATCACGGCTGGGGCTCGGTCCGGTCCGGGTCGAGCAGGCCCGCCGGAGCCTGAACGGCGTGGGCATGGTGGGAGACCTGCGCCCCGGCGACGACGTGTCGCTCCACTGGGACTGGGTGTGCGACCGGCTCCCTCCGAGCGCCCTCGCCTGGCTGCGCTACTGCACCGCTCGGAACCTGGATGCGGTCAACTCGCTGGCGGTCCCGGGGCCGGCCGCGGTGTGCGATGCCTGAGCCGGGGAGCTGAGCTCGGTCATGCGGACCGTCGACGAGTCGGTGGTCTCCGACCGGCTGGCCGCCCTCGGTGCGAACCCGCTCATCGTGGTGGCGGGCAACTTCGCCACCCCCTGGGAGCTGGTCCGGCTGGCCGACGCTTCGCTCCCCACCTGCCGTACCTTCGTGCTCAACCCGCAGGCGGGATGGCCCTGCCGGGAGGGCCACGTCGTCGAGACCCCCTTCGTTGGCCCCGGGGCGCGGTGCGATCCCCGCCTGGAGTACCTCCCGATGCGACTGTCGCTGGTCCCGCGGCTCTTCGACTCCCTGTGGCCGCCGGACGCCGTCCTCATCCACACGTCGCCGCCGCGAGGTGGGAAGGTCTCGCTCGGCATCGAGGTGAACATCCTCCCCGCCGCCATCGAGCGGACGCGCCAACGGGGCGGCCTGGTGGTCGCCCAGGTCAACCGCAACATGCCCCACACCGGAGCCGATGCCGAGGTCGACCTGGCCCACATCGACCTGGCCATCGAGGTCGACGTCCCGCTGCCGTCCCCGCTCCCCAGCCCACCCGACGCGGCGTCGGCGGCCATCGGCGAGCAGGTGGCGCGCTATGCCGCCGACGGGGGCACCGTCCAACTGGGCATCGGCCAGGTACCCGACATCGCCGCCCACCACCTCCGCTCGAAGCGCCGGCTGGGGGTGTGGTCGGAGATGGTGAGCGATGGCGCGTTACGGCTGGAGCAGGCCGGAGCCCTCGATCCCGACCGGCCGATCTGCGCCTCCTTCCTGTTCGGCTCCCAGGAGCTCTACGAATGGGCCGACGGGAACCCGCGCCTGGTGATGCGGCGGACCGAGGTCGTCAACGACCCCAGCCTGATCGCCGACCTGCCCGCCGTGCTGTCGGTGAACACCGCCCTCCAGGTCGACCTGTTCGCCCAGGCCAACGCCAGCTACGTCCGGGGGTCCATCTACTCGGGGTTCGGCGGGCAGCCCGACTTCGTCGAGGGGGCCCTGCACTCCGCGGGCGGCCACGCGGTCATCGCCCTGCGATCGTGGCACGACAAGACCGACACGTCGAACATCGTCCCGGTCCTCACCGTGCCGGCGTCCTCCTTCCAGCACTCGGTGGTGGTGAGCGAGCACGGCAGCGCGGAGATCTTCGGGCACGGCCAGCACGCCCAGGCCCGCCTCCTCATCGAGAAGGTGGCCGACCCCCGCGGTCGGGCCGGGCTGTGGCACGAGGCCGAGCGACTGGGCTTGGCCCGGGCCGCGGGGTCCTGAGCGGGCATCCCGACCCCGGCCCGGGCGACGACCACCCCGGGGGGCCACGGTCCCGATGGTCTCCCGGTGGGCGGGCCGGCATGGTTCGGGACTTTCTGCCCTAGTGGACCCCCGCGTCGTGCGGCAAGGTGTCAGACGAAGGGTGTCGCCCGACCCACTCGTAGCCACGGAGCCGCCACCCCCGGGACCGCCTGGGGTCGGGGCAGCGGCGCCGCCGGAGGAGGAGCGCCGTGAACAGTCCGACCTACGTGTCCTTCTTCGAGGAATTTGGCATCGGCGACGTCCAGAGTGTCGGCGGCAAGAATGCCTCCCTCGGCGAGCTCTACCAGAACCTCGCCGGTCACGGGGTCCGGGTCCCGAACGGCTTCGCCATCACGGCGGACGGCTACCGCCACATGCTGGAGGAGGCCGGCATCGTCGAGGCCCTGGACGCGGCGTTGGAGGGTCTCGACCCCGACGATCTGGACGATCTGGCCCGCCGGGCCAAACAGGCCCGCGAGCTGGTCTACGGCGCCACCCTGCCCCCCGACCTGACGAAGGAGATCCTGGCGGGCTACCGGCGGCTTCAGGACGAGTACGGTGAGGACGTCAGTCTGGCCGTGCGCTCCTCGGCCACCGCCGAGGACCTGCCGTCGGCCAGCTTCGCCGGCCAGCAGGAGACGTTCCTCAACGTCCGCGGCGAGGGGAGCCTGCTCGATGCCTGCCGCCGGTGCTTCGCCAGCCTGTTCACCGACCGCTCCATCCATTATCGGGTCGACCAGGGATTCGACCATCTGAAGGTGGCGCTCTCCATCGGGGTGATGAAGATGGTCCGCTCGGACCTGGCTTCGTCAGGGGTGATGTTCACCCTCGACACGGAGTCCGGGTTCCGTGACGTCGTGTTCATCACCGGCTCCTACGGCCTCGGTGAGAACATCGTCCAGGGGGCAGTCGACCCCGACGAATTCTACGTCCACAAGCCCAGCCTGGTGACCGGTCATCGCATGGTGCTCCGCCGCCTGCTCGGCGACAAGGCGGTGAAGATGATCTTCGTCGACGGCGGGACGAAGCACTCCACGCGGAACGTCCCGACGCCGAAGGCGGATCGCAGTTCGTTCTGCCTCGACGACGCCGACGTGCTGGAGCTGGCCGACATCGCCATGACCATCGAGGCGCACTACCGGCAACCGATGGACATCGAATGGGCCAAGGACGGCCTCGACGGCAGGATCTACGTCGTCCAGGCCCGGCCGGAGACGGTCGTCTCCCAGCGCCACGGCTCCGTTCTCGAGACCTACATCGTGGATCATCCCGGTGAGGTCGTCAGCCGGGGCCGGTCCGTCGGCGGCGGGGTCGCCGCCGGCGCGGCCCGGGTGATCGACAACGTCGCCCGTCTGGGGACGTTCCGCCCGGGTGAGGTGCTGGTGGCCGACACCACCACGCCGGACTGGGAGCCGGTGATGAAGACGGCGGCGGCGATCGTCACCAACCGGGGCGGCCGGACCTGCCACGCCGCCATCATCGCCCGTGAGCTGGGCATCCCGGCGGTGGTGGGAACCGGCGATGCCACGACCTCGATGCCCGACGGCGAGACGGTCACCGTCTCCTGTGCCGAGGGTGACACCGGCCTGGTGTACCGGGGCGCGGTCGGGTTCCATGTGGAGCGGGAAGACGTGGGCGAGCTCACCCGCCCAGCCACGAAGGTCATGATCAACCTGGGCAACCCGGACCTGGCCTTCAAGAGCTCGTTCTTGCCCAACGACGGTGTGGGCCTGGCCCGGATGGAGTTCATCATCAGCGAGTCGATCAAGGCCCATCCGATGGCGCTGGTCCACCCGGAGCAGGTGACGGATCCCGGCATCCGGAAGGAGCTGGAGCGGCTGACCCGTGGCTATCCGGACGGCGAGCACTTCTTCGTCGAACGGCTGGCCGAGGGCATCGGCACCATCGCCGCCGCATTCTGGCCGAAGCCGGTGGTGGTCCGCATGTCCGACTTCAAGACGAACGAGTACGCCAGCCTCCTCGGCGGGGCGGACTTCGAGCCCGCCGAGAGCAATCCGATGATCGGATTCCGGGGAGCCTCGCGCTACGCCCACCCGGCCTACGCCGACGGGTTCGCCCTGGAGTGCCGGGCGATGCGACGGGTGCGGGAGCAGATGGGACTCACCAATGTGGTCCTCATGATCCCCTTCGTCCGCCGGGTCGCCGAGGCCGAGCAGGTGCTGGACCGCATGGCCGAGCTGGGGCTCCGACGTGGCGATCACGGCCTCGAGGTCTACGCCATGTGTGAGATACCCAACAACGTCATCCTGATCGATCGTTTCGCCAGGCACTTCGACGGTTTCTCCATCGGCTCCAACGACCTCACCCAACTGACGCTCGGCGTAGACCGGGACAGCGAGATCGTCGCCTTCGACTACGACGAGCGGGACGAAGGAGTGAAGGAGATGATCCGCCTGGCCGTCGAGGGCTGCCGGCGCAACGGTCTCCATTCGGGACTGTGCGGTCAGGCACCCTCCGACTATCCCGATATGGCCGAGTTCCTCGTCGAGCTCGGGATCGACTCGATCAGCCTGAACCCCGACACGGTGGTCAAGACCACCCGAGCGGTGCTGGCCCTCGAGGAGCACCTCGGCCGGGCCCGAGCCGCCACGGCGTCCGGAACGGCCGGGCCGGTCTCCGGTTGAGGCTGCGAAGCAGACCGAAGTCAGGGCTGCGAAGCAGACCGAAGTCAGGGCTGCGAAGCAGACCGAAGTCAGGGCTGCGAAGCAGACCGAAGTCAGGGCTGCGAAGTAGACCGAATCGAGATGTCAGATCGATTCGGGCACCATGTCGATGGCACCACAGGGGCACTCCTGGGCGCAGATCCCGCAGCCCTTGCAGAAGTCGAAGTTGAATTCGTAGCCCTGCGGTGACCCGAGCTTGATCACCGCGTTGTCGGGACACACCCCGAAGCAGTTGTCACAATCGAAGCAGTTGCCGCAGGACAGGCAGCGCCGGGCCTCGAACAGGGCGTTCTCGGGCGTGAGGCCGCCGACCACCTCCTCGAAGTTGGTCTGCCGCCGCACCCGATCGAGCTCAGGACGCTCCGTGCGGGGAGCGTCGGTGTAGTACCAGGTGTTCAGACGATCGAACGAGGCGAGCTCGGGGGGTGCCGGGTCGTCGACGTCGTGACCGGCGAGGAAGGCGTCGATCCCCCGGGCGGCCCGCCGCCCGTGCCCGATGGCGATCGTCGCCGTCCGCTCGGACGGCACCGAGTCCCCGCCGGCGAACACACCGTGCTCGCCGGTCATCATCGTCGGTCGGACCTCGATCACACCGTCCTCCACCTTGACGTCCGGCGCCCCTTCGAGCAGGGACAGATCGGTCTCCTGACCGAGCGCCAGGACCAGGGAGTCGGCACCGAGCTCTTCGAACTGGCCGGTCGGGACAGGGAATCCCTTCTCATCGAGGCGCATCTTCTCGAGTGCGATCCGGTTGCCCTCGAACCCGGTCACGGTCGAGAGCCAGCGCATGGTGACGCCCTCGCCGATCGCCTCGTCGAGCTCCGTCCCGTCGGCGGGCATTCGCTCGCGGTTGCGCCGGTAGACGATGACCGGGTCGGTGGCGCCGAGCCGGCGCGCCGTGCGGGCAGCATCGACTGCGGTGTCACCACCTCCGTAGACGACCACCCGCCGGCCGAGACTCGGCGGATCCCCCTCGGCCACCCGGTGCAGTAGGGAGATGGCGTCGAGCACCCGCGACGAATCACCCGCGGGGATGTCGATGCGTCGGGCCAGCTGGGCCCCGACGGCCAGGAAGACGGCGTCGAAGTGGCCGGCCGTGCGCTCCTCCTCGAAGTCCCGGACGGTGTGATCGAGTTGGACCTCGACGCCGAGGTCGACGATGCGTCGGATCTCCGCGTCCAGCACCGCCCGGGGCAGGCGGTACTCGGGGATGCCGTAGCGCATCATTCCCCCGAGGTCCGGCGCCGAGTCCACCAAGCGGACCTGGTGGCCGAGCCGTCGCAGGTGGTACGTGGCACTCAGACCGGCTGGGCCGGCACCGACCACGAGGACGCGTCCTCCGCTGTCGGTCGCGGCCGGGGGAAGCGTCCAGGACCGTTCGATGGCCAGGTCACCGAGGAACCGTTCGACGCTGTTGATGCCGACCGCCTCGTCGACCTGGGCGCGGTTGCACGCCGTCTCACAAGGGTGGTAACAGATGCGGCCCATCACCGCCGGGAAGGGGTTGTCCTCGACGAGCCGCAGCCACGCCGCCTCGTAGTCGCCGGGCTCGGCACGGTAGAGCCAGCCCTGGATGTCCTCCCCCGCCGGGCAGGCATGGTTGCAGGGAGGGAGCCGGTGGACGTACTGGGGCCGCTCGATGCGCCACGATCCGGTCCGGTTGGCGTGACTCGAGCCGACGTCGAGGGTGATGGCAAAGGGCGGGTCCATCAGTCGATCTCCTCCGTGCCGCCGGCATCGGCGTCATCGCCGGCCAAGCCGTAACGAGCGACGTTCGAGTCGGCGATGGCCTGGATGCGGGCGATCGTGTCGGTGCGGGGGTGCTCGCCGAAGAGGTGGGCGTACCGGCTCTGGATCGATAGGTACGCCTCCACCGGCATGCGGTGACGGATGGGCGACACGGCGGTGATCTCGCCGTCCACGGCTTCGTACACCGGGAAGAGACCCGTCTCCTTGGCCAGGCGTGCCACCTTGATCGTGTCATGGGGCTGTGAGCCCCAGCCCAGCGGGCACGGGACGAGGATGTGGAGGTACCGGGCGCCGTGGAGCTCCATGGCGTGCTCCACTTTCTGCTCGAGGTCATGCAGATCGGCCACCGTGGCCGTCGCCACATAGGGGATGCCGTGGGCCATGGCGATACGGGGGAGGTCCTTCCCCTGTCCGAAGGCGTTGCCCGGCTGGCGGCCGACGGCCTCGGTGGTGGCCGTGCGCACCGCAGGCGGAGTGGCTCCGGAGCGTTGGACCCCCGTGTTCATGTAGGCCTCGTTGTCGTAGCAGATGAACAGCACGTCGTCGTTTCGCTCGAACATCCCCGACAGGCATCCGAACCCGATGTCGACCGTCCCGCCGTCCCCCGCCTGGGACACGACCCGCACGTCGCTCCGGCCTTTCACTCTCAATGCCGCCGCCACACCGGTGGCCACCGCCGGGGCATTGCCGAACAACGAGTGGAGCCAGGGGATCCTCCATGAGGTCTCGGGGTAGGGAGTGGAGAACACCTCGAGGCAGCCGGTGGCGTTGACGGCCACCAGTCGCTGGTGGGTCGCCCGCATGGCCGCGTCGAGGGCATAGCGGGCACCCAGGGCCTCGCCGCATCCCTGGCACGCCCGGTGCCCCGAGTCGAGCGAGTTGGTCCGCCCGGCGTCTGACTGGGCGGTCCGGTCGTCCTCGCCGAGCAGGCGGTTCCCGACGGCGAAGCTGCCCACCTGATAGAAGCGCACGGGCTGGCCGGTCATGGCGCTCCTCACCCGACCCGGGACCCGGTCCCGAGGTCGCGCAGGACGTTCTCGGCGGATGGCCCCGACCGCCGGGTCCGGGCCATCCGGGCGCGCTCTCGCGCCACCACGACGTGGTCGAGGTCGAGGAAGGTGACCGGATCGAGCTCGTCCCGGGTGGCGGCCGCCAGCATCCCCTCCAGCGAGTCACGGGTGATCGGACGGCCGCCCAGCCCGGCGACGACCGTTCGGAGGATGCAGTCACCACCGTGGGTCGCCATGGCCACATCCGTGGAGAGCACACCACCGAAACCGATGCTGAACGCCTTCTCCACCACCACGATCCGCCGGGCCGTCGCCAACGCGTCCCGCACCGCGTCGGACGGGAACGGACGGAACGAGGTGATCCCGACAACGCCCATCCTGTCGCCGGCCTCCCTTTGCACGTCGACGGCGTCCTTGATCGTCCCGAGCACCGACCCGAGTGCGACCACGACCGTCTCGGCGTCCTCGGTCCGGTAGGTGTGGACCAGCCCACCGCTCTGACGCCCGAACTGCTGGTCGAACTCTGTGGCGAGGACGGGGATCCGTTCCAGGGCGTCGAGCTGGCGCAGGTGGGCGAGGTAGCGGACCTCCTCGAAGGCCTCGGGCCCGACCATCGCCCCGATCGAGACCGGATCGTCGGGATCGAGCACCTGACGAGGCTCGAACGGCGGCAGGAAGGCGTCGACCTCGGACTGCTCCGGTACGTCGACCGCCTCCATGGCGTGGGTGAGGATGAACCCGTCCATGCACACCATCACCGGGACCGAGAGCTCTTCGGCCAGGCGGAAGGCCTGAACGTGCAGGTCGGCCGCCTCCTGGTTGGTCTCGGCGAAGAGCTGGATCCATCCCGAGTCCCGGGCGGCCATGGCGTCGCTGTGGTCGTTCCAGATGTTGATCGGCGCCCCGATCGCCCGGTTGGCGAGTGTCATGACGATGGGAAGGCCGAGCCCGGCGGCGTTGTAGACGGCCTCCATCATGAACAGGAGGCCCTGGCTGGCGGTGGCGGTGTAGGCGCGCGCCCCGGCCGCCGACGCCCCGATGGAGGCCGACATGGCGGCGAATTCGGACTCGACGTTGATGTACTCGCACGGCGAGAGGGACCCGGACTTCACCATCACGCTGAGGGCCTCGATGATGTGGGTCTGGGGGGAGATCGGATAGGCGGAGACGACCTCGGGCCGACAGGCCCTCACCGACTCGGCGACGGCGCGGGATCCCTCAATCTGACGCAGCACGGGCCAACTCGGCTCTGGACGTCGCGACCATCCGACCAGCCTCGGCGGCGGCGGCCACGTTCTGCTCCCCCACGGCGCCCGGGTACCGCTGGCAGATGGCGGTTCCGAGGGCGTCGAGCGAGATCTGTCCGGTCAGCGCGGCGAACCCGCCCAGGAGGGCCGCGTTCGGCAGGGGACGACCGAGCTGCTCGAGGGCCACCTCGGTCGCCGGGCAGGAAGCCAGGCGATCGGGGCGGAAGCGGCGGACCAGCCCGTCGAGTCCGAGCTCGTCGAAGGGCCGGGCCGTGTTGAGGAGGACGTAGCCGTCCGGTGAGAGCCCGGCGAAGAGATCGACCTGATGGATCAACGTGATGTCCTGGACGATGAGGGCATCCGGCTCGATCACCGGTTCGCGGCTGCGGATCGGCCGGTCGTCGATGCGGCAGAAGGAGACCACGGGGGCACCCATCCGCTCGGAGCCGAAGCTCGGGAACGCCTGTGCCCGGCGTCCTTCGGTGAAGGCCGCCACCGAGAGGATCTCCGCCGCGGTGACCACGCCCTGGCCGCCGCGGCCATGGATCCGGACCTGGAACATGCCTGCGCTCCTCCCGCCCTAACCGGTGCCCTGGGCTCCGACGATGGCGGCGAGATCGGCGAGCCGGCTGGCATAGCCGGACTCGTTGTCGTACCAACCGAGGACCTTGACCAGGTGGCCGTGGACCATGGTCAGCTCCGAGTCGAAGACACACGAGTAGGGGGACCCGACGATGTCCGACGACACGAGAGGCTCGTCCGAGTACTCCAGCAGGCCGGCCAGGCGGCCGGACGTGGCCGCCTCACGGTATGCGTCCTTGACCTCGGCGACCGACGGGGTGGCGCGGACGTTGGCCACCAGATCGGTGATCGAAGCATCGGGGATCGGCACCCGCAGGGCCAGCCCATCGAGCGATCCGGCCACACTCGGGAGGACGAGGCCGGTGGCGCGGGCCGCACCGGTCGTCGTCGGGACGATGTTGACGGCCGCACCCCTCGAACGCCGCGGATCCTTGTGGAGGGCGTCGACCAGGCGCTGGTCACCGGTGTAGGCGTGCACGGTCGTCATGAAACCGTCCTCGATGCCGAACGCGTCGTCGAGCACCTTGGCCAGGACGGCGAGGCAGTTCGTCGTGCAGGAGGCGTTGGAGACGACGACGTCGTGCGCCGGGTCGAACCGGTCCTCGTTCACCCCGACGACCAGGGTGGCGTCGGCATCACCGGAGGGAGCCGAGATCACTACCCGGGTCGCCCCGGCCTCGAGGTGGGCAGCCGCCTTCGCCCGGCTGGTGCTCCGCCCGGTCGACTCGATCACCACGTCGACCCCGAGCTCACCCCAGGGAAGTGCCTTGGGATCGGGCTCGGAGAGGACGGCGATCTCGTCGCGCGCCGATGACCATGCGGTCGCCGTCGATCCCGACCTCTTCGGGAAAGCGTCCGTGCACCGAGTCGCGGGCGAAGAGCCGGGCAAGCGCCTCGGGTGCACCGAGATCGTTGATGGCCACGACGTCCAAATCGTGGGATGAAGCCAGGGCCGCCCGCAGAAACGAACGCCCCGTCCGGCCGAAGCCGTTGATTGCCACTCGGATTGTCAAGTCGTCCCTTCCCGTTCCCGAGGCCCATCGAGCCCCTGTGGCCATGGTGCCCCCGGCCCGGCGGGCCAGGTAGGGCCGAACGTCCCACCTTTGTCGGTGGGCCGGCCTGGGATCGGGGCGGCTGTGACGACGGCGCCGCCCCGACCCGACCTGTACCAGCACGGTTCGAACAGGCTGAACAGGGATTTCCCCCGCAGGTGACGGTTCCGGCGGGGGTGCCGGCCAGGGACGGTCGTCGCCGTCGGCGACGGGCGGGCAGCCCGGTCACGGCCGGGCCGCTGGGTCACCCGGCCCGATGGTCGATCCGTCGTCCACTGAGCTCGTCGATGGTGATGCGTACGAAGAGACTCCGATCGCGGCCCGCCCAGGGTGACAGGTTGACCCCCCGGGCATGGCGGTCACGTTCGACGGAGTGTGGAAGATGTTCGCAGCGGCCCGCAGCCAGCACGCTCCAACCTTCGTGATAGACGCTGTCCTCACCGTCGATCTGGAAGGAGACAGCCGTGCCGGACGTGGCCCGGTCGAGGTCGCCTCCCTGCCGTATGCAGGCCAAGATGGCTCCGTCGACCAGGGCATAGTTCACCGGGAACACCAGCGGGTACCCGCGCACGACCACCGCCATGCGGCCGAAGCCGTGCTCCTCCAGCAACCGCAGGCACTCGACACGATCGATGTCGGCCAGGTGCTCCACAGCTGTCAATCTAATGGCACGCGACAAATCGAGGAGGTGCGGCCGGTGGATCCGCTTCCACCGTGCCGCCTCGTGGTCCGGGACTTTCGGCCCTGCCGACCCTCGTGGGGTTCGACCAAGATGGTCGGTGGCGGACGAGCCAGGGGAGGCCGTGATGTCGGCAGCAGCCGTCGATGCCGAAACATCGGAGACAGGCCTTCCATGAGGATCGCCGTGCTCGGGGCCGGCTCGTGGGGAACGACCATCGCCTCCCTGGTGGCCCCCAGGCACGAAACCGTGCTCTGGGCCAGGAACCCTGACGTGGCCCGCTCCATCGACGCCGAGCACCGCAACCCGGCGTACCTGCCCGGCTTCGCCCTCCCGACTGAGCTCACGGCCACCCCCGACCTCCAACAGGCCGTGGGCCGGGCCGAGCTGCTGGTCGTCGGCGTGCCCACCTCCGGGTTCCGGTGCGTGCTCGAAGCGGCCTCGCCGTTCCTCCGGCCGTCCGTCCCGGTGGTCAGCCTGGCCAAGGGGCTGGAACGTGGCTCCCTCCTGCGTATGACCGAGGTGATCGGCCAGGTCGCACCCGGCCACCCAGTGGCCGCCCTGACCGGTCCCAACATCGCCCGCGAGATCATGGCCAGGAAGGCTGCCGCCGCCGTCATTGCCTCCGACGACCTCCATGTGGCCCGGACCATCCAGGCTGCCTTCACCCGCGGTGTGTTCCGCGTGTACCTCAATGACGACGTCATCGGGTGTGAGATGGGTGGGGCGCTCAAGAACATCATCGCCATCGCGGCCGGGATCGGTCAGGGACTGGACGTCGGTGACAACACGCGTGCCGCCATCATCTCCCGGGGTCTGGCCGAGCTCACGCGGCTCGGGGTGGCGATGGGCGCCCAGCCGACCACCTTCGCCGGACTGGCCGGCATGGGCGACCTGATCGCCACCTGCATGAGCCCCCACAGCCGGAACCGCACCGTCGGGGAACAGCTGGGCAGAGGGCGAAGGCTCGAAGACATCCTCGGTGAGATGCACATGGTCGCCGAAGGCGTGAACACCACGTCCGTGGCCCTGGAGCTCGCGGCCCGGCACCGTCTGGACCTGCCCATCTGCGCCATGATCGACCACATCATCCAGGGCGAGATCCGGCCGCTCGACGCCTACCGGGGCCTGATGCCGGCCGGTCGCGAGGCCGATCCGGGCTGATCCCTCCGGCCGGTGGGCGGGAGGCCGCCTGGGCACGGGAGCGTTCAGGCAGACAGCTCGGCGATCAACCGGGCGAACTGGATCAAGTGCTTGTCGCCCACGAAGCTGTCGAGCACGTGCCGGCGGGCGTTCGAGCCCAGTGAGGCGATGTCCCCCGGCCGAGACAGCAGCTCGGCCAACGTGGCGCCGAACTTCGCCAGATCGGTCGGGTCGTCGAGGAGGATGCCGGTCCCCGGGGCGACCTGCGCGGTGATGCCACCGACGCTCGACGCCACGACCGCCCTCGACTTCCACATGCCCTCGGCCACGGTCAGGCCGAACCCCTCCACCAGGCTCTTCTGCACGATCACGGTGGCATGCCTCTGGATCGCGTTGACCATGGCCGCATTCTCGTCGACGTCATCCATGGGCAGCGTGACGAGCGTCACCCGGCGACGCAGCGGGACAGTGAGATCCTCCCAGTTCGCCACGCATTCGGCGAGCACCTCGGCTCCTTCGGGGTCATCGGCGACGTCGGCCACCGCCGGGCCGACCAGGGCCAGGTGCGCATCAATTCCCTCCGGCACCGACTGGGCGAACCCGCGCATGACCCCGGCCATGTCCTTCAACCGGTCCCATCGGGATACCTGGACGACCAGCGGAACGTCCTCCCTCAGGTGATCGCTCCCTTCCGAGACGATCGCTGCCTTCCTCGTGACGTGCCCACTGGAACCGTCGGCGCGGATGAATCCGCCGGAGGGGCGCCGGGCCCCGCCGGCGAACAGACCGATGCGACGGAGGATGCGGGCCACGTCGCCCGACGACAGGTCCTCGTTTTTGGGGGAGAAGGGGTCGATCGAGGGAGGGATGACCCGGACCTTGGACACCTCCATCCACGAGGGGACGTATTCATACCGCGAGAAGATGTAGGCCTCGCAGGACTGCAGGTGCGGTCGGAGGAACGACCACGCCTCCTCGGTCCACCGGTTGCTCGTGTCCCGTCCCACGTGGCACCGCCAGATGACCCGGGCGCCGGCCCGGGCGAGGAGGGCGGCCATCCCCGCCGTCTGCGGGTCGTGAAGGAGGACCACGTCACCCTGACGGACCCGACCGACCACCCTGTCGGCGTTGGCCGCGGTGGTCGCTCTGTAGTGCGTCTCCTCGCCGGCGGCCAGGTCACCCCCGTCCCCGGACGCTCCGTGGAGTCGGTTGTGGATGCGCTTGGTGATGGAGAAGAACCGGGGATCGCCCTCCAAGACGAGCCAGCGGATGTCCACGCCGGCGTCGAGGGTGTAACCCACCAGGACCTGCAGCATTTCGGCGACACCCCCGCCGGCCGCGGTCGAGCTCACGTTCCACACGGTGAGCCCCTCGAGCAAGCGGCTGGCCTGGGCCGCGGCCTGTCCCAGCTCCTCGTAGCGCTGCGCCCCGATCAGCGGTCGGAAGCGGGAAAGGGCACGGATCGGGACCTGGACCTCTTGGACGGGAGTGCTCCTCTGCGACAAACGCGGCGGCAACCAGCGTGAGATCTTCTCACGCCGCGCATGCCCCCGGGGGCCGGCTCAACTCACCTGGCGCTCGTGGTTCTCCCAGTAGGAGCGCCGGAGCTCGCGTTTCAGCGGCTTGAACGCCCCGGACAGCGGGAGGGGGCCGTCCTGGAACTCGACCGATTTCGGGACCTTGAAGCCGGCGAGGAACTGGCGGGCGTACTCGATCAGCTCCTCGGCCGACGCCTTCATCCCCTGGCGGAGGACGACGATGGCATGGACGGCCTCGCCCCAATTATCGCTCGGAATGCCGATGACGGCGACCTCCTGCACCGCGGGGTGGGAGGAGAGGGCGTTCTCCACCTCGATCGAATAGACGTTCTCCCCGCCCGTCACGATCATGTCCTTCATCCGGTCGGTGAGGTGGAGCAAGCCGGCATGGTCGATGAAACCCATGTCTCCGGTGCGGTACCAGCCGTCACGCATCACAGCCTTGGTCTCGTCCGGCTTCCTCCAGTACTCCCGCATCAGGTTGCCCCCCCGGGCACAGACCTCTCCCGCCTCACCGCGAGGGAGGGTCTTGCCCAGGGAGTCGGTGATCTGCAACTGGACCCCGAACAGCGGGCGGCCGGACGAGTTGAGCGCGTCCCCTCCCCTCCGGTGGTCCTCCGCCCCCAGGAACGTCAGTGCGGAGGCCGCCTCGGTCATGCCGTAGCCCTGGATGAAGTCGGTGGTCGGGAGCATCTCCAACCAGCGGGTGAGAAGCTCACGCCCAATCGGAGCTGCTCCATAGACGAGTTGACGTAGTGATCCGAGGCGCTCGGCCGAGAACCCCTCGGCCCGCTCCAGCATCGACAGCATCACCGGAATCACCATGGTCGTGTCGATCCTCTGGCTCTCGATGACACCCAGCACCAGGTCCGGGTCGAACAGCGGGATCGTCACCGAGGTCGCTCCGCTGGCCGGGATGCCGAGGACGCCGGCGACCACCGCGGCATGGAACATGGGGGACTGGAACAGGAAGCGCCTTTCCTCCCGGAGCCCGATCTCGGCCAGCACGTGGTACACGTTGAGCACCTCGGCCCGCTGCTCGAGCAGGGCACCCTTCGGGAAGCCGGTCGTGCCGCCGGTGTACATGAGGATGGCAGCGTCCGACTCCTCCGGCTCCGGCGGCAGGACGGGCTCGCCGGCCGCCACGAGCTCCTCGTAGCCGAGGGCGTCGCCTTCCGGCGCGCCACCCATGATGACGACCTTGTCGACCTTCGCCCCGTCCTGTCGGGCGCGGTCGACCAGGCCGGCGAACACCGGGTCGGTGAAGACCACCCTGGTCCCGGAGTCGTTGAGCACGTAGGCGAGCTCGGAGGGCGTGAAGCGGATGTTGAGCGGGTTGATGATGCCGGCGCCGAAGAGGGCGGCGTGGTACAGCTCCAGGTACTCGTGGCCGTTCATGGCCAGCACGGCGAACCGGTTGCGCGGCCGTATGCCCAGCTCGGTCCTCATGATGTTGGCCAGTCTCGACAGGCGATCGACATGGTCGGCGAATGTCCCCTCGTAGCGCACGCCGTCACGGCTCACGTCGACGAACGCCACCTTGTCGCCCAACCGCTCGGCGCGGGGCAGGAACAGGCGAGGATAGACAAGCTCCTTCATGGCGATGAACCTCCGTTCGGCGCTGCCTTCGACAGCCACGTCCGACATCGGGCAGCTCCCAATACTCGAGTCTGCGGTGGTCCGGGTCGCCGGACCAGGGCCGTTGGTCCCAAGGTCCGGGCGATCGTTCGGGTCCAGCCGGGCCGCACGGGGCCGGTCGGACGGGGCCGGTCGGACGGGGCCGGTCGGACAGAAGGCCATCGGGGCACGACCGGCGGACCCGTATGGTGAGACCGGCATGCATGGCCGAGGGCCGACGGACGGCCGCCTGACGGATGCCGATCGGGAAGATGGACCTACGATGGGCATGGCACCATGGGAGGCAGAGTGATACCGCTTCGGCGACTGAAGAGGCAGACCAGCAGCCTTCTCTCCGAGCTCGGGCGTAGTCCCGACGAGGTGGCCGCCTCCCTGCATGCCTTCGGTGTCGAGGGGGTGCCCAAGGACAACCGATCCTGCGCCGTCGCCCTGTATCTGTCGGCCCAAATGGGGTCCGAGGCCGAGGTCCGGTCCATCACCGTGGGCCACTGCTCCATGCAGATCACCCTGGTGGCCCGGGACGCCCGGCCCGCCGGTCGGCTGCACATCCAGCTGCCGAAGCCGGTGCGTCGGTTCGTGGCCGCTTTCGACGCCGGGCAGTACCCGACGATCGTCCGGGCGAAGTCCCGGAGCGAGGTCCGACACCGTCGCCCACCGGTGACCCTCCTCTAGGCTCGGATACCTCCACCGGTACGCCACCAGCGCCGACGGTCCACCGCCCGGGGTACCCGGGCTCACCGGGTCATCCCATCGTCTTGGCGCCGTCGATGGACTCCCGGATGATGTCGGCGTGACCGGCGTGCTGCGCGGTTTCGGCGATGACGTGCAGGAGCACCCGTCGGGCCGACCAGCGGGCGCCCGCCTCGAACCAGGGAGCCTCCGGCAGGGGCTGGGAGTCGTCGAGCGAGTCGAGGGAACCGACCAGCTCGTCGGTCCGTCGAGCCACGTCCCGGTAGCGATCGAGCAGGCCGGCCAGGGTCTCGCCTTCGAGCATGCGGAAACCGGCCGCGTGGGCTTCGGCCGCCTCGTCCCCGGTCGACCCCATGGCCGCCGGCCCCTGGAGGATGAATGCCACCCAGCCCTGCTCGACCAGGGTCACATGCTTGATGATCCCTCCCAGGCAGAGCTCGCTGACCGTGGTGCGCCGACGGGCCTCGTAGTCGCTGACCCCCGCGACGGTTCGGCACAGGAGCGCCCGGTGCTGGGCCAGCGTGCCTCGCAGGTCGGCGCGCTCGGTGTTGTCCGTGTCCACTGTGTTCGTCGTATCCACTGTATTTGTCATGACCCCATTCTCACCCCCAAAAGTGGCCAACCTCTGACCGCTTTTCTGCTCGTTCTCCCGACATTCCCCCGGTTGTGGGTCGGTCGGCGTCAGGTCCACGGCATGGCGGCGCGCCCTTCCCAATAGGCGGGGGGGTCGAGGGCCAGGCCGGCGACCCGGTCTGGGTCCCACCGCCCCGAGGCATCGAGCGCCTCCAGGTTCGAGTGCAACTGAGCGACGGTGACGGCCCCCGACAGCACGACGTCGGCCCAGGGTTGGGCCAGTGCCGCCGCCAGCGCGCCCACGGCCGGCCGGTCGCCCAGCACCGCGGTGGCCGGGCCGCGACCGGCGAGCCGGCCGTTGGCCAAGGCCTCCTTCACGACCACCGTCCACCCGGCCGCCTTGGCCTCGGCCAAGGCCGGGCCGACCGATGGCTCGAGGACGTTCCAGGTGGCCTGGACGGCCGAGAAGAGGGTCCTGCCGTCCACCTCGATCCTCAGCGCCCGGCGAAGGGTCCGGGCCTGGTCCGGCCCGCTCAGGCTGAGCCCGACCGGGACGTCCAGGGCGGCCAAGGCCAGGTGGACGCCGACGTCGTCGAGGACCCCGGACGCTTGGGTGGCCGAGTGGACCTGGTAGAGCCGCAACCAGGGCCCGAGGAGCCCGACCGTCTCGGGCCACTGGCGGGTCAGGGCGGCGGCGGAGTGGTCCTTCACCTCGGGGACCTCCGCCTCCACCGACCAGTCGGCCGTATAGGTGTATCCCCACTTCGACGACACCGTCACCTGCTCGGGATGGATGCCGCGCCCGGACAGCCATTCCGCCAGGAACTCCTCGGCCCGGCCGTACGAGCGCGCCGCGTCGAACCAGCGGATCCCACCCTCCCATGCCGCATCGCAGACCTGGTGGCAGCGTTCCCGAAGCGCTCCCACCGATCGATCCGCGCCGATCGAAACCCCGTGATCGACGTTCAGGTACCCGGGACGACCCAGTCCGGCCAGACCCAGGCCGAGGATGGCCATGGGAGAGTCTCCCCCGCGACGTCCCGTCCGGGCGACCCCCGACGTCGGTCGGGCCCACCGACGGACTCCCTCGGGTCGGAGCCGGCCGGCCGCGAACCCCCGAGAATTGTGGTCTGGAATACTTACAATTCGAGGGACAATTCCTTACAGTGACAAGTCGTAATACCTCATCGATGAAGTCACCGATGCGTCGTGGTGGAGAAGGTGGATTCGCTGGTATAGGTGTTGCAATCGGTGGAATTTTTGCAGTAGCGTCCCCGACCGTGTTCGGGGACTTTGGCGCGTCTTCACCCAATTCATTTGAAGCTGAACAGGCGGTCGGACCGCATCGTATTTCCGCCATCGAGCCGGCTGGGCCCTGCCGCCTGGCCCGGAGTCCGGCCCGGCGCCGGACACCGGGGCATCCTCCGGGGAATTCGGTCGTGACCGGCCGTTCACCGTGACCTGCCCGGGGACCGACGGCGATCCGGAGTTGGCGACCGAACAGGGTCACCTCGATCACGCCCACCGTTCCCTGTCCGCCATGCGAGAGCGCGCCCGGTCACTGCTCGACGACGTGCGAGGTGCCGGCCATCCCGACCTGGACTAGGAGGCCGCGCTGGTGCACCGGGTCCGTGTACTGGCCGACAGTCCCCGTCCCCTGCTCTTCGGGCGCATCGACGAGGAGGCGGGGCCGTCATGGCACATCGGCCGTCGCCATGTGGAGGACACGGACAGTGAACCGGTCATCGTCGACTGGCGGGCGCCGATCGCCATGCCCTTCTACCGGGCCCGGGTCGGGGACGCCCTGGGCCTCCTCCGGCGTCGGCAGATCATGGTCGACCGCCGGAACGTCGTCGCCGTGGCGGACGACCTGTTCGGTGGAAGCGGCGACGGCCCGGCCGGCACCCGGCTGCGCGGTGGTGATGCGCTGCTGGCCGAACTGGAGCGGGCCCGAACCGGCGAGATGCTGGATATCGTGGCCACCATCCAGGGGCCGAGCAGGACGAGATCATCCGGGCGCCCCTGGACCGATTGGTGACGGTCCAGGGTGGTCCGGGCACGGGGAAGACCGCGGTGGGACTGCACCGGGCTGCCTTCCTGCTCTACAACCACCCACCCCTGGCCCAGGCCGGCGTGCTGGTCGTCGGCCCGAGCCGGGCCTTCCTCCGCTACATCGCCCAGGTGCTCCCGGCGCTGGGCGAAGAGGCGGTTATCCAGACAACCATCGCCGACCTGGTTCCCCGGGTGCGGGTGACGGGCGAGGACCCGCTCCCGGTCCGGCGCCTCAAGGGAGACCCGCGCCTGGCCTCGGTGCTGGCCCGTGCCCTGGACCTCCGCCGGGGCCGGGTCGAGGACGGGATCACCCTCCGGGCCCGCTCCATCGGCTGCACCCTGGCGCCGGACGAGGTCAACCAGCTGGTCGGGGCCATCGCCGGGGGGCCATCGCCCTACAAGGCCGGTCGGTCGTCACTCCGGGCCCGTCTGGTCAGCCTCGTCCGCCAGAAGCTCCGCCAGTCCGGGCACATCGAGGCGAACGAGCCGTGGCTGGAGCGGGAATTGACCGCCACCGACACCTTCCGCTCGCTCCTCGACCATCTGTGGCCGGCGGTGTCCCCGACCGCCCTGGTGGGTGAGCTGCTCGCCAGCCCCGAACGGCTCCGGGCGGCCGGCGCGGTCCTTGACGAGGACGAGCGAGGACTCCTCCGGCGCCCCGCCCGGTCGAGGTCGGCGGCGTGGACGACCGACGACCTCCAGCTCATCGATGAAGCCGAGCACCTCATCAACGGGCGACGGCACACCTACGGGCACATCGTGGTGGACGAGGCCCAGGACTTGAGCCCCATGCAGTTTCGGATGCTGGCCCGGCGCGCCCCGGCCGGCTCACTCACCGTCCTCGGTGACCTGGCCCAGGCCACGGGGGCGTGGAGCTACGAGCACTGGCACGAGATCCTTTCCCACCTGCCCGAGGTGGCCCCGGTCCGGAGCGAGGAGCTGACCCTCGGCTACCGCGCCCCGGGCCAGGTGCTCGACCTGGCGTCGAGGCTTCTGCCCCTGGCCGCCCCCACCATCCGGCCCACCCGATCGATCCGTCGGGGTGGCCACGATCCCCTCGTCATCTCCGTCGAGCACAGCCGGCTCCTCGGTGAGGCTCTGGAGGAGGCCGGCCGGCTGGCGGCGGCCGGCCTGCTGGTGGGCGTGGTGGCGCCGGCCGGGCACCTGGCGGGGTTGAGCGCCTTGGCCGAAGGGCGCCGAGACGTCGGGCTCCTCGATCGGGACGGCATGGCCAAGCCCATCACGCTGGTGGCGGCGGAGGCCGTCAAGGGCCTCGAATTCGACGCCGTGGTGGTCGTCGAGCCGGCCGCCATCGCCGGCCGCGACCGACGTGGGCTGAGGACCCTCTACGTGGCCATGACCCGCCCGATCCGCCACCTGACCATCGTCCACGCCGAGCCACTCCCGGCCCAGCTGCTGCCGCCCAGGGCGACCGACGGCGATCAGGTCAAGGCCCGGAGCAGGGCCGGCACATCGGCCACCGAGTCGACCACGTGGTCGGGATGACCCGTCGAGCGGGCCAGGTCGGCCGGTCGGAACTTGCCCGTGCGCACCAGCACCCCACCGATACCCGAGGCCTGCGCCCCGAGCACGTCGGCGTCGATGTCGTCACCGACCATCAGGGCGTCCGCCGCCGCCACTCCCAGCGAGGCCAGCACCGCATGGAAGAAGGCGGGTGACGGCTTCCCCACGACGGTGGCGGACACCCCGGCCGCCTGCTCCAGTCCCACGATGAACGCCCCCATGTCGAGCTGGAGCCCCTCGGCGGTCTGCCAGGCGAAGTTGCGATGCATGGCAACCAGCGAGGCCCCGTCGACGAGGGCCTCGAAGGCCCGATCCAGCCGGTCGTAGGTGACCCCGGCACCGGCGCCGCCGGTCACCACGACGTCTGCACCCCGTTCGTCGGTGAGGGCGACCCCGTCGAGGTCCTCGCCGATCTCACCGTGATTGACCAACAGGCACCGGGCGTCCGGGTGCCGCTCGACCAGGTACCCGGCGGCAGCTCGGGGTGCGGTGAACACTTCGTCGGGGTCGACTCCGAGCCCGGCTTCGGCGAGACGATGCGCCACGGCGCGCCGGGAGGCCGAGGTGGTGTTGGTCACGAAGGCCGTCGGGAGACCCGTCGCACGCAGCTCGGCCAGGGCATCCTGCGCACCGGGCAGAGCCCTCCACGACACGGTGAGCACCCCGTCGATGTCACATAGCAGGGCGCGGACCCGGCTCATGCATCAACGCTACTCGGGGGCACCTCCAGCGACCGGGCCCGTCTGATCGCTGATGAGTGCGTGCCCGTCGGCCGAGCGGCCGGTGAATGCCGCACCGAGCGCGATCCCTCGGACGGACCCGAGCGATCCTCAGGCCGGAGCCCCGGCCACGGTCACCAGGGCGCCGACCGCACCGGCGACGAGCAAGCCGCCGACGACGCCCCGGCGGACGGCGAAGAGCCAGATCAGTGCGCCCCCGAGGATGGGGACCTGCCACAAGTGGCCGAAGGCGAGCCCGAGTGGGATGGCAGAACCGGCGATGGCCCCGATGACGGCCGGCCCCGCCCCGGTGAGGAAGGCCTCGATGGTCCGGTTCGTCCGGATCTGGTGGAACCGGGGTCCTCCCAGGAGGATGAAGACGAACGAGGGGGTGAAGGCGACGAGGGCGGCGAGCAGGCCACCACCGAACCCGCCGGCGGCATAGCCGACGACGGCCACGGTCTGGACAACCGGCCCCGGGGTCACCTGGCCCAGTGCCACGGCGTTGAGGAACTGGGCGCCGGTCAACCAGTGGTAGGTGGTGACCGCGTCGTGCTGCATGAGGGGGATGATCACGAACCCACCCCCGTAGGAGAGGGCACCCACCTTGAAGGCCACCCAGACCAGGGCGCCGAGCCCACCGGCGACCGCTCCGTGGGTGACGAGTGCCGGGGTGACCGCCCGGCTCCGCCCCGCCGAGTCGGGCCGGGCCCGGCGGCGGACGGCGATCTCGACCAGCCCACAGGCGAGGAGCACCAACACCAGGTAGGGGCCGACGGAGGCGGCGGACACGCCCCCGAGCAGGGCATAGGCACCCCAACGCCATCGCTGGGCCGGCGCCGGGCCGATGCGCGTCCAACTGGCCGGCACGAGCGTCGACGCGGCGTGCAGCGCCACGGCCGGCACCGCCGCCCCCGCCCCGGCCGCGGCCCCGAGCACCCAGTCCGGGGGATGCCCGGCCAGGAACACCGCCGAGAGGGCCAGGATGAGGATCAGCCCCGGAATGATGAAGCACGAGCCACCGAGCAGCGCACCGACCGGGCCCCGGAGCCGCCAGGCGCAGAAGATCGCCAGCTGCGTCGATGCCGGACCGGGCAGGAGGTTGGTGGTGGCCACGGCGTCTTCGAACTCCCGGGCGTCGATCCATCCCCGCTGCTCGACGCACAGCTTCCGCAGCAGCGCGATGTGGCTGGGTGGACCGCCGAAACCGATGCAGCCGAGACGGCCCCACTCCCTCGCGATGGTCCAGAGCGCAACCCCTGGCTCCCGCGCCCCTCGACCCGCACGGCTGTGGTCATCCATGCCTAGTGGTCCCCGAGGACCTCGGCGGCCAGCTCCCGTAGCTGGCGCTTGGTGGCGTCCAGGGTCCGCCGCCCCCGGGCGGTCGCCACGTAGGAACGTCGGGCCCGACCGTCGACGACCTCCGCCTGCGAACGGAGCAGCCCTTCGGCCTCCATCCGGTGCAGGGTCGGGTACAGCGAACCAGGGCTGATCCGGTAGCCGTGCCGCGCCAGCTCGCCGGCCATCCAGGCTCCGTGCACCGCTCCCCGGGCGGCGTGGTGGAGGATGTGCAGACGTACCGCGCCACGAAGGAATTCCCGCACGGACCCAGCCTAGCTATCGGATCGCGATATCGGAATCCGTAATCGGTTCCACCATACGGCGGGTGGGTCACCGCTCCTGCGACGGACCGGCCGACGTCATTCCTTCCTGGTGGGAGAGATGCCTCGCCGCGCCCCTGGTGAACGGTATCGTCAACCCGATGAGCCAGGGGTCGACGCCGGCGACGCCGGGCCGAGGCGGTTCGACGCCCCCGGCCATCCTGTCCCGAAAACAAGCGCGTCGAGGCCGCGCCGGGCGCCGCCGGAACCGGTGGCTGGTGCTCGCCTCGGTGGCCGTGGTCGTCATCGCCGCCGCCGTGACCGTCGTCGTGGTCCGGCGCGGCAACACCGGGTCGACCCCCTCGGTCTCCGGGCCGGTCTGCCCCCTGACCGGAGGGGCGGCTCCAGGAGGAGCCGTCCCGTCCCGGCCGGCGCTGGCCGTCAAGGTCGGCAACTACACCGGCGACCGGCCGTCCGAGGGGCTGAATCAGGCCGACATCGTGTTCGAAGAACCGGTGGAAGGGGCCATCACCCGCCTGGTGGCCGTGTTCCACTGCCAGTCGCCGGCCCTGGTCGGGGACGTCCGTTCCGCCCGTGAGCCCGACGTCGGCATCCTCTCCCAGCTGTCCACCCCGATCTTCGCCCATGCCGGAGGCATCCAGCCGGTGCTGGCCCTGCTGGCCCAGGCCCCGGTCATCGACGCCAATGTCCTGGGCGGCGCGTCGGCCACCGTCGTCCACCCAGCCGGCCGGGTCGCCCCGTATTCCACCTTCGTCGAACCCCATGCCCTGTGGGACCTCCACTCGTCCGACACCACACCGCCGGCTCCCCTGTTCGAGTACGCCTCGGGACTGCCGAAGGGCGCATCACCCGGTTCGGGCTCGACCGTGCACCTGCCCTTCTCCAGTTCGTCCGACGTGACCTGGAAATGGGACCCGTCCAGCGGCCGCTACCTCCGCTCCTACTCGGGAACCCCGGACACGCTGGTCGACGGCACGCAGACGGCGTCGGTCAACGTGGTGGTCATGACCGTCCACACCCTCACCGGGCCATGGGTGGAGAGCAGTGGCGGGACCAGGGAGGTGGAGGTGGTCGCCACCGGTTCCGGGCCTCTGGTCGTCCTGGAGGGCGGTGCGGAGGTCAGAGGGACATGGAGCCGGTCCAGCCTCACCCGCCCCGCCGCACTCACCGGCTCGGACGGTGCTCCGATCACCCTCCAGCCCGGGAACACATGGGTCGAGCTGGTCCCCGACGGGATCCCGGTGACGACCACCGCGTCCGGGCCGTAGCCGGCGGCGAGTCAGGTGGCGCCGGGGAAGCGGCGATTGGCTGTTGCGCCGCCCCACGCGAGCCGGCCACCTGAGCCTCGTAGCAGCCCGGTGAGGATCATGAGGGCATCGACCCCGCCGTCGGGCACGCACAGGGCTTCGGTCCGGAGCTCGAAGGCGCGTCCACCCTCTTCGATCAGCTCCTCGACAACGCCGATCAAGTTGACAGCCGTCGCTCCGTCGAGCGTGCCCCCGAGCCGGATGGTGGACGCATCGCACCCGACGTCGATGGAGACCTGGAGGGCCACATCCCGCTTCCAAGCAGTGTGCTCCTCGCACTGCCGTGCACAGCCGGCAGGGCACCCTGTGCCGCACAGGGCGGCCACATCGACCGGGTGACCGCGGACCATCCCCGCCCGCCTCGTGCCGGTGCGGCGACTCGGGCTTCGGGCGGTTGGGGCCATCGCGCCATCATCCGGCGACTGTCGCCGCCGGACAAGAGTCAAAGGTCACGAACGACGCCCGCCCGGACGCCGCTCTGCCCAGGAAGACCATGATTACATCATTGTGGTGTTACAAGCCTCGTCGGGGCCCCCGAGCTCCGGTCGGCGGAGTGGCGCGGCGGTTCGAGAGGATGGAGCTCGACGGACCGTCTCGGAGAGGGCCCGCCGACCCGGTCAGCTCGGGACGCGGTGGTGCCTGCGCTGGCCGGCCGCGACCCTGAGGAGCCGGTCGACCGCGTCCGGCTCGAGCGGCCGGGAGAACAGGAATCCCTGCCCGATGTCGACGCGCTCGGCCCTGAGCTGCACGAGCTGCTCCTCGTTCTCGATCCCCTCGGCGATGATCCGGAGCTCGAGCACCCTGCCCAACTGGACCAGGGTGTGGACGATGGCCGCCGACTCAGAGGAGTCGGCGATCCCCGACACGAACGACTGGTCGATCTTCAGGACGTCAATGGGGAACTGTCGCAGGTAGGCGAGCGACGAGTAGCCGGTGCCGAAGTCATCGATGGCGATACCCACCCCGATGGCCTTCAAGAGCGTGAGCCGGGCCAGGGTGGCCTGGACATCGTGCATCAGGGCGGTCTCGGTGAGCTCCAGGACCAGCCGGGACGGATCGAGGCCACTCGCCTCGAGAGCGCCGTGGACATCGTCGACGATGCGATCGCGCTCGAGCTGCACAGCCGAGACATTGACGGACACGGTGACCACCTGACCCTGACGCTGCCAGGCTGCTCCTTGCCGGCAGGCCTCCTCGAGCACCCATTGACCGACGGGCACGATGAGGCCACTCGATTCGAGGGCCGGAATGAACTCCCCGGGTGACACGACGCCCCGCTCCGGGTGGCGCCAGCGGATGAGCGCCTCCACGCCGGTGACGGCTCCTGAGGCCAAATCGACGGTGGGTTGATAGAGCAGGAAGAACTGCCCATTCTCGAGGGCCCGATGGAGATCGACCTCGAGATGTCGATGGTCGTCGACCGACTCCTGCATCGAGTGGGAGAAGAGCACGGCACAGTGCTTGCCGGCCGCCTTCGCCTGGTACAGCGCGATGTCCGCATCCCGCAACAACTCGTCCGGTGTGGTCCGGTCACCCTGAGCAATGCCGATGCTTGCCGTCACCGCCAGCGGGACGTCACTGTCGGCGATCTCGAAGGGAGCCCGGAGGGCATCGAGGATCCGCTCGGCTACCACCTCGGCACCGGTGCGCAGGGAAGCCCCCTCGGCCAGCACGACGAACTCGTCCCCACCCAGGCGCCCGACCGTGTCCCCCTCCCGTAGGATGTCGCCCAGCCGGGCTCCCACACCCGACAGGAGCTGGTCCCCGGCCTTGTGGCCGAGAGTGTCGTTGATGTCCTTGAAGTCGTCCAGGTCGAGGAAGAAGGCCGCAATCGGCGACTGCTCCCTCCTGGCGCGAGCCAGCATCTGGCCGGCGCGGTCGAGGATGAGCGCCCGGTTGGGCAGGCCGGTCAGCGAGTCATGGAAGGCCTGGTGGTGGAGCTCGTCCGTCCGTTCCCGCACGAGCTGGAGAGCTCGTGAGCGGCTGGTCCCGAGCACGTAGAGCACGATACCGAGGGAAAGGCTGACCACGATGCCGGCCAGCAGCAGAGCGAGGGCGTACCGGTCGGTGAAGGTTCCGTCGCCACTGGCCGTTCCGGACACCTGGACGTGCCACCCGTTGCCCAGCCCGATGACGGCCGACTGCGCCCCCGACGGCGGCGAGCCGGCTCGGAAGGCGACGGCGGAAGGCCCGGTTCCATACCGCAAGGAGACGGCCGTCGATGGATGGTCGGCCAGGGCGGTGGCCAGGACCACGCTCGGAAGAATGGAGGTCCCGGTCCATCCGATGAACGCGTCACGACGGGCCTGGACGGTGCCCGGCACCGCGCCGCCGCGATACACGGGCGTCCCGAGCACCAGCTCCGCGCTCTTTCCCGTCCCGTAGGGGACGTACGCGGCCTGCCCGCTGTCACGGGCCTTCAGCAGCTGTGGGCCCAACTCGGTGTCACAGAAGTCGAATCCGGCCGGGGTGGTCGATGGGGTTCGTGACTGCGTGGCGGTGGCCAGGCAGTAATAGGGACGGTTGCCCGGTGGGGTGACCTGGAAGGTGCCGTCGGCAGCGAGCGGGCCAGTCGGATCGGCGATGGCCCGGGATGAGAAGGCGCTCAGCTGGGACGACGGGACCAGGGCCAATTCGGCGACGCCCACCACTTCTGGATACCGCTCGAAGGCCCGGACCGAGCTCGTCCATTGGACGAACTCGGCCTGGGTGGCATTCGGATCTCGGACCGCGAATCCACCGGCGGAGACCACCAGATCCTGTTCGTGCTGGATGGCCAGCTTGAGGGTCGAGGCGATCTCCGTCGACGTCGCCAGAAAGCTCTCGCGCGAGTGCTGGGCCTGGCTGCGCGCCACTGCTCGGGCTCCGAGGAACGAGCCGAGGGTGCCGACCATGACCAGCGCGGCGGCCAGCAGCCAGATGGGAAGCGGCGGACCTCCCGGGTTCCCCGCCGTTGGCATCTGTGGCGCCATCCCAGTCTTCCTATCCGGATCGTCGGGACCCTGGGACGAAACCTCGTTCCCTGCCTGTGCCAACGGAGCGATCGGCGACGGGAGGATCCACAGCTATGGCATCGACTCCACACCGCCGGACCTTGAGTTCAGCGCCTGCCGGGCGAGCGGCCCGGCCACCCGAAGTGCCGTTCGACCGGCAGTTCGGCGGACGGCGGTGAAGGCCCGCCCGACACCGGCTCAGCCCAACTGGGCCAGCCAGCCGACGACGGTGTCGGCTACCTCGACTTCTCGCCTCCTCAGCGAGTGGTCGCCGTCCACGAGGACCAGGGCGACGGGCGCCGGAATGGCCGCCGTCTCCCGTTCCAGCTCGTCCGGGGTGCCGAACGCGTCCCGCCGACCCGACACGAAGAGACAGGGTACGTGAAGGTCGGGAAAGTGAGCGGTTCGGAGGCGGTCCGGCCGGCCGGGAGGATGCAGCGGGTAGCTGATGAGCACCAGGGCGGCCACCTCCAAGCCCTCTGCCACCGCCATCGAGCACATCCGGCCTCCCATGGAGCGCCCACCCACCGCCACCCGGTCGGCCGCAAGACCGAGCCGGCCGGCGAGCTCCGACGCCGCAGTACGGACCGTTCGGATGCACACCTCGGGCGGATCTGGGCGGCGCCTCCCCGCCGCCTGTCCGGGGAATTCGACCCGCTCGACGACGATGCCCAGCCGGGTGACGGCGTGGTCGATCGCCACCAGTCCCGACTGGTCGCGTCTGGCACTGGCCCCCGGTGTCAGCACGAGGCCGGCGGGGCCCGATCCGGTCATCCGACCATCATGGACCCTGCTGCGGCCGAGGTCGCCCGCGGTCAAACGCGGTTGAGAGCCCGACCGGCAAGACTGGTGGGCGAAATGGACCGGAGTCGGATGACCGAAGGACGGGTGGCCGGCAAGGTGGCCATGGTGACGGGGGGCGCCGGCGGCATCGGCGGAGCGACGGCCCGCGCCTTGTCGGAAGAGGGCGCCTCCGTGGTGGTCGTCGACATCGATGGCGAGGGGGCCGCACTGGTCGTCGACGTGGTCGAGGCGTCGGGTGGGACGGCCATGGCGATCCGGGCCGATCTCTCGGAGGAGTCCGAGGTGACATCGGTGGTCAGCTCGGCCGTCGGCAGGTTCGGCCGGCTCGACGTCCTGCACAACAACGCCGCTCTGACCGAGTCCGATTCCTGAGCCGTGACACCCGGGTGACCGACCTGACCCTGGACGTGTGGGAGAGGGCCATGGCCGTCAACCTTCGGAGCCAGATGCTGACCTGCAAGCACGCCATTCCCGAAATGGTGAGGCACGGTGGTGGCTCGATCATCAACATGTCGTCTGGAGCATCTCTCAGGGGTGACCGGAGCCGCACCGCCTACGGCGTGTCCAAGGCCGGCGTCAACACGTTGACGATGTACGTCGCCACCGGGCACGGGAAGCAGGGGGTCCGGGTCAACACCATCGTGCCCGGCCTGATCCTCACCGATGCGGTCAGGGCTCACCTGACCGAGGACATCGTGGCGGCCCTGGGCCGTTCGACGCTCACCCCCTACCTCGGCGATCCGGATGACGTCGCCAATCTCGTCGTGTTCCTGGCGTCGGAGGAGTCCCGATACATCACCGGACAGATGATCGTCATCGACGGCGGCATGTCCGCCCATGTCGGACTGGTCGGGACGGAGCGAGGATGAGTTAGCGTCCCACCGTGCGGTTCGCCGTGACCTACCCCCTCATCGCCCATCCCTACAACCCCGAGCTCCTGTCCAGGGGCGCCCTCGAGCAATTCTGTCGGACGGCCGAGGACAGCGGCTTCGACGGCGTCGGGTTCACCGACCATCCCGCGCCCACGACCAAGTGGCTGCAAGGCGGGGGGCACGATGCGCTGGACCCATTCGTGGCGCTCGCCTTCTGTGCCGCCGTGACCGAGCGGATCCGGCTCATCCCGAACATCGTGGTGCTCCCCTACCGCCATCCGTTGGTCGTGGCCAAAATGGTGGCAACCCTCGACGTGCTCTCCGAGGGACGGTTCACGCTCGCCGTCGCCACGGGTTACCTGCGGGGTGAGTACCGAGCGCTGGGTGTGGAGTTCGAGCAGCGTAACGCGCTGTTCGACCAAGCCGTCGAAGTCATCCGAGGCGTCTGGTCGGAGAGCGAGTTCACCTACGACGGGGTCGGGGTCGCGGCCCACAGCCTCGCCGCCAATCCCAAGCCGTCTCCCATGCCACCCCTCTGGATCGGTGGGAACAGCCAGCGGTCCCGCCGGCGGGTGGCTCGCTACGGGGACGGCTGGACCCCCTTTCCGGCACCCCGGACGATGTCCAGGACGACCAAGACCGCTCCCCTCGAAACGGTCGCGGACCTGGCCGGGATGCTCGACGAGCTGTGGCGTTTCGTCGATGAGGCAGGCCGGGACCGATCCGAGATCGATATCGCCTTCGCAACACCGGACGGGGGAACGGCAGGTAGTAATCCATTCGACCCCGCGGCACAGCTCTCGGGGCTGGCGGGACTGGCCGACATAGGTGTGACCTGGGCGCACACCAGTGTGCCCGGTGACTCACTGGCCCACGCCCTCGAATCCCTTCAGCAGTACGGCGAGACGGTCATCGGTCCATCACGGGCCTGAAACCCCTCGAGGCGGGTCGACCGTTGTCGGCGGGTGTCGCTCCGTCGGGTACCTCGTCCATCCGACCGGTCGGCCACCAAATGCAAGGACTGCCGTGGCCCGGCTCGGCCCCGAGGCCTGATCCGATCCGGAGGGCCCTTCCCCTGACGGCATCGCTCCCGCTGAGGTGCCGATGGCGATGGGGAGCGGATGGCGAAGGACCGGTCAGCCGTCAAGGGAATCGTCCGCCGGCCGTCCCTGGGTCGAGACGGCCGGATGAAAGAAATGTTCACCAAAAGTTCATTGTGCTGTAACGTTCGAATGGCGCGTGACGCACCGGCGCGTTGGGGGGTTCGACACAGCCGACGGCAGATGGAGAGTCATCATGAGAATCCACAGCAAGCGGGCCCTGGTGGCCATGATGCTGGTCGGAGGGTTGCTGGCCGCAGCCTGTTCCAGCAACAGCTCGTCGTCCACGACCACGACATCGGGCTCGGGCTCCGGTTCGGCCACCGTGTCCGCCACGTCGTTCACCAACGACTTCTCGGCCATGAGCAAGTTGAAGGGACTGGCCGCCGCCGGCAAGGGCAACATCGCCGTCATCCTGCCTGACACGGTGTCCTCCGCCCGGTACACCGAATTCGATGCGCCCTATCTGGAGAAGGCCTTCAGCACTGCCGGCCTCAGCTCGTCGCAGTACAGCGTCCAGAACGCCCAGGGCAGCGACAGCACCCAGCTCACCGATGCCCAGTCCGCCATCTCGGCCGGGGCCAGCGTCCTGGTGGTGGACGCGCTCGACTCGGGAGTCGGGACGTCGATCGAGTCCTACGCCAAGAGCCACGGGGTCCCGGTCATCGACTATGACCGGTTGGTGCTCGGCGGGAGCCGCCAGTACTACGTGAGCTTCAACAACGTGAAGGTCGGCACGTTGATCGGCAATGGCCTGGTCTCCTGTGTGGCCAGCTGGAACGTGGCGAAGCCGCAGCTCGCTGTCATGGTCGGCTCCCCGACCGACAACAACGCCACGTTGTTCGCCCAGGGCTACGACGCCGTCCTGGCACCCAAGTTCGCCTCCGGGGCCTACGTGAAGGCGGCAACGCCGGCCGGCACCTGGGATCCGCCGACGGCGGAGACGGAGTTCCAGCAGGCCCTCACCGCACACCCGGGCATCAACGCGGCGGTGGTCCCCAATGACGAGAACGCCGCCCCGATCATCACCTACCTGAAGACCCTCGGCACCCCGGCCAAGAAGTTCCCGATCACCGGTCAGGACGCCACCCTCATCGGCATCCAGAACGTGATCTCCGGGTATCAGTGCGGGACCGTCTACAAGCCGATCTACCTCGAGGCCCAGGCCACGGCAGCATTGGCGCTCTACCTGCGGGCCGGCAAGACGGCGCCCACCGCGCTGGTCAACGGCACGACCGAGGACACCACCTCCCACGTGGCGGTGAGGTCCGTGCTCCTCCTCCCCACGTGGGTCACCCCCACCACCGTCCAGTCGACGGTGGTGGCCGACAACTTCGTCCCGGCCTCGCAGATCTGCACGGGGACCTACGCGGCGGATTGCACAACGTACGGGATCCACTGAGGCCTTGACCGCCTCCGATCAGGCCGGCCCTCCTCGGTGAGCATCACCGAGGAGCGGCCGGCCCCCGGAGACCCCGGGCACGCTGATCAGCAGCCCTTGCTCAGCCTACGCGGCCTCGCCAAGAACTTCGGAGCGGTCCACGCCCTTCGGGGCGTCGACCTCGACATCATGCCGGGGAAGGTCACCGCCCTGGTCGGGGACAACGGTGCGGGCAAGTCGACACTGATCAAGACCATCGCCGGGATCTGGCCGCCGTCGGCCGGCCAGATCCTCTGGGAGGGCAAGCCGGTCACGATCCGCACGCCGCGGGATGCCGACAACCTCGGAATCGCCACGGTGTACCAGGATCTCGCCCTCTGCGACAACCTCGACATCGTCCAGAACATGTTCCTCGGCCACGAGCTACTCCGATATCGCCTGCTCGACGAGACGACGATGGAGAAGAAGGCGAACGAGACGCTCTCCGACCTGGCGGTCACCACGGTGTCGTCGGTCCGGCAGCTGGTCGGCTCCCTCTCCGGCGGCCAACGCCAGTCGGTGGCCGTGGCCAGGGCGGTGATGCGGGACGCCAGATTGGTGATCATGGATGAGCCCACCGCCGCCCTCGGGGTGTCCCAGACGGCCCAGGTCCTCGACCTCATCCGGCGGCTCGGGGACCGCGGCATCGCCGTGCTCCTCATCTCCCACAACCTCACCGATGTCTTCTCGGTGACCGACCGCCTGGCCATTCTCTACCTCGGTCGGTTGGTCAGCTCGGGCCCCATCTCGGACTACACCACACAGTCGGTGGTCGAGATCATCACCACGGGCGCATCCGGTGGACCGACCGGAGCGGATCTCGACGGCAGCCATCCGGCGAGCTGACCAATGGCACCCCCCGACACCCCGCCGACTGCTCCGATGGAGCTGGGCGAAGACGGCCTGACCCCCGAAAGCCTCGCCCGTCCGGGCACGCTCGGCGGCATCCCGATGCCCGAGAGCGAGCCCGACTCCACCTTCGCCCAGTATCTGACGGCGTGGGCCAAGCGCATCCGTTACGGCGAGAGCGGCATCCTGCCGGTCGTCGCCGGCCTCATCCTCCTGGTCATCATCTTCCAGGTCCAGGACTCCGTCTTCCTGTCGGCGGGCAACCTCACCAACCTCTTGGTCCAGGGCTCCGTGTTCGTGCTCCTCGGCATGGCCGAGGTCTGGGTCCTCATCCTCGGGGAGATCGATCTCTCCGTCGGCTACAACGCCGGGGTGGGTGCCGTCATCACTGCCATCCTGGCCGGCCCGCCGCACAATCTCCCCTGGTGGTTGGCCATCCTTGCCGGGGTGGCCGCGTCGGCGGCCTTCGGCGCCCTGTGGGGCGTCCTGGTCATCCGCCTCCGGCTCCCCTCGTTCGTCGTGACCCTGGCCGGGCTCCTCGGCCTCGAGGGCGTCGTCCTCTACCTCGTCAGCACCAACGGGACCGGGGGCACCATCCGGATCACCAGCAACGTGCTGCTCGACGTCACCAACGGGAATCTCAGCCCCACCGCGGGTTGGGTGATCGCCGTGGTCGCCATCGTGCTGTTCGCCGCCGTGAACATCGTGCGGGATCGACGCCGCCGCCGTGACGGACTGGTGGCACCTCCGATGGCCATCACGCTGGTGAAGGTGGCCTTCGTGACTGCGGCCACCGTGGCGCTCCTCTTGATCTGCAACACCAACCGGGGAGAGCTGATCACCCTCGAAGGCGTGCCCTACGTGGTGCTGATCATCGTCGTGTTCCTCATCCTCTACAGCTTCATGCTGAGCCGCACCCGCTACGGCCGTTACCTCTACGCCATCGGTGGCAACGCCGAGGCGGCCCGCCGCGGGGGCGTGAGCCTCGGCTGGAACCGGCTGTGGGCCTTCACGCTCACCGGGTTCACCGGCGGTGCAGCCGGCATCATCTATGCGTCCCGGCTCGGATCCATCTCCAACAACATCGACGGGGGGACCCTGGTCCTGTACGCGGTGGCCGCCGCGGTGATCGGTGGGGCGAGCCTCTTCGGGGGCCGGGGCAAGATGATCTACCCCGTGCTCGGTGGCCTCGTCATCGCCACCATCTACAACGGCATGGGGCTGCTCGGGCTAGCCGCTTCCTACCAGTACATGGTCACGGCCCTCGTGCTGCTGGCCGCCGTGACCATCGACGCACTTGCCCGCCGCGGGCGCACGTCCGGCTGACCGCTCCGTCCGAGCGGTGCCGAGGAGCCGCCGGCTGCGGCCCACCTCCAGTCGGACGGCCCTCGTCTACGGCGGCATGCGCCCCGGCCGGAGAGCATCCGCTCTGCCCCCGGGGCCCGGACGCCGACCACCGGCCCGAAGGAGCTGTTTTCCGCGGCCGACAATGGGTAGAGGTGAACATCACCGACGGCGAAACAGGAGTGACCGCCGGACGACCCCCGACAACCGGCGAGCACACGAAAGGCGAGACACATGGCAAACGAGCTGTCAGACAAGAGCGTTGCATTTCTCGTCGCCAACGAGGGCATCGAGCAAGTGGAGCTGACGCGCCCATGGGAGGCCGTCCAGCGGGCCGGCGGCCGACCGATCCTCGCTGCTCCGAAGCCGGGCACGGCCCAGGCGTTCAACCACCTCGACAAGGCCGACAACTTCACCGTCGACGTCACGACCGATCAGCTGGCGGTGGGCGACTTCGACGGGATGGTCCTGCCTGGTGGCGTCGCCAATCCCGATCAGCTGCGCACCGATCCGGCCGCCGTGGAATTCATCCGCCGATTCTTCAAGGCGGGCAAGCCGTCCGCCGTGATCTGCCACGGACCATGGACCCTCGTCGAGGCGGACGTGGTGCGAGGGCGCCGGCTGACCTCGTGGCCCAGCCTCAAGACGGATATCCGCAATGCGGGTGGCGACTGGGTGGACGAGCAGGTCGTGACCTGCACCAGCGGCCCGAACACGCTGATCACCAGCCGCAAACCCGATGATCTCGAGGCCTTCTGCCGGGAGCTCGTCGAGGTCTTCGCCCGGAGCTCCGTCCGGAGCGCGGCCTGAGTCATCCGGCGAGCCCTCCCGAGGGTGCCCGTACTCCCATCGGGCACCGGTAGCCGGCTGACCGGACGCCCGTCTCGCCGAGCATCCCCCGGCACAGCTCCGCCGCAGCGTCCCGGCTCCCTACACTGGTGCGGTGAGCCGTCGCTCCCCGGAACACTGGATGTGCGACATGGATGGCGTGCTCGTTCACGAGGGGACCATGATCGCCGGGGCCGACCGGTTCGTGAACGCCCTTCGCCGGGCGGGCATGCGGTTCCTCATCCTGACCAACAACTCGATGTACACCCCGCGGGACCTCGCCGCGCGGCTGACTGCCGTCGGCCTCGACATCCCGCTCGGAGCCCTGTGGACCTCCGCGCTGGCGACCGCGCAGTTCCTCGAGAGTCAGCGTCCCGGAGGAACCGCCCATGTCGTCGGCGAGGCCGGGCTCACCACGGCGTTGCACGAGATCGGCTACGTGCTGACCGATCGCCACCCCGACTATGTCGTACTCGGTGAGACACGGAACTACAGCTTCGAGACCATCACCAAAGCCATCCGGCTGATCGAGTCCGGGTCACGTTTCATTGCCACCAACCCCGACCCGATCGGGGTCTCGATAGAGGGGAATCTGCCGGCCACCGGGTCGGTGGCGGCCCTGATCAGTCGGGCCACCGGCGTCGATCCGTACTACATCGGCAAGCCCAACCCGTTGATGATGCGGGAGGGCCTCAACTCGCTCGGCGCCCACTCGGAGGGCACGGTGATGGTGGGTGACCGGATGGACACCGATGTGGTCGCCGGTCTCGAGGCCGGCCTCGAGACCATCCTCGTCCTCTCCGGCGTCACCAGCGCCGATCAGGTGGAGCGATTTCCCTACCGTCCGTCGCGGGTGGTGAAGTCGGTGGCCGATCTCGCCGAGGAGCTCGATGCCCTGCCCGGCGGCGGATAGCCTGTCGCCCTCGATCCGATGCGGCTGAGCCGAGCCAGGTCGATCCCACCGCTCGGAGGCACCGAAGGCGCCGCTACCGCTTGGCCGGGCGCCGCCACAGCGTGACGTCGACGCCCGGGGCGACCGTCCACGTGCGCACGGGACGGAACTTGTCCCCATAGGAGGCCACGTACTCGACGTACGGCTGGTTCATCGAAGGCTCGAAGGTCTGACGGGCACTGCCCGAGATCATCATCGTGGCCCGGGGGAGCTTCCTCAGTGCATTGGCGGTCTCACCAGGTCCCTGGGCCGGGACCAGGAGATGGGCGTTGTTGTTGGAGACCCATCTGAGGCCGTTCATGTTGAGGATCCGGTCGTTCTGGATCATCAATGTCGGTGCCGTGCCGATGGCCGCGGCCACCTGACCGGCCAAGCGGTCGATATTGGTACTGGTCGTGCCACCCGCCTGCAGTACCTGGACCCGGTAGGGCGCGCCGGGCCACCAGGGATTGACCGAGTTGGAGAAGAGGGCGACCAGACCGACGGCCAGACCCGCGACCACGCCCGCGGTGAGGACCCAGATGGCCCGGCTCGGTACCTGTCCGAGCACGGCGGCGCACAGGACGATGACCACGGCGATCACGGGGAGCCCGAAAGCCGTGCCGTGGTTGGTGCTCGTCGACAGGAGGAGGACAGTCAGGACCGCCCAGGTCAGGAGCATCCAGAGCCCATCCAGCCGGAGCCGACGGCGACGGACGACGGCGACCAACCCCGCGGCGAACACGGCCACCCCGAGCAGCACGGACTGCATCCAGCCCAGGTTGGCCAACTCCCATCCACTGCGATGCCACACGGTGGACGGGGTCAACTCTGCACCGTGCTTGGCAAAACCCCCGGAGACCTGGTAGCCGGCATTGAGCAGGTAATGGGCCACTGCCGGGCCGGACACCAACCACCATGGGCCGGCCAGCACCAGGATGACCACGACGGAGACCACGGCCGGGCGCCCGAGGTGGTTCCCGTGCCGACGAGCATCGAGGACGAGATCGATGATGACGACCAACACGAACGGGATCACGTAGACGGGCGCCATCGACCTGGCCAGAAGCAGCGCTGCCATCGAGACGCCGAACGTCACCGACCACTTCAGGTTCCGGAGCCGATCGCTCCGCAGGTAGGCGGCGAAGCACCAGATGCTGGCGGCCGTCGCCGCCAGCCCGAAGTTCAGCATCACTGCGTAGCCCAACACCGCCTCGTTGAGTCCCACCACCAGAGCCGTTATCGCCGCGGCCAGCGGAGACACCCAGCGGCGGGCCAACGTGTAGACCCCGGCGACGAGCAGGAGGAGGATGGGCAGCTCGATGGACATGGCGCCGTTGACGCCCGCGACGCGCACTCCGACCACACCCAATGCCGGCACCAACGGGGCGTTCTTACCGGTGTCGAGGAAGTTCTTGATGAAATCGCCCCCCTGGCCGATATGGCGGGCCACGATGGCGTACCCGTAATCGTCGGTGTTGGGCTGGTGGGCATGGACCCGTGCGATGAAGAGGGGCAACCAGACGATCGCCACCACCAGCAAGGGCACAATCAGGTAGCCGGCGTGCTCGAACCTTCCCGCTGGACGACCCGAATCGGTCTTCTGGAGCCCCACGGGGTGCGATGGTAGCGAACATTCCGGCAAAGCCGCCGCGGCCGGTGGCGCCGTCATCGCTTCGGGGCGCGTCTGGACCCGGCCGGAGCGGGCGCCAGACTCGCCAACCACCTCCTGCCGACTACGCCCCAAGGTCCCCTGCCGGATGTCGCGCATAGCCGACCAGCACCTCCTCGTAGGCCAAACGGCCCGGCCCCACGTCGGCGACGATGCCTTGATCGGCCTCGAGCCGGCGCGGGTCGAAGATCCCGACTTGCACCTGCACCCGCTGATCCACCTCCCACGCCTCACCGGAGACCTGGCTGGAGAGACGGTAATCGTTGACCATGTGGAAGCCCCGCGCCCTCAGCTCTCTTCCATAGAAGGCGTAGAGCCCACCCGCGGTGACGGATGCAGTGAGGATGGCCCCGGCATAGGCGGGGTTGGGCTCCTCACCATTCGGGTTCGGGGTCTGGTTCGACCCGATCTCGCGCAGCAGGGTCGAGCCGGGATAGAACAGATGGGACTCGTCGTGGGCGAGCAGTTCACCGCGGGTGATGGGCTGCCCGACGGGAAGCCCGAAGGCATCGACGTTGCCGGCGGTGGAGCCGCCGCATGCCCCGACCAGTGTGGCCGCGGCGAGAAGGATCCCCGCGACCCTCACCCCGGGCCACCGACGGTCCGATGCACGCCGCCGCCCCGGGAGAGCGGCACGTGCACCCTCAGCGGCTCCGCCATACTGGCGCCCGCTTCTCCATGAAGGCCAGGGAGCCCTCCCTGGCGTCCTCACTGGCGAAGACCCGGGCCTGCAGATGGGCGAGGCGGCCGGCCAGGCGCCCAGGGCGGGTGACTCCGAGGCGCACCAGCTCCTTGCCCGCAGCCACCCCCAGCGGGCCATTGGCCGCGATCCGTTCGGCATAGGACAGGGCCACGGCGAGGACATCCTCGGGGGCGACCACCTTGTTCACCAACCCGAGCTCATACGCCCTCGCCGCATCGATGCCGTCGCCGGTGAGGACCAGCTCCAGGGCGATGGCGAGCGGGATGCGCGTGCCAAGTGACGTGCCACCACCGGCCGGGAACAGGCCTCGCTTGACCTCCGGCAGCGCGAATTGCGCCTCCGCACTGGCCACGATCACGTCACAACCGAGGAGGAGCTCCAGACCCCCCGCCACGGCCGTTGCGTTGGCGGCCCCGACCACCGGGACGGCGACGTCTCCGTGGAGGAAGCGGAGGAACGCAGATGTGGCCGGGTCGTCACCGACATTCAGTCCGCCCTCGGCAAACGCCCCGAGGTCCATGCCGGCGCAGAAAGCTCGGGTCCCGGCACCGGTGAGGACGAGGGCCCGGACCCCGGGATCAGCCTCTCCCTCCGCAATCACTCCCCCGATGGCTCTCATCAACGTGGGGTTGAGGGCGTTGCGGACCTCCGGCCGGTTGAGTCGGGCCACCAGGACCGGCCCTCGGCGCTCGCGGATCAGCTCGTCGTCACCGGTCATCCCTGGTAGCCGGTGGTCTCTGCCAGCTCTGCCGCACCCTTCATGAGATCGACCACGTAGCTCCCGAAGGCCTGGAGCTTCTCGTCGTCTCCGGCACGCTGGTATCCCTGCTCGAGCACGATGGCCAACTTCCACTTGGCCAGGATGATGTAGTAGTCGATGTCATCGACCTGGCGTCCCGACACCTCGGCATAGTGATGGAGGACCTGGGCGCGGGAGGGCATGGCGAACATGTCCACATAGCTGGACGACCCGGCCTCGGGCGCATTGGTGTCTTCGGGCCAACCCTGCACCATCCAGGCGAGATCGAGCTTGGGATCTCCGACCGTTCCCATCTCCCAATCCACGATGGCCGCCAGCTGCGCCGGGGCGCCGTGGTGGTACATGACGTTGGCGAACTGGTAGTCGCCATGCATGAGCCCGGGAATGTAGTCGAGCGGACGGTGAGCCCGCAGCCATTCGGCCGCCACCTCGATCCCGTCGAGCTCGCGTCCCTTGATCCGCTCGAAGAAGGCGGTCCAGCGGTCGACCTGTCGCTCGTGGAAGCCGTCGGGCCGACCCAGATCCTGGAGGCCCTTTCCCCTCCAGTCCACCCTGGAGAGCAGGGCGATGCCCTCCGCCAGCTGGTAGGCGAGGCCCTGGCGCGCCTCCAGGTCCGTGTCGAAGGGCTCGGGCCAGCGATCGATGTTCATCGGCGACCAGCCGTCGACGAAGCCCATGAGATAGAAGGCCCGTCCGAGCACTGACGTGTCGGCGCACATGGCCACCGCTTCGGTATGGGGCACGTCGGTCCCGTCGAGCGCCTGGATGATGCGCCACTCGCGGAGGATCCCGTCGTCGCGGCCGGCTGGGGCCGATGGCGGCGGTATCCGCATGGCGCAGTGAAGGTCCCCCCGTCGGATCTCAAATATCTCGTTCTGCGACCCACCGGAGATGAACCGGTGTTCGATGGGCTCGCCCTTGCCGGGCAGGACCATCCCGTCCATCCATATCCCGAGTTGTTCGACGTCGATCACTTGTCTCCCCAGTCGTTGCGACGTCAGCGTAGAGTACGATTCTGACGCGCCGGCGGCCGCACTGCTGTGCGAACCAGTGGGGCGCTGGGGTTCCGCCTGCCCGGGCCAGGCGTCGGGTCCGAGCCGACACCGGGCGACAGCCGGCCATGACGAGTAGGGTGAGAAGGCCCGTTCCGGCCGCTCGGGGGTGGACTTGGGTGACGGCACCGGCGGCGGCGGTCGAGGTCCCTCGACAGGAGGCGAGACATGACCACGGTGGGGATCGTGACGGGTGCCGCCCGCGGCATGGGGCTGGCCAGTGCCGAGCGCCTGGCCGACACGGTCGATGCACTGTTGCTCGTCGACCGTGACGGAGCGGCCCTGACCGCCGTCGCAGACGATCTCTGCGAACGTGGCACGAGGGCAACCGCCGAGCCGTTCGTCCTGGACATCACGGACGGCGGCGCGCTCGCCGAGCTGGCTGCCCGCACCGGCGAGATCGGCACCCTCCGGGCTGTCGTCCATGCCGCCGGCATCTCGCCTACCATGGCCGATTGGCGACAGATCTTCACCGTCGACCTCGTCGGCACGGTGATGCTCGCCGAGGCCCTCCGACCCCTCATGGTCAGGGATACGGCGCTCGTCTGTTTCGGGTCCATGGCCCCGGTGCTCGGGATCGGTGAGCCACACCCGACCGCAAATGCGGCCCTCGACGCGCCGCTCCATCCGGAACTGCTCGACCGGATCCATGATGCGCTCGGGCCCACCGTCGAAGACCCGGGAATGGCCTACGCCTGGGCCAAGCGAGGTGTGCAGCGGTTCGTCCAACAGGAGGCGGTCCGGCTCGGGGCGGCCGGGGCCCGGATCTGCTGCGTGTCCCCAGGCATCATCGATACCGAGATGGGGCGCCAGGAGGCGGACAGCAACGCCACCATGGCGCTCCTGGTCGAGCGGACACCGCTCCACCGCGAGGGGCGGGCCGAGGAAGTAGCCGCCGTGGTGGCGTTCCTGCTGTCCGATGAGGCGAGCTTCGTCACCGGGATCGACGTCCTCGTCGATGGCGGTGTCTGTGCTGCCTTCCGGGGGCCCGGCGGCCAGCCATAGGCCCTTCCGCGGAGACGCCTCACGGCGTGAGAAGGCCGCAGCGCCTGAGATCGAGTCAACCGATCGGTTCACCCGGTGGGCGCCCGCAGGCGGAGGGTCTGAGGGCCTCAGCCAGGCCTGACGGATGAGCCCGAGGTCACCAGTCGCTCGGCCGCACGCTCGGCGATGTGCTTCCGCTCACAGTGGGCCTTGCAGGCGGCTCGGTCCATGAGATTGCCCAGGTAGACGGCGAGATTCAGCACGTCCAGTCGGGCTGACCGACCGGAGAAGGGGACGGGCTCGGTTGCCGTGTCCATCTCGCCGGCCTCGAGAACCGCCCCGCGCACGGCCAGCATCTGCGAGCGGGCCCCTTCGAGGTCGACACCCCCGAATCGCATCCACGCAGAAAGTCCCAGCTCAAGGGTCAGATCTGGTTCGAACGGCCCGAACTCGGCCAGGCCACGCAGGACGGCGGGGCCGAAATCCCTGTTGTAAGCCGCGGTGCTCATCGGGCCCAGTGTGACAAATGGGTGTATTGGGGGTGGTGGATGGCCCGCGGCTGGGTAAGGATTATGCCCATGCCACGGGCTATTTGGAAGGGTTCCCTCAACTTCGGGCTGGTCAACGTCCCGGTGGGGCTGTATCCCGCCACCAGGGACAAGACGATCCACTTCAACCAGTTCGAGTCCGGCACATCCGACCGCATCCGCTACAAGAAGGTGAACGAGCGCACCGGCGAGGAGGTCCGAGCTGAGGACATCGTGAAGGGGCTCGACCTCGGCGGCGGGGAATACGTGATCCTCTCCGACGAGGAGCTGGCCGCCGCCGAGCCGCAGAAGTCGAGGCTCGTCGAGATCACCGACTTCGTCGACCTCGACCAGATAGACCCCCTCTACTTTCGCTCGACCTACTATCTGGCCCCCGAGGGTGAGGCGGCAAAGAAGGCATACGCCTTGTTGCGCCAGATCATGCAGAGCTCCAGCAAGGTTGCCATCGGCACCTTGGTCATGCGGAACAAGGAGTACCCGGTCGCCATCCGCCCCGATGACGAGGTGCTCAAGCTGGAGACCATGTACTTCGCCGATGAGGTCAGGTCGCCGAGCAAGGAGCTGCCGGACCTGCCTCACTCGGTCAAGCTGGGCGAGCGCGAGGTGTCGATGGGCCAGCTCCTCCTCGAATCCATGCAGAGTGACTGGGACCCGAACAAGTACCACGACACCTACCGGCAGAAGGTCGAGGCCCTCGCCGAGCAGAAGCGGCAGGGGCATGAGATCGTCGAGGAGACTCCTCCCGAGCCCGCCAAGGTCGTCGACCTGATGGAAGCCCTCAACGCCAGCATCGACTCGGTGCGGGCGAAGGGACCGACCGCAGGTGAAAGGACGGCCAAGCCGCTCAAGCGGGCACCGGCCAAGCAGCGGGCGGCGGCCAAGGCCCCCACCAAGAAGGCGGCGACGAAGAGCCCGGCTCGCCGAAAGGCCTCGTGACCGGCACGCCTCGGGAGCTCGGAGCGGGCTCGACCCCGGCGACACGAGCTCGACCGGAACGACCGGTCCCGCGGCTCAGCTCCGGCTGATCGTCGCCAACCAGGCCGGTGCGCCGTGGTCGTGGAACCTGGTCTGGACCCGGTCCGGCTCGATGGAGTCCACAGTCCACCCATGTCTGCGGTCGAACGCCGACCTCAGCTCGTCCTGACTGACGGGATGCGGGCCGGTATCGGGACCATCGTCACTGAAGCACAGCACGTACAGGGTTCCACCGTGCTCGGTCACCGACGCGAGACCGGCCACATATCCGGGCCGCTCCGTGCCGTCGAAGGTGTGGAACAGTCCACAGTCCAGCACCGTCTCGAATTTGCGCCCCAAGAGCTGCAGCTGAAGGGCGTCGGCCACCGCGAACGCGACCTCGACCCCGCGGTCCTCGGCCTTCGCTCGCGCCATGGCCAATGCCGTCTCGGCCACATCGACGCCCAGGACCGGCAATCTCAGGGATGCGACGTGCAGAGCGTTCTCGCCGGTCCCGCAGCCTGCATCGAGCACCGCACCGGCAAAGCCGCCTTCGGATGCCACGCGCACGACCGCCGGCTGCGGCCGCCCGACATCCCAGGGAGCGGGGCCGTTGTGATACGACACATCCCAATGCAGTCCCGTCAGCCGTTCGTGACTCGTCGGGCTGCGACCACCGAACGGATCGTCAGCGTGGGATCCCGCTTGCTCCAACGATCTCGTCCCTTTCATGCGCCTGACTTTGCCGCTTCATCGTGGTGTGCAATCCACCGCCCTGGCTCATCGTCCCAGGATCAACCGGGATGCCGGAGAGCCTCGTCGGCGTGTCTCTCCACGCCCCCATAACCCCTCGTTGCCGCACCGGCACGGGCTGTCTCGAGGAGCCGGCGTGCCCGCTCGACATCGCCGGGACCCTTGCACCGGAGGAGCATCCGTCCCCACAGGAGGTCCGTTCGGGCGATGGCGAACTGGGCGCCCATCCGGCGACTGATCCCGGCCGATTCGCCGAAGTAGGTCTCCGCCTCGTCGTAGCGACCGAGCACTGAGGCCAGACCGCCGAGGTACATGGCCACCGGCTCGAACGGCATCAGGCCGTTGAAACTCACCTGGCCCCGGAAGGGGGCGAGCAGTTCGTACAGGAGAGCGGCCGGCTCCGGTTCCTCCAGCTCGATCGCGACCTGGGCGTAGGCGATGATGGCCTCGTGCCACCCGATACCGATGGGCAGTGTGAACCCGTCGGCTGCGGCAGCCTTGAGGAGCGCAGCGGCTTCTGCCGGATCCCCCTCGAGATGGCATGCGGCCAGGGCGCCCTTGTAGTTGGGCATGCCGGTCTCGGCGGCAACCGCTTCGACAACCGGGACGAGCTCCCCCAACCGCCCCTGCTGGTGGCGCACGATGACCATCTGAGAGCCATAGAAGGAGAGCGCGTCGGGCTGCCCGCACTCGGTCCCGACCTCCAGTGCCCGGGAGGACAGCTCCTCCGCCCGTTCCGGGTCACCCACGACAAGCGCCTCGGCCGCCTCGTGGAATGCGCTGATCCACATCAGGATCGGCTGTCGGAGCCCTTCGCTCAGCGACTGCATGAGATCGAGACATTCGGCGCCAATCTGGCCGTCGCCGGAATTGATGGCGCTGATTCGCCGATAGACGGCGGCGAAGAACAGGTGATACGGGTCTGCGAGCACCCTCGCCAGCCGCAGGGCCTCGATCGTGTCGGCGACCCGCTCGTCCAGTGTCGGCGGGGCTTCCAGCGGCTGCTCGATCAGGTTCAGGACCTGCACGATGGTGGCGGGATCGGCAAGTCTCCAGGCCATGTCCTTGGCCTCGGTTGCCAGCCGTCGTCGCTGTTCGAGAGGGCTGCCGTGAGTGAGCTCGTTGCACAAGGTGGCGATCAGGAGCGCCCGGTCGTTGCTGTCCTCCCGGGGCATGGTGTCGAGGGCCGACTCCAGCATCACCACCTTGTCGATGTCGACGACGCCCAGCGAGGTGAACAAGCCGCGATTGTTGGCCAGAGCGGCCATCACCAACCGGTCCGTCGACCCGAGGTCCCGAGCCTGGCCGGCGGCATCGAGCAGCGTCTCCCGGAAGCCGACCACCCCCGCCTGGCGCTGCGCCGTTCCCAGGCCGATGAGAAGATCGACCTTGAGCACGGGATCGGGCGCACGATCCTGGTCGAACAGTTGGAGAGCCTGAGAGAAGTAGCGGACGGCGTCGTCCGGGGCCAGGGCGGCCAGCGCGGCGTCGGCCGCCTGGCGGGCGTAGTCGATCGCCTTGGACACATCGACAGGCTGGGTGGCGCTGAACCAGTGGTGGGCCAGCTCGCCCACCCGCGCCCCAGGACGGTCTCCGCACATGTCCTCGAGGGCCTCCCCGACCCGTCGGTGTGCCCTGGCCCGGCGGGTCGGACCCAGGTCCTCATAGAGGGTGCGGCGGATGAGCGCATGGGCGAACCGGTAGCGCCCAGGGGACTCCACCTGTTCCCGCACCAGGGCCGCGGCCGCCGCCTGGTCGAGGATCTCGAGGAGGTCGTCTTCCCCAATCCCGGTCGAGTGCGCCAGGACGTCGAGCTCAAACTCGTGACCTATCACCGATGCCTGCGTCAGCACCCGCTGGGCATCCTGACCCAGCCGTCCCACCCGGCCGCCGATCACGACGCGGACGCTGTCGGGGAGTGCGGTGTCGTCGAGTGAGGCGACCGTCTCCCAACGACCACTGGCACCTTGATAGATGGCCCCCGTCTCGGCCAGGTGCCGGAGGACCTCGCTCACGAAGAACGGATTACCGTCGGTCTCCCGATAGACCGCATGGGCGAGGCCCACACCGTTGCCGTCGAGGGCATGGCCGGCCGCGGCCTCCATGAGGGAGATCACTCCGGTGTCGTCGAGCCCGGTGAGCTCGATCCGGGTGACCCCGCTCTGCCGGTGGAGCTCGCCCAGGATCGTCAACAGGTCGTGGGAGTAGGACAGCTCGCTGTCGCGATAGGTGCCGAGTACGAGGACTCGCATGGGCTGCTCGGTGGTGACCAGGTGGCGCAAGAGCACCAGGCTTCCCTTGTCGGCCCACTGCAGGTCATCGAGGACCAGGACCACCGGTTGCTCCTGCGACACCATGGCCAGCAGGCCGATGACTGCTGCAAACAGGAGATACCGTTCGGTGTCTGCGTCAGTGGCCGTCGGAGGTGGAAGGTCGGGCAACCGGCTGGCTAGGGCCGGGACCAATCGGGCCAGTTCAGACCCGTGGGCGTCGACATGGGCAAGCAGCTGCTCTTCGGGGGCGTGAGTGACGAAGTGCCCGAGCGCCTCGGCGAACAGCCGGTACGGGATGGCAAGGTCCTCTTGGCAATGACCGAAGAGCACACAAGCACCGTCATCGACGGCGGCCCGAGACGCCTCGGCGACCAGGGTGGTCTTGCCAACTCCAGCCTCCCCCGAGATGAGCACCACCTCACGACCTTCGGCATGGGTGACTCGTTTCACCGCGGCCGACAGCACTTCGAGCTCCGGCTCGCGACCGACCACTCCCACGGTCGGCCCGCTGGCGAGGCGTGCGGGTACGGGAACCGGGCCGGCGGCAGACCCCCTGACCGGCTCCCAGGAGACCTCCACGGTCTCCACCGGGTCCGGAAGGCCCTTCAGCGGCAGCGGGCCGACCTCACTGACCAGGTGGCGGCTCCGTCGACCGGCCATGGCCCGGACCACGTCCGCCGCCAGGATCTGGCCGCCCTGGCAGACCGCACACAGCCGGGCCGCCTCGATGATCGGGTCGCCGAAGTAATCGTCATCCTCCCGGGTCACCTCGCCGCCGCTCAGCCCGATCCGAAGGCCCATCGAGTGCTCCTGGTGCCGGTTGTCCCGCTCGACCCCCTGCTGCATGGCCACCGCGCAGGACATGGCCGAGGAGGCCGAGGAGAACACCACCATCAGCCCGTCACCCAGGTTCTTCACCTCGGTGCCCGCCGTCTCGGCGATGGCCTGTCTCAGGACCGAGAAGTGCCTGCGACGTGCATCGTCGGCCGCGTCCGGCGACAGGCGTTGGGACAACTCCGTCGATCCCACCACGTCAGTGAACAGCACCGCCACGTTCTCGATGGCCATCCGCGCACTCCCTTCCGCCGGGTGCGGCACAAACCCTAGCGCCGATCGTCGCTGTGCCCCGCACGAGGAACCGGTGGCGCCGGGGCCACTCGGTGACCTGGGCTCGCAGCCCCCGGGCCGTCAGGTCAAGCGCCGGTCGCCCGGGCGCCGGGGTGGAGACGGCGGAAGAGACGGGCGGTGTAGCCAACGAGGGTCACATCGTTCAGTGTCCGGGCTGACGCACTCCGTGGGAGGTTCATGAGCGGTCCGAGCTCACCGAAATAGCTGCCCGGGGTGGCGACGCCGAGGTGCTCCTCGGTTCCGTCGTCCCTGGTCCGAAAGATCTCGACGTTCCCGGACGTCACCACGTAGACGAGGTCGCTGGGGTCCCCCTGGGTGAACAGCACCTGGCCGGTGGTCAACACCACCTCTTGGGGCTCCCTCGGGGAGCGCGTCGACCAAGGCCGCAGACCCGGACATGGCGGCGATCCGGGCCATCCCGGACGGCCCCACCGTCGAGCACTGGAGCCAGGTCGAATCCGGCCCCAGCGACTCGACGAGGGCCGGCTCCAGCTCGAGCACCGCGTCCACGTCGAAGACCATGGTGATGGTGACGTCCGCCGCCGTCACGGCCTCACCCACCGAACCCGTGACCGAGATGCCGTCCCCCGCCAGCTGCTCCGCCTTCGCCCGGCTGCGGTTCCACACCACCACCTCCATACCGGCCCGCTGGAGTGCCTTCGACATCCCCGATCCCATGGTCCCGGTTCCCAGCACTGCAATTCGCATCGAGCTACCTCCTCGGCTTCGTTCCCCCCAGCTGTACCAGCAGTCTGCTGCTAGCAGGTCGTCGAGTCCGGCGAGCTGCCTGGTCCGACTTCGGGGTCCTCGACGATCCCCTGAGAGGTGGACCGGAGGATGGCCCCGAGGTGCACGACGTACCACTCCCCCCGCCACGAGATGAGCGAGGCGATGCCGAAGGAGTGCACCTGGCCGTCCTCTTGGTAGACGACCCGGGCGTTGGCGACCTCGTAGTATCCGACCCGGTTGTCGCACACCCCGGGCGGGATCCAGTGACCGTACTGCTCCGGGACGTTGACCGCCACCAGGCTGGCCGATCCGGCGTCCGGCCCGAGCGCGGCGTGGGCGGCATCCAGATCAGCAGAGAAATCGGCAAACAGACGGCTGGTGAAGTCGGATGCCGGGTCGCCGATGGTCTTGAGCTGGAGGTAGGCCCCCTCGGGGAAGAAGGCTGGCCGGGCAGTGTCGGGCGATCCCGAGACCACCCCCTGCCACAGGGCGGTCATCTCCGTCTGGAACTGGGGCGAGGTGGGCGCCGGGAAGGCGCCGGTCTGGGGCAGGCTCCCGGGGTCGGTGGTCGTAGGGGGCGGCGTCGTGGTGGGAGGTTGCGTCGTGACCACGATTGGGGACGCGGTGACGGGCACCCGTGGGGCGCTCGTCCTTCCCACGGCGGCGGGCCGGCTGGGCGAAATGGCGGTCAGCACGACGGCGGTCGCGGCCCCGCCGGCGATGATGCACGCGGCCCCGACGGCCACCACAAGACGCCCAGTCCGCCGACGGCGGTGGCGACCGCCTGGGCGGACGATGGGATCGGGCGGGGACGCGGGCGGCTGGAAGGGGGGCATCGGACAGCCGCCATGGTAGGAGACCCGCCGGCCGGTCGAGCCGCGACGGCCGGCACGAGCGGGCCCTGGTGCTCTCTAGTCTGAGCGGGTGCGGTCTCCCCACCCCCGACCCCGCCCGTGGCCGGCGGCGTCGGGGGTGGTGGTTCTCGCCACGGCACTTCTCGCTGCATGCGGGACGGGATCGGGCACGGGTGGCCCGCGGCCACCGGTGGGGTCGGCCGCGGCCTCCGCGGCCACCGGGCAGGTCCCGACCACCATCCGGGCCCCGTCCCATCTGTCCGTCCCGCAGCCGTTGGCCCCCTTCGGCGGGGCGACGACCGGCGGCCAGGGGAGCTGGTCGCCGGTCGGCCGCCTGGTGGAGGGCCGACCGGCGGTCTACGAGACGACGCTCGTCCCTCCCGGTGGCGGCCAACCCGCCGGGATCGCCTGGATGGACACCCGACTGCTCACCGCCCAGCTCTATTCCGGCTCGATCAGCCCGGGCGGTGGCCCCTACCGCTACACCGCCCCCGTCCAGCCCGCCCAGGCGTCCTCCCTCGTCGCCGCGTTCAACGGCGGGTTCAAGTTGGACGCGGCCGGGGGCGGCTACTACACCGAGGGCCGGCTGATCGACCCACTCGTCACCGGCGCGGCATCGTTCGTGATCTACGCCGACGGCTCGGTCACGGTCGGAGCGTGGGGCCGAGACGTGGCCATGACCCCGAACGTGATCGCCGTCCGGCAGAACCTCGTGCCCCTGGTGACCGGCGGTCACCCGACCCCCCAGGCGGCCGGGGCCGACTGGCAGTCGTGGGGATCGACGTGCGGCGCCACCTCGTGTGCCCCGAGCGTGCCGGGCATCGAGCAGCAGTGGCGGTCCGGCGTCGGGGTCACTTCGGCCGGGGCCATCGTCTACGTCGCCGGGCCGGCACTGGACCCCCTCCAGCTGGCTCAGATCCTGGTCCGGGCCGGTGCCGTCCGCGGGATGCAGCTCGACATCAATCCGAACTGGACCGTCCTCGTCACCTACGACCCGCCCGTTCCGAACGGTCCGGCCGCTCCGTCCAACGGCAGAAAGCTGCTCGACACGTTCGAGCAGGGCCCCGCCACCTTCTTCGACCCCACGTGGGCGCGGGACTTCATCACCCTGTCGGCCCGATCGGCAGGCCCTTGACCGACGGGTAGCCGTGAGACCCCGATGGCAGACTGAGCACACGGCACCCCCATGGAGTCAGAGACACGCCGCGGCGCGCCGCACCTCCGGCAATGGTGCGCGCCGCGCTGCCGGGTTCGACCGCCTTGCCGCATCCCGTGCCGGAGCGACGTTCGCCACCATTACCGGTCAGCGGGTCTACGACCGGAGGCATCACCTGTTCGGCCGACGGACCGCCCGGTCCATATGGCGGTACGAGGAGCTGTGGCCGTTCTGCAACGCGTGGGCCGCCATCTGCGCCCTCTCCTCGTTGCCCGACCAAGCGGCGGCATCCGCCGTCGCGTCCGACCTCCTGGACGGGGTCGGGCACTACGCCCGCCCGTCGACTCAGGACGGGAACGAGACGACACCCATCGGCTTCGGAGTCTCGGTGGTGTCCCGACTGCCTGTGAAGCGAGATGTCTTCTTCGACGACAACGCATGGTTGGGCTTGGCGATGCTGCATCAGCACCGACTGACAGGGAACCCACGGCTCCTCGCCTTGGCCCAACGCGTCTTCACCTTCATCACGTCGGGCTGGTCTGTGGACCCTTCCTGGGCTCACCCCGGGGGCGTCAGGTGGAAATCGAACCCCTCGAGCGTCTCCCGCCATACCTGTTCGAATGCGCCGGCCGCCCAATTGGCGGCCGGGCTCTACGAGACCACCCAGGATCCGCGTCTGTGCCGCTGGTCGGTCCGCATCTACGACTGGGTCCGGTCCGCGTTGCGGCGAACCGGCAACCTGTACGTCGACAACCTGCTCCCTGACGGCACCCTCGATCAGACCCTCTGGTCCTACAACCAGGGGACCATGATCGGGGCGGGGACCCAGCTGTACCGGGCGACCGGCGAGCGGCAGTATCTGGATCAGTCGGTCGCCTCTGCGGAGGCCTCGGTTCGGGAGTTCTCCGTGCCGGCGCTCGTGCAACAGGAGCCGGCGTTCAATGCCATCTACTTCCGCAATCTGCTGCTGCTGGACCAGGTGGCGCCGAACTCCACCTACCGCGACCTCGTCCGCGCCTACGGAGAGGCCATGTGGGTAGGCCGGCGTGACGCCAGGTCGGGATTGTTCAGGGGAGAAGGTTCGCTCCTCGACAATTCGGCATCCATGCTCGGGATCTACGCCCTACTGGCTGGGGCTCAGCCCCGTCCGTAGGTGCGGGGCACTGCATCGTCCGCCCGCCCCGGGTGTCAGCCTTGGCGGCGTCGGGCACGGGGCCAGATCCTGTTCGATGCGGCTCAGGGCATGAGCGAATCCCCGTGGCGCCCGACCGTTGCGTCTGGCGCTCGTCGCCACCGGTGCGGACCGGTCGTAGTGGGTCCGGGCCCCGATTCCGGCGGCCGCCTCGATCAGCGAACGGTCCTCACCCGAGGCGAGGTCCTCGAACCCCCCGACGTCCAGATAGGTCCGGCCGTTCACTCCGAGGCTGGCCCCGTGCGCCCACCGCCGTTCGGATCCGTAGTGCTCGCCCCAAGCCGCCGCAGTCCCGTCACGCCACTGCATCCAATCCAGAACGGCGACCGAGCCGGACCACAGGTCGACCCCTCGCTCGTGGTCCGCCACCTGCTGCGACAGCCAGTGCTCGGGCACGGTTGAATCGGCATCGGTGGTGGCGAGCCAGATGTGTTCGGCCGCAATTCCCTCGAATGAATGCAGGGCGACGGCGCATCCCGCTCGCCGGGCCGAACCGACACTGCCCGCATCGATGGCGACGACGGTAGCCGACTGGATCGGCGCCGGTCGCCCCTCCGATCTGGTTGTCCGACGCCGCCTCCACCGCCGGACCACCTTCTCGCTGGTATCCCGACAGTCGTCGAGCACGACGACCAAGTGACAGAGGAGGTCCCCAGCCACCCGCGCGGCTGCCGTATCGAGGGCAAGGAGCGCCGAGCGCAGGAGACGCTCCTCGTCGTGCACAGGGACCACGATTCCCACCGCCTGAGTCCGATGAGGAACGGTGAACCGGGTCATGACAGTCTCCTCCATACGTCGAGAACGAACTCGGCGTCGAGATGGTGCACGACCGGGAGGAGACCCGAGGTGGAGTCGATGATCCGGTGGGCACCGTCACCGGTGAGCGGATAGTTGGTCCCTCCCCGCCAATGGACCGCGACGACGGTTGCGCCGCCAGCAGTCGAGTCGAGAAGCCTGGCAACCACGTCACCGAGCGCCTCCTCGTCGAAGTAGTAGGCGATCTCACTCAGCACGACGAGGTCGAACGGTCCACTCGGCCAGGCCTCAGGAATTGCGGCGCAGTCGAAGGTGACATGTCGGAACCCGGCCAGCCGCTTCCGGGCCCGAGTCAGCGCGCTCGGAACGATGTCCGTCGCCAGAAGGCGGTCGCAACGTTGGGCCAACAGCGACGTCAGCACGCCGACGGAACAGCCGGGCTCGAATGCGGACGAGTACCGCGGTTCGGGTAAGGATGCCGCGGTCACCGAGTACTTCCGTGCCTCGTACCACCGGGTCTCGAAACCCCAAGGATCGGGATCGGTGTCGTACAGGGCGTCGAAGTAGTCGCGGTGGAAGGAGGTCATCGGATCCGCTTCAAGTGGTCAGTGGACGTCAGGTTCGGGATGAGGACCGGATGCCGGAGATGCTGTGCTCATCCGACCCAGCTCCGCGGCCTCTGCCCCGCCATGGTGTTGGGCGAGGTAGACGAAGAGGTCTGCGGCGCGGCGCGCCTGCTCAGGATCGTGGCAGAGGGGCCCCGCTCCCCCGGCGGCGGCCACCAACGAGAGCACCTCCAGGCATCCGTCGTGGACGACTTGCCGCACGGTGAGTGCCCGCCGGTGAGCCTGACCCGACGTGTCGAGTGGATCTGCGTCGATTGCCCGGGCGGCATCCTCCAGCACCGTTCGCATCCCCGCCACCCTGGCGATGGCTCGACCCGCATCAACCAGCACGTGGTCGTTCGATTTCGGGGAGATCGATGACCTGACCGACTCCACTAACGCGCCCGCACCTCCGAACCAGCATGCCGCCACTCCGATAGCACCGAACCAGAACCCCGGACGCTCCAGGTAGAACCCCGGTCCACCCACCTCGTCGGCGACGGGGATGGCCGGGCCGCCGAAAACGAGGGTCTCGCTCCGCGAATCGGCCATGCCGACGGCGGGCCAGGAGTGCGGCAGGACCGAGACCACGTGGTCCGACACCGGGATGTCGAAGAGTCGGTACCCGTCGGGCGCCTCTGCCGTGACCAGGGCACGATCGAGTTGATCGCTGCCCGAGCAGAACGGCTTGGTGCCCGACATCTGCCACCCGCCACGCACCCGGACGGCCCGGGTAGGCGCCTCCTTCGCCCTTGCGGCCCACACGCCGTAGGTACACGACGTGGAGATGGGGTCGTTCCCTTTCGATTCGGCCAGGATGCTGAGGGCGTCGGCGTGGCCCTCGACCAGTCGTCCGAGCGACAGGTCCTTGCCCGCCCACGAGCCCAACACCGCGAATCGCTCGGCGGTCCTGCCGGCTCCCGGGTGGGGCAGCTCGGGCGCCTCCCGGAGGGCGAAGCCACGAAGCTGCTCGTGGAAGACGCCCACTGGGCGGGAACTTCTGTCCGACAACGAGGCACGCTCCACGTGGGTCCTGCGGGCGGCACGCTGCCGGCCGTTTACGGCATACCCGCCCGACGTCGTCGGCAAACCGTGGCTGACCCCCGGTTCCGCGGTGCCCACGACGTCGGGCATGGTCACCGGCTCCCACCGGAAGCAGCGACGAGCGTCTCCGCTCACAAGCGTTTCCGTTTACCGACTCTGAGCCGGGGTACCCATGCTGAGCCGGCGTACCTCCGCTGACGGAGCGTCGGCATCGGCTCTGAACGGTGAGGCTGCGGCAGTCGTCGCGGGGTGCGCCCGGAGGTTGGTCCCCCCGGATACCTCGGGGCGGTTCCGAAGAAAGGAATGGGATCGATCATGTCATCCACACAGCGTCAGGATCCTCAGGACAAGGAGTTCGGGGCCGAAGCCGCTGCTGATCAAGAAAGGGTCGATGAGCTCGAACGCCAGGGCGTACCGGAGGCGGAGCTTCCGGATTCGCCCGCCCACCAGCCGCGAGCGGGTGGGAAAGCACGGCCCGAGGTCGACGGGAGGCCATAGTTCAAGGGCGCGACCGCCATCGGTCCGCCCTCGCACCGGCCGTCGGCGACGATGCGCAGGTACGTGTCGCCGAATAGCCGGCAAATCCCGCTCAGGAAGTCGAGACGATGAAGAAGGGACCCACACGTGCGGCAGGCTGATCGTATGGTGGCGGCAGCCGACCGCTGGCAGCGGTCACACCGCCTGGCCGGACTGCCCTACGGGGTCGTCAAGAAATTCGGCGATGACGGCGCCAACCAGTATGTGGTGGCACTCGGCTGGTACGGCTTCGTGGCCATCTATCCCCTGCTACTCATCGTGATCACCGTCCTGGGGTTCCTCGGTGCGGCATCGCTCGGTCACCATGTGGTGGCCACTCTTCACCAGTTTCCGGTGGTCGGCTCGGACTTCAACCCGGCGCACCCCTCCCGCAACCTGCACGGGAGCGTGCTCGGCCTCGTCGTCGGCCTCATCGGACTGATCTATGGAGCCCAGGGGGTCACGCAGACGGCCCAGCAGGCGATGGCCGGGGTGTGGAACATTCCGCAAGTCCGGAGGCCCGGCTTCCTACCACGGCTGGCACGCAGTCTCGCCGCCCTGGTGCTGATCGGAGGGTCCTTCGTGGCCAACGCCGGAATCGCCAGTCTCGCGACCAGCTCGGGGCGGAACGACGCCGTCCGAGTCCTCATCCTCGTCTCCATGCTGGCCCTGAACCTGGTGCTCTTCCTGGCCACCTTCCGAGTCCTCACCCCAAGTCAGATCGCCTCCAAACCCCTCCTGCCGGGGGCGGCCGTCTCCTCGGTCGGCTTCACCCTGCTCATCACGGTGGGGTCTGGGCTGATCCAGCATCAGCTCCGCAACAGCTCAACGACGTATGGCCAGTTCGGCGTCGTGATCGGGTTGGTCGGCTTTCTGTTCCTGCTGGCCAAGATCAGCCTGTACGGCGCGGAGCTCAACCCGGTACTTGCCCGGCGCCTGTGGCCTCGGGGCATCCGGAGGGACGATCCCACCCAAGCCGACAATCGGGTCCTCCACGACATCGCCCATCAGAGCGTCCGCCGTGCGGACCAGCGGATAGGGGTGGGCTTCGGGGAGGACGCGTCCGATGAGGCGGCGATCGATGCTCGAAGGGCGGAGCCGGCCTCCGTCGAGACCTGAAGTAGGGCAAACGACTCAGAGTCGAACCAGGATCATCGAGGCGGACCGCACCCCGGGCCCGGTCGTCGAGGCGGGCAACCGGAACGGAGGCCATCGGCGTCGGCTGTTCTTCTTCTAGCTCACGCCCGGTTCGAGCGGGAATGGACAACCTTGGTGGCCTCATTGAACGCATCGGTACCGGTGTCGTGCCCCAGGCCCTGGGCGATGCGGGCGCCGAGGTCGGCGTCGACGCTCGTCCAGTAGGCGATGACACGGAGCTGCACCTCGTCGGTGACCTGGTCGCCGGCGTGGCCGACGATGTTGGACACCAGATGTTGGCGGTCGATGTCGTCCATCACCTGGCGCACCAAGGTCCCGGCCTGGCTGAAGTCGTCGTCCTCAGCGTGCTTGGCGTAGGCGTACCGCCCGAGGTCCCCCGCCTCCACTGCCCAACTCACCTCGCTGGCCGCCTCGGGATCGGCCTCGGGGCCACCATAGGAGTTGGGGGCGTACACCGGCTGGGAGCCGGAGTGCCGGTAGGCCATGGCCCCGTCCTTGTTGTAGGAGTGGACCTCGACGCGGGGAGCATTGATGGGGAGTTGCTCGTAATTCGGGCCGATCCGGTGGAGATGGGTGTCGTGATAGGAAAAGATCCGGCCCATCAGCATCTTGTCCGGGCTGAGCCCGGTACCCGGCACCAGGTTGGCGGGCGAGAAGCCGGCCTGCTCCACTTCGGCGAAGAAGTTCTCCGGATTGCGGTCGAGGACCATGCGGCCCACCTGGACGGGAGGGAAGTCGGCATGTGGCCAGACCTTGGTCAGATCGAAGGGGTTGAACCGGTACCCGACGACCTCCTCGAACGGCATGACCTGCATCTCGAGGCGCCACTCCGGCCCGTTCCCGCTGGCGATGGCCCGGTGGAGGTCGCGGCGGTGGAAGTCGGGATCCTCCGCCGCCATGGCCTTGGCCTCGTCGTCGGTAAAGTTCTCCGGGCCCTGGGCCGTCTTGAAGTGGTACTTGACCCAGAACCTCTCCCCCGCGGCATTGATGGTGGAGAAGGTGTGGCTGGAGTAGCCGTTCATGTGACGGTAGGTGCGCGGGGTTCCCCGGTCGGACATCAGGATGGTCACCTGGTGGGCACTCTCGGGCGACAGGGTCCAGAAATCCCACTGCATGTTGTTGTCCCGGAGGCCGGTGTCGGGCTGACGCTTCTGCGAGTGGATGAAATCCTGGAACTTGGAGACGTCGCGGACGAAGAACACCGGGGTGTTGTTGCCCACCAGGTCGAAGTTCCCCTCGTTCGTATAGAACTTGAGAGCGAACCCCCGGGGATCACGCACGGTATCGGCGTAGCCCTGCTCGCCGGCCACCGTGGAGAACCGGGCGAACATGGGGGTGCGCCTCCCCACCTCGGACAGGAAGTCCGCTCGGGTGAACCAGGTGACGTCCTCGGTCACCTCGAAGAATCCGTGGGCGCCGCTGCCCTTGGCGTGGACGACCCGCTCGGGGACGCGTTCCCGGTTGAAGTGCTGCATCTTCTGGACGACATAGTGGTCCTGCAGGGCCGTCGGCCCCCGTCGCCCTACGGTCAGCGAGTACTCGTCGCTCGGGGCGGGAATTCCCGAGTCGGTGGTGGTTGCGGGGGGTCGTGATCCGTCCATTGCCGTTCTCCTCGTTGCTCATACCTCACCAGCCATGTACCTCACCAGCCATGCTCCCCGTGGCCTGCCATCCCACCCTTCCCCGGAGCCTCCGGGTAGAGGCGGGCCGGCCGAGACACGTTGGCCGCGGGTGGCGGCCCTGGAGGTGGCGATACCCGATAGTCGGCGCGGCCAACCAGACATCTGGGCTCGCCGTCATCGGAGCCCGGACGATCCGGATGCCGGGGGTGGCCGGTCGGGCCCGAAATGGGGACCGCGGCTGGAGAGCCCGTCGTCCGGAGGTGCGTCGGTAGTGTGGCCGGGCATTGCGGACACCGATCGCTGCCGTGGAAGGCTCGCCCGTTGTCGTCGTCTCCGCAGCCTCCAGCGGTATAGGCGAGGATTCGGCGCTGTTCCTCAACCAGATCGGCTACACCGTCGCCGCCGGTGTTCGCCGCCGGAGCGACGGGGACGCGCTGCGAGCCAAGGCGTCGGTACCCGACGACCTCCACCCGGTCATGTTCGACGTGACCATCGACGACCAGGTCGATTCAGCGCGCCGGTTCGTCGAGGATCTGGCTACCGGAAGACGCTTCGCCGGCATGTTCAGCAACGCGGGCGTCGCCCACCTCGAGGGGGACACCTCGAGCGAAGGCACCCCTATGGCGGTGCTCGACCGCATGACCGTCAACTATTTCGGGAGCATTCGCTTCATCCGGGCATTCCTGCCCCTGGCCCGTGCGTCGGGCGGCACCCTCATCATCAATTCCGCACTGATGGCGCGGACAGTTCTCCCGTTCAACGCCGGCTATGCCGCCTCGAAATGCGCACTGGAGGGCTGGGCAGACAGCCTCCGACGCGAGGTGCGCCCTCTGGGCGTTCGCGTCGTCCTCATCGAAGCTGCCGCCATCAGCACCGGGCTCACTCAGGAAGAGGGCGCCTCGGTTGACGACAACAATCCATACCCGGCACAGCGTCAATTTCTCCAGAAGTCCTTCAAGCGCTTGGAGTCACACCGGGACGATCCTCGCTGTTCGCCACGACGGATCTCTGAGCTGGTCGCGCATGCCTTGCAGGCGGGGCGACCACGGCCTCGCTACCACGTCGGTGGCGGGGCTCGTGCCATCTACGCCATCGGAGGCCTACCTGATGCACTGCAGGACCTGCTGCTCGAGCGCCTCGTGGCCTCCTCACAGTCCTGAGCACTGCGACCGGGCCACTACCGGCGCCCGGCGCCCGGCGTGAGCTCACACGACGTGAGCGGAGAGGAGCAGAGACCAGAGCGAGATCGGGACACCGAAGTCACTGATGCAGACGAAGGTGTTGCCGGGGTTGTAGTTGTGATCACGGATCATCTCGACCACATGATTGACTCCGGCAAACACCAGGAAGGTCGTCGTCGGGATGGTCACCGCTATCCACGATTGCGATCCGTGGAGCGAGGCGTAGACGCCGGCTATGCCCAGCCCGAAGGAGGCAAACCCCAGCTCGTACTGGAACCCATTGGTCTCCCACCCGATCATCGCCGCCGTTGTCTTGGCGAATCGCGTGTGCATGACGCCGCTGACGATGAACATCCAACCGGCCGGCAGGTAGAGCATCCATCGAATGGCATTGACCGAGAAACCCTGCCCTGCGTGGTAGCCGGAAGCCTGGACATTGGTGGCGGCAAGGACCCAGGCGACCATCCACACGATGGGAAGGGCGAGGACGCCAAGGCGGCCGATGGACGCGAGCCGCCCGCCGCTTCCCTCCGGCGCCTTGGCCACACGTCGCTCTCCGACGGTGTCGTCGAGCTCCTCCTTGCGGGCCTGCTGATCGATGGTCATGGGGACCTCCCGTCATTGGCCGTGGATCGTCGTGCCATCGGGCGAACGCCGCACCCATCCCCTTGTTCGTACCATCGGCCCCACTTCACCAATGCTTGAGTCGACGAGTGGTGGGGCACTGACGGGGCGATCCGGTCCTATCGGCGCTGCAAGAAGCCTGGACGAGATCGTCCTCGACAGCGTCCCGCTTTTGAAGTCGAACTGCAGTGGACATCCGGGGGCACCTGGGGGCCACCGCCGACCAGGGCGATGGCAAACGGGTGGACCCGAGGACAGACTGGACTAATGGCTCTCCTCACGGTTGACTGGCCCTCTCTGGCCACCGCGATCGGCACCCTCGTGCTGGCTGTCGCCACCTTCTCGGCCGTGCGTTCCTCCAACCGGTCGGCACGCATAGCGGAGGCGGCACTGCAAGAGCAACGACGACCGCTCCTCGCTCCGTCCCGCCTGGAGGATCCCAAGCAGAAGATCATGTTCCTCGAGGGAAACTGGGTGAACGCCTCAGGTGGGCGCGGTGTGGTCGAGCACACCGACGGCATCGTGTATCTCGCCATCAGCCTCAGAAACGTCGGCAGTGGCATTGCGGTCTGTCAGGGTTGGGCGGTCAGGCCGGGAGCGGGTTCGTCGCTCAACGTTCCCTCTCACGTCCCGCTGGAGGAATTCCGTCTTCAGTCGCGGGACCTGTGCGTCCCAGCCGGCGACATCGGGATGTGGCAAGGTGCGCTCCGCAACCCGGACGACCCGATCCGGGCGGCGGTGGTCGACGCCATCCAGGCCGGGCAGCAGATCACGGTGGAACTGCTCTATTCCGACCAGGTCGGCCGCCAACGGACGATCTCCCGGTTCGGACTGACCCCGACCAATGGCACATGGCTGGCGGGCTTGAGTCGACACTGGTATCTCGATTGGGACGGCCCTCGCCCCGAGAGCCTCACGCTCGCCGCGGCCGAGGCGGTGCTCCGAGATCACGAGGCGGCGGCCGAGAGGCGGTCGGCGACGGAAGGCGGGTCGGGGGCGGCCGACCGGCACGGCCCGGTCGATCCGGTCCGCGGCCACTCCGACACCCAGCAGGGCGATCCGACCGGGTTCTAGGCTCGGCGCACACGCCTTGTCGGGATCGACCGACTACTCGGACGGCTCGGCGTCTTTGTACTCGTCGTGCCAATTCCACCAGCCGCATGCCGGAGTCTGGGGGTACCCCTCGGGTGAATCCTCCCAGTCCTCCTGCCGTCCGAGCGCGGTCAGATCGAGGTAGCTCCACGTGCTCCCCATTGCTTCGTCGCCCCGATTGTTGACGAAATAGGTGCGGTACACGCGGTGGCCATCGCGTATGAACGCATTGGTGCCGTGCCATTCATCGACGCCGACGTCGCGGTCGAAACCATCGGTCATCGTGTACCAGGGCATGTCCCAGCCCATCCGCGCCTTCATTCGATCGATGTCCGCCTGTGGGGCGCGTGAGGCGAAGGCCAGCGTGGTGTCACGGGCGTTCAGATGGGCGACGTGGGCGACCTGGTCGGCCACCAGCGAGCAGCCGGGGCAGGCATGATCGGGCCAGCCGAACACGCCGGGTTCGAAGAAGGCCCGGTAGACGATCAGCTGACGGCGGCCTCCGAACATGTCCAGGAGGCTCACGCTGCCCTCGGGTCCGTCGAACTCGTACTCCTTTTCCACTGGATGCCAGGGCATCCGCCGGCGCTTGGCGGCCACCGCGTCTCGGGCCCGGGTCAGCTCCTTCTCCTCGACGAGCAGGTTCTGGCGCGCCACCTCCCATTCCTGCGGTGAGACGATCGTTGGAGCCTTCATCGGGAGGATCCCATCTGCCGGGTCAGGGCCACGCTCGTCGCAACGCCGCACGACGACCCCATTCCGACTCGGAACACCATGTCGGGCATTTTCCAATTCCTCCTTCTGTACCGGAGCCTTCCCAGATCACAGGAGCGAGCTTCGACAAGACCGTGCCGCTCCGGGCCCCGTGGAGCCACAGCGCACGCTGCGACCGGAACCGGGCTCAAGGCGTGGCCGGTGCAGTCTCCGTCGACACGTCCGGTCCGGCGTTGCCGCCGCCGGATGCGACCGAGAGTCGGTCGAGGTAGTGGTCCCAGCCCTGGGTGTGATCTGAGATGGCGTCATCTGGCAAACCCCGGTGCACGAGGCGCACCCTTGTCTTTCCGCCGTCGGGGACCAAGGTGATCTCCACCTCGGTCGAGCCGGCCGGTATGGGGTGGTCGGGCTCGTCCCATCCGAAGGTGAACACGACCTTCCGGTCGGGCACCACCTCGACGAACCTGCCCACTCCCGGGTGCTTCCCCTGCACCAGTACCCGGTACGTGCCACCGGCCCGTGGATCCAGCTCGGCGTCGGTGCCCATCCACAGGACCTGGTGGGCCGGATCGGTGAGGAAGGGGAAGATCGTGGTGGGACTGGCGTCCATCACGATCTCACGAGTGAGTTCAGCCATGGATGGTTCCTTTCTCTCGTTCGGCCGATTCGGCCGCCTGCCGCAGGCGTTGCAGACTGCTGGTCCAGTACTGGTCGAGGAATTGGCGGAGCCGGTCCATCTGGGAGTGATTGGCCCGATAGATGCGACGCGTTCCCTCGCGGCGCTCGACGATGAGCTCCGCCTCCCGAAGGACCGAGAGGTGCTGGGAGATGGCTGACCTGGTGACATCGTGGAAACGGGCGGCGATCTGGGTGGCGGGGAGCTCTTCGGTCCACACCATCGTGAGGATCTCCCGCCGGCGAGGTTCGGCCAGCGCCTTGAATGCCGCATCCATGGACTACATTTAAGTATCTACTTACGAAAGTGTCAACTAACAAATTGCCCCTGGGGGCCGATTCAAGGGCTATCGGGACGCCAACAGGACCGGGGCACCGGTGGAGATTGCCCTCCGTGCACGAGCCGCTCCTCCGGGCCACGGCCCCGATCGAGGTGGGCTCCTCTGCCACAGCCAAGACGGTATCCGAGGCTGTCCGACCTGCACGAGGATCACCGCCGCGGTCCTTCGCGACGAGATGATGGAACTCCTCGCAACACGACCTCTCCGCTGAACTGGACTAACTCGCGTCGGCTGCGAGTGCGGCGGTTCGCTGGATGCGACCTCGGACACGCCCCCCACCAGCGGCGACGCGCCGTCTGTGGTCGAGCGGATCAGGACGTCCCTGGATGGTCCAGGCCGGTGACCTCCTGTCACCCGGTCGGGTATCACCACGGCCGCTAGCCGGGAGACGACGGACCGGTTACGAGCCACACCCGCTTGAGAATGCCGCGCACGATCCCGTCTCCGGAGGGCTTCGTTCGTCCGGTCCCCTCGTCATCTCCCATTATACCCTAGGGGGGTAGAGTACCTCGTGATGCCGCCCACATCGCAAGGTCGACCCGGCTACATCTCTGACAAGGAGGTGATCCAGAAACGACTGCGCCGCATCGAAGGCCAGGTCCGCGGTCTGCAACGCATGGTCGCCGAGGACCGGTACTGCATCAACGTCCTCGAGCAGGTTGCTGCTGTCACGCGCGCCCTGCAATCTGTCTCCTTGGAGCTTCTGGAGGATCACCTGAACCATTGCTTCGTCCTCAACGCGGGCCGCATCGAGGCCCGCAGCTCTCCTATCGAGGTGATCGTCTCCAACCGGATGCGTGCCGCCAATTTCGACCAGGTGATGCAACAGTCGGTACTCACGGATGGCGCGACCGAGGACCGCACGATCGGGCTCTTGGGGCGGACGGTGGCAGGTTCGTAGGTACCGATAGACCGCTGCGGATTGCCGGGTATCGCTCGGTGCCAACTCAGTTCTTGCAGCTCGAGCATTGCTCATAGTCGGCGCGAGCAATCAGAACGCCGATTGCCCCTTTTGCCGACAAGACAGTCGTTGCTCGGGTCCTTTGTTCCCGACGATCATCGGCGGACCACTCGTCTCACTCAGGAACACCCGGTGGGTGGCTCCGACGGGCTCGGAGGTGGCGAATTACTCGGACTCAGATCCTTGGCAATCAAACGCCAGAGCACGTCGCTCGTGTTGCCGTAATCCCCTTGACAGTCAAATGCCCCCGGCCGGAAGGTCGTCACCACCGCAATCGCGATCTGTTGCGACGGTAGATAGGACTCGGTGGCGCTATAGCCGCCGACCAGCGGATTCTGCAGGATCCAGGATCCAGAGCGGACCACGCCGAGCCCGTAGTTGTACCCGACCACCTGCGTGAAACACGACGGGACGCAATCCGGCTGCTTCTGCCCGAAGCCGAGCAGGTTAGGGTCCGTCATGGCGTGATAACTGGAATTCGAGAGGAGCTTCCCGGTGCCGACGGCGACCGCCGTCTTGGTCATGTCATAGATGTTCGTCGTCTCCGCGGCTCCATCGGGAGTGCCCCACTGCGCGTTCCAGAACGTCGACTCCTCGTAGGACGGGTTCGTCGCTGGGACACCGAGTGCTGCCCGGCGCTCTGAGCTATACGAGTGGAGGACCGGGCTGGGGATGTTTGACGTGCGGTAGGCGGCCGTCTGTGTCAACCCCATCGGTTCCAGCACCTTCTGCTGGAGCAGGGTGGCGAGTGGCGCCTTGCCGATCATCGACAGGATTTTCCCCAAAGATCATGAAGTTGGTGTGGGCATAGCTCCAGTTGGTACCCGGAGCGAACTGCATCGGTCGGTTGAACGCGTCAGCCAAGCGCTCTTGGTAGGTGAAGATGTGGAAGGGGTTCTCGTTGAAAGCGGCGGTCCAGGCAGGGTCGGTCTTGAAGTCGGGATCCGCTGGTCTGATTGGCCAACATCTTTAGTGTGACCTGGTGAGACTCGGGCAGGTCGGGCAGCCAGTGGTCGATGGTTTCGTCGAGGGCAACCTTGTGTTCGTCGACATATTCGAGAGCAGCGTGCTCACGTCGGCGAAGGCGACTGCCCCGTTCCGAAAATGCATGGCCGTCGTGGCCGGCACCCCATCCATAGAAGTACCGAATGCCTGTGTTGTCAGGACCTTGTTGCCTCGGGTGACCCGGACGATCACCGCGCGCAACTGGTACGTCGACATCGTGCTGCGAACGATGGATGCGATGGCCGGTACCGGAGAATTCGGCGTCGTCGACACCGAGGCCGTCGAGACATCCGAGGGAACCAACGACAGGACAGATGCCAGCGCGCACGTCGTCAGAACGGTCAGAAGGAAGCGTGCCGGCCATCTGGCCTGAAGGATCTTCGTGCGACTCACCACCGCCACCCCCGCTGATCTTCGTGAATGCAGAGACAAGCCAGGTCGCCGCATGCCTATGGGCACGCGCATAGTAACCGCTCGCCTCTTCCGGAGCTTCGAGAGCCGGTTCCAGAGATCATGCAGGCCACCACAACTCGACCACCTGCCCGGCAGCGACCTTCGGGCAAATGGTCTGGAGGAGGTCAATGATCACATGCCAAGCCACGGCCCGCTCATGTGCCACGCCCGTTGCGGGCCGAGCACCGGCGTCGTGACCTACGACGCCGGTGCCGGTGGAACCTCAGGTTCGGCCTCCCGATGCTGGCTCTCAGTCCGCTGTCATCGGATTCATCTTGATCACGGCGAATGCTGCACCGTCCGGGTCGGACAGGACCGCAAATCGCCCCGGAGGGATGTCGGTCGGAGGTACCAACGCGGTTGCCCCGAGCTCGGTTGCCTTCGAGACAGTCGCATCGGTGTCATCCACGCCGAAATACACGAGCCAGTGTGCCGGCACGTCGGCCGGGACCATCTCGGGCATCGTCATCATTCCAGCCACGGTCTTGTCATCGATCTTCCACTCCGTGTACGACATCCCTCCCATGTCGAGGTCATGTGGCTCCCACCCGAATACCTCCGTATAGAAGGACTTGGCTGTGGGAACGTCCCGGGTGTTGAGCTCGTTCCAAGCAAACGCTCCTGCCTCACCGGCAAGTTCGGCCCCGTTGAAGGTCTTCGGCTGCCAGATGCCGATCGCCGCGCCCGTGGGGTCGGCGAACACGGCCATCCGGCCGATGTCGGAGACGTCCATGGGCTCGACGAACACCGTGGCCCCGGCCTTTTTGGCGCGGTCGACCGTTGTATCGGCGTTCTCCACCGAGACGTAGGACACCCATGCACTGGGCTGGCCCTCCGTCATCACGGTCATGTTTCCGGCCACCGTCTTCCCACCCTTGCGCATGAGCGTGTAGTGGCCCATGTCCTCACCCTGGTCGTCGGCTTCCCAACCGAAGAGCCCTCCGTAGAAGGAGTTGGAGCGCTCAAGGTCCTTGGCCCCATGGTCGACCCAGGACGGCGTCCCGGCGGCGTAAGAGGTGAATTCTGGCATCTGCTCCTCCTCCTGTGTGGTGGCACTCTCCCCCGGCGCGCAGCCTAGTCACGCGTTCGATCCCTGTGCCCGAGAACCGCCGTGCCGATCCACGACTCCCGCAGGGCGTCCAGGGCCGAGGGTTGGGCCGTCCTACCAGCCTCTGGCTGCCGCCACCGCCGCCTCGGCCTCGGCCTCGGCCTCGGCGCTAGCCATAGGTGGGATGCTGTGGCCAGCCGGGTGGGGAGTCCTCCCATCCCTCCTGTCAACCGTAGGGGCACAGGTCGAGGATGTTGTGGACGAAGACGAGACGGTCGACCCACGTGACGTCGTGCAGTAGGTGCGGTAGACGTGTCTGGCATCCCGGAGGAACACGCTCAACATGAAGCCTTTGCCCGCACCGGAGTCTGCGGAGAACGAGGTGCCGTGTGAGGAAACGAAAGTGCCCAGCCCATCCGAGCCTTGTAATCCTCGATCTGCGCCAGCGGCATGTCCGACACATTGGCCCAGCTCACGCCGACGTCGGCCAGACGACCACATCCGTCACGGTGCTGGTGACCTTGGCGCAGCCGGGACAGAAGTGATCCGGGCCCAGATCCATGAACTGATTGGTCACGAGTTGATCTTGGCCGTCGAAAAGGTCGGCAAGGTTCTTCGGGCTTGCCGGAGTATCGAAGAGGTAGCCGTTGCTGAACTGGACCATCGGGAGCCGGCGACGGCGTGCAGCAAGGGCGTCGAGCGTCCGGGTGGCTTCCTTCTCGGCGTTCAGAAGGGCGTCGCGCTCGACCTGCCATTCCTCGGCCGACACGATCCTCGGTTGAGCCATGGTTCCACCCTTTCCCTACCGGACAGGGGCAAACAATTCGCCCACCTCATCTCGTCTCTCCGGGAGGGGCCTGACCGGCACCCTGGGATGCTGGGGAGACGGGCAGCGGGATCGAGCGGTCGGCCGACATCTCCTCGTCTGTCGCCCGAGTAGGCGCTGCGTTCCTTGTGCACGAAATGGCTGAAACTAGCCACCAGACCAGGAGACCGGCGCTCCGAGTCGGCAGATGGTCCCCTAATCCATCGGACGGGTGGAGATCCCAGTCGGGTCCCGTCCAGCGAGCACCCAACCGACGAGCGTGGCGACAATCGGCATGGCGATCACGATGAGGAAGAGGTTTCCCCACGGGATGTGGTCGAGGATGTCCGACAGGCCACCCTCCAGTGAATTCGAGCGGAACCATCCGGCCAACCCGACGTAGGCGGCGACCGTCCCCAGCAGTGCACCGAGGAAGGCAAGTCCGCCGGCGGTGACCGCCGTCAGGGTGCGCCGGGTGCGGGAGCTGGCACCGGTGGCCGTCAGGGTGCGCAGCTCGCTCGCCGCCTCGCTGCGGATGAGGCCGACGGTCATGCCGAGTATTCCGAGGGCGAGCGCGATGCCGAACACCGTGGCCCAGTTCACGATCTCGGCCGAGGTCGGCTCGTCATTCTTCGATTCCACACTCAGGTTGGCACCGGCAGCCGCAGTGTTGGCGTTCGTGATCTGGGCAGAGGTGATCGGACTGTTGGTTTGGAGGAACCAGCCGTCGAGGCTGCTGCCGGTCGCGAGGTGCAGCCGGCGTAACGCACTCTCCGTGATCACCGTGTTCGGTGCCGATGTGCCCGTGGGCAGCTGGCTCTCTTCCTGGATGACCGGGTGGGCGACGCACGAGCCGGGCGAGCAGGTGTTCGTACTCCCCGGGCCCGGGCCCCCGCCGCCAGCACCGGGACCGGTCAGCAATCCGCCGCCCTTCCCGCCGCCTCCGTAAGTCAGCTGCACCCCTGAGCCCGAGAGACCAGGGCGCGAGCTGAGGATGTCGACATCGGAAGGAATGGACGACGGGTTGATGCCGTAGGCCCTCAGGAGTGCCGGGGTCGCCACGTAGATGGCGCCGTTCCACTGGCGGCCCGAGGCGCTGGGGCTCTGCAGGTTGGCGGCGGAATTGTCGAGCTCGATGACGTCGGTGGCGCCGATGGAGGCCGCGATGGAATGGACGGCGGCCTCCTGAGACTGGATGCTCGGGACAGCGGACGTCGCCCCGTCGGGACCGCTCGGTCCTGCGCCGTTACCGAAGACGTAGTTCTGGCCGCTCGGACTCCACACGGCGAGCTCGTTCGCCGTCATGTTCGGCCCGACGTAGTCGAAGACATCGCTGTAACGGGCGACGGCAACCGCGCAGATGACCACCGCGATCAGCACGCCGACACTGATGGCCGAAAGTGCCGAGCCGGATCGGGACCGATACCGCGACAGGTCGCGGAGGGGCAGACGCACGGCGATGGACGACCTTCGCCCGACCCGGGCCAGGAGGGCCAGAAAGAAGGGCGCCACGAGGATGATCCCCACGACCAACGCGACGAATCCGGGCACCAGCCACTTCACACCACTGCCATTCCCCGCCGCGCCCGAAAGGGAGAACATGAAGAACCCGATGACGAGCGCGATGACGCCGGGAACGAACGAGCGGTGGATCTGGCGCGGCGGCGCCGGGCGTCCGGCCAGAGCGGCGACGACCGGGACGCGGGTAATGGCGCGGGCGGGATAGCTAGCAGCCACGGAGGTCGCGATGACCGCGAGCACCATCGAGGGCACGATCACGTTCCACGGCATGGCGAACATCGGGATGAGGTGGTGCGCATGCTGCTCGTTCTCCGGACGGTAGGCGAGCCAGGCCACCAGACCCAACGCGAAGCCCACCACAGCGCCCACTGCACCGACAATTACGCCGTTGACCTCCAGCACCAGGCGGACGTTGCGGTCGGTCGCCCCCATGGACTCGAGCATCCCGAGGGCACGCATTCGGCGCTGCGCCAGCACCGTGAAACCACCGATCGACACCAGCGCGATCAGCAGCATGCCGACCGTCGCCAGGGCCAGCACAAGGGTCTCGGGGTTGACCAAGTTGTTGTTGGCGACGGATGCGGGCGTCGAGACATTGGAACCGATACGGGCCGGATTCACACCCCGTGCGTCGAAGAGGACGCTCACCGTGGTCGGGTTCTGCACCTGCCCGGGCGGAACCAACGCGAACTCATCGAGCAGGCTCTGGGGGTTCTGCACGATACCGACGACCGTCTTGCCCTCCTGTGGCCAGATGTCGCCGACTCTCAGTTGGCGCGCTGATGCCAGCCCGGGAGTGAGAGCGATCTGGTCCGGTCCCGTCGGATAGTGCCCGGAGAGGAGCTCGAGCATCGGCCCGCCGTAGGGGCCGTGCGGGTCCTGGGATCGAAGCTGATACGTCTGGGTGCTGCCGGGAACGTTGAAGGTCTCGTTGTCGATGACCTGGACCGTGCCGAAGCGATGTTCCAGCGCGGCGATCTGGGCGGCCACCACGCGTGGATCGGGGGGCTGGTTTCCCGTGTTCGTGAAGGTGGCCAGGTCCTGCGCCGTGCCGAACCCGGCGTTGACCGGAGGTGCAGTGTTCGTGGCCACGGCCGCGCCGACCATGACAGCGGCCACCGCCACGATGACGAGGAGCAGGATGAGCAGCTGTTGACGCCACTCGCGCTTGAAGAGGCGCCAAGCCCAGCGGATCATGGCGCGCCGGGCCGCCACACCACCGGTCGATGGTTCAGGGGCCGACCGGGCGGCTGGGCCTTCGAGGGTTCCGACGCTCATCGGTTCGGGCGGGCGAGGAGCGCTTCGGGCCCCTCGGCCGGCAGGGTCTGGTCCACGACGCGGCCGTCGCGTAGGAAGACCACACGGTCGGCCCACGAGGCGAGCTGGGCGTCGTGGGTCACCACGACGGCTGCCATACCGCGGTGGCAGGCGGCGAGGATCAGGCGCATGACGGCCTCGGCGTTGGTGGAATCGAGCGCGCCCGAGGGCTCGTCGGCCAGGAGTAGCTGGCGCCCGCCGACCACGGCCCGGGCGATGGCGACCCGCTGGCGCTGGCCCCCCGACAGCTGGTCGGGGTAGTGCGACGCCCGGTCCTTCAGCCCGAAGTCGTCGAGCGACTCGAGCGCCACCGCCTGGGCCTTGCGGGCGGAGATGCCGTCCAGCTCGAGAGGGAGGGAGACGTTCTCCACCGCACTGAGGCCGGCCAGCAGGTTGTAGTCCTGGAAGACGTACCCGATGGACTGGCGGCGCAGGCGCGCCCTGCCGTTGCGCGAGAGTGAGGACAGCGGCCTGCCGCCGACGTAGACCTCGCCCCTCGTGGGCTCCTCGAGACTGCCGGCGATGGTCAGCAGAGTGCTCTTGCCCGAGCCGCTGGCCCCCATGATGGCTACCAACGATCCGGCGTCGACCGAGAGTTCGATGTGCTGGAGGGCGTGCACCTCTGTGGCCCCTTCTCCGTAGACCTTGGAGATGTCGCGTAGTTCGAGATAGCTCATTGGGGAGTTCCTGCCTTGCGCCGGACCTTCGGGAGGGGGAACGACTGCAAGGCCGGCGCCTCAGCACCCGCAGCGGCTCGCTTGAGACGACCGTCGGCTGTGTCCAGCCACCTGATAAGCGAGTCGAGCCTGAAGAGCTCGGCGTCGACAACCAGGGCGAAATAGAGGTCGAACCGGGACTCGTCCTCCTTCAGCCGCGTCCACTGCTGCATGAGCTCGACGAGATAGCGCCGGTGCACCTGCACCACGTCGTGAGCATTCACACCGGGAAGCTCCAGTGCGACCAGGACCTTGATGACGAGCTCGTCCCGGGGCGGGGACGAGAAGTCGGGTGGCGTACGGAGCCACCTGGCGAGCTCCGCCTCACCATCCTCGGTGATGTGGAAGGTCTTCTGGGGTCCCTGGTCGGGCGAGTCCTCGGACTCGACGAGCCCGTCCCGCTCGAGGCGCTGGAGGGTGGTGTACACCTGCCCGACGTTGAGCGGCCACACCTCGCCGGTGCGGGCCTCGAATTCCTGCCGCAGCTGCAGTCCGTACTTGGGCTTCTCGCTGAGCAGGGCCAACAGGGCGTGACGGACGCTCATGGTGTTCTCTTTCGACGTAACATACTTGGTATCCTACGTCATAGGCTGCCACTTGCCCAGGGGCTCATCCAGTGTCGTCATGGCTCGCACACACGCGGTGTCCCATGACTACGGCGACCGCAAGGCCAGAACCGTCTCGCGGAGGTACGAGATGCGTCGCACCCCTCCACGTCTGTTCGAACCGGACGTGGCGGTACGGCGGTCAGTAGGTCGAGTACCTCACCGGGTGATCTGGTCCCGATCGGTCGAAGCCCCCTTAGGCCATCGCGTCACCCGGCGACGGCGACGTGCCCTGGGATCCCCGGTGGGCCTGTACAAGGATCACGATGCTTGCTATGAGAATCCAGGGTCCCGGTCCGATCGCGGGTGCAGGAATGCGCCGGGTTCCAGTGGTGGAGTGCCGCTCAGGCAGGAGGCCCGAACGCTCCAGGGCTCCTGCCGGAAGGAAGGGCACCTGGAAGGAGAAGGAAAGGCACCTGGCAGGAGAACGAGCGGTGGTGGTTCGTGCGCCGGCGGCGCCCGCGCCAGTTCGCACGTCATAACTGATGACACACTGCCGGGCCGTGGAGCATCTGGGCGGCTCCCCGGCCCACCTCGCCGCCCTGGTTACTCTGGAATGACCACCTACTGTGAATTGTGCGCGCCGCTCAAACCGCCGCGTGACAACATGGCGAGACATAAGGTTCAAGAGGCACCGGTTACCGGACAACTGAATGACGCCGGAGGTTTCTCATTTCCATGGAGTAGGTCGGTGACCAATGTGAACAGGATCTCAGTCGATGTCGCCGTCGTTGGCGCGGGTCTCGCGGGGCTCACCGCCTCAGTGAGCTTGGCCGACGAAGGTCGCTCAGTCGTGGTCCTCGAGGCGGATGCGAGGGTCGGGGGTCGGACGCTCAACCATGACTTGGGTGGCGGGAAGGTGGTCGAGGTCGGTGGTCAATGGGTTGGCCCCACACAGAACCATCTGATCGATCTGGCCACTCGCCTGCAAGTGGGCACCTTTCCGACTTACACGGCGGGCAAGGCCGTCGCCATGTTGGGTGGCACACGCAGCGTGTATCAACACGTACCCAGGCTGTCCCCCTTCGGGCTGGTGGACTCTGGTCTGACGCTGGCTCGACTGGACCGGCTCGCACGACGGATCGACGTCGAATGCCCCTGGTTGGACCGAAGTGGGCTCGATGAAGTCACCATGGCCAGTTGGATGCGTGACCATGTCCACACCAAATTGGCACGAACAATGCTTGAGCTCTTGATCGAGAACGTCTTCACCTGTACACCTGCGGACATCTCTGTCCTTCATGTCCTCGCCTGCGTGCGATCCGCTCGAGGTCTTAGCCCCATGATCCGCACCCGGGGCGGCGCGGAGGACGCTCGATTCATCGGGGGTTCACAGCTCTTGAGCCTGCGCATGGCCGAGCATTTGGGTCCCCAAACGGTGGTTCTCCAGTCACCCGTTCGCACCATCACCCAGTCGTCCGATCGGGTTCAGGTGAAGGCAGAGGGAATTGAGGTCTCGGCGACACACGCCATCGTGACCTTGCCCCCCACGCTCGCCGGACGAATCGCCTATGACCCCCCGCTACCCTCGGAACGAGATCAGCTAACCCAGCGCACCCCGATGGGCTCGATCATCAAGTGCCTCGCCATCTACGAGGAGCCCTTCTGGCGGGACGACAACTACAACGGGCAGGCGGTTGCCGATCAACTGGCCGTGCACGCGACCTTCGACAATTCACCTCCTGATGGCTCTCCTGGAATCCTGCTCGGATTTCTCACCGCTCGCAGCGCGCGCTCGCTGGCAAGAGTGGATGAGACGGAACGTCGCCGAGCAGTCCTGAGCTCCCTTGCCGCGTTCTTTGGCCCACGTGCAGCTCACCCAACGGACTATGTTGAGATGGACTGGTCGGCACAGGAATGGACCCGTGGATGTTACGGGGCCCACTTCGCACCCGGCGTGTGGACCGGTTACGGAGCGGCGCTACGTGCACCCGTCGGTAGAATCCACTGGGCGGGAGCCGAGTCAGCCGTCTCTTGGATCGGTTACATGGAGGGTGCCGTGCAATCTGGGCGCCGGGCTGCGGCCGAAGTCCTCGACCGATCCTGATCGCTGTCTGTACTCAGCGGGAGGAGAGACCATGATCCCACCCGGTTCGTGGGCTCGATCCCTACCATTCGCTGCGCCGTGGCTCGGGCGTCGGCGTCGTCCGCTCACGACAGCTTCGACCGGCCGGAGTTGGAGGGCCACCGGGCCGGGAACGGACCCGACCGGGACGGTGCCGAGCCTGGCAGGATGTCCGCCTGCAGAAACGTCCGGAGTTTGCGCGGTTCTCATCGGCGCTATGTAGATTGCGGTTGACCAGTCCCGGATTCGAGCCGATCGAGCTCCGCATCGAGCTCCCGGGTTCGCTGCTCTTCGACGCGAACCCAGCGGGTGGCGACGGGGATCATGGCGATGAACATCAAGGCGTCTCCTCCGACCCACATGATGGCGCCACCGATGTGAAGATCGGTGAGGCGCGATGGTCCCCAGGCTCGAGTGAAGGTGTCATAGAAGGAGAACATCTCGTGTGCTGCCGCGGTCAACGCCAGACCGGTGAACGTGTCCACCGGGACGGCTAGCGCCAGGTATACGAGCTGCAGGGGTGGTGACAACGGGTGGCGGGAGGGTTCGATCCCCACGACCGGACGCCAGAAGAGGTAGCCGACGACGATGAAGGCAAGGTGCTCGTTGTCGTGGACCAGGTCGTTGGTGAGTGTGTAGTTGAAGAAGCTGGTGAGGTGCGTGAAGGGGATGAGCACGGCGTACGCCACGAAGGCGAAGACCGGATGTCCGATGATCTCCGCCACCCGCGATCCAGTAACACCATGAACCACCCGCCTGAACCGGCCACCACTGGCCCGTTGCAGAAGATCGAGGGGCGCCCCCATCGCGAACAGGGGGCCGGCCATCATGACCAGCATCAGGTGTTGGATCATGTGGTCGTAGAACACCTGGTCGTCGTAGGCGCCGATGACCCCCTCGATGGCGATGAAGGTGGCGAGAAGCCCGGCGAGGAACGCTCCCGTGCGGCGAGAAGACCAGGGTGTTCCCTCGATCCGCCTGACCCGCCATGCCCCCCACACATACAGGCCGCCGGCCGCCAGCAATAGGATGGATGGCACCCACCCGAGCTGGGTGGTGCCGAGGCGACTCCAGTCGAGCGGCGCCATAGCGCCGACCATGGCAAAGTTCAGCGACGGCATCTTAGGATCCGACCGCCGGCAGCGGCGCCCGCAGCAGCCAGGCCACGGCTTGGATTCCCTGGTCCGCCGTCCAGCCCGGTTGGAGCGGGCGCTTCTGGTGTGCAATGCCCTCATCGGAGAGGAAATGCTGGAGCTGCGTGGGCAGCTTCCCGGAGTAGTCGGGGGCGGCGGTGGTGGCGAAGACCTCATGGCCGGAGGGATCGAGGAAGACGAAGCCGTCCGAGTGGTTGACGTCGTAGGTGAGAGGCTGGTGAGTGAGCCAGTCGATGGCCGGGGGGCTGCCCTGGGGGACCATTTGGTAGGAGATGCCGAAGAACTTCGCCACCGTGGCCAGCTCATCCGGCGACTCGGTCACCAGCTCCCAGGTCGCACCGGTGACCCTGGCATAGGCCGACAGCCGAGCGGGCGTGTCACGGCCCGGGTCGACGGAGAGCTCCACGATGACCAGTTTGGAGCGCTGTCCGGCCTGATCGACCGATCGCTGGACGGCGCCGAGGTTCGCAGTCGTCATCGGGCAGATATCCGAACAGAGCGTGAGGAACGGTACGAGCATCACGTTCCGACCGTGCAGCGACGCCAGGTCGAACGTGCGGCCGTGCTGATCGGTGAGAGGAACAGTCGCAACCCTGGTCGGTACTGTCAGATCCACGGTGGCGCCGAAGCTCGCCGGGGGCGTCGGCGGGGGCCCGGTTGAGCAGGCGGCCCCGACGAATCCAACCAGAATTACAGCACGAAGGGCGAGGCCTCGACCTGCTCGGATGCTCCGATCCAGGCTCATACGGCGAACGTAATACTACGTTTGCAGTAGGACAAATCGCGGAATGACCGGCGATTCGAGCCCACGGCGCCGGACCGGGCTTCTCATGGATTTCTAACATTTCTCGGTTAAGACGTCCGTGTCAGTGTGCAGTTCAAATCGAGTTGGAGGAAGGTCCATGCTCAGGAGGCTTGTCCTTGCCGTAACCGTATTGACGTCCGCCACGGTGGTTGGGGGCAGCGCCTTCGCCGGGGGACCGAGTGCCGGGGCGACGACCACGGTCACTGTCGAATCGAACCTGTGCTACCAGCCTCACCATGGGAGTTGCGTGGACGGTGTCAGCCACGAATTCGATGCCTATCTCCCGGCGGGAGCCACCCAGAGGACCGCTGGGATCATCCTCATCCACGGTGGAAGCTTCATCGGCGGCGACAAGGCCGTTTTCGCCAGTATCGGAACGAAGCTGGCCGCTGACGGTATGGCGGCATTTTCGATCAACTACCGGCTCGACTCCTCGACAGTGGTGGGCTTTCCCATGGAGTCCCAGGACGTGATGGCAGCCATCAGCTACATCCGCGCCCACGCCAGGTCCTTCAACGTCGACTCCACCCGGTTGGCGTCGTTCGGCAGCTCGGCGGGCGCCACGTTGGCCGTCTACTCGGCGATGAAGGCGCAGCAGAGTGATCCCGCTGCCCAGGTCGCTGCCGATGTCGGGTGGTCGGGCGGCTATGACTTCACCGTTGGTCCGGGCGGGGCCATCGACCCCAGCCAGCTCCAGAACATCGAGTACTACATGGGCTGCAGCGACCCGACCAGTCCAACCTGCCAGTCCACGGCTGCCGCCGCCTCGGCCGTTTCGCTGGTCGAGCCTGGTGATCCCCCCACGCTGCTGGCCAACTCGACCGATTACAAGGTGGGTTGTGAGATCGTCGCTCCATCCCAGGCCACGGAAATGGCCTCCGATCTGACCAACGACGGTGTACCCGCCCAGCTGGACCTGAACAGTGAGTGCGCCCACGCCATCGGGTACGCCAACATCGAACTGGCCCCCACGATCACTTTCCTTGAAGCCCATCTCTTCGTGGCACCGACCATCACCTCACGGTCCTCGAAGACGTTCCGAGCCGGTATGGCCTCCACATTCACGGTCAAGTCGAAGGCCAACCCCACCGCGACCATCACCGAGGCCGGCCTGCTCCCTCAAGGAGTCGCTCTTGTCGATCAAGGCAACGGTGACGCCACTATCGGCGGAACTCCGCAGACCGGGGCCGTGGGCAACTATCCGATCGTCATCACCGCGAGCAACGGTGGTTCACCCGATGGAGTCCAGCACTTCACCTTGACGGTGTCCGCGCCCCACAAGTAGTCGCCAACGGGTCGATTCGTGCCGGTCCCTCGTGGCCTCGGCCGCCGGTGACGTAGCCGCGTTCTCCCCACCGCGACGCGACCGGTCACGGGCCGCTGCGCTGCCCATGGACCTTCACCGACGAGGGCGTCGAACGCGGCCAACCTGGTTTGCGCCGATGAACGAGGGGTAGAGACCCATCCGGCTTCAGCATGGTTCAACCTTCAGAAAGGGGCGCCCTGACAGCCATCGACGCTTCGTAGCGCTGCTGCCGCTGAACGCGGACGGGGAAGTGTCATCAGCAGAGACGACGTATCTAGAAAGGAAATGGAACGATGGTTATCTTGCTGGCATTCCTAATTGTCCTGCTATTTGCCGGGCTGGGCTTTGCTCTCCATTTCCTTTGGATCGTGGCAGCGATATTTCTGGTTCTCTGGTTGCTTGGCTTCGCACTCGGGCGGGGCGAGGGGGCGGGGAGGCACGGTTTCTATCGCTGGTAGCCGTCCGCCCATCCGGAGAGTGAACCACGAGCGGCTGGCGTGCCATCGACCTGTTCAGGAAGAGCACGGGGCCATCTTGACCCTGTTCAAGCCGTTGGCAACCCGACTGAACAGGGTTTCGATGGCATGAGCGGGCCGCGATCCTCTCGTGGTCTCGCGACCGCCTGGGACGGCTGTCGGGATCGGCTCCTCGTGCAACAGGGGGACACGGCGGATGAGCAGGTGGCGGATCGTCTCCAGGCCGAACAGGCACACGTCTCCAACAGCGGAGTGGGGGTGCCATGCGGGTAGTCATTCTCGGCGCTACCGGCAATGTCGGGACGAGTGTCGTCCGAGCAGTCCGAAATGACAAGTCAGTGGATCACGTCATCGGTCTGGCGCGCCGGCCTCCCAACGGTGCCCTGCTCGGCATCGAGTGGCGGGCGACCGACATAGCCCGAGATGACCTGACCGATCACTTCCAGGGAGCCGATGCTGTCATCCATCTCGCGTGGCTCACGCAGCCCGCACGGAATGAATCCTTCCTCCACCAGGTGAATGTCGCCGGTTCGGCCAGAGTGTTCGAGGCCGTGGCCAAAGCGGGGGTGGGGACGCTCCTGTATGCCTCATCGTGGGCGGCATACAGTCCCGCAGCCACCGGCAACAGGGTCGACGAAGACTGGCCGACCGAAGGAATCCGCACCTCGGTGTACTCCCGCCAGAAGGTGGAGGTGGAGCGGCTCCTTGACCAGTTCGAGACCGAGCATCACTTCGTTCGAGTAGTCCGGCTGCGACCGGGCCTCGTGCTCAAGGCAGAAGCCGCCGCGGAGATACAGCGTCTGTTCATGGGGCGGCTCTTGGCATCAATCGCCATACGATCCTCGCGGCTACGGGCTGTTCCAGACATTTCCGGCCTTGCCTTCCAGGTGATTCACAGCGATGATCTGGCCGAGGCCTATCGACTGGCGCTGCTCGGGTCGGTGACCGGCGCCTACAACGTCGCATGCGACTTGGCAGTCGACGGGCGGGAGATCGCCGATCACTTTGCGCTCCGCCGGGTTCCGGTGAACCCGAGGCTGGCGCGGGCGGTGATGTCGATGGGCTGGCAGTTGCACATCCAGCGCACCGAGCCCGGTTGGTTTGACCTGCTCGTCGGGTCCCCCCTCCTGGACACGAACCGCGTGCGGGAGGAACTTGGATGGCAGGCCCAGCAGTCCCCACTCTCCGTCATCCGAGAACTGGCGGGGTCAATGTCTTCGCAGACCGGCTTTGGAACAGCATCCCTGCAGCCAGGGCACGGACTGGCCGGCCGCTAAGCCTCGATCCACCGACAGACTAGGGGAAGGGCACGCTCAATCTGAAGCGGTGCTGATGGCGACCGGGGCAGCGCGACGCGTCGAACGAAGGCGTGATCGACCAAGGTCTCGTGATGGACGTCGGCTGTCAGCGCACGGTTGAAGCGTCTGCGGCTGCGCCGGCCGCGGGTTGTTGTTCAGGTGATGAGCGGCGAGGAACGCAGGCTCGACAATGCGGTCGTGAACAACTGCGCCCATGGCCAACGTTCGGGCAGACGGAGGACGGGTCGGCCCGCGGGGTTGACGAGGCGGCCGGGAACGGTGAGGACCCGGAAGCGCACCGTCGAGGCGACGGTCAGCTGATCGTCGGCGTGGATGCTGCCGAGGGAGGCGGTCCAGCGAATCAGATTGTGGGCGAGCACCGCGCACCCGAGCCAGGCTGCGTTGGCGAAGAACCGCCCCGAGGGGCAGTGCTCGAGACCGGCTCCTTCCTTCAGGTCCCGGATGGCGAGCTCGACGGTGGCGTGGGCTCGGTGGAACCGGTCGGCCTCGACCGCCTCGAGCTCGAGGTTGGTCACGAAGGCGTGGTGACGCCAGTCGGGCCAGAGCTGTCGCTGCATTCGATCGGTCAGCCGGGTGCGGCGAACGACCAGGCGCACCCGACGTTCGGCCCGCTTCGTCTTGCCCCCACCGGTGACATAGATGGTCTCCGCCACCTGGGCGGCACCGCCGTCGGGGTAGGTGATGTCGTGCCACGCATCCTCGGGAATGGCGGCGATTGCCCCCTGCACGCTGGCGTTCTGATGCACGGTGATCGACCAGGCCACCGAGAGCCGGTCGAGGATGGCCAGCAGATCCCAGCTGAAGAACCCCGAGTCGGCCCGGAGGGTGAGCGGACCAGTGGCTCCACACCGTCGCACCCGGGCGATGAGCTCCTCACAGAAGCGCTTGGTGCCCCGCTGAGAGGAGCCTTTGCGGAGACGGGCATGGAGCACCTCGCCGGTGCCCGCCCGCGTGGCGAGGAGGGGGTGGTAGCCGAGCACCCTGGTGTAGCCAAATGCTGCACCATGCTTCTGCTTCCCGTGCACCTCGATGATGGTCGAGTCGAGGTCGATGGTCATCGCCTCTTTCCCCGGACCGGCCCCGACCGACCACGCCCGTCGGATGGCCTCGGCGATCACTGCGTCCAGCTGGCGAACGTGGCCGAAGGTGAACGAGCGCAGGAACGTGCCCAACGTGGACGGTGCCATCACCCGGAAGGGCAGCACCCGGCCCGTTGCCCCGGCCCGCAACCGGTCAGCGTGGTCGATGTGGGATGCCCCGGCCAGGATCGCCGCCACGAGCGTCAGCACCTGGCGGCCGGGATGAGCTCCGCCGACGCGGCCACGCAGCCGAACCATCTGGTTCACGAGGGACTCCAGGCCGAGGCGGACCATCAGAGTGGCCGGCACCAGAAGACCAGCGTCAGCCACCAGAGTCGGCTCGTCAAAGGTCACTGCAATCCGGTCGATTCCGCGCGATGATGAATTCACTGAAAGTGCCTCCTGGTTCTGGTGCGAATCGTGACTTCGAACATCACAATTCTCCCAGGCGGGGAGGCACTTTCCGCGAATGCGCGGCGTTCAGATCAGAAGGTCAATCGGTGGATCGAGGCTAAGGGAGTCGTCGGTGCCGAGTCGCTGATAAGGAGCTCTCAACCGGCGAGGGAAACCTCCAGCCGGTCGTCTGTCAAAAAGGTTCCTCGGGCCGGGGCGCACCTACCGGGCGCAAGGCTGCCCGTGGCCCGCCAGGCGTTCTGACGGTGCATTCGTCGTACTGCGAGGCGTGTCGTGTTCGACGGTGATCCCGGATCCTTTTCCGGGGTGGGATGGACCACCGCGTTCGCAGCGAGGCTACGACGGTCGAGGGGCCGGTCCGAGAACAAGCCGAAGGTCCTGAGTGAACCGTACCCGTTCCACCGATCGCTCCTCCGGGCCTCGGATGCGCAGTAGTGAAGATGGGTGGATTGTCGCGGTGACCGGGCACGTCGTGGGGGCCGGAGAAGACCTGGCCTCTATGCTGCGTGACGCGGAATTGTCGACCCAACGGTGCCTGGGCCGCGGTGGCCCCCAGGCAGACGACGATGGCTGGCTGACCGCGTCGATCTCGGCCAACAGCCACGGCAGACACGCTTCGACTTCACGGGCGGAGTGCTTCTTGTGGAGTCGAACCGGTCCCCGACCTCCCATTTGAAGTGTTTCACTGCATTGGTGATGTACGGAGAAGCCGGGTCGATATTGAGCTGTGCGAGTACCGAACGAAGGAGCCGGCCGGCCCGACGAACGGCTCTCCCGCCAGGTCGTCCTGATCACCGGGCTGCTCACCCACGAGCATGGCACGCGCCCAGCTGTCTCCTCGCCCGAACACCGACTGCGTGGCCTGCTTGTGCAAGGTGCATCCCTTGCAGGATTGGCTGGCCGTTCGGAGCGTCTCGATCCCACCGGCCTCAGCCGGAAGGAACTCTTCAGCTCCCAGGGCTGCCACCTTGTCGCGGCCGCTCGGCAAATGAGATCGAGGTAGTCAGCGGGCGGAACTCCGGATGGCGTCACGAACACGATCGACAATGGCCGCTATCGGCTCCAGGGCCATGGTGCCGGCTCGGTTGTTCGGAATGCGGGGATGTGGGTGGGTGGTCGCAGAACGGACCGCTCTCATGTAGTGATCGCCGAGCTCCCACCGCCTCATATCGGACACGAGGTCCCGCAACAGGGGAAACAGGTTCAGCTCCTCATCTCGCATGTGCTCTAGCACCTTGGATTGCAGGCCATCGAGCACCTCAGCGAATGACCCGGCGTCGACGTCCATATGCTCGAGTACGGCGAGGAGCTGCTCGATCTCGTTCTCTTCCTCCATCAGCGCAGATCCGACTGCATCGCCGGGAAGGACACCCGAGCGGACGGCCGGGTAGACGATGCGTTCTTCCGCTACCTCGTGGCGTACCAAATTGAAGACCAGATCCCGGAACCTCTTATCCATGTCGTCCGGACTGAGCCCCTTGAAGCCGGTCGAGAGATGCTTCAAGACCTCATGATCGTGAGTCAGAAGGGTCGTGATGTCACTCTCGGGACTGGGACCACTCACTCCGGCCTGCCCGTCACGGACCCGGAAGATCGGGTACGGCCTTGCCGGCGGCCCTGGGCGGGTGCGTCGGCGCTTCCGACTGCTTCTCCGGCCGGATCCGTCGGCGATCCAGCTCGTCGGGCTGCTCCCCGGATCTGTCCTCGCAATGGCATCCTTCCCTTCGTATCGAGCGCAGATGAGCGACCTTCGTGGCGCGTGCGTTCATCGACGGCCGCCTGCGGGCTGAGCCGACCCAGACATTCCCCTGTTTCGACAAGCTAAAACCTGGGAGCTGGCCCACAGCCGCCCATCGCCGAAGCGATGCGAGCCACGAATGCCTGCCGACCACCCGGCCCGCGGGCTCGGGCTCCTCCAATTGCCCTCGAATCGCCCACCGATTTGGTTGTGCTCGAGCCGGCTGCGGGTAATGGGGAGCGGGAGTGGGCGGCGCGGGATCTAGCTCAGGCGCTGAACAGCGAGCGATACCTTGCGCTTCTCGACAAACTCCATGCCGCTGCACGGCGCCCACCGTTCACCCCCAGCAGCCGAGGATCGAGATGGATCGGGGCCGAGAAAAGAGCGTCGAAATCCTTCCCCGCATTGTACGCCGCCCTTGGAAGAAGCTACACTAAACAATTGCGGCGAGCGGGCAGCCATCCTGACGACCACGAACTCCATCGGATCCGTATCCGGGCCAAACAGCTTCGTTACGCCTGCGAAGCTTCATCGTCGGTCATGGGACCTCCCGCCCGCAAACTGGCGAGAGCTGCAGAATGCCTCCAGACGGAGCTCGGGACGCATCATGATGCCGTTGAGGCTGAGAGGTGGTTGGTGGCTGAGGCCTTGCGCGGGTCCGGGCCGATCATGTTCGCGGCTGGCCAACTCACCACCGAACAACGCCTTCGCCAGCGTACGGTCCGACGGCAGTGGCGCGCCGCATCCCGAAAGGTCATTCGTAAGGCTCGGTGGCTGGGAGGATAAGTCGCGGATGCAGGTTTGAAGTTCGTAGTAGTCACCGACTCGAACTCGACGCCCTGGCTGCCGCGCAACTTCCGCGAGGCTGGAGGCCGGGGATTCGAGTTCGAACTACTGAGCCGCCGGCACTTCGCCACCAAGGCCGAGGCGCACCGGAGGTCGCTCGGTTGCGAGATGAAGCCGCCGGCCCGCCTTTGAGGCCTTGTTACCCGAGCGAGCCGACGAAGTTGTTGATGCCGCGCCCTCCCGGATCGCTCCGAACCACACGAGAGGACGAAGGCAGTGTTGAACATCCATGCCTTGACGTTCAACGTCCATGCCTTGAGAGGCTGCGTCAGTCTGACAAGCGATTGTCGAGCCAGGTCAATAGTCCGACGGCGACGGCGGCGGGCTGCTCTGGCAATAAGGCGTGGCCCGCATCAGGAATGGTGATGATGGAAGCGCGGGGTCCGAGCTCTTCGATGATGTTCATGGCGTTCTCAGGTACGGCAATCACGTCTTCGGCTGGTTGTACTACGAGGATATCGGAGGAACCGGCGGTCCACCACGTCTGTTGCGGCGTGCCTCTGTCGGCAAGGACTTGAGCCGCAGCGACATCGGCGTACCAGCCATCAGCCCAAACCGACGCGTCATTCCCAGCCGCGAAGAAGGCTGAGCTGACGGCGGCTACGTGCTCCTCCGGGGTGAGTTCCGGATCGAAGACTGCTCGCAGCGCGGCACTAACCACCGGTGACGGTGGGATTAGGCCACCACACGCCAGAAGTACGACACTCTCAACCAGATCTGGGTACAGCGTGGCGACCATCCTCGCTACACGATTTCCGAATGCATGACCGACGACGGTCGCCGGAGCCCCACTCTCCACGCGGATCACTCGGGCAACGTCATCTGCAAGATCTTTCATCGTGAGGCCTCCGAGCCCGCTGTTGCTGTCGCCGATTCCGCGTGGCTCCAATGAGATGACTTTGTAGCCGGAGCGAGCGAGCCGTGCGGCGAGAAGACGGAAATCGGCAGCACCACGGCCGAGCGACGGGATTAGGAGGACCGAATGACCCTCGCCCATGAGATGCACTTCGAGTGAGCCTTCCGGCCCATCGACAATCTTGGTGCGCCGATAGCCGCTATCGATCTCCTGCGAAGCGATGTAAGCCGCGAACATCTCCACAACAGGGTCTGGGTCCGGCGTTGGCGCATCGAGCGCAATAATCGATGCACCGACAAACCCCAGGGCGTCAGTGATTCGGTTGTGCAGGGACGGTCCCAAATGGTCTCCGCCGCGCACGAGGCGGTACTCGTGGTCGATGCCATGGGCGAACAACTGGCGGTGCAGGGCCTCGGCACCGTATTGGAGATGAAGAACGTCTTCATCTCCACATTCGAAGTACACATCGAGACCGGCAGCAGCGATCAGGTGGCCGTTGCGTTCGGCGATGGCACGCGGATGGTTGTTGTCAAAATGGTCAGAATCAATCGGGTTCCCGAACAGTTCGTGCATGAACGCGTCATCTCGGTACACCCGATCACGGAGAAGTACGTCAGTCCAAGTCGTCGACTCCTCGATCCCAGGCTCGAGGGCAGCAACGGCAACGAACCGGTCAGGGTGTCGAAACGCGAGGCGAAGGGCACCCAGCCCCCCCATCGACACGCCGGCTAGAGCAACGGCAGTCCCGTCGCGGCCCGCACCAGTCGTCTCGATCAGATGAGGCATGAACTGGCTAAAGAGGAACCGCTCCCACAGCACAGTGCCATCGAAACGATCGAGATAGAAACTCCGTCCCGCCGATGGCGTGGCCACTACCATGGGCGGCAATATTTGAGCGGTCCACATCCCCTCGAAAATCGGCACGAGCGTATCGAGGAACTCCGCCGATCCACCGCCCCCGTGTAGGAAGATCAGTAACGGAAGACCAAGGGAGCGGGCGGGCGCGACCCCCGAAGGCGGATGCAAAATCCGATATTCGACTGGTGACGGCACCAGGTCGGTCTCCAGATGGTACGCCGACAGCAAGCTGGTCGTTGATTCCACTGAGCCAGCCATCGCGCTCCATTGTTCCACCGAGGAGAACTCAGTACCTCACCCTGAATGCAAATTCCGCCTAGCGCACTGAATCCCTGACCATGTCGTCGTGGGCTTCCCCCGAGACGCGCCCGGAGGACGACATCACGCTTGACGTTATACCCTAGGGGGGTAGAGTAGTGAGATGACGTCAGCATCGCAAGGTCGACCCGGTTACGCCTCGGACAAAGAGGCGATCCAGAAACGCCTCCGCCGCATCGAGGGCCAGGTCCGCGGCCTCCAGCGCATGGTTGCCGAAGATCGCTACTGCATCAATGTCCTCGAACAGGTCGCCGCAGTCACGCGAGCCCTGCAATCAGTCTCTCTCGAGCTTCTGGACGACCATCTCGCCCACTGTGTGGTTGATGCCGCCAAAACGGGAGGAGAAGAGGCCAATCGCAAGATCGCCGAGGCGTCGGAAGCGATCGGGAGGCTGGTTCGCTCATGACATCGAGGACTCCCGGTTGCCTCAGAAGGAGGGCTGAGTCGTGAGAGCCCTCCATGCCATTGGCCATGCATTGGCTATCAGCGCTGGGATGACCTGGGAGATCCTCTGGGCTCTGATTCTCGGGTTCACGCTATCGGCGGCGGTACAGGCAGTCGTACGCCGAAGCACCATCGTTCGGCTGCTCGGTGACGACCGCCCGAAGACGTTGGCCATTGCCACCGGCTTCGGAGCGGCGTCGTCTTCGTGCTCTTACGCCGCAGTGGCGCTTGCTCGATCGCTATTCCGCAAGGGAGCGAGCTTCACGGCAGCCATGGCCTTCGAGATCGCCTCGACCAACCTGGTGATCGAACTGGGCATCATTCTCGCCTTGCTCATCGGCTGGCAGTTCACCCTGGCAGAGTTCGTCGGTGGACCGATCATGATCGTCCTACTCGCGCTGCTGTTCCGACTCTTCCTCCGCCAGCGTCTCCTGGAGGGCGCCAGAGCACAGGCCAACATAGGTCTGGCCGGATCGATGGAGGGTCACGCTGCCATGGACATGACCATTCAAGGAGAGGGCACCCTGTGGCGGCGGCTTCGCTCCAAACCGGGGTCCACCTCGGTCTCACACATCTTCGTCATGGAATGGGTGGCCGTCATCCGAGACATCGTGCTTGGGCTACTGATCGCAGGGGCGGTCGCGGCGTGGGTGCCCGATAGCTTCTGGCAGCATCTGTTCTTCGTCGGTCACCCGACGCTGGCCAAGATCTGGGGTCCCCTGATCGGCCCGATCGTGAGCCTGCTCAGCTTCGTCTGCTCGATCGGGAACGTGCCGCTGGCGGCAGTACTGTGGAACGGAGGCATCAGCTTCGGTGGCGTAATTGCGTTCATCTTCGCCGACCTGATCATCGTGCCGATCCTCGTGATCTATCGGAAGTACTACGGCACCAAGATGATGCTCTTCATCCTGGGAACTTTCTACGCCACGATGGTTGCTGCCGGCTACTTGGTCGAGCTCCTTTTCGGTGGGCTTGGGCTCATCCCCAGCGAGCGGAACGCAAAGGTGATCGAAGCATCGATCCAGTGGAACTACACAACCGTGCTGAACATCATCTTCCTCATCCTGGCCGGAGCGCTACTCGTCAGGTTCGTAGGGACCGGCGGCATGTCGATGCTTCGCATGATGGGGGGAAGTCCAGAGGGGGCCGACGCTCACGATCACCACGACCAGCAGGAAACCGCGGCGAAATGATTTCCCTTTCTATCCCTCGAACCCAGCATGGCGGGATCGTGCGAGATGAGTGGGCAGAGGCTACGTCTCGACGATGAACGACCCAACCATGCCCTCCTGGGCATGATCCGGCACCGAGCAGAGGTACTGATATGTGTCGGCTGTCGTGGCGGAGAACGAGACGGTGCCGGTGTGCATAGCCGACGAAGTCGATTCATCCAAGAAACCTGACGGTTGCCCCCGGGAGGGCAGGCGTGTCAATCATCATCGGCATCTCTGATGAGCCGCACCGTTGGCGGTGACGACCAGGGCCATGAGCCATGCCACTGTCGGCGTTGATCAGCTCGGCGGTGACGGTGGCGCCAGCGGTTACGGCCACGGTCGGGTTGGTCACGCCGGCGATGCGGAAGTTCTCGTTCGGCATCGAAGGGCTTGCTAGGACCGTGAGGTGTAGCTCCTTACCAGCAAAAGTCGCCGATTCGCGGCCCGATCTACCGTCGCCCCGGCGGGCGTCTGATCGCCAAGCCGAAACCGCCTCGGACGAACTCACCCGAGGCCCGGGCGAGTTGACCCAGAATACTCCCGTCACCTGGCCCGGGTTGTTGTTAGAGCCCATCACCACGCCGGGAAGATGAGCCCCTCGCATCCAGCCGGGAGCGGCGCGACCATAGAATTTCGGAGATCGAGGTCGAGGCGGCTCGGCTGGAGGGTCTAGGAGCGACCAGGATCAGTCCGAACAGCGAAGACGAACACGGCAGCCGCTGGATCGTGATGTACGATCCCGAAGGCAACGGGTTCTGCATCTGCGACGGTGGAACGGGTCATTCGTAGCGTTTGGCCGAACCGGCCAGCCATGTAAACGGCTCATTGATGCCGGTCGGAGTGGTGTGGAACTCACGTTGAGTTTCCTAAGCGATCGCCTAACACATCCAGCAGTTCATCGGCTGAGTAGTGAGCGACCGGAAGGCCGGAGCAGTACTCGGGCCCATCGTCGGCGAAGGTAGCGACTACCAGCCTCCCCCCGGGCTCGATAGCTGACCACATCGTCTCCAGGTACCGCTGACGGTCGCCGGGGTCGGTCAAGAAATGAAAGACCGCGTGCCACAGTCCATAGTGCTCGTCCGGCTTCCAGGTCAGATGTCCTCTGGCAGCCAGGTCACATAGTCAGACTCCCCAATCCGCTCTCGGCTGGCCTCCGTGCAGCGCTAGAAATCCAAGACCATTACGTCGGTGAAGCCGGAAGCGAGAAGCCGGGCGACCAATACCGAGGCTCCGCCACCAACGTCGATCACCGAGGTGGACGGATCAATTCCGAGTGTTCGGATCAGGTCGAGTGAACGCGTTGGTTCTGCCTGAAACCAGCTGACCCCCTCCATCCCGCGATGGTGGTAGGCGGCGTTCCAGTGGTCCGCTAGGTTCGCTGTGTCCATGGCCAAAGCCTAAAGGACAAGTCAGTGGTTCCCCCTGCAGAGCCACCAAGCGGGATTCAACAGCGATCTCGACAAGGCTCTATATTAGTTGTCGGATGAAGTCACCGAAATTGCTTGTCGGATGAAGTCACCGAAACCCCTCAGGCCAACCCAGTGGATTCCCCAGACGACCCGTGGTCGCTGCGGATCCAGCACGCCGATCACCGATCCAGGGTCGACGGTAACGAGGGCGAGGAATCAAGCGGTAGGACTGGAATGGACTCGGGTTCCTCGGGCACCGGTTCTGACACAGTCTCGGATCGAAGTCCACTCGTCTGGCGCAGGAGCGTGGCATCGCGCCGGTGATGCGGACGGAGTTGGAAACCGGTATGGAACAGAAGCTGCGCCACGGTCGAGAGGCATACCACCTCCCGTCCTCCAATCAGGCCCACACCGAACGTAGGTGGTCGCCGGTCCTGTGCAGAATCGGAGTTGCCGGTCATTCGCTGAAGACTCGTGACCAACCGTTCCTCGTCGACATTGACCAGGTCAATGCGACGACCTGCATCATCGTCCAGGAGCGATCGCATCGGCATCCAGATGCTCGAAGCGCCAGAGTTGTGGATCCTCCGAAACCCGAGTGGGCCGAGTAGAAGCCGTACACGCGGCTCGTCCCGCTCGAAGTCGAGCAGGACAAGATCCACATCTTGATGCTTTCGTGTCTGGTGTCCGACGAGTGCGTCGACGCCCCAGCCACCACCTACCGCATAGGGAACCTTGGCCGCATCGAGGGCGTCGAGGATCCAGAGGAGATCCTTGGCGCGCATCTGTGAGGCGTGAATCCAAGCCCACCACCGGCGGAGCAGAGGTGGCAGCGGCGTCGATCGGACGAGACGGCGACACCCCTTGGCCAGAGTGAACAGCCGGGGGTGAGATCGGATTACCCGTGCGCTGGCGTGCAGGGCGGATCGGCCGACCGCCCGGGGCCTTCGATTACCGGGCGGCGACGCTGGATCGCCCACGGGGTCCTGCTTCGTCGAGGTCGTCTCCGGTGCCATCGGGGGCAGCCCGGCCTGCGATCAGCATGGGACACATATCGGCATCCAGCCTCATATTCCTAAAGTGGACATTCCCGTCATGGCCGCCGGGGATCGGATGACCGCGGTCCATAGCCGCTCCGTTCGCCGCGTTCGACCCTGCCAATCGACCATGGCACCGTCACCCGCCGAGAAATACTCGGCAGCATCCTCCAGAAGTACGACCGGGCCGCCTGATCACACGCGGTTGCCGGCAATCCCAACAGCGCCACGTTTACAACGCCAGGCTCCCCTCTCGCTCGGAAGGCCATCCGTCGACTCGACGCCCGACGTCGCTCACCCGAACATCCGCAGAAGTACCGGTGTCGCGCTCTTTGCCCTTCAGGATTTCGATCGCGCACGAAATGACTCGTGCAAGAGCCTGGGGCCTGTAGCAGCCCCCTGACCTGGACTTTCGGGGTGGAGGTGAACGGACTCGAACCGTCGGCCTCTACATTGCGAATGCAGACCGGCTTTCTTTCTGACCTGCGAAAATTCCCATAATCCCAGCTGAACGGCGAATTCGATTCACCGCTGATGACCGCGATCTACCTCTGTTGTCCGCTTGATCGCGCACGGATCGCGCACAAACGCCTTCGCAGACAAATAGGCCCCCTACCCACCGCTCCACCTTGTTCGACACACTCCGCCGTTATGCCGTCCGACGAAGGTAGTCACGAACAGCCCGCCGAATGAGCTCGGCCTTCGTAATGCCTGCCTTCGTCGCCCGCTCGGTTGCCGCTCTTGTCAGCTCCGCTCCGAGCCGGACCGACTGGACCGGCGCCGCCTCGCGTTCGATCTGCGGTTGACGCCCGGGACCAGGCCGCACCTTCGCGTTACCGAGGTCATACCCCCCTTCGGCTTCTGCAACAGCGTGCTCAAGGAACTCGTCGGTGATCTCGCGCCCTGATGGGGTCTTTCCGTGAGTCTTAGGCATTGTCGTCCTCCCATCTCTTCAAGAAACGCTGGTACTGGCTACGCATCCGCATCGCATGGATCACGAGTGGTGGCGCCCCTCGTCGCTCTTGGACGATGACTTCAAGCAGATTGGCAGCGGAATCTGGACCGAGATGGAGCGTCCTCCCGTCTCCGAGGTCAGCCACGGCCACGGCGTGGTCGATGGCATGGAGCATCTCCAGATCATCGATTCCATGCTTCCTGGCCGACTCATGGATCTCCACATAGCTATAGCGTAATACGGAAAGAGTCAGAAGCCCATCCGCAAACCCGAAGGCCGCGCAAGACCTGGTGGGCGGCTTGGATGGCGTTTTTGACCCACACAGCCTTTAGCGTCCCGGTGGAGGTGACATCGTGAGTTTTCGCGCATCCACGCCTCTGACCGAGCAAAGACGCTGGTTGCCATAGCTGCCTATGGCGGCCACCCTGGCGGCCGCTTGCTCAATATCGTGCGCGTCCCGAACGCCTTCGCCAACAATCGAAGCGAAGAGGTGCGCAAACAGTGGCGGGGGTTCACGATCATCGTGCACCTTCGGGCCACAGGCCCGACGTTACCGCTGGTCACTGGGCTTGCACTATGCAGCCGCCTGGGCGCTGCCCTACTCAATATCGTCGCTTCGCCGTTCAAGTCCCGAGAAACCCGCTGGCGCTGTCGGTTTTTCGTGCGACCTTCGGGTTAACGCCCCGAAGTCCACCTCTGGTGACGTTCTGCGTGGGCCGCTCTAACGGGCACTTGATCGACACGTAGGGGCGGGGCTGAGCACTGAATCGACGCATTGTCTGGGACACCTGGCAAGGGCCGATTACGACACCTGGGGCGGCGCCGCGAGCCAGCTCCGACCAGTGGCGTCATGCGCGTGCCGCTGGTTCGGAGCGATACCGGACGAGGTTCGCCAAATCGGGAGTCCGCGAGCCAGCCGCAGCCGCCCCGCTTGACACTGTGTAGCAAATCGAGCCTCGGCGGATTGATTGGTTGTCGCGCGTTCATCCGAACGTCGAGGGCCGGACGCCGGCTGGGGCTGTCCGATGGATCGGATCGCGCGAGAATGGCGACACGGGAGCTCGGACGGACCGGGCTGAGAGGGCGCCTGACCGGCGTCGACCGTTAAACCTGATCCGGGTAATGCCGGCGAAGGGAGGAGGCACTCATGCCCGACGATGCGGAGCTGACATTCAGTTTTCCCAATCGACGCAAGGTGTACGTCGAGGTGCCCGATATCCGGGTGCCGTTCCGCGAGGTGCGGCTCGGCGGATCACCCGGACCACAGGGTTCGGTGCCGAACGAACCGATCCGCCTCTATGACACCTCCGGCCCTGGGAGCGATCCCGAGGTCGGCCTGCCGGCGCTGCGGAAAGGATGGATTCTCGACCGTGGGGACGTGGAGCGCTACGACGGGCGGCCGGTCGAACGCCGGGACGACGGTCGGGTGGCCACCCGGCGGGCGGGCTCCGCCGTACCGGGCAAAGGACCGGAAGAAGCAGAAGCGGCGTCGAGAGGCGGAGACCGCCGGCCAGCGCGAGCACTCCGATCATCGGGAACGAGCCGTATTGGCGTCACCCAACTCCATTACGCTCGCCGGGGGCAGATCACCGCCGAGATGCGTTTCGCCGCGCTCCGCGAAGCGGTGGACCCCGAAGTGGTCCGTGCGGAGCTGGCGGCCGGTCGGGCCATCCTGCCGGCCAACGTCAACCACCCCGAGTCCGAGCCCATGGTCATCGGCAAGCGGTTCCTGGTGAAGGTGCCAACATCGGCAACTCGGCGGTCACCTCATCGGTGGCCGACGAGGTCGAAAAGCTGACGTGGGCCATCCGGTGGGGGGCCCTACACACTGGATTCATCGATTGCCCGTCTCGAAAAGGCGAAGGACACCATCGTCAAGCTCGGTGGGACGATGAACATTCGTGTCACCGACGGCTATCACCGACTCCGGGTCGGGGAGCTGGAGCTCCACCCGCTGATTATCTGGCCAAGGTCGCCGAGCAGAAGGAGAAGGACAGGGAAGAGCGGGCTCGTCTCAGGGAGGAAGAGATTGCTCGCCGGGAATTCGAGCGCGAGCAGGATCGTCTCCGCAAGGAACAAGCGCACTACGAATCCACACTGGAGGCCATGCGAGCTCAGGGGGACGAGGGGGGGCGGCGACCGAGCTCGAGGCGAAGCTCAACGAGATCGGGGATGCCCTGGACGGTCTGAGCAGACGTTCGGCCAACATACGAGCACGCCACGTCTATGTCATCTCGAATGTCGGCTCGTTCGGACCCGACATGGTGAAGATTGGCATGACCAGAAGGCTCGACCCGATGGACCGGGTCAAGGAGCTGGGTGATGCGTCAGTGCCGTTCCACTATGACGTGCATGCGCTCATCTTCAGCGATGATGCGGTTGGTCTTGAGACCTCGCTTCACCATGCGCTCGCCGACTCACGGGTCAACTTTGTAAACATGAGGCGAGAGTTCTTCCGGGTCCCTCCGAGGACGGTGCGTGAAATGCTGGATGGGTTCGGAGCCACGGTCGTCGAATACGTCGAGCGGCCGGAAGCCCTTGAATGGAACCAGAGTGAGAATCATCGCCGGGAACTTCTCACAGCGAAGCAGGACGTCAAGACCTCCTAGACCGCTCGGCGCTCAAAGTCACACAGCAGCTTCCTGCCGACATGGAGCGCCGCCAGAATGCTGCCCAACTTCGAGACCGAGGATGCAGTCGCACAGCTGGCTCCCGGGCCGTGGCTGGACCGGTACGGCTCGGCCGATCCCGAGGAGTTCAGCCGCGGAACGGCGGAGAGCCCCCGAAGTGATCGTGGAGCACGGTGCGCGCCGCGTAGAGACCGCACATCCCGTGGACCCCTCCGCCGGGCGGCGTCGATGCCGAGCACAGGTAGACCCCATCGAGCGGCGTCCGGTAGGGATTCCACTGCACGGTCGGCCGGAACAGGGTCTGGCGGAGGTTGGCGGCTCCTCCACCGATGTCTCCACCCACGTAGTTGGGGTTGTGCTGCTCGACGTCGGCCGCGGTGCGGGTCGACCGGGCCAGGACCAGCTCAGAGAACCCCGGGGCGAATCGCTCGATCTGGGCCTCGATGGCCGCGGTCATGTCGACGGTGGAGCCCGACGGAACGTGACAGTACCCCCACAGGGTCTGCTGCCCGACCGGCGCCCGGGTGGGATCGGCGACACCGGGTTGTACCACCAGGCAGTAGGGGCGGTCGGGGTGACGCCCGGCGGCGACCTCGTACTCACTGGATGCGATGTCCTCGAAGGTCCCTCCGAGGTGGAGGGTCCCGGCCTGACGGCACACCTCGGCGGTCCACGGGACCCGGTCGGACAGGGCCCAGTCCACCTTGCAGGTTCCGGGGCCGTGACGAAAGCGTCGGAGGGCCCTGCCGTAGCGGTCCGGCAGTGCGTTGCCCGCCATGGCCACGAGGTTCTTGGGTGCGGTGTCCACCACGACCGCGGTGGATGGAGGGAGCTCCGCTAGGGATTCAACCCACCACCCGGTGGTCACCTCCCCACCAAGCCGAAGCAACTCGGCGACCAGCGCATCAGTGATCCCCGAGCTCCCGCCCTCGACCAGCGGCCATCCCACGGCGTGGGCGGTCAGAGCCAAAAGCAGCCCAAAAGCGCTCGTCAGTGGGAGTGACAGTAGCGACATCGAATGTGCGGCCACTCCCGCCAATAGGGCTCGGGCCTGATCGGTCTCGAATCGGCGCACCAATCGAGCCACGGGCAACAGGCCCGGAATCCCGAATCGGGCCATTGCGATCGGGTGGTCAGGGATCGATCGGAGTGGGCCCATCACGTCATCGGCGATCGCCTCAGCCTGGCGTACCATCGGCTCCATCAGTTTCCGGTAGGTCGGACCGTCGGGCCCCAGGGAGGTCACCGTCTCCTCCAGGTTTCGCGACGCGCTCGCCGCTCTTCCCCCATCGAGCGGATGGGCGAACGGCACTGCAGGCTGACGGAGGGAAGCGCGCAGGCCATCGAACGTCGACTGCCGGAAGAAGGGGGAGGCCAACACGAGTGGATGCACGGCGGAACAGACATCGTGGCGGAAGCCAGGCAGGGTCAACGGGTCGGTCCGACATCCACCCCCCAGAGTGCCGGCTCCCTCGATGACTGAAACCGAGAGGCCCGCAGTGGCCAAGGTGATGGCGGCGGCCAGGCCGTTTGGTCCCGAGCCCACCACCACGACGTCCACTGTGTTCACCATACGATCACACGCCGCTCGATACCTGGAGTGAGTCTCTGCTCCATCACGTCAGTCTTACCGGTGAGAACACCCACGGACAGGGTGGCTGCCGGTGGTTGCTCCGGAGGCTTGCACCACCAACAGAACGCCCTCCGCGCCCCCCACTGAAGCAGAGGAGCGGGCGACCCTATGCATCTCCACTCAGAACATGTGGGCCCAATTGCTCTCGGTGTACGACGCCGCCACTTCCGCGGGGGACGCCTCGGCCCTGGTGCACTGGCAACTCACCCCGACCCTCGATCGGAGCTACCACGAAGCCGACGAGATCGAGAGCATGGCGGCCCGGCTCGACTCGCTCCTGGCCTCGGCATCACGGGAGCTCAACGAGGAGGATCTGGACTTCGACGAGGACTAGTTGAATTCCGAGGACTGACCGGGGGCCGAGGCGTCACTCCGACCTCAACAGGAGAGCGGTCGGAGTTCGGGCGGCGATGCGGGCCGGGATGGCGGCCACCCCGTTGGCCAGCACCAGAGCACCCAGCGCGATCAGGACGATGGTTGTAGCCGGCACCGTGGGATTCGGCACCACATCGATCTCGTGGGCGAACAGGACCCAAAGCTGGCGGCCGATCATGATCCCCAGGGGAACGCCGACCAGGGTCCCGATGGCCACCGCCACGGTCGACTGCCAGGCCACGGTGGCGGCCAGCTGCCGGTGGGTGAAGCCCAAGGTTTTCATGAGCGCCAGGTCCCGACGCCGTCGCCGGACCGACGCCACCAGCGTCAAGCTGAGCGCAGCGATGACTCCGACGGCCAGCCCGATTCCGAGAATGGCTGGAGTGCTGCCCATCGAGCGGTAGTTGACGATCTCGGCCGGGCGCTGGACCGAGACTACGGTGATGCCGTTGTCGAGCGGCGTCGACGTGGCCTTGGCGATGCGCTCGAGGGCCTGTCGGGCGGAGACCGACCCCGTGCCGCCACGCACTCGGACCAGGATGGCGTTCGGCCCCGCCTGGGACGGAGGGACCCCATTGCTGTTGAGCAGCCTCCCCGAGAAGAGATGATCCGAGAGGAGCGCACCGGTCCCGATCTCGGTGTGGCTCGAGCCTCCATTGTTGATGGCGGGCATGGTGGCGGTGCCCACGATGTGCAGGGTCCGGCGGGGATCGATGCCGTTGTCGAAGGTCACGGTGTCTCTCACCTGTTTGTGGAGCTGGGCCAGTGTGGACCCGCCCAACACGATCTGATCATCGGACTCCACCGGATGGCCGCTCAGCAGCGGGGGGGTCACCGAGGCGCCGGGAGCTGCCGCAATTACCGGTACGTCGGTGCCGTCCAGCCGCACCCCGAAGTAGTAGACGCCAGACCACGCGACGACCGGTGCTGACCGCTCGAGCAGGTCGGCCGCTTGAGCCCGCGGGATGCTTGACCCGTTCACGCCAGTCAGGGCGTAGTCCCAGTTCCAGCCGTAGAGGGCTGGATGGGAGACCAAGGTGTTGAGGCTGGCTCCGAAGGTGACGGTGCCGATGACCATCATGACGGCCAGGGCCGCCCCGAGGATGGCCGAGCGCACGGGCACGGCATTACGCCCCACTCCAGGCTCCAAGGCGAAGCGGATGCCGGTCACCGCCGATTCCGGAAGCCCGGATCGGGCGGCCATGCCGGCCACCGACGACCGTTGTTGCCCGGGCGTGGCGCGCGGTCGGGCGATGCCGATGCGACCGGGGGCCATGTGGTTCCCGACCACCAGCGTCACGGCCCCGAGCACACCCACGACGACCACCGCCCCCAAGCCCAGCACCGTCCAGTCGAAGGCCACACCCGGCGTGGGATAGACGGCCCGGGCCGGCCCCAACGGCGCCAACGGGGAGAGGGCCACGGCCACAGCCACGGCCAGGACGACTCCGGCCAGCACCGAGCCGCCCATGCCGATAAGGCCGTCCGACGTGGTCATGCGCCGGTCCGCTCCCAGGGCGCGCTCGACCGCCAGATCGTCGGTCAGCAATCGCAGCTGGCGTCCGATCAACTGGGCCGCGATGAGCAGCGCCGCCAGGCCGCAGATCATCCCGAAGACACCGAGGGCGATCGACTCGGGCTTGATGGCTCGTTCGGCTTTGGACACGATGGTCGAGGTGGACCCGGGCTGGAACTGGACCAGTCCCATGTGGATCGAACGGCCGATCTCGGTCAGCACCGTGGAGTCGTGGTGCGACCCGTCGTCCACCTGCACTCCGGTCTGGGTGAAGTACGCGCAACAGCCGAGGAGCGGGGCAGTGGCCGCAGGAGGGAACACCATGATGTTGGCGTTCCCGGCGACGTCGGCATCGTCTTCGATCACTTGGCTGTTGGAGACCACGATCCCCACCAGCGTCGCGTTCAGGATGGTGTGCGGGTGGACGGCCGAGGTGCCGAATCCGGGAAGGTAGGTCTGGGCGTTGGTGTACACCCCGAACCTCAGGTGGTCACCCAGGTGCACCCCGAAGAGGGACGCGGTGTATCGGCTCATGACCAGTTCGTGGGCACCGGTGGGGAGCCGTCCGTCGAGAACCGTGATCTGGTTCTGGTCGAGACCGGGACCCACCAACCCGATGCCTTCGGCGGACTGCGCCGGCAGCGACGGGGGGTTCACCGGTGCGCCATTCGAACCAAGGAACAGCGTGTTGAGCCCGACCACGCTCGCCACACCGGCCACGTGCGGGAGGCCGGCGACGGTGTGGACAATCGACGGGTTGTAGCCGGCGCTGAACGGACCGCCTCCCGGGGTGAAGAGCCCGGTGATGCCCTCGAGATCCGACGGATGGGTGCTGGCCATGTAGGCGGGAAAGGAGGACTGGGTGCGCCGGGCGGCGGCGATGGACCCCATGGCCAGACCACCAAGCAGTCCGATCAGGACGATGAGGGCCACGTAGCCACCCCATCGACGAGCCAGCGTCGTACGGAACCGGTACCACGCCACCCGGAGGGCCGATCGCATCAGTCCGCCCGGAGTACCAGGGCGGTGGGCGTCCGCGCCGCGATGCGGCCGGGCACGGCAGCCACAACGTTCGCCAGGACCAGCGATCCCACCGCGATGGCCACGATCCATCCCACCGGGACGCTCGGTGCCGGGACGGCGTTGATCTCCGTGGCGAACAAGTTCCACAGCAGTCGTCCCGTGATCACTCCCAACGGCACACCGATGACCACCCCGATCGCCACCGACACACTCGACTGCCAGGCTACGGTGGCCGCCAGTTGCCGGTGAGTGAAGCCGAGGGTCTTGAACACCGCCAGGTTCCGTCGCCGTCGTCGGACCGAGGCCACCAGGGTGAGCGCCAGCGCGGCCGCGGCACCGGCACCCAGCGAGACCCCGAGCAACAGCGGCGTGGTCCCCATCGAGCGGTAGTTGACGATCTCCGCCGGACGCTGGACCGAGACCAGGCCCACTCCGAAGTTGGATGGCGTGGCGGTGGCATCGGCGATCCGCTGCAGAGACGCTTGCGCCCGGTGACTTCCGGCGTCCTTCAGGCGCACGAGGATCGCCTGGGGGCCCGGGAGCGGATCGCCGAACGGGTTCTTGGTGGCCGCCGGAAGCACGCTGTCGGCGAGGAGCGCACCGCTTCCCATCTCGAGGTGCAGTCCCGACGTCCCGATGGTCGGCATGGAGGCCGTACCAACGATCCGGAGCCGGGTCCGCGTGCCGTTGCCTTCGTCCACCTCCACGGTGTCGCCCACGTGCTTGCCCAGCTGAGCGAGGGTGACAGGGCCCAGCACCACCTGTCCCGAGCCTTCGAGACCCTGGCCGGACAACACGGGCGGCTGGATCGACGCGCCCGGGGTCCCGCCCATGACCGCCACCCTCTGCCCATCGATGGCCAGAATGCCGAAGTCGGCTCCCGTCCACGCCGCAATCGAGGGGTCGGCGTCGAGCAGCCGGGTGGCCTGCTGCCCAGGGATGTTCCCCGACCCTCCCCCGGCGATGAGGATGTTGTCCCAGTTCCATCCGTACAGGCGCGGTTGGGAGACCAGGGCATTGAGGCTGGCTCCGAAGGTGACCGTCGTGATCACCACCCAGAGAGCCAGGGCGGTGCCGAGGATGGCGGAACGCACCGGCACGCTGTTCCGGCCGGCACCCGAGTCGAGGGCCAGGCGAACACCCTCCACGGCCGGTATCGGCAGACCCCAGCCGGCGACCACATTGGCCGAGCTCGACCTCGACCGCAGCGAACGGGACCGTCGTTGGTCGACCCGGTGTGGAGACTGACGGTAGGCGAGCAATCCGGTGATGGCGACTAGCCCGAGGAGCAGGATGGCGAATCCGGACCCGAGCACCGTCCAATCGGTGGCCACACCTCGATCGGGATACACGGGTCGGATCACCCCGATCGGAGCAAGCGGCGACACGGCGATGGCCGCCGCTACGGCCAGCATCGAGCCGAGGGCGATACCCATCAGCACGCCCACGAGACCGTCCAACACCGTCTCGGCCGGATCGGCGCCGAGGGCCCGGAGGATACGGCGCTCCTCCGCCCCGACCAGCAGTTGGCGGCCGATCATCTGGCCGGCCACGATGAGTGCAACCAGGCCGGCGATCCCGCCGAATACCGCCAGTGCGATGGCCAGGGGTTTCACTGACCGTTCGGCCTTGGCCACACCCACGGCGGTGGCGGCCGAGAGGATCACCGGGGATCCCGAAGGAAGGGCCCGCTGTGCTTCCGCCTCCACCCGGTCCACCACATGCTGATCGCCTCGCACTTGCACTCCGGTCACGGTGTAGTTGGCACAGCACGACAGCAGTTGACGGGTCAGGGCGGGTGAGAAGATCTGCAGGGTGGTGTGACTGTCGACATCGTCCGCCGCCACGGCCGTGGGGTCGAGGATGATCCCGACCAGCGTGATGTCGATCCGGCGGAACGGAGGGACACGGGCCGTGCCGAACCCGGGAAGCTGGGTCTGGGCATTGGTGTAGATGCCGAAGGGGACCACCTGGCCCACGTGGAGTCCCAGGCCGTCGGTGGCCAGCGCGTTGGCCACGAACTCATGGGGATTGGTGGGATCGAGCATCCGCCCCTGCACGACGACGGCCTTGCCCTTGGTGAGATAGGCGCCGTCGATGCTTCCGGACCCATTGCCGGCTTGCGCGTCCTGCCCGTCGGGAGTCCCGTCCTTGTTGAGGACGATGAGATTGAGACCCGAGATGTTCTCCACACCGGCCACGTGGGGCAGATGGGCGATCTTGTGCACGACACCAGGGTCGTACCCCGAGGTTAGGTCGGGTGGAGCGAGTACGGCGGTGCCGATTCCGAAGGTCGGGGGATTCGTGCTGGCGGAATACACCGCCGGTGACGCCAACGTGCGCCGGGCGCCGGCGATCGCCCCCATGGCCAGTCCACCCACCAGTGCGATGAGCACCACGATGCTGACGTAGCCACCCCACTGTCGGCCGAGCGTGACGCGAAAGCGGTACCAAGCGGTCCGGAGGGCCATGGCCATCACCGCACCCCCTCACTCGCGCCTACTCGATCCGTAGCCCCGCCCTCGACCCCGTTGCCCCCGGTCCCCTCCATCGGTGCTCCCATGCTCAATTCAGTCTTACGGTTTCAGGTCTCGAGGCCAAGGGAGACACCCTGCCGTCCCCAGGGGTACTACCACCACTCGTCGACTTGGACCGTCTTCGCCCACGCCTCAGCGGGCTCAGCTTCGCCGGCGGCACGCCAGACTACGGTGGTCAGCCATGGGAAGGGTCCGCGTGGTGCTCGCCGAGGACAACGCCCTCCTGCGCCAAGGCGTGGAGAAGCTTATCGCCTACCAGGACGGGCTGGAGTTGGTGGGAACGGCCATGGACCTGCCCGGGCTCCTGGCGCTGGTCGATGACGTCGACCCCGATGTCGTGGTCACCGACATCCGGATGCCTCCGACCGGCACCGACGAGGGAGTCCAGGCCGCCGCCCACCTGAGAGAGCACCGCCCCGACGTCGGCGTGGTGGTGCTCAGCCAGTACGCCAACCCCGAGTACGCGCTGGCCCTCCTGGCCGACGGCTCAGCACGCCGGGCCTACCTGCTGAAGGAGTCGGTCGCCGGTGTCGACGAACTGGTTCGGGCCATCCGGACCGTGGCCGAGGGTGGATCGATGGTCGACCCTGCGGTGGTCGACTCGCTGGTCGGCGCGTCGGCCCCTCGCCGACCCTCGGACCTCGATCGCCTGACCACTCGGGAGATGGAGACCCTGGCCGAAATGGCCCAGGGCAAGAACAACGCCGCCATCGCCAGTTCCCTGTTCCTTTCGGAGCGGGCGGTGGAGAAACACACCAACGCCATCTTCTCCAAGCTCGGGCTGACCGAGGAAGAGGACGTCAACCGCCGGGTCAAGGCCGTCCTCATCTATCTGGGCGGACAGGTCGCCGGCGGAGCGGGAGCTGGGTAGCCACACCGCTGGGGGGTGCTACCTCACTATCGAGGGTCGATCACTCGTGAGACAATTGCCCATCATGGATATGGCACTTCCGGTGTTGGTCGTCGATGACCAGGCCCCGTTCCGGTCAGCGGCCAAGGCGGTGGTCGGCCGGATGGATGGATTCACGGTGGTGGGTGAGGCCGTCAACGGCGAAGAGGCCGTGGCCAAGGCGGCAGAACTGCGGCCGGCGCTGATCCTGATGGACATCAACATGCCGGGGATGAATGGAGTGGAGGCCACCCGCCGCATCGTGGCGGCGGAGCCGGACACCGTGGTGATCCTCTGCTCGACCTATACCCCCGGTGATCTGCCTCCCGACGCATCCACCAGTGGCGCACTGGCCTACGTCAACAAGGAGGAGTTCGGGCCCCGGGAGCTCTCGCGCATCTGGGCCGAACGTGAGACCATCGAATTCCTGCCTTCCTGACTGCCCCCACCCGTCGGCGGTGATTCAGGACAGCGGGACCGAGCCTCGCACCGTGGATCCGGTGCCGGGGGTGGAGTCCCAACGGACTGCTCCCCCGATGGCACCGAGCCGGTCGCTCATGTTCATGAACCCGTGCCCGGCTTGGGCCACCTCGGGATCGAACCCCGGCCCGTCGTCCATGACCGTGAAGAGCAGGCCACCCTCTTCCTCCCAAACCCGCAGCTGCACCCGGGCCTCGGGCGCGTGTTTGGCGGCGTTCTGCAGCGCCTCGAGGCAGCAGAAGTAGACCGCGGCCTCGATGTCGGGCGAGAACCGCCCGATGCCGTCGACCGTCGTGCTCACCTCGAGTGGACTCCTCGATGCCACCGCCCGAAGCGCCTCGGGCAGTCCGTTGTCCATCAGCAGGGGTGGGTAGATCCCGTGGGCCAGGTCCCGCAGCTCCTGCACGGTGGCCTTCACCTCCGCGGCGATCTGGTCCAGTGCCTCGGCAGCGGCTTCGGGGTCTTCGGTGACCAGATCGCGGGCCAGCCGGACATTGACCGCCAGAGCCACCAGATGTTGTTGGGCGCCGTCGTGCAGGTCCCGTTCCACCCGCCGCCGCTCCGCATCAGCGGACGCCACGATCCGCGAGCGGGAAGCACGGAGCTCCGCCGCCTGCCGCCTGACCTCGTCCAGGGTCGACTGCAGCGCCGAGTCCAGACGGACGTTGTGCAGCGCCAGGCCCACCTGACGAGACAGCTCCGTCAGGACGATGTCCTCATTTTCCGTGAACGGCGGCTCCGTGGTCGGTCGCTCGACCACGACCAGGCCCAGCAGGTCCCCGCCGTAGGTGATCGGGCACACCCGTAACTGAAGGTGGTCGCGTCCGGCAATCACCGCCGGCAGCCACACCGCGGTCCAAGCGTTGCCCGACACGCCGGCCCGGGCCACCACTGGTTCCTCCTGGGGACCGATATGCAACATGCCGGGTCCCTTGTCCGGGATGGATGCGCTGCGTTCGAGCACCTCGCTGGTACCGGTGAAGACCTCGGCGCTGGTGAGGACCATCGATTTGTGCAGCGACTCGACCAGCTGGAGGAGGAGCTCGTCCATGGTCACGGCGCGGGTCAACCGGGTACTGAAGGTCTTGACCACATCGTCGGGGACGGCATCGGTGCCATACACCAGGCGTTGGGCCGACTGCTGGACGCGCTGACGGAACACCGAGGCCCCGAGGGCCACGATGGCGGCAGCCACGATCGAGAGACCGAGGACCCCGCGGTCCGCTGAACCCGGCTCGTGACCGAAACCCAAGATGACCAACAGGTAGACCGCCACCACGACGACCGAGAGGCCGGCGACGGTCAACAGCCAGACGAGGAGCCGGTCGGACTGGCCCAGCAGCCGCGGGATACTCGAGGCACATAGCCCCAGCGGTATGAGAATGGTCCCTCCGGCGGCCAAGGCCCACGCATGGTCCGGCCACGTCACCAGCGCGGCAAGTCCCAGCACCACCACGCCGAACTCGAGTGTGGCCACGACACCGGCGGCCAGCATCTGCATCCGTTGCCGGTCGATGCCGGGCACCGAGCGGTAGCGGCGGGCGGCGGCGGGTACACCCACCGCGATGGCCACCGCCCACCCGATGATGGCGGCGGCGTCGGTCATTCGACCCAGCCCGAACCAGGCCCACACCCCGAAGGCCGCGCCGGCGGCGTAGCCGAGCAGCGCTCCGATCCGTCTCGAGCGTGACAGCAACCTCCCGGTGGGCACGGCAAGTAGGACGTGCACACCCACGGCCATCAGGAGGCCGGGAAACAGCGTGGCGATGAAACGGGCGGCGGGGCCGATGCCGCCCGTGGTCGTCTCGCCGATCTCGGCCGCGGCGAAGCTGGTCGCTCCCACCAGCGCAGCCAGTGCCACCAGGCGTCCCAAACACTCCAGCTCCGGGCGCACCAGCAGGAACACGCCGGCCACGACCCATCCCAGCGTGAGCACGAGACGAATGATGTCGGCCGTGGTGATGCCCACACTCGATGCGTTGTCGAACCCCAACCCCACGATGGCCAAGGCCGGAACCACGATCAGCACGGCCGCGGACAACCGGGGCCGGTCCGCCCGGTCCTCAGCGACGGTCAACCGCGGTCCACCCTCGAGGCCGATGCGCCCCCCGAGCGCCATGACCTGACCGTCGCCTGCTGTTGTCGAGGGCGTGGTCACCGGACCTCAGGAGCGATGCCGACCGGCTTCCTGTCGGGAGCATCCACCATCTGTCCATCCCGCATGTAGATCAGGTGCTCGGCGGCATGGGCCACCTCGTTGTCGTGGGTGACCAACACGATGGTCTGGCCGCCGTGGTGCAGCCGCGACAGCAGCTCGACGATCTCATGACCACTGTCGGAGTCGAGGGCACCGGTGGGCTCATCGGCCAGCAGCAGGGTCGGCTCGTTGGCGAGGGCCCGGGCGATGGCCAGCCGTTGGCGTTGGCCGCCGGACAATGACCCCGGTACGGCCTTGGCCTTGTCGCCTACCCCGAGGAGATCGAGCAGGTCACGGGCCCGGGTCTCCGCCGGCCGTCGCTTGGAGCCGGCGATGATGGCCGGCAGGGCGACGTTCTCCAGCGCCGTCATGCTCTCGAGCAGATTGAAGAATTGGAACACGATGCCGATGTGCTCCCGCCGGATCAGGGAGAGCTCGTCCTCGCTCCTGCCGGTGACCAGCTGGCCCCCCACGGTGATGGTTCCCTCGTCGGCGACGTCGAGTCCGGCCACCAGGTTGAGCAGCGTCGACTTGCCACATCCCGACGGACCCATCAGGGCCACGAAGTCGCCCGCCGGCACTGTCAGATTTGCTCCCCTCAATGCCCGGACCGGGGCGTTCTCCGCCTCGAACGTCTTGCGGACACCCTCGACGACGAGTACATCGATTTCGGGATTCACCACGTCACTCCACTCCTCGGGGTCGGCTGGACGGGCTGCACCCATCGCCCGTCTCCGCTCCGACCGTACCGATGGCCGGGACGACGACCGATGGGACCTGACGATCGATCCGCCAGGCCCGTACGGGCGTATCCCTTCCTTTGACCAACTGCTCGGGCAAGAGTGTCGCCTCCACCGGTTCCGCCAACGCGTCCATGGTCGCCTGGCTCAGCACAGTCTCCCCCGAACTGGCCAGTTGCTGCAGCCGTTGGGACAGATTCACGGTGTCACCGACCAGGGTGTATTCGAGCCGCTCCTCGGTGCCAAGCAGTGCGGCCGCCGCCTCACCGGTCGAAAGCCCCAGTCCCAGTCCGAACGCCGGGAGCCCCTCCCCCTCCCAGCTGGTGTTGACCTGTGCCTGGAGCCGATGGGCATCCGCGGCGGCAGCCAGGGCCCGGTCGGCGTGGTCGGGCTGCGAGAACGGTGCCCCGAAGACGGCCATCACCGCGTCTCCGACGAACTGCATGATGGTTCCGCCCTGGCCGAGGATCGCTTCGTTCATGGCACCACGATGGGTGTTCAACTGGCCGGCCAGTTGGCTCGGATCGGCGTGCTCGGCGATGGTCGAGTACGACCGGATGTCACTCATCAGCACGGTCACTTCGACCACTTCCGTCCTACCGATGTCCCGGCCATCGCGCCGCAGCTTCTCTGCCAGTCCGCCCGGGAGGAGTCGCGACAACGACTCGCCCTGCTCCTCCCGGTCGACGATGCATTGGTGGAGAAGCCGCAGCCGGCGGATGGCTCCCTCGGTTCCCGTCGATACCCCTTGCGCCAATTTGATGAAGAGCTCCTCGACCTGCGCGTCGACCGCCTCCGGTGTGGCGCGTTGGGCCACGGCAATGGCCTTGATCGGCTTTCCCTCGGCGACCCAGTTCAACAACGACTCTTCCGCGGCGGTCAGTCCACCGTGGGTAGTCACCGGACTGACCAGTGCGTCGACGATGGAAGGATCGAGCGCGGTTCCCCCGGTGGCCACGGCCCGAACCGCGTCGACCAACTGGTCACCTTCGGCGATGTGATCCTTGAGGAGGTAGCCGTATCCGGCTGAGCCTTCAGCCACTAGCGAGATGGCGTATTCGGGATCGTCGTACTGGGACAGGATCACCACCCCGAGGCCCGGACAGCGCTGGCGGACCTCCCGGGCCGCTTCGATGCCCTCCCGCTGGAAGGTGGGCGGCATGCGGATGTCGGTCACCAACACATGGGGCTGGGAGTCCATGACTCCGGCCACCAGGCCGTCGTAGTCCTCGGCGACACCGACGACCCGGAGATCATGCTGCCGCTCGAGCAGCGTGCGGACACCCTCCCGCACGATGACGTTGTCGTCGGCCAGGAACACATCGATGGTGGGGCCCGAAGGAGGATCCGAAGTAGCCATGTTGCACTAGTTATCCCACATCCGGGCTCCGCCTCACAGGGCGCAGGCACTTCGTCCTTGGGGGTGCCAGCCACACCCCGAAAGTGAGCGACCACCGTGGCGACGGGTCCGCATCAGGCGCACCATGGCAGCATGCGAACCGAGAGCTCCGTGACCTCCTTGTCGTGGATCCCCTCCGAGGCAGTACGCGGAGGAACCCGCGTGGCCTTCGATGCCGGATTCACCCACTACGACGAGCCGCCGCCCGACCACATCGAGGATCTCGAGCAACTGCGGGTGACCGATCGGTTCCGCTTCGGCAATGTCCTGTCGGCGTGGATGGACGTCGACGACGGCCGGGTGACCGGGTGCGGTTACCTCGGAGGCGGTCTTATGGGATCGACGACGGTGGGAGTGGCCGGGCTCCATCACCAGTTCGAGGCGGTGGAGCTCCCCGTCCTCCAGCAGCCACCGGAAGTGGGCCAGGGTTCGGTTCGATTCATCCAGACGGCGGGGGGTCGGACCGGCCTCCCTGCCCCTCGGCGGGTCCGGCGCCGCCCGTACATCCAATGGCAGGCACCCTTGGTATGGTCGACGCTGAGCCTCACGCTGCACGGCGACCGGCCCCCCGAATTCGAAGTCCTCGGGGCAAGCAAGTTCCCCCGGCACTGGATCTACGACGCCGACAACCATCTGGCGGCCAAGTCGGGGCTCACCGACTTTCGCGACTGGTACCGCAAATCCTTCGGCAAGCACACGCCGTGGGGCGACCGGGACTCCCCGGCACTGATCACTGCGGTGGAGTCCGCCCTCGAGCGTTCACTGTCGACCCAGATGATGGGGCAGGGGAGCAAACCCAAATTCCGTCGGGTGCCGACCGGCGCAGTACTGGTGAGCGAAGGGGAGCGTGGGACCGACGTGTTTCTGGTACTCGACGGTGTGCTGCGGGTCGAGAAGGACGGAGAGCGGCTCGCCGAGTTCGGGCCTGGAGCTGTACTGGGGGAGCGGTCGGGAATCGAGGACGGTGTGCGAACGTCGACCATTGTTGCCGTGACCGACTCACGGGTGGCGATCGTACCCCACCAGGCTATGGATCCGGCACAACTCCATGAGCTGTCGCAGGACCATCGACGAGAAGACCGGCAGGCCTAGGCAGTGCGCGTCCAACTTCTGGGCGTACGCGGGTCGGTTCCCACCCCCGGGATCCCGTTCGTCCGCCATGGTGGCAATACGTCGTGTGTGGCCCTGGCCCACGGCAGCGATGCGCCGACACTGGTGCTCGACGCCGGCACCGGCATCCGCTCGCTACCGGACGCGCTCCACGGAGGGCCGTTCGACGGCAGCATCCTCCTCACCCACCTCCACTGGGACCACGTCGAGGGCCTACCCTTCTGCAGCGCCATCGACCACGAGGACGCCCGAGTCGACCTCTACCTGCCGGCCCAGGCCGACGGCGCGGGAGCGGCGGCAACGCTCGGCCGCATGATGTCCCCGCCCAACTTCCCGATCGGCCCCGAGGGATTGCTCGGGGCTTGGGCGTTCCGGTCCCTCGAGACGGGACCATGTACCATCGACCGCTTCACGGTGACCGCCACCGACGTGGCCCACAAGGGCGGAAGGACCTTCGGCTACCGGGTCTCCGATGGCCACTCGGCGGTGGCCTACATCCCCGACCACTGTCCCACGGCCTACGGCCCGGGTCGCGATGGTTGGGGCGCCATCCCCGATTCCCTCCTCGAACTGGTCAGCGGCGCCGACATCCTCATCCACGATGCGCAACTCACGGCCGATCAACTTCCCAAGTGTGCTGCGTTCGGTCACACCGCCATGGAGTATGCCGTGTCCCTCGGAATCGCCGCCGGTGTTTCGACCGTCGTCCTGTTCCACCACAGCCCACATCGAACCGACGACATGCTGGACGCGGTGAGCGACTACTACCGCGACCGCGTCGATCCCACCGTGGTGGTGGCCGTCGAGGGGACCACCATCGAGTGCTGAGGCCGTGTCGAGGTGCCCTGTTGACGGCCGGCGAGGTCAGCCGGCGAGCTGTTCGGCCTTGACGATGAGATCGACCGCTCGCAGGTCGCCGACCGGCAACGGGGTGACCTGCAGGTCGGTCACGCGCCCTGTCCGTGCCGAGAACACATCCGAACAGGTCAGGCAACGAGTCGATACTCGTGGATGCGGTCGCCGAGGACCTCTATTCGACGTAACAGTGTGGGATCGGGCTCATTGGTCGGATCTGGTTCAACCTTCGAGGTTCTCGGTGCCCGCTGCTCCAGAGAGCGATGCGGGCGATCATGGTTGTAGAGAGTGTCGAGAGAGACCCACTTCGAAAGATGAGGAATGCTGGAATTGGACTGTGATTGACCGCACCATCGCGCACGGATCGCGCACGAAATCAGCTCAAGCGCGAGCCAGCCGGGGCACAAACCCCGGCTGACCTGTACTTTCGGGGTGTCGGCTTCCCCCGAAAGCGTGGAGGCTTGTCTGATAGTCGATTGAGCATGTCATCGGTCGGCACCCTGGCACCAGCGGCCATGGTTGGGGGCCTCTGAGGCGATCCTGGAGGACGGTTCACGCGGCCCTCTCCTCCTCGGCGGCTCGGGCAGCCAGGATCTGTTCGTAGTCGATGGGCGACTTCATCTCACAGCTGCTGTGGCGTCGTCTGGTGTTGTAGCGGTCGATGTACTTGGCCACCTCGCGTCGTGCCTCGGCCTTGGTGGCAAAGCGCCGGCGGGAGAGCAGCTCGAACTCGAGGGTCGAGTGCCAGCTCTCGATGGCGGCATTGTCGAAGCACGACCCGACTCGGCCTGCCGACTGCACCACACCGAGACGATCGCAGACCTCTCCGAACAGATCCGCAGTGAACTCACTGGGTTCAATCAGTGGACGCAACACCGGTCTCTTGTTGAGATCGTAGGTGCTGATCGAGCGTCTCCGCTGGCGTCTTCCAACCGAGTGTCTTGCGGGGCCTCGTGTTGAGCGCGTGAGCAACGGCTTCGATCTCTTCGGCGCTCCATCGAGATAGGTCGGTGCCCTTTGGGAAGTACTGACGAAGCAGGCCATTGGTGTTCTCGTTCGTCCCGCGCTGCCACGGACTGCGCGGGTCGGCGAAGTAGACGGGGAGACCTGTCTCGATTGTGAATTGGGCGTGTGCCGACATCTCCTTGCCACGGTCCCATGTCAACGATCGGAGCAGTTGTTCGGGAAGCGTGGTGATCGTTGACGCGAGAGCGTCCTTCATCGTGTTTGCTCCATAGCCGGCGAGCGCCGGCCCGTTCTTAGGTGCGTGCTTGTGGCGATAGCCCTCCTCGCGAGGAAGATGGATCAACATCGTGAACCTGCTCGTGCGCTCGACGAGTGTTCCGATTGCGGAGCGTTCCAACCCGATAAGAAGGTCCCCTTCCCAGTGCCCAGGCACAGCGCGATCTTCGGCCTCGGGCGGGCGCTCGCTGATCATGACCTCGGGCGTGACATGTGCCCAGGCTTGGCGTCTCGCCCTGCTCCGCGGAACACGAAGAGCACGGCCGGTGCGCAGGCAGGCGACCAACTCGCGCTTGAGGGCACCGCGGCTTTGGACGTAAAGGGACTGGTAGATCGCCTCGTGGCTAATCCGCATAGAAACATCATGGGGGAAATCGACCTCGAGTCGGTTCGCGATCTGCTCGGGGCTCCAAGCGCTGACCCAGCGGCGATCCTTTCGGTGTGGCTTGCCTCTGCCCTTCCATGGTGCAGTGGCGGGACCTTCAACAGGAGTTCCGTCCGGGCGGTGGACCCGACCAGCTAGCCGCTCCTGCACGTAGTGGCGCAGCGGATCGTTGGTGAGGAGCTTGGCAGTCTTTGGACGCCGGGCCACGAGCTCGGCCTTCCATTGAGCCACCGATGCTCGGTATTCGAGTTTGCCGCCTCGAGTGGCAGCGTTACGACGGAGTTCCCTCGAGATCGTCGAAGGTTCCCGCCCCAGTTGCCGACCGATCTCTCTGATCCCAGCTCCTTGCGCCTTCAAGATCGCGATCTCTTCCCGTTCATGAAAGGACAGATAGCGGCCGGTGGTTGGTGACAGATCGATTGGCATGCCGCCACGATGCCGGAACCAGCGAGCACCCACTGCCGGAGACACGCCGACGGTGCTTGCGGCCGCGTCGGTCGTGATCCCCGTGGCGATCTGACGCCAAAACTTCTGTTCGACCTCCCGCCGAAGGGACGGTGCCCCCGGAGACTTCATGAGGGATCGCCCCGTCAACTCCTTCATCCACCCAGCTGGCCTGCCCATCGGCACCTCCATCATCGAGGTGTTGCGACGACCAATTGAATTCAC
>CAWDXZ010000006.1:0-668574 GCA_963806455.1 uncultured Acidimicrobiales bacterium
TTCCGCTCGGCGTCCTTTTCCTGGTCCTCAACCTCGTCGGTGACCTTGTCGGGGTTGGTAGGAGTGATCTTCTTATCGGCCATTGGAATGGTCCTTTCCGCTCGGTGGTGCTCGTACTACCCATTGTTGTCCCAGGTCCTGAGTCTGTCTGTGGCCCGGGATACACAGTGAGTGTAAGGAGCATGACATTCCGCTCTCTCTCGTTAGGCCGGCACGGACAACCTTGCTTAAGGCCGACTCAGGGACGGTTGGGCAGCGCGCACCACCCGTAGCGCCTGGACTGGGGATTCGCTACGCTCGGGCAGCGTGGGCGGCGGTGACATGGGGAATTCGGAACGCCGAGGAGCCTTGTCATCTGAAGGGCGGCCAGTGGGCTCAGAACTACCCGACGGTACGGTCACCTTCGTTTTCACAGACGTGGTGGGCTCCACCGAGCTGTGGGAACAGGCTCCCACGGTCATGCGCGAGGCCATGGTGGTCCACGACCAGCTCGTGGAGTCGGCGGTGACCCATCACGCTGGCGTCCTGGTTCGACCTCGGGGGGAAGGTGATAGCCGCTTCGCCGTCTTCCGGCGAGCCTCGGATGCCGTTGCCGCCGGCGCACACGTGCTCGATCAGATCGAGCAGAAGGAGTGGGGCACCCCCGAGCCAATCCGCATCCGTGTGGGAGTCCATACAGGGGAGGCCGACCTCCGCGACGGTGACTACTACGGGACTGCCGTGAACCTGTGTGCCCGGATCAGGGGACTGGCCGAACCGAACCAGATGGTGCTCTCCGAGGCAACAAGCCGCCTGCTCATGCGTTCGGACTCCCAGGTACAGCTCCACGAGATCGGCGCCTACGAGCTCAAGGGCCTCGCCCTGCCCGAGCGGGTGTTCGCCCTTGGCGAGGGCACCGGGCCGAGTGACACCGCCACCAGGACTTCATCGACGACCGGGCGGCGGGCGAATCCGCACGAAAGGGGTTCGGTGGCCACCACCGAGAACATCACGGTGCTCTTCACCGATCTGGTGGGGTCGACTGAGCTCGCCTCGTCACTGACCCCTGAAGCGGGCGACGAGGTGCGCCGCAAGCACTTCTCGGCCCTCCGCCAAGCCATCGCCACCTCGGGTGGCACCGAGGTGAAGAACCTGGGCGACGGCCTCATGGTCGTCTTCCCCGCCGCGTCGGCGGCCCTGGCTTGTGCGGTGGCCATGCAGCAGGCCGTCCACCGCGACAACGCCGGCGCCGAGCGTCCTCTGGGCATCCGGGTCGGGCTGAGCGCCGGGGAGGCGACCAAGGAGGCCGACGACTACTTCGGCGACCCGGTCATCGAGGCCGCCCGGCTGTGCGCCAAGGCCGAGGGCGGCCAGATCCTCGCCACCGACCTGGTGCGGGCCAACGCCGGGCGGCGGAGCCCGCACACCTTCACCTCGCTCGGCGAACTGGAGCTGAAGGGCCTGCCCGAGCCCATCGAAACCCTGGAGGTCGGCTGGGAGCCCCTGGATGCCGACGCACCCGGTCGGGAACGGCGTTCCGCTTCCGGCCCGCCTGACCCACCGTCCCGGCGTCGGGGTCATCGGCCGGGAGACGAGCTCGGCCTCTTGAGGCCGCCGCCAAACGCGTGGCCTCCGGCGAGGGACGCGAGCTGGTCCTCATCGCCGGGGAACCGGGCCAGGGAAAGACCACCCTCGTGTCCGAGCTGTCCCGCCGACGCCCACGACGACGGCATGACGGTGCTGCTCGGGCGCTGCGACGAGGAGGTGGGCGCGCCCTACCGGCCGTTCTGCGAGGCCCTCTCCCACTGGTCGCCCATGCCGCCGAGGCGCTGCTTCGCGCTCATGTGGACCGACCATGGTGGCGAGCTGGCCCGCATGGTGCCCGCCCTCGGACAGCGCCTGGGGGAGCTGCCGCCCCCCAGAGCACCGATCCCGACACCGAGCGCTACCTCCTCTACGCCGCCGTCGTGGGACTGCTGGAGGCGGCGAGCGCAGAGCATCCGGTGCTCCTGGTGCTCGACGACCTGCACTGGGCCGACAAGCCGAGCCTGCAACTGCTCCGCCACGTCGTGGCCAACACCTCGGCCGCCCGACTGCTGATCCTCGGCACCTACCGCGACGCGGAGCTCTCTGCCGCCCACCCCCTCACCGAGGCCCTCGGCGGCGCTGCACCGGGAGCCGACCGGCGTGTCGACCATCGACCTGAAGGGCTTCGAGGACACCGGGGTCATCGCCTTCATGGAGGCGGCCGCCGGGCACGAGCTCGACGACGCCGGGGTGGGCCTGGCCCATCAGCTCTACCGGGAGACCGACGGCAACCCCTTCTTCGTCTCCGAGATGCTGCGCGAACCTGGCCGAGTCGGGTGCCATCGTCCAGGACGCCGCACCGGGCGCTGGACGGCCAGAGCGACACCGAGGGCCGCTCGCCCTTCCCCACAGCGTGCGGACGGTCATCGGCACCCGGGTCTGGCACGCCTCGGGGAAGAGGCGACCAAGGTGCTGTCCACGGCGTCGGTGATCGGTCGCGACTTCGACCTCGACCTCCTGGCCGCGGCGACGAGGCGTCGACGAGGACGAGCTCATCGACCTGCTCGACGAGGCCCAGCGCGCCGCCGTGGTCACTGAGCTCCCGATGTCGCCCGGGCGCTACAGCTTCTCCCACGCCCTCATCCAGCACACCCTCTACGAGGACCTGGTGACGACGAGGCGGACCCGCCTGCACAAGGCGGTAGGCGAGGCCATCGAGCGCCTCTGCGGGGAGAACAGCGACGATGCGTCGGGGAGCTGGCCCGCCACTTCCTCCTCGCCACCAGACCCACCGATGCGGACAAGGCCATCTCGCTATGCCCAGCGGGCCGGGGACGCCGCCCTGGCGGCCCTCGCTCCCGACGATGCCGTGCGCTACTTCTCTCAGGCGCTCGAGCTCGCCGCCCAGAGCGTCGAGTGTCGACCCGACTGACCCGCATCGACCTGTTGATCGGCCTCGGCACCGCCCAGCGCCAGGCGGGCATCGCCTCGTTCCGCGAGACCCTCCTGGAGGCGGCTCGACAGGCGCAAGAGCTGGGCGACACCGATCGCCTGGTGGCGGCGGCACTGGCCAACAGCCGAGGTTGGTTCAGCGCGTTGGGGCAGCTCGACGCCGAGAAGGTCGAGGTGATCGAAGCGGCGCTCGACGCCCTTCCCGATACCGACAGCCCGGAACGGGCACGTCTTCTCGCCACGTTGTGCAGTGAGCTCAACTTCCACAGCCCACTCGAACGCCGCCTCGCCCTGGCCGACGAGGCCAAAGCGATCGCCCGTCGCCTGGGGGATCGGGCCACGTTCGTCGATGTCGTGACCAGGTGCGGCGCTGCCCTCATCGCCCCTTCGACACTCGCCACGGAGTTGGCGGACTTCGCGGAGGCATTCGCCACGGCCAGTGACCTGGACGACCCCGTGGCCCTGCTTTCTGGCTGCACTTCGGTTGCAGCGCTCGCCGTCCGCGCCGGCCAGTTCGAGCTGGCCAGGGAACGTCTGGCGATGTTGCGTGCGATGGCGGAGAAGCTCGGGCAGCCTGTGTTCCTGTGGCTGGCCAGTCTCTTGCCGACGCCTCGTTCGCCTTGCTGCACGGCGACACCGAAGAGGCAGAGCAGCTCGCCACTGCGGCCCTCGAGGTGGGCACGGCAAGCGGACAGCCCGACGCCTTTGCCTTCTACGGCGTGCAGCTCATGGCACTCGACACGAACAGGGCCGGTTGGGGGAGCTGGTGTCGCTCATCGCCGACGCTGCTGAGCAGAATCCGGCAATACCCGCCTACAGGGCTGTTTTGGCGGTAGCACATCTCGAGGCGGGCAACGAGGAGGCGGCCCGGGAGCTGGTGGACGAGGCTGCGGCAGATTCGTTCGCCTTGCCTGACGACAGCGGGTGGTTCACGGGATGGTCAGCTACGCGAGAGGTCGTGATCGAGCTGCGGCTCCGTGCCCATGGCGAACCGTTGATCACACTGCTTGCTCCGTTCCGGGACCAGGTGCCGCACAACGGCCTCAACCCGAATCCGCCGGTGGCGACGTACCTCGGCGGGCTCGCCACCCTGGTCGACCGCTTCGAGGAGGCCGAGTCGTACTTCGAGCAGGCAGCCGAGCTCAACACCCGTGGCGAGATGAAGTTCGCGGAGGCGTACACCAACATGCTGTGGGGTCGGATGCTCCGTATGCGCAGCGGGCCGGGCGACGCCGTCCGCGCCCGGGAGCTCCTCGAGCAGGCACGGGAGAGCGCCGCCGCCCGCGGCTACGCCATCGTGGAGCGTCAGGCAAACGCCGAGTTGTCGAAACTGTCCTGATTCCCCCGGATTTTGGAGAGGATAGGCCAGGGTTCTGCGCTGATCGGACCGACCAGAACTGTTGGAGACCGCTCGGGTAGGGGGTGCCCCACTCGTGCCTGATTGAGACTCTGAGCAGACCCTGCGGGTGATCGTAGGGTTGAGGGGTCCCGATGGGCCGGCTCTCTTTGTGCCTGCCGCCGGCTGTCCGGTTGGCTTTCTAACGAAGTGCCTCCCGTCTGGATCTCGCCGCGATGTGGCTCAAAAGAGGAGTGTATGCACCAGATCCGAATCAGGAGTGCCCTCGCGGTTGCCATCAACCGACAAGGAGGAGCTCATGACGGTGATCATTGGGGTGGACCCCCACAAACAGAGCCACACGGCGGTGGCCATCAGCGGCGACGAACGTGAGATGACCAAGGTCACCGTGCGCGCCTCCCGCCAGCAGACCACCAAGCTCCTCGCCTGGGCCGAGCCCTTTGAGAAGCGCATGTGGGCCATCGAGTCGGCCGGTGGACTCGGCTACCTGCTGGCCCAGCAGCTCGTCGATGCCGGCGAACATGTGGTCGACGTCCCACCGACCTTGGCCTCGAGGGTCCGGGTACTCGGAACGGGTCGCTCGGACAAGAACGACCCCAATGACGCGCTCTCCGTGGCAGTCGCTGCCCTGCGCTCTGAGGGGCTTCGCCGAGTCGAGGCGGCCGACCACAGCGAGATCATGCGACTGTTGGCCAAGCGCAACCATGACCTGGGCAGGATGCGGGCCCGGTTGATCTGCAGACTCCACAACGCCCTGGCGGACCTTTCACCAGGGGGAATAGCCAAGGAGCTCTACGCATCTGACGCCGATCGGCTGCTCGAGAGCTTCGAGCCGGCGACCCCGATCGAGCACATGCGCTACGCGCTCGCCCACGAGCTGGTCAATGACGTGCGGCGCCTCGACGAGCAGATCAAAGAGTCGCACCGTCGCATCCGCACCGCGGTGCGGGCGTCGAAGACCTCGCTCACCGAGCTCTTCGGCGTGGGCCCCGTCGTTGCCTGTGCGGTCATCGGCTACACCGGAGATGTCCGGCGCTTCGCCAGTCGGGACCACTTCGCCGCCTATGCGGGCGTGGCCCCCATCGAGCACTCTTCAGGCGGCCGGGTAGCCCACCGGCTGTCTCGGCGGGGGCATCGCAAGCTCAACAATGCCATCCACATCGTCGCGATCTCACAGATCCGCCAGCCCCACTCAGACGGTCGGGCCTACTTCGATCGCAAGGTAGCCGAGGGCAAGACCAAGCGCGAAGCCGTTCGTTCGCTCAAGCGTCAGATCTCCAACGCCCTCTACCGCCAGCTCGTCATCGACGCCGAAAGGGGTCCGGGAGGACACTAGGAAACGACTCGTTGCCTGCGTGGTCGGCTCTGCATCCTGAAGGCCGGCTCTTCGGCGAAGTCACTCCCGGACCACGACTAAGCCTAGGCACCCCTCGTGACGGGCTGATCGGCGCGCCCGAAAGGCCCTGAAAATTGGGTCTTGACTCAAAGAGGATTCGTTGCGGGGCACCCCTGGAGCCGGTCGGCGGCTGGCCTTCCGGTGATCCGCCTGCATGACCTCCGCCATTCGTACGCGACCGCGGCGCTCGAAGCTGGCGTGCCGCTCAAAGTTGTCCAGGAGCGGCTAGGCCACACGTCGATAAGCATTACTGCTGACACGTACTCGCATGCCCGACCGGAGGTCGACCAAGCGGAGGCTGGCAAGGTCGCCGGGCTGATACTCGGAACCGGCGCATGACTGAAATCGGCTCTGCCCTCCTAGCCGTGAGCCCGGTTGCCGCCTGCGCAGCCGTTCTCATTTCGTTTCTCACTTTGAGGCAAGCGAACGAGACTTCGTACCGTCAGTATCGGTCGCAGGAACTGGCTGACTATGCCAAGCGTCGCAGGCGTGTCGAGCCGCGTGGCGGACTTCATCGAGGATGTCTTCAGCGGACATCCAGCGCTTGGGGTGCCGATGGGGGCAATGGGACGGTTATCCCATGCACTTGTTGGTCTGATCGACAAGCTTCCAACTTGCAACCGGATCGCACACGGCGATAGCTCAGCGACGCTCTATCGCCCGGCCCAACAGGAGCTTCAACGGGAACTCTCGGTCATTGGAGCGGCGTGTGAGATAGTCAGAGCAAGGGAATTGAAGGTAGCTCGGGTTGCAAAATGGTTGCATCGGCACCAGAGTCAACTTCCGTTTCCAAAGGCGACGGCACCCTGAACTGCATCTTCGCAAGTGGGCGCTAGAGGACTCGAACCTCCGACCTCAGCCGTGTGAAGGCTGCGCTCTAACCAACTGAGCTAAACGCCCGAAACCAGACCGACCCGAGCGTCGTCCGCGGCCGGATCGGTGGCCATGGTAGCCGCCGCTCTGCCGGGCCCGGCCGGAGTTGGCGTCAGTTGACCAGCTGACCGGCATTCGGCGCCAGGCGGGAGAATTCCAGCGCTTCCTCCAGTGCCGCCGCTGATCTCAGTACCACCAGGTCGGCATGTTGAGGCCCGACCAGCTGCAGCCCGACCGGGAGGCCGGAGGACGACAGGCCGGCACAGACGGTGGCCGCCGGGGAGCGGGTCATGTTGAAGGGATAGGTGAAACGGACCCAGTTGTAGTCGGGGACTCCGTTCACCATCCCCTGCCCGGCGAGCGATCGGGGCGGAGGCACAGCCGCCATCGTCGGTGTGATGAGGAGCCGGACATCATGAAACAGCTCCACCAACCTCAGGTTCAGGACGTGGCAGGCATCCTCGGCCCGCACGACCTCCACGGCGCTCACCGCCGCTGCACCCTCCATGATCATGGCCAACAGCGGATCCAGCCGTCCGAGGTCGGGTGGTTCCGGCACGCCGGAGAGTGTCCGCAGGTTGTAGACCCCGGACAAGGTCAGCCAAGCGTCGATGGGGTCGGCTGGGAACACCGAGTCCACCTCGACGACGTCGGTGCCGAGCGTGGCCATGGTCTCGACGGCCCGCTCACAAATGGCCAGGACCTCGGCGTCGACCTCGGCATAGCCGAGGGTCGGGGACCAGGCCACTCGCCGGGGCGGCATGGGATCGTGCAGGGCGGCGATCCACGACGCTTCCGGTCGCGGCAGCGAGCGGAGATCGGTGGGATCGGGTCCGACAGCCACGTCCAGTGCCGCCACCACGTCGGCGAGCCGTCGGGCCAGCACGCCCTTGGTCGAGAGGTTCTGCCAGTCCGGGGCCGACGCTCCCCCGGCGGGCACCCGTCCGAGCGACGGCTTCATGCCCGAAAGGCCGCAGCAGGATGACGGGATGCGGATCGATCCGCCACCGTCGGAACCGGTGGCCAATGGCACCATGCCGGACGCGATGGCGGCTGCGCTCCCCCCGGACGAACCGCCCGGCGTGTGATCGAGGTTCCAAGGGTTGAGCGTCGGGCCGAAGACCGGATTGTCGGTGTCGGCCTTCCAACCGAGCTCTGGGGTGTTGGTCTTTCCCACCACCACGCAGCCGGCCGCCACCAGGCGGGCCACCAGCGCTGAGTCCATTGCGGCTGGCAAAGTCTCTGCGAAGACCGCCGACCCGTGCGTGGTCACGAACCCGGCGGCATCTTCGAGGTCCTTCACGCCGATGGGGATCCCCGCCAGCGGTCCCGGGTCGCCACCCTCCGCCACTTTGGCGTCGACGACATCGGCTGCGGCACGGGCCCGATCCTCGTCGACAGCAACGAAGGCGTTGATCGTCGGGTTCAGGTCGGCGATCCGCTCCAGGGCATGGTCGACGAGGTCGGCGGCCGACAGGCCACCCCGGCGCACCTGCTCGGCCAGCCCGACCACCGATTCGGTGCGGAAGTCCATGGTCCCGACGGTACCGGTGGCGGACGGCGGTCACAACCGGGATGGCCCAGCCCCGCCGTTTCGACAACCCGGGGGTCTGGCGACCAATCTCTTCCCGTGCCGGTCGACACCATCGAGGGGGTCGTCCTCGACCATGTGGCCCACGCCGTCCACCGCTGGCAGGACGTCTGGGGCCGCTATGCCGACGACCTCGGAGCCGCCTGGAGCTCGGGAGGGCCCGGAGCCGGGTTCGCCCCGGCTCAGCTGCGGTTCGCCAACGATGCCCGGATCGAGCTGCTGATGCCCTACGACGTCGGGGCGAACGACTTCCTGGCTCGGTTCCTCACGTCCAGCGGCCCCGGCCCCCACCACCTGACGTTCAAGGTGGCCGACCTGTCCGCCGCCATCGATCAGGCACGACGGTCGGGCTGGGAGCCGATCGGCATCGACCTCAGCCAGCCGGATTGGATGGAGGCATTCATCCATCCGAGGCAGGCCACCGGGGTCGTCGTCCAGCTGGCCCAGGCCCCGGCCCCGTGGACCAACCCGGCGCCCGACGACTACCCCCGCGGCGGGCGATCGCGTTCGGACGGGAGCGGCCCGGTCGCCCCTGCCTCTCTCGTCGGGGTCACCCACGTCGTGGCCGACGCTGCCCCGGCCACCCGGCTCTTCCTCGACCTGTTGGGGGGCGAGACCGTCGCCGAGGGACGCGCTCGGGGACAGCGCTGGGTCGACGTCAGCTGGGGAGGACCCCTGGGCCTCCGCCTGATCGCTCCGGATTCGACCGTTGCCCGCGGTCCGCTGGGCGAATGGCTGGGGGGTCGCCCCGGCCGGGTCCACCACCTGGAACTGGACGTGGAAGAGCCGGAGGGGGTGACCGAAGCCCGCCGGGCCCGTCGGGAGGATCTGGTGACGGGGCTCGAGGCGGGACCGGACCGCCTCTGGGTGGTCGAGCCCCACGCCAACGCCGGGATGCGTCTCGTCCTCAAGGATCGCCAGGTCGGGTGAGGCGGCTGCGCCGGCCCGGTGACGGTGGCGGTGCCGGTGACGGTGACGGCGAATGCCGGACCCGCCGGGCCGGTGACCGTGCCGGCTCGGCCGGGCGGGAGCCCCGGCTCCGAAGGCCGATAGCCTTTGAACCGATGGCCCGACGCTCCGCCGACCAAGGTGACGAGGAAGCCCTCGATGATGGGCCTGAGGACGTCCCTGACGAGGATTCGCGCCCCGAGCCCGGGCGACCGCGGCGCGCCAGGGCCAGCAGCCAGTCGGCAACGCGGCGGGGCCCTGCCGAGGGGTCCAGCAAGTGGGCCATCGACCGGTTGGACGAGCGCGAAAGGCGTTTCTCGTTCGTGGCCGCCGGAGGCGCCGTCCTCTTCGGCGTGGTCGTCTACCTGGCCGAGACGGAGAATTCCAGCTTCCGGCTGCACAAGGGCCAGCTGACCCCGCAGACGACCCTGATCGTCGGCCTGGTGGCCGGTGCCTTGCTGTTCGGTGCCACCCTCCTCGGCCGCCGCGCCCCGATCGGCTTCCTGGCCATGTTCACCGGGATCGCCTTCAGCAACTCCTTCTTCCTCCTGTCGCTGCCCTTCCTGGCCCTCGCCATCTGGATCCTCTATCACTCCTACAAGATCCAGAAGGAGACCTCGGCCAAGCTGCGAGCCGCCCGGGCCGAATCGAGGGCGAACCGGTCGGCCCCGGCCCGCGCCGAGGCCGGCTCGACCAAGACCCGTGCCGGCTCCACCAAGAAGGGCCGCGCCTCGGGCCCGGCCAGGCCGGAGGGCAACAAGCGGTATACGCCCAAGCGGCCGCCCCCTCCCGCCCCGAAGCCGTCCCGCCGCGACCGCAAGGCCACCCGGACCTCCGACTGACCGCCGTCTATGCGGGCTCGGTGACCAGCGCAGACCGCAGGAGCTGGAGGATCTCATTCCTCCGCCGCACGAGGGACCGGGCCGTCGGTTCCTCCCCGAAGGCCCGGAGCACCTCGACCTCGGTGATCATGCCGATCACCGTGGAATAGATGGCGAGGAGGAGCAACCGGGGCTCGTGCCGCCGCATGTGACCCGCGTCCATCTCGGCCTGGAGGAACTCCGACGCCCGGGCCACCAGCGGGTCCAGCGCGGTGACGAGCCGGGTGGCGGCGGGTGGCCCCAGCCGCCCCGTCTCGCGCACGAGGCCGAGCAGCTGCGGACGCCGGGCCGCCAGTCGGAAGACGGACCGCACCACGGCCTCGATCCTCGCCCAGCCGGTGCCGGCCGTGGCGAGCGACTCCTCCAGCGCAACCGAGAGCTCGATGGCGCTGCGGTCGATGACCGCCTCGAGGAGCACCTCCTTGGAGGGGAACCAGTAGAGGATGGTCTGCTTGCGGATGTCGAGACCGTCAGCCAGGGCGTCGAGCGACGAGGCTTCGTACCCCCGGGCGGCGAAGGAGGCCAGGGCGGCATCGAGGATGCGCTCCGACGTGCTCACCCCGTCGGAGGCCGGGCCGGCGCGCGGGACGGGTCGGGGCCGCCCCCGATCGCGTCCGGTCGGCGCTGCGTCGATGCTCGACTTGCTCACTTACCATATGGTAGACAGATCCGGTGACCCGCGTCCGTGACGCCCTGGCCGGGCGGCAGTTCTTCATCACCGGCGCCACCGGGTTCCTGGGAACGGCCCTGGTCGAGCGGCTCTTGCGCACCGTGCCCGACAGCCGGGTGGTGCTGCTCATCCGTCCGGGGCGGCGCTCGACGGCGGCGCAGCGGGCCACCAAGGAGATCCTCAAGAACGACTGCTTCGACCGGCTCCGCCAGCTCCACGGTGACCAGTTCGAGGAGGCGGTCGGGGCCCGGGTGACGGCGGTGTCCGGCGACGTCTCGACCGACGGGCTGGGACTCGACGACGACGGCCTACAGGCCCTGTCCGAGTGCGACGTCGTGGTGCACTCGGCCGCCGCCGTCAGCTTCGACTCCCCCCTCGACACGGCGGTCGAGGTCAATCTGCTCGGACCCTCCCGGGTGGCGGAGGTGGTGGCGGCGGCCCGTCGCCGCGCCCACGGCCAGGGCCGGGCCGGGCCGCGGCACTTCCTGCCGGTCTCGACGGCCTATGTGGCCGGGACCCACCAAGGCGAGGCCCGGGAGGAGCTGCTCGACGGCAACCCCTTCGCCATAGAGGTCGACTGGCGGGCCGAGGTCGGTGCCGCCCGGCGCCAGCGGGGGGACACCGAGGCCGCCTCCCGTCAGCCCGGCCGCCTGGCCACGTTCATGAAGGAAGCCCGGAGCGAGCTCGGTGCGGCCGGCCTTCACCTACTGGCCGAGCGGGCCGAGCGGTTGCGCGAGGACTGGGTCAAGAAGCACATGGTCGAGGTGGGCCAGGCTCGGGCGCAGTCCCTCGGCTGGCCCGACGCCTATCCCTACACCAAGGCCCTCGGAGAGCGGGCCCTCGTGTCCCAGTTCGCCGACACCGTGCCGATGACCATCATCCGCCCCTCGATCATCGAGTCCGCCCTGGCCGAGCCGCGACCGGGGTGGATCCGCGGGTTCCGCATGGCCGAGCCGATCATCGTCTCCTATGCCCGGGGGCTCCTGCGCGAGTTCCCGGGCGTACCCGAAGGGGTGACCGACGTCATCCCGGTGGACCTGGTGGTGGCGGCCATCCTGGTCGTGGCGGGCGAGGCACTCCTCGCCCCGGACGACGCCTACGGGGGACCGAGCGTCTACCACGTGGCCTCCGGCGTGCGAAACCCGTTCCGGTACGGCCGGCTGGTCGAGCTGGTGCAGGGCTGGTTCACCGAGCATCCCCTGTATGACGCCGAGGGCCAGCCCATCGTGGTACCGGCCTGGTCCTTCCCGGGTCGGGGGCGGGTGCAGCGACAGCTGACCCGGGCCAGCAGGGCCATGGCCCTGGCCGAGAGGGTGGCCGGGTCCCTGCCCATCCGAGGACGCCGGGCGGACTGGATGGCCGCCCTCGAGGAGCGCCACCTCCTGGCCGACCGAGCCCTCGGCTATGTCGAGCTCTACGGGGCCTACACCGAGACGGAGGCCCGCTACCGGGTCGACCGCCTGCTGGCCCTGTGGGACGGCCTGGACGACGACGACCGGGACACCTTCTGCTTCGACCCGGCCGCCGTCGACTGGGTGACCTATGTCCGGGACATCCACCTGCCCTCCGTCATCGAGCATGCCCGGGTACGCACCAGCCCCACCCGGTCGAGACAACCGTCGCGGTCCGACCGGTCCCGCCGTGCCATCCTCTCCCCCGATCGCCACCTGGCCGCCTTCGACCTCGAGAACACCCTCATCGCCTCCAACGTCGTCGACTCCTACGCCTGGTTGGCCTCGCGCCACCTGCCCGCCACCGAGCGGGTGGCGTTCATCGCCGACCTGATCCGTGAGGCACCGTCCCTGCTGGCCCTCGACCGTCGGGACCGCGGCGACTTCCTCCGCTCCTTCTACCGGCGCTACGAGGGCGCCCAGGTCGACCGGCTGCGCCACGATGCGTGGGAGCTCTTCCACCATCTGCTCCTGGCCAAGTCGTTCCCCGAGGGCATCGCCCGCGTGCGACGGCACCGCGCCCTCGGCCACCGGACCATCCTCATCACCGGCGCCCTCGACCTGGTGGTCGAACCGCTGCGACCGCTGTTCGACGACATCGTCTGCGCCCGCCTCGGCCAGGTCGACGGCCGGTTCACGGGCCGGCTCGAGGAGCTGCCGCCCATCGGCGAGGCCCGGGCCCTGGTCCTGGCCGACTACGCCGAGGCCGAGGGTCTGCGCCTCGACGAGTCCATGGCCTACGCCGACTCGGCCAGCGACCTGCCCATGCTGGAGGCCGTCGGGTTCCCGGTCGCCGTCAATCCGGAGACCAAGCTGGCCGCCATCGCCCGGCGCCGGGGGTGGCACGTCGAGCACTGGCACAAGGTGGAGGGGGGCGCCGCGCCGGTCCTGCCCCTCGGCCCGGTCGACCGGCGCACCTCCGGCGGTCGGCACCCGGCCGCCGGCATCTTCCCCGGCGCCCGGTCCCGGCACCCACTGGGAGCCTCCGGCCGGTGAAGGCCCTCGTCCTCGAGCGGAACCTGCCCCGGTTCGCCGCCTCGCGGGTGGTCTCGCTCCTCGGCTCGGGAAGGGGCGCCGGCGTCGGCCCGCTGGAGCTGCTCGACGTCGAGGTCCCCGAGCCACCGGGCGAGGGGTGGGACCACCTGCGCCCCCTCCTCTCCGGCATCTGCGGGTCGGACCTGGCCACGCTGGACGGGCGCAGCTCGCGCTACTTCGAGGACATGGTCAGCTTCCCCTTCGTCCCCGGTCACGAAGTGGTCGGGGTCCTCGAGGGTGGGGGCACCGACCATGCCGGCCGCACTCTCGAGCCCGGGACGCGGGCCGTCATCGAGCCCGTCCTCGGGTGTGCCCCCCGCCACATCAGCCCGCCCTGCCCGTACTGCGCCGGCGGTCACACCGGCCTGTGCGGGAACGTGGCCTTCGGGGAGATCGCCCCCGGGCTCCAAACCGGCTATTGCGCCGACACCGGCGGGCGGGTGGTCGGCCGCCGGGCTGGTCGCCCACCGCTCCCAGCTCCACCAGGTCCCCGACACCTTCAGCGACGAGGACGCGGTGATGGTCGAGCCGACCGCCTGCGCCGTGCATGCCGTGCTGTCGGCCGCCATCGAGACCGAGGCCATCGTGGCCGTCATCGGGGCCGGCACCCTGGGCCTGACCGTCGTGGCCGCCCTCAGCCACCTCGTGCGGCCGCACATCCCGACGACGGTGATGGTCGGGGCGAAGTACCCGCACCAGCGCCGGCTGGCCGAGACCCTGGGGGCCGACGCCGCCGTGGTCCCCGATCAGCTGGGCAGAGCGGTGCGCCGCCGCTCGCGGTCCCTCGTCCTGGCGGGCCGCCTGACCGACGGCGCCGACGTAGTCTTCGACTGCGTCGGCAGTGCGGCATCCCTGGACGAGTCCTTGGCCATGGTGCGCCCACGCGGAAGGGTGGTGCTCGTCGGGATGCCCGGCCGGGTCTCGGTCGACCTGGCCCCGCTGTGGCACCGCGAGCTGACCCTGGTCGGCTCCTACACCTACGGGGTCGACCCGCCCCCCGACTCGTCCCGGCCGGGGCGCACGTTCGAGCAGGCCATCGGCCTGGTCGCCGAGGCCGGGCTCGGGTCCCTGGTGAGCGCCACCTACCCCATCGAGCGCTACGAGGAGGCGATCGCCCACGCCGGTTCGGCCGGCCGCCGGGGCGCGGTCAAGGTGGCGTTCGACCTCCGCCGCCGGAAAGGAAGCAACCGATGAGCCCGAGGCCCGGATTCGTCCTCGACGTCGACCGCTCCACCCCGCCGACGCTCTTCTGGCGCGGCGAGCGATTCACCCTCGAGCGGCTGCCCGAGGGGAGCCGGGTCATCTATGCCCCCGAGCCCATGGAGCCCCTGGCGGACGCGGGCGCCGCCGTCCGGGCCACGCTCATCAACCCGGTCGGCGACCAGGAGCCCCTGCCGGCACAGCTGCGAGCCGGCATGAAGCTGACGATCGCCTTCGACGACATCTCCCTGCCCCTCCCGCCGATGGAGCGACCCGACATCCGCCAGCTGGTCATCGAGCAGGTCCTCGACATGGCGGCCGAGGCCGGTGTGGACGACGTCCAGCTCATCGTGGCGCTGGCCCTCCACCGGCGGATGACCGAATCGGAGCTCCGTCACGCCCTCGGCGACCGCATCTACGACGCCTTCGCCCCCAACGGTCTGCTGACCCAGCACGACGCCGAGGACCCGGCCGCACTGGTCCACCTCGGCCAGACCGACCAGGGCGAGGAGGTGGAGATCAACCGGCGCGCCGCCGAGAGCGACCTCCTGGTCTATGTCAACATCAACCTGGTGGCCATGGACGGCGGCCACAAGAGCGTCGCCACCGGCCTGGCCAGCTACCGGAGCCTGCGCCACCACCACAACCCGCTGACCATGCAGCGCAGCCGATCGTTCATGGACCAGCACCGATCGGAACTGCACTCGTCGAACTGGCGGATGGGACGCCTCATCGCCGACAGCGGTGTCAACGTGTTCCAGGTGGAGACCACCCTCAACAACGAGACCTTCCCGCCGGCCTTCGGCTTCCTGCAAAAGCGCGAGTGGGAGTGGGGCGTGCGCGACCGGCTCGGCTACCTGGCCTCCTCGAAGGCGCTGGAGCACACCCCGGACCGCTACGCCCGCCAGATCTTCCACTCGGTCAAGGCCCCCCACCGGATGACCTCGGTCCAGGCCGGCGAGGTGGAAGCGGTGCACAAGTTGACCACCGACAACGTGTGGGCCCAGCAGGGCGTGGCGGTGGCCGGCCAGACCGACATCCTCACCATGGGCCTGCCGTATATCGGTCCCTACAACGTCAACTCGATCCTCAACCCCATCCTGGTGGCCTGTCTCGGGCTCGGGTACTTCTTCAATCTCTACCGTGGAAAACCCCTAGTGAGGGAAGGTGGGGTGGTCATCATGACCCACCCCACCCCGTGGGAGTTCAACCCGGTCCACCATCCGAGCTACATCGACTTCTTCGAGCAGGTCCTGAGCGAGACGACCGATCCGATCGAGGTGGCCGACCGGTTCGAGGAGTCCTACGCCACCGATCCCTGGTACATCCACCTCTACCGCACCGGGCACGCCTATCACGGCGTCCATCCGTTCTACATGTGGTACTGGTGCGCCCATGCCCTGCAGCACCTCGGTGCGGTGATCATCGTCGGAGGTGACGAGGCGGCAGTGCACCGCCTCGGGTTCCGGGCGGCGTCCACCTTGCCGGACGCGCTCGAGATGGCCTCCGACACGGTAGGCCCCTCCCCCTCGCTCACCCATCTCCACTGCCCTCCGATCCTCATGGCGGACGTCCAGTGACACCGGGGAGGGGGACCTCGAACTCGCTGCGGAGCCGGCGGGCGGTGCAGACCGACGCCCTGCTCGGCCGCGGGGACCGAGGCGGCCCGCCGCACCGGCTGGCCCGGCTGCGCTCACTGGCACCGTCGTCGATGGTGTCTCGACTCGGCCGGGTCCCCTTCCCGCTCGCCCCGCCCAACTGGCCCGAGTCGGTGCCCCGCCCCCCGGCCGAACCCGAGGTGGGCACCAACTACGACACCGCCTGGTCGCGTCGGTACCCGGTCCGCCTGGCCCGGGCGGTCGTCCTCGACAACGTGGCCCGCCCCGTAGCCCGCCTGGTGGCCTCCCCGCTGATCCGGGGAGACGAGGGCCTCAAGGACGTCGAGACGCCGGTGATCTTCGCCGCCAATCACGCCAGCCATGCCGACACCCCCTTGCTGTTGTCCTGTCTGCCCCTCCGGTTCCGTCATCGCACGGTGGTGGCGGCGGCGGCCGACTATTTCTTCGACCGCACATGGAAGGCGGACGTATGGTCCTTCCTCCTGGCCGTCATCCCGTTCGAGCGCACCAAGATCAACCGGCGCTCGGCCGACCTGGCCGCCGAGCTTCTGGCCGACGGATGGAACCTGGTGATCTTCCCCGAGGGCGGCCGATCGCCGGACGGATGGGCGCAGCAGTTCCGTCCGGCCAGCGCCGCCTACCTGGCGGTCCGCACCGGCCGACCGGTGGTCCCCATCCATCTGGCCGGCACGCGTGACCTCCTCCCGAAGGGACGCCGGGGCATCCGCCGCGCCCGGACGACCGTCACCTTCGACACCCCGCTCTGGCCGGACGAGGGCGAGGACGCCCGCCGGTTCGGGGTGCGTATCGAGGCGGCGGTGGCCACCATGGCCAGCGAGGCCCGCTCCGACTGGTGGACGGCACGACAGCAGGCGGCGGCGGGGACCACACCGCCACTGCAGGGACCCGATGCCTCCGCCTGGCGCCGCTCATGGGCGCTGCCGCCCACGCCGGGTCGGAGCCCTGGCCAAGATCGCCCCGAATGGCCCCGGCGGGACCGCTCATCGGCGTGAGCCGGCGGGCAAGCCGGGTCGGGTGGTGAGCCGGGGGACGGCATGCCCCGGTCAGCCCGGCCCGGGCGTCAGCTGCCCGAGCGGCGGAGCCGTCGGAGCAGCCGGCCGGCCCGGCCTTCGTCGACGGCGGACACGCGCTCCCGGCGGAGGGCCTCCACGTCCCCGTCGTCCAGCGGGTCGAGCGCCGTCGGAGCGGTTCCCGGCGGCACCAGCGCCCACCCGAGCAGCAGGTCGGCCAGGGTGACGTTGCGGGCCAGCACCGGCCCATGGAGGTAGGTCCCGAAGACGCGGTCGGACCACGCCCCTTCGGTGCGGTCGCCGGTCCCGTTGCCCACACCTCGGAGCACCCGGGCCACCGCCTTCGACTTCAGGCCGAGCGCGGTTCGCCCACCATGGTTCTCGAACCCGGTCAGCGGGGGCAGCGGCCGGCCCGACGGCAGCCGTGGCGCCTCGGGGGTGACCGAGGCCAGCAGCTCGCCGACGGCACGCGCCCCGCTGGCCTTGGCGGTGGTCACGTCGAGGAGCCCGAGGCCGTCGTGGGGCCGTCCGGCGCGATCGGGGAAGGAATGGCCGAGCAGCTGGTAGCCGGCACAGACGCCCAGGACGACCGCCCCCTGCCCCACGGCACGGCCGAAGGCGGCGTCCGCCCGGAGCGCCTCGGCCGCCCGCACCTGGGGGCCGTCCTCGCCCCCGCCGATGCAGTAGAGGTCGGCGGTGGGGAGCGGTCGACCCGATTCGGCCTGGATGAGCTCGGTGTCGATGCCGCGCCATGACGCCCGGCGGGCCAGGACCACCCCGTTGCCCCCGTCCCCGTAGGTGCCGAGGAGGTCGGGATAGACCACGGCGATGGCCAGCGAGGAGTCACGGCCCATGGCGCTCCAGCCGCGTGCGAGCCTCGGCGAAGGCCGTGTAGTTGCCGAGGAACTCGATTCCCGACAAGGCCGGCGCGGCGTCGTGGCCGAGCGCCCGGTCGACGGCGGCCACCGGATCGGCCACGACCGTGCACGGTACCTCGGCGTAGTGCAGCCGCACGGCCAGATCGAGCCGCCGGTCTCCGGTCGCCACCACCGTCCGGCCGGCGAGCCGCTCGAAGGGGACGTCCCACAGCCAACTGGTGTCGTGGCCGTCGGCGACGCGGGCGTTGATCGACAGCACGACCGGTGCCGGACCACCCTCCTCGAGGAGGTCGAAGATGGCGGCCCAGCCGGCCGGGTTCTTGGCCAGCAGGAGCCGCACGGGACGACCTCGGCGGGTGGCCGACGAGAACCGGCCGGCCACCTCGTCGACACCGGCTAGGCGGTCGAGAGCCCGCACCACCGAGCGACGCCACTCCGCCCCCGCCCCGGTGTCCGTGACGCCGGTGATGAGTGAGGCGCCCACCGCGGCCATGACCGCGTTGGCCCGGTTGAACTGCCCCGGCAGCCCGATGTCCATGGGGTGGCGTGACCCGTCACTCAGGACCAGGACCGACCCTTCGACCCAGGCATCCCGGCTCGGCCGGGAGAAGGTGCACCGTTCGCAGGCCCAGCCGCCGTCGGCGTCGAACACGATCCGCCCCTCACAGGCGGGGCACCCGACGGCGTCGTTGCGCCACACCTGCCCGGCTCCGACCCACCGGACCATCGGGGCGGTCGAGGCGGCCCACACCACCATCGGATCGTCGGCATTGGCCACCACCACGGTCGGGGCCCCGCCTGCCCCCTCCCCCGGGGGGATCCGGGGGAGGGCTCCGAACGCCGCCCGCCACCGCTCGACCAGCATCCTCACCTCGGAGATCCGGTCGAGCTGGTCTCGCGACAGGTTGAGCAGGACCACCACCCGCGGGCAGGTGTCCACCATGATCCGAGCGAGGTACCCCTCGTCGACCTCGAGCACCGCCGGCGAGTCCCGGACCGAGCCGACCATGGCGGCGACATGGCCGGCCGGCATGTTGGCCCCGGTGTGGTTGGAGACGACCGGCGGTCCGGCGCTGTCGCCGAGAGCCGCCGCCAGCATCCTGGTCGTCGTGGTCTTGCCGTTGGTGCCGGTCACCAGGGCCACCCGGCGGCCGCTGGCCAGTGTGGCGAGGAGCCCCGGGTCGAGGGACAGCCCGACCCGGCCGCCGGCCACCGTGCCGCTCCCCCGGCCGAGCGCCCGTGACAGCCAGTTGGACACCGTGACCGCCCGTGCGGCCACGGCCGCCCGCGGCGGCAGGTCGCGCCGGCCCGGGCCACCGGCCAGGGCGGCCGTCACGCCGGCGGCTGGGTGCGGGCCAGGTCCTCCTCGGTCGGGATCCGGGCCAGCCGGGCCTCCGCCGGCAGCAGGTCGGCGATGGCCGCCATGAGCACCTCGGTGTCGGCCACCGCGTCGGTGCGGCCCAGCGCCAGCGGGCGGCCGACGGTCACGCTGACCTCCGGTGGATGGCCGAGCGCGGCCATGATCGGCACCCTGGACGACCGGGGCCACACCCGCTCGGTACCCCACACGCCGATGGGCACGACCGGGGCGCCGGTCTGGGTGGCCAGGCGCGCCGCCCCGGTGTGGCCGTGAAGCACCGGGTCGAAGAACCGCTCACCCCGCGGGATGGTGCCCTGTGGCAGCACGATGACCACCTCGCCGGCCCGGAGGGCGGCCGTCGCCTGGCCCATGGGGTCGGCCGACCGATCGGAGGGCTTCTGGTCCCGCTCGACGGGGATGCCTCCGAGGGCCCGGGCCAGGCGCCCGACGACGGGGGCATCGAACACCTCCTGCTTGGCCAGGAAGCGCACCGGACGGCCCAGGCGGGCGGCCACCAGCCCGATGGCGGCCACGTCGAAGTAGCTACGGTGGTTCGAGGCCAGCAGGACCGGGCCCCGCCTCGGGATGTGGTCCACGCCGGTGATCGAGAAGCGGGCGTAGGGGAAGGCCTCCGGGCGGAAGAAGGGCCGCACCAGGTGGTAGGGCTCGAGCCCCGCCAGGGAGGGGATGCCCGGCGCCCGGTCCCAGTTCTCGAGCGGCCACCGCCGGGCCACGGCCACCGCCACCAGTCGGGGATCGGCGTTGAGGGGGTGCGGATGGCCCACGGCGTGGAGGAGGGGCAGATCGAAGAAGCTGTCCGAGTAGGCATGGGAGGTGGACAGGTCGATGCCGTTGTCGGCGGCCCACTCCCGGGCGGCAGCCAGCTTCCCGATACCCCAGACGAAGGGGCCGCCAAGACGGCCCGTGTAGCGTCCCTCCTCCACCCCGTAGCGGGTGGCGATCACGGCATCGAAGCCCAGCGCGTCGGCCAGGGGGGTGACCAAGTCCAGCGGGGAGGTCGTGGCCAGCACCAGGCCCAGGCCGTCCGCGCGGTGGGCGGCCAGGGCGGCCAGGGCCCAGGGCTGGACCAGATCGGTCAGCGGCTCCACCGCCCGCTTGCCCGCCCGCCGGGTGGCCTCGACCGAGCGTCCACGCATGACCCGGGCCGCGGCCCGGGCCAGCCCGATGAAGGGAACCGACTCCCCGAACCGGTTGTAGAAGGCGTACATCAGCCGGTCGCCCGGCAGGTGACGCCCGGGCGGCAGCACCCCCTCGGCCTCCATCGCCTCGTGGAAGACCGGGCCGCTGGCCGATCGCAGCAGCGTGCGGTCCAGATCGACGAACACGGCGCCCGGGGCAGCGGTCATGGCCTCACGCTACCGCCGGGAACGAGGCCGGGAGATTGCGGAGCGCCGGCTCCGGAGATGCCCGTCCGTCGGCCCGCCGGGCCGCCGCCGGATGGCCGACCAACGGCCGCACCGGAAAACCGGGGGCTGACGCGGCAAAGGGACCGCCAGGGGGGGAAGGCAGTCCCTTTGCACTGACTCAACAAGGATTAGGAGGGGGATTCCTGTGACCCTGTGGTCTCGGTGCATCGTATAACAGCCGCGAGCAATCAGTCAAGCAGCTTATTTCGATAACTGCTATCGTGATTAGCGATGGAACTGAGGCACCTCCAGGCATTGACCGCCATCAGCGATCATGGCACCTTCTCGGCGGCGGCCGAGCACCTCAACACCGTCCAGTCCAACATCTCGGCCCACGTGGCCCGGCTCGAGCGGGAGCTCGGGAGCCCCCTGGTCGACCGGGCCGATGGCCACCTCACCGAGGAGGGCATGGTGGTTGTGGCCCGGGCCCGGCGGATCCTCTCCGAGCTCGACGCTCTGGTGGCAGACGTCGCGGCCTGCCGGGACGAGGTGACCGGCACCGTCCGGGTGGGGATGATCGGCACGACGGCACGGTGGCTGGTCCCGCGCCTCATGGACGTAGCCCGTAAGCGCCATCCGAAACTACGCCTGGTCGTGGTGGAGGGGACCACCACCGGCCTCGAGCCCCAGCTGGCGAGCGGCCAGCTGGACCTGGCCGTGCTCCACCTTCCCCTCACCGGCCGCGATCTCGTGGCCGGCCTGCTCTTCGAAGAGGACCTGGTCCTGGTGGTGCCGGACGGCCACGCCATGGCCGCCCCCCGGCGGGCCGTGACGCTCGAGGACCTCGCCGACTTGGAGCTGCTGCTGCCCCTGCCCGGAACGGCCTTCCGCGACGAGTTGGACGCCGTCACCCGTCCCCTCGGCATCACGCTGCTCCCCGCGGCAGAGATCGACGGGCTCCGTCTCATCGCCTCGCTCACCTTCGAGGGCTACGGGCCGGCCATCCTCCCCGCCACCGCCATCCCCGCCTTCCTCCGGGCCCAGTTCCACCCGGTGCCCATCGAGGGACTGCCACGCCGCCGGGTCGGGGTGGCCCAGCGCAGCCGCGGGCTCCCCTCCGCCCCCACCCGGGCCCTGCACGAGCTGTTGAAGACCGTGGTCTCCCTGCCCGAGGACCGGCCCGACGGGGTCCACGTCGAACTCTGACCGGCCACGGCCGGGGCGGCGTCAGCGCTCGGGGGGCCGGGGCTCGCGCCACATCCGCCAGATGGGCGGGCTCCCGACCTTCGACCGGTGCTCCTCGATCACCTCGAAACCGAAGCGGCGGTACAGGGGCACGTTCCGTTCCTTGGAGGACTCGAGATAGGCGGGCACACCGTCCTCGTCCGCCCTGGTCGAGCGCGGGCTGCATGAGGGCCGAGCCGATCCCCCGGCCCTGGCGGGCCGGCTCGGTCCCGAGTGTGGCGAGATACCAATGGGGCTCCTTGGGGTGGAGCGAGTCGATCTCGAACAGCAGGCGAAGGGCCCCGACGATGCGGGGGCTCATCAGGAACGGCAACGTCGGTAGCAGCTGGAACAGCTCGCGCAGGCCCTGGCGGTGCCGATCGGGAGGCCCCCACACCGCCGCCCCGTCGAGCGGGTCGGTCGTGTACACGTGGCCGTGGGGCAGGTACTGACGGCGCAGCTGCGAGGTGAAGAAGGAGTGGAGGCCGCGCTGGCGTCGCCGTTCACCGGCGAACATGAAGTTGGCCACCGGGTCGTCGGCGAAGGCGCGGACCAACATGTCGGCCAGGGCGGGGACGTCCGAGGACAGGGCCGGGCGGACGGATGGGCCGGCTCGTTCCACGCCGAGATGGTAGCCCGGGCCCCTCTCAATTCATGGTGGGGTCGGGGGGGAACCCCGACACGACGGCCAGGGCGCCCCCCTGTCGGAGCAGCACCCTGCGCCACAGCCCCTCCGGGTCGGCCGAGACGAGGTCCGGAGCCCGGGCCGGCACCACGTACCACGAACCCTCTTCGATCTCGGCCTCCAACTGCCCCGAGTCCCACCCGGCGTAACCCGAGAAGAGCCGGGCGCCCACGATCGATTCGGCCAGCGGTGCGGGGTCGGCGGCCAGGTCCACGGTGCCGACGGGGCGTTCGGCGTCGACCAGCAGCCGCCAGCCGACCTGCCCCGAGGCGGCGTCGGCTGAGGTCAGCCTGGCCAGCCCGATCAGTGCGTTCCGAGCCACGGGCCCCCCGACGAACAGCTCGGCCGGCGGCGTAGCCAACGGATGCCACTGGGGCAGCAGCTCACGGACGGCCACACCGCCGGGGCGGTCGATGACCACGCCGAGGGCCCCGTGGTCGCCGTGATCGAGGACCAGCACCACCCGGCGGGCGAAGTTGGGATCCACCAGTCGCGGGGTGGCCACCAGCAGGAGGCCGGTCAGTACGTCGGGGCGCGGGCCACCTCCGTATGGCTCGAAGGCGCTGAACGGTTCCAAGGGCACGACCGCATGATGGCCCATCCGGACCGCCGAGTGGCGCAGACCGCTCCGGTCGGTGAGGCTGGGGCCATGGCCCTCGTCTCGATCGAAGCGGTGAGCCCGGACGTGCGCGTGGTCACGCTGGACAATCCGCCCCGGCTCAACTCCATGTCGTTCGCACTGGTGTCCGACCTCTACGCCGCACTCGACGAGGTGGGCGCCGACAACAGCTGCCGGGTGGTCGTGTTCACCGGTGCGGGGCGGGCCTTCTGCTCGGGGCTCGAGCTCGAGCACGCCGGCCAGCCACCGGGCACCGAGGGCCTCGGCCGCCACCGGTTGGGCATGCGGGCCATGGCCTACATGGGCGGGGTCGTCCCGGCCATGCGCTCCATACCCCAGCCCATCATCGCCGCCATCAAGGGACCGGCGTACGGAGGGGGCATGTGCCTGACCCTCGGTGCGGACATCCGGTTGGCCGGCCGGTCGGCCGTGTTCTGCGGAGCGGGCATCAGCAACGGCCTGAGTGGGACCGAGCTCGGGGTGAGCTGGCTGCTTCCCCGGGCGGTGGGCACGTCCCACTCGGCCGAGATACTCCTCACCGGCAAGAAGGTCGACGCCGAGGAGGCCCTCCGGATCGGCCTGGTCTCACGGGTGGTGGAGGACGACAGGCTGCTGGCGGAGGCGGTCGAGACTGCGCAGGCCATGTGCGTGTTCAGCCCGTTCGGCCTGGCGCTGACCAAGGACACCATCTGGGCCTCGCTCGAGGTCGGCAGCCTCCAGGCCGCCGTCGACCTGGAGAACCGCACCCAGCTGCTCGCCGGCCACACCGGCAATCTCACCGAGGCGACGGCGGCGTTCAAGCAACGGCGCCCACCGGTCTACGTCGAGTAGCGGGTCGATGGCCAAGGCCCGGCGGCGACGGCCGTCCCGCCCAGCGTCGGCCCGGTCGGATGGAACGGGGCGTGAGCACTGGCGTGCCGACGGCAAGGCGAAGACCCGGTTCCGAACCGAGGACGACGCCAACCGGTCGGCCCTCCGGCTCCGGTTGGAGGAGGCCGCCGACCTCGGTCCCTACCCCTGCAGCTTCTGCGGCGGGTGGCACCTCGGCAACCGTGGGCCGCAAACCCACCACCGGCCCGGCCCGGGCGGTGCCGCTCGGTGAGCATGGCGCCCGAGCCCTCGAGCCGGCTGGTCCGCACCCTCACGGCCACGGTCGTGATCCAGTGGATGGGGGCGACGGCGGTGGTGCCGATGCTGCCGGTCTACATCCGCCACCTCGGCGGCTCCGACGCCCTGGCCGGTGCCGTGATGGCCTCGTTCTACGCCGCCGGTGTCCTCTCCCAGTACCCCATGGGCCGGTTGGCCGACCGGCTCGGCTGCCGGCCGGTGCTGATCGGCGGCCTCGCCACGTACGGTGTGGCCAGCTTCTCCTTCCTGCTCCCCATCGAGGCCCACACCGCCGTGGCCCTGCGGGCCCTCCAGGGGGCGGGAGCCGGGGCGGCCACGGTCGCCGGCCTGGCCCTCATCTCGGGCTCGGTGCCGATCGAGCGCCGGGGACGCGCCTTCGCCGCCGTCTACGCCGGTGAGCTTGCCGGTATGGCCGTCGGTCCCCTGGTCGGAAGCATCGTGGGTGTCCGGCACATGGGGTCGATGTTCCTCGCCTCGGGCCTTCTCTCCTTCGGAGCCTGCCTCCCTGCCCTTCGGCTCCGCGCCCCGGGCCGGCGCGCCGTCCCGCCACCGGCCGGGACGGCGGCGAGCTCGACCGGGCGGCTGGACCTCGGCCCCTCGATGGTGGGGGCGCTCATCTGTGCCGGGGTCATCGGGCTCACCAGCGGCGTCTACGACATCTGCTGGACCCTGCTGCTGTTGGCCAGGGGCGCATCGGGTCTGGAGATCGGTATCTCCTGGACGCTGTTCGCCGTGCCCTTCGTGCTGGCGGCCCGTCCCAGCGGTTGGCTCGCCGACCACATGGACCGCCGAGCGCTGGTGTTGGCCGGACTGGGCCTGTCCACCGCACTGTGTGCCTCGTACCCGTTCATCCACAACGTCCCGGCCCTGGTGGTCCTCGGGGCGCTGGAGGCCATGGGGTTCGCCGCGGCCATGCCGGCTGTCCAGTCGCTGCTCACCCAGGGCTCCCGTCCGTCCGAGGTCGGCCGCGTCCAGGGACTGTTCGCCACCAGTCAGACGGCGTGCACCGCGGTGTCCGCCGCCGGGGCGGGGGCGGCGTTCGCCGTCGCCGCCTGGCTGCCCTTCATCAGCGTGGTGGCGGCGGTGACCGTGGCGCTCGGCGTCACGGCCGTCGTCTGGAGGTCGGTCCCCGGGAGGGTCGGGCCACCCGAAACGCCCGCCGGCCCCACGTTGGCCGAGGCGGTGGGCGAACCCCTGCGGATCTAGCCGGCCACCGGCACATCGCTGGCGCAGTACTTGCACTTGACGGCACCGACGGGGAGATCGTCCGACAGGCAGCTGGGACAGGTCTTGACCGGTGCCGGTTCACCGAAGACCGTCTCACCTCGCTTCTTCATGTAGGCGCGGTACGGGACGACGAGGACGGCGTAGATGACCGCCATGAAGATGAGGAAGTAGACGATGGCCGCCACGAAGGCTCCCAGGTCGATCCTCTGACCGTTGATGGTCCACCCGAGGCCGAGTGACGAATTTCCCCCACCTTCGGCCGCGTTCACCAGAGGCGTGATGATGTTGTCGGTGAAGGACTTGATCAACGTGCTGAACGCCAGCGCGACCACAAGGCCCACGGCGATGACGATCAGCTCGCCCTGCATGAGGAAATTCCGGAATCCCTTGAGCATCGTTCCTCCATTCGGAGTGTCGACCGCCCCGGTGTCGCGTTCCGGACCATCTTCCCCCCTCGACCCGCACGGCACAAGCACGACGGATGTGGTCAAGCCAATCCGGCGTGGATGGACGCGGTCCAACGGCCGGTGGTCGGCACGGTGCAGGCGAAGGTGGCCGCCGCCAGAAGCCACTCCATCACTGCCTGGTCCTCGGCGTCGGCCGGCACCTGGGCCACCAGCCCCCGTCTCGGATGGTCCTGGGTGACCCGCCAGCCGTCGGGCAAGGGCAGGCCGATGTCGCGCAGCTTCCAGGCGAGGCGGGGGCCGGCAGCGTGCTGCAGCCCGACCGTGGTCGGCTTGACCGTCCCGTTGGACGCCCGACGGCCGGGCATCCAGGTGACGGTCGGGACCTTGTGGGTCGACCCGCCGAGGAAGGCGAACGGACCGGGGCCGGGGGGGACGTGCTCGTCGGCGATGACGGGCTGCACATTGATCCACCCGGTCCTCTGGACGGCCACCTCCGCCATGCGGGCCAGCAGCTCCGGGTCGTCATGGGCGACGAACTCCAACTCCACCGGCCTGGCCCGGGTCACGTCTGGAGGTCGAGCACGCCGTCGGCCAACGATTCGAGCTCGGCGCGCCAGGAGGTCGGCGTCACCAGGGGGCGGACCACGAACTTGGAGAATCCCACGCCGACGAAGCGCTCGATCATGGCCCGCAGGCCACCGATGCCCTCCGGCACCACCTCGCTCGGGTCCACACCACGTCGCAGTGCGGCCAGAGCCCGGGTCTGGGCGGCGTCGAGCGGACCGTCGGCGTAGGCGATGGAGACGCCGAAATGCTCCGGGCTGATGGCGCGGCCGGCCTTGGAGGCGGCGTCGTCGACCACCACGCGAGCCCGGGCCACTTCCTCGGGTGTGCACGCCGACGGGAGCCAACCGTCAGCCAGACGGCCGCAGCGGGCGAGGGCGTCGGGGACCATGCCTCCCGTCCAGACCTCGAGGGGCTGCTGGGCGGGCCGCGGCGCCAGTACCACGTCGTCGAACCGGCCGGCCTCCCCGTCATGGGTGACCCGCTCCCCCGCCCACAGCTGCCGCAGCAGAGGGATCATCTCCTCCATCAGCCGGCCCTTGGCGGGAGGGGCGACGCCCACGGCTCCTGACTCGTGACGGCGGGGCAGCCCGGGCACGAAGGTGACCAGCAGGCGCCCCGAGGACAGGACGTCGAGGCTGGCCAGCTGCTTCGCCAGCCGGACCACGTTGCGGCCGGGCAGGAGCATGGTGGTACCCAGCTTCAGATGCGGGTTGCGGGCCGCGGCGTAGGCCAGGCCGGCCATGGGGTCGAGCGTCGGTGCGGTCAGGACCTCGGGCAGCCAGATGGAATCGAAACCCAGGCGGTCGAGGTCGTCGACGACCTCACCGAAATTCGAGACGGGAGCCGGGACCGCACCCATCCCGACACCGATCCGGACTTTCACCGCCGGCTCCGGCCCCACGGCGTCGCCGCCCGATCCGGGGTCACGGGGATCCCAGCCGGGGGCCGTCGAATCCGTCCACCGTGGTGAAGTCCTCGACGGGTCCTCGGCGCAGCCGGGTGGGCTGTCGCATCGGGGTCCCGAGGGCGAGCACGCCCGCCATGGCCATCGTGTCCGGTACCCGGAGCACCTTCCGCACCGCGGCCTCGTCCCGGACGGCCATGGTCGTCATCACGCCGGCCAGGCCCTCGGCCCGGGCGGCCAGGAGGATGCTCCAGGCGAAGGGGTAGATCGACGCGCCGCCCACCATGGTGTAGCGGCCCGAGTCACGGTCCACGGTGGCCAACTTGGTGAGGTCGGCCAGCAGCACCAGCATGGCCGGGACCCGGTCGAAGTGCTCGGCGAAGCCTCCCGGCCCCTCGGCTGCGGCCCGGGCCATCGCCGGAGCCTCGGCCACGGCCTGCCGCTCCCGCTCACGGTCGGTGACCACCGCCCAGGGGGTGAGACCGGCCGCCACCTGGGCGAGGTACTGGTACCAGCCGGGGAGGTAGCTGTCCCGGATCGCCCGCCTCAGCTCGGGATCCTTGACCACGATCACCCGCCAGGCCTGCCGGTTCCCTCCGTTGGGAGCGAAGCGGGCCGTGTCCAACAGCCGGTAGAGGGTGGCGTCGTCCGGCGGCGTCTCGGCGAAGTCTCGCACGGCACCGGTGGTCCGGAGGGCGTCGGTCAGTTCCACGTTGCCGACGGTAGCGGTCCGTCCCCCTCGTACGCACGGCCCCGAGGTGCCCCCGAATCGGTGCGAGGGGCGGAAGCCTCCGCCCGGGCCGCCGGCCGCGGTCGGCTGGCGTCCCTCAGAGCTGTTCCAGGACGGCGTCGGCCGAGCTCACCGAGAGACCAGGGCCGGGCTCGATGCTGAGCGCGGTCACCACACCGTCGTCGATGACCATGGCATAGCGCTGGGACCGCGTCCCCAGGCCGAAGCCGCTCCCGTCCATTTCGAGCCCGATTGCCTTGGTGAACTCGCCGTTCCCGTCGGCCAATAAGAGGATCAGGTCGCCGACGTTGCGGTCCTTGCCCCACGCTTCCATCACGAACGGGTCGTTCACCGAGATGCAGGCCACGGTGTCGACACCCTTGGCCTTCAGCTCATCGTGCCGGATCACGAAGCTCGGCAGGTGGTAGTCCGAGCACGTCGGGGTGAACGCGCCGGGGACGGCGAACAGGACGACCTTCCCCGAGCCGAGCGCGGTGCCGGTCTGCACGTGGACAGGCCCCTGAGGGCCCGTCGTCATCACATTGATATCGGGAATCCTGTCGCCGACGGCGATGGGCATGGTTGGCTCTCCAGTTCCAGTCCGGGCCGAGGCCCGAGGTGCTCGCCGCACACGATCCCGCGCGGCTCCCTCTACGGTACCGGGCGCCCCTTCCCTCTTGCCAACCGCACCTCACGGCCGATGCCTCACGCCCGACGACCGTGTCACCCCGGGGGTGGGGGGTCGACCAGCTCGGCCAGCCATCCCGGCAGCCGCAGTCCCCTCCCGGCGGCGTCGACGGCGCCATGGACGGTCACCGCGGTCGTTCGGGGCTCCCCATCCACCGCCAGCAGGTAGCCCACCTGGAAGGTGGTCCTGGTCAGGTGTCCCACCCGGGCGTGGACGTCCACCACCTCGTCGAACCGGAGGGGCCGCCGGTAGCGCACGAACAGTTCGAGGACAGCGAAGTCGACGCCTGATGCCCGCACCTCGTCATAAGGGTGACCGCGGGCCCGGAGGAGCATGGCCCGCGCCTCTTCGAGGTAGGGAGCGTACGCGCCGTGGTGCACCACCCCCATGGCGTCGGTCTCGGCGAAGCGGGTACGGATGCGATGGACGAACCCATAGTCGGACGGCTCCGACGAGGGGACGAGGGCCAGGCGCACTCGACAACGCTAGTGCCCGTCGCCGGCCGGCTGGGGCTGGTTCCACTCGATCCACCCGGTGCCCGTTCGCCCGTCCTCGGCGGTGACATGGGCCATGGCCCGTGGGAAGCGGCTCGTCCGCCCGTCCGGTGCGACCAGCACCAACGGGCCGAAGGCCAGCGGTTGGACCTGCAGGTCGAGGCCGCCCGGCTCGATGAGGACCCGGGCGGTGGTGGGCATCCCCTCCTCGCCGAGGACCTCGGTCACCTCGAGTCCCGACAGCGGTCGGACGGCCTGGTCCGGGGCCTGGACGTAACCGAAGGCCACGGGTTGTCCCGGGATGCGGATGTCCGCGGCATGGACCCTGGTGCCGTCGTCCAGCCGGGCCGCGGTCCAGCACCACCCGAATGCCCACCAGTCCCGCACCCCCCACGAGTGGTCGCGTTGACCGTGGCCGTCGACGGCGATGCGTTCGCCGTCGACGATGATCTCACCGGAGACCAGGCAGGGCACCTCGTAGCGCGTGGTGAGGTCGTAGTGGTAGGGCGTGCCATCGGTCATCCAGGCCAGGTCGAGCTCGACGGTGGTGGACCGGCCCGGCTGGCGCCGGTAAACGGCGCCCGCCGTGTCGTGGAGGACGGCCGGGGCGCGGCCGTGCAGGCTCATCGCCGCCAGCGGGTCGTCCACCGTGGCACGCACGTCCAGACGGTCGACCGTCAACGCCAGGCCGCCACCGGACACCGGAGGCAGGTCGTAGGCGACGGAGGCGGCGACGGGTCGGGTCGGCCCGACGACCATGGTCGTCCACCATGTCACGCCCAGGTTGGGATAGAGCCCGATGCGCACATAGCCGCCGACGGATCCGTCGCCCGTCACGAAGTCGAGATAGTAGGACTCGTTCCACAAGAGCTCGGGGCCGGGTGGGTGTCGTCGCTCGTCCCCCGGGTCGACATGATGACGGCTGAGCTCGGGCATGGCACCTCCAGGGGGACGGTCAGGGGAGAGTCGAGCACAAACGCGGAGGAGGCGGTCGCCCGGACGAACCCTTGCACCCGGTCGGCATCGGGAAGGGAGCCCGGTCCCGCTCCCCGTCCGGGGGGAACGGTATGGTGGCCGAGCCCCGGCCGGCGCCGTCGGCGGGGATGGGAGAGGCCGGATGCACAGCACCGAGGCGGGCGTCAGGATGCCGGAGGCCGAGCGGCAACCGTCGAGCACGCCACGGCCGGGACGGCGGGCCGTCGGTGTGGCCGCCGTCGGCCTCGCCCTGACCCTGGCCGGTTGCGGGCTGCACGTCTCCAAGAACGGCGTCAGCGGCAACATCCTCGGGCACTCCTTCTCCGCGTCGAAGGGATCACTTCCCGCCGGGTTTCCGAGCGCCATCCCGTCGCCGGATGCCTCCCGCGTCCTGGGCGGGGGCGGGGGGACAACCGGTGGGACGTGGCCTTCGCCGTGACCGGGGCCCTCGAGTCGGGAAGCATGGCGTACGAGTCCAAGCTGCGGGCGGCCGGTTACACCATCGCCAACTACCAGTCCGGGTCGACACCGGTCACGGCGGGGACCAGCTCGGGCTCGACCGCCACCACCGTGACCGTGTCGGGCGCCAGCTTCGACGCCAGTGACGCGCAATGGACGATCCAGGTCCTGTCCGGCCACACCAGCTCGATCCAGGGCACCGGCCTCAACACCGGCGAGTTCGCCATCGACCTGGTCGTGGTGCCGACCTCGTCGACGACGACGGCTCCGTAGCCGCGGGAGGGGCGCCCCGGCACCGCGCCGGCCGGCGCGGCATAGGCTCCCTCTCATGTGCGGCCGCATCGCCCTGTACTCGGACCCGCCCCGCTACGCCGCCCTGCTCGATGCCGGCCTCGATCCTGAGCTGGACGGGTGGCAACCTCAATGGAACGTCGGACCGACGTCCCCCGTCCCCGGCGCCTCCGAAGGCCGGGACGGCTCCCGCACGCTCCGCCTCTACCGGTGGGGGCTCGTCCCGAGGTGGGCGAACGACCTCAACGCGGTGAAAGGAACCTTCAACGCCCGGGCCGAGACGGTGGCGACCAAGCCCGCCTTCCAGTCGGCCTTCCAGCGCGGCCGAGTCCTCCTTCCGGCGGACGCCTTCTACGAGTGGGAGCACCTCGATTCGGTAACGCAGCCCTACGTGTTCCGACGGGCGGATGGTGAACCGATCGTGTTCGCCGGCCTGGCGGAGCGATGGAAGCAACCCGACGGGGACATCCTGCGATCGGCCACCATCATCACGACCCGGGCCGGCCCCGACATGGACGGCATCCACGACCGGATGCCGGTCGTACTCGAGCGCGGGACCTGGGACCTTTGGCTCGATCGGACGGTCACCGACCGCGACGAGCTCGAGTCCATGCTGTGCCCGGCACCTGAGGGAACGCTCGTGCACCATGCGGTGGGGCGAGCCGTGGGAAGCACGAACAACAACGGACCACAGCTGCTCGACCCGGTCGAGATCAGCCGCCAACCGACGCTACTGGACCCGGTCGAGCTCCACCACCGATGAGATCACGCCGGACTCGACTCCTTCCAGGCCGTCACGGCCTCGAGCAGCTTTCGACGCGCCTTCTTCTCCCCTTTGTGCTTGCGGACGGCCTTGCCGTACCGGTCGGCGGCCCGCGCCACGGCGGTGAGTGGCTCCAGCCGATCAACCACCGGGGCGGCACGCACTGCCGCCCGGTGGCGGGTCGACGCCCGGATCTGATCCGGACCGCAGTGGGCCAGCCCGTCGACCTGAGACGGTTCGAAGCCCATCGCCTCGAGCACCAGGCTGATCACCGCATCGGCCAGAGCGTCGACATCGCGGGTGGGACCGGCGCCGTCAGCCATCATGACCCTGATTTGGGCGCGCACCGCTTCGTTCCGATGCACCGTGGTCATCGACCGGCCCCGGTCCACAGCGGACCGCCCCTCGACAAGCTGGACATGCGCCCCATTGTCACCCAGACAGCGCGACCGGGGCCAGTAGTGCGAAAGCCGCAGGCAGGCCGCAGGCACGACCGGCGCACGACCCGGGACGCGGCGCCCGCCCGGGTGATCGGAACAGGGCCCCGATGACGCCCGACCCCGAGCGCTCCCCCGCCCCGGTCCCCGGGCTCTCTCCCGCCCCGAGGTGTGCATGACGTCCGACGAACAGCCACCCGCCACCGGTCCGCCAGCAAGCAGGCCGGCGATCGAAGCCATCCGGCTGGGACGGATGCTCGACGCCAACCATCCTGCGGAACCGGGGGGCCTCCGGTCCATCGGCACCTGCCGGACGTGTGGCTACCTGATCTTCGATTCCCGGGACCGGGGCTGGCGCCACCTCCCCTCGGTGGAGGAGCGCGAGCAGGCGGGCCGGTGGCTGGCCACGCACCAGCACGACTCCTGAGCGCGCCACCTCGACGGCGGGCACCCAACCCGGAGCGGGGGCGACCAGGGATCGAGTGGCCCCCGCTCCACAGGGCCGGGTGCTCAGCCGATACCCCCGAACACCCACCGGCAAACCCCAGCTGGCCACGTGTGGTTGCCGGGGCGGACGTGGCCGATCCCCACTCCCCGGCCGACGTTGCCCCGGTCCGGTTCGCCACCTCGGACGACCGGGCACTGGCCGCACCGACACCGTCGCCCTCGACACCGTGCGGCAGTGGCACGTTTCGCACCCGCCGCGTCCACACCACCGGCCAGCGCGGTGCCGCGTTCGTGTCCCCCAGACCGCCCCGAGGACCCCCGCATGCCGACTCAGACCGCCAACTCCTGCGTCATCGGCTGACTGCACGCTTACGCCACCGCCGGACCGTGCCCCCGGTGACTCGTAACCCATGGCCGTCTACGCTCGATCCCGGTGAGGATGACCGCGGGCGACGACTGGTGCTGACCACCGCCTACAGCGCTGCGCCGTGGAGCGAGTTCGCGGTCGGGGTCGTCGGGGCCGCCGCCACGCTGGTCGGCCTGCTGTTCGTGGCCGTCTCCATCAACCTCCGGCGCATCTTGGAGTTCACCGGGCTCCCGGCCCGGGCCGGTCAGACCCTCATCTTTCTGGCCACTCCCCTTTTCGCCGCGCTGTTCGTGCTCATCCCGAACCAGTCGAACGCCGCCCTGGCCGGGGAGATCCTGGCCGTGGCCTTCCTCACCGGGGCCGCCCACCTTCGCATCTCCGTCCAGTCCGGACGCTCCGAGCACGAGGCTTTCGGTTTGTGGTTGGCCAACCGGACCGCCCCCGGCGCGGCGGTGACGGTGTGCTTGTTGCTGGCGGGGATCACGTTGCTGGCGCAGAGCGGCGGGGGCCTGTACTGGACGGTACCCAGTGTGGTCATCGCCATCCTGGCCGGGATCCTCAATGCCTGGGTGCTGCTCGTCGAGATCCTCCGCTGAGTGCCCGGGCAACGGCCCACGTGGGCCGGACGACTACCGGCCAGGTGGTCCGGGCCCAGTCCGGGTGCGGTCGAACGCTCAAGTTGGCACGGCCGGACGTCGTTGTTAAGGACGGGACTCAGAGCGGGAGAGGCCACATGACCGAGACCAACATGAGTGACACGGTCGTCAGCCGACGAGCTGCCGCCTATACGGCCAGGGTGATGACGAGCCCACGGGTGCGTGAGATCACGCCGGCGGACGGATCGGTGGCCCGACTGGGAGACCACGTCAGCGTGTACTGCGCACCGTGTCAACGGTGGATCGACTGCCATGACGGGATCGCGCCCGAGGTGGCCCGGGAGCGCCACATCGAATTGTTCCACTGATCCACCATCGGTCGTCGCCCGGCACGACGAGTGACGGCGCCAGGGACTCGGGGGACAGCCAAGGCGTCACTCCTCCATCATGCGGCGGAACCACTTGATCGCCTCCACCCCCTGGGCCAGCTGCATACGCCGGAGCGTGGGAAGGCCGGGAGGGGGGTCCTCGGTGGCGGCGTAGGCGAAGAACCCCGACAGGCCGGCGAGGACCGACAGCACCGAGTTCCGGTCCGCGTCGGCTGCCGCCGGATGACGCCAAAAGAGCGACTCCGGATCCGGACCGCCCTGCATCGCCACGCTCGGAAGGAAGAACACGAGGTCCACCCAGGAGGCGCCCGTCCGGGCATGGGGCCAGTCCACGAAGACGACACCGTCTCGGGTGAGCAGGATGTTGTCGGCTCGGATGTCGGTGTGCAGCAGACTCGAGCCGGCGAACGCGGCGGGACGGCGGCCGGCAGTATCCGCCAACAACACCAGATGGTCCCGGACCCAGGGGTCGAGCGTGGGCAGGCGACCCAACCGCGACCGGTCGGCAGCCAGGTCGGCCCACCACTCCCGGCCTCCCGGCACCCGGGCCGGCGGCAGGGTCAGGGGGCCGCCGGTGAGGTCGATGGAGAGATCGACCATGGCGTCGAGCACCGACCCGAGCTGGCCCTCGTCCCATGGCAGTACGGGCGGCTGCCCGTCCACGTCCTCGTAGAGGAGCACCACCCATCCTCCGTGCTCCCAGGTGTCGAGGAGCCTCGGTGCCGGCGTACCGGGTGGCAGGAGGCCGGCCACCCGAGCCTCCTGCCGGTACAGCTCCTGACCGCCGGGAGCACCGGACTGGGCGTCGGGGGCAATGGCCTTCACGAAGGCTCGGTTGCCGTTCCCGAGGGTCAGCCTCGAGGCCAGTGCGGGCGAAAACCCCCGCAGCTGGCTGTCGGATCGCTCGACGCGTCCACCGGCGTGGCGCTCGATGGACCGGCGGAGCTCACCGGGCAGTTCCTCCCATGCCAAGCGGGTGTCGGTGACGCCGGCGAGCGTCGGGTCGATGGATCCATCATGGACGATGGACCATGATCTCACGCGGCCGGCCGCCGAAGTCGGGGGCCCGTGCCTGCGAGCATCTGGGCACCGGAGCGAGCGGCGCCCGTCCGAGGTGCGTCCGTCAAGGAGGAACCATAGGGTGACACGATCGCCGTCCGGGGACACAGGTGGGTGGTCCCTTCCCGAAGACGTGCGCGGCGGCGCCGTGTTCAGCTCGGACAGGAACTACCGCTACTGGCTGCAGCGGGACTGGGACGAACAGCTCCCAGTTCTCACCTACCTGCTGCTCAATCCGTCCGGGGCCGGTGGGTGCGCCGACGACCCGACGACCCGGAGGCTCTACCGCATCAGCGTGGCCAATGGCGGGGGTGGCTATGTTCTCGTCAACCTCTTCGCGTCGATCGACACCCGGCAGGCGCGCCTGCACCTGCACACGGCCGTTGGCGAATCGGTCGGTGCCAACGATGGCTGGATCGCGAGGGCCCTCGAACTGTCACCGAGGATCGTGGTCGGTTGGGGCTCGGGCAACGGAGCGGCACCCGGCGTCGCCGAGCGCCAACGGGCGATCGTAGGCCGTGCCCGGGCGGTGTGGCCCATGCTCGCCGGGCGGGAGCTCTGGTGTGTGGGTGTCAACGGCTCGGGTTCACCGCGCCACCCGGGCCGTGGCGTCAGGAATGACTCCCTCCTTGAGCCGTACACGCCACCGGAGCACTATCCCGGGAGGTAGGACGGGCCCCCTCGTGGTCGGTGAGCCGGTCAGCCACCCGGTGGGCGGTAGGTCGTCTGCTTGGCGACCGCCGCATCGAGCTCGGCGGCTGACAGGAGTACCACCGTCCGAACCGTGGCACCGCCACCGGCAGCCACGGTCAGGGCCGCGGCGGCCGCCGTGACATCGTCGGGGAAGTCCGCCACCACATAGACGTCCGTACCACCAAAGGCAAAGTGGAAGGAGTCGATCCTTCCTCCGAGTCCCTCGCACAGCGCGGCGGCCGCCGCCTCCCGGGCCGATCCGCCTTCCGACTTGAGCCCCTTGATCCCGTCCAGGGTGTACTTCACTTCGAGCAGGTACTTCGCCATGTCGCCTCCTCCGGGCCCCCGCAGGCCGAATCATACGTCCGGGAGTGCCGCGTCACCCCAAGCGCCCGGCGCTTCGAGCCGGCACCGGGGGCGCTGCCGGGCGTGCCGCCTTGGGAGCCGCGCTAGTGAACGGCGACGACCTTGCGGCCGACCTGCGCCGGCCGGGTGTGCACGTGGAGGGCCATGTGGACCAGCCGGCTGGCGACCTCGTAGCCGACGATCGGCCGCAGCCACCGCAGGAGCGCATCCGACGTGAGATCGGCCCCGTTGGAGATCCAGGTCCGTCGCAGCGCCCCCGACGAGTCGAACATCCCGATCCACCACGAGGGAACGGTCGAGCCCTCCGCCCCGTAGAGCCGGAGGTCGAAATGGCCCGCGTCCGTCTCGCAGATCACATGGATTTGCCCTGCCCCGGGCCCCTCAGCCATGCAGACGACTGTACCGGGCGCCGGTGAGCTACGGCCACTCTGGCGACAGACCGTGGCGCCGGCATGACCCCAAGGGGTGGTGGCTGCCGGCCCGGGACACCGGATCGGTCCGGTCAGCCCGCCTCGTCGGCGAAGACGGAGGGCCGTTCCCTGCCGCACTCGTCGCACCGGGCGCATGCCTGACGCTGGTCGAACCCGGTCCCGTCCCTCCACACGAGATTGGACTTCACGCCTCTGCACTGGAGGCATCGCTGGCTCCTCGGGTCCGCCATGGTGCGTCGAGGTTATGGTGACGGATGTGCCGGGACAACTGACAGTTGTTCCTCACCCGGGTGCCTGGCACACTCGGCTCCACCCGGCGGCTCATCCGCCGTCCGGAGGAGGGAGGACGACATGAGCCTGCGAGTCGTGGGAGCCGGACTGGGTCGGACGGGTACGCACTCGCTGAAGCTGGCCTTCGAGCAGTTGCTCGGTGGGCCCTGCTACCACATGTTGGAGGTGATCAACCGCCCCGACCAGGCTGAGGCCTGGGCTGCGGCCGTCGACGGCAAGATGCCGGATTGGGAATCGTTCCTCGGTGCGTACGTGGCCACCGTCGACTGGCCGGCAGCAGCGTTCTGGCGGGAGCTTGCCGCGTCGGCCCCGGAGGCCGTGGTGGTCCTGTCCTCCCGCGACCCGGAAGCCTGGTGGGAAAGCGCATCACAGACGATCTTCTCCGTGCTGGCTCGTGGCGCTCCCCCGGATGACCCCGGAGGCGTCGCCGAGTTGGCCATGATCACCGCTCTGATGGACCGCCGCTTCACCCCCGATTGGAACGATCGCCAGGCGGCCATCCGGGCGTACAACGCACACAACGAGGAGGTTCGTCGATCGGTGCCGTCGTCGCGGTTGCTGGAGTGGCACCCGGGGGACGGGTGGGGACCGCTGTGCACAGCGCTCGGCGTCGATGTCCCCTCCATGCCGTTTCCCCACGTGAACACGATGTCGGACTTCCGGGCGTTCACCGGGCTCGACCCTGAGGCGGCGCACTGATGGCTCGCCCTCCGGCCCGGGGCCGGCTCGCCGAGTGAGCTCCAACCCGGGGTCGGACTGACGAAGTAGCCTGGGAGCGGAGCGCCGGGAAGTCTGGTCGGCACGGGGTCGCCTCTGGTGGCTGCCCACGGTGGAGGCCCGCAGTGACCGAACCGAAGACGATCCACAACGCCCGGGGGGTTACGGGGCTTCAGCTCGCGGGCCGAAAGAGGATCCCCAGCTGGCGCGTCGAGGCCCTGGGGACCACCTTCTGGGTGGTCCCCACCCTGATGATCGTGGTGGCGGGGGTGCTCTTTGCTCTCACCTTCGAAATCGATTGGGCCGCGGACCACCGTCACCTCAGCTTGCCGTGGCGGGTGAGGACGGGAAGTGCCGACGCCGGCCGTCAGGTCCTGATCGCCATAGCGGCAGCCATCATCACGACCGTCGGAGTGGTGTTCTCGATCACCATCCTGGCCCTGACCCTGGCGTCACAGCAGTTCGGGCCACGGATGATGCGCAACTTCATCCGGGATCCCGGCAACCAGCTGACCCTGGGGATCTTCGTCGGGACCTTCGTCTACTCGGTGCTCGCCCTGGGATCCATCAGCACACTGCCCGGCGGTGACTTCGTGCCCCATCTCACCATCACCCGTGGCCGAAGCCCTCCTGCTGGTCGACCTGGTGGTGCTCATCTACTTCATCCATCACATCGCCAAGTCCATTCAGCTCCCGGAAGTGATCGCCGGCATCGCCCGATCTCGACCGGGCAATCGATGCCGAGTTCCCCGACAGCCGGTCGCCGGACGAGGAGCATTCCGAAGGCACCCCGGCCGAGGTCACCGATCTGCTCGAGAAGTTGAGCCAGCGAGGTGGGGATGTCACCGCCAAGCAGAGCGGGTACCTGCAGTACGTCAGCTACGGTCGGCTGATCGACATCGCCGAGACCTTGGATAGCGTCATCCGCCTCGCGCATCGGCCCGGGCACTTCGTGGTGGCCAACCGTCGACTGGCGACGGTCTGGCCCGCCGGTGCGGCCGGCCAGGTTGCCACCGCTCTGTAGAAAGCCCACGTGACCGGGCCCCATCGGACGCTCACCCAGGACCCGGTGTTCGCCATCGACCAACTGGTCGAGATCGCCATCCGGGCGCTGTCGCCCGCCGTCAACGACACGTTCACGGCCCTCACCTGCATCGACTGGATCTCAGCCGGACTGTCGAAGATCTCGGCGAGGACGCTCGAGGAGGGCATCTATCGCGGAAAGACCGGCAAGATCCGGCTCATCGAGTCCGACCCGAGCTACAGCCGGATGGTGAATCGCGCCTTCGACAAGATCCGCCAGGCGGCACGAGGGATGCCCGCCGTGGTGATCCGGCTGCTCGACGCGCTCTCCCATGTGGCAGAGAACAGTTCGACCTCCTGGCAGCGGGCGATCCTCGTGCGACAAGCCGAGATGATCCTTCGGGGCGCCGAGGAGGAGGTTCGCGAACCGAACGACCTGGCGGACATCCGCTTCCGATTCGGCCGGATGATGGAGGCCTCCGCCGTCATGGATGACCCCTCCCGGCCGGCCCCGGAAGCCGCCATCTGACTGACCCGGACGAGTCACCGTCGAAGCGGCCCGGGGTGCCCGGCGACCTTCAGATACCCGGGCGCTGGGTCGGTTGGTAGGACGAGCAGCGCCGGCTACGCCGAGCAGCGCCGGCTAGGCCGTCTTGGCGATCAACACGTGACAACCGGAGTTGTGAGCCACACTGTTCGGGACAGACCCGAGGATCCGCCGCGCCCCCTGCATGCCCTTGCTGCCCACCACGATCAGATCGGCGCCCACCTCGTCGGCGAGATGAACAATGACGTCGGCCGGAGAGCCCGATCCGATGTGGGTCTGCACCTCCGCCCCTTCGATGGCTCCGGCCACTTCCTCGAGCATGTGCTGGGCGGCAACATGCCTGTGTGCCGCGCCGCTGGACGGATCGCCGACACCCATGCCCCCGAGCGGTACGGCAACTCCCCCGGGAGTCGTCACCGCAGCCACCAGGTGCAACTTGGCACTGTTGCGGCGAGCCAGCTCGGCGGCCAATTCGACGGCCGCACCTGCCGTGTCCGAGCCGTCTGTTCCGACAACGATCGTTGAGAACATCGCTCCCGCCTCCCTTGACACTGGACCTGACGTCGGAATGCATAGTAGCGGACCCCAAACCGCCGTTTCGGCCCCACCCTCGGGGCCCGGCCCGGCCGGGCCTCCGGGGACGAGGAGGGGTGATTTCGACACTTCGGGTGACCCATCTGTCATCGGAGGCGAGCACGGAACAACGACCGTCATCGTCGTCACGGACCGCCGGTGGATGACGCCGGCCGTCAGGGGAGCTCGGGCGCGGGCAAGCCGATGGGATTCGGGAAGGGGATGTCCCCCGACCTGGTGATCGTCGTGGCCAGCGAAGCCAACAGGCGCATGGCCTCATCCATCTCCCGGCTGGAGAGGGCACGGTATGGCTGTTCGGCGAGCTGGTCCGTCTTTTGCTCGATGATGCCGCGCAGCTGGCGCCCAGCGCCCGTCGCCTCTCCGGCTGGGTTGAGCAGACCGCGACCTCTCAATCCTTCGGACACCGATGCCCCACCCCCTGTTGTCCCTCAGGACGTGGGCCGGGAGGCCCTCCGTGGCGGCGAACAGGACGAGAGCCTCACACGGGCCCACCTCGGCCTCGGTGAGCACCGCCACATGGCCATCACCCCGATGCTCCCGCAAGGTCGTCGCCGCCTGCCAGAGCCCTCCGAGCCTGTCCCTTCCGCCGACATCGCGGTTGGCGGCGAACAGGGGCCGGCCCCCCGTACCCCCGCGGTCGATGGCCCTGTTGAGGATCGGAAGCAGTGTCCGAGCCAGTTCCTCGGCCTCCGGCACGAGGCGCCGCAGCGCCGTGGCCGCCGACTGCTGGCGAACCGACAAAATCGTATCGGGGCTGGACAAGGCCCACGCGTCCGGGATGGACCGGCGGACCATGGCTGGGTGAAAATTGAAGAAGGTTGCCTCGACGACCATCGGGGCCACCGACCCCATGGGTGCTGCCCGGCCGGCGAAATAGCCCATCCAGAACCCCCGCAGCCCTGCACTCTTCAGGCCGTTTCGGCACTCGGGCGAGAAGTCGGTCACCGCATGGATGGCTTCGATGCGATGCCACACCGTCCTGGCCAGGGCCCTTTCCACCAGACCATCATTCCAGCCGGTCGCCGTTCGATTCGGTCCCACCCCGATACCGCCCCCGCCGGAAATCAAAATGGGCCACGAGCGGTTGACCAGGAGCGGGGTGTGAACGCGGGACCATATGGCAGAGGAGCCCAGGTGACAGATGGCTATGGCAAGGACCCAGGAGCAGTTGCGAGACTGACCCCCACGCAGTACGAGGTCACCCAACAAGGAAGTACCGAACCGGCATTCGACAACGAATTCTGGGACAAGAAAGAGTCCGGTATCTACGTCGACGTGGTCTCCGGTGAGCCTCTGTTCGCCTCCCAGCACAAGTTCGACAGCGGATGTGGGTGGCCGAGCTTCACGATTCCGATCGAACCGAGCAATGTCGTGGAGAACGAGGATCGGAGCCATGGGATGACCCGGACCGAGGTGCGCTCGACCCACGCGGACAGTCACCTCGGCCACGTCTTCAACGATGGACCCGCCGATCAAGGCGGTCTTCGTTACTGCATCAACTCGGCGTCACTTCGATTCGTGCCCTTCGAAGACCTCGATGCCGAGGGTTACGGTGAGTACCGCAAGCTTTTCGACCGACCCATGACACAGGAGAGTGCGAAACAGTGACAACGAACAAGGCAATCCTGGCCGGAGGCTGCTTCTGGGGAATGCAGGACCTCATCCGGAAGCGACCGGGCATCCTCTCGACCCGGGTCGGGTATACCGGGGGCGACGTTGCGAACGCCACCTATCGGAACCATGGCAATCATGCCGAGGCGATCGAGATCACCTTCGACCCGCACCAGACGTCCTATCGTGAACTGCTCGAGTTCTTCTTCCAGATTCACGATCCCACCACGCCGAACAGGCAGGGAAACGATATCGGCGCGAGCTACCGCTCAGCGATCTTCTATCTCGATGAGGAACAACGCCGTGTCGCCGAGGACACCATCGCCGATGTCGAAGCCTCTGGCCTTTGGCCCGGAAGCGTTGTGACCGAAGTCGAGCCGGCAGGCCCCTTCTGGGAGGCAGAGCCTGAGCACCAGGACTACCTGGAGCACTACCCGAACGGCTACACCTGTCATTTCCCCCGCCCGGGATGGGTGTTGCCCCACCGGAGCGAGGCCGTCGCCGGCTGAGGGCGGCTGGTCCGTGCATGTTCGGCGGGGCAGTGCCACCCGGCTACATGCCGTGGCGACACGACGGGCCGCTTTCGAAGGGCCGGGGACGGTCACGGCGTTTGCCGGCAGGAGAAAGCCGGTAAGCGCTCCACCAAAGGCTCTACCAAAGGCTCCACCAAAGCAGGAACGCTAGCCTTTTGAGGTGAGCGCGTCGGCAGCAGGGAACGATCGGTCGCAGGCGTGGCTCGAACGGGGCACATTCTACTCGTGGCGGCCAGTGTCGAAAGAGTCGACGGGCCGAGAAGTCCGCATCTTTCATGTCGAAGTCGGGTCCCCGAATGCTCCCCCTCTGCTGCTCGTGCACGGATTCCCGACGAGCAGCATCGACTGGTACGACGTCGTCGGCCCGTTGGCTGAGCGGTTCCACGTCAGCCTCCTGGACTTCCCCGGGTACGGGTTTTCGGACAAGCCCTGGAATTGGCAGTACAGCCTGGCATCCGATGCCGAGCTGCTTCGGCACCATCTCCTGGAGGTGTTGGATGTCGATCGGTGCAGCATCCTCGCCCACGACCGGGGTGACAGTGTGGTGCTACTGCTCCATCACCTGGCCTCGCTGGATGCGGGCGAGCCGGCGTTCACTCTGGAGCACCTGGTGCTCACCAATGGAAACATCTTCTTGCCGCTCTCCAACCTGACCGATTTCCAGAAGATGGCATTGGGCCCATCCAGCGCGAATGCGGTCCTCGAGGTCCTCACGCCCGATGCGCTGGCTGAGGGTCTCGGAACCACAACGTTCACGCCTCCACGAGGACCCGACGATCCCACTGTGGCCGCCCTTGCGACCACATTCTCCTTCGATGACGGCATTTCCGTGCTCCACCAGACGATCCAGTATCTGCGGGAGCGGGCCGAGCACGAGGTGACGTGGCTCCATTCGCTCGCGACTTCCCCGACTCCCACCACAATCGTCTGGGGCATGTGCGACACCGTGTCGCCGGTGCGGGTCGGGTTCTATGTCTGGGAGCACTATCTGCGGACGAAGCCCGGATCCAACGAGCTATGGCTGATACCCGGCGCCAACCACTACCTTCAGAACGATCGTCCGGACGCATTCATTGACGTGGTCGTGGCGTCGCTGGAACGCACCGGGCCGCAGGCGCCGGGGCCTGTCAGTGACGCGCCCGGCGCGCCGGTTCGGGTTGATCACTCGTCGCCCAGGCTTCCGGCCGCGACCGACACCTTCGTCCTCTGAAGAAGCAGGTGCCGCCCGGGACGATGGTCGGGTGAGATCATGCCCAGGGCAGAGATGGGTGTAGCCGGTTGACACTGCGAACAGGCCAGCAGGTCAGGGCACAATGGACCTAGTGGGACTCGATGCTGTCGCCGAGGAGTTGTACGGGCTGCCGCTTGACGACTTCGTCCCGACTCGGAATGCCCGTGAGAAGCAGGCGAAAAGCACCGGCGACGGGGAATTGGCTCGCCAGATCCACCGTCTGGCCAAGCCGAATGCCGTCGCCTGGCTGGTCAACCAGCTCGTCCGGCAGCACGATGACGATATCCGGGCTCTGCTGGCACTGGGGTCTGCCCTGCGCGAAGCGACCGCCTCGCTGTCCGGTGACCGTCTCCGCCAACTGTCGCACCAACAGCACGAAGCCGTACGCCGGCTCGTGCGGCAAGCCGAACAATTGGCGAACGCCGGCGGCCGGCAGGTCAGTACCGATGCAGCCCGGGGCCTCGAAGAGACCCTCTATGCCACTCTGGCCGACCCGGATGCCGCTGACGCCGTCTCCGCCGGACGGCTCACGGCGGGACTGCGCTCCACCGGTTTCGCAAGCTTGGAGAGCACCAGCGGCCAACGGCCCCGCTCGGTGGCGAAAGTACCGTCCACGTCCAAGGCTCGGCCACGACCACACCAGCGCGATGGGGTGGAACGGCGGCGTGAGCGTGCTGAGTCGAAGGTCACCGGGGCAAAGTCGGCCGTCGACGTGGCCACCCGGGTTCGCGGGGAGGCGCTAGTCGCGCTGAAGCAGGTCGAGCAGTGTGAAGTCGACGCCAGGGGCCGGGCGGAGCAGCTGCGCCGAGACCTCCAGGAGGCGGCAGAGGACGAGGCCAGAGCGAAGGCCGATCGGCGGCAGGCCCAATCGGCGTTCAACCGTGCCGATCGGGAGGTGCAGGGTGCACAACGGCGACTCGTTGACGCGACGACAGAGCAGAACCGCTTGGCGGACTAGCGGTCCGAGCAGACACACGGCGGCCGACTCCTTTACGGTCGAGCTTGAGCTCACCGTGTCATGACACCCGAGATCGCCGTCAGTCGCTGCGGCGACGTCAGTCCACACCGAGCGGCGATGGAACGATCTGGACCCCTCCGACAACGCTAGGTGGCGCGGTTTGGTTCGACACCGAGCGCGGCCAGCTTGTGCCAAGCCCGGATGACGATCAGCGGGTACATGCCCCGGTAGTAAGGAAGGGCGGCGCACACCTGGTGGATAGCTGCACCCCGGCTTCGGGCGAGCGTCGCGTCGTCGACCTCAAGGGCATCGAGAAATGCTCGACGGGACGCAGGTCACTTCGTGCTCCACCTGGTCCGTCGCCCAGTGGATACGAGGGAGGCGAACCACAAGGTCGTCGCCCAGCCGCCAGATGGCGTTGTCGGTGCCCCATAGCTCGTCCACTGTGAGGGGCCTGTCGGCAAGGTCGGGGAACTGTGAGACCAGGCAACGCCGGACGAGTGGTTCGCCCACCTCGATCTCCTCATCGTGCATGGGCCGGGGCATCCCTGGAAGTCTCGTTGCTTCCATTCGGCACGTCGAGCGAAATCATTCGCCCAACCTTCAAGAGTGGAGTGAACGGCTCCAGCGGAACAGCGAATCAGAGGTCCGCCGGTTATTTCGGATGTGCGCTGGTTCCGCCTGTCAATGCTGAAGCACGGTCAGAAGCCATGTCTCGCTGATGTGAGCGGTGAGTCGTCCCGGCCCTCGCCGATCCTGCACCAGGTCTGTGGTGCTGCCCCCACCAGCTGGCCGGCTCCGATGCGACACTGCCCTAGCGGTCTTCCTTGCCGTCACTCCCCGTGAGGTCACGGTGGCGCTGTCGGGAGGAAAGAACGCCCAGTCCGTCCCGTCGGAGGTGGTGGGACGATGACGCCTGTGAGTTAGGTCGCCGGCTCTCCGATAGTCAAAGTGCTCGTTGATGCATCGAATGTCAGGCCTGAAATGGTGCCCGTCCCATCACCGAAGCATACGGAGTTGTAATTGTCCGAGGAGAGGGCTGTGAGGTTCAGGGTGCCAGATACATTGCCGGCGTAGGACCCCGTAGAGGTGCCATTGATGGCGCCTCCACTGGCGCCCACGCCACTGAGCTTGGTGTGTGACGTCGAAACCGGTGCCTCTCCACTCCATTCCTCAGTGTTCTTGAGGCCTCCGGACGGAACGAACCCATCCAGGCCGCAGGCAGCGATGACTCTCATCAGATGGCCCAGGTACTCGGTTTCCTGATGCTTGAAACGAACCGCGCTCCTGCCAACCATCGTCGCCGCGATTGGGTTCGGCTGAGGGATGTTGGAGTCGGGACCCGCGGAATTCGTCAATTGGAGATCAAACGTCGCGACTTCGACCCTCTCGCCTGCAGTGGGGATCGCCCCATACTCGCTCAGCGGCGGATTGAAGGAGACATCACCACCGACTGAACAAGTCAGTGTACCAGCGCCGGTGGGCTTTGCCGAGGCCGAAACCGGGCTGGCCATCGCGGTAACTCCGATACTGACCGCTGGATAGGACAAAGGCTGTCATCAAAATCAGTTTGGTGTAGGTCATTGGGCCACCCATTCACGAGTCGACATCCGCAGTCGGGAATTGTACGTGGGAACGGCTCACGATTCTTTTGGGGTGGTCACCAGGAACCAAGGCGGAAAATCCGATGACAGGGAGCGCCCCATCCGCCCGACAGGTATCGGTGCCTTGACCTGAGTTGCGCATTGCGCAATGGCGGACTGAGTCGCCTACGTGCACGATGTCAAGCGCCGACGTGTCGACTTCCAGCACTCAAGGTTTGCGACGAAAGCCAACATCAGGGTTACCCACCAATCCCAAGCCAGGAAGGCGTCAGGGGCGAGGGCGCCAGGTACGTGAGGGTGTCCTGCAGTACATTCGGCAGGGCGCCCCGAACCCGGAACAGTCCTGGTCCGAGTTAGTGGGCCGTGCGGTCTGTGGGCCGTTGTCGGTGTGGGGCCGTGCGGTGTGGGCCGTGCGGGACTTGAACCCACGACCCCTTGCGTGTCATGCACAGCCTAAGCACCCACGGTTCCCCTTAGTAGCCCTCTGAGCTGCTACGTTGTGGACCAGTGGGTTCCGGGGTGGGGACCGTAAGTGCCCCAAAGTGCCCCATCAAGTGCCCCATCGTCTGGAGGCCGGTATGGCACGACCGAGGAAGCTCGGGTACGGGGATGGCACCGTCTATCGGGAGGCGAACGGGATGTGGCGGGGCGAACTCCGCCTCGGGTCCCAACGGCGGCGGGTATCAGGAGTCACCCGCACCGAGGCAGTCGAGCGGTTGGACGAGCTTCGGGCCAAGGCTGCTGGAGGGCTACCCATCGGTGACGACACCCGGCTCGGCCCGTGGCTCAGCTGGTACACCGACGTGGTGGTGTCGAAGCTGCACGCCAACACCGAGCAGAACTACCGGTGGGCTTTCGATCACCTGAAGCCGCTCCATGGGACGCGACTCCGTGACCTCACCGTGGCCCAGGTCGAAGCACTGCTGGGCCAGTTGGCTTCGGTGAAGCCGCCGACACCGGCCCAGAGGCGTCGTGGTGGCTACCGACGCCCTCTCGGCAAGTCATCCCTGACGCGGGTGCGAACCTGCCTGGGGGCGGCGCTGAGTGAAGCCCAACGCCGTGGTCTTGTCGCTCAGAATGTGGCCCAGCTGGCGCTGCTCCCCGCGGCAGCCACCAAGCCAAAGCCGCGGCGGTCGCTGAGCCAAGTGGAAGCCCGGAGACTGCTGAAGGCGGCGACCGGTAGACGGGACGAAGCCCTCTACCTGGTGGCGATCATGCTGGGACTCCGGCCGGGTGAAGTCCTTGGGCTGTCATGGAGGGCGGTCGATCTGCACGGCCAAACCCTCGATGTCTTCCACGCGATTCAGCGCCTGCCTGGGGGCAAGCTGGTCATCGGTCCTCCGAAGAAGAACAGCTACCGCACGTTGCGGCTCCCGCCCGACGTTGTCGACGCCCTTCGTGCCCATGCTGTCCAGCAGAAGAGGGACCAGCTGGCCGCCCCGGTGTGGGACGACCACAACCTGGTGTTCCCCTCGGCCATCGGGACACCCATGGACCCGTCCAACCTGCGGAGGTCAGTCCGGGAGCTGTGCGTCGAGGCTGGTGTGGAACCGATCGCCCCCAACGAACTCCGGCACTCAGCCGGGAGTCTGCTGGTTGCTGCTGGCGTGCCGCTCCAAGAGGTGGCGGACATGCTGGGTCACCGAGATATTCGGATGCTGGCCCAGGTGTATCGCCACAAGCTCGGCGGCGTGGTCGACGTGAGGGAGGGCCAAGCCAAGATGCTCCAGAGGTGATCCCCGCCTTCCAACATTACCCCCGTACGCTCCCAGACGTGGTGCTGAAGACTGTCCACACCCCCTGTTCTGCTGTGAGGCTGACCAGATGACAGTGAGCACCCAGTTCGCCCTCGATCTTCCTCTCGGACACCGAGTGTCGGCGTCAGGGTATGAGCCGACCTAGGGTCAGGGTCTATGGCAGTCCCAGGACCCCCCGATCAACCGCAAATCTTCATCGAGCCAGCTCAAATGGCAGGTGTATGGGCGAATTATGCCCGAGTGTCTCACAGCCCCTTTGAGTTCACGCTCGACTTCACCCGCTTAGATTTTGGCGTGAATCCGCCCAACGGGGTGGTGGTCGCCCGAGTGTCCGTCTCGCCCTTGTTCGTGACACAATTGATTTCGGCGTTAACTGAGCAGTGGTCCCAATATGCTGAAAGCTCTTTCCCACCGGAGGCTCGCGGTGCCACAGATCAAGGAAAACAAGACCCTGACGGTCCTGCCGCCTAAGACTGCCAACGAGTCCGAAACGGCTTGGACGGACACGTGGAAGGCCACAGAAGAGGCCCGGACGACCGCGAGGCCCTACTCCCGGGAGAAGTTCCAGAGCGAGCTGAACAGAATCGGGCGGCGCATCACAGACGAGATAAGCAGCCAGCCCGACGAAGTACAACGCCTCCGCGCAGGAATCAAAGAAGCCGACGAAGGCAAGATGCGTCCGCTCCGGCGGACCCGCGGGTCGAAGTCCGGCTAGTCGAGTCAGCTTGGGCAGAGCGCGATCGGTTACGACGTGGAGACCGGTCAGCTTGGCAGAAGCTAAACGAGTTGACGGATGTCCTGAGGGACAATCCCAGTATTGGCTACGAACTTGCAGACGAATGGGCCGGGTATCGTGCGGTGCACATCGGAAACGACAGGTACCGAGTGATCTGGCGAATTGACCCGCCTGAAGAGGACTACACCCGCGCCGAAGGCTGCCAGGTGGTCCCGGTCGTCGTTGTTCGCATAGGCCCCAAGACCAACATGATGGGCAAGTCCATCTATGACGTAGCTCCATCGCCTGATCTGCCGGGATGACCAGAGTGAGATTAGATCGGGCGATCCCCTAGTCAGTGGACTTGGGTGGTGCTGATGGTGACCTGTGGCAGTGGTGCGGCTGCCCGGTCCATGTCACGGGGGCAGCGTGGGCGCTCCGTCGAGCAGATCGGCAAACGCCACCAGATCGGCGCTCAGCGCGGCGGCGGGACGTCCGGTCGCCGGTAGGCGCTGGGTGACCTCACGGAGCTGGTGGGCGAGCTGGTGACCGCTCTCGGGCGGTCAGAGTGCGCCCGTCGGGGGCCTCGACTCAGCACTTGGCGGACATCGGTCACCGGCTCACCTCTACGGTCCGGCCCACGATGGCGACGATGGCGGCGAGCAGATCGGCGGCGTCGGTGTCTTCCGGGATCGGATCGACGCTGCCGGGTGCCCTGACGGCGGGGGTTGCCACGTCGAGCGGACGGAATCCCATCGACGTGGTAGTCCCAGGGCTGCGGGGCGGTGTCGTCCAAGGCGTCAGCCACGGCCTGGAGGTCATCGGCCAGCGGGGCCGCCCTCGGCGGCGATCTGGGTCAGCTGGTAGGCGACCTGACGGCGTTCGGCGTTGGTCACCTAGAGGTCGCCTAGGCCATGACGATCAGGGTGTCTAGGTCCATCAGTCCGGCGCTCCCAAGGCGGCTGGATCGGGCGCTGTGGTTACTTCTCCGGGCCTGGAGCAGTTACGGGGACCGATTGGCCCACCCCTCAGCATTTCCATGATGTCGGCGGCCACCACGTCGAGCGGGAGGTCAAGGTCCTCGGCCACCAGGGCCACCACGTCATGCACGGCGTCGCCTCGGCGGCTCTGAATCCCGGCATGGCGGCGCACCGACAGGGCCACGGACAGCTTCCGAAGGCCGACCTGGAGCTGGTCGAGGTCGGGGGCCATCAGTCGGTGTCCACCACCAGCCAGAGGTCCAGTGATCCAGCCGAGGGGTGGGGCTTCCATGACCAGCTCACGTCATCGGCCCGCACGATCTCACCACAGGCCGGACACCGTACGCGGTGCTGCTCGGCCAAGACGGCTCGCACGTCTCGGGAGATGACCGACTCTGACACCTGGAGCTTGGCAGCCATGCGGCGCTGAGCACCTCGGCCCAGGCCATTGGCCCGGATTAGCTTGGCCACCTCGGCCCGACGCTCCAGGGCCTGATCCTGGCGCTCGCGGTTATACCGCCGACGACCTCCTGCCGCGTTCCAGGGGTTGTCGGCCCATGCCCGGCCCGGCTGGCGTGCTCCGCTCATCGGCGGAAACCACTCTCTGGCTCATGGTGGGCGCGATCACCGGCATGGCGCTGGGGCTGAAACGCCGCGCTGCGCTCGGGTCCAGTCGTGCTAAGTGTCACCTTTCCAGTGATAGCCGGACCGTACCGTCAGGGGTGGGGATCGGGGCGGTGTCACGATCACGGAGCTGACCACCTGCCTCGGTGCGATCGGTCAAGCCCATATCCACCGGACAGCCTGAACCCAGCAGCAAGGCGTGACGAATGGGTGAGCGGCGAAGCCTAGGAGTAGGTAAAGGCCCCATCGGCTCCCTCAGGTCGTGCTCCGGCAGGTTTGGGAGGCGGTCAAAGGAGTTTCTGATTTGCAGCCAGCCTCAGGAGCGAGGATGGTGGGCTTCAGCTATTGGCTGGAGGCGGCTTGGCTTGGCCTTCCCTGCAGGCTTCGTCTTCGACGGCCTGCTTCTCGACGGCGTCCAGCTGCTGCTGGGTGGGCTTGAACCCGTCGCCCCACCACCACGGCCTGCCCGACTTCAGCATCTCGTCGGTCAGCACGAAGTCGACAGGGGCATCCTCAGGGATCAGCCCAGCCAGGACCTGCTGGACGTGCAGATGCACCCGTTCCACCCGCTCATTGGACTCCCTCTTCCGGGTGTCCTGGTCTTTTTCCTCAGCCATGACCCCCCACCTTTACCCCCGTCGGGCGGTTCGTGTCTAGGCGCGAGCCTTCTGGTACACCGCCTGGGCGTAGAGGTCCATCAGCGCCTCCTGAAACTCCTCGTCATCGAGGACCCGTTTGAAGATCGCCTCGTTGTCATCCATCCGCCCGACGACGGTACCGCATGAAACATGCCGGTCGAACACCAGCCGGAAGTTCTCGATCGTGTTGTTCTGCGCTTGGCCGCCACGTCGGGATCGGCAGCCAGGTCTCCTCGAACTGGTCGAAGAGCAGCTGGTCGCGCTCGTCGAGGTTCAGCCCGAACCGCTCGTTCAGCTCGTCGACGATCTGGGACAGCGGCTCGATGTCAGGTTTCTGTTGGCTACCACGGCCTTCGCCGAAGATGCTCTTGACCTCGCCGTGTCGGCATCCAGCGACAGCGAACCCTCGAAGGTGATCTCGCTGCGAGGTGGGTCAGCTCGACCTCGGTGCCGAGGTCGAGCCGCTCGACGGTGGCTTCGTCCCGCAGCCGCGAGGCCAGCGCCCGGCAGTAGCTGTAGTCCCGCTCCAGCTTGGAGTCCCCGAAGGAGACGACCTGGGAGAGGAACGAGTAGGTGCGGACGAACTTGTCCAGGGCGTCCTTGAAGCCGAGCCGATCCTCCTCGGCGAGCTCCTTGAACCGCTCGACCGCCGGGTCGAGGAGGGCATAGAGCGGCCGTGGTCCTTGGCCTCCGTCATGGTCACCAGAAGCGCGACGGTGGCCTCGATCTCCTCGATCCGGAGCACGTCGAAGTCGTCGAGTGGCTGCGGGTGTCCCAGAGGAGGTTCGGGTCGGTCGGCGGGGCGACGGTCCGCCCGTAGTACGGCTCGAAGGCCTTCATGATGTCCTCGGTCTCGTTGCGGAAGTCGAGGACGAAGGTGGAGTCCTTGCCGGGGTGGATGCGGTTGAGCCGGGAGAGGGTCTGGACGGCATTGAGCCCGGTGAGCACCTTGTCCACGTACATGGTGTGGAGCAGCGGCTGGTCGAAGCCGGTCTGGAACTTCTCGGCCACGATCAGCACCTGGTAGTCGTCGCCACCGAACTGCTCGGCCGTCTGGGACTCGGGGAACCCGTTCATCTGTGGCTCGGTGTAGGTCAGCCCCTTGTCGATCACCTTGCCCGAGAAGGCCACCAGCGCGGCCAGGTCGGCGTACTTCTTCTTGGCGATGTAGGTGTCGATGGCCTGCTTGTAGCGCACAGCGTGGAGCCGGGACGAGGTGACCACCATGGCCTTGGCCTGCCGCCGATCTTGGCGGCGGTGTGCTTCGGAAGTGCTCGACGATGATCTCGGCCTTCTGGGCCAGGTTGGAGGGGTGGAGGGACACGAACCGGGCGATGGCCCGCCGGGCCTTGGGGGCCTCGTAGGCGGGGTCGTCGGCGACGGCCTTCTCGATCCGCCAGTAGGTCTGGTAGGTCGTGTAGTTGGCCAGCACGTCGAGGATGAAGCCCTCCTCGATGGCCTGGCGCATGGAGTAGAGGTGGAACGGCTCGAACGTCCTGGTCTCGGCGTGCCAGGTGCCGAACATCTCCAGGGTCCTGGCCTTCGGGGTGGCGGTGAAGGCGAAGAACGAGAGGTTCGCCTGCTTGCCCCGGGCGCCGACGGCCTTCGCCAGGGCCTCTTCGACCGGGTCGATGGCTTCGGCGATGAACCCGGCGTCCTCGGCCTCGGCGGCGGTCAGTTCCTGCTCCTCGGTCGCACCGAGGACCAGTCGGAGGTCCTTGGCTGCCTCGCCGGTCTGGGAGGAGTGGGCCTCGTCCACGATCACGGCGTAGCGGCGGGCCGGAAGCTCGCCGACCTTGTCGAGACGAAGGGGAACTTCTGGAGGGTGGTGATGATGATCCGGGCCTGCTCGCCGGCCAGGGCCTCGGCGAGCTGGTTCGAGTCCTTGTCGATCTTCACCACCACGCCCCGGGCGTGCTCGAACTGGTAGATCGTGTCCTGGAGCTGGCGGTCGAGGACCACCCGGTCGGTGATCACGATCACCTTGTCGAAGACCTTGGTGTCGGTGGCGTCGTGGAGGTTGGAGAGCCGGTGGGCCGTCCAGGCGATGGTGTTGGACTTGCCCGACCCGGCCGAGTGCTCGACCAGGTAGCTCTGCCCGGCCCCGTTGTCTTTGGCGTCGGCCTCCAGCTTCAGCACGGCGTCCCACTGGTGGTAGCGGGGGAAGATCACCACTCTCGGCTGCCTCTGCGGGCCGCTAGCGAGCCTCCTGGCGGGCCGCTCGACGTGGATGAACCGGGCCAGGAGGTCCATCCAGGCGTCCCTGGCCCAGACCCGCTCCCAGAGGTAGGAGGTGCGGTGCCCGTCGGGGTTCGGAGGGTTGCCCGTCCCGCCGTCGTGACCGAGGTTGAAGGGCAGGAACCGGGTGTCTTGCCCGGCCAGCTTGGTCGTCATGGCCACGGTCGGGGTCGACGGCGAAGTGGACGAGCGCCCGGCGGGCCAGGGTGACGTTGCCGGGTCCCGGTCCTCGCGGTACTGCTTGATGGCGTGCTCGATGGTCTGGTTGGTCAGCGGGTTCTTCAGTTCGGCGGTGGCGGTCGGGATGCCGTTGACCAGCAGGGCCAGGTCGATCGTCTTGTGTGAGCCCGGCTCGTAGGGGAACTGGCGGGTGACGGTCACCCGGTTCGCGTCGTAGAGGGTCCTGAGGGCCTCGGTGAGGCCGTGTGCGGGCTTGAAGAAGGCCAGCTGGATCGTGACCCCGAGGTCCACGACGCCGTGGCGTAGAACATCCACGGTGCCCCGGTTGTCGAGCTCGGCGGCCAGGCGCTTGGCGAACCTCGTCTGGGCGGCATCAGGGTCGTTGCCGTAGCGACCGAGGAGGTCGGCTCCACTCCTTGGGCTGGGTGGCGCCGATGAAGGCGAACAGCTCGGCGGTGTCGAGGCCGAGCACGGCGTCGAAGTTGGACGGGAGCGACTTGAGGTAGCCGCCGTCGGTCAGGAGGGACTCCTCGATGGCGTCCTCGAAGACCTCGCTCGGTGCGGCTTCATGCCGCGACTCCGGAGATCTCGAGTTCGCCGGTGACGGCCGCGGTGATCAGGGCCTGGCGGTGCTCACCAAGAGGCCGACTTGACGCTTCCATGGCGATCGCAATTAGGCAAACGTTGACTCTCCTCGGCCACGAACGTTCGACGAGATCTGCTTGTTGCCTATGATCGTCACTGGGCGGCACGCAGACACGCTTGAGATCCCAGATGTTCAGACCTTTGATAGTTGCTCCAGTGATCCTGCTGATCGCACCTGTTGGCGGACCGCAGCCGACCGAAGTAACGAAGTTGAAACCACTTGGGTGAGTACGTCGTGAGCGGTGGGCACGCTTGCCACATCCTGCGTGATGTTCGCACCCTCGAGTTCTGGTGGCACTAGCTCCACGTCGCCGATACCACCACGGATTGCAAATGACGAGGTCATCTGCTCGTGGAGTCGAGCACGAGCGACGGTGCTTATCGATCTCGGGGGTCGTGTCGAGTTCCAAGCTGTCCGGCGAGACCGCTGGGCCAGCCACATCACCTCCGTTTGACGAGCGGCACCCCGTCAGGGACGTCAGGGCCCGGGAGCACGATTCCATACATGATTGGCCGTCCATCTGCATCGTTACGGTATCATCAGTGGTCACCCTGATCTCGCTTGACTCCAGATGACATCATTCGTCGAAGCTCGTCGCAGGAAGCTCTCTTCGAGGAACTCGATCATCCGCTGCTTCTTCTCGATGAGGGCGTCGATGCGGGCGGTCTCGGCGTCGAGGTAGTCGGCGATGGCGCGCTGGGTGGCGAGGGGTGGGACATTCACACTGATGGCAGGGAACTCGTCCCACGGCAGGTCCCACTGCGAGGGTCGGATGCCTTTGATCGCGCCCGTACTCCGCTATCAAGGGTGCCGAGCGAAGGAGGTCGTGCATGAACCGACTGTCAACGTCGCTGATTCGGCGGCCGACGAAATAGGCTGGCCTGACGATCCCCTCGTAGTCGGATACACCGATAGACCGCCATGCCAGGTCTTCACCTTGTTCAAGACGAGGTCGCCGGGTCGCACAACTTTGTAGGTCGTCAGGTCGGCGCTGAGTTTGTCGAAGTTGGCGTCACGACCCTCGCGAGGGGCTACTCGAAGATCGCGGTCCACGGACAACGGTGGTAGGTCAGGCCGACTCCGCTCCTCAACTCGCCCGATACAGGGCGTCGCAGAGGCACCGAAGACCACGTCACTCGGTCACCTCGCCCAGCAGTTCCTGGATCTCGGCTTCCAGGCCTTGATCTCAGCGTCAATCTCGGCCAGGGGCCGGGGTGGGACGTACTTGTAGAAGTGACGGGTGAGTGGGATCTCGTACCCGATCTTCGTCTTGTCGTAGTCCACCCAGGCGTCGTCGACGTAGGGCAGCACCTCTGCGGCCATGTAGTCCTCGACCGCGGTCCGGTACTCGACGGACGCCAGGCGCTCCGTGGGGTCTGCCTCCCACGTGACCGGCACGTCGGGCAGCGGGACGTTCTCGTTGTCCCGCAGGTCCGGGTCCGGCTCCGGCTCGCCCTTCCGGTTGGTCACCACCGGGGCTTCCGGGTCCGTCACGGCGAGGACATCCCAGAGTGCCTTCTCGATGGCCTTCGGGACCGTGCCCGAGCTTCTTCGCCAGAACCTTCTGGTCCGTCGTCCGCCGTGCCCACCAGGGCGCTCACAGAGGCCTCCACGGCCTTCCTGTCGTCCTCGTCGAGCTTGGCCCACTGCTTGGTCTCGGCCACCAGACCCAGGGTCTCGGCGGTCACCTCCCACCGCAGCCGCAGCGGGCGCTCGACGGTGATCCGCTGAAAGCCGAAGGCCTCGTTGGGGAAGATCTTCACCTCTCGCCTTCGTGAAGTCCCCGTACAGCCGGGTGATCTCGTCGATCTGGTCGTCGCTGATCTCCTTGCGCTTCTCCCCCAGGCTCTTGCGCATCTTGACCCAGTAGTCCCGGGCGTCGACCAGCTGCACCTTGCCCCGCGTTCCGGTGGCTTGCGGTTGGTCACGATCCAGAAGTAGGTCGAGATGCCGGTGTTGTAGAACAGCTGGTCGGGAGGGCGACGACGGCCTCCAGCCAGTCGTTCTCGATGATCCAGCGCCGGATCTCGGACTCCCCCGATCCGGCCGCCCCGGTGAAGAGCGGCGAGCCGTTGAAGACGATGGCGATCCGGCTCCCCCGTCCTCGGCGGCTTCATCTTGGAGATCATGTGCTGGAGGAACAGGAAGCTGCCGTCGTTGATGCGGGGCAGCCCGGCACCGAACCGCCAGCGAACCCGAGCTTCTCGTGCTCGGTCCTGACTGCGTCTTCGACCTTCTTCCACTCCACCCGAAGGGGGATTGGCGAGCATGTAGTCGAAGGTCCGGCCTTTGTGCCCGTCCTCGCTGAAGGAGTTGCCGCACACGATGTGGGAGGCGTCCTGGCCCTTCAGCATCATGTCGGACCGGCAGATGGCGTAGGTCTCGTCGTTGAGCTCCTGGCCGAAGACCTCCAGCCGGGCAGTGGGGTTGAGGGAGCGGAGGTGGTCCTCGGCGACCGACAGCATGCCGCCGGTGCCACAGGCCGGGTCGAAGATGGTCTTGATCGCACCGGGGTCGGTCAGGATGTCATCGTCCTCGGCGAACAGGAGGTTCACCATCAGCCGGATGACCTCGCGGGGGGTGAAGTGCTCACCGGCCGTCTCGTTGGACAGTTCGGAGAACCGCCGGATCAGTTCCTCGTAGAGGTAGCCCATCTCGAGGTTGGACACCACGTCCGGGTGGAGGTCGATGTCGGCGAACTTGGCGATCACCTGGTAGAGCAGGTTCGCCTTGTCGAGCCGGGTGATCTGGGTGTCGAAGTCGAACTTGTCGATGACCTCACGGGCACCCGGGTGAAGCCGGCGATGTAGCCCCGAAGGTTCCCGGCGATCTGGCCGGGGTCATCGAGGAGCCGGCTGGAAGTCGAGCGGGGAGGTGTTGAAGAACTGCTCCTTGGCCACGCCCTCCAGCACCGGGTCGACGTTCTCGACCTTGCCCTTCAGCTTGGCAGCGCTCCAGCACCGCCGCCTTGGTGGGCTCCAGGACGCAGTCAAGGCGGCGGAGGACGGTCAGCGGAAGGATGACCTTGCCGTACTCGGACTGCTTGTAGTCGCCCCGGAGCAGGTCGGCGACCGACCAGATGAAGGCGGCATGGTTCTTGATGGTGGTCTCGGCCATAGGGCTTCCCCGCTTTGCTCGTCGTCCTGGGCAGCTGACGCCGCCACGTCGGACTCAGGCTACTGAGGTGGACCCAGGATGTGGTGTTACTCGGAAGGGTGCCAGCGCCGTGACGCCTGCTGGTCAGGGTCTCAGCGGTTCGCTGTGGGCAAGCAGCTCCGACGCTTCGGCTTGGTGCCGTCGATAACCGTGGTCATAGTGTCGATGGCCTGGTCGTGGGCTGGACCAGCAGCCTGTGGGTGACCTGACGCTCCCGGTAATGGGCGAGGCGACCAACCCAGGAGCCGTTTGATTCCTAGGGCCACCAGAGCAACCATGAGAGCAGCGAAAAGAACCCTACGGATCAGCCCCAGCGCCCCGAGAAGGGGACCAAATAGCGATCGCCAGGGAGTCGAGACGGCCATTTATCCATTCGGTCGGCTGCATGCTCGTCTGCCACGGTGGCGCGCCCATGAGCGAGCGGCCAAAGACGACGACCTTCGGTCCCTACGGGCCACGCTGATGGCCGGACCAGCCCAGGTGCTCATCGACACGCCCTCCCCCGACGCCGACCGCGCCGGCGCGTCGACAGTGGCAGCGCCGAGCGCCATAACCCGGCAACGCCGGGATCAAGTTCCGCCGTCCGCATTTCCCGAGCTATAGGCTCCGAGAATCCCTGGTCATCGCTGTCTGCCATGGTCCCAACCTACGTAGGTTCGTGGAATTCCCGACCAGTAATGTGGTGGGGTGCCACCCAAGACCATCTTCGTGAGGGACGAGGACGCCGAGCTGTACGAACGCTTCGACGCCATCGCCGTGGCCGCCCACGCCTCCATCTGCCGCATGAGCCAGAGCCGCCTGATCGCCTTGGCCATACGGAGCTACCTCGACCAGTGGGGCGACCAGGGCGACCTGTACGTGGCCGCACCCGACGAGGACCCCGACACGCTCACCGACGAACGGCATGTGCTCCACCAGCTCGACGGGTGGAAGCTCCGCATTCAGAGCGGCCTGTACGTGGGCCTGATGAACGGCCACGACCGCGAGCTGCTCGACGCGGTCGACCTCTTCGACGTGACGGAGGCGACCCGGACGGCCCGAATGATCCTGAAGCGTTGTCGGCGCGAGCTGCTCCGCAGAGAACGCGACCGAGGGAAGCGACCGCCACCGGTCACCGACTGCACCCTACGGGATGGGTGTGACAGCCCTGACACATAGATGACCGACGCCCCGGTTGATGAGGGATGACGACCGACGACCCGGTTGATGAGGAATGAGGGATGACGACCAACGACCCGCTCATGGCAACGTGGACTGGATGGTTAGACGACCTACGCCGCGACTTGTTCCTGATCCACCATCACCGAGAGATGTGGATGACGGTCAGCCAGGCAATAAGGGAGCACGCACCAGAGACACCGGCCACCTGACTGAATCACTACCAGCGTCTCTACGTGGATGGACAGACCATGGCGGTTCGTCGCCTGATCCGCGCCAAAGGACCGAACACGGTGACGTTGGGCAAGCTCCTGGAGTCCATGATTCAGAACTCTCACCTTCTGACCCGCGATCGGTACCTGGAACGCTGGCATCAGAGGGCTGGTCCCGAGCAGCTGGACAGAGGGCGGCGCGAGTACGAGACGGAATGGGATGATGGCTCAGGCCACCTCAACGTGCAGCGCCTACGGCAGGACAAGGGGGAGCTGAATCGCATCGCGCTGGGCGTGCTCGACTTCGCGGACAGAAGCGTTGCCCACACCGTCGAGGGTCGGCCTCAGATCGCCCTGACCTTTGGTGAGCTGGACGGGGCCATCGACCACGTGGCTGATACCTACCAGCGCTACGCCATTCTGGTGACGGGCACCTACTACGGCCTCCTGCCAGTGGTGGTGGACGACTGGCAGTCGAGCTTCTACAGACCTCTCTTCGATGCTCCTGCCTGGTGGCCGCGGAAGCCAGCTGAGTGACCGCCAGGGCCTCGGCCGCGACCGCCACCGGCTCGCCAATGAGGCCAACACCCCTGGAGACTTCGCCCCACTGGCACAACTGGGGGGAGGGTGTGAGGGTGTGCGGTTTGCACACCCTAGGTTTCGGGCCGTCTGGTAACAGCCCAGGATAGAGAAAGTCCATTTCATTAGGTGTCCTAGCCCGTGAGCGCGACACACCGAGGGTGTGCGGTTGCACACCCTCACACCCTCCCGGGGGGCGCTCACCGGACGATTCGCAGGATGCGCTTGTCTTGGCCCTGCCCTGGTTCGGTGTCCTCAATCAGCCAGTTGTGGTCCACGGCATAGGTGACCGCCTCCTCAAACACGTCCGCGTAGTCCCGGCACTTGCGACGGATCTGGCTCACCAGCGCTTCGCCACCAGCCTCCTTGACCACACGGCAGATCCGGTGAGCAGCTCGGTCGATCCGGTTCAGCGTGACCGCCTTATCAATGTCGACCGCCCGATTGGCAAGCTTGTTGCTCGTCATCCATTCCTGGTGACCGGCTTCAGCCCGGACGAGGTCCTCAACATGACGGCGAACGGCACCGCTGACCGTGGTGATCGTGTCGGCCAGACCCCAGTCCTCCTGCTTCACGTCCAGACGCCCGTCGAGTATCGCGAGCAGCCCGGCGACCTTTAGCTGCAAAAGGGGGAGGTGAGCATCGTGGAGGTCCAGCACCAAGTCACCGCGGGCCGTGGCCAGGCCCCTCTTTCGTATCTCGTCGGTGACGGAGTTGGCCACGGGCATCTCATGGGCGGTGAACCCGCTCTTCGATCGAACGGGCCGGAGCCGCGCCAGCTCAACCGCTGAGGGCAGCACCACGTCCAGTTCTCCCGGCCACTCCGGGCGCTCGTCGGGGATCGTCGGGTCGGTCGCCCACGCCCAGCCGAACCGCTGAGGTGTACCGGCAGCGGCGTCCTTCAGTAGCGGTCCTGCCAGCGTCGGCTGAAGCCCGACCACCAGCCCGTAGGTGTATTGCCCGGCTGGGACCTTCCGCTTCCGGTCGGCACTCGCGTTGGCCTGTCCGATCACCTCCCCCGACCAAATGCTTCGGAGCGTGCTGAAGGTGGTCGAGCCGTTGCGGCTGCCAAGGGCCGCGAGGGCGTCCCCTTCATCGACATACACCATGGCGTTGAACAGCTTTTGCCGTTTGACCGACACCGGCGTTCCGGTGATGGGGTCTTTCTCCCGCACCACGTCGAACAGGGCCTCGACCAGGCCCTCTCCAGAACCGATGGGCAGTCCGTCAGCCATGTCGGTGCCCACCGGGACTGGGAGCAACTCGGCGGCGATGGCGTACCCCGATGACTTCCCCGTGCCCGGTGGCCCGACGACGGCGGCGAAGTAGCACAGGGGCGCTCTGGACCCGACGAGGGCGGGAAGTTTGACGGTGTGGTTCACCGTCCCGGCGACTCGGGCCAGCACCGCGTGGAGGACCACGTCGGCCGAACGCGTCCGACTGTGCGCCGCTTGGCGAATGTGACGGAGGATCGAACGAGAGGCCCAAAACTCCTCAGGCAGCGCGTACGGCCGCATCTCGTCGGCCGGGTTCACCGGGTCCTCGACCACGGTTCCGCTACCATGGGGCCTGGTCCGCATGACCTCGGGAGCGCCCTTCGGGGCGTCTTCCCGCGTCATAGGGCCTCACGCGCTGCGAGGGCATCAGCGACGCCATGGGCGACGGCCTCACGGGCTACCCGTGGGTGCAGCCCCTTGCCCAAGCCCACGGCCACCATGGGGCCTTCGACTTGCTCGGGGTGGTGTCGCCGATACGTGACAAGGTCGGCGGTTGCAATGCGGAGTCGCCCGACATCGGCCAGCCGCGACTGTGCCCATCCTGGTGTCAACACGGCGGCGTCGAAAGCACAGCGGGCCTCGGCGTCGGTGATCGTCCTGCGACGTTCCGCCGCCCTCGCGGTGAGCAGGGCACCGAGTTGGGCCAGCTGGTCACCGGTCAGAGTGTCGAGGTCGACGGCGGTCACGGTAGGACCTCACCATGGGCGATGGTGCCCTGTGCTTCACCACGTTCCTGGAACTCCCGGACCGCGCTGGCAGGGATGCGCCGGAGGCCCCCGATCCGTCGAGACCTCAGCGCACCCGAGGCCACATAACGTTCGATGCTCTTACGCGACACCCCCCACTCCGCAGCCAGCTGATCGACCGAATAGTGCGGCTCCAGCGTGACCGGCGTGCTGCCGGTGGCTTCCGGTTCCTCGTCCATCTGCACGTCCTTCCTTGAACTCGGCTGCATCACCCCACCCTGGGGCGTGCATTTCCTTGTTCTCGGATGGCGTGGCTGGGTTGGATGAACCCGTCTACCCAACCGTATGGGGTCGGGTGTAGGTCGGTGGGGGATGGTGTAGGTGGGCCTGACATGGGTGGCGAAAGGCAACCCGGTGATCCCTACGCCGTGCTGGTGCCACCGCACCGCATGAACTCCTCCAACGCGGGCCGGGCGATGAGACGCTTCCTGCCCATCGTGAACGACGGCAGCGTCCCGTCGCCGATGAGCCGCCAGACAATGTTGGGGCCGCAGTGGAGCAGCCAAGCCGCTTCAGGGACCGTGTAGGCCAGCCGCCCCGATTCGGGTTCTATGGGGACGTTGGGTCCCCTGCGACGGCGGGTCGTTCGGCTCCGTCGTGCTGACGGTCCCGGTTCTGCTGCATTCATCACTTCACCATCCTTCGATCACGGGCGCGGCGCGCCCTGGTTGAAACCGTGGATGGTGAAGAAGGACCCGTAACGCAAGCCCGCGGGCCTAATAATAGGGACACACTCCCCCGTGTGCCACCACAGTCCGCACACGGAAGCTACGTGGTTACCCCTCCCATTCGCCCCATGAAGTGCCCCATTTGGTCGGGAGCATGACGGACTTAGGGGGCAAAGGTGCCGTAACGGTCCTAGTCAGAGGTGGTGGGCCGTGCGGGACTTGAACCCACGACCCCTTGCGTGTCATGCAAGTGCGCTACCAACTGCGCCAACGGCCCGTGAGGGAGGACGATACCACCGGTCTCCTGGGGGGCTCGCGCCGGAGACTTGGATCTCAGGGGGTGGTCGCACCGTCGACGACGTCGAGTGGCGCCGCCGGTGTCGCCCGGTCGATGGCCTTCCAGCCACTGAGCTCGGCCCGGCGGGCAAGCACCGCACGATGCCCCCCTCGCAGGCCGAACAGGCGTTTGGCCAGCAGCAGGTAGACGACGATCGCCAGGTTGATCACCAAGGTCAGCACCTTGAAGACGCTGATGCTCAGCGTCAATTCGTAGATCTCGAGTGGCACCAGGGCGGTGATGGCGATAAATGTCAGATACTCGGCCCACCGCTTGCCGAACCAGAGGCCGACCATCTCCGTGGCCTCGAGGGCGGCGTAACCTGTCGCCACCAGTCCCAGCTGGATCAGACGTTGGGGTGAGTATTCGAACGCCTTGCGCAGGTAGCCGAGCACTCCTCGCAGCTGGGACTCGCCGGGCGTACCGCCGGACAGATCGTCCATGATGTTCACGTAGTCGCGGTGGAGAGCCGCGTCGTGGCGAGCGAACGTGAACAGCACCACGGCCAGCACGCCCAGCACCACGACATGGATGGCCCGGTCGACCGCAATCAGTCGCAGGATGTAGCGGTCGCGAAGGGCCGGCCCCCGGGCCGGCACCTCGATCTCGTCCCGGGGAGGGATCCGGTCCCTACCGGGTTGAACAGGGATTTCCCGGGCCAACCAGGCGTCGCACCGGAGGCACCGGTGCCAGCGGGCTCCCCCCGCTCTCGGACCACGGCCGCGTCGGCCTCGGTCACGGTTTCCGCATCGGTGCCGACCAGGAAGTGGCCCTTCCAACCGCACGTGAGCAGCTCGTACCGGTTGTCAGGCCGCTTCTTCGTGCCGGGCACTTCCGCAGAATAGGCTCGGATACGGCTCGTGGCGTGGAGGGACATGATGGACGTCGATGTCCAAGCTCACATAGACCGGATCGATGACCAGGGATACACGGTCATCGAACAGGCCGTTGAACTCGAGCTCATCGATGCTCTCAATGACGACCTGCTCCGCCTGGAACGCGACCTGGGCATCGTGCCGGCGGACAATCTCTTCGAGGGAACCCACACCACACGCATCTACAACCTGTTGGCCCACGGTCCCAAATTCGAACGGATCCCCGTCCATCCGGCCGTTCTCCCGGTGTGCGAAGGAGTTCTGGACGACGGGCTGCTGATCTCGTCCCTTTCTTCCATCGCCATCGGTCCGGACGAGTCAGCGCAACCCATACACGCTGACGACCAGGTCATTCCCCTCCCCAAGCCGCATCCCGCAACGGTGTGCAACACCATGTGGGCATTGACCGACTTCACCGATGCCAACGGGGCCACCCGGATCATCCCCGGATCGCACAGGGCATCCGAATCACCGGACCTCGTGACACCGTATGACTCGGTCGCGGCCGAGATGGCCAAAGGCAGCGTGCTGGTGTGGCACGGCAGCCTGTGGCACGGGGGCGGGGCCAACACTACCGCCGAGCGTCGGGTCGGGATCGCCATGAACTACTGCGCCGGTTATATCCGCCAACAGGAGAACCAACAGCTGGGCCTACCCGTGGAGCTGGTTCGCACCTTCCCGTTCCGGCTGCAGCAACTGGTGGGATACGGCATCTATCGAGGGCTGATCGGCCATATCGACAAGAACGTTCCGGCCAACCTGTTGCTGGCAGCGGCCGAGGATTCGCACCTCCTCTGGGACTACGCCACCCCTCCGCCCAACTGAGCCGGGGCCGACCTACCGGTGGCTGGGCGACGGCTCGACCCCGACGCTCACCGCGCCCCCGAAGCCGAGGTCGCGCAGGGCCGGGTGGGTGCGATCAAGCTCGGCGGCCAGCTCGGCCAGCCACGCCCCCAGCTCGAGGAGGGTCATCGTCGCGCCCGGCAGGGACGGGTCGAAGGGGCCCTCGACGACCCGGGACTCCTCCACCCGCAGGTGACCCTGGTCGGCCAGCGCACCGGCGAGGCTTCCACAGGTGCGGGCCACCGCGGCCGATGAGGCCACCAACCCCTCACAGACCTCGGGCATCGTGCTCGGCGCCCCGGTGGCCCTCGGGACCAGCTCGACCAGGCTCGACCCGAACCACAACTGGTGTGCCGAGGCCACCAGGGCGGACCAGGCCATCACCGGCGAATCCGACTGATGGGGCTCCGAAAGGTACTGGGAGAACACGTCCTCGGCGTCCACGGCGGCGATGCACACCTGGTCCCGCCACCGCGCCATGTCGGTGTCCCCGGCAGGAACACCGTCGTTCGGACCGCCCATCACGCGGCTGACGGTGGCCTGGGCGTAGCCGCCGCCGGCCGAGAAGAGCCGTCCGACCACCCGGGCCAGCTCCAGGGATGCTCCCCGTGGCCAGATGGCCATGCCGATCACCAGACCGATGGCCGCCCCGATCAAGACGTCCTCGAGCCGCACCAGGCCGAGGGTCCACCCGGACGGTTTCAACAGATTGAAGAGCACCACGATGACCATGGTGAAGCAGGCCTGCCCGGCGATGAAGCTGACCGCACCGGGCAGGTAGAAGGCGGCAAAGATCACGATGGGAAGCAGGATCGAGTAGATGGACGCGTCAACCCCGAACGTGGTGATGAGGACGCTCGACACGGCAAACCCGATGGCGGTCCCCGCCGCCGCCTGCCAGGCGGTGGAGCGAGTCCCGGCGGCGCTGGTCTTGAGCACCACCAACGTGGCGAACCCGACCCAAAAGCCGTGCTGGAGTCCGAAGATCCCCACCGCCAGGCGGGCAAGCGCCAGCCCGGTCGCCAGCCGGACACTGTTCTGCAGGTGCACAGAGTTCCACGAGAGGTTCCGGCGGGCCCGGCGGGCCCACTTCACCAAGGACGGGCCATCGGCCAGGGTTGCCACCAGCGTCGACCGCGCCGACGACACCGACACCTGCAAGGGTGCTCCGTGCATCACCCGGCAATGGATCGATGCCAGGCTGGCTCCCCAGCTGAGCTGCTGGTGTACGAAATACCAGGCCGCATAGGCGCGGAGCCGGCCCGGTCCCGCATCGGCGGCCAGTTCGTCGGCGAATCGGCGGTGACCGGCCGCCGAAAATCGGTCCTTGGCCTGTTCGATCTGCTCCGGCTCAGGCAGCACCCGGCCATCGGTGGCCAGGGCCGTGCCACATCGGTCCAGCTCCCTGGCCAGTTGATCGGTCAGTTGCCGGCTGGCGCCCTCGAGGCCCGGGACCGAGCGGACCGACAGGTGTTGGAAGGCCCCGATGAGCCCGGCCATACGGCGGGCTCCCTGGAGCATGTACATCCTCGCCTTGTGCGGGCCGGCCAGACCGTCCGGTCGCCAGGCGGATCGGGCGATGGCTTGCTCGGCCTCCAGGATGGCCCGGGCCAACCGATCGGCCGCCTCGTCACCCGGCTCGTCGGGGGGCACCGGCGTGTGGCCCACGGGGGTCGACAACGCACCCACCTGCTCGGCGAGGGCCCGGAAGACCTGGGCCAGGGCCACCCGGCTCTCCGCCGTGGACCGGGAGGGCCACAACCATCCCGCCGCCACCAGTGAGAGCGCGCCGCCGAAGGCCAGCCCGGCTTCGCGTGAGGGAATGACCGAGGTCGACCCCTCGACACCCGTGGCGACCACGTAGAAGACGACCACGGCGCTCGAGGCCGCGGCGAAGGACCCGCTGAACACCGCCGTGTAGCTGACCACCAGGGTGACCACGAACATGGTCAGCGAGGCGGCCGCCGTATTGGTGGAGACCGCCGTCCCGACCGCCAGCAGCACCGCCCCCGCCGCCAAGGTGGTTGCCGTCACCTGCAGGCGCTGCCGACGGGTCCCGGCGAAGTCGGCGATCCCCAGCACGGCGGCGGCGGTGAACGCGGCGACCACGGCGAACTGTGAGTTGTCCACCACGTGGATTCCGACGAGGAAACTGACCGACATGACCAGCGCTGTGCGGCCGGCCTTGCGAAGGGAGCGGTGGTCGGGATCGTGCACGACCGATCCGACCCTCACCGATCGACGACCCCTGCTACCGGTGGCTCCCTCATCATCAGGACCATTCAAGCCGTTCTCCGACCGCATCCTGCGCCCCGGCCGATACTGAATCCAGGCCGTCCGGCCGGCCGATCTGCGTGGACGACAGGCGGTCGATGCCCGAGTGCACGGGGGCCGGACCTGGAGGCGGCGGGCGGAATCGAACCGCCGTACGGGGCTTTGCAGGCCCCTGCCTAAACCACTCGGCCACGCCGCCGTGGCGTCCGGCGATCCTATCTTCCCGCCGGGGTGGTTGAATCTCCTCATGCGGATAGGAATGATCGCCCCGCCGTGGACACCGATCCCTCCCCTGCTGTACGGCGGCATCGAGCTGGTGGTCGACCAGCTGGCTCGCGGGCTCCAAGAAGCCGGTCACGACGTCCTGCTGTTCACTACCGGCGACTCAACCTGCCCGGTGCCCCGCAAATGGGTCCTGGCCCAAGCCGAGGGAGCCCGGATCGGCATGGTGGTCCCCGAGATCCGTCACGTGATCCATGCCTATGAGGCCGTCCGCGAGTGCGACGTCGTCCATGACCACACCGTGATGGGTCCCTTCCATGCCGAGCACTACCCGTCCCTCCCGGTGACCACGACCATCCACGGCCCGTTCAACGAGGAGCTCACCGACCTGTACCGGGTCAATGCCGAGCGCGTGCCGATCGTCGCCATCTCCCATGCCCAGCGGCGGGCCGCTCCCGAGATCCCCATCGCCCGGGTCATCCACCACGGTGTCGACGCAACCCACTTCCCGGTGGGTGAGGGGAGCGGCGACGAGGACGGGCCCTACGTGGTGTTCCTCGGGCGCATGTCCCGGGACAAGGGGGCCCACCGCGCCATCCACATCGCCCGCAAGGCAGGCGTGCGCATCCTCATGGCGGCCAAGATGCGGGAGCCGTGGGAGTTGCAGTACTTCGCCGAGGAGGTCGAGCCCCTCCTGGGGACGGACGCTCACTACCTGGGCGAGGTCTCCCACGAGCGGAAGCTGGAGCTACTGGCCGGAGCGTCCGCCCTCCTGTTCCCCATCCGGTGGAACGAGCCCTTCGGCATGGTCATGCTGGAAGCCATGGCCTGCGGCACCCCTGTTCTGGCCTTCCCCGAGGGAGCGGCGCCCGAGGTGGTGGACCAGGGGCGCACCGGCTTTCTCTGTGAGGACGATGCCTCGATGGTGGACGCAATCGGGCGCCTCGGGGAGCTCGATCGCCGCGATTGCCGGCTGGCCGTCGAGGGATACTTCTCGACCAACCGCATGGTGTCGGAGCACATCGAGCTCTTCGAGTCGCTCATCCCATGATCAGTGCGGGCGGCGGCCATCACCTCCCGCGTGCAACGCAGCCGGCGACGCCGCTCAGGAGCGGCGGCGGAACATCAGCCTGGCCACCAGTGTGACGAGACCGACCACGATGGCGAGCTTGATCACGAACCAGATGACCCCGGCCACGAATCCGAGCACCTTGAACGCCACAAAGAGGGCGATGAGCCCACCGCCGACGATGAGCACACCGTCAAACAGGCTCAATCCCGATCGCTGCTGCTCTTCCATACCCCAAGGGTAACCGAGCCCTGCCGCGCACCGTCGTCGCCCCGGTCCCAGGTACCGGGGCAGGAGCGGATCGCCTCGGGTCGCTGCGGTGGTACGGTCCGGCCGTGTCCCTGCGAGACCGGAGGCAGGCGCTTCTCGACGATCCGGCGCTGCGTGGGGACAGGTTCTGCCGTGCCTACGCCCGGGCCGCCGACGAATGGCTCTGTGGCTTGTTCGATCAGGCCACCGGGGGCGACAGCCGAGGGATCGCCCTGGTTGCCGTGGGTGGGTACGGACGCGGCGAGCTGTGCCCCCACAGCGACCTGGATGTCGTGCTCGTCCACCGGGGAAGACGCAGCATCTCCGATCTGGCCGAGCGGATCTGGTACCCGGTGTGGGATGAGGGCATATCGCTCGACCACAGCGTCCGCCGCCCGGGCGAGGCGCTGGAGATGGCGGGAAGCGATCTCCGGGTTGCGCTCGGGCTCCTCGATGCCCGAGTGGTGTGCGGCGACCGGCGGACTGCGAACTCCGTCCTCGAGGGCGCCAGGGACCGCTGGACCAAACAGAAGCCACCATGGCTCGAGGTGCTGGCCGAACAGGTGGCCGAGCGGCATCGTTCCTATGGCGATGTGGGGTTCCTCCTCGAGCCGGACCTGAAGGAGGCCCACGGCGGTCTCCGTGACGTGGGCGCGCTCAGAGCGATGATGCTCGCCGTCCCGGTGCTGGCCGACTACGTCGACACGGTCGCCATCGACAACGCGCGGGCCGATCTCACCACCGTTCGCGTTCAGCTCCACCGGCGGGCCGGCCGGGAACAGAACAAGCTCCTCCTCCAGGAGCAGGACGAAGTGGCCGGGGAGCTCGGTGAGGTCGATGCCGACGCCCTCATGCGGAAGGTGGCAACAGCGGGCCGAACCGTGGCCTGGGAGGGCGATGACGCCTGGCGACGGCGCGGGGCCTGGTCCCGGGCGAGGGCGTCCGGCCGGCGCCGACGCCGGACCACCGACCGTGACGGCACCGCGCTCGCCCCCGTTCCGGGTGATCCGGACATCAGCGTCGGAGCGGACGAAGTGGTGATCGGCGATTCGGCCGATGTGCCGGGCGACCCGTCATTGTCGCTCCGACTGGCCGCGGTGGCCGCCGACAAGGACCTGCCGATCGCCAGGGAGGCTCTCAATCTCCTCGGTCGCAAGGCTCCGTCGCCCGAGGTCCCGTGGCCCGACGACGTCCGGGTCGCCCTGGTGCGAGTACTCGCCACCGGTCCCCCGGCCATCGCCGCGCTCGAGGCGCTCGACCAGCGGCACCTGCTCGAGCGCTACCTGCCCGAATGGGTGGCGGTGCGCAACAAGCCGCAGCGGAATCCGTACCACCGGTTCACAGTGGACCGTCACCTGCTCGAGGCGACGGCCGTCGCCGCCACCCTCGTCCACCGGGTCACGCGGGCCGATCTGCTGCTGATCGGCACCCTCCTCCACGACATCGGCAAAGGGTTCCCCGGCGACCACACCGAAGTGGGCATGACCGTGGCCGCCGACATCGCCCGCCGAATGGGGCTGACCGACCGGGATGTCGAGGCCGTCGTCGCCATGGTTCGCCTCCACCTCCTTCTCCCCGACACCGCCACCCGGCGGGACCTCGACGACCCGGCCACCGCCGAGCGGGTGGCCAAGGAGGTCGGAAACCGATCGATGCTCGAGCTGTTGGCCGCGCTGGTCGAGGCGGACAGTCGGGCGACGGGGCCGTCCGCCTGGGGGTCGTGGAAGGCCGGGCTGGTCGCCGAGCTGGTGGAAAGGACCGGGCGACTCCTGTCCGGCGAGCCGGCTGCCCCGGCCACTTCCTGGATCACCGATGATCTCCGGGTCGTCATGGAGACCGTCCGGGCCCACGGGGTGCCGGCGCTGTCGATCGAGGACCCGACGGTGACGGTGGTGGCACCCGACCATGTCGGACTGCTCGCCGAGGTCACCGGCGTGCTGGCGCTCCACGGGCTCAACGTGCGCTCGGCCGTCGCGGCCGGGGAGGAGGGCGTGGCGGTCGAGGTGTTCACCGTCGAGCCGGCCCGGGGCCGCTGGCCTGCTGTGACCCGGCTGTCGGACGACCTGGCCGCCGTGATGCGCGGGACGTTGTCGATCGAGGACCAGCTGGCCAGGCTGGCCCACACCTACCGCCGAGAGCGGCGGACGGTCGCCCCCCAGCTGGTGTCCACCCAGGTCACCGTGGACAACAGTGCCTCGGCCACGTCCACCGTGGTCGAGGTCCGGGCCGAGGACGTGGTCGGTCAGCTCCATCGGATCACGAGGGCGCTGGTCGAGTGCCGACTCGATGTGAAGTCGGCCAAGGTGTCGACGTTCGGCTCGGCCGTGGTCGACGCCTTCTACGTGAGTGGAGCCGGTGGGACGAAGATCACCGATCCCGGTCTCATCACCGCGCTCGAATCGGCGGTGAGACAACGGGTCGGTGAGGTCGGGACCGACGGCCCGACGCCGTGAACGGGGCCCCGAACCCCGTCCCGAGCAGGCACGATCACTCCGGGTGGTGTCCCCAACACCGGGCGGGCTGGTAGATTCTCTGACCAGCGAGGGAGACCGATGCCAGCCGGACACGCACATTCGAGATCGCCGCGGGCGAAACCGAGGTCCAACGGACGCACGAGGTGGGTCGTCGCCATCGCGGTGACGACGGTGGTCGTGGTGGTCGTGGTGGCCGGGGTGTTCACCGTCCGGGGCCCGGCCAACCGGGCGGTCGCCTCCCCGACATCGGGCCCGGTCCGGGCCCTCGGACCCCTGACCGTGGTCTCGATCAGCCCGGTCGACGGCTCGACCGGCGTTCCGAGTGACGCCACCATCTCGGTGCGGTTCTCGCTCCCGCTCAACTCCCGTTCCCCCGCCCCTTCGCTCACGCCACCCGTGTCCGGCTCCTGGCACGTGGTGACCCCCGACACCTTCATGTTCGTCCCCGCCGCGCCACTGGTGCCCTCCTCCACCGAGACGGTCACGGTCCCGGCCGGCGCGGGGGGTGTGGCCAGCTCGTCGGGCAAGGTGCTGGCCGCCGGATCGGCGGCCCGCTTCAGCGTGGCCCCGGGCAGCACGCTCCGGCTGCAGCAGCTCCTGGCCCAGCTCGGGTACCTTCCGGTGAGCTTCACGCCGGCCGGCCCGCTGACCGCGCCCCAGGAGGCCGCCCAGGCCCAGGAGGGCTCTTTCAGCTGGCGGAGTAGCGAGCCCGCATCGCTCCAGAGCCTCTGGACGGTCGGCACCCCCAACGAGGTCACCACCGGCGCGGTGATGGCATTCGAGTCCCAGCACAACATGGGCACGGATGGTGCAGCGGGCCCGGGAGTGTGGCAGCAGCTGCTGGCCGATGCGGCAGCCGGCGCGGTCAATCCGAATCCCTACAACTACGTGTACGTGAGCAAGGCCCTTCCGGAGACGGTGACCGTGTACAGCAACGGTGCGCCGGTCTACTCCACCCGCGCCAACACCGGCGTGGCGGCCGCGCCCACCGATTCCGGCACCTTCCCCGTCTACCTGCGCTACCGGGTGACGACCATGTCGGGCACCAACCCCGACGGGTCGAAGTACTCCGACCCGGGGATACCGTGGGTGAGCTACTTCAACGGCGGTGATGCCCTGCACGGCTTCGTCCGGGGCAGCTACGGCACCCCGCAGAGCGACGGCTGCGTCGAGATGCCTCCGGCCAACGCCGCCGTCGTCTACCCGCTGACGCCCATCGGCACCCTGGTCACGGTGGCCTGACCCCGTGCCGGGCGCCGGCTCCGTGGGGCATCGGCGCCTGACCGGCATCGCTCATTTGCGAGCGCCCGGCGGAGGGAAAGCTCGGAGGGCGGTGCCCTTTGACTGCCGCCAGGCCCTCCTTGGCATCGGGCCCGAGGAAGCCGAGCATCTCCAGGGCCAAGGACTCACCGAACACCGGGGTGCTCGACCGGAGCCAGTGGTTGAGGACGCGCTTTGTCCACTGCACCGCCGTTGCGCTGCCCGCAGCCAATGCGTCCGCCACGGTCAATGATTGACTGACGACCTCCCCGTCGGGCACACACCGCGTCACCAGTCCGATCCGCTCGGCTTCACGCCCGTCGATGAATTCTGCCGTCATCAAGTAGTACTTGGCCTTGGCCATGCCGCACAGCAGCGGCCAGAGGAGCGCGGCATGATCTCCGGCCGCCACCCCCAACCGGGTGTGCCCGTCGGAGAGTCGGGCCGATTCGGCCACGATGGACACGTCGGACAGGAGGGCCACGGCCAACCCCGCTCCCACCGCTACGCCGTTGACCGCGGCCACGATCGGCTTGACCGATGACAGGATCGACTCGACCACGGCGTTGGCATCACGCCATTGTTCGACCACGGCGGCGTGATCGGTCGTCATGCGCTCCACCATCGCCAGGTCTCCTCCGGCCGAGAACGCCCTTCCGGCGCCGGTGATGACCGACACCGCCACCGACTCGTCGGCGTCGACCACCGGCCAGACCTCGGACAGCTCTCGATGGAGGCGCTCATCTGCTGCGTTGAGGACCTCGCTCCGGTCGATGGTGATGAGCACCACCCCGGGGCTCGGCCGGTCGAACCGGAGATGTCGGAAGTCTTGGTAGGAGGCGAATTTCAGCGTACCCGGGGAATCGGTCATGGCCCGATCATGACCCGGATCCTGCTCCGCCGGGGTGTCCGCCCATGGCCCGGTGCGGCCCGGCCGTGGGCCCGGCCGGCGCCAGATCGACTATGGACCTCCCCACAGGCCGCGGTTATCGTGGGCCGGCACGACCACGCGACCCGGAGGCTATCGGCGATGACCCTGACCAGAAGGCGACGGTCCCCGGCAGGACTTCCGACGCGCGACAGCGCCGACACCTTGGAGCGTATGCTCGAGGGACCGGCGGAACGCCCCGGCGGTGCGTCTCCCGACGGCGGGGCAGCGCCGGGCCTCACCCGGTCGTCCGTGTTCGAGATGACCGTGGACGGGAAGGAATCGACCATGAGCCACACTGGAGCCCGCGACGAGGCCTCCGCCTCCCTGACCGGGTCGCTGTCCGCCTTCGCCCTCTCGGACGTGCTGATGCTGCTGGCCTCGACATCCCAGACCGGTGAGCTGCATGCGGTCGGTGGCGACGTCGAGGGGTGGCTGTGGCTCACCGACGGCCAGCTCGCCAACGCCCGAGTCGGATCGGCCACCACCATCGGTCAGGCCGTCTTCGAGTTGGCCTGCGTCACCCAGGGCTCATTCGACTTCACCAGCGGCGTTGTCTCCTCCAGCGGTCATCCCACGGTGCCGGTGGCGGCGGTGCTGCAGGAAGTCCATCCCCAGGTCGAGGAATGGAGACAACTGCAGTCGGTGCTCCCCCTCGATGCCGAGGTGAACCTCGCCCCCAATCCGCCGGGTCAGGACGTCCGCATCCGCAACGACCAGTGGAGCGTCCTGACCACCGTGGGCAACAGCGGCCACTCCGTTCGATCCGTCCTCGAGAGGATCGGTGGGGACCAGATCGTGGGCCTGCGGACCCTCCGCGACCTGCACGCCGCCGGCTTGCTCGCCGTGGGGGTGCCGGGAGGCCCGGATGACGCCGGCTCCCGCCCGGTGTCCGGAGGTGAGGCTCCTCCTGCCGCCGGCGGGGGGCCGGATCCGATGCCTGACGCCGCCGCCGAGCACCCTCAGAGCCCACCGTCGAGCGAAGAGGGTGCGAACGCCTCCGCTGCCCCGGCGAGCCCGCCGGCGGGCCGGCCCGGTGGCCTCGCCGATGTGGCCATGATGCCACCTCCCCTCGCCGTCGACCCTTGGGCGCCGCCGGTCGAGCCGGAGGACACGGGGGGCAACGGCGTGGCCTGATCGGCCGCCCGGTGCTGACGGTGGCCCGGGTACATCTCCCTTCCTCCTGACAGTGCTGGACGAGGGCCACCAGCGCGGTCACCGGGATGACACCGATGGTGATCCCGGCGGACATCACTCGGTCGGTCCTCCCGTGAACCGCACAGATCGTGCCCAGCCCCCTCGCATTCGCCACCCCGGGGAGCCTCACACCTCCCTCAGCCGTTCCGCCAGGGCGCGGAAGGCCCGGCCCCGATGTGAGACCGCGTGCTTCTCGTCCGGTGTCATCTGGGCAAAGGTCCGCCCACCGAAGCCGTCCGGCGCGAATACGGGGTCGTAGCCGAAGCCACCCTCGCCGACGGGCTCCGGCGCGATCGTGCCGAGGACCTCCCCCGCCGCCCACAACTCGCTGGCGTCCGGAAATCCGACGAATGCCACACACCGGAACCTCGCGCTTCTGCGATCGGGGGTGTCGGCATGGTGGCGGACCAGCTCGGTGAGAAGCTTCTCCACGTTGTCCCGGTAGGTGGCGTGCTCACCGGAGAACCGGGCCGAGTAGACCCCGGGGGCGCCGCCCAGCGCGTCCACCTCGAGCCCGGTGTCGTCCGCCACCGCCGCCATACCGGTGGCCTCGACGAGGGTGAACGCCTTCAGTCGAGCGTTGTCCACCAGGGTGTCCCCGGTTTCGTCGATGTCCGGGACCGACTGTGGCCGGGGTTGCAACACCAACCCGGGGACAGAACCGAGGATGGTGACGATTTCGGCGGCCTTGTCGGGGTTGGCGGTGGCGAGGACGAGGTCCAGCCGATCCATCGCTCAGCGCGGAGCGGGAGGTTGGGCCAGGGTCAGCGCCTGGAGATCGAGAAGCTGGGCGATCCCGTGCTCGGCCAGGCTGAGCATCTCGTCGAGCTCACCCTTGGTGAACGGCATGCCTTCGGCCGTCCCCTGGACCTCGATGAACCGACCCGACGAAGTCATCACGACATTCATGTCGACCTCGGCCCGGCTGTCCTCCGCATAGGGGAGGTCGAGCATGCAGACCCCGTCGACGACACCTACCGACACTGCCGCCACCGCCTCCCGCAGCGGGTTCTCCTTCAGGTCGCCCTTCAGCACCAGCCGGGTCAGCGCGTCGTGGAGAGCGACGTAGGCGCCGCAAATGGACGCTGTCCGGGTTCCGCCATCCGCCTGCAGGACATCACAGTCCACGGTGACCTGGAGCTCCCCCAGGGCCACCATGTCGCACACCGAGCGCAGCGAGCGACCGATGAGACGCTGGATCTCCTGGGTCCGTCCGGACAGCTTCCCTTTGGCCGCCTCGCGGGTGACCCGTTCCTCCGTCGACCCCGGCAGCAGGGAGTACTCGGCCGTCACCCACCCCTTGCCCCGGCCGCGCATCCAGGGAGGCACCCGCTCCTCCACCGACGCGGTGCAGAGGACCCGCGTCCGTCCCATGGACACCAGCACGGACCCGGCAGCGAACACGGTGAAGTCCCGCTCGAACTGGGCGGGGCGCAGCTCGTCGATCTTCCTTCCGTCCGCCCTGTCGGTCCGGCGGGCAGCCGTCTCTTCGCTCACAATGAGAACCCCTTCCCGGCTCAGATCGTCCGATTCGGCGGTACTGCCCGGTCCCGCCGAGGCGACCACGCTGATCACACGACGCGTCACCGATCGATGGGCGGCCGTCGCGCCGCCCCGGTGTGGGCAGAGTAGCCGACCGTGGTGACGGCATCGGCGAACCGCACCTGGTTGCGCCTGTTGCGCCGCAGACGCCGCAGACGCCGCGGCCGGAGCGGGAGGGCCTGTCAGAAGAAGGTGATCCGCTTGGCCCGCTCCTCGACGACATCGAGGTCGTCGGTCCAGGCCCCGGTGGACAGGTACTTCCAGCCGCCGTCGGCGGAGACGACCACGACCACCCCCGAGTCGATGGAGCGGGCGGTCCTCACTGCCCCGGCCAGCGCCGCCCCGGAGGAGAGACCGGCGAAAATGCCAACTTCGACCAGACGGCGGGTCCATTCGATCGACTCACGGGGTCGGACGATGCGCTTCCCGTCGAGCAGTTCGGCTCCGTGGCCCTCGACGAAGATGGGTGGGATGAACCCGTCGTCGAGATTTCGCAGCCCGTCTACCATCTCGCCGGCCGGGGGCTCGATGGCCCACACCTTGATGTCGGGGTTCTGCTCCTTCAGATAGCGGCCTACCCCGAGCAGTGTTCCGGACGTTCCCAGCCCGGCCACGAAATGGCTCACTTCGGGGCAGTCCCGCCAGATCTCCGGACCGGTGCCCTCATAGTGAGCCTTGGGGTTCGCCGGGTTGCCGTACTGGTAGAGAAACACCCATTCTGGATGCTCGGCAGCGAGGCCCTGAGCCCTCCTCACCGCACCATTCGATCCCTCGGCTCCAGGAGATTCGATGATCTCGGCTCCCCAAGACTCGAGCAGCTGGCGGCGCTCGACGGACACGTTGGTGGCGAGGACCACCTTCAGGTGATAGCCCTTGATCCGGCTGATGAGGGCCATGCCGATGCCGGTATTGCCCGAGGAGGGCTCGATCAGCGTGCAGCCGGGCTCGAGGACCCCGTCCTTCTCCGCCTCTTCGATCATGCTGAGGGCGATGCGGTCCTTGACCGAGCCCCCCGGGTTCTGCCCCTCGAGTTTGATCAGGATCCGAACGGCGGGGTTGGGGCTGAGCTGGCTGATGTCCACCAGTGGGGTGTTGCCGATCAGCTCCAGCACGGAGCCGTAGAGGGTCATGGGAGCGTGAGGACCGTGTCCCTGCCGGCTCCCCCGGCCACGGCGGGCAGGATCGATATCTCGTCGGCGTCCTCCACCGGCGTGTCGAGCGCCGACAGGTATCGGACGTCGTCGTCGTTGAGGTACACGTTCACGAACCGGTGCAACGTGCCGTCACCGTCGATGACCTGCCCGGACAGGCCCGGGTACTCCTCGACCAGTGACGAGAGGACCTCGCCGACCGTCGAGCCCCGGGCGGCGACGGACTTGGCTCCTCCGGCATGGGACCGGAGGACGGTCGGCAGATTGACTTGGACGGTCACGGGCTCTCCTCTGTTCGCGCTCGCTCACGACGGCCGGTTCGCCGTCCGACCAGCCCGGCCCGCCCGTCGACGGACCAACGAGGCTCTGCCTGATCGGCCAGACCGCTACAGCCGGCCACGGACCGGCACACAAAGTTGACTTGTTCGGTTGGGATTCTAGTTGGGCCGCAGCCTGATCGGCTCCTCGGCCACCTCGCCCTCCACGATCCGGTAGCACCGAGCCACAGGCTGGGTGTCTCGGAGGGAGACGATGACATAGCGCCAGGACGGGTCGGGCGCCTGGGTCACGTCGGTGGGTGACGGGTAGGCGTCGGTATGCGTATGGGAGTGGAACACCCCGATGATCGAGTGGCCCGAGGACTCGGCCTCGCGATCGGCGCGGAGGTGCTCTTTTGGATCGACGGTGTAGAGCTTGGCCGAGGCGGCCACGTTCCGCGTCGGATAGCAGGTCACCACCTCGCCGGTGTCGGGATCCCCACCCAGCAGGCCACAGGCCTCGTCCGGTAGCCCGGTCAGGCAGTGCGCCACCATCTGATCGTGTATCGCTTTGGACAGGGAGAGCATGCGGGATGCACGTTAGAGGACGCCGGGGCCGGACCGGGCGACTACGTTCCCATGGTATGGCTGGAGCAAAGAGCAAGGGCGGCCGGGCGGCCGGACACGCCGGCCCCGCCAAGGGCGCCGCGCCCGCCCGAAGTGAGGCCAACCGGCTGGTGGCATCGAACCGGCGAGCCCGCCATGACTACGACATCATCGACACCACCGAATGCGGTCTGGTCCTTCAGGGCTCCGAGGTGAAGTCGCTCCGCGCCGGCCGGATCGCCCTCCAGGAGGCGTACGCGCGGATCATCGATGGGGAGATGTGGCTGTTCGGCATCCACATACCCCCGTATGCGCAGGCCAACGGGTTCGGTGCCCACGAGCCCGATCGCCGGCGGAAGCTGCTCCTGCACCGTCGCCAGCTCGATGAATGGATGGGACGGTCCCAGCAGCAGTCGCTCACCATGGTTCCCCTGTCCATCTACTTCAAGGATGGGCGGGCCAAGGTGGAGCTGGCGCTGGCCCGCGGCCGCCGCCGCTACGACAAGCGCCACGCCATCGCCAGCCGGGACGCCAGCCGGGAAGCGGCCCGTGAGGCACGCGCTGCCTCCAAGGGCAGGTCCGGCGGGTGAAATGAGTGGCCATCGGCCATCGGCCGATCGCCCGCCGTCGTCGGAGCATCGCTCCCAGCGCATTTCCCGGTTGTCGCCCGCCGTGCCGGGTAGAACCCGCCCGAACCTACCCCGACGTGGCATGAGAGGCCCAGCATGACGATGTCCACCGACCCGGACCAGCACGTGTTCGGTGGCCGCTACCGCGTGTCCCGGCGCATCGCCGGCGGCGGCATGGGCGAGGTGTGGCGGGCCGAGGACCATGTCCTCGGTCGGTGGGTGGCGATCAAGGTGTTGAGGAATCAGCTCGATGATACCGAAGCCTTCCGTGACCGATTCCGTGTCGAGGCGAGGGCGGCGGCGGCGCTGGCGCACCCGGCCATAGCCACCGTCTACGACTATGGCGAAGAGATCGACGCGAGCGGCGTCCCCCGCGCCTTCATCGTCATGGAGTTCGTCGACGGACAGTCCCTGGAGACACGGTTGCACCAGGTCGGTCGGCTCTCGCCGGCCGAGACGGCGAGCATCCTCGGCCAGGCCGCTGAAGCCCTTCAGGCGGCACACGACCGCGGAATCGTCCACCGAGACGTCAAACCGGGCAACCTCATGCTGCGACCCGACGGTGCCGTGAAGCTCACCGATTTCGGGATAGCCCGGATCCCGGGTGGCACGGGCCTCACCGAGGTCGGTGTGATGCTCGGAACCGCCCAGTACATGGCGCCCGAGCTGGTGAGCGGTTCGGCGGCTACACCGGCCTCGGACATCTACGCCTTGGGCGTCGTCGCCTATGCCTGTGTGACGGGTCGTCCTCCTTTCGCTCACGAGGATACCGTCGCCGTCGCTGTCGCCCATCTCCATGACGACGTACCACCGTTGCCGCATCGGCTTCCTGTCCCGATGCGGGAGCTGATCGAACAGATGCTGGAGAAGGAATCCGATCGCCGGCCGGCCAGCGCCGGCGAAGTGGCGGCCAGGTGGCGGGCCCTCAGCACCCGATTGGGGCGGCCATCGGACCGGGCGGCCGAGCCTTCCACCCGGCCGACGGCCACCACCTCGGCGCCGGTGGGCCTCTCGGAGCGCGAGGTACCGACCCGAGTTTCGTCTCCCCGGACCCAGCAGCTGTCCGGACCCCTGTCAGCGGTTCGCCGTCCCCCGTCGCACCGCCTGGTCAAGCGGCTGTCCGTCGTCGCCCTGATCGCCATCCTGCTCGGCGGCCTGGCCCTCGTCCTGACGTCGGCGTTGACGCCGGCGGTGGTGGCGGTGCCGGACCTCAAGGGTGTCTCCACCGCCGCTGCAGTGGCCCGGCTGGGACATCTCGGCCTCCGGGCACAACTCCGGACCATCGACGGAACCAGCCCAGCAGGGCGAGTCGTGTCGCAACGTCCCCGTCCCGGGTCGAGGATCGACGCCGGGAGCACCGTGGCGTTGACTGGGGCCAGCGGATTCGTGGACCTGAACGCGGCGGGCGTGGCCGGGAAGCCCGCGTCGACAGTGGTGGCCGCCATCCAGAGACTCGGATTGCAGCCCCAGCAGCGCACGTCCGTGTCCGCCGCGCCGCCGGGGACGGTGCTGGCGGCGACTCCATCCGGCCGCCTGCGATTGGGTACCGCCGTGGTCGTGGCCGTGGCGGTGCCACCACCGCCGACCGTCACCCAGCCGCCCGACGCCTCCGGCCCGGCTCCGATTGCCCACGGTAAGCCCGGGAAGAAGGGCGAAGGGAGCCACGGTGGGTGAGCAGGCCGAAGGGCCGGTCGCCGATTGCCGATCGCTGATTGCCGTTGGAGCCTGGGCTCCTCTGGGCCGGGCTGCTCGCTTCTGACCCCGAAGCTCCGGGATGAGTCGGGGCGGGTCGAGGTCGGATCGATTCAAGCTCTGGGCCGGACGGGCCGATGACAGTCGAATGCAGGAATCGCCAACTGAACTGGATGACCCTGGTTCACACTCCACGACTGTGGTCACGCCGACGAGCCCGTCGGTCCAGACGACCCAGACCGCGGTCGAGTACCTCATGGCGGCGTCGACCGCCTCGGAGCTTCCGGACCTGGAGTCCTTCCTCGGACGACCCCGCTGGATGACCAGGGGAGCCTGTCGGGGGATGGGCACTGAGCTGTTCATCGCCAAGCGGGGCGACTCCACCGCGGCGGCAAAGGCCACCTGTAGCACTTGTGTGGTCCGGAGCGAGTGCCTGGCGTTTGCCATGGTAAACCCGGACCTGGTCGGCATCTGGGGTGGAACGTCTGCCAGAGAGCGGGCGCGGATGCGGCGGGCGGTGGCCTGAGTCATCCAATGAGGGTGCGTGAAGGCCGGACGGATTTCGCATCCGTGTCATGGCAACCTCGGCCGCCCCGGTGACCAGACGCCCGGGGTCATGACGAGGGTTTTGGGCGATCTCTTGCATACCGAGAGGCCACTCTTTCGAGAGAATCCCCAAGTCGTCCTGACTCGTTGATGGATGTGCTGCGGTCCGGGGCGACCGGAATGCGGCGATCCGGTTATCGCGTCGAACCTCGAAGTCCTCACGATCCTCGGAGACGTGAGTGTCCCTCAGGGCCCGGCGGAGTCGGCCACCGGATGGGTCAGGCTCACAGTTTGTCGAAGAGACTTCTCCGCTTCTCAAGCAAGGGACGCAGGTTCTCATTGCATCGACGCAACGTGCTCGGTGCAACGGATCGCTCCCTTCTCCCTCTTCAACGGCATTCCGAACTCCGGTGTTTCCCATCTGCTCCAGCGGGAGCTTCCGAAAAGGAACTGCCCCGTGCACGTCAACGGGTTTGATGTGTAGGCCTCACATCGGCGCGCTGGCATCCCCAACTGGCCTCCTCGTTCACCCGGTCGCCTCAAGGTGGCTGCCGATCGTGCCGATCTCCATGGGCGTCGGGTTCGGATACGGAGCGGACGTCCCTCGTGGCGCGCACCCGGCACTCAAGGCCAGGCCTGAGTGGGAGGTCACGATGAGGCGGACGCAGGCAATCCCAGACATATTCACCACCTTTCCGGGCAAGTGCTTTCGGTACGTCGACGCTGACAATGGCCACGCCCGACACTGCCCCAACCCGGTGGTCTGCAGTGGCGAGTTCATCGACAGCAGAGGCAAGGGATGGACGGTCGACGCGTGTGACGAACACCTGGCCGAATTGAACGTGAGCCGGGGTGCCGATTAGCACCATCGGGCCTGGCGTGGGAACCAAGGATGTCGACTGTTCTCTCGAGAACGCGGCCCCAACGACCCCACATGGGGGTGTTGGGGCCGTCCTCGGCATAGACCTCCCACGGTGACCCAGGCGACCGTGATTCCCCGACGAGGCCGCCCGGCGAATTTCCCCCGCGTTCCGAATCGCCGCTCCCCGCGCACGAATGGCCGTATCGCGTTGGACGCAACGGGTCGAGTTCGTTGACGCGCCTACGGCGGAACAGAGGTGACCTCGCGTCTTGACTCGCGATCAGCCTGATGTTAAACCCCCATAAGAGGGGTGAGCGAGCGGGAGAGTCGCGGAAGCCTCCTATGCTTCGTTGAACCCAGGCGTACGCGGTGCACGTGGCGAGAGTGCAAATGAGGGATCAAGATGCGAAGAGTCTTCGTCGTTGTCGCTGGTCTGTTGGTCGTCGCGAGTGCAGTTCTGATCGATGGCGTCGCGTCCCAAGCCAACACATCTCAAGGTCGAACAAGCAACCCGTTGTCGATCACCGGGTCCGTCGTCGCCGGGGTCACAACGGTCCAACCGGGCCAGGTTCTCACCTTTGACTTCGCCATGAAGAACCGTTCGCATACCCCCGCCGCGGTGGACTTCCACTACACATGGACGCACGCCAACGAGGTGGGCATCATCTGTCCATTGATCTCGAATGGAGCAGACATCCTGCCCGACGGCACGTTCTGCGAACCGGGGACTCTCAATGGGGGCAGCTCCACCCAGTCCGCCCTCGTCGTCCAGGCACCAAACAGATCCGGGACGCTCGTGGTCAATGCCTGCGCGGATGACGAGAACAATGCATCAATGCCGAAGTGCACGTCATTGAGCGTTCCCGATGTGGGATAGCCGGCTGAAGGAGACATCGTCTCGCTCGTCGAGGTGCTGGCCTATCTGCCTCCCACCGCCCCCTTCGCTATGCCGACGCTGGTCGGGTCGGTGACGTCACCTGGTGGCCGTTCGTGTTTTCGGTGGTCGTGAGCCTGATATCCGCCGTGTAGGTCGCGCGGCTGGCAGCTCGCATCTACCGGACGGCCGTTCCCCGTACGGGCGGACGGGTGCGCCTGCGCGACCTCCTACCTCGAAAACTGACATAGATCGTCGACGCACCGGGTGTCCGGCACGACATGGAACAACTGACCCGAACCGATCCGATCGACCGTCGAGGACCTCGCACACTGCCCCGTGGCGCTGTTCCGCCGCTGGAGGTCCACCAGCATCCGACGGCCTCGAAGCACGAACCGAACCCTCACGCATTTCGGACACACACATTTCGGACACCCTGTGCCCTTTCGTGGCCGGTGGACAGAGTTCCGGGCCCGAGCCCGGACAAGGCAATGCCCTGATCTGCGGGAAATCAGATCAGGGCATCGTGGAGGTGGCGGGAATCGAACCCGCGTCCTCCGGTTTCTCAATGGGCCTTCTCCGAGCGCAGCCGGCTGTGGATTGTCGGGAGCGGCCCCGCCACCGGCAACTGAGCCGCTCCGTATCCGACTGAGATGTCCCCGACGACCGGTCGGCCCGGTCAGTCAGGTGAGTCCTGCTAGATGTCGCCCGATCCCGACCCGCAGGACTGAGGCCGGTCGGACGTCACTGCTCTTTAGGCAGCGAGCGCGAGCTGAGGCTCGGCATTTATTTTTTGTTCCGGCTCTTTAACGTGGTTCCGGAGACCACGGCTCGCTTCTCCCATATCGACGACCGGAGTCGAAGCCTGTCACCCCCGTGCTGTCATTCCTACAGCCAAGCGGGCGCCCAGCTGGAAAACCAGTGTACCGCCGCCTCGTCAAGGTTCACACCCGCCCGGCGCCGGCGACACCTCACGCCCCTCGCCGCTGACAGCCATGACGCCCGGCATGGGAGGCAACCGTGCCATGACGGGCCTGCCTGCATCCCGGCCGGGCCCGAACCGGCCGCTCGTCCGCCGGGCCGGGAGTCCGGCCGATACCATGGTCGACGAACCGTGACTGGCGTTTGGGTGGACTGACCACCGGGGAGCGGTTCCGTCACCGTGACGTGAGCCGTGCGCCTGGGTGCCCCGATCTCGACTCGGAGGACCAACGTGCCCCAGGACCCGTCAGCACCACAAGCCGCTCGGGCATCGGAGGCCTGGAACGCCGCCTTGGCCGTCATCGGGGCGGTCGAGCCCGCCGTGGCTGAGGCCATCCGGGGGGAGCTCAGGGACCAGCGGGCCTCCTTGAAGCTCATTGCCAGCGAGAACCACGCGTCGCCGGCGGTCCTGCTGACCATGGGGAACTGGCTGAGCGACAAGTACGCCGAAGGAACGATCGGGCGTCGCATGTACGCAGGGTGCGAGAACGTCGACGCGGTGGAACGGGCTGCTCGCGACCATGCCCTGGCCCTGTTCGGCGCCGACCACGCCTACCTCCAGCCCCATTCGGGGATCGACGCCAACCTCGTGGCGTACTGGGCCGTCCTGGCCCAGCGGATCGAGGTACCGGCACTGGCTGCGGCCGGTGCGGCAAATGTCGACGAGCTGACCGCTGGCGACTGGGCTGCACTACGACACGCCCTCGGCGACCAGCGGATGATCGGTATGGCGCTCGACGCCGGCGGGCATCTCACCCACGGTTTCCGTCGGAACATCTCGGGCAAGATGTTCGACCAACGGACCTATGGAACAGATCCGACCACCGGCCTGCTCGACTACTCGTCCATCCGGGAGCTGGCCCGAGCCTTTCGACCGCTGATCATCGTGGCCGGCTATTCGGCCTACCCCCGACTGGTGAATTTCGCCGTGCTACGGGAGATCGCCGATGAGGTGGGTGCGTCGTTGATGGTCGACATGGCCCATTTCGCCGGCCTGGTGGCCGGCGGGGTCCTGACCGGTGACTTCGACCCGGTGCCCCACGCCCACGTCGTCACCTCCACCACGCACAAGTCGCTCCGGGGTCCACGGGGTGGCTTCGTCTTGTGCGACCACGCCCTGGCCGAGCACGTGGATCGGGGCTGCCCGATGGTCCTCGGCGGTCCACTCCCCCACGTGATCGCGGCCAAGGCGGTGGCATTGGCCGAGGCTCGCCTGCCGGAATTCCGGTCCTACGCCCGTCAGATCGTGGTCAATGCCACCGCGCTCGCCGAGGGCCTGCAGCGGCGGGGCGCCCGATTGGTGACCGGTGGCACCGACAACCACCTCGTGCTCGTCGACGTCACCGGCTACGGCCTGACCGGTCGACAGGCGGAGTCGGCCTTGCTCGACGCCGGCATCGTCACCAACCGCAACAGCATCCCCGGTGACCCCAACGGAGCCTGGTACACGTCGGGGGTACGCCTCGGCACACCGGCGCTCACCACCCGTAGCATGGGGCCTGGGGAGATGGACCAGATCGCAGACATGATCGTGGCCGTGCTGTCGGCCACCACCGGCACCACCTCCAGCGGCGGCCCGTCCCGAGCCCGGTACCGCCTCGACCCGGGCATCGCCGCCACCGTGCGGGGACGGTCCGGAGAGCTGTCGGCTGCCCACCCGTTGTACGCCTCGGTGACGTTGGAATGAAGCCTCGGTGACGTTGGAATGAAGTAGTGATGTTGGCCCGAGGGGATGGTGACTGTCCCTCGGTGGCCGGGACGGCTCAGAGGGCCTGGCCGACGGAAGTAAGACGGCCCTGGCCGACGGGCAGCGGCTCCGGCTGAGACGCCAAGTCCGGAGCGGGGCGGCGGATCCCCGCTCGACGGACTCGACGACTCAGAGCGCCAAGTCCGGAGCGGGGCGGCGGATCCCCGCTCGACGGACTCGACGTCCTGCACCGTACCCATGCTGCATGGGCCGAAACGCCCAATTTCCTGGGGCTGACAGATACGGCTGCGTGGCGTTGTACCCCGGCCCAAACCGGCGCAAACATAGAAATCCTGCGGGCCGATCCGGCCCGGGGCCGCGCCGCGCCCGGTGCCGCCGGTCCCACGCATTTCCCCAGCTCAGCGGCTCGTCTCTCGGTTCGCGACCCGAGGCCGGCCCCGGCCACGGTGACCCGGGGTCCTCATGGCAGAGGCTCGGGTCCGGCCGGCGTCTCGAGCGGGGACCGGGATTGCCTCCCCGAGCCCCCGGTGCGACACTCCGAAGATGGAGACCAGGGGGCGGAGCGGTTTGGCCATCGGGCGGGCGCGCCGGGTCCAGGCCCTGACCCTGGCGATCGGCCTGATGGGAGTGGGCCTGGCGGCCTGTTCGAGCTCCCCTTCGGCGAGCTCGGCCGCCGGGACCAACCCGGCGACCGTCGCCTCGGCGCGACCCCCCTGCCACCAGCCCGGTGCCACTCGGCCCGTGGTGACCCAGGCCGTACCCGGGGTGCCGAGCGACCGGGACATGACCTCGTTCGACGGCACGACCATCCGGCTGCACTGGTTCCCGCTGGACCTCCCCAGCGGACAGCGGGTCCCCACCGTCCTCATGGGCCCGGGCTGGAGCCTGCCCGGGGACACCGACACCGCGGGCGCCGGGGTGCTCGGCGACATCCCGATCAAGGACCTGCACCAGGCCGGGTACAACGTGCTCACCTGGGATCCCCGCGGCTTCGGGAGCTCGGGCGGCAATGCCGAGGTGGACAGCCCGAAGTTCGAGGCGCGCGACGTCAGCACCATGATCACCTGGGTCGCCGCCCAACCCGGGGTGATGCTGGACGCGGTCGGTGATCCTCGAATGGGAATGGTGGGTGGGTCCTACGGGGGCGGCATCCAGTTCGTCACGGCGGCCATCGACTGCCGTGTGGACGCCATCGTGCCCACCATCGCCTGGCATTCGCTCGTCACCAGCCTGGACAAGGCCAACACCGTCAAGTCGGGTTGGTCGGACATCCTGAGCAACCTCTCCGCGGCCGACCACGTCGACCCCACGGTGGCAGCCGCCAAGCAGACCAGTGCCGAGACGGGGACGATCACCCCCGCCCAGCGGGCCTGGTTCGCCGAGCGCGGCCCCGGCTCGCTGGTGGCACGGGTGGACGTGCCCACACTCATCGTCCAGGGCACCGTCGACACCCTGTTCACCCTGCAGGAAGGCGTGGACAACTACCAGGTCCTCCGCCAGCACCACATCCCCACCTCGATGCTCTGGTTCTGCGGAGGCCACGGCGCCTGCCTGACCCCCGCCGGCAACCAGCAGCTCCCGGTCTCCGCCACCATCGCCTGGCTCAACCGGTACGTAAAGCGGGATGCGACGGTCGATGCGGGCGCGGGCTTCCGGTTCGTCGACCAGAACGGGGTCGGCCACTCCGGCACCAGCTATCCGTTGCCGGAGGGTCCGCCTTTGAATGCTGTCGGCAACGGCACCCTCATGCTGACGGCGACGGGAGGGTCCGGCCCGCTACCGTCCCCTCCCCCCGCCGCCCAGGTGATCGGCAGCCTGGTGGCGCCCATCACCCCGGCCCCGGCCGCCAACGCCGTCGACGTCCCGGTCACCCTCGGGACCCGGTCGGCCCTGGTGCTGGGTGCACCCGACCTCCGCGTGACGTACCACGGCACGTCCCCGCCGGGGGTGCGGCCGACGCGGGTCTTCGCCCAGCTGGTGGACGAGTCGACGGGCCTGGTCCTCGGCAACCAGATCACCCCCGTGCAGGTGACCCTCGACGGCAAGATCCACTCGACCGTGGTCCCTCTGGAGATGGTGGTCTTCGCCGCGCGTCCCGGTGCCCGCCTCGAGTTGCAGCTGGTGGCCACGACGGTGGCCTACGCCCAGCCCCAGCTGGGCGGATCCGTGGACTTCACCGAAGTCCACCTCTCCCTGCCGACGTCGGCGGACCTCACGCCCGGCTAGGGGCACGACCTCGGGCGGGGTACGGACGGATGGCCAGGCCCCCCGCTCACTGCCGGTAGCCCTCGACCGTCCCCTCGCTCCGCAGCGCGGCCTCGTCGGCGCTCCGGCCCGCGCCCCGCAAAGCCCGCCGCTGGCGCAACAGGTCCCAGAGCTGGTCCAGCGTGACCTCGATCGCCTTGAGGCGCTCCTCCTCCCCGGAGGACAGGCCCTCGCCCACGTGCCGCTCCTCGAGGCGCTTCTCCTCGTCGGCGAGACTTCCGATCTGGCTGATGATCGCTCTGTCGTCCATGGTCCGCTCCTTGGCCGTCACGGCGACGAGCCCCGTCACGGTCAGCCTACGGGTTCCGGCCATCGGGCCCGTCGGCCACAGCTCGAGGCGCCACTGGGTCTGGCCGGAGCGTCCGCCTCGACTCCGGCCGACCCCAGCGACGCCGATACGGCGACCGCCGTCCGGCCCGGTTGGAACGGTCCCGCCGTCTGCCCATCTTGCTAGACGGGCGTTAACTGACCGTCAACGGCACCCGCCTATGGCTATCCTCGGGCCATACGTCGACTGGTGGATCGGGAGCGCCTGCTGGTCAAGCTACGCCAGCGGCACCGTCTCTCGCTCATCGCCCTGGAGTCTCCCGCCGGCTACGGCCGGACCGTGCTGCTCAAACAGGCTCTCGAGGAAGGTCCGGGGCAGCCCTCCGACCGCGACATCCTCTACCGCTGCCACCCGGATGACGCCCGGCTCGGCCATCTGGTCCAGGGCCTGCTCGATGCCTGCGTGAGCCCCGGCCCGGCGCCCCGGCATCGTGCCGACGGCGTCGACCAGGCGGCCGGCTGCGTGGCGGCGGCAATGGAGGCGGCGGCCGGACCGGAGGGCCACCTGGCGCTGGTGGCCGACAATGTGGAACGCACCGGTGACACGGCCGGAGCCCTGTGGCCCGCGCTGTTGCACCGCTTGTCCGACCGGTGCCACCTGGCGCTGTCCGGCCGGCGGCTACCGCCCGTCGACCTCGCCCGCCAGGTGGCCTCGGGCACCGGGCTCCTCATCGACGCCCCTGATCTCGCCTTCCGACCCGACGAGGTGACGGCCTTGGGCGGCCCTCACTCCGAGCTCACCCGCATCGATTCCGAGCTGGCAGCGTGGCCCGCCCTGGCCAGCGTGGTCCTGCACGGCCGCCCCGAGCTGGTGCGGGAGTTCATGGTCGAGTCCGTCCTGGAGGAGCTGGACCCCGAGCTGGCCAGGGCCCTGGCCGCGGTGGCGGCGGTGGGCGGTTGCCCGGGCGACCTGCTCATCGCCGTGGTCGGCGCGGTCGCCAGGCCGGGCCGGAACGGCCAGGACGCGGCCACCGCCGGCCAGCTGGACCCGGTGTTCTCAAGGCTGGCCGCCCTGCCCCTGGTCCAGGCCCGCGAGGGCTGCTGGCCGCATCCGGTGTGGGCCGACGCCACCAGGTCGATCCTCACGCCGGCCGAACGGAGCCGGGCCATCGGGGCCAAGGCCCTCGGACAGGTCCGGGCCGGCGCCGTCAACGAGGCCGGACGGTTGGCTCTCCGCACCAAGGACCCGGCGGCCCTGGCCCTGGTGGTCCGGGGGGCGCTGGCCTCGCTGCCACCCAGCGCGTCCCTCGCCGACCTCCGATCCTGGTCCGAGAGCGAACTGCTGTCCCCCGACTCCGCCGAGTACAACTGGCTGACCGGGGTGCTCGACCTCCAGACCGGGGACGCCAGCGGGATCTCCCGGCAGCGGCTCGAGCGGGCCCGCCAGGCGTTCGCGGAGGCCGGCGACGAGGAGGGCGAGGCCCGGGTCCTGCTCCACCTCGGTGCCATGGCCCGCCCGGCGGCGACACCGCCGAGCTCGGACGACTCCTCGGCCGCGCCGAGGACCTGGCGGACCGCGGCAATCCGGTGGCGCGGGGCCTCGTGGCCATGGGGAGGGCGGTCGGTGCGCAGCTGGTCAACGACCACGAGGGCGCCATCCGTGCACTGGACGGGGTGCCACCGGGGTCGCTCGTCGGGGAGTGGGGCGGTCAGGTGCGGATGATCCGAGGGGTCAACCTCCTCCTGACCGGCCGCACCGATGCCGCCATCGCCTCCCTCGACGCGGCCACCGGGGAGGGAACAGCCGCATCCCGGGCCGTGGCGCACGACCTCCTGGCCGCCGCCCGCTGGTACGCCGACGATCCGGTCGGGGCCCTCACCGACGCGGACACCGCCGAGGCCCTGGCCCTCACATCCAGCCCCCCGGCATTCGTGCGCCTGGTGCGAGCGGCCCGAGCCTGCATGCTCGCCGCCACCGGACAGCGGGCCCCCGCCCGTGGCGACCTCGACCGGCTCCATCGGAGCGTGTCCGACGGCTCTGCCGACGAGGCCGCGGCCCTGACCCGTGTGGCCGAGGTCCTCCTGCTGGCCGGGGACGGTGACCTTGACGGAGCGCGGTCGAGCTTGGCGCGGTCCACCGTCGAGCGAACCGTCCGGTCCTCGGTGTGGACGGCCGCTCTCGAGGCTGCCCTGGGCCCGGACGGCCCGCCCCCGGGGGCAACCGAAGGGGTGGCACTGGAACGGGCTCGCCAGGCGGGTCGGGCTGCGGCCGACCACCTGGCCGGTGGCCCGCCAGCCGGCCACGAGCACCGCCCCTTCCTCCCGGCCGACTGGTGCGAGGAGGATCGCGCACCCATCACCATCACGCTCAGCGGACCGGGTCGGGTGGAACGCGACTTCGCCCGGGTGGACCACCCGGCCTGGAGCCGGGCCCGGGTACGGGAGCTCTGCCTGCACCTGGCCCTCGTCGACGACCAGAGCCGGTCGGCAGTGGCCGCAGACCTCTGGCCCGACCGGGGGGATCGATCGGCGGGACAGAACCTCCGTGTGACGCTGAGCCATCTCCTGGACGTGCTCGACCCCGGGCGCGGCACCAGGCGCCACGGCAGCTCCCCCATCGTCGAACGCGACGGCTCCCTGCGCTTCAGCCGGGACGTTGACCTCCACATCGACCTGTGGGACCTACAGCGTCACGCCCGGGCCGTCCTGACCACACCGGACCACGAGCGCCCCTCATTGCTGGCCCACGCCCGGCGCCTCATCCAGGCCCCTCCACGCCCCATCCTCGGCGGGGTGACCGTCGGGGAATGGTTCGAACCGCGCCGGCGGGCCCTCGACGACCAGGTGGTGGCGGCATCCCTGGTGGCGGGGGTCCATGCCTTGGCGGCGGGGGACTACGAGCTGGCCGTGGCGCTCGGGCGGCACGGCGTGGCCGTCGACCCGTGGTCGGAACGGGCCCATGCGCTGGTGGTCGAAGCCCGCCTCGACCAGGGGAACCCGGACGGCGTCCGGCGATCGCTGGTCCATGCCCTCGCGGTGATGGACGAGCTGGCCGCCTCCCCCGGCCCGGCCCTGGTCGAGCTCAGCTACCGGGTGGGCCTCAACCATCGGTTGATCGCCAACGGGCGGTCCGTCGTCCGGGCGACCGCCTGATCCCCCGGACCCGATCAGCGGGGAGCACGGGGCAACCCCAGGCCGGCCATGGCGATGATGTCCCGTTGGACCTCGTTGGTGCCCCCGCCGAAGGTGAAGATGGTCTGGGCCCGGGAACTCCGCTCGAGCCTCCCCTCCAGGACAGAACCGGGTGAGCCGTCGGGGAGGTAACCGGCCTGGCCGACGACCTCGAGAAGCAGGCGGTAGGCCTCCAGTGCGAACTCGGTCCCGAACACCTTGGTAGCCGAGGCATCTGCCGGGTCGAGGCCCCTGCCGGCGGCCCACGCCACCTTCCAGTTGATGAGCTTCAGGTACTCGGCCCGGGCCACGACCCGGGCCAGGTGCATCTGCACCCACTGGAGGTCGATCACCCGCCGCCCGTCCCGCAGGGTGGTTCGCTCCGCCCACACCTGCACCTCGGCCACGTCGCGGAGGATCCCGGACACCGGGCAGATGGCCACGCGCTCGTGGTTGAGCTGGTTGGTGATGATCTTCCATCCATCGTTCTCGGCCCCCACCAGGTTGGCCACCGGCACCCGGACGTCGTCGTAGAAGGTGGCGCTGGTGAACTCGCCGGCCACCGTCCGGAGAGGGGTCCAGTGGAAACCCGGGGCGTCGGTGGGCACGATGAAGACCGACAGCCCCTGGTGCTTCGGCGCGCCCGGGTCGGTCCGGGCCGCCAGCCACACGTAGTCGGCGTACTGGATGGCGCTGGTGTAGAGCTTCTCGCCCCTGATGACGTAGTGGTCTCCGTCCCGGACCGCACCGGTGCGCAACGATGCGAGATCCGTGCCTGCGGACGGCTCGGTGTAGCCGATGGAGAAGTGCACCGTCCCGCCGAGGATGCCGGGCAGGAACCTGGATCGCTGTTCCTCGGTTCCGAGCCTCATCAGGGTGGGTCCGACGCTGTTGAGGGTGAGGAGGGGGAGCGGTACACCGGCCCAGTGCGACTCCTCGACGAAGATCATCTGGTCGACGGGGCCCCGGCCCTTCCCCCCGTACTCCGGCGGCCACCCGATGCCCAACCACCCGTCCTCCCCCATCCGCCGGATGTAGCGGGTGTACGTCGGCTCCTCCGTCTCGTTGCCGCCGATGTCCCTCACGAGCGAGGCGAAATAGGCCCGCACCTCGCGTTGCAGGGCCCCCTGCGACTCGGTCAATGCCAGCCGCATCGGACCTGCATCCCCTCCCCCGGTCGGATCGGCCGTCCGACCGGCCGGTGTGGGCTACCTTCCCTTCCCATGAGCGACAGCATTGCACCGACGCCCCCCGCCGAACTGTTCTCCGTCTCCGGTAAGACGGTGGTTGTCACCGGCGGCACGCGCGGCATCGGGCGCATGATCGCCGCCGGGTTTCTGGCGGCCGGGGCCCAGGTGGTGGTGGCCTCGAGGAAGGCCGACGCGGTGGCCACCACCATCGCAGAGCTCTCCGAGCTCGGGGCGTGCTCGGGCATCCCCGCCGACCTGTCCAGTGAAGAGGGAGCGCGCCGCCTGGCCGACGCCGTGGCCGAGCGCCACCCGCGGCTCGACGTACTGGTCAACAATGCCGGTGCGACCTGGGGTGCACCGCTGGCCGAACACGACACCGTGTCATGGGACCGGGTGCTCAACCTCAACGTGCAGGGGGTCTTCCACACCACCAAGTTCCTGCTGCCGCTGCTCGAAGAGGCGGCCTCCGCCGACGCACCGTCCCGGGTCATCAACATCGGCTCCATCGACGGCATCCATGTACCTGTCCTCGAGTCCTACTCGTACTCGGCCTCGAAAGCGGCGGTCCACCAGCTCACCCGGCACCTGGCCAAGCGGCTGGCCCCCCGGATCACCGTCAATGCGGTCGCACCCGGACCCTTCGAGTCGAAGATGATGGCAGCCACCCTCGAGGCCTTCGGCGACCAGATCGCCGCCGCCGCCCCCATGAAACGCATCGGCCGCCCCGATGACATGGCGGGGATCGCCATATTCCTGGCCTCGCCGGCCGGGTCCTATGTCACCGGCGCGGTCATTCCGGTCGACGGGGGCATCGCCACCACGGCGTGACCGACCGCCGTCCACGCCGGCCCGGAGCCTCAGACGAATTCAGCCAGGTCGGGGAGCCGGCCGGCGGCCAGGGCCTCGGCCCTGGCCATGAGCTCCCTCCGGTAGGAGTCATGGGTGAGGATCAGGAACTCCTCGGCCCGGATGGCCGCCAGCACCATGTCGGCCACCTCCCCCGGCGGCATGCCCCCGGCCACGGCCTGCCCGAGGTACTCGGTGACGAACTTCTGGTCGTCGGTGAAATCGGTCCGCAGTGGTGGCGGCCGATGCCGGTCCGAGTCGACGATGTTGGTGGCCACGATCCCCGGGCACAGCACCGAGGCCCTGAGCTTGGCCCCGGTGGCCTGCAGGTCGTGGGCGAGCGACTCGGTGGCGGCGAAGGCGGCAAACTTCGACACCGAGTAGGGCGCCTCGAACGGTGCGCCCAACACGCCGGCCACCGACGACGTGTTGACGATGTGCCCCTCCGATCCCTGGGCCAGCATCCGGGGCACGAACGACCGGATGCCATGGAGGATGCCCCAGAGGTTGGCTCCCAGCACGAACTCGAAATCCGCCGCCGGACGGTCCCAGATGAGCCCGCCGACGAACACACCGGCGTTGTTGCAGAGCACGTGGACCTGGCCCCAGCGGTCGAAGACGGCGTCGGCGAAGGCCTCCACCTGGTCCGCCCGGCTCACATCGCAGGTCTCGGCCATGGCCGCGACCGTTCGATGGTGGGTGGCGAGCAACCCGGCCGTCTCGGCCAGTGCCGAGCCGTCGAGGTCCGCCACGGCCACCTGCATCCCCTCGCCGGCGAACGCGAGGGCCAGTGCTCGCCCGATCCCGCTCCCGGCCCCGGTGACCACCGCGGTCTTTCCGACCAATTCCTGCATGGGATGACGTCCTTTCAGCCGTCCCCGGCCCGGCCGGCGGGAGCGCCGGGGCCGGAGAGGTGGAGGGAGAGGAAGGAGCCGACGGCATCGATGCTCTGGTCGGCTTCGGGGAGCAACGACCCCGGGAAGGCCTGGAAGACGTGGATCAGCTCCGGCCAGACGGTCAAGGTCACGCTTCCCCCGGCCTCCCGCAGCCGGCCGGCCAGACCGGTGGCGTCGTCGACCAGCACCTCGCACTCCCCGACCTCGATGAGCACCGGGGGGAGGCCGCCGACATCGGCGTACAGCGGGGAGGCCAGGGGCGAGGCGGCCGGGGCGCCGGCCAGGTACGCCTCGGCCATGAGGTCGAGCCCGACCCGGGTGATCATGGGATCGCGGAGGCCGAGGGAGTCATAGGACGCGGCCGTCTGGGTGAGGTCCGCCCACGGCGAGAGGCACACGGCGGCGGCCGGCAGGGCCGATCCCTCGTCGCGCAGCGCGACCAGCGTGGCCACGGTCAACCCTCCGCCGGCCGAGTCACCGGCGACGGCCAGGTGCTCGGGCCGGGCGCCGAGGGCCACGAGCTCCCGGTAGGCGGCGAGGGCGTCGGTCAGGGCGGCCGGGAAGGGGTGTTCGGGAGCGAGCCGGTAGTCGAGGGTGACCACCGGGCAGCCGGCGGCCACGGCGATCCGGCCAGCCAAGCCGCGGTGGCTGTCCAGGGACCCGGTGCAGTAGCCGCCCCCGTGCAGGTAGAGCACGGTCCCGGCCCCTCGCACGGCGTCCGGAGCGAGTCGTTCGGCCGGGCGCCCGCCGAGGGTCATCGGCTCCACCGTGACCCCGGCGGGCGGCGGGGGCGAGCCGATGGTCCGGGCCATCGCTTCCCGCTGTTCGGCGACGGTGCCCGAGGCGAGCCCCGACTCGTCCAGGAACGCGCTGATCATCTCGACCCCGGGGTGGCTCATCGCTCCTCCGTCCTGTGATGGAGTCCCCATCATGCCCTAGGGTCGTGCGATGGCTCCGGGACCGGCCGACAGGTTCGGCCGCTCGGTCATCACCGATGACGACGACACCATCGCCGCCGCCCTCGACGAGGTGAGCGTGCCCGCCCTGATGATGTCGGTGGTGCACATGACCGGGAACCCCTCGATCCTCCGGGGTCCACACCGGCCCACCGGCATTTATCTCAACGAGGTGCAGGGCTTCATGAGCCAGGAGGACCAGGCTGCGGTCCGGGCCGAGGCCCTGCGGGCCGTCATCGCCTACCGGGACTCGGGCTGTGTGCTCCCACCGCCGCCCGGCCCGGCGCTGGTCCACGAGATGATGAACGTCCTCGTGGCCCAGGAGGTCCCCGACGAGTACGTGCCCATGATCCTCGAGGAGCTCGAGCTCGACGGCACCGATGCCAGGGACCTGCACTGGGCGGACGGGCTCGCCCGCCGGGACCGGGAGGCCTTCCACGTGGTGGTGATCGGCGCTGGGATGTCCGGCCTGCTGGCCGGCATCCGCCTCGGCCGCGCCGGAATCCCCTTCACCGTCTTCGAGAAGAACCCGGGCGTGGGCGGCACCTGGTGGGAGAACCGCTACCCCGGCTGTCGGGTGGACGTGGGCAACCACTTCTACTGCTATTCGTTCGCCCCCAACCACCAGTGGTCGGAGTTCTTCGCCCGCCAGCCCGAGCTCCAGTCGTACTTCGAGCAGTGCATGTTCGAGTTCGGGATCGCCGAGCACGTCCGCTGCGGCGCCGAGGTGGTCGGGGCGACCTGGCACGACGAGACGGCCCGGTGGTCGGTGCGGGTCCGCCGGGCGCACGGCGGCATGGAGGAGATCGAGGCCAACGTGGTGATCAGTGCGGTGGGTCAGCTCAACCGGCCGAAGCTCCCCGACATCCCCGGACGCCAGCGGTTCGCCGGCATCGCCATGCATTCGGCCGAGTGGGTGGACGGCACCGAGCTGGCCGGCAGACGGGTGGCCGTGGTGGGGACCGGTGCCAGCGCCTTCCAGATCGTGCCGGCCGTCGCCGGGGACGTGGCCCATCTCACCGTGTTCCAGCGGACCGCGCCCTGGATGTTCCCCAACCCCCACTATCACGAGCGCGTCGGTGCCGGGTCGCGCTGGGCCTTCGAGCACCTGCCGTACTACGGGCGTTGGTACCGGTTCCTGCTGTTCTGGCCGGCCTGCGACGGCGGGCTCCCGGCCATGCGGGTCGATCCCGACTGGCACGATCAGGACCAATCCATCAGCGCGGTGAACGACGCCGCACGCCAGGTCTTCACCCAATGGATGAGCGACCAGATCGGAGACGATCCCGAGCTGCTGGACAAGGTCGTCCCCGACTACGTGTGCCTCGGCAAACGAACGCTCCAGGACAACGGGAGCTGGCTTTCCGCCCTGGTCCGGGACAACGTCGAGCTGGTGACCGATCCCATCGCCGAGATCACCCGGGACGGGATCCTCTGTCGCAGCGGGACGTTCCACGCAGTCGACGCCATCGTCTACGCCACCGGGTTCCATGCCAACCGGTACCTGTGGCCGATGGAGATCGTCGGCCGGGAGGGTGTCAGGCTGGCCGACCGGTGGGGTGACCGGCCCACCGCCTACCTGGGCATGACCGTGCCGAACTTCCCCAACCTGTTCTGCCTGTACGGCCCCGGCACCAACTTGGCCCACGGCGGGAGCCTCGTCTTCCATTCCGAGTGCCAGATCCGCTACATCATGGGGTGCATCGGCGCCATCATCGAGGGCCCGGCGTCGATCGAGTGCCGGGCCGAGGTGCACGACGACTACAACCGCCGCCTCCAGGCCGAGCTCGACACCATGGTGTGGTCCCACCCGTCGATCCGTCACAGCTGGTACCGCAACTCGGAAGGACGCATCTACATCCTCTCCCCCTGGCGCCTGGTCGACTACTGGCAGTGGACCCGGTCCCCTGACCTGGCCGACTTCGAGGTGCGGCCGGTGGCCACCGGCGGACCGGCGCCGGCGCCCTCCGGCTGACCCCGTCCTCCGCCGCCCGGGACGGCGGACCAGGCCGGAGCCCCCCTTGCCAAGGCGTCACTCATAGTGGGACTATTGTCACTCAACGCGCGATTTGAGGGCAGACGGAGCATGGGGCAGGAACGCAGGCGTATCGCAGGCTGGGCCATGGCGCTCTCCTGCCTGGCGGCGACGGGCGCGCTGGTCGTCCCTGCCGGGACACCGGCGGCGGCTGGTCCGGCCGACCACAGCACCGGCCAGGAGCAGAGCAACTTCTGGCTGGCCACCCCGGCGGGCTCGGTGTACGCCTTCGGCGCCACCGACTACGGGTCTCCCGCCGGTCCGCTCAACCAGCCCGTCGTGTCCGTGGTGCCCTCCTCCGATCAGCACGGCTACTGGATGGTGGCCTCCGACGGAGGCGTGTTCACCTACGGGGACACCCACTTCTTCGGGTCCACGGGCAACATCCGCCTCAACCGGCCGATCGTGGGGATGGCGCCGACCCCCGACGGGCACGGCTACTGGCTGGTGGCCTCGGACGGGGGCGTGTTCACCTTCGGTGACGCCACCTTCTACGGCTCCACCGGCAACATCGTCCTCAACCGGCCGATCGTGGGGATGGCGCCGACCCCCGACGGGCACGGCTACTGGCTGGTGGCCTCGGACGGGGGCGTGTTCACCTTCGGTGACGCCACCTTCTACGGCTCCACCGGCAACATCGTCCTCAACCGGCCGATCGTGGGGATGGCGCCCACCCCCGACGGGCACGGCTACTGGCTGGTGGCCTCGGACGGGGGCGTGTTCACCTTCGGTGACGCCACCTTCCACGGATCCGCGGCCAACGACCCGGGCGACCCGGTCCAGCATCTGATCCCCACCCGCTCGGGGCAGGGTTACTGGATCGTGCAGCAGAACGGCAACGAGGCCTCCTTCGGTGACGCCGGAGCCGCGGCGGCGCCGACGGCCGCCGTACTGCTGGCCCCGGCCACCCCGGGGGACGCTGCCGTGCTGTACGCCTTCCAGCAATTGGGCAAGCCGTACATCTGGGGAGGCAACGGCCCCGTGGGGTACGACTGCTCGGGGCTCGTCCTGGCCTCGTGGAGCCACGCCGACGGGATCACCTTCGCCCGGGTGGCCGACGACCAGTACCACACGGCCGGCGTTCCCGTTCCCATGACCGGCCTGCGCGCCGGTGACCTGATCTTCTGGGGCTCCAGCCAGACCGACTGGACCACCGTCTACCACACCGCCATGTATGTCGGCGGGAACCGGATCGTGGAGGCGACGGGCGACCATGTGCAGCTCAACTCGCTGGGCCAGTGGGGCACCGGCGACCTGATGCCCAACGGCCGCCGGCCCTGAGCCCGGCTGGGGGCCGGGGCCCTCACACCGTGGTCAGATGGGCGCCGGCCAACCAGCCTGACAGGTCGTCGGTGGGGTACGTGCCGATCGCCGCGGCCGGAAGAGGGCGCCCGTAGAGGAAGCCCTGGGCGATGTCGCACCCCAGCGAGCTCAGTTGGGCAGCCTGGGTCGAACGCTCGACCCCCTCCCCGATCACCGCCAGGCCCAGTGAGTCGGCCAGGGCGATGACCGCTCGGACGATGGCCCGGTCCTCGGAATCGCGGTCCAGCTGGTCGATGAAGCCCTGGTCGATCTTGAGGATCTCGACGGGCAGACGCTTCAAGTAGCTCAGCGAGGAGTAGCCCGTGCCGAAGTCATCGATGGCGATGTGCACTCCGAGCTGCCTGAGGCTGCGCAGGGCGGTGGCGGCGGCTTCGGGGTCGTGGAGGATGATGCCCTCGGTGATCTCGAGCCAGAGCTGGTCGGCCGCCAGCCCGGACTCCTCCAACGCGTCGGACAGCATCGACTGGAACAGGGGATCGGCGAGCTGCTGGACGGAGACGTTGACGGCGATATTGAGCCGCTCGGGATCCTGGCGGGCACGGTCGCGCTCGACAGTCCAGGCCGCCGCCGGCCGGCAGGCCTCCCTGATCACCCAGTGGCCGATGGGCACGATCAGACCGGACTCCTCGGCGGCGGGGATGAAGGCACCCGGCATCAGCAGCCCCCGGGTCGGGTGCCGCCACCGGACCAGGGCCTCCAACCCGATGAGGGTCAGCTGGTGGAGGTCGACGAAGGGCTGGTAGTGCAACTCGAACTCGCACCGTTCGAGTGCACGGTGCAGGTCGTTGGACGTCTGAAGGCTGTGCAGGGTGACCAGCTGGTCGCCGTCGTCGTAGACGGCGATGCGGTCCGGGCCGCCGTCCTTGGCCCGGTACATGGCCACGTCCGCCTGGCGCAACAGGGTCGATGCCGCCGTGGTGTCGGTCGACGAGAGGGCGATGCCGATGCTGAGCGACACGAACAGCTCCCCGTCCCTCCCGACCAGGGGGCGGTCCATCCCGCCCTTCAGCCGCCGGGCGATCTCGACGGCCTCCTCCGCCGAGTCGACCTCGCACAGCACGGTGAATTCGTCTCCCCCGAACAGGGCCAGCAGGTCACTCGATCGGAGATTGCCCTGCAGGCGCTCGCCCACCCGCTGCAGGAGCCGGTCACCGGCATCATGGCCCAGTCCGTCGTTGATCAGCTTGAACCGGTCCAGATCGAGGAAGATGAGGGCCACCTGGCGCCCACCCCGCGACAGGCGCCCGAGCGCGGTCTCGAGCCGGTCCATGAACATCACCCGGTTGGGGAGGCCGGTCAACTGGTCGTGCACCACGGCATGGGCCAACTGCTCGCGCAGGGCTCGGCGCTCGGTGATGTCCTCGACCTGGGCGATCAGGTAGAGGGGACGTCCGGATCGGTCGCGTGCGCACGACACACTGAGTGACACCCAGGCCTCTCGGCCGTCGAGCGGCTGGTACCGCTTTTCCTGGGTGTATCGCTCGATGGCCCCGTCGATCAGGGCGTCCATATTGGCCTGGGTGGCCTCCCAGTCATCCGGATGGGTCAGGTCCATCACGCGCCGACCTCTCATGTCATCGGGAACCGAGCCGAAGATGGAGGCGTAGGAGCGGTTGACCCGGAGGAGCGTCCCGTCGACCGAGCACAGGGCGATGCCCATCGGTGCCTCCTCGAAGGAGGCCATGTACCGTTCGCGGGACTCCTCGAGGGCCGATTCCGACCGTCGCAGCCGCGTCATGCCCCAGGCCACCGCCTCGCCGACCATGACACAGCAGGGCACCACGTAGAGGGTGGAGGCCAGGCCCAGCGCCGACTGCCGGGCGTCGAGACCGAGCACGGGGATGACGTAGGCCACGACCAGCAGAGGTGCGACCCGCAGACCGGTGCCGCTCGGCTGGGCCAGGCCCAGCCACACGAACACAATGAGGAAGGTCACAGCGTAGAGATAGCCATTGCCGTTGGCGACCCGGAGGTTCAGCCCGATGAAGGCGAACGCCATCGGCACGAGACAGAGCAGCACCTGGCGTGCCCATCGGTCCCACGGGACGAACCAGATGGCGACCCCGCCGACGACGGCCACCCCGCCGACCACCACGCTGCTCAGGTGCGAGGAACCGGGCCCGGGTGACACGGCCACCTCGGCGACCATCCCGAGCAGGGCCGAGAACACCCACAGGCCGGCGGCGACCCGGCCCAACTGTCGGGTCTCCAGCCCCTTCTCCGCCATGACGTCAGCACCGAGGAGCCAACCTATGCCCCTCCATCGGCACGTTCGACCCGGGGATTGACCCATCCCGGTGACGGGCCCCGCCCAACGCCCGGTCTGGGACCGGCGCCGCCCGATGTGGGACGGTGTCGACATGCAAACCGAGCGCCCGTCGCCGGACGGACCGGGCGGGCCTCCCGCCCTCCACTTCCGCTCCCGGGCGGGCCGGTGGGTGATCGCCGCCACCGTGCTCGGATCGGGGATGGCCGCCATCGACGCCACCGTCATCGGCATTGCCCTCCCGACGATCGGGCGGGACTTCCATGCCTCGGTCGGCACCCTCCAGTGGGTGGTCACCGGCTACACCCTGACCCTGGCCTCGCTCCTGCTGCTGGGCGGCTCGCTCGGCGACCGCTACGGGCGCAGACGTGTCTTCATGGTCGGCATCGCCTGGTTCACCGTGACCTCGGCGGCCTGTGCCGTGTCCTCCGGGCCGGTGCAGCTCGTCGTGACCCGGATGCTGCAGGGAGTCGGCGGCGCGCTGCTCACGCCAGGGAGCCTGGCCATTCTCGAGGCCTCCTTCGCCCCGGAGGACAGGAGCGAGGCCATCGGGGCATGGTCGGGTCTCGGGGGCGTGGCCACGGCGGCCGGCCCGTTGCTCGGCGGTTATCTGATCGCTGCCGCCTCGTGGCGCTGGATCTTCCTGATCAACCTCCCGCTCGGGGCCCTGGTGCTGGTGTTGTCGGCCCGGCACGTGCCCGAGACCCGTGACCCGTCGGCGTCCGGCGGCGTCGACGTGGCCGGCGCCGCCCTGGCCACCGCCTTCCTGGCCGCCCTGGCCTACGGCCTGATCGAGGGACCGAGCCTGGGCTGGAGCTCGGCCCCCGTCGTCGTCGCCCTGGCCGCCGGCGTGACGGGGGCGGTTGCGTTCGAGGTCGTGGAACGCCGGTCAGCGGCACCGATGCTGCCCCTCGGGATCTTCTCGAACCAACAGTTCGCCGTGACCAATGCGGTGACCTTCGTGGTCTATGCCGGGTTGGGCGGGGTGCTGTTCCTCCTGCCGGCGACGCTGCAGGTGGTCAACGACTACTCACCGCTCGAGTCGGGTCTGGCGCTGCTGCCCCTGACCGCGATCATGCTGGTCTTCTCGGCCCGGTCGGGACGCATTGCCGCCGCCATCGGGCCCCGCCTCCAGATGGCCGTCGGCCCGGTCCTCGTGGGTGTCGGGATCGCCCTGTTGGCCCGGGCGCCCGAGAGCCCTTCCTATGTGACCGGCGTCCTGCCGGCGGTCGTGGTGATGGGCATCGGCCTGGCCACGACGGTGGCACCCCTGACCGCCACCGCCCTCAGCTCGGTGCCGGAGCAGCACGCCGGGCTGGCCTCGGCGGTCAACAACGACGTGGCCCGCCTCGGGAGCCTCATCGCCGTGGCCGTGCTGCCGGCACTGGGTGGGATCTCCGGCCTCAGCTACCTCCATCCGCACCAGCTGGCCCACGGGTTCCAGCGGGCGGTGCTCATCGCCGGCACCTGGTGCGCCGGCGCCGGGGTGGTGGCCGCCTTCGGCATCCGGAACCCGGCCGAGGGCGCCCGTCGCCGGGCCTCCCGGCGGCGGGTGCCGCTCAGCTACTGCGGGCTCGAGGCCACCCCCCTGAAGGAGACCTGCGAGGAGCCGGCTCGGTAGGTGCGGCCTGGTTACGGGGCGACGCTGGCCCCGAAGGCGTCATAGGGGCGTCCGAGACGCTGCGCCGACGCCCGACCGGCCTCCCATTGGAACTGGCTGAGGCCACCGGGCTCCCACGGTCCCACCGACCCGTGCTCGATGGCGCCCGGTGACTTGCTCCCGACACCGAGGCGGTCCCGGACCTCGTCGACGGGCAGCGCGGCGAGCGAGAACCAGTCGAGGCGGAGGAAGTCGATGCTGCCCGTGCACCGTGCGCCCCGCCGCATCGCATCGGCCGGCCGGGTGGCCACCCCGGCCCGCGACAGGTGCCCGAGGTCGGACTCGAACAGCCCGGCCCCGGTCCGGAGGTACCCCGTCTCGAACAGCGAGACCACCATGGCCAGCAGCGAGAACGCCCGCATGTCGTCGTTGGCGCGGGCGATGAAGGCGAAGACCTCGAGCTCGCATTCGACCGTCGTGCCGTAGTCGGCCAGCACGTGGACCCAGTCGTGCTGGGCCAACAGGGGCGGAGCCGAGCCCGGTGTGCCGGGATAGCCGAATCCCCGCGCCCGGTAGAAGTCGGACACCGGGCGGCCGAGTGTCCCGGTTGGAAGGTCCTCCAGCCGCTCCCAGCGCCCGGCCAGGGCGGGGTCATTGGTCACCGCGTCCCAGGCGTCGGCCAGGTGCGACGAGACGTGCAGGGCTCGCTCGTCCTCCTCCCCCCGCGCCGCCGTGTACCCGTTTCGCGCGAAGTCGAAGGAGGCCAGGCCGAGGCTACCGGCAGCGAATTCCCGGGCGACCAGCACCATCCCCTCGTCGACCCCGGCCTCCTGGGCCAGCCGGGTGACCCGCTCCACGACCCGGGACGGGATGGGCCGGAGCACCAGCACCAGCAGGATCACGAGCTGGACGATGCGGGTGCGGAATGCCTCGTTCCGGCGGGCCATGGCGTGGGCGAGGGCGGCCTGGTCGATCGGACCCTCGCCCGTCCCGAACGGGAACCCGGTCATGGCCGGGACGAGTGCCTCGGCCAACAGGCCCTGCAGCTGGCTGGGAGGCCCGTCGGCGGCGATGACCCCGAGGATCCCGCGGCACAGCAGCCCCACCTCCTCCGCGTCGGGAGGGTCGCGGTTCACCGTATCGGCGGTCGGAAAGGGCACCGGCACTCACGGCGACGTTATCCTTCACGGCGCGGACCCCGTCCGGACGCCCGACGGGCGACCGCACCCGGCAACAGGCACGCCGACAGGGAGGTCCCGCCAGAATGCCCGCCACGCCAATCAGGTTCGGGGTGCTCGGCGCGGCCCGGATCGCCCCCGCCGCTCTGATCCGACCGAGCCGGGACAACCCCGAGGTGACCATCGAGGCGGTCGCAGCACGCGATACCGCCCGGGCCCGGGGTTTCGCCGGCCGCCACCGGATCCCGCGGGTCCTCGCTAGCTACGAGGCCGTGGTGTCTGATCCCGAGGTCGACGCCGTCTACGTCCCGCTCCCCAACAGTCTCCACGCCGAATGGACTCTGGCCGCCATCGAGGCTGGAAAGCACGTCCTGTGCGAGAAGCCCTTCACCTCCAATGCCGAGCAGGCTCGGGCGGTGGTGGCGGCGAGGCCGGCCCAGGCCGGCCCGGTGGTGATGGAGGCGTTCCACTACCGGTACCATCCTTTGGCCCACCGCATGCGGGAGATCATGGACGGGGGGGAGCTCGGCCGGCTCCGTCACATCGACGTGTGGCTGTGCGCCCCGATCCTCGACAAGTCGGACATCCGCTACCAGTTCGACCTGGCCGGCGGCGCCATGATGGACATGGGATCCTATGTCGTCCACATCGCCCGCCTGCTCGGCGGCGGGGAGCCCACGGTGGTCGAGGCCGATGCCAAGCTCCACCGTCCGGAGGTCGACCGGGCCATGCGGGCCCGCCTCCGGTTCGAGGCCGGCCACTCCGCCACGGTGCATTGTTCGATGTGGTCCTCCTCGGTCCTGCACCTGGCGGCACGGGTCACCGGCGACGAGGGCGAGCTTCGGGTCTTCAACCCGATCGCCCCGCAGTACGCCAGCTGGCTCACGGTGCGCGACCGCGGCGGCCGGCGGATCGAGATCCCCACCCGGCGATCGACCTACTCCTTCCAACTCGATGCCTTCTGTGATGCGGTCCGGCGGGGTCGCCCGGTCTTGACCGGCCCCGAGGACGCCGTGGCCAACATGGAGGTGATCGACGCCGTGTACCGTGCTGCGGACATGGCGCCCCGCGCCACCTCACCCGGTCGACAAGGAGTCCACCCATGAGCACGTTCCCGTACCAAGGCCGGTTCGAGTTGCACCGTCGGTTGCCCGAGGCGGGAACCCCCCGGTCCGACGTCCTCGCCGCCCTCCGCACCATGGCGGTCGAGGAGGACGCCACCTGGGAGTCGGGCAAGTGCTCGGGGACCATGTACTGCGGCGACCACGACCACTACCGGTTCATGAACGAGGCCTTCGGCCTCTTCGCCCACGTCAACGTGCTGCAGCGGGACATGTGTCCGAGCGCCACGAAGTTCGAGTCCGAGATCATCGCCATGACTCTCGACCTCCTCCACGCCGACGCCGCTGCCGATGGTGACCCCGCCGGCCTGGTCGCCACGGGCGGAACGGGCAGCATCTGCCACGCCGTGCTGGCCTACCGCGAGCACGGTGCGCAGACCCAGCGTGTCGACCGCCCGAACATCATCAAGCCGGAGACGGCGCACCCGGCGTTCGACAAGGCGTGCCACCTCTTCGGTGTCGAGCTCAGGGTGGCACCCGTCGATCCGGTGACCACCACCGTGGACGTGGACTGGGTGGACAGCCACATCGACGCCAACACCGTGGCCATCGTCGGATCTGCTTGCAACTACGGGTACGGCACCATCGACCCGATCGGGGCCCTCTCCGAGGTGGCGTTGCGCCACGGCGTCGGGCTCCACGTGGACAGTTGCCTCGGCGGGTTCATCCTCCCCTTCGGCCAGGAGCTCGGCTACGACATCCCGGTGTTCGACTACCGCCATCCCGGGGTCACCTCGATGTCGGCCGACACCCACAAGTACGGCTATGCGTTCAAGGGGACGTCGGTGCTCACCTTCCGGGACAAGGCCCTCCGCAATGCCCAGTACTTCTTCCTCACCGACTGGAGTGGCGGCAAGTACTGCTCCCCCGGCATGGAAGGATCGCGTTCGGGTGGGCTCATCGCTGCCACATGGGCGGCCATGGTGCAGCTGGGCCGGGAGGGCTATCGCCGGTACGCCCGGGAGATATTCGCCACGGCCGCCACCATGCAAGAGGCCGTCCGTTCCCATCCCGAGCTGTCCATCCTCGGTGACCCCACGTTCCTGTTCAGCTTCACGTCGGACCGGTTCGACATCTACCACGTGAACGACTTCATGCGTGAGCGGGGCTGGCGCTTCAACGGCCAGCAATATCCGAACGCCCTGCACATGGCGGTCACCCGTCCCCAGACCCAGACGGGAGTGGCCGACCGGTTCGCCACCGACCTGTCCGACGCGGTCGCCTACGCCGGGGAGCACGCCGACGAGGCGCCGAAAACGGGCGCCGTCTACGGAGGGGTGGCCGGAGGGATGACCGACGAGGCCGACGGGTTCATCCGAGCCGTCATGGCGGACATGATGGACGCCCAGCAGGCCGTCCCGGCCGATGACTGAGGCCGTGGAGCCGCCATCGAGCCGGTATGGTCCCCGGGCCTGAGCGGGACCCGGCCGGCCACTATGCCCTGGCCGTCGACCTGGGCACCGGCGGCCCGAAGGTCGGCCTGGTCTCCCTGACCGGGATCGTCGCCTACCGGGAACACCTGCCCGTGGTCACCCGCCGCTCGGACGACGGCGGCGCAACCCAGGACGCGGCCGAGTGGTGGCGGTTGATCCGCCGGTCGGCCCGGCGGGCCGTCGAGTCGGGGACCGTGGCGGAGGCGGACATCGTGGCCGTCTCGTGCACCGGCCAATGGGCCAGCACGGTGCCGGTGGACCGATCCGGCGTGCCGGTCGGTGACTGCCTCCTGTGGCTGGACTGCCGGGGCGCCAGGTTCGTCCGCCGGGCCGTCGGGGGGCCCGTCGGCGGGTACGCCCCCCGAGCGCTGGCCCGGTGGATCCGCCACAGCGGCGGAGCCCCTTCGACCTCGGGCGCCGATCCCATCGGGCACATGCTCTACGTCGAGCACGAGCTCCCCGACGTGGCCCGGGTCGCCACGTGGTACCTCGAGCCGGTCGACTATCTGACCATGTGCTTCACCGGTGTGGCCGCCGCCACCCCCGCCTCGATGGCGGGTGCCTGGCTCACCGACACCCGCCAGTCCGAGCGGGTCGCCTACGACCCGAGGCTCATCGCCATGTCCGGGGTGCCGCCCGACAAACTGCCCCCCTTGGTCCCGACCGGCAGCGTGGTGGGCGGCCTGCTCGCCCCGGTGGCCGACGAGCTCGGGCTCCGCCCCGGGCTCCCGGTGGTGGCCGGCACCCCCGACCTGCATTCGGCCGCCGCCGGCGCCGGTGCCGTGCTGGCCCACCAGGCCCACCTGGCCATCTCCACCACCAGCTGGGTCAGCTGCCCCCATCCGGTGAAGAAGACCGACCCCATCCGTCAGATGGCCACGGTGCCGGGGTTCGTCGAGGGGCTCTACCTGGTGGCCAACAACCAGGACTCGGGGGGAGCCGCTTTCGAATGGCTGCGGAAGGGCTTGTCCGGCGAGGGCCGGCCGTGCTCCTTCGACCAGCTGACCGACTTGGCGGCCAGGGCGGCACCGGGGAGCGGTGGGCTCCTCTTCACACCCTGGCTGGCCGGCGAGCGGTCCCCGGTCGACAATCGGGCGGCTCGGGGTGGCTTCCACAACCTGTCGCTCCGGACCACGCGGGCCGACATGGTCCGCGCGGTCCTCGAAGGGGTGGCCTTCAACGCCCGCTGGCTCTCCGAGTCCCTTGAACGGTTCGTCGGTCGGCGCATCGGCCCCATCCGGGCCGTGGGCGGGGGCGCCACCTCCCCCCTGTGGTGCTCGATCTACGCCAGCGTCCTGGACCGGCCCATCGAGCAGGTGGCCGACGCCCAGCACGCCAACCTGCGGGGCAGCGCCCTGCTGGCCGGCATGGCGCTCGGCCGGGTGCAGCCCCGGGAGCTGGCCTCACTGGTCGCCGTGGAGGCCACCCACCGCCCCGATCCGTCCACCCGCCAGGTGTACGACCGGCTCTTCGCCGAGTTCCCGGCCCTCTACTCGGCCCAGAAGGGGTTGTTCACCCGGCTCAATCGGAGCCGGCGATGAGCCGTTGTGACCCGCTCCCTTCCCTGCCGGGGCGGCCGAGCGCCGAACGTTAGGGTGAACCGGTCGATCGATCGGGAGGCCCGGCAATGAAGGCAGCGGTGTACTACACGACGGGCGGCCCCGAGGTGTTCCGATACGAGGAGGTCCCCGACCCCGTCCCCAGCCCCGACGAGGTCCTCGTACGGGTCGAGGCCATCAGCATCGAGGGAGGCGACACCCTCAACCGCCTGGGCGGAGACATTCCCCGGACCCCGCACATCGTCGGCTATCAATGCGCCGGAACCATCGTGGCCAAGGGCCCGGGCGTCGGCGGCCTGGCCGAGGGCGACCGGGTGGTCACGGTCGGTCTGGACGGCTCCCACGCCGAGCTGCGGGCCGTGGGCGAGCCGTTCTGCTGGGCCGTCCCGGCCGGGCTCAGCACCGAGGAGGCGGCCTGCGTCCCGGTGCCGTTCGGGACGGCCGACGACTGCCTCTTCGAGTTCGGAGGCCTCCAGGCCGGGGAGACCGCCCTGATCCAGGCGGGGGCCAGCGGGGTGGGCATCGCCGCCATCCAGCTGGCCAAACGGGCCGGTGCCAGGGTGATCGCCACCGCTTCGAGCCGGGACCGCCTCGAGCGGCTGGGCCCTCTGGGCCTCGACCACGGCATCGACTACACGACCGAGGACTTCGTCGACGCGGTCCGCCGGCTGACCGGCGGTCGGGGAGCCGACGTGATCGTCGACTCCGTCGGGGGCCCCACCCTGCAGCGGAGCCTGCACTGCCTGGCCTACCGCGGCCGGTGCATCTCCTTCGGCGACGCCGGCCGGGCCGTCGCCGAGCGCCTGGACGTGTCCTCCATGCGCCCCAACAACCAGACACTGGTGGGCTACTTCCTCGGAGCCGAGCTCTTCCTCGGGCCACGGGCCCACGCCGTGGTCGCCGGACACCTCGCCGACGTCGCCGCCGGCCGCCTGCACGTGGTCATCGACCGCCGCTACCCACTGGAGCAGGCCGGTGAGGCCCACGCCTACATCGAGAGCCGCCGCGCCTTCGGGCGCGTGATCCTGGTCCCTTGAGCTCGCCTCGGCGGGTCGGGGCGGCGGCCACCATCCGACCGGCGGGCCCGGACGACGTCGATGCCCTGGTCCAGATGGTCCACGAGCTCGCCCGCTACGAGCGGTCACCCGGATCGGTCGAGATCGACCGGGCGCACCTGCACGACGCCCTCTTCGGTGCGGCTCCGACCGTGTTCGCCCATGTGGCCGACGTCGGCGGCCGGGTCGTCGGGATGGCGATCTGGTTCCTCACCTTCTCCACCTGGACCGGGCGGCACGGGATCTACCTGGAGGACCTCTTCGTCATCCCCGAGGCCCGTTCACTCGGAGTCGGCCGGTCCCTGCTGGCCGAGATGGCGGCCATCGCCAGGCGGTCCGGCTACCGCCGCGTCGAGTGGTCGGTGCTCGACTGGAACGAGGCCGCGCTGAACCTGTACCGGTCGATCGAGGCGGTGCCCAAAGACGGGTGGACGGTGTACCGATTGGACGGGACCGAGCTGGACGCGCTGGCCACCGAGGCCGATCCGGCCATCTGAGCCCACCGGCAGGCTCAGATGGTGAAGGCCAGGTTGGCCACCAGCCGCTCGCTGAGCTCCCGGTCCCCCGAGTAGACGACGCCCTCACCGTTCCGGTCCGGCCCGTCGTCCCGACCACCGGTGAGCCGCAGGAACAACGGTACGGGTAGTTCGATCCGCACCGTGGGAGGCCCTCTGAGCGAATCCACGACGGTGGCCCGTCCCTCCACCTCGACCAGGTAGGTCACGGACAGCGGACCACTCAGGTCGATACGGACGCTCGTTCCTTCGGGCAATCCGGCGCGGCGGCCCACGATGTAGCCGAGGCCGGTCGAGACCTCGGCCAGGGCCGAGCGCAGGTCGGCGTCGGCATTACGGGGGGGCGCAGCGACCGCCGACCGGATGTCGTGCTCGTGCATGAAGCAGTCGTAGTGCCTGATCCTCATGAACCTTCCGTACGTCTCGTTGTGGCCGGCCGGCGTCCACGAGGGGGCGTCGAAGTCCTCCTGGGTCATGGCGTCGAGTGCCGCCATCCGTCGTCCCGTGACATCGTCGAAGCGGGCCAGCATCTCGGGACCGCTCAGCAGGCGCATCGACTCCACCCAGATCTCGTTGGCCTCGGCGATGGGGTTCCGCATATGGGAGAGATGGGAGACGTCCACATCGGGGGGAGACTCCCCGCACAGCATCGACTCGGCTCCGATCACATGGCTCAGGACGTCGCGGACCGTCCAGCCCGGGAGGCAGGTCGGCCGGTCCCAGTCGTCCGGGGGCAACGACGAGCACAGGGCGGCGATGGCCCCGTACTCGGTGCGCAGGAGGTCGGTCACCTCCGCCTTGTCCACGAACGTCGGCACGGCTCACCACCGTAGCGGGAATGCCCTGGTCGGAAGCGAGCCGAGTCCGCCGCGGTGCTCAACCGCCCCGGCCAAACAGCCGATAGACAAGGCAGGACGGCCGAAGGTGAGCGATGGGATTGACAGCGAAGGGGTGGAAGTACGTCCTGATGGTCGGCCTGGGTGTCGTCGCCGGCTACCTCCTCGTCCCGGGGCCGGTGGCCGGGTACGCCCTCTACCAGGCACTGGGGGTGGCATCGGTCCTCTGCATCCTCGTCGGGATCCGGATCCACCGGCCCCATGATCGGCCGGGCTGGTACCTCCTGGCGCTGGGCGTGGCCGCGTTCACCGGCGGAGACTTCCTCACCCATGCGGATCACCTCGTGCCCCGGGCCGTCAGCCCGCAGCCCTCCGGCGGGTACGTCCTGTACCTGGCCGGCTACCTGTGCTGCTTCGCCGCCGTCGTCCGGCTCGGCCGTGACCCCAACCACGTCCGGAAGCGGGAGGACTATGCCGACGCCGGCATCATCGCCCTCGGCTCGCTCGCCGTCTCGTGGCGCCTGATCCTGGATGTCTACGTGCACGAGCCGACCTTCACCACCCCGGACCGGCTCGTCGTGCTGTCGTACCCGATCCTCGACATCGTCCTCGTCTTCATCGTCTTCCGCTCCCTCCTCTTCGGGGTGGCGGGGCGACCCTTCCACCGGATCCTCGCCGTCGGGCTCGTGGTCCTGGTGGCGTCCGACTTCGCCTACGAGCTGATAACGCTCCATGCCGTGGGCCGCGCCACGACACGGGTGGGCGCCGGCTTCCTCCTCGCCTACGTGCTCATCGGCGTCGCCGCCCTGCACCCGTCGGTCGCCGAGGGGATACCGGTCATCCCCAGGGCGGTCCCGAACGTCTACCGGCGGGAGACGAACGGCCGGAGTCGGATCCCGGTCGTCGTGTTCGCCGGATTCGTGCCCCCGACCATCCTGCTCATCGCCAGCTGCCTGGGCCAGCCGATCGACGTCCCGGTGATGTCCGCCCTCTGCGTGGCGGTGTTCGCCCTGATCTACCTGCGGATGATGTGGCTCATCGGGAGGATCACCGGGCAGACCGGCGAGATCGAGGGCCACGCCCGTGCCCTCGAGGCCTCGCACCGACAGCGGGACGCCCTGGAGACGGACCTCAGGCACCTGGCCTTCCACGACGAGCTTACCGGACTGGCCAACCGGGCCTTGCTCCACGACCGGGTCGAGCATGCCCTGGCCGCGGCGCCCCGCACCGGCCGGTCGGTGGCGCTGTGCTTCGGCGACCTCGATGGGTTCAAGACCGTCAACGACACCCTGGGGCATCACGTCGGCGACGGGGTGCTGGTGAGAGCGAGCCGCCTCCTCTCCTCCATCGTCCGACCGGGTGACACGGTCGCCCGGCTCGGCGGCGACGAATTCGCCGTGCTCATGGTCGGCATCGAGCACCCCGATGCGGCGATCGACTTCGCCCGCCGTATCGTCAGAGTCCTGCGGGACGCCCCCGACTTCGAAGGGAACCAAGTTGGCCTGTCGATCAGCGTGGGCGTGGCCTACGGCGAGACCGGCAAGACGACCGAGCAGCTGCTCAGCGAGGCCGACTCGGCCATGTACGAGGCGAAGGAGCGCGGCAAGAACTGCGTCGAGGTCTTCCAGCCGTCGATGCGCTCGCGCATGCTCGAACGTCTCGACCTGACCAATGGGTTCCGCTGGGCGCTCGGGCGCTCGGAATTCTTCCTCCAGTACCAGCCGATCGTGTCCCTGTCCGATCGACGGTTGTGCGGGTTCGAGGCCCTCGTCCGCTGGGCCCACCCGACCCTCGGCGAGGTCGATCCCCTCCGTTTCATCCCGATCGCCGAGGAGACCGGCTTCATCGTCCCCCTGGGCCGGTGGGTGCTCGTCGAGGCGTGCGAACAGTTGGCGGCATGGACGACCGAGTCGGGCGAGGAGCTGGGCCTGTCGGTCAACCTGTCACGACGCCAGCTGGGCTCGCCCCAGCTGGGCGACGAGGTCCGGACCGCTCTGGCCCTGAGCGGCGTCGACCCGCAACGGCTCATCCTCGAGGTCACCGAGGGCGTCCTCATGGAGGACCCTGGCCGGGCCGGCCGAGCGCTGGCCGAGCTGCGGTCCATGGGGACGCGGATCGCGGTGGACGACTTCGGGACGGGCTACTCGTCGCTCAGCCACCTCCAGCACTTCCCGGTCGACATCCTGAAGATCGACAAGTCCTTCGTCGACCCCCTGGTGAGCGCCGACCCGGGCAGCTCCGCCCTGGTGACCACCATCATCGGGCTGGCCCGGAGCCTGGGGTTGGACGTGATCGCCGAGGGCATCGAGCACGAGAGCCAGCTGCACCGCCTGGTCGACCTGGGGTGCCGGCACGGCCAAGGGTTCCTCATGTCGCCGCCCCTCGGGGGCCGGGAGGCCGAGATGCTCATCGCCGGCGCTCAGGACAGCGCTGCGGTCAGCTGATCGGACCGCCCCGATCCGGCTCACCTACACTCGGGCCCACGCGCCGGATACGGCACCCCGGGAGGGACGCCACCATGACCACCTTGCAGACCGAGTTCACCGAGGACGAGCTGCTGGCCGACCACCCGATCGTCGAGCCCCTGGTGGCCGGCGGAGTCCGCTGCCACGGCGGTTTCGATCAGGACGGCGAGTACGTGTCCCCCCGAACCCGTCATCGGTGGCCGGCCATCCGGACCTGGGAGCAGCAACGGCTGGCCGACTTCGGCACCCCGCTGCTGGACGTCCCCCTGGCCACCTGGCCCGAGAACTTCCCCAACGTCGAGCAGTCCAAGTTCCTCATCCGCGCCGGTGCGCCTCAGCCGACCATCGCCGCCCTCACCCGCATCGGGACCCTGGAGGGGTTCGGGGGCCTGCTGCGGCACCTCCCCGTCCCCGACTTCGAGCGGTGTTTCGACGAGGGAATCGCCGGCACCGCCGTCGCGCACATCGACCGCGGCCTCTTCGAGGCCCACGCCCGGGACGAATCGGGGTTCGGCGAGGCGGCGGGCCACGACCGCATGTGGTTCGTGGCACGGGACATCGCCTTCGAGCATCCGGCGGCCGTCGACCAGACGGCGCGCATGCTGGCCCGGATGGGCATCGACCGGACGTCCGCGTCGGCGGCGCAGCCGGCAGCCGCGCGCCGGCCGGCCGTGGTGTCACGTGCCCTACCCGACGACATCGACCCCGTGCTGGAGTCGGTGGTCACCAGGATGATCGGACTGTTGCTCATTGAGATCTCCGCCTTCCACGGGTTCCGGTGGGCCGAGGCGGTGCTCGGCGACACCGCGCTGGTGGCCGGTGACGGTGAGGCGGCGCGCCTGGTGTCCTACATCCGTTCGGACGAGACCCCTCATGTCGCCTGGTTGCGGACCGCCCTGTCGGAGATGAGGGACAGGACCTGGCTGGGCACCACCGGCCATCGGCACGACGGCACCGACATGATCGGCACGCTCTGGGACCGTGCCATCCGGGACTCGGTGGTGCTCAGACGCCGCGAGAACCTGGCCTTCGCCATGGGCGAGGTCGAGGATGCGCTGGCCGGTCGGAGGGACTCGGCCGACGTCATCGCCGAGATGCTCTCCCTCGGGTCGGTCGTGCGCCGGGATGACGGGACGCTCAGCGACCCACCCGCCACCCCCACGCCGGATCGGCAGGGCCTTCGATGAAGTTCGGGATCTTCTACGAGCACCAGCTCCCCCGGCCCTGGAGCGACACCAGTGAGCAGCAGCTCATTGCCGATGCCCTGGACCAGATCGAGCTGGCTGACCGGCTCGGGGTGCAGTATCTGTGGGAGGTCGAGCACCATTTCCTCGAGGAGTACTCCCATTCGAGCGCGCCCGAGGTGTTCCTGGCGGCCGCCACCCAGCGGACCCGGCGCATGCGCATCGGCCATGGAGTGGTCCAGACCGCCCCGGGCTACAACCACCCGGCCCGTATCGCCGAGCGCATCGCCATGCTGGACCTCGTCTCGGGGGGCCGGGTCGAGTTCGGAACCGGGGAGTCCTCCTCCGAGGCCGAGCTGGCCGGTTTCGGGGTCGACCGGGTGACCAAGCGGGAAGCGTGGCTCGAGGGCCTGGAGGTGGCCATCCGTTGCATGACCGAGACACCCTTCGGTGGCGTCGAGGGGGCGTTCGTGTCCATGCCGCCCCGCAACGTCGTCCCGAAGCCGGTGCAGCGACCCCATCCCCCCCTGTGGGTGGCATGCAGTCGCCGGGACACCATCCTGCTGGCGGCCGAGAAGGGGATCGGCGCCCTCAGCTTCGCCTTCGTCGAGCCCGAGGACGCCAAGCAGTGGGTGGAGGACTATGCGGCGGTCCTCACCGAGCGCTGCGTCCCGGTCGGGTTGTCGGTCAACCCGCAGGTTGCCTGCGTGACCCCGATGATGTGCGCTCGGAGTGAGGACGAAGCGCTGGCCCGCGGGCTCGAAGGGGCCAACTTCTTCGGCTACTCGCTGGCCCACTACTACGTCTTCGGGGATCATGTCCCGGCCACCACCGACGTCTGGCGGGAGTTCCTCCAGCGCCGCGGCAAGATGGGTTACTCGCCGGAGGCGGCCCTCGCCGCCCGGCAGGAGACGCTCGGAGCCAAGGCGGCGGCGGGCGACCACACCGGGCTCCGCGGTGCGATCGGGACGCCCGCCCAGCTCCGCGAGTTCCTGCGCCGGTACGAGGATGCCGGCATCGACCAGCTCATCTTCGTCATGCAGGCCGGGCACAACCGGCACGAGCACATCATGGAGTCGATCGAGCTCTTCGGCACCGAGGTCCTGCCCGAGTTCGTCGAACGCGACGAGATCGCCAGCCGGGCCAGGGCGGCAAGGTGGGAGCCGCACATCGAGCAGGCGCTGGCCCGGCGGGTGCGCCACGACCCCGAGATGCCCGACGACTACGTCATGCGGGCCATCCCGAAGCAGATGGTGGCTGCCATGCAGAGTGAGCCGGCCGAGCAGTGGCTGGAGGCACTGGCCGACAAGCAGGCCGCCGGCGTGCACGACGAGGAGTTCCAGCGTCTGGTGGACGGCTGAGGGCGCGGCCTCGGCCGGTGAGGGCGACGAAAAGGAACACCGGGAGCAGCACCGGGTCGGCGGAGTGAACCAGGCCGTCTCGTCCGCCCGCGGCCAGCCCCCGTTGCCCGAGCTCCCCTCGGTGACCACCATCGATCTCCCGAACGGCGGCTCGGTCGAGACCTCCTGTGCGGTCGAATCGCTGATCACCGCCGGCATCGACGACGTCGCGGTCCAGGTGCTCCGGCAGCTCCTGCTCGGCCCCGGCCGGGTCGGTGCGTCGTGGTGCTGACCACGGGTCCCTGGCGGTCCCACATGGCTGCCTCCTTTGCCCGCCGGCCGGTGTCGTTCGCCATGACCAGGGCCATCGGCTGATTCCGCGTCGAAGGCCGCCCGTCGCCGGGCTGCCCGAGGCTCCTCCAGAGCCTGCCCGGATGCCGGTCCCCGGGCGGCCTGCGGGTGGTTCTCGGCCCGATGACCAAGCACCGGGCGGCCACCACCGGTAGGCTCATCGGCATGACCGCCCGTTTGACCCGCCTGACGCGCCTCGCCCTCGTCATCGTGCTGGCCGCTGCGGGACTCGCCACCGCAGTCCTCACTTCGTCGGCCGGCGCCTCGCCCCCGGTGAGCACGATCACCATGCAGCCCGGCCACGCGTACACGCCCCAAGCCCCGGCGGGTGCCACCGACGACTACCACTGCACGCTGGTCAACCCCCACGTGACGTCCAACTCGTTCATCGTCTCGAGCCAGTTCTACCCGAACAGCGTCGAGGTCCACCACGCCATCTTGTTCCTGGTGCCGCCCAACGTGGTCAGCGCGGCCAAGGCCGCCGACGTCGGCGGCAAGGGCTGGACGTGCTTCGGCGAGACCGCGCTCCCCGGCACGGGGCTGGCGTCGCTCGGTGAGACGCCCTGGTTGACGGCATGGGCCCCCGGGCACGGCGAGGACATCCTGCCCGCCGGCACCGGGGTCAAGCTCCCCGCCGGCAGCATGGTCATCATGCAGATCCACTACAACCTGCTCCGTGGCGACAAGCCGGTGAAGGCCAAGCTCACGCTGCACACGGTTCCGGCGTCGACCCCGCTCAAGCCGCTGGCGCTCACCCTGATGCCTGCGCCTCCGGACATCCCGTGCCCGGCCGGCGTGAACGGGCCGCTGTGCAACCGCACCGCGTCGCTGGCCGACACGAGCCAGCGCTTCGGAGCGGACGCGGCCGGTTTCGTCGGCGTCCTCGAGAACATCTGCGGGCGCGACCCGGCCAACCCTCCCACGGGGAACACGACGTCCTGCAACTGGGGCGTCCGGGGCGGACAGAACATCGTGCGTCTCGGGGTCCACATGCACCTCCTGGGTCGGGGCATGAAGATCGTGCTGGACCCGGGGACGCCGCAGGCCCGCACCCTGCTCAACGTGACCAACTACGACTTCAACTACCAGCGGTCGTACACCCTGAAGACACCGGTCCTCACCCACCGTGGGGACAAGATCGGGGTCACCTGCACCTACGACCCCACCCTCCGGCAGGAGCTGCCACAGCTGCGCAAGCTGCCCCCGCGCTTTGTGACCTGGGGCGACGGCTCCTCCGACGAGATGTGCCTGGCGTTGGTGCAGACCGTGTCGGCCACCGGCCCGGCCTCCTACTCCTCGGGGGGCGGCTCGACCATCTGACCGGGCACGAGGATCCCGACCAGCTCGACGTGAGTGGTCATGGGAAAGAGGTCGAAGGCCCGCAGGGAGGCGATCGACCACCCGTCGTCGAGTAGGACCCGCAGGTCACGGGCGAACGACGCCGGCTCGCAGGACACATAGGCAAGAGCCCGCGGTGGTGGACGCAGGGAGGACAGGGACCGCATGACCGCCAGCCCGGCCCCGCGGCGAGCCGGGTCGAGCACGACGAGATCCGGCGTACCCAGGCGGTCGGCCACCAGGGGCCCGGTCACCTCGGCCTGGATGATCCTCACCTGGTCGAAGCCGGCGACGTTGCGGACGGCATCGGAACAGGCTCGCCTGCTGCGCTCCACGGCGGTCACCGACCCCTCGGAACCCACCGCCCGGGCGCAGGCCACCGTGAAGAGCCCGGCCCCGGCGTAGAGGTCCACCACCCGCTCACCGGGCGCCGGTGACAGGCCGTCCCGGACGCACCGGGCCAAGAGGTCCGCGCCGGCCGGGTGCACCTGCCAGAAGACGCCGGCACCGACCTCGAACCGGTGGCCGAGGACCTCGAAGACGGACCGGCCCGGCTCCCGTTCCACGCGGCCGTCCACCACCAGCCCGGCGGCCACCGCCGGCCGATCGGCCAGACCCTCTCGCCCGGCGTCCACCGACACGACCGGGTCCCCACCGGCGGGCGACGCCGTCACCTCGAGATGCCGGGCCCCGCTCCAGCGAAGCGCGCCCACCCCCACCTCGGTGACCGCCGGGACGGCGATGGGGCAGGCCTCGACCGGCTCGAGGCGATGGGACCGGTGGCGGTGGAAGCCGGTCCGGCCGGAATGGTCGACGGCGAACCGGACCCGGGTACGCCAGTGCAGACCATCGGGGGGACCCTCGACCGCCTCCACCTCCACCCGGCGGTCGAGGCCGGCCAGCCGGCGCAGTTGCTCGGCCACCAGGTCGGCTTTGAGAGTGCGTTGGGCCGCCAGCGCCACATGCTGGAAGTCGCACCCCCCACACCGGTCCGGCCCGGCATGCGGGCACGGCGCCACCACCCGGTCGGGCGAGGGCTCGATGACCTCTACGGCGTCGGCCCTCAGGAACGACGTGGCTTCGGCGGTGATCCGGGCGATCACCCGCTCGCCGGGGAGGGTATGGCGCACGAACACCACCCGCCCGTCACCCGCCCGGGCCACGCACCCTCCGCCCGAGGCGATGGCGCCAACGGTCAGCTCCATGGTCACCGGGCGATCGGTGCTCTGCTGATCACGCCTCCGGGCCGGTGACGGCATGGACCGGTCATAGCACCGGACGCCACCGGTCGGAAGCCTGGCCCCGAACGGAACCCGCACCACCCGGACCGGTCGTCCGGCCCGGCGCCGGAAAAGGTACGGTGGCGCGGCTGTGGACGAACCATGGCCAGACGAGGTGCAGCCTACGGGTGCCGCCGCGCACCACCAGGGAGGAGACCGTGGACATCCACGAAGCGCTCTACACCACCCGGGCCATGCGGCGGGTGCGACCCGACCCGGTGCCCATCGACGCCCAGGCCCGGATCCTCGACGCCGCCATCCGGGCACCGACCGGGGGGAACGCACAGAACTGGCGGTTCCTGCTGGTCGACGACCGGTCCGTCATCGCCGAGGTCGGCCCCCTCTACCGTCACTCCGTCCAACAGCTCTGGCAGACGATCTATGCCGACCGGCTGGCCGCGGCGGCCGCCGACCCCGGGTCGGAGGCGAGCATCGAGATGCTCAAGGTCCAGCGGTCGGCCCAGTGGCTGGCCGACCACTTCGAGGAGGTGCCGCTCTACCTGTTCGGCTTCGTCCAGGCCGATCCCACCGGCGGGTCCATCTTCCCGGCCGTCTGGAGTGCGCAGCTGGCGGCACGGGCCGAGGGCCTCGGCAGCTCGCTCACCGTGGTCCTCGGGGTGTTCCATCCCGACGAGGTCTTCGACATCCTCGGCGTCCCCCGCGACCAGCACTGGGTCATGGCGTGCTGTGTGAGCTTCGGCTACCCCACCGGTCGCTGGGGGGTCGCCCCTCGGCGACCTGTCCAGGAGGTCTCTTACCGCAACCGGTGGGGTGTGCCGGTGGGGTTCACCGTGGACCAGCCCCTCTGGCCGGGAGGGTAGGGCCGCACCCGGCGTCCTCCGGCGGGAATCGACCGGCATGCCTCCGGCCACCGGATCTCGCTCTCGCCCGGGGTCGCGGCGTTCGGACGCCCCGCAAGCACGCGGCCGGTGCCGGGAGCGCGATGGTATATTCGGCCCCTCTCACCCGCGGCTGTAGCTCAATGGTAGAGCCTCAGTCTTCCAAACTGATGACGAGGGTTCGATTCCCTTCAGCCGCTCTCGTGTTCCGTATTCGAACTCTGGCTCGCTGAAGATGTCGTCGAAAGGTGGTCGGTACTCCTCGGCGCATATCCGGCCCTCCCGTACGTCGAGTCGAACGAACACGGCGCTGTTGAACAACCGCCGGGTCCGGTCGCTCGCCTTTCGATAGGCATCGCCGCAGCGCGTAGCGAAGGTTGCCGCCAGTTCGAGGATCTCCTGCCATTCGCCCAGGTTGGCGTCGAGGTCAGCGAGGCGGTCCCTGGCGGTGGTGAGATCGGCCCCAATGCGGGCCTGTTCGGCCTTGAGGGTAGGGACGTCGATGGCGCCGGCGTAGTAGGCATCGAGCAGCCTGCGGCGCTCGGTCTCGGCCTTGGCCACTCGCCGGGTGAGCAGTTCGCGTTGGCTGGCGTCCGCCCGCTGGCGCTCGATGACCTCGGCCCCAAGCTCCACTCGAAGTCGTTCGGCCCACGGCGCCGGAAGCTGGATGCGGGTGTACAGCTCCTCGACTTGGGCTTCGAGGTCGTCGGCCGCGACATAGCGCTCACGGCAGGTGCCCGAGGGATCGTTCTTCTGGCCGAGGCAGAAGAAGTAGGTGTAGCGGCCCTTGGACCGCTGGATGGAGAGGCGGCGACCGCATACCCCGCAGTGGAGGAGGCCCTTGAGGTAGTGGGGGTGCTTGCGCTCGCGGGTGCCACGCACCGAACGGGCAGAAAGCAGCTCTTGGACCCTCCGGTAGGTCTCGGGGGTCGTGAGGGGCTCGTGGAGGCCAGGGTGTTCGACCCCGTTCCAGGAGACGATGCCGACGTAGACCGGATTGGCCAGGATCTTGGCCAGACCCTGCCAGGTGATGGCCTTGACCGGTCGGTCCCGCCGGCCCCGGTTGGTGAGGCCCCGGTGGCCCAACTCGCCGGCCAGGCGCTGGAGGGTCCATTCCCCCGTGGCGTAGTGCTCGAAGGCCAAGGTGACGAGCGCGGCCCTCTCGGGGTCGGGGACGATACGGGCCACCTGGCGGCCCCCGACGATCTCTTTGACGTTGAGGTAGCCAATCGGTGCGCCGTGGGGGAAACCGCCGAGCTTGGCCTTCTGCCCCATGCCTTTTTTGATCTCGGCCGCCAGGTTGGCCGAGTAGAACTCGGCCATGAGGGCGTGGATGCCCTCGACCAGTCGACCCGAAGCCGTCTCCTCGACGTTTTCGGTGACCGAGACAAGCGCCACGTTGCTCCGGCGCAGCATGGCCCGGATGGCGACGTGATCCTCCATGTTCCGGGCCAGACGGTCGATCTTGTGGACGGCGACGGCGTCGACGTCACGCTCTTCGGCGATGCGGAGCAGCATCGCCTGGAGCTGGGGACGCTCGGCGGTTCTCGCCGACTCGCCGCGGTCGGCATACTCGTCGACGAGATCCCAGCCGGCGTCTCTGATGTGGCGGGCGCAGGCCTCTCGTTGGGCAGGGATGGAAAAACCCTCATCCCCTTCCCCCTTTTCGACTTGCTCGCGGGTCGAGACCCGCAGGTAGATCACACAGCGCATCGGCGCATGCTCCTTTCCGAACCCTTCTATGAGGCCTCGTTCTTCGTGGTGGTGCAAGTCCTCTTTCGTCAGCTGGCCTCCTCGTTATGTTCCACGGCGCCTCGGTAGCGTCCTGATTGGGCCAAGCGGGTCGCCGATTGGGCCGGCCGAGGCCAACCGGCCAGGTCAGAAAGGCGGAGCCGGGCACCGTCGGCGTCGAGGGGCGCCCAGATCGCCCGTGTCGGCTGAAGGGCCTGGGGCTGGGTGGTCGTGGCGACCGCCAAGCCCTGGCCGGACAGGGCCGAACGTGCGCCGCGCTCACGGCGTGGTCCGGGCACGATGACGAGCACCCAGAACGCCACCCCCCAGGCGGATTCGAGCCGGGCGTAATCGGCGGCCTTCTTCGCCAGGCGGCCGAGCTGCTCGCTGCCCCGGTCGTACTCGAGGCAGACGACCACGCTGGCATCGCCCTCGCGCCACACGCCGAGACCGTCGGGGCGGACCACCTCGCCGAGGGTCGCCTGGCAGTAGCGCTCGCCCCACCAGGTCGACAGCTCGGCATCGGGCATCGTCCGGGCGGCGGCGGCGAGGCGGACGAACAGGTCGTTGGCGCCGACAGTGTGGGCGAGACGCTGGCTGCTGGCGATCGAGAGCGCCCAGTCGGTGCGCCAGCGCATCTTGATCTCACGGTCGGGATCAGGGTTGGCCGCGGCGGTCACCACGTAGGCACCGAGGACGTCGAGCACGTAGTGGTACTCGCTATCCCGCCCGTCGCGCAGGGGTCGGAAGCGTTCCACGAGACGCAGCTCGTAGAGGCGGGTCATCCGATGCTGAGCGGTGTTGAGATCGTTGAAGAACATCACGTGGATCTGGCTTGTCGTCAGCACCCGATGCCAACGAAGCAGACCAAGGATCCGTCGATCACGATCGGTCAGCGAGGAGGCGACGTCGAGGATCAGCCGATCGGTCACCCGCCCCGGCCGGCGCCCACGGCGAGAAGACACGGCAGTCATGCACAATCACCCATACAGTCGGGGTTTGTCACTGGCGGGGGTGCAGCGCTCTCTCCCTGCGAGGACGCGTCACCAGAGGGGGTCCGCTCAGGAGTGGCGGGAGAAAGGATCCCCGAACGGAGCCCTGAATGGACGGGGTGAACGACCGCTGATTTCGGCATCCGCAAGCCTCCTCCATCCACTCGGCATTCCGCCCGGAGCGGGTCGCGCCGGGCCGCATGGACGTCTGTCGCCACCGCCAACAGCGCCCGGGCGAGCGGTCGCAGTGCACCGGGTGGTGGCCCGTCGGCGTTGCTCGTTCGGCGGCCGGCCTGGCTACGGGGACTGGTCCCCTGACAATCGGGTTGCGCCTCGCCGGTTGAGTCACCTGCTGGCCGGAGACCGCCGGACCCGGTCCGGGACGGTCCGACCCCGACACCGGCTTGCGCATGGCGGGGGTCGAGGTCCGCATCGGCTTGCGGACGCCCATGGGGATCGGGAGGGAGTCCTTGCGCATGGTGGGGCCCGGGCCGCCGGACTTGCGGATGAGGGGGGCGCAACGATGCGCCGAGGGGCGCAGGCTCGTCTGCGGAGAACTGCTTTCGAGATGGCATCGAGCTCGCGGTCACTTGGCGTTCTTCGCGACTTCGGTGAGTATCTCGACGAGCCGGCGGGTCCGCCGGTCAGTTGTGCGCCATACGGCCTCGGTGACGAGCCCAATGGGGCGGGGCTCGACCGTCCCGACCACTACCCGGCGCTCCGCGGTGATTAGCGCCGCTTGCGTGAGATTGCGGGTCGCCTTGGCGCTACCGAGCTGCTCGACCACGGCGAGCACTACCTCGGCGACACGAGGCGTGCGGACGAGGATCGTGAGGACCACCGGGCGGTGCCCTTCTGCCGACCCGGCCAGATAGCTGGCGAAGCGAGCGAGCACCGCCTCTAGTCGGGCCTTCGGGATCCGCTCGACGCGGCTGATGACGAGACTCGTCATCTCCGTGCCACAGAAGGGATCGACCGCCACGGTGAGCTCAGCCTCGGCGGGAAGCTCACGCGGGGACCTCGTGCGATGGTCGTGGAACGGAACGCCCGAAGGAAGGCGCTGCCATCTGATGAGACGCAGCCCAGTCGCCTCCCCCCGGTCGCGCACGGCTAGCCACAGCTCACTCAGCAAGGCAGTGGCCTGTACGCCGTTCGGGTCGCCCAAGTGCTCGCTCGCCTCGGCACCGATGGCGGCAGCGCCGAAGCTGGTCAGCCAGCAGTGATAGGGGCTGGTGCCGACCGGCCGCTCCGGGCGGAGGCGATTGAGCAGACCCGCCCGGTACAGCAGCCCGAGCCGGTGCTGGACGGTGCGCTCGGGCACCCCGGTGAGGCGCACGAGCTGCCCGGAGGTGAGTACCTCGTGGGCGCCGAGCAGGGTAAGCAGCCTCTCGTCGACGGGACGGAGGGGCCGAGCGGCCTCCAACTCGGAAGCTGCCGTTCGGGGGTGCGGGAGTGGCTCCGCCCAGGGGTTTGGACGCGGCCGCACCGCCACTGACATGGGATTTTGCAACATGGGCTGTGTGCCCACGACCGGAAGCGCGCCTTAGGGACAGGCATTGACGCTCCATCCGACGGCAAAGTCAAGGGGTCTGGCCAAGATTTTTCCCGGCTTGGATCGAAACGATGGCGGGGTGGGCGTCTCCTGTTCCTCGACCGCTGCGCCGACGAGGCCCGAAGCCGTCTTGCAGCTAACCGCCGGCCCGCGTCGCGACCGGTTCCGATACCGACAACCCCCCGGCCTGGGGGACACAAGCTCTTGACACCCATCTTCGACAGGTTCAAGCTCGGCGGGCCACCTGGCGGTGCCTTCATCCGGAGAAGTGAGGCCGAGATGCCCAAAAGCTTGCGGGTTGTCGCATGCATCCTCGTCGGCCTCACAGCAGTCATCCTGTTCGGGTGGCAAAGAGCCGGTGCTGACGATCCTTCTGGCACCCTTCCCAGTGCGCCACCGCCAAACAACAGCCAGCTTCTAACGCCAGCCCATCCCGGCGTCCCACTGAGTGCCTATCTTCCTCCTGAGAAGCAGAACCCAGCCGACGTACCATCGGGCGATCCTCTTGACAAATGGTATTTCACCATGTGGCAGAAGTATCCATCTAATTTCGCCGGCTACTTCATGAATACCTCGGGATACTATGTCGTCGCAGAGGCCAGTGGTCCAAGTCTTCAATTCGAAAGCGCAGCTCAAATCGCTTTTGATGCGGTAGGACCAGCACTGCACAGTAGTGCGCAACCGGTCCTGCGGTTCGCCCAAGTGCAACGCACCTTAGACCAGCTGATCACGACAAAAGCGCAAGTACTTTCAAGCATTAGCTCGGGGGCTGCGCCGGCGACCATGTTCGGCGCTGGTCTCAATGAGCAGGATAACAGAGTTGTCGTGGATGACTCTGATACAACTGGTGGGGTTGCGCTTGACTCGAGCATTACCCCTGCTGAGACTCCTGGAGAGGTGAGCATCGCTTCGCAATTTGGCGACAGCGTCGAATTCGCCCATACACCGATACCGCAAACGGACGGAACCGATAGTTGGGCCGACACTCCACATGGAACGGTGGTGATGGATCGATAGGACCAGCGTAATGAACAATGGAGGCCAAGGAATGCTTACTGCTGGCCATTGCAACGCGACGGCGGGGTACCAGTTTCACCTTCGGAATGGTACAACACGGAAAATGGTACCTTTAATTCGCAAAACGATATGGGTCCCTTTATTGTGACCGTCTTGGGCGGACAATCTCAGCAATCTGCCAGTTTAGACACTGGAATGGTCGAAACGGTGGGAAGTCACTATGTATGGATTGGCTTCGGGTTGTCCCAGCGAACCACCATTCAGGGCTCAGCTACACCTCAAGTTGGTGAGACGATTTATGAGACGGGCTCGCAGGGTGGCGAAGGATCATCAACCTGTAGGTCGACCGATCAAACCTACAAAATAACGGGTCCTGAGTTTGCAAACGGAGTTGAATACATTGGCTACGCCGATCAAACGTCAGGTTGGGAACTGACGGGCGGCGATAGTGGCGGAATTGAGTGGGCCTCTACGGTTTTCGGTAACCTAGTGTCCGGTACCAACGTCGGAAGCGCGAACAATACCTTCGATGGCGAAGACATTGAGGCCCTCCTTTATTCGTACAGTCTTTACTTCGGTTCCAGTATGAATGTAAACACCGGCACCTAATTGCCTTTGGGGGGCAGGTACATGAAAAGGATCGCTCCACTCATTCTTGTGCCGACGGCCATACTGAGCGTGTGCTGTAGCAGTTCCGGGGCACGACAGGCGGACGCTACTGGCAACAACCGAGCACAGTCTGCCGGACTTACTCTTCGAGTTCTTGGGCTTGTTCGTGCCGAGCCGACTCTGACCGATCAACTCACGGTGACGCACCCGAGTCTGGCCATGGGTGAGACAATTTCTGGAACGCTGCTAATCGTTAATCACTCGAAAGGGGCCATAAATTTGACAAAGAAGTGCACGCCGAGCTGGGCAGTTGGATTGGCCAACCAATCTGTAGTGCAGACCCCTACCTTTGCCGCTGCTTGTGGAACTCGGCCCCTCGTGCTCTCGCCCGGAAAGAACCGATTTCCGGTGCAGGTCACGACTGTTGGCTATCCAGTTAGAGCAAGGAATGCACAGGGCGGCGGAAGCAGTTCCCTGACCGCTGTCCCAGCGGGGCATTACAGGGCTTATCTCTTTGGGAGCGGGAATCTGGCTATCCCGGAACCAGAGGCGCCTGCGATCGTTGTCAGCCAACAAGGTTTCCCACACTGACGGGCTTCACGATGGCACCCAAAAGGTCGTAGGGGCCGCGGTGTAGGACCGTGCGATGCTCACGAATTAGACCACGCACGGTGGGAGTGGCAGGGCATCAACTCTGCACGGGTTACAGACGGCGTATCAGCTCGTCGAGCTGCTCTCGCATCACCCTGGGGTTCGAATAGCGACAACACAGCAGCTCACGCACCTTCAGCCGCTCACGCACCTTCAGCCGCTCTCTCGGCCGCTCTCAGCCGCTGTTCTTCGGTCGCCGGACCTTGTCGTCGAGGTCGGGACGGCCGACCGGATCCCGTCGCTCCCCCGGCGGTGGGCCATTCATCCCATCGGGAGCACCAGGCTGAGCCGTCCACGTCATCCGGATCCCGAGCGGCACCGAACACCCGGTGATGAACGAGCAGGCGACGGAGAGCGACGGCGCTGAGCACCGTCCCCAGAGGGGACCCGGGCGCACCAGGGCGATGGTCACCGCTTTGCTCACCGTCACCGTCCTGGTGCTGGCAGCGTGCTCGAGCAATGTGGGATCCAGCGCCTTCACGACGACGCGGGGTCCGTCCCCCGGAGGGTACGACACCATCACCATTCGGAACTTTGCCTTTTCTCCGAGCACGCTGACGGTCGCCCCGGGCGCCACCGTGACGGTGACCAACACGGACCAGGTTGCACACACGGTCACCGACCCCAAGGGTGCCTTCTCCACCGGAGACATACCGGCCGGGCAGTCCAAGACCTTCACCGCGCCGAACACTGCGGGGAGCTATCCCTACATCTGTTCGATCCACCAGTACATGTCCGGGACGCTCACCGTCTCGGGCTGACCGATCGACAGGCCCGCGACCAGCCGATCCGGCGACGTCGACTGACGTATCACCGCAGCGGACCCCCATCCGACAAGGAGGAAGACCATGAGAGGAAGGTTGCGGCCGGCCCGATCACCGCGTGAGGAGGGTGCCCGCGATGTCGATCCACGTTCTATGGATCTGCTGATCGAGGCATCCGCCGACCTCCACCACGACGCCATGAGTGAGACCTCGACGGCCCTCGGGGAGATCGTCGAGACGGGCAGGGAGGCGCGAGCCCAACGGCCCGTCGACCTCGACGAGGCTCGCAACGTCGCCACCCGACGGTCACGCCTGGTCGCCGGGGCCGTATTCGGTGGCGGCATCCTGGCTGCGGCCGGCATCGGCAGTGCCTTCGAGACCCTGTTCGCATCTTCGGCCTTCGCCGCATCGCCGCAGGACGTACAGATCCTGCAGACGGCGGCCTCCATCGAGGTGCTGGCCGTCTCCACGTACAAGACGGCTCTGACGCTCCCCTTCATCGGTGGGTCATCGGCCAACTCGGTGGTCAAGGCCTTCGCCACCACCACCATGCAACAGCACCAGCAGCACCTCGACGCGTTCAACAGTGCCATCGCCGGCCTTGGGGGGAAGAGGCAGACGAGTCCCGACCCAGTCCTGGCCCGGGTGGTGCAGTCCGCCGTGCCCGGCTTGACCTCCCCCGGTCCGGTCGTGGCGCTCGCCCTCGAACTGGAGCAGGGGGCAGCCGAGACCTATGTAGCCGACGTCGCCACCCTCACCGATGTCAACGCCAAGAAGCTGACCGCGTCGATCATGGGGGTCGAGGCCCAGCACGCGTCGATCTTGCTCGCAGTGCAGGCACTGCTGACCGGCGGTGCGCCGCAGCTCATCGCCCTTCCCCCGAATGTCGCCGACCTTCCCGCCGAGGCGGGGGCCGTCGGCTTCCCCCAGGCGTTCTTCCCCACCGACCAGGCCCGTCCGGCCAGTGAAGGAGCAGTCTCATGAGGCGCCGCAAGCACCATCCCGAAGTGATGGCCATCTCGGAGCACGAACTCGCGGTCATGACCACCGATCTCGAGACACTCCACCATGACGTCGCCATGCCGGCCATGAGCGAGGCGATCGGCGAGTGGACCGATCGTGTCCGCACCAGTCGAAGAGGCTTCCTCATCGGCGCCGGCGCCGTGGCCGGAGCTGCCGTGTTGGCCGCCTGCTCCTCCAATTGTCGAGCCCGACGACAACAGCGGCCGGCGGCGCCTCGGGCTCGGGCACCGGGGGCAAGTTGACCGGGGACCTGTCGGTGGCCGCCTTGGCGGCCGGCCTGGAGAACCTGGCCGTTGCCGCCTACGGAGACGTGCTGTCGGCGGCGTCGGCGGGCAAGCTGGGAACGGTCCCTCCGGCCGTGGCCACCTTCGCCACCACGGTCAAGTCCCAGCACGCCCAGCATGCGCAGGCATGGAACTCCGCCATCGTGGCGGCCGGTCACCAGGCCATCACAGCACCCGACCGGGTGCTCACCCCGGTGGTCACCAAGGACTTCGCCAAGGTCACCGATGTGACCGGGGCGGCCAAATTGGCCCTCATGCTCGAGGACGTGGCGGCGGCCACGTATCAGTCCGCCGTCGGGGCGGTCAAGGCGACCTCCGCGGTCAAGGTGGCGGCCAGCATCCAACCGGTCGAGATGCAGCACGCCGCCGTCCTCAACTTCGTGCTCGGCCAATACCCGGTACCCAACGCCTTCAGTCCGGTGAGCAAGGCTCGGCCGCTCTCCGACTACACCGGTTGAGAGGAGTTCCCCTTCCTGGGCTGGGGTCCTTCGCCATCCGGATCGCCGCTCGGCTGTCCCGGTAGCCGGTGGCTCCGTGGCGGCACCAAGCCCCGGATGCGCCCCGGGGGTGGGACCCGCTCAGCCGAGCGCATCGCACACGGCCAACCCCTCCGCCCGGCGGAGGGCAGTGAACGCCGGCGATGCCGGGCTGCTGTTGAGCTGTTCGTTGACGATGACGACCACGGAGCGAGACCCGTCGGCACTGGCCGCGGCGAACAACGTGTAGCCCGGGATGTTGCCGGTGTGGCCGAGCACCGTGCCGCAGGTCGTCCGGTACTCGAAGATGCCCAACCCGGCCGAGTTGTCCCCCGGGCCGGGGGGTCCCGAGCTCCCGGCCACGAACTGTCGTTGGTCCTCCTGGGTCGACCTCCCGAACAGCCGACCCGCGACGTAGGCCCGCATGAACTGGTTGAGCTCGGCCGGGGTCGAGTTCATGCCCCCCGACGCCCAGGCCAGGCCGGGGTTGATCGCCATGCTGACGTCCTGGGGCGGCTGCCCCGGCTCGATGTCGTAGCCCCGCACATAGGGCTCCGGCAGGTCCGCATTGACCGGTAGCGTGGTGTGGCTCAGCTGCAGGGGAGTCGTCACCTGCTGGGCCAGTTCGCTGGCGTAGTCCTTGGCCGTGCCGGCCTGTACCATCAGGCCGACGACGATGTTGTCGGAGTCCGAATAGTCGTAGCGCGAGCCCGGAGTGAAGGCCAACGGCTCGGTCGACACGTAACCCAGCAGCTGCTCGGGGGTGAGCACCATCTGGGGATTGGCTTGAAGGGCGGACAGGAAGGCCTGGTTCTTGATGTAGTCGGGCAGTCCGCTGGTGTGGTGGAGTGCTTCGGCCAGCGTGACCGAGGCCCAGGCCGGCGGCAGGTCGGGAAGCAGCCGACCGATCGTGTCCGACAGAGACAGCACCTTCTGGTCGACCAGGGAGAGCGCCACCGCTCCGCTGAAGGCCTTGGACACACTGGCCAGGCGGACCGTCTGGTCGGCGGCCATCGGTGCCCCGGTCGCGACATCGCCCTTCCCGGTGGCCACGGTCTGTACCCCCGACCCGGCCTGCACCACGGCGAGGGCACCGGGGGGACCACCCGGCATGGACACCAGCCCGTCCAGGGCCTTGCGCAGCGCGGCTGACCGGGCTTCCTGGGAGGGACCGGGCGTGCTCGAGGAGGTGCTGCAGGAGACGAAGGACACGCTGGCGATGGCCAGCAACGCCAGCGGCCGCCACGGCCTCGCTCGTCCGGACATCACGGCAATATAAGTCAACTCCGGCGCGGTCGGCCGGATGGCGCGTCGGGGCTCAGCCCAGGGCGATCTCCAACTGGGGCGCGGAAAAGCCCCGCCGGGGGCTGATGATGTCGTCGATGAGGCCGTAGTCCCTCGCCTCTTCGGGCGTCATGAAGTAGTCCCGGTCGATGTCCTGGGCGACCTGGTCTACCGTCCGTCCGGCGTGATGGGCGATGATCTCGGCCATGCGCCTGGTCGTCGCCAACACCTCACGGAGCTGGATCTCCATGTCGCTCGGAGCACCCCTGGCACCGGCACTCCCCTGATGGATCATGATGCGGGCGTTGGGCAGCGCCAACCGCTTCCCCGGCGCACCGCTGCACAGAACCATGGCGGCGGCGGACATGCCCATCCCCACGCAGATGGTGGAGACGTCGGGGCCGGACGTGCTGGATCACGTCGTAGATGGCCATGCCCGCATAGGCGGCCCCACCGGGCGAGTTGACGTAGAGCGAGATGTCCTTCTCGGGGTCCTGTGCCTCGAGATAGAGCATCTGGGAGATGATCAGGTTGGCCACCTGGTCGTCCACCTCCTGGCCCAGGAACACGATCCGCTCGCGGAGCAGAAGGGAGTAGATGTCGAACGCCCGCTCGCCCCGGCTGGACTCCTCGAGGACGGTCGGGATCAGCGACTGGCGCAATACCATGGGGTACCTCCTGCTCCTTCCCGCACGGTCCTTCCGGCGGGATATATCAACAATGATATCTCGTCCATGAGGTACGATGTGAGGGAAGGGCTTGGGCGGGCGGCGACCAAGGAGCGAGCGCAGACCACCGCGCAGGAAGAGGAGGTGTGATGGGCGAACGGCGCCACCAGCCCGTCTTCCCCGGGTTCGGGGAGATGTCCGAACGTCGCCGGGACCTGACCGACGAGCTGGTCGACCGTCGACGTGAGCTGGGGCTGTCCCAGACCGAGGTGGCGGCCCGCATGGGCACGTCCCAGTCGGCGGTGGCCAGGCTCGAGACCGGCGCATCGGACGTCCTGCTGTCCACCGTCGACCGCTACGCCTCGGCCCTCGGCTGGAAGCTCCAATGGACCCTGGAGGAGGGAACATGACCCTCACCAGCCATTGGCGGGGGCTGCCTCCCGGCCTTCCCCGCCCGTGGTCCGCACCGCCGGCGGGCCGGCCCGCCGGCGAGCCCTCCGCACCGGGCGAGGGTCACCACCCGATCGACCCGTCATCCGGGGTGCGCCAGCAGCTGTTCGACAGGCGGATCGTGCTTCTCTCGGGGATGCTCGACGACCAGGCGGCCAACGAGGTGGGGGCCGCCCTGATGACCCTCGACGCCATCGGCGACGATCCGGTGCACCTCCAGGTGGACAGCGGGGACGGCAGCACCGGTGCGGCCCTGGCCGTGATGGACATCATCGACCTGTGCGGCGTCCCCGTACGCCGCCACCGGGGTCGGCTCCGTCTGTTCGAACCGCCCGTCACGGTCGAGGGCAACGCCCGCCAGCTCGAGCAGCTGGCCCAGGGCCATCTGGACCACTGGGCGGTGTTCTGCCGCCGGATTGCGGCGGCGTCGGGCCAGTCGGAGGAGCGGGTCCGGGCCGATGCAACCGCCGGGCGCTTCTTCTCGGCCCAGGAGGGAGTCGACTACGGACTGGTCGACGAGGTGGCCTCGCCCGACGCCCGGGTCCTCCGGCTGCCGGCCCGTCCGATGGGCTTCGGTCCGCCATGAGGTGTCCGCTCCGCCGTGCCGGTCATCTACAGTGCCCCAATGTCCGAGTCAAGCGGTCATCAACGCCTAGACGTCCGCGTCCTGCCCGACACCCAGGCGCTGGCTCGGGCGGCTGCGGACCAGGCGGCGGAGGCCATCCGACGGGCGGTCGCCACCAACGGCGTGGCCCACGCCATGTTCGCCACGGGGAACTCCCAGCTGGCCTTCGTCGACGCCCTCGTGTCCCGTACCGCCGGCATCCCCTGGGGTGACGTCGTCGTCTTCCACATGGACGAGTACGTCGGCATCGGGCCCGAACACCCGGCCAGCTTCCAGCGATGGATCCGCCACCGGATCGTCGAGCCCACCGCGCCCCGGGCCGCTCACTATCTCGACGGGCGGGCCGCCCCCGAGCGGGAGTGCCTCCGCTATGCGGAGCTGCTCCGTCTGCACCCCCTCGACCTGTGCTGCCTCGGGATCGGCGAGAACGGACACCTCGCCTTCAACGACCCACCGGTGGCCGACTTCGACGACGCTCGGGACGTGAAGGTGGTGACCCTCGACGAGGGGTGCCGCCGCCAGCAGGTCAACGAAGGCCACTTCCCCACCGACCGGGACGTCCCCGAGCGGGCGATCACGGTCACCATCCCCGCCCTCCTGCGAGCCGGGCGAGTGCTGGCGGTGGTACCCGAAGCGCGCAAGGCGGTGCCGGTGCGGGCGGCGCTGGAGGGTCCGATCGCGCCCTCCTGCCCCGCCTCGGCGCTCCAGCGGGCGGCGAACGCCACCATCTTCCTCGACCCGGACTCGGCGGGTCTGCTGGCGCCGTCGCCCTGATCACGCCGGGCCCCGCCGGCCGTCACCCGGGGGTCGGGGCGAGCCAGCGGTCGAGGAAGGGGTAGGCGCGGTCGCCATGCCATTCGTGCTCGCCGTCGAACGCGTCGTGCTCCAGGCACCGGGTCACGCCCATGTGGTCGTAGACCTGGCGCACCTGGGCGACCGCGCCTTGGGCGGCCGACAGGGGGAAGAGGATGTCGTCGCGGCCGGACACGATCAACAGGGGCCGGGGGGCGACCAACGCCCCGAGGTCGGCGTGCTCCATCTGTCCCAGCATGCCGAAGAGCACCTGGGAGCCGCACATGTTCCAGGGGACCTTGTGCGATTCGGCCCAGGAGGAGAAGTACCCGCTCACCACGGCAGCGGCCACTCTCGTGTCGATCGCCGCCAGGAAGAGGGCGAGCGTCCCTCCGTAGGAGAACCCGGCCACACCGACCCGGGCCGGCTCGACCAACGGATGGGCGGCCAGGACGTCGAGCCCCCGCTGCAGGTCCCAGAGGTTCTGGGTGAGCGGGTTCCACCCGGCCATGACCTGGTGCACCAGGTTGGTGTCACACCCGTAGTGGTCCGGCGGATTCCAGTCGGCACGCTCGCCGAAACAGCGCATGTCCGGCGCCAGCACGACATGGCCCCGCCGTGCCAGCTCCGCCCCGTAGTCCCCTCCGGGTTCGGCCTCGGCCTCGGTCCCACAGATCCTCGATTTACCCGGGCCGTGGCCGTGGATGGCCAGGACCGCCGACCCAGGCCCCGAGCGGTCGTCGGGGACCAGCAGGTAGGCCGGAACCGACATCGCCTCCTCCGTGTCGAAGACGACCCGGTGTCGTCGGTACCCGGCGCAGGCCTCTTCCTCGTGGATCTCGAGTCGCAGGGGGACCGGGTCGGGCCAGGGACCCAGGAGCACCGTCAGCCGATGGTGGAACCGCTCACGCCACGGGCCGAACGCGGTCAGCGCGTCCCCCGGCAGGGGGTCCGCCTGCTCGGTGGCCATCAGGCGGCTGACGGCCTGGAACCAAGGCGAGAAATTGCGGGCTGGGGTCTCGATGGTCATGGCCGTCCTCCGGTCGTGGCCTGCCGCCTCGGCGAGCTCACCGATCAGGTTGCCACAGCCGGCCCGCACGCCGGGCCCACCAGCCCCGGTTGAGCCCGGGGGCGGGGTACGGCACTATGGGTGGATGAGGAGGCCGCTGTGTCGGTGACAACTGATCTCGTGGTCAACCCGCTGTCTCCGTTGATCGGAGCCGAAATCCACGGCGTCGACCTCGCCCGACCCCTGAGCGAGCGGGTGGTGGCCGACATCCGCCGGGCGCTCAACACCCATCATGTGATCTTCTTCCGTGACCAGGAGCTCTCCCCCGCCCAACAGGCCGATTTCGCCCGGCAGTTCGGTGAGGTCACCGAAGGCCACCCGGTGATCCCGGCCATCGCCGACAACCCCGAGGTGCTGGTCATCGACAGCCGCGAGGACCGGGCCAGCTGGTGGCACACCGACGTGACGTTCCTCCAGGCACCGGCCTTCGGTTCGATCCTCTACATGTTGGCGGCGCCGGAGGTCGGGGGCGACACGATGTGGTCCAGCCTGCAGGACGCCTACGACCGGCTGTCCGACCCGGTCCGGGGCATGTGCGACCAACTGATCGCCGTCCACTTCGACCCATGGTTCGCCGCCGAGGTCGACGCCCGCGGTGGCTACGAATGGCACGGCGAGTGGCACGACAAGCTGCTGCCGGCCCTGCACCCCGTCGTGCGCACCCACCCCGAAAACGGCCGCCGGGGCCTCTTCGTGAACCCTCAATTCACCCAGACGATCCTCGGGCTGTCGAAGAACGAGAGCAATGCCGTCCTCGACATGCTCTACCGCCACTGCGAGCAGCCCGAACTGACCTGCCGGTTCCGTTGGCGCCCCGGGTCGGTCGCCTTCTGGGACAACCGGGCCACCCTGCACTACGCCCTCGACGACTACGGGGACGCCACACGCGTCGCCAACCGGGTCACCCTGAAGGGCGATGTGCCCTACGGCCCGGCCATGCCCAAGCGCTGAGATCCTTCGTCTCCGGGCATGTCGCCCCTGACCGCTGTCGGCGCGTCCGGGTCGGTCGTCGTTCAGGGATTGTCGACGACCACGGTGGCTGTCCGGCTGCCGGCACTCTTGCCGGCAACGTCGTAGCCGACGGCCCGGACTCGGTATGTGCCATTGGCAACGGTCCTCGTGTCCCAGGTGCCGACCCAGCCGAAGAACGTCGGCGCAGCACGGAGGACCAGCGTGCCGCGTAGGTCTCCGCCACTCAGATGAAAATCGACCCTCGCCACGTGGACGGTGTCCGTCGTGGACGCGTCGAGCACCGAGACCGCCGTCAACGTCGATCCACCTGCCGGGAGGACAACGTCGGTGTGGAGATCCGGGACTGCGGAGGGCAGCGGTTCGAGCGCCGGCAGATGGAGTGCCCCGGCCAGGACTCCCTCGAGGACGTGGGCGTAGGTGTTCGTGATGTGAGAATCGTTCACATAGACGTCGTAGTGCCCGATGATCGCCGTGCACGTCACGCTGCAGAACCAAGGAGCCAGATCCACGTAGCGTGCTCCGGCTGCTCCCGACGCCGCCAGCTCAGCCCGGTTGTAGGGTGCTTGCGAGAGGTTGTTCGGGCCTGAGCACGCTTGCACGTCCCTGAGATGACGAGCGAGACAGTCCGGACCCGACTGGGGAAGCCGTGGAATGTCCCCGATGACCACTTTCGTGGTCCCCTTGGAGGTGACGCGTCCCAGGGCGTCCTCGAGGCCCCGCTGCCATGCCGCTGGTGGATACAGGGCCCCGTTCGGACCGTACTCGGCCGCCTGGGTGACGATCAGGAGGTCGGGATCTATTCGGTTGATCCGGTCGACGGCGGACCGATGCCACTGGTCGCACGCCACCCATTCGCCTCCAGCCTCACCGTCTCCGGAGGGATTGCGATAGGGAAGCAGGCCGACGGGGCATGCCACCTTGGCCAGCAGCACGAATTTCCATTTGGCCCGGATGGCGATGTCGTTGATCGCCTGGGCCCACATGATGGCGTGCGAGTCTCCGTAGAGGACCACCGTGTGGTTCCCGAGCGGATCTCCGAACGTACAACTCGGCACGGTGGTCTCGGTGTAGGTGGCCGAGCATCCCGTCCATGTCCCCGGCAGTCCGAAGTCGAAGAAGGCGCTGGCCACCGGGGGCGTCAGGTTGGGCGGCACTGAGTGGATCTGCCCGGCGGTCTCGACGAGGCGACGGACGGTGTCGGGAGACGCCGGGGCAGGATCCGTGGCGAGCGATGCCCCTGCGGCGGCTGCGACCACCTGGCCCCGATGGGAGTCGATCTGTACGGTCAGGATCCCGATGGTTCCAGCGGTCAGTCCCACACCCAAGCCAATGCTCATCCATCGGCTCCGTGTGGAGAACCTGGCATGCCGAATGGGGTTCTCGACCAGCACGTAGGTGCCGACGGATGCGATCAGCGCCACGGCTATCCACCACAGGCTCTGTGATACGGCCAACCGGCTCTGCCCGGCGGATTCTGCCACCAGGACCAGGATGGGCCAATGCCACAGGTAGAGGGAATACGACAGCCTTCCCAGCCACCGGCAGGGAGCGATCTTCAGAATGGCTTCCACACCGTAGTGGGGCGCGGCTGACCCCCCGGCGATGACGAGCCCGGCGCCGAGTACGGGAACCGCGACGACCCACCCGGGATACGCGCTCTGAGCGTTGAGGATGAGGGAGGCGCACAGCACCAGCCCCATCCCCACCCACGTAATGGCGGCGGCAACGAGAGCCGGGACGCGGCGAAGCCATCCGGTACCGACGGCGATCAGGGCACCCAGCCCCAACTCCCAGGCTCGGGTCAACGGCGAGAAGTAGGCCGCCGTGGCATTCGCCGAGGTCTGGACGACCGAGAGGCCGAACGATCCCACTATGAGGACCACGAGTCCGATCGCCAGCCGTCGTTCGAACGACAAGCGGGGCTTGGATCGGGCGATCAGGACCAGAAACAGAGGGAACGCCACATAGAACTGCTCCTCGACCGACAGTGACCAGTAGTTCTGGAGCGGGGAGGGCGGGCGCGAAGCTGACAGATAGTCGGTGCCGATGGCCTCGAAATGGAAATTGGACAGGAAGACGGCGGCCCACCGCCCGTCCACCGCCACATTGTTGCCGTCCACGAAACCCAGTACCGGGTAGCTCAGCAAGACGGTGACGACGATGACCAGGGTCGCAGCCGGGATGATGCGCCGGGCACGGCGAGCGTAGAAGCCGACGATCGATGTCCGACGGGTTGCGGCGCGCTCTCGGAGCAACAATCCGGTGATCACGAAGCCGGAGATCACGAAGAAGACATCGACTCCGACGTAGCCCCCGGTGAGGCGCGGTACGTTCGCATGGTAGAGAACGACGAGCGCCACTGCCACGGCGCGAAGGCCCTCGACATCCGGCCGAAAGCGCCGATCGCCGGGAGCGGTACCCGCCTCGTCTCCGGTGGCGAGGTACCGCGAGTCCTCATCCGACGTCTCCACTCGGCTCACCATCTCGGGACGAGCCCGCGAATGAGAGGTCCCCGACAGGGGATCATCCCCGTGGTTTGGCACCACACCCCACTCCCCCTTACGAACCTACGTTGCCACCACCTATGAGCTACCCGACGAGTGGCCCTCGCCGTCGAGCGCCGGCCTTCGACGAACCGAGGGCCGGCAGGCTCACCACGCAGCCGAGTTCCGCATGGCACGCCTCAGGTCTCCGAGGCGCTTCCTCCGGAACGCACCGGTGGATCCGGAATCGCACCGGAGACGGTCAGCGCCTCGTCGCTGGCGCCCAGGTAGGCGGCGAGGGCGCGGGGGTCGCTCCGGACGAACTCGGGACTGCCGGCCGACACGATCTGCCCTGTCTCCATCATCACCACCTTGGTGCAGAGCTCGAACACCAGGGGCACATCGTGCTCGACCAGGATGATGGTGGTGTCCACCACTTCGTGCAGCCGGCGCAGCAGCGGGACAAAGGCCTCCGCCTCCCGCTGGGCGATGCCGGCGGTGGGCTCATCGAGCAGGAGCAGGCGGGGACTGGCCAACACGATCGAAGCCAGGTCCACCACCCGCCTCGTACCGGTGGACAGGTGGGCGACCCGGTGGTGGCGGAATCGCCCGATCCCGAACGCCCCCATCACCTGGTCCAACGCCGATCGCTTGGCCCGCTCCGACCGGGTCGCCCAGGGCATGTGCAGCGTGGAGGACAGAACCCCGACGGGGCGCTCGGCGTCCTGGGTGAGCAACAGGACGTCCTCCACCGACAGCTCGGGGAAGAGCCGGCAATCCTGGAACGAACGCACCAGGCCGAGGGCGCCGCGCTCTTCGGGGAGGTACTCGACCAGGCTCTCCCCGTCGAGCAGGACCGATCCCTCGACCGGTGTCACCAGGCCTGAGATGACGTCGAGCAGCGTGGTCTTGCCCGAACCATTGGGCCCGATCAGGCCCACGATCGCCCCGGGCTCGGCCGACAGGTCGGCATGGTCGACGGCCAGCAATCCTCCGTAGGCCACCACCACTCCCTCGACCTCGAGACGGGCCGGGCCGGAGCCCTGGCTCACCTCCGGCCCGGTCACCCGGCCGCCTCGTCCACGAGCTCCTTGGGCCCGGTGTCGAGGTGGCCGGCCATGGGAGGCGCATCGCGGGGCGGCATCAGCTTCTCGATGCCCACGGTCACCACGTCACCCAGCTGGTGGAGGAGCTCGGCCAGGCCCCCGGGGAGGTAGAGGACGAAGGCCAGCAGGCCGAGGCCGCTGGTGAGGAACTGGATGGTCGGCGTGGTCCCGAACATCGCGGGCAGGCCGACCAGGTAGAGGGCGCCGAGGACGGCTCCGGTGACGGAGTCGAGCCCGCCGATGACCACCATCGACACCACCAGGATGGAGAAGGTCGGGTCGAAGGTGGCGGTCGAGATGCGCTCGGTGGCGAACGCCAGACACACACCGGCGTACCCGGCCATGAAGCCCGATAGGGCGAACGCCAGGAGCTTGGTCCGGGCCAGCGGTATGCCCATGGCCCCGGCTCCCACCTCGTTGTCCCGCACCGAGATGAGCCGTCGGGCCACCCCGCGGTCGCGCCACAGCCTGACCATCAGCACCGACAGCACCAGCACGCCGAGCGAGAACCAGGCGAAGGCCCGCTCCGATCCGAGGTTGATGCCGAACAGCGCCGGCCGCTGGAGCAGGGTGGACTGCGGATTGGGCAGTCCCGTGCAGAGTTGCCGGTTGAGCAGGGGCAGGTTCCAGCACGGGGTGGCCAACACCGAGCCCATGAACCAGACGCTGAACGCCAGTGTGCTCACCGCCAGGTAGAGGCCTCGTACCCGGAGCGCGGGCAGACCGATCACGACGGCGACGATGGCGGTCACCGCCCCGGCGAACGGCATGAGGAGGACGAGGGGCACACTCGACCCGAGGTGGGCCGCCATCAGCGCACCGCAGGCCACCAGGCCGAACTGGCCGAGGGACACCTGGCCGGCCCAACCGGTGAGCACCGTCAGGGACAGGGCGATCACGGCGTAGATGCAGATCTGGGAGAGCAGGAAGGTCCGCCCGGTGCTGAGCACCAGTGGCAACAGCACGGCGATCATGAGCGTCAGTCCGACGCCGGACACGCCGACCCGACGGCGGAGGGCGGTGGCCGGCCCCAGTTGGCGCCGGGCGCTCTCGAACCACGAGCTCCGCTCTCCACCCCGGGGCCCGGTCCTGAGAGCGGCGATCCGGATCAACAGGACGCCCAGGACGATCACGAAGAGGACCAGGTCCACCTGGGTCGTGCTCGAGAGGTTCCAGACCAGGATCTCCTGGACGATTCCGACCCCGATGGCGGCGATGAAGGACACGGTCAGGTTGACCATGGCACCGACCATGGCGGCGGTGAGGGCCAGCAACAGGAGTTCGGGGCTCAGCACCTCCGTGAGGGTCGAGGTCTGACCGGGCGAGGCGAGGATGGCGGTGAAGGCCGACAGCACGCCGGCCAGCGTCCAGGCCACCGTCGAGGTCCGACGCACCCAGACGCCCGACAGCCGGGCCGAGTCGGCATTCTCCGCCATGGCCCTCATGGCCAGCCCCCAAGGCGACCATTTGACGAAGGCGGCGAGACCGATGGCCACCAACGGGGCCACCACCAAGGTGATCACCTGCCCGGAGGTGAACAGGTAGGTCCCGATGTGGAACGAGACGTCGACGGGCACCGGAAACGGGCGGAAGAGGTTCTTCGGGCGGATGAACGGCAGTGCAGTGAAGACGAACAGCACCTGGCTCAGCCCGATGGTGGCCACCATCACCAACATCCGGGGCCGGTCGAAGAGACGACGCAGGAGCAGCTCGGACAGCGCCCCGATGGAGGCGGCCAGCGCCAACGCCAGGATCAGGGCGAACCAGTAGTTGAACCCGAAGTCGTAGTAGCACTTGACCATGAAGACGGCCGCCACCACGCCCAGTTGCCCCTGGGCGAAATTGAGGACCCGGTTGGTCCGGTAGATGAGCACCAGCCCGAGCGCCAACAGCCCGTAGCTGAGGCCGGTGATGACCCCGTTGACCAGGACGAAGCTCGGTACTGACACAGAAGCTCGTTACCGCAGCCCGGTGGCCGCCGCCCCGAGGAATACCGGGCGCAGGAGGTCGTCACGCTGGAGCAGATCGGTGGTGAGCCCGTCGAAACGAACCTCGCCCCGCTCGAGGAAGAACGCCCGCCGGGCGAGGCTCATGGCCCGGTTCACGCTCTGCTCGACCAGAACCACGGTCGTCCCCTGATGGTTGACGTCGCGGACGATGGCTATCAGGCGGTCGACCGACTTCGGCGCCAACCCCAGTGCCAGCTCGTCGATGAGCAGCAGCTTGGGCGCGGTCATCATCACCCGCGCCAGGGCCAGCATCTGCTGCTCGCCCCCCGAGAGGGTGCCCGCCGATTGGTCCAGGCGATTGGACAGCTCGGGGAAGCGGTCCATGGCCTCGTCCAGTGCCGTGCGCGCCCGGGACCCCTGGTGTCGCATCGAGAAGCTGCCGATCCGCAGGTTGTCCCTCACCGTGAGGCCGGGGAAGGTCATCTTCCCCCCGACCAGCAGGGCCACGTCCTGGTGGATGATCTGTTCGGGCTCGAGATAGGTGCAGTTGGTCCCGTAGATCCTGATCACGCCGCGGTGGGGGTGCTCGAGACCCGACACCGCCCGCAGCAGGGTCGACTTGCCGGCGCCGTTGGTGCCGAGCAGGGCGACGATCTCCCCCTGGGCGACCTCGAGATTGATGTCGAAGAGCACCTGGTTGGGCCCGTAGAAGAAGTCGAGGTTGTGGACCTGGAGGGCGGGGATGGCCGCCCCGGCCTGGCGTCGCTTGCCCTCGGCATAGCGCTCGAGGACGTCCTCGATGACCAGGGTGATGTCCCGCTTCACCCAACGGGAGCCGATGAAGAGCAGGACGCCCCCCAGGGCGCACACCGGCCCGATGAGGGTGAGGGCCACCGTCGGCCCGTTGAGGAACCCCACCGCATCACTGACCGCGCCGAGGAGGACGGCCCCGGCGAACCCGCCGAAGACCAACGAGTACACCCCGAACATGGCGAAGCAGATCGTGCGCATCTCGGGTGGGGCTGTGGCCGCCAGGGTGAGGAAGATGCAGATGGCGAGCGGCGAGATGGCCGCGGTGGCCAGGAATTGGAGGAGCACCACCATCCACAACTGCGGCATGTAGAGAGAACCGACGAACAGTCCCCCATAGGCGGTGATGCAGAGCCCGGCGATGGCCAGCGGTCGTTCCGGCGCCCGGCGGAAGAACCGGTCCCCCAGCACGTAGGCGACCGGGAGCCCGAGGAAGCCGGCCAGTTGGATGATCGAGTAGATCTCACTGCGCTGCGCGGTGTCGAGCCCCCAGTGCCGGACGAAGTAGAGATTGCCGAACAGCGGCGCCCCGGTGCCGGCGAAGCCGAGGATGGCCACCGCCACCAGCTCGTAGTAGATGGAGCGGATCCGCAACAAGCGGGTGACAGCCGAGCCCAGCAGGACGCGGGGCGCCTCACTCTGCTGGGTCTGCAGGTCCATGCCCGAGGACTTGAGGATGTGACTCGATTCGTTGGCCCCCTTGGGCGGCTCGCGCAGGGTGAACAGGGCCAACGCGATCGGGATGCCGGCCAAGGCGGTGAGCGTGCCGTAGCGCCAATTGTGCGACACGGTCACGATGTACCCGAAGATGAGGATGCCGACGGTGTTGGAAAGTGGATCGGAGAGGTTGTGCCAGCTGAACACCCGCCCCCGTCCCTCGGTCGGGTAGGCGTCGGCCAGGTACGAATTGTGCACCGTGTTGTTGACCCCGTAGCCCACGGCCGCGACCAGATAGAGGAACGTGAACGCCCACACGTTGGGCGCGAGGGACATCAGTGGGGCGAAGACGGAGAAGATCAGGAGCGCCACGGCGGCCACCACCTTGCGGCTGCCCCGGTCGGCCCAGAGGGCGAGCGGCACCGCCCACAACAACTGTGCCACCTGGGCGACGAAGGTCACGGCTCCGAGGGCGGCGTCGTGGATGTGGAAGGAATGCTCGAGGTTGTTGCCGATGAGGGTGATCCCGCTGTTGAAGCTCCCGGGGACGAGGGCCGCCACGGTCAGCAGCACCAGGGGGGCGTACCCGGCCTTGCGGAGGATCCCGATCAGCGGCGGGGGCTTGCCCTCGCCGGTCCCGGGCATCACGTCGATGTCGGCGATGGCCTCGGAGTCCCTGCTCTTGGCCACGACCTCTTCGAGGAGCTCGTCGGGAACGGCGAAGTCGAAGAGCGCCTGGTCGGCCATGGAAGCAACACACTATCCATGACATGGCCGTCAGACACGGCCGAAGGTGCTTACCGGGCGAGGGCCTCTTGGACGGGTGTGGCCACGACGAGGGGTCCCTGCGGGAGCACACACAGCCGCGCCCCCGGCCCCCGGCGCTGGAGCGCCTGGCGAACCGACCCGGCCAAGTCGTGCACCGGACCCAACCACGCCGACCGCACCGCGTCGTCGGAAAGGCCATCCGAGTACAGCCACACCTCGGCGTGCCGGAGCACGCGCCCGAGCACCTGGGCCTGCCAGGTGTCCTGGGACGGGCCATCCGGCCGGGCCAGCTCCCCGGGGCTGGAGCTGGCCCCGAGGATGCGGGCGAACGCGCCCTCGGGCACACCGTCGTCGCAGGCGGCCGCCATCACGATGACCCCACCGTCACGGACGACCCGCTCGGCGGCGGCCATCCCCTTCACCGCCTGGTAGAGGTTCCGGTCGAGGGGGTGACCGCCGTTGGTGGTGAGCACCACGTCGAAGCGGCCCTCGACCCCTTGGACCACGTGGCCGGCCGCAAACGTGCACGCCTGGCGGTGGCCGTCCGGCAGCGGACCGGCGAAGACGCCGGTGAGGCGGCGACGGCGGTCGATGGTCACGTCCAGGGAGAGGGCGGGAGGGCACAGGTCGGTGGCGGCCCGCACGAACCGGTGGACGGGATTGTCCTCGGTCGCCAGCCAGGTCGAGCCGGCGTCGGCGATGCGCTCGGGGCTGTGGGCCTCGAGGATGGTGGCGGTGGCGGCCAGCCCGGGACAGGCCCCCTTCGGACCACCGCTCCATCCGGCGAAGAAGTGGGGTTCGACGAACCCGGTGAGGATGCGCATCTCCGCCTCGACGTAGTGGCGGTCCAGGAGGACGGGCGTGCCCTCGACCTCGCCCACCCGCACGTGGTCCCCGTCGTCTGCCCGATGGTCGCGGACCCGATAGCCGCCCACGAGGTCCGCCCCGACCAGATCGGCCATCTCCGCCCCCGTGGCCTGGCGGTGGGTGCCGGTGGCGCAGACGAGCTCCACCCGGTCCGGGCCGGCGCCCGCCGCCTCGAGTTCGGCCAGCAGGGGCGGCAGCACCGTCCGGTTGGGCATGGGTCGGGTGATGTCGGGGAAGACCACCACCACCGGCCCGCTCGCCGGGACGAGTCGATCGAGCGGCGGCCCCGAGATCGGCGACCGGAGGGCTCGGACCACCGCCCCCCGCTCGTCCTCCAGCGCCCGCGCCGGTGCACCCTCGACCACCGTGGCGTCATCGGGTACCTCCGTCTCCAGCCCGGCCGCCCCATAGGCCAGTGTCAGCCGCATGGCGGATCCTCCGTCGGACCGGGTACCAGAGCGACCAGCGCGGCGGCCACCGAGTCGGCCCGGGCCCGGAGTTGGCGGTACTGGCCGACCTGATCGGGGTCGGGGTCGGTCCGTCCCTCCGGCGGGTCCAACTCGTCGACGCCCCAGTCGAGGCCCACCGCGGCCGCCGCCAGCCGGGCGGCGCCCACCGAGGCGGCCTGGCCCGACCGTCGGTGGGTGGCCGGAACCCCGGCGATGCCGGTGAGCACCTCGCGCCACACCGGAACGGACGCTCCCGAGCCGCCGAGGCACAGCCCGGACACCGGTGGGCCCTCGGGGCGGCGCGACGCCATCGACTCCAGGCAGCGCACCACGTCCCAGGCCACCGACTCGAACAGGGCCCGGGCGACGTCGGCCGGCCCGTGGGCCGGTCCGATCCCGACCAGACCGGCGGCGGCGTCGGGGCGCCACCACGGGGAGCGGGCCCCGTCCAGCCACGGAGCCGCCATCACCCCGCGTGCGCCGGGCGGGCTGGCCCGGGCGGTGCCGGCCAGCTCCCCGGGGGGGCGGCCGGTCAGGCGTGACAGCCAGGCCACCAGGGCGCCCGCGGCCGACAGCCCGCCCTCGAGCAGCCACCCTCGGTCGGCCGCCCGCGAGGCGACGGTGCCCGGCGGCGGTACCGGTCGCTCGGGCACGGGAACCGAGACGTTGGCGGTGGTGCCCCAGCTCACCATGGGACATGCCTCGGACGCGCCCGAGCCCAGCACCTCACAGGCCCGGTCGCCGGCCCCGATCACCACCGGAATGCCCGGGACCAGGCCGGTGGCCGCCGCCGCCTCCGGGCTCAGCGGGCCGGTCACCTGGTCGGATGGCACCACCGGAGGCAACTTGGCCGCCGCCCCACCGGCCAGGTGGTCGACGAGAGACCCGTCCCCGTCGTAGAGGCCCGAGCGCGAGGCCATCGAGGGGTCCGTGGCCATCGTGCCGGTGAGGTGCCACACGATGAGGTCCCGGGGGGTCACGACCCATCTGGCGCGACGGAGGAGCTCGCCCCGATGGGCGGCCAACCAGGCGAGCTTGGCCGCCACCGAGGCGGCATCGAGCACGATGCCGGTGGGTGAGGGCGCCCCCGGTTCCCGGCCGAGCCGGGCGGCGAGCATGGCCGCCTCCTCACCCCCCCTCCGGTCCGACCACAGGATCCCGGGGGCGACCGGTTCCCCGGCGGCGTCGACGAGGGCCAAGGTCTGGCGGGCGCCGGTGCAGCCCACCACGTCGACCGAGCCGAGGGCGGCCGGGGCTCGCCGACCCAGTTCACCGCAGGCGCTGACCACTGCGGCCCACCAGGCCGAGGGGTCCTGCTCGGCCCGACCGGGGGCGGGGTGCCGGATCTCCATCGGGATCCCCGACATGGCGACGGGCCCGCCCTCATCCCAGATCGCCACCTTGGCGACACTGGTGCCCGCGTCGACGGTCAGGATCACCTGGTGTGCACGACCTCGGCCAGCCGGGAGGCCATCCCGGCCGGTGACTGTTCCTGGAGGATGGCCCGGCCGATGGCCAACCCGGCGCCACCCCCGGCCATGACGTCTCGGACCTCGTCCAGGACGCGGTCGCCGGCCCCGTCGACGTGCGGCCCGCCGAGGAAGAGCACGGGGACGCCGACCGCATCGACCACCCGGTTGACCGCCTCGGCCCGGCGCCCCCCCGCCGGGGCGTCGGGCACCGGCACCTTGAGGAGTGGTGCGCCCATGTCGTGGGCGATGACGGCGGCGAGCACGATGTCGGGGGTCTGCTTGGAGATCCCGCCGTGGCGCCAGAGGATGGGCTCGATGAGGGCCTCGAGCCGGGATGCCCGAGCCTCTTCGAGGACCCGGCCGAGCAACTCGAGGGCGGCGGCGCCGTTGGGATCGTCGATGTCGATGCGGGTCATCAGCTTGACGCCGCTCCAACCGTCCGCCGTGGCACGACGCACGCTGGCCACCAGGCGGTCGTCGAGCTCGAAGGCCGACCCGGCCAGGCCCGTGCGGTTCAGCGAGAGGTACGTCCGGTGCTCGGGACCGATGGCGCCGCTCCGGGCCAGGTCGGTCAACGGTTGCACGCTGGCCAGGATGCCGTCGCAGTGGGGCAACGCGTCGCCGAGCGCACGGAGATAGTCCGCATACCGCTCGGTGGTCATGACCCCGCGGGCACGATGGTCGGCCGCCAGCACCAGCGCCGGCACGCCGAGCGGCCGGTCTGCCGGGCCGACGTCGCTCACGCCAATCCGGACAGGGCCAGGATGACCTTGGCCACCGCCGAGAAGTCCTCACGGCCGTAGCCGGCGGTGACCGCGGCGGTGAGTGCCTGCCGGACCGTGGCCGTGCTGGCCAGCGGCACGCCGACGCTGGCGCCGTAGCCCAGGGCGAGGTCGAGGTCCTTGGCCATGAGATCAGTCATGAATCCCGGGCGCCACCCGTTGGAGGCCGGACTGTCGGCCACCACCCCCGGGACCGGGAGACGGGTGCGCACGGCCACGCAGTCCCCGGTCGAGTGCAGCAGCACCTCCAGCAGCTTGTGGAGGTCCACCCCGGACTTGACCGCCAGCGCGGTGGCCTCCGCCGTGGCGAGCATCTGGGCGCCATAGATCAAATTGTTGCAGAGCTTCACCACCTGGCCCATACCCGCCGCTCCGACGTGGACGATGCGTGCGGCGAAGGGCTCGAGGGCGGGTCGGGCCGTCTCGAGCGTCGACGCCTCCCCTCCGACCATCACCGTGAGGGTCCCGGCCTCGGCACCCGCTGTTCCTCCGGACAACGGCGCGTCGAGAAACCCGGCGCCCACGGCGGCGACCCGCTCGTGCTGGGCCCTCGACACCTCCGGATCGATGGTGGAGCAGTCCACGACCACCTGGCCGGCCCGCAGCGACGGGAGCATGGCGTCCACCACCTCCACCACCTGGGGCGAGCTCGGGACGCACAGGATCACGATCTCGCTCGTCTCGGCCACCCCGGACGGCGAGCCGCCGGGGCCCGCCCCGAGGTCCACCGCCTGGTGCACCGGACCGGAGCTTCGGGAGGCCACCGTCACCCGGTGTCCGGCCTCCAGCAGATGTCGGGTCATGGGCAACCCCATGGCCCCGAGGCCGATGAAGCCGAGTTGCATGGGATCCTCCTCTAGGCGGAGCGGATGTCGGGATCGCCGCGATGGGACGGGAGCGGGATCAGAGCTTGAACTGCGGGAGCCACGCCGCCGTGCCGGCCAGGAGCTCGCCGATCATCGCCTCGGTCTGATGCAGGTCGCCCCGCCCGGCCAGCGGGTCGAGGAAGAAGGCCGCTTCGGCCAGGGCCCGGTCCCCGTCGAGGGCGGCGGTCACGGTGAGCTCGCCCACCGACACGTGCCGACGGACCAGCTCGGCGTAGACCGTCGGAAGTGGCGCCACGTCGCGGCCTCGGACCCCCTCGGAGTCGATGGTGCAGATCGACTCCACGACGACGTCGGCGGGGACATCGGGCACCTGGCCGGCGTTGGGGATGTTGACGGGCAGGTGCCTCGGCGCACCGGTGACCAACGAGTCGATCACCAGGGCGGGGAGCTCACCTGACGGCCACGTCTGCAGGTCCTTGGTGCCGGCCAGCCAGGCATCGACATCGGCGATGTAGCCCAGCTGGTGCTCCTCCCGCCGGGCGATCGACGTGAGGTCGATGTTGTAGTCGGCGCCCCAGCCCGACGCCTCGGTGAGGACCCAGGGGAGGAACTCGGCGATATGCCGGTCGCCGGCCGCCGGCAGCGCCCCCCACTTCTCCAGCATGGTGAGCTTGAGCACATGGCGCTGGACGAAGTCGAGACGGGAGAACGGCTCGGCCTCGGGCCGGCCCGGGGTCGGGGCCAGCGCCGGGAGTCCCCCCGCCTCGTCGACCATCTGGGCCAGGATGGCGAAGCCGTCCTGGCCGTCGACATCGAGCGTGGTGACCACCGGCAGGTGGTTGACGCCGGCGACCGTCGGCCGAACCGACTCGGCCGGCCGGCCGAGGGCGATGGCCAGGTCCATGGCCCAATTCCCGACCTCGTGGCAGAGGCCGACGGCCTTGATACCGCTCTGTCGGCAGACGGCCCGGGTCAAACACGTCATGGGGTTGGTGATGTTGAGCATCCAGGCGTCCGGGCACACCTCCTCGATGTCCTCGGCCACGCCCACCAGCACCGGGATGTTGCGCAGCGAGCGGCTGATCCCGCCGGGGCCGACCGTGTCACCCACCGACTGACGGATGCCGAAGCGGGCCGGGACGTCGAGGTCCACGGCCATGGAGTCGAATCCACCCGTGGAGATGGTGACGATGACGAAGTCTGCGCCGTCGAGAGCGGCCCGCTGGTCGGTGGTGGTGGCGAAGGTGGCCCCGGCATCGAGGGCCTCCCCGACCATCCGTCCCAGCGCCTCCATCTTGGGCAGGGGCCGAGGGTCGATGTCCTCCAGCACGATGTGGCTGCCGCGCAGCGATTCGGTGCCCAGCAGGTCGGCCAGCAGCTCGGGCGTCCACTGGTAGCTCCCGCCGCCGATGATGGTGATCTGCACGTTCGGCTCCTAGCGGTGGCGGACGTCGGCCCCTGACATGGGAGTCACTCTATCCAGCCCCACCTCCGGCGGCCGCGGCGTCAACTCGGGGGAGGGGGCCCCTCGGCAGCGCCCCGCGCCCAGTCGATGAGGCGCCGGTAGGCGCCCGCCGAGTCCCGGCCCTCGGCGTCCGTGTCGAGCCACCGGAACCCGCGGGGGCCGCGCGAGCGGTCGACGCCGAAGATACCGAACCGCGGCTCGTAGCTCCCCCACTCGTAGTTGTCCACCAGGGACCAGTGGAGATACGAGGTGACCGGGGCCCCCGACGCGATGGCCTCGACGACCGCGGCCACGTGTTCGCGCAGGTAGCGGGGCCGGTTCCAGCCGTCGAGCCGGGGGAACGAACGACCGTGGCGGACACGGTTGCACAACCCGTTCTCCACCACCCAGAGCGGAAGCCCGGGGAGGAACTTGCTCTGGTCGGCGCACCAGCGGGTCAGGGCGGCGGGGTCGGGGGTGACGTCCCAGATGGCCCGAGAGGGCTCCCAGTGCCTGCCCCCCGCCGATCGGTGGCCCGGGAGGCGGGTGGCGTGGCTGGCGACTGGGTCGTACCAGTCGAACCCTGTGGCATCCAGCGGGCGCGAGTGGGGCCCGTCGTAGACGGCCTCGATCGCCCGGCGTGGCGAAGGCCGCGTCCGGCGCGAGCGGACGGCACGGCCCAGCGTCGAACGGCGCCCTCCGGGCTCACCGTAGGGGGACGCCGCCGCGAACAGGCGGCGCAGGAGGGACTCGCCCACCCCGCGTGGAGGGAAGAGGTCGTCGTGGAGGGCCCGCCGTTCGTCGACCCAGGCGTCGATGTCCGGCCGGGGCACGCCGGCGGCCCGGGCGGTGAGGAGGTCGGTGAGCAGCCGGTCGTGCTCGTAGAGCGAGGACGAGCTGGTGTTGACGGTGACCATGGCCTCGGGCTGGACCTCGTGGATCGCCCGGTGGGCGAGCACGTGGGCCGTCAGCATATTGTCCAATGCGACGAAGGCGTCGGCCACTGCCATCTGTCGGCCGGGTGGGTACGCCCCCTCGATCCACCCCATGAGGGCCACGATGTTGGGCTCGTTGATCGTGACCCAGCTCCGGCAGTGGGTGGCCAGCACCGGGACCACGCGGGACACGTGCTGGGCGAAACGGGCGGGCGAATCGCCGTCGAGCCAGAACTCCTCGCCCAACCAGGCCGGATGGGTGAAGTGGTGCAGGCTGACGATGGGCTCCATGCCCCGTTGCCGACATCCGTCGAGGATGCGCACGTACCCCTCCAGGGCCCCGCCGTCGAACTGGCTCTCCTCGGGCTCGAGCCGCGTCCATTCCACCGAGAGCCGGAAGGCGTTGCATCCGAGCGAGGCCGCCCGGTCGAGCGCCTGCTCGGGCTCGACCCAGAACCCACAGGCGTTGCCCGAGGGCTCGATGCGTCCACCGGATTCCCAGCGCGCCCAATTGTTGGCCGGCTCGCCCGGGCCGTTGTAGCCCCCCTCGACCTGGAATCCGGCTGTCGCCACGCCGAAGGTGAACCCGTCCGGCAGGGTGAAAGGCTCCGGCACGGCGAAGGACCCGGGAGGTGCCGTCACCGGGAGCACCCTCGACCGGCCGTCCGCTGGCGCATGCGGAGAGTATGACATCGCCGACGGCGACCGCCCCGGCTCCGGCTCCGGGCACCGACGATGACCTCCGCCGATGCCGCCCGGGCGATCAGTTCGGAGGGACCACCCAGTGGACGAGGTCCGTGCTGCGGGCCACCCCGATGGCGGCGTGGCCCCAGCCCCCGAACTGGGTGAGCTCGGCACTCCCGGCGTAGAACAGATAGTAGAAGTGGCCGGGCCGCGAGCTGGCGTTGCAGATGAACGCCGAGTTGGCGTGCTCGAACCCGACGCTCGATATGCCCGGTCCGCTGTTGAACGCCTCGGACGGGACGCTCAGCTGGTACCCGTCGGTCCAGTGCAACCATCCCGCCGGCGTGGCGGGGTCGCCGGCCAAGGTGAACAACCAGGGTTGGTCGAGGGTGTTGGAGGTGGCCACCAGGTGCCAGCGGCCGGACAGCGTCAGGAACTCGTAGTTCTCGATGGTGTCGTCATTGACCGTGATGTCGGGCCGACCGACCAGCACCCAGGGGCCGGCCAGTGAGCCTGTTGTCGAGCGGGCGATCTCGAAGGTCTGGGGCTGGGTGGGTGACGAGAACTTGAATCCCAACAGGAGCTGGTGACCGGTGAACGCCAACGCGCCATCGATCATCCGGTCGCCGGGAGTCGGGGCCAGGGTCTGGGCCAGGGGATGCGGCGCGGACCAGGTCCGGAGGTCCGTCGAGGTGCGGTAGAAGAGCCGGTCCTCCTCGCCGGGGGACCCGGCGGACCCCGGGTCCGACTGGTAGGTGACCAGGTAGCCCCCGCTGGGATCACGCACCACATCGGGTGAGGCCACGCCCAGCACCCCGGGCTGCCGGGGCCACACAGCCACGGTCGACCAGTGGACCAGGTCCGGGCTGGAGGCCGAGGCGATGTCCCATCGCACCCCGTCCGGCAGCGAGGGATCGGCGGTGACGTAGCTGAACAGCAGGTGCCAACGCCCGCCGGCCCAGACGGCTGCCTCGTCCTTCACCGCCCCGTGGGCGTCCGAGAACACGGGGTTCCGGAGGGCCGACCAGTCGGCACTCACCGGTCCCGACGGACCCACGAGGCAGGCATGGTCGGCGCCCTGCAGCACCTGGGCGGTGGTCAGAGCCGGACTCGGAGGCGGGGCTGATGCCGACCCACCGGCCGGTCGTCCACCGGTCGTCGGTCCGCCGGTGGCGGTGGGGCTGCAGCCGGCCAGCACCACCGCCAGCACCACGGCCGCCACCGCCACCACCGGCAACGGTGCCGGCGCCGGCGCCGGCGCCGGCGCCGACGCCGACGCAGCCACGGTCATGGGGTCGCAGTCGACCCCGCTCCCATCCCGTCGCCCCCGCCACGGGATCCGGCCCGACTGCGCGGTCCCGGTCACGGAGTCGACGCGCTGCGAATGCGATAGGTGCCGGCGCCGACCTCCAACCGGGCGGTCCCGTCGGTGACGCCGAGAGGCCGGATCCCCTTCACCCGTTCGAGCCTCTGCCCTCCCTCGGTCACATCGCCGAGGCTGTCGGCCGGCACCGACGCCATGGCCACCGTGTTGGGCGGCACCCCGAGCGTGAGGGAGAAGCCGCCCCCGTCGGGTTGCGACCGGCTCCAGTCCACCGAGATGACCCCGCGTGGGGTGGGCACGGTCCCGTTGGCCATCGTCAACCCGCTGCCCGGCGGGGACACCTCGAACACGGCGAACCCGGGCTCGACGGGGCGCACGCCGAGCAGCGAGCGCTGGATCTCGAGCGTCACCGGGGATCCCCAGCCGTGGGACATGCTGTCTCCGGCGGCGTCGGACGGCTCCCACACCTCCCAGGTGAAGGTGCCACCGCGGGCGAGGATGTTCGCCCAGCCGTCGCTCTGGGCGTCCAACAGTCGAGCCACCAACTCGTCATGGAGACCGGCGATGGCCATGGTGCGGAGGACCTCGGCGGCCGTCTGGGGCGGTGTCTGCATGCCGAGGCCCGCTACGTAGCGGGCCACGGTGCCGATCCGGGCGGCCGGGGTGACCTCGTAGCTGACCGCGCAGGCGTTGGCGGTCTGGGACGCCGTCGGGACGGGAGTCCCGTCAGGGGCCAGTCCGTCGACGTAGAGCCCGTCGGACCGGACCAGACGCCGGTTCACCGCCGCCACCAGCGCCTGCTGCCGACGACGATGGCCGTCCACCTCGTCCCCCGGCCGGCCGAGGGCCTCGGCCACGTCGGCGGTCCGACGGAACACGTTGGCGCCGAGGACGTTGAGCCGGGTCACGACGGGGTAGAGGTAGTAGACGTTGGTGGCGGGGAGCGAGGTCACCAGGCCGGTGTGCGGGGAGACCGACCGCTGCACGTAGTCCGCGATCCGGACGAGCACGGCGTAGACCATGGAGAGGAGAGCCCGGTCGCCGGTGTTCATCCAGTACTGCCACACCCATTCCGGATAGACCTCGGTCGACTCGTTGATGTCGAGGGCGCCCAGCCCCGTCGGGTAGATCTTGTTGACGGCGCCGTTCGGCCAGTACCGGGCCTGGGACTGGGCGAACTCGAGCAACGACTTGCGGGTGAGGTTCTGTTCGCCGAAGGCGGCCATGGCCGTGCGCGACTCGTTGAACCCGTCGAACAGCCAGGGCCCCTTCTCCCGGGTCGGAGTGTCGAGGAATTGCTCCTGGGCGGTGAACAGCGCCGAGTGCGCCCCGAGGTCGAAGATCGAGTCGACGGCGGGTTGGTCGGATGTGAACGTGGCCGGCGGCACTGGCGGCGGGGTGGTGTGGCGGGTGAGGGCGACGACGTCCGCCGGGGCGAGGGCCTCCCCCGGGTCGTCGATCTGGTAATAGCGGAAGCCGAGGTAGTCGAAGGGGTGGAACTCCTCCTCCCCGCCACGCTGGACGTAGCTGTAGCTCATGTTGGTGTGCTGGGTGCCGTGGGTGGTGGAGACCTGTCCGGGCACGCCGGTGAAGGGCTGGCCGGGCACCGGCTCGTCCAGGAGGTAACCGGCTCGCATGGTCACGGTCCGGCCCGCCACCCCGCGATGGAACCTCACCGTCGGCACGGCGGCGTACACCTTGCCGAAGTCGGCCACCACCGCGCCCGATGACAGCGTCGTGAGCGACACCGGCAGCACGGGCTCCTCGACGATCCGGGTACGGACCGGGACGAGGTGGGTCCAGGGCTGGGCCGGGGCCCGGCCGAGGTCGGTCGCCGGTGCCCAGGCCCGGTCGTCGAAGCCGGGGAGCAGCCAGCCCACAGGTTCGGCGGGCCCGTCGATGTTCTCGGTGTAGTCGACGAGGTCGCCCTCGAGGTCCCGCTGAGTCCCGGGGAGCCACGGCCCCTGGAGCACACGCCACCGTCCGTCGGTCACCAACCGTCCGAGACGCCCGTCGGTGTAGTGCACGTTGATCTGGGCGACGACCCCGGGCTGGCCGGCGGGATGCCCCTTCGTCGGTCCCTGCCAGTTGGTCACCAACCCGACGGCGTTGGCCGCTCCGGGGCGCAGCAATCCGGTCACGTCCAGCGTCTCGTAGTACATCGAGTCGGGGTAGCTGTAGGCCTGACCCTTGCCGGCGCGTACGCCGTTGACGTAGAGCTCGTACTGCTGGTCACCGGAGACGAAGGCCCGGGCCCGGGCGATGGACCCGGACCGCAGCGTGGCCTCGGTGCGGGCGTAGGTGTACTGGTCGGGCTCGGCAGTCTGGCTGGCCTGCCTCCCGATCCACGAGGCCCGCCAGTCACGGTTGCCGAGGCCGGTCTCGAAGGTGGACGGGGGTGATGGCGGGCCCGGGTTGCCGGCGCCGTCCCACGTCTGCACCGTCCACCGGTAGGCGGTGTCGGGGGCCAGCTCGGGCCCCGCGTAGGCCACGAAGGCCTGGTTCGGGGAGGCCACCCGCCCGCTGTCCCAGACCGTGGCCTCCGCTCCCGGGCCGTCCATCGGCCCCCTGACCCGGATGCGGTAGGCGCTCTGCCGTGCGCCCGGGCGCCCGTCCCCCACCTGCCAGGCGAAGTAGACGTCGTCGGCGGCCAGCCCGATCGGGACGGCCAGGCCGTCCACCACGAGGGACAGCGGCCCACCCGGTCCGCTGCGGTCGTCGCCCTCGGCCCCCCCGGCCGCACCGGGCGTCGCCGCCGCGCCGACGGCCAGACCGGCCACCCCCATCAGGCCGCCTCCGAGGAGCTGGCGCCGGCTCATGGTCCACGGACGCGGTCGGCCTGGATCCTGCTCGGCCATCTCCGTAACACTAACGGCTGGGCCCCGAACACGGCGGGCCGCCCGGTCGCCCCCCGACGAAGGGTCGGAAGGGCACGTAGGCTCGCCTCCCATGGCCACACCTTCCCTGCTGTACGTGACACAGGTCGCGCCGTACCGGCACGGCCCGGCCGGCGTTCACGGAGTGCTCGACCAGTCGGCCACGGCCATCGCCGAATTGGCGGAGTCGGCCGGTCTGTCCTTTCGCCAGGTGCCCGACGTGCGCAACCTCGACCCCGCGGCGTTGGCCGCGGCGCGGGTCGTCGCCCTGTTCACCATCGGCGAGACACCGTGGTCGACGGATCAGCGCGCCGCGCTGCTCGCCGGGGTTCGGTCCGGGAGGACCTCGATGGTGGCCGTGCACTCGGCCACGGACGCCTGTTACGGCTGGGACGAGTACAGCAGCCTGGTCGGGGCCCGTTTCGACGGCCACCCCTGGACCCAATGGTGCACACTGGAGGTGAGCGATCCGGCACATCCCGCCGTCGCCCACCTCGGCCCCAGCTGGCGCTGGCACGACGAGGTGTACCGGTTCCGGGACCTGAGGCCCGATGCCACGGTCCTGCTCCGGGCCAAGGCGCACGAGCTGGACGAGGCCGTGGCCGGTGCGGCCGCACCGCCGTTCGGGTTCCCGTTGTCGTGGTGCTTTGCCGAAGGTCGGGGGCGGGTCTTCTCCACCTCGCTCGGCCACTTCCCGCACGCCTGGGAGACCCCGGACTATCTCCGTCACCTGGCGGGCGGCCTCGACTGGTCGATGCAGGCGGGTGACGGAACTTGACGGCAGCCGGCTAGTCGCGCTCCACCAACGCCGCCTGCCAGCCCTCCAATCGCAAGCGCCCGTCCACCGGCCGGCCGTCGAGCCGACGGTCCGAGGCGATCCGCACCGTGCCGTGCACGCCGTCGAGCTCGCCCTCGGCGTCGGTCATGTTGGCCATGACCACGATGCTCCGGCCGCGCTCCCAGGCCCAGGCGTCCGCTGTGGCCTCCAGCGACCGGTAGGGGCCGCGGCTGAGATCGGGACACCCGGACCGCAACGCCATGAGGTCCCGGGTGAGGGTCAGCATCGACGCCGGGTCGCGGCGTTGGTCCTCGACGTTGCACGCCCGCAGGTCGCCGAGGGGCAGCCAGGGCTCCACGCCGGCGTCGGTGAAACCACCACCGGGTATCGGTCGCCAGTGCATCGGCGTCCGCATGGCGTCCCGGCCGACATACGCGGGCCAGTAGGCCACCCCCAACGAGTCTCGCAGGCGGTCGCGGGGGACGGGCACGTCCTCGAGCCCGATCTCGTCCCCCTGGTAGAGGACCGGTGTCCCGCGCAGACCGAGCAGGATGAAGAGGGACAGGCGCGCCTTGGCCGCATCGCCGGCCGCCCACCGGGTGGCGAACCGCGACATGTCGTGATTCGAGCCGGTCCACGCCGGCCAGCTCCCACTCGGCAGGACACGTTCGGCGGCTTCCACGATGGACCGCATCACCCCGGCATCCAGGGGGGCGTTGATGAACGGGAAGTTGAAGGCCAGGTGGAGCTGGTCTCCCGTGCCGTAGTACTCCGCCAACGTCTCGAGCTCCGGCACCGGCGTCTCTCCGATCAGCAGCCCTCCCTCGTAGCCGTCGACGATACGGCGCCAACGACGGATGACGTCGTGCACCTCGGGCCGGTTGCTGTTGTAGACCGGGCGTTGCCCGAAGATCCGCACGTCCAACGGGTCGGTCTCCTGCGACGGCGGGTTGTCACGCAACTCGGCGTCCTTCACGATCATGGTGCAGACGTCGATGCGGAAACCGGCGACGCCCCGGTCGAGCCAGAACGAGAGGATCCGGTCGAAGGCATCCCGCACCCTTTCGTCCCACCAGTTGAGATCGGGCTGCTCCCGCAAGTGGTTGTGCAGGTAGTACTGGCCGGTCCCCTCGTCGAGCGTCCATGCCGCTCCACCGAAGCTCGACACCCAATTGTTGGGCGGTGACCCGTCCGGTTTGGGGTCGGCCCAGACGTAGTACTGGCGGTGTCCGGCTTCGCGGCCCGATCGGGCGTCGACGAACCAGGGGTGCTGCTCGCTGGTGTGGTTGGGCACGAGGTCGAGGAGGATCCGGATCCCGCGCCGACCCGCTTCGACGACCAACCGGTCGAGGTCGCCGAGCGTACCGAGATCCGGGTCCACGGCCAGGAAGTCGGCCACGTCGTACCCCCAGTCGGCGTTGGGCGAGACGGTGACCGGACTGAGCCAGACCCCACCGACGCCCAACCATTGCAAGTAGTCGAGGCTGTCGATGATCCCGGGGATGTCGCCCACGCCGTCGCCGTTCGAGTCCCGATAGGACCGGGGATAGATCTGGTAGAGGACCGCCTCCTTCCACCACGGGAAATCCTGGCTCGGAGGAGCGTCGCCACCGGCCACGGGTCTACGCCCCCTTCCGTCCGGTCGCCACCTCGTGCCACGTCGTCATGTCGAGGCGCGGGTGCCGGGCCGCAGCGCCTCGCGACGCTTCCCCTGTCCCGTAGGTACGCCGGGCGTCGGGGGAACCGATCGCCACCGGTTGCCGCACGGTGGGCTGCCTCACGAACCGTCCGCGGCGGTGCCAACGGCCCCGCTGGTCGGTATCGAGGAGGGGGTGATCCATCCCCGTTGGTCTATCAGGGGCGGTTCGGTGCCGCCGGTCAGCCGGTGGGCAGGGGCACGAACGGACGTACGTTGACCCAACAGGTGAACTCAGGGATGTTGTCCTTGGGCTGTTTGCACGCCGACGACACGGGTGAGTTGACGTGCAACCGCACCACCTGGTACTCCGTCGGCCCGTAGTACTTGTCGGGGCCGAAGCTGAGGGTCGGCGTCCAGGCGCCCGGGTAGTCGGTGATGTTCGACATGGCGGTGACGAACGTGCGGCGGTTCAGGTCGGGCCCGGCAGCGCGTGCCGCGGTGGCGAACAGCCGTACCGCCTGGCACCACCCGGCCACGGGGCCCTGCTCCTCGATGTAGAAGGACATGTTCCCCGGGGGGATCTGGGGATAGGCCTTGTGCCAGGTGGTGAAGCAGCTCCGCACCCCGGGGTCGTAACCACCCTGGCTCTGTGGACGGTCGTCGTCGATCCCGCCGAGGGTCTCGGTGGTCACTCCTTCCTGGCCGTCGAGCGCCTGGGCATAGGGCGCCGGCAGGAGCCCGAGCGCCACCTGGATGCTCGACTCGTAGTCGCTCAGCAGGAGCCGGGGGAAGTACTGCTGAGCGGTCTCCGCCTGCAGCAGGGGGAAGAAGACGTTGAAGGGGATCAGGGGGATCACCGAGTCGACGCCGTCACTGCGAAGCGCCTGGATGGCCAGGGGTGCCTCGGCATTGGTGGTGGCGGTGTCGGCCGGGTCCGAGGCGATGGTCTTGACCACCACCGGGGTGATCCCCGCCCGCTGGAGGTCGGGCAGCAGGTAGTCGTTCAGCGCGAGCTGGTCCGAGGCGCGGTCTCCGGCCACGATGCCGACCTTGCGTTCTCCCCCGAGCAATTGGGCGCTGAGCCCCCAGCTGACGGTGGCCCGCAGGATGGCCGCCTGGTCGGGCCCCGTCCACCACAGGTACGGCGACCCGAGGTTGGTCCAATTGGTGACCGTGGTCCATTGCCCGATGAACGGAGTATGGCCTTCCTGGGTGATGCACAGCTGGTTGTCCCCCGTCCACGTGCCCACGCCGTCCACCACGGCGAACGCGGCCGGCGACCCCTCGGTCCAGGTCTTGCACAGCGCCCGCATGTCCGACTCGCTCGCCGGGTCGAAGGTGGTGATGATGGGATTGATCTTCCGCCCGTTGATCCCTCCCTCGTCGTTGACCTGGTTGACGTAGAGCTGGATGGCCTTCTGCTGCTCGCCGAACTCAACGTCCTGGGCGAAACCCTCCTGGCCGGCCAGTGAGCTCAGCGAGACGACGGGGAAGACGACATTGATGGCCTTGGCGCTCACGCCCCGCGTCGAGGTGCTGGCCCGTTGGACCCCCGCCCCGCCCCCACCCCCGCTCCCCGACAGTCCCCCGGTCGGTGTGGCCGCCGGTGACGAGCTGGACGGCGCCGTGCCCACCCACACCCCGACGCCCACCAGGACCGCCACCACCAGGGCGGCGGTGCGGAGCTGGGTCGAGCGCGGCCGGCGGAGGAAGTGGCCCCACGACCGGGCGATGCCGCCCAGCGGGTTCCAGCGGCTACGTCCCCTCATGGGCGCGGCCTCGACGGAGGTGCGGCCTCGATGCCGGGCCCGCGACGCCTGGTCATGGGTCGTCTCCTTCACGCTGGGTCGAGCCGGGCCCGCACCGGGCCCGGAGTGGACTGAGGTGGCTGAGGTGGTGCTGTCCCGGTGCGGTGAGTACCGTACTGCTGCCGGCGCGGCCCGGAGCGGCGGGTGGCCGGGCCGATCCATCGACCCAGCCCCGGCGGCGGCCTCGAGGCCCGGTGGCGACGCCCGGCCGGACACGGAGGGAGGGACAGGCATGGGGAAGGGTCTGCTCGAGGGCCAGCGGGCGGTGGTCACCGGCGGCGGGTCCGGCATCGGGCGCGCCACGGCCCGACGCATGGTCGAGGAAGGCGGCCGGGTGGCCGTCATCGACATCGACCGAGAGGCGGCCCAACAGTGTGCCGAGGAGATCGACGGGACCGCCCACCCGGCCGACGTCACCGACCCGGAGGGGCTGACCCGCGCTGTGGACGAGGCCGCCCGTGCGCTGGGTGGCATCACCACGCTGTTCAACAATGCGGGCATCGGGAACCAGGCCCCGCTCCACGGATGGGACCCCGAGGAATGGAATCGGTTGCTCGGAGTGAACCTGACCGGGGTCTACCTCGGCTTTCGGGCCGCCATCCCCCATATCCGGGCGGCCGGCGGGGGCAGTGTCGTCTCCACCGCATCGATCAGTGGCGTCCGACCGGCGGCGGGCGAGGCCCCCTACGCCGCCGCCAAGGCGGGGGTGGCGGCCCTCACCGCCAGCGCCGCCCTCGAGTACGGTCCGGACATCCGGGTCAACTCGGTGTCGCCGGGAATGATCCTGACCGCCCTGACCGAGCCCCTGTTGCGGTTCTTGCCCCACGAGCGGGACCGGTACGAGCGGACCACCCCTCTCGGGCGTATCGGGGAGCCCGAGGACGTCGCCGAGGTGGTGGTGTTCCTCTGCTCCGACCTGGCCCGCTTCGTCACCGGGCAGAACCTGGTGGTCGACGGGGGCATGACCTTGCACGGCTCGGGGGTCGACGGGATCTTCGAGCAGCTCTTCCCGCCGTCACCGACCAGCTGAGCCGGTCGGTCGGGTGGGGAGGGCCACTGGAGACGCTTCCGCACGGCCGTGTCGCATTTCCGCTAGCTCGCGGGCCCGGCGTGGGACAGAGTGTCCCTGTGATCGAGGACTTCGAGCGATGCTACCGGGCGGTGCAGTCCCGCGACCCCCGGTTCGACGGGTGGTTCTTCACCGCCGTCACCTCCACCGGCATCTACTGCCGGCCGAGCTGCCCGGCCCGGACCCCGATGCGGCGGAATGTCCGCTTCTACCCCACGGCCGCCGCCGCCCAGCGGGCGGGGTTCCGGGCCTGCAAGCGGTGCCGCCCCAACGCCACGCCCGGTTCACCAGAATGGGACGCCCGGGCCGACGTCGTGGCCCGGGCCATGCGCCTCATCGCCGACGGCGTCGTCGACCGGGTGGGGGTGCCGGCGCTGGCGGCCCGTCTCGGGTACAGCGTGCGCCAACTCGAACGGCTGCTCACCGCCGAGGTCGGTGCCGGGCCCATCGCCATCGCGCGGGCCCAGCGTGCCCAGACCGCACGCGTGCTCATCGAGACCACCACGCTCCCCATGGCCCAGGTTGCCTTCGCCGCCGGGTTCTCCAGCATCCGTCAGTTCAACGAGACCGTACGGGCGGTGTTCGGATCCTCCCCCACCGGACTCCGGTCCCGGGTGGCCGAAACGGGGCGCCTCCACGCTGACGGCTCGGCGTCGTTGCGGCTCCGACTGCCCTTTCGGCTGCCGCTTTCGCCGGACAACCTCTTCGGGCACCTGGCGGCGACGGCCGTGCCGGGGATCGAAGAGGTGCGGGGTGGCACCTACCGGCGCACGTTGCGCCTGGCCCACGGACCCGGCATCGTCGAGCTCACGCCCCACCCCGACTACATCGGCTGCCGGGCCGTGCTCTCGGACCTCCGGGACCTCACGACGACGATCACCCGCTGCCGATGGCTGCTCGACCTCGATGCCGACCCGACGGCCGTCGACGGGCTACTGGGATCGGACCCCGCCCTCCGCCCGCTCGTCGCCAAGGCCCCGGGCCGGCGGGTGCCCCGGAGCGTCGACGGCGCCGAGCTGGCCATACGGGCCGTACTCGGCCAGCAGGTCTCGATCGCGGCCGCACGAGGGCAGGCCAGCCGGTTGGTGCAGGCCCTGGGCGAGCCGGTGGTGGATCCTGACGGGACGCTCAGCCATCTCTTCCCGGGTCCGGACGCGCTGCGAGCCTTCGATGTCTCCCTCCCTGCTGAGCGACGACGCACGCTCGAGAAGCTGTGCGAGACGCTCGACCGCGGGCTCGACCTCGGTCCCGGCTGCGATCGCACCGAAGCCCTGTCCGCCCTCCGCCGCCTGCCAGGCATCGGCCCCTGGACGGTCGAGACCATCGCCATGCGGGCCCTCGGGGACCCCGACGCCTTCCCCGCCACCGATCTGGGTGTTCGCCGAGGCGCGGCCGCCGTCGGTCTGGCCGCCACCCCGGGCGCCCTCACCCGCCGCGCCGCCTGCTGGCGGCCGTGGCGGGCCTACGCCGTCCAGTACCTCTGGGCCACTACCGACCACCCCATCAACCGCTGGCCTTCACCGTCCCGGTCCCGGCCGGCCACCGACGCCGAAGGAGGCACGTGACACACACCCCACCGCCGACCATCACCACCGCGGTCGCCAGCCCGCTCGGACCGCTGACCCTGACGGCATCGGACGGGTTCCTCACCGGGATAATCATGGACGGGCAGCGGCACGCACCGCCGCCCTCGCCGGACCATCGGCCCGATGACCAGTGGTTCACCGACATCGCCGAGCAGATCGACGCCTACTTCGCCGGGGACCTGAGCAGTTTCGACGTGCCATTGCGGATGACCGGCACCGAGTTCCAGCGACGGGTCTGGTCCGAGCTGCAAGCGATCCCCTACGGCGAGACCGTCAGCTACGGCGAGCTGGCCCGCGCCTTGGGGAGCCCCGGGGCAGTCCGGGCCGTCGGACTGGCCAACGGTCGCAACCCGATCACCATCATCGTCCCCTGCCACCGGGTGATCGGCGCCGACGGCTCCCTCACCGGCTACGGCGGCGGCCTCGAACGGAAGGCGTGGCTCCTCGACCACGAGGCTGCCCACCGCTCCTCTCTCGCCTGAGCAGCTGGACCCCGGGTCGGGCGGGCCGTCGCCGAGCCCTGGGTTATGGGAGGGCACCGCCGAGCCCTGGGTTAGGGTCTCCCGCCATGGACGGTCGCACCCGCGGTCCCGGGCGGCCGGGGGGACGGGCCGGGGTGGTCACTCGAGGGCGGGCCAGTGGCCGCTGAGCGGAGGCCCATCGTGATCGCCGGATTGCCACGCTCGGGCACCACCTGGACGCTGCAGGCCCTCGGCTCCAGCCCCGGGGCCCGCCGGGTCTTCGAGCCGGACAACGAGGAGTGGCATCCGGCGGCCATCCACGGGAAGCACCGGCTCGGGCGCTACCCCACCCTCGTCCCGGGCGAGCGGGACCGCGCCTACCACCGCCTGTGGGAATGGACCCTCAACGGCGCCCACGAGGGTCTCCGGGCCAAGGCCGCCCTGTTCCTCCTCGACCCGGGCCGGCGGGAGCGGACGTTCGAAGGCAGCCCCGACCTGATCACCCGGCTCGCCGGCACGGTGGCCCGCGACCCCGTGGGCGCCCCCCTGCGGGCCGGCACTGCCTCCGACCGCCCGCGGGTCATCGCCAAGTCGATCCACGCCCAGCTGGCCCTCGGGTGGCTGGCGTCGGAATTCGACATCCAGGTCCTGGTGCTGCTCCGACACCCGGCCAACGTGCTCGCCAGCTGGTTGGGGATGAACCTCAAGGACTCCCGCAGCGCCGCCCTGGAGTCGAGTCCGACCGTCCGGGCCCGCTTCGTCGAGCCGTGGGGGGTGCCCCTGCCCGGGCCCAGCCGGCTGGAGCAGATGTGCTGGAGGATCGGTCTGCTCACCGCCGCCCTCGAACAGGCGGTGGTCGACCACCCGGGCTGGCACCTCCGGGTCCACGAGGACCTGTGCACCGATCCACCCGCCCGATTCCGGATGCTCTTTGCCGACCTCGGCCTCGAGTGGACGTCGGCCACCGACGACTATCTGGCCCGCCACGACCGGCCGGGCCAGGGATTCAACGTCGACCGCCGGGCCGCCGAGCTGCCCGACGCCTGGCAACGCAAACTCGACGAGGAGCAGCTGGCCACCCTGCGGCGGGTCCTGGAGCCGTTCCCCATCAGCCGCTGGCATGACGCCGACTTCGCACGGTGACCGAGTTGCGCCGGCTCCTCTGGGTCGGCCCTATTCGGCGGCGATGGCCGACAGGACGTCCAGTCGGGCCGCCCTCCGGGCGGGCCAGGCCGCGGCGCCGAGGCCCAGCAGTGCCGCCAGCACCAGGAACACCACCAGGCTGGCCACCGGGATGACGATGTCGGTGATGCCCTGCTGTTTCAGCGAGGCGGCGAAGGCGGTACCGAGGGCCGAGCCGACCACGATGCCGATGATGGCGCCGAACACGGCGATGATGACCGACTCAGAACGGATCATCGCCCTGATCTGCCGCCGCCTCATCCCCACCGCCCGGAGCAGGCCGATCTCGTGGGTGCGCTCGAACACCGAGAGCATGAGGGTGTTCACAATCCCGATGAGGGCGATGAGCACGGCCAGGGCCAACAGGGCGTAGATCAACCCGAGCAGCTGGTTGATCTGGGCCTCCTGTGACTTCTGGAACTCAGCCCGCGTCTGGATCTTGATGTTGGGATAGGCACTGAGACCCTTGTCGACTGCGCTGGTGATGGTCGGCCCGCTCGAGCTCTTCAACAGAACGGCGATGGGGAGCGGGTTGTTGAAGTGGGACAGGAAGAACCCGTCACCGACGAGATAGCTGCCGAGCAACGCGTTGGGCTTGAAGATCCCACCGATCCGCATGGTCGAATTTCCGGTCTGGGCGAACTTGACCGGCACGACCGAGCCGACCACAAGGTGCTTGGTGTTGGCGGTGGTGGTGTCGATGAGCAGATTCCCGGCGGCGAGGGCCGGAGCACCGGTCCCCGACTGCATGCGCAGCTTGACCGTTTGGGACAGGTTGTCGGTGGAAACGGCCGTCAGGCCCGTGACCGAGTGCAGCACCTCGAACTGGTCGTTGTACACAGTCGAGATGGAGGTGACCCCGGGCACCCGGGAGGCGGCTGCAGCCACCGCGTTGCTGAAGCCACCCTGACCGCCGTTCCCCGAGGCGGTGATGATGTAGTCGGCGCTGATGGCATTGTCGACGCTGCTGGTCGCCGACTTGGACAGCGAGGCGCCGAACACGGCGATGGTCGACACCAGGGCCAGTCCCACCATGAGGGCCGACGAGGTCTGCGCGGTGCGGCGCGGACTGCGCATGGAGTTCTCACGCCCCAGCCGACCGGAGATCCCGAGCATCCTGGCCAGGGGCCGTCCGATCACGCTGGCCATCGGGCGGGCCACCACCGGGGCCAGCATCCCGATCCCGACGAAGGCCGCGATCGCGCCCACGCCGACCAGCTGGATGGCCGGCTGCGTGAGGCCCACCGCCAGCAGGGCGATGCCCACCAGGGCGAAGATGCTCCCCACGATGAGCCGCCGCCCGGAGGACTCTGTCGTAGCGCCCTCGTGCTCGGAAATGGCGGCCACCGGGGCGATACGCACCGCCCGCCGGGCCGGGCTGATGGCCGACACCATGGTCACGCCGATCCCCACGATGAGGGCGGCGATGACCGTCCGGGACTCGAAGACCAGCGGTCCGGAGGGGAGAGTGATGCCGAATCCCTTGAGCAGGGCCACCAGCCCCAGTGCGGCCAGCACCCCGAGCCCTAGCCCGACCAGCGAGGCCACCAGCCCGAGGATGGCGGCCTCCAACAGGACCGAGCGGAACACCTGCCGCCGGCTGGCGCCGACGATCCGCAGCAGGGCGAGCTCGCGAGTCCGCTGGCCGACGAGGATCGAGAAGGTGTTGAAGATGGTGAAGCCACCGACGAACAAGGAGATGAACGCGAACACCAGCAGGGCGGTCGAGAAGAAGCCCAGCGCTTGGTTGACCATGGTGGTCTGCTCGTTGGCCACGGTCTGGCCGGTGACAACCTCGACACCCGGGGGCAAGACCTTGGCGATGGAATGTTGAACGACCGACTTGTCCGCCCCGGGTTGAGTGAGGACGTCGATGGCGTTGTACTGCCCGACGAGGTTGAACAGGTTCTGGGCCGTCGGCATGTCGAAGCCGGCGATCGTGGCCCCGGCCAGGTTGTTGGCGGTGCCGAACTTGACCAGTCCGGAGATGGTGAAGGTCTGGGGAGGCCCCATCAGCAGGATCCGGACGTGATCGCCCACCTTGAAGTGGTACTTCTGGGCGGTGCCCTCGTCCATCAGCACCTGGTTGGGGGAGGTCGGGGCGCGGCCCTGGGCCAGCTGGAGCGATGAAAGCTTCGGGTTGGGGTCGAAGGAGAGCCCGAGGGTGGGCGCGCCACCCGTGCTGATGGCCTTCCCGTCTGGGGCGACGAATTGCGCGAGTCCGCCCACGGTCCCCTGGGCGAAGGCGACACCCGGGACGCCGCGGACCGAGTTGATGATCGACTCCGGAATCGGCTTGCGGCCGCTACCCCCGCCCGACGCGTTGCTGTTGAAGGCGGCCTTGGCCCGGACCTCGAAGTCGACGTTCTGGTAGATGTGACCGAAGAGGGTGTTGAAGGTGTTGTGCAGGGTGTCGGTGAGGACGAGCGTGCCCGAGATGAAGGTCACACCCAACACGATGGCCAGACCGGTGAGCGCCAACCGGAGCTTGTGGGCGAGCAACCCCTTGACGGTGACCTTCCACATCTCAGGTCCCGAGCTGCTTCATGTGCTCCAACACCGAATCGGACGTCGGGGAGAGCAGCTCGCCCACCACCTTGCCGTCGGCCAGGAACACCACCCGGTCGGCGAAGGCCGCGCCTCGGGGGTCGTGGGTCACCATCACGATCGACTGGCCGAATTCGGTCACCGACCGGCGGAGGAAGGTGAGCATCTCGGTGGACGAGTTCGAGTCGAGGTTGCCGGTGGGCTCGTCGGCGAAGATGAGGTCCGGCCGGCCGATCAGGGCACGGGCGCAGGCGGCCCGCTGCTGCTGCCCGCCGGACAGCTCGTTGGGGCGGTGGGAGAGGCGGTCGGCGATCCCCAGCTGGGCCACCAGGTACTCGAACCAGTCGTGGTCCACCTTCTGGCCGGCCAGGTCGGCCGGCAGCGTGATGTTCTCACCGGCGGTGAGCGTCGGGACGAGGTTGAACGACTGGAACACGAAGCCGATCCGGTCCCGGCGCATCCGCGTGAGATCACTGTCGTCGAGCAGTCCGATCTCCTGGTCGCCGACGAACGTGCGCCCGGATGTCGGCCGGTCGAGCCCGGCCATGCAGTGCATGAGGGTCGACTTGCCGGAGCCCGACGGGCCCATCACCGCCGTGAACTGGCCGCGTCCGAACTCGACGTTGATTCCGGCCAGGGCGTACACGGCCGCCTCGGCCTTCCCGTAGACCTTCACGAGGTCGATGGCTCGTGCCGCCGGGGGCGCGGCCTGAGCTTGGGTACCGGTTACGGTCTGATCGGTGATGGCCATGGTGTTCCGTTCTCCGGGGCCCGGGCGCAACACGTGGTCTACCTACGCGTTCCGAGCTGGGCGGTCAGGGGTGCGGCTCGTGGGGCACGCTGCTGCGGGAACAGCAGGTCGAGCGGGCAATGGTGGCGGTGGTCTTTGGGGGACGGGCGGTAGGCCCCACGGCCTAGTGCAGACCACCGTGATGATACTGGTCCCCGTCGGGCGGCGCGTACAGCCGGTGGCGGTGCCACCCGCCGCGGCGCCACACCAACAGCGCCAGCACCACCAACAGCACCCAGGGCACGCGTATCACCGGCACGGTCGCACCCACGATGACGGCGGCGAGGAGCAGGAACACGAGCACCGGGATGACACGGCGGCGCCGGTGCGAAGGCGGCGGCTCGTCGTCGGGGAGGCGCGGGAGGTCGTCGAACAGTCCGTGGAGGTCGCCACGGGTGGTCGCACCCATGGCCCGGTCCAGGCGGGCCTTGAATTCGGTCTGGTCCAGGCGGCCGTCGGCGAAGTGGTGTGACAGTCGGTCTGCCACTTCGGTCCGCTCGGCATCGGACGCACGGATGTCGGCATCAGCGGTGGCAGCCGCACGGCGCGAGTACTCGGGGTAGATCGGGTCCCAGCGGTAGCGCATGGTGTGTCCTCTCGGATCGGTCGGGATGTCGATGCGGTCAGGCGGACCGGTCGCGGCCCAGCATCTCCTCGGCCACCGAACGGTCCGATCCCTCCTCGGGGATGAGGAGCCAGCCGGCCAGGTACAGCGGGACGGCCAGGCCGCCGAACAGGGCGAGCGCCACGAATCCGACCCGGACCAACGTGGTGTCGACGTCGAAGTAGTCGGCCAGCCCGTCGGCCACACCACCGAGCATCCGGTGGTCGCGGCTGCGGTGAAGTCGGTCCGGCCGGCCGGAGGCCCCCGCGGAGGCAGGGCTGCGGCCGGCGACCTCAGACGGCGTGTCCGCGTCGACGCCGGCTCCGGTGCCGGCTTCGCTACCTGCTTCTGTGCTGGCGATGTTCATGCCGACAGCTTGATCCGTCCCGGGCCGGGTGGGTATCGGGAATGTCCCCGGCTCACCCCTGAGACCGGCCCCAGCCGGCTCAGGGACATCCCTGATGGCCCCGGCTGACCGGCCTGCGCGATCATCGGGTATCGCCGAATCCCACGATCCGCGCACGGTTGCGCCCGGCGCACCCGGAGGCGAGCCTGCGACCGGGCGGGGCCACAGCCACCGCACGGGCCCGAGCGGCCCGCGCCCGACATGGTCCGGACGGCCCTACTCCCACGACTACTCCCGGTACTGGGGGTGGCACGGTGGCCGCGGCCACCGGCTGCGCCGTCGCTTCCGGGGGCCCATCCGACGCAGTACCGACACCCGGGTGGTGGCCGGGGTGTGCGGAGGGCTGTCGCTCGCCACCGGCATCGACGTCACACTGGTACGGATCGGATTCGTGCTGCTCTCACTGGGGAGCGGGGTCGGCGTCCTCCTCTACGCCCTGGCCTGGCTCCTCATCCCCCTGGAGGGCGAGACCTCGAACATCTTCTTTCGAGCCGTCTCGGACTGGCGGGGCATCCGCCTGGTCATCGCCGTCATTCCGGTCCTGGTGGCGGTGCAGGTGCTGGCGGCCGCGGTGCACGTCGGCTATCTGGGCTCGATCAGCTGGCCGCTCTTCCTGGCGGCGGCGGCCGCCATCCTCATCCGTCGAAACGCCAGCGAGGGCGAACGGGTGTGGATCAACCAGGACCTGGCCCCCATGTTCACCACCGGCACCGGCCGGCGGACCCGCTGGATGCTCTCGCTGCGGATCCTCGCCGGCGTGCTGCTCGGTGTCGGGGGCCTGCTGGTGCTCATCCTCGGTCACCCCAGCAGCGCGGCACTACGGCCGGTGGCCGGCTCGCTCCTGGTCATCGCCGCCATCGTCGTGGTGTTCGGCCCCTGGTGGCTGAGCCTGGTGCGGGACCTGATGGCGGAACGGCAGGCCCGGGCCCTGGCCGAAGAGCGCGCCCAGATCGCCGCCCATGTGCACGACTCGGTGCTCCAGACCCTCGCCCTCATCCAGCGTTCGGCCGACGACCCGAAGCACGTCGTCCGGCTGGCCCGCGCCCAGGAGCGCGAGCTCCGCTCGTGGCTGTTCGAGGGACGGCCACCGGGCACGGTGGGCGGTGAGGCGACCACCCTGGCCGAGGGAGTCGGCGCCCTCCAGCGACAGGTCGAGGCTGATCACGGCGTCACCGTCCAGATCGTGGTGGTCGGTGACTGCGACCTGACCGACGGCCTGCGGGCCTTGCTCGAGGCCGCCCGGGAGGCCACGGTCAACTCGGCCAAGTGGTCCGGCGCCAGCCAGGTGTCGCTCTACGCCGAAGTGGAGCCCGCCGCCGTGACCTGCTTCGTCCGGGACCGGGGTCTCGGGTTCGTCCCGGACCAGGTGCCGGAGGACCGGCAGGGGATCGCCCAGTCGATCCGCGCCCGGATGGCCCGATTCGGCGGGACGGCCGTGGTCCGGTCGACCCCGGGTGACGGCACCGAGGTCGAGCTCAGCATGCCTCGCCAGGGGCAAGTCCGGGGAGCTCGCACCCATGAACGATGACCGACAGCTCCGCCTGTTCCTGGTCGACGACCACGCGGTCTTCCGATCGGGGGTGCGGGCCGAACTCGGCGACGCCGTGGAGGTCGTCGGTGAGGCCGACGAGGTCGACGCGGCCATCGAGCTGATCGGCGAACGGGTCCCCGACGTCGTCCTGCTCGACGTCCACCTGCCGGGCGGCGGCGGCCAGGCCGTGCTCCGTGGGGTGCATGCCAGTCATCCCGAGGTCCGGTTCCTCGCCCTGTCGGTCTCCGATGCACCCGAGGACGTGATCGCCGTCATCCGGGCCGGGGCCCGCGGCTACATCACCAAGACCATTTCCGGTACCGAATTGCTCCAGGCCGTGTCCCGGGTCGGTGCCGGCGACGCCGTCTTCTCACCCCGCCTGGCCGGCTTCGTCCTGGACGCCTTCGCCAGCAGTGGCGAACAGGGTGTCGGGGTGGGCGGGCTCGATCCCGAGCTCGACCAGCTCTCCCCCCGGGAGCGCGAGGTCCTCCGCCACATCGCCCGCGGCTACACCTACAAGGAGGTGGCCCGGGACCTCAGCATCTCGGTCAAGACGGTGGAGTCCCACGTCTCCTCGGTACTCCGCAAGCTGCAGCTCTCCACCCGTCACGAGCTGACCAAATGGGCGACCGACCGGCGACTGGTCTGACGCAACGGGGCCGAACAGGGACGGGGCGGCGGCGCGGCCCTCCCGGAGCAGATAGGTTCGCACGATGGCCCGCCGTCCCCTTGCCGGAGGAGAGCGCGCCTCCCAACCCCTGCTCGGGACCATCACCCTCACCGTCCGGGCCGGATCCGTCCGGGATCCGGCCCGGTGAGCGACAGCACCGCCGCGCCCCCGGCCGCCACGGCCGGGCGGCCCGCGGCGCGGACCGGGTCCTTCGTCCTCCTGGTCCTGGCGTCCAGTCAGTTCCTCATGACCCTGGACACGTCGGTCATGAACGTGTCGATCAAGTCGGTGGCCAACGACCTCGGGACGACGGTGTCCGGCATCCAGACCGCCATCACCCTCTACACCTTGGTCATGGCGGCCTTCATGATCACCGGGGGGAAGATCGGGGCGTTGATCGGGCGCCGGCGCGCCTTCGCCGTCGGGCTGGTCGTCTACGGGGCCGGGTCCCTCACCACTGCGCTCGCACCCAACCTCACCGTGCTGATCATCGGCTGGTCGGGCCTCGAGGGGCTCGGGGCGGCGCTCATCATGCCGGCGATCGTGGCCCTGGTGGCCGGCAACTTCCCAGCCGATCGGCGCTCGGCGGCCTACGGTCTCATCGCCGCCGCCGGTGCCATCGCCGTCGCCGCCGGTCCGCTGGTGGGTGGGGCGGTCACCACCTTCGCCTCGTGGCGGTGGGTGTTCGCCGGCGAGGTGGTCATCGTGGTGGCGATCCTCCTCTCGCTCCGCAGGATCGAGGACCTGGCGCCCGAGGCACGGGTCTCCTTCGACTTCGTGGGCGCCGCCCTGTCGGTGGCCGGCCTGTCCCTGACGGTCCTCGGCGTCCTCAATTCGGGGGTATGGGGATGGGTCAAGCCCAAGCCCAACGGGCCGGCCTGGCTCGGAGTCTCCCCCGTGGTGTGGCTGGTGTTGGGCGGCCTGTTGGTCATCGCGTCCCTCCTGCTGTGGGAGAGCCGCCTGGAGGGCCTGGGCCGCGAACCGCTGTTCCGGCCGTCGATGTTCCACAGCGTGCAGCTCTCCGGTGGCCTCATCGCCTTCTTCTTCCAGTTCCTGGCCCAGGCCGGGATCTTCTTCACCATTCCCCTCTTCCTCTCGGTGGTCCTGGCCCTGAGCGCCCTCCAGACGGGCGTCCGACTGCTGCCGCTGTCGCTCACCCTTCTCCTCGCGGCCATCGCCGTCCCGAGGCTGTTCCCGAGGGCCTCGCCCCGACTGGTGGTGCGGATCGGGATGCTGTTGATACTGGGCGGAGTGCTGGTCCTCGTGGGCGGGCTGGACCCGGCCGCCGGCGCCGGCATCGTCCTCATCCCCATGGCCCTGGTCGGCCTCGGGATCGGGGCCCTGGCGTCCCAGCTCGGCGCCATCACCGTCTCGGCCGTACCCGACACCCAGAGTGCGGAGGTCGGTGGTCTCCAGAACACCTTCACCAACTTCGGCGCCTCGCTCGGTACCGCCCTGGTCGGCGCCGCCCTCATCGGCAGCCTCACCACCAGCTTCATCCAGGGGGTCACCGACAACCCGGCCGTGCCTCCCGACGTGACCGCCAAGGCGACGGTGGAGATGAGCAGCGGAATCCCCTTCATCTCCGATGCCGACCTGCGCGCCGGGCTCAGCAAGACCGACCTGCCCGCCGCCACCCAGGACGCCATCGTGGCCGAGAACGCCACGGCCCGTCTCGACGGCCTCCGTAGCGCCCTGTGGCTGGTCGCCCTCCTGATCGTGGTCGGGCTGTTCTTCACCGGGATGCTCCCCCGCCGAGCCACGGGTACCAACTCCAACTCGGGCTCAGGCTCAGGCTCGAGGAGCCCCCCTCGATCCGAGTGAGCGGCGGATCCGCAGACGGTCCGCCGGGTCCGCCCTCCGTGCCGATCCGGCCCCAACTCGGGATGGTACGGGCCGGTCGGAAGCAGGTCGGCACCGACGAGGCCTCCTCGGCACGGTAAAGGAGCGATGGGTCGGGGCCGATAACCCCTGCGTGAGGTCCGAAGAAGCCCGTTCCACCCAACACATCCGCCAGGCGCTGGTCTCCGGCCAGGTCGCCGAGCTCATCGCCCTGCCCGTCCTCCTGGGGGTGGTGCTGGTGGACCACGGACAACTCCGATGGGGCTACCTCGCCGGCGCGATCGCCTGTGTCTTCGCCTCGTTGCTCTACTTCGCCCTGTTCATGGCCCTCACCCGGGGGAAGGCCACCATCGCCTCCCAGGCCACGACCGGCCTCGTCATGGCCGCCCTGGCCATCGCCATGCTCGGCTTCCTCGAGCTCGGGACCTCCGCCCCCTTCGGGACGTTCCTGCCGGGGGCCGTGGTGGCGGTGGTCTTCGTGAGCATCATCGGCGACCGCCGGATGCGCGTCGCCATCGACGCCTACGCCATCGCCGCCGTCATAGCGGTGGGGTGGGCCGCCGGGCTGCGGGGGGGCCAGCTGGCCGCCCCGGCGATGGTCTACGCCTCGACCATCGCCCTGGTCACCTGGCTCACCTCCCGGACGGTCGGATCCCTGGCCGACCGGGTCAGCGCCCGCCGGTCGGTGGGCATGCTCAACGATGCCCTCAACGACGTGGCATCCGGTGACCCGAAGTCCAATGCCGACCTGATCCAGGAAGTGTTCCAACGGGGCCTCCCGTTGGTCCCGGCCGTCATGCCGGCCGAGCGCATCACCGTCTTCGCCCGGCACAGCCGCCTCGGCCGGTTCGTGTCCCTGGCCAACTGGCCCGACGGCGCCGAGGACGTGTGCCAGGACCCCGGCGAGGTGGCCGAACTGGCCGAGGCACTCCGCACCGACTCGGTCGTCCACAGCGACCGGCTCTGCATCATCCCGATCGGCTACTGCGCCGAGGGCGAGATGGCCATGGTGGTCGAGCGGGCACCCGAGCACTCTCCCGATCAACACCTCGACCATCACGCCGTCGACGCGCCCGAGGTGCTGGCGGCGGCCTTCCTGAGGATCACCAGCCGGGCGAACTTCGTGACCGGCCTCCAGACCGAGAGCCGTACCGACCCGCTCACCGGACTGGCCAACCGCCGCACCCTCTACGAGCGGATCCAGATCGAGATGGAGCACGCCCTTCGCTCCGAGTCGCCGTTGAGTGTGGCCATGATCGACCTCGACCACTTCAAGGAGTACAACGATCGGCACGGGCATGTGGCCGGCGACACCCTTCTCCGGTCCATCGCCGCGCTGCTGGTTTCGAACATCCGCGGCCAGGACCTGGTCGTCCGCTACGGGGGCGAGGAGTTCTGCCTGGTCATGCCGGACACCGACATCCTCGGCGGCCACCACCTCCTGGACAAGCTGCGCGCCGGGGGCAGGGACGCCACCTCCGAGTTCGGCGTCACCCTGTCCGCCGGACTCACCAGCTGGGACGGCATCGAGGACACCACGTCGATGATCGAGCGTGCCGACCAGGCCCTCTACCGGGCCAAGGAGTCGGGCCGCGACCGGGTGGTGTCCATCCAGTCCTTCACGGAGTTCTGACCCCGCTCACGGCCACGATCGGGGCGTGCACCGGCCGGGGCCGAGGCCAAACCGGTCCGAGGTTGCACGGCCGGTCGGGGGCCGGTCAGGGGGCCGTCCGACGTAGGACGAGGTAGACGTTGTCGTCGACGGTGAACGAGTTGACGAGATCGAAGCCTTCCCCGGCGGCGCTGTCCAGCTCCGCCTCCAGCTCGAGCCGGCGCTCGGCCACCACCAGCCGCCCACCATGGACGCGCAGCACCCGGTGCGTGGTCACGTCGGTGACACACCGTCGTGGAGGGGGACGGCGCGTGGCCTGTTCTTGGTGTCGTCGTCCGGCTCCAGCATGAGCGCCTCCTCCATCGGACGCAGCCGCGGTGATGCGACCTCGGGCCTGATCCGGATGTACCACTCCCGTCCCCAGACCGTCGAGAAGACGTCATCGGGCATCGACAGGAAGAAGCTGGACTCGGGGATCTGACTGGCGTGGGCCCGCATGGCCTCCCGCTTCATCTTGATCCATGGGGTCACGTCGACGGTGGTGGTCAGGCGGCTCTCCGGCTCCCCCATCGTCTCCATGTCCCGGGCGACCTCCTCGGGGGGTCGCCATCCCGCCCCGTCGTCCGCCCCGGTCAGGGCGCCCTGGGCGGCGAGCTCGGCCATGAAGTCGCGGTTCATGGTGGCCATGTAGACGACCGGCGTGGCGGCGAGGTCGGCCGCCCTCGTCCCGACCCGGTGCACCTGCACATGATCGGGGTGGCCATACCCCCCGTGCTCGTCGTAGATGACGAGCACGTCCGACTCCTCCTCGGTCAACAGCCGCGCCAGCGCGCCAGCCGCCTCGTCGACCTCGGCGGAGGCGAAACTCCCGGGCCGGTCATTGCTCGGCTCGCCGGCCATACCGGAATCGAGGTAGTCGAGGAACACCTGTCGATCCACCCCGAGAATGCGGCAGGCCTCGGACAGCTCCTCCTGGCGTCGGTCCACCAGTGATTCGCCGGCAGTGAGGAGGCCCTCCGGCGTCTCGCCGAGCTCCCCCCTGGTCGCCGTCACCAGCACCACACGGTGCCCCTGGGCGGCCAGGCCGATCATGGTCCCACCGGTGGCGATAGCCTCGTCGTCGGGGTGGGCGTGGAAGAAGGTGACCGTCGCCATCACCGGCACCCTATCGGCGCCGGCCGATCACTCCGGCCGCCACCAGGTCACCCGGTGTGTGGTCACGCGGAGCGTCGACCGCCCGACCCGGGACCGGCCGAGTTCCGGCCGCGGCGAGCCCCGGTCCGCTCGTCCCCGGGAGCCACAACCCCGGTCATCCGAAACGACCGGGGCCCAGCCCGGGATCACCCGAAGGGAAGCTGGGGCGCCTCGGCCAAGGAGGCCCGGCCGGCAACGGCTCGATCCGGGCTCTGCCGGGTGCCGCGGGCACCGCTCACCGCGTAGATCCGATGCGGCTCGAACGACCGGACCTGGCGGTCACCGGCCCGGCCGCCGACGACCTCGACCGACTCTGTCCCGTTGCGACGGTTGAGGACGTGGGCGCGGAACTCCCAGTCAGCTCCTCGGATGCGCAACCCGGAGACGATGACCGGGTCGCCCGCCCGCAAGCCGTGCCAGGCCTCCGAGCGCTCGAGGTGGTCGGAGGCCTCGACGGCGGCACGCCTGGCCGAGGCGCGGCCTCGTGGGCTCATGTCCGCACGCCGGACCGGGCCCCGCCCGACGGACCGGCCGCCGCCGGCGGGTAGGGGGCGACCTCGCCCCGATTCCGAAGAAAATGCGCCATCAACCATCAATGTCTACACGGTCGGTCGCAGGGCAGTGCGCACCGGTCACCCCGCCCGGGCCGCCGGTGTACCGTCCCCCTGGTGAGCACGATCGACGACACGGATCGGCCGCGGCAGTCCCGGTGCCGGACCCCCGACGGCCTGGGCATCGCCGTCTACGACTTCGGTGGCGACGGGCCGGATCTGCTCCTCGTCCATGCCACCGGCTTCTGCGCCGAAGTGTTCACGCCGATGGCACGCCACCTCGGCAGCAGCTTCCATTGCTGGGGCCTCGACCTCCGAGCTCACGGCGGGTCCGACCGACCCTCCGACGGCGACTTCGCCTGGTCCGGTTTCGCCACCGACGTGCTGGCTGTCGTGGACCACCTCGGGCTGTCCTCACCGTCTGGCTTCGGCCACTCGTGCGGCGGCGCCGCGCTCCTCTTGGCCGAGCAGTCCCGACCCGGAACCTTCGAGTCCCTCTACTGCTTCGAGCCGGTGGTCCTGCCCGTGCCGGCCGGCAGCGATCCCGCGTCCTTCGAGGACAACCCGCTGACGGTGGGAGCCCGCCGGCGCCGCGACTCGTTCCTCTCAGCCGAGGACGCTTTCGTCAACTTCTCGTCCAAGCCACCCTTCTCCGACCTCGATCCCGAGGCGCTCCGCTGCTACGTCGAGGCGGGATTCGAACCGGTCCCCGCCGACGAAGGGGGCGGCGGCCCGTCCATCCGGCTCCGGTGCCGGCGAGAGGACGAAGCCATGATCTACGCCCACGGCGCCTCGCACGGCGCCTTCGCCCACCTCGGCGAGGTCTCCTGCCCGGTCGCTCTGTCCTGCGGGGAAGACACCGATGCCTTCGGCCCGTCCTTCCTCGAGGCCGACGCCGCCCGGCTCCGCCGATCGACGGTCGAGGTGATCCCGCACCTCGGCCATTTCGGTCCGCTGCAGTCCCCGGCGGTGGTGGCCAGCTCCGTGGTCCGGGCCCTGAACCCCGTTGCTGGCACACCCTCGCCGTAGTCTGTACCCGTGCCACTCGAGACGCCACGATCGCTGTCCCCGTCCAAGGTCACGTCGTTTCGCGACTGTGCGCTGGCATTCCGGTTCAGCGCCATCGACCACCTTCCCGAGGAGCCGACCATCTGGACGGTCAAGGGCACGCTGGTCCATCAGGTGCTCGAGCAGCTCTTCTGGCACCACGAACGAGGAGCCCGCACCGTCGGGGCCGCCCTGGCCGAGCTGGATGCCGTGTGGGCGTCGATGCAGATCGACCCGGACTTCATCTCGCTCGGCCTCACCTCGGACGAGGCTGACGGCTTCCGCGACGAGGCATGGTCCCTCGTGCAGAACTACTTCGCACTGGAGGACCCGAACGAGGTCGCCCCGGTCGGGATCGAGCTGCTGCTCGAGGCCCGGGTCGGCGACCTACGCCTGCGCGGCATCATCGACCGACTCGATCTCACACCCGAAGGTGAGCTGGTGGTCGTCGACTACAAGACGGGAAGGGCGCCTTCCCCCGCCTTCGAGCAGTCAAAGCTGGTCGGCGTGCACATCTACGCGCTCCTGTGCGAGGAGGTGTTCGGACGCCCGCCAGCCGAGGTCCGCCTGCTGCACCTCAAGGAGCCGCTGACCATCACCACCGCTCCTTCGCAGCAGTCATTGCGGGGGCAGCGACAGCGGGCCACGGCCGTCTGGACGGCGATCGAACGGGCCTGCCGCGACGAGGACTTCCGGCCGCACCCTTCCCCTCTGTGCAACTTCTGTCGATTCCGCGAGTTCTGCCCCGCCCACGGAGGGAACCCCGAGGATGCCGCGCTGGCCCTCGGGGCAAGAGTCGGTGGGGCGGCGTGACGAGGTCATGGGGTCCGACCAGACGAGATACGCCATCGACTCGGTCGGGACCGTCATGACCGACTCGGGCCGGTGATGACCGGACCAAGTCCTCGATCGGAACCCCGGCGCTCATGACCAGGGTGGTCGACGACGTCCCGCCGGACGCCGAGCCCTCTCCGGGGTCGGCGGCCCGGTCGATTCCGGATCCCCCTGAGCTGGCCCTGAACGGCGGTTGGTCGGCACTCCGCGCCGCGGTCAAAGCCGTCGACCGGGGTGTCGAGTCCTGGTTCGAGCCCCATCGAGGGCGGCCCGCCCTCGATGGTGCGGCCAAGCTGATCACCGGTCTCGGGGACCACGGGTTCATCTGGGCCGCCACCACGGCGTGGCGGGCTCGGCGCCCGGGACCGCGTCGTGTCCGGGCCATTCGGGCACTGGCGGTCGCCGGCATCGAGTCCAGCGTGGTCAACTCGACCCTCAAGCAGTCCATCGGGCGCTCGAGACCCGACCGCACCGGCCTCACGGTGATCGAGGGCGGCATACCGGTCCGCGAGCCGACGACGAGCAGCTTCCCGAGCGGCCACACCTTGGCCGCGTTCTGCGCCGCCACCGTGATGTGCCGGCCGAACGACCCGGCCGGCAACGGGTTCCTGCTGTCGGCGGCCGCGCTGGTCGGTCTCAGCCGGCTCCACCTCCGGGCCCATCACGCCTCGGACGTGCTGGGTGGGGCCGTCATCGGTACGGCCCTCGGTCTGCTCGGGCGCCGACTGGTCTGAGCTGTCGCGGTCTCATCTTCGACGGAGATCTCCACCCGGAGGACGCCATCGGCCGGGCCGCGGACGGACCGCGGCGCGGACGGCGATGGCCGGGGTGCCCGGCATCTGGTCCTCCGGGTTGACCACATCGATACGGCCTGACGACCCATCGGCGCCGGCAAGCGGGGGCGCTCTGGGCGAGATGTCTCGAGATGTCGAACGCCGCTCGTCGGTGGTCGCGTCGCTTTCCCCTGGCTGTCCGGGCCTTTCCATCCGATCAAGGACGATGGCCGTGACAGCGACGATGGCCATGACAGGAACGCAGGTCGTGGCGCCTCCAGCTTTGGACGGCGCTCTCCGATCGCCACCACCACTGATGGTGACCGTGCGGCCACACCCTGCGTGGACCGTTGCGGGCCAGGTCTGAACCATGACCCGGTTGACGATTGACTTTGGCGAGTGATTCGAATGGACCGCACTGTAAGGACGTGGCGACGCTCCGAGGCAAGGGACAGGCGGCCAGCTGAAAGATCGGACAGGCGGTCCGTCGCCCCAATCGAGGTAGCACTGCCACACTCGCAGATGGGGGTACCAAATGCGTATCAGGCGGCCCGTGTTCGAATTCCTCGGAGCCGCGGTGCTCCTTGCGTCTGCGTTCCTCGTTCTTTCCCCGGCTTCGCAGGCTGCGACCAAGGTGACCGTCTGTGCCAGCGGCTGCACGTACACGACCATTGCGGATGCGCTCGCTGTCGCCACGACTGGTGAGACGATCAAGGTGAAGCCTGGGACGTACGCCGGTGGCTTCGTCATCCGGACGCCGGTGACAATCGAAGGCAGCGGGCGGTTGACCATGACCATCAGCGGCGGGACGAGCAACAGCGGCACCGTCGTGCGAAGTCGAGGCCAACCCCGTCACGATTACCGGGTCACCATAACGGGCGGTACCTGGAGCTCAACCAGCGGAGGAAGGTGTGGTCGTCGGCAGCGGCGTGCTGAATCTCACGAACTGCTCCGTCACAGGGAATCAGGGCAATGACGGGTCGGGTGGCGGAGGCATCAACAGCTACGCCACGACCAACGTCACCGATTGCGGTATCGACGGAAATACATCGGGTGCCGGCGGCGGCCAAGGTGGGGGCATTCACGTCGGCGGCAGCGGCGTGGTGAGCATGACCGACAGCAATGTCAAGGGCAACACCACCGGCTGGGGTGGAGGCTTCGACATCGACAGCGGGGCTCGGTCACGCTCAACAAGACGGCCGCCGACGGCAACACGGCCGCTAATCAAGGCGGCGGAATCGACAACAATGGCTCGCTCACGGTCACCGGGGGCAGGATCCAAAAGAACGTCGCCGGTGGTGAGGGAGGCGGCATGATCCAGAACGGTTCGGCGGTGCTCAACAACAGCATGGTCGTCTACAACAAGAGCAAAGCCGGCGTCGGTAATGGTGGCGGTATCTTCGTCACGAGCGGTCACACGGTGACGCTCAACGCGACCCCCGTCGTCAACAACCATCCCGACAATCTCGTGCAGAGCTGACCCCACGAGGCGGGCGCCGTAGCCGCCGGCTCGTCACCGCCTTGCTCCCTGCCGCCTGCTGCTCCTCGACTCGGAGGAGCGCGGGTCATGTGTCCTTTGATCGTGGCCTCCCACCTGACCGCCTAGTGGATCGCCGGCGAACTGACGCTGGCTCCATGCCCCGACGGGACGGTCCCGTGTCCCGGGTCGCCTAGCCCAGGTCTCGTTTCCGCCGCCCAGGGTCGGCGTCCATCTCGCCGGTCCGAGCTGCCACCACGTCGGCCAATGGCAGGCCCCGGCTCGGACGCCGCCGGACCCTGCGGCCCGCCCATCGCCGGATCGCCAGGCTCGGGTTGCCGTCTCCTGGCGGCGAGGCAGGAATGGAACGAGCGAGCCCGGGGTTTCCGTTGCATGACCACGACGTCGACATTCGCTGTGACCTGGGACTATCGTTGCCCGTTCGCCCGAAACGGGCACGAGTACCTTCTCGACGGACTCGAGGGCGGTGCTCCCTGGGAGCTGACCTTCGTCCCCTTCTTCCTCAACCAGGCCCACGTCCCCGAGGGAGGAACACCTGCATGGGACGATCCCGCCCAGCAGCCCGACCTGTTGGCCCTGGCTGCCGGCGTCGTGGTGAGGGACCGCTACCCCGACCTCTTCCGCCCGGTGCACCGCTCCTTGTTCGCCGCCCGGCACGACGATACCGGCGACCTTCGTGATCGCGAGGTGGTAGCCAAGGCGCTCGACCGCGGTGGGGCGGACGCCGAGGCCGTGCTCGCGGAGGTGGATGCCGGATGGCCGGCCAAGGTGGTGCGGGACGAACACGAGCAGGCCGTCGCCGACCTCGCCGTCTTCGGTGTGCCGACGTTCATGGTCGGTGACCGGGCCGTCTTCGTCCGCCTCATGACCCGACCCCGTGGCGACCACGACCTGGCCCGGACCACCATCGATCGGGTCGTCGGCCTCATCACCGACCATCCAGAGCTCAACGAGTTCAAGCACACCCGCATCACCTCCTGACCACCATTCCGCGGCCCAGGATGCACGGCCCGGGAGGGGCCACGCCAACCCGCCATCCCCGCGCGCGCGCGGACCTTCAACCCTGAACTCTCAGGCTACGCCTGCAATCTAACGCTCTACTTCAGCTATAGATGAGCTAACCGTTTACTTGATGGTTAGACAAGGGACGCTAGGGTCTCGACAGATGCCCTGATCTCGTCGGCCGAGCCGAACGGCGCCCCGCAGAAGTCGGTGGCTCCGATGTCGGCCAGATGCCTCACCTGGGCCTTCACCTCCGACGCGGTCCCGACGATGCCCACATCGGCGGGTCCATCGGCCCCCTCGCGGTCCAGCATGGCCCGGTACGAGGGGAGCTGCCCGTAGATGGCAAAGGTCTCCGCCGCGGCCGCCCGGGCCGCGGCGGGATCGGTGGTCACGCACACGGGAAGGCCCACCCCGATGCGGGGCTCGGGCCGGCCGGCTTCGTCGGCCGCCGCCCGGATGGTCGGGACGATGTGGCTCTCGATGGTGGATGGTCCGGTCATCCAGGTCACGGTGCCCGAAGCCATACGGCCGGCGATCTCGAGCATCGTCTTCCCCAGCGCCGCCACCAGCACGGGCGGGGAAGCAGCCTTGATCTGGAGGGGCCCGAACGTCGACGCCTTCATCGTCTCGCCGGTGAAGTTGGCCGGCTCCCCGTCGAGCAGGGGTACCAGGATCGACAGGTACTCGCGCATGTGCCGAGCCGGACGCTCGAACGACATGCCGAAGACGTTCTCGATGACCACCCGGTGGGAGAGCCCGATCCCGAGGGTCAGACGGCCCTCGGTGGCCGCCTGCACGGTGAGGGCCTGGCCGGCCAGCATGACCGGATGGCGGGGGAAGGTGGGGACGACGGCCGTCCCGAGTTCGATCCCCTTGACCTCGCGGCCGACGGCGGCCAGGGCGGTCAAGGCGTCATAGCCGAAGATCTGAGACGCCCACGCCGCCTCGATCCCGGCGTCGTGCAGCGAGGCGACCTGAGCCACCATCCGGTCGAACGCCTGCTCGGTATCGAACATCACACCGATCTTCATGGGGGGTGCATCCTCTCGTTGGTTGCCGTTGGGCTGGTCGGGCGCGCTCCAGTCGAGACTCGGTCGAGGCGACGGACCCGACCAAACCGTACCGGTCGCGACAACAGCCCGTGCCGGTCGCCTCGGGCCCGAAGATGACCCGATGCCCGCGGTCGGGCAGAATGCAGGCATGTCAGTCGCCATCATCATGGGAAGCTCGTCCGACGCCTCGATCATGGACGACGCCGTCCAGACCCTCCGCTCGTTCGGCGTCGGCGTGGAGGTACGGGTGCTCTCGGCCCACCGGACACCTGACGACACGATCGCGTTCGCCCGGAGCGCGGCGGACCGGGGCGTCCAGGTCATCATCGCCGCCGCCGGTGGCGCCGCCCATCTGGCCGGGGTGGTGGCCGCCGCCACTCCCCTACCCGTCGTGGGCGTACCCGTCGCGCTGGCCAACCTGGGCGGACTCGACTCCCTCCTGGCCATGGTCCAGATGCCGAAGGGCATCCCGGTGGCCACGGTGGCGGTCAACGGGGCCCGCAACGCCGCCCTGTTGGCGGTGAGAATCATGGCCCTCTCCGATGAGCGCCTGGCCGCCGAGCTGGCCCGCTTCGGCCGGGACCTGGCCGACCAGGTCCGGGACCAGGACGCAGAGATCGTCGCCCGCTACCGGGTGGACTGACCCGCCGCCGGCACCGCCGGCGTCTGTTCGGGCTCCCAGGGAGGTGCCAGCCCCGCCACGGCCTCCTCGAGCGGCACGCCGAGGGGGATGACGGCCATCACCGGCACGTCAATCCCGTTGGCGACGTAACGGCCCACATGGGCCCGGCACTCGTCATAGGACCCGTGGACCAGCAGGGCATCGACCACTTCGTCGGGGATGGCGGCGAGCGCCCCCTTTCGGTCCCCTGCCTGCCAAGCGGACCACATCGGCTCGAGATCGGGGCCCCGCCCGAGCCACCGATGGAAGGCGGCGTACACCCCCACGTTCAAGTAGGCGGCGATCATGCGCCGGCCGATGGCGCGGACGGCCTCGGTGTCCTCCGAGGGGCAGACGAAGATCCGGGCGGCGGCCGGGATGTCGGCACCCACCTCCGGCTTGACCGTGCCGACGTCCTCGGCCGACAGCCAGTTGAGGATCACGCCGTCGGCCTCTCGGCCTGCCAGGCTCAGCATCCCGGGCCGGAGTGCGGCGAGGAAGATCGGCGGGGGGTGCTCGACCGGTCGGGCCAGGCGGAACCCGCGGACGGTAAAGGTGTCATAGGCGTTGTCCACCTTCTCGCCGGCCAGTGCCGACCGGAGGAAGCGGATGGTGTCCCGGGCCCGCTTGTAGGGCTCGTCGAACCCGATGCCGTTCCAGCGGCTGACGATGACGTCCGAGGACGTCCCCAGGCCTACCGTGAAATGGCCCGGCGCTGCCTCGGCCAATGCGGCCACGCTCTGGGCCAACAAGGCCGGGCCCCTCGTATACACCGGGATGATGGCCACACCCAGCTGCAGCTCCGGGGTCCAGGCCGCCGCCATCGCCAGCGGGGTGAAACCGTCGGCCCCGTCGGTCTCCGCCGACCAGGCGTCGGTGTAGCCGAGTCGAAGCAACTCCTCGTACCACCTGCGGTGATCCGCCAATCCCACTCCGTCGAAGGGGACGGTGATCCCGTAGCGGGGTCCGGGTGGCTCAGCCAGCTGTCCATCGACCATGGCTCCGTAATACACCCTCCGGGCATGATGCACCCATGGCACCGGCCCGCAGACAACGATCCCGAACCTCGCAGCCCGAGCTGCCCCTGCCCGTTCCCGACGTCGCAACGACCACTCTCGGGGTCCGGTCGCGGTCCACGACGGACTGGCGCATCGACGAACACACCCGCCGTGTCGGCCGCCAGGGCATCGCCGCCGCCCGTCAGCAGCTGGAGCTGGCTACGGGACGAGACCGGGTCCACGCCGATCCGGCGGTGCACGAGAGGACGGGCCGCGCCGCCTGACATCAACCCGCACTACGGTCAGGTAGGTGCCGACTGTCGCCGAGCGCCTCGGATACGGACCTGAGGCCAAGCTGCTCATCCTCAACTGCGCCGACCTCGGTTTCTGCCACGCGGCCACGGTAGGTGTCTACGAGGCCCTCCGCGAGGGGATCGGCACCAGCGGCTCACTCATCGTGCCGGCACCCTGGGCCCGTGAGTCTGCATCTCGGTTCCGCGGCGACGACATCGGTGTCCGACTGACCCTGAACGCGGAGCACGACCTGTACCGCTGGGCGCCGATCACGCAGGCCCCCTCGCTTCTGGACGGCGACGGCGGGTTTCCCCGCACGTTGACCGACGTGTGGGACCACGCCGACATCGACGAGGTCCGGCGGGAGTGCCGCGCCCAGGTCGAGCGGGCCGTCCTCTGGGGCTTCGACATCAGTCACCTGGAGGCCCACCTCGATGCCCTGCTGTTGCGGCCCGAGTTCTTCGACGTCTATCTCGAGCTGGCGGTGGACTTCGCCCTGCCCCTGCGGCTCCTCGGGGCCGAGGACGAGCCCAACGTCGGGTTCCCGGTCCGGCGCCTGGCCGCCGAGGAGGGCGTGCTGTTCGCCGACCGGTTCCTCACCCTGCCCGCCATGGGGATCCGTCAGGCCTTCCTCCAGCTGGTGTCCGGACTCGAGCCGGGTCTCACCGAGCTGACCCTGCGTCCGGCCATCGACACGCCGGAGCTGCGGGCGATCGACGCCCGGTGGCGAGACCGGGTGGCCGACCATGTCCTGCTGGTGGCCGACCGGGGGCTGGATCTTGCCATGGACGAGGCCGGGGTCACCCCCATCGGGTACCGGCCGCTCCGCGAGGCCATGCGGCGGGCATGAGGCCGTCCCGCCGGCCGCGTGGGGTCGTGGCGGCACCACACAGCCCCTGACGACGGCACCCGGGGGGATCCCGAGGACACGCCCCGGAGGCCCCTCGGAGCCGTACGGCGCCGGTAGCCTGAGCTCTCGGATGGGAGACGTCGTGGCCGAGGGACGCCAGTCGAAACCGAAGAACGCGAGCGAGCTGATCGCTTCTGTCGGAGCTGGCGCACCCTCGGGGCCGGCGCTGCGCCTCGACGACCTCATCCTCTTCGACTCGGCGGGGAACGACCCGGTGGCCATCGAGGCCGTCCTGTTCACCGACGAGGGAATCGGGGTCATCCGGACGCCGGGCGGCCAACCGCGGGTGCTCCCCTGGTCCGCGGTGTCGGCCCACGTGGTCGAACGATGGCCGGGGGGGACGGTCCCGGCCTGGTGGGTGGCTCCCCAGCCTCGGCCGGACGACCTGGCTCCTTCGGGCGGGCCGACCGACGGTCCAGGCCCCGTTCGGCCGCTGCCCCACGCCGACCCCGGGGCGGTGATCGCCATTCAGACCCCCTTCGGCACCTACCGCTTCCTGCGACCCGGCGCCGACGCCATCGAGCTGTCCAACCGGATCACCGACTTCGCCGTGCGGCACCAGGGTCTGTCGGGCGTGCCCTCGATGACCCTGGTCGCCCGGCCCCGCCGCGGCAACGACCGCCGACAGGGCAGCCGGTCGCTCCCGGCGGTGTCCCGGTGGTCGCAGGCCCGTCCCTTCCTGGCGGTCGCCCTCGTGGTGCTCATCGCCGCCGCCGTCACGCTCATCCTGTTGCAGAGCGCCGGCACCATCCATCTCCCCTTCCTCGGGGGTGCGGGGTCGGGACAGATCAGCCCGGTCGGGGACCGGCTGGTCAGAATTCGGTGAGGTCGCCGACCCGCTGCCGTTGGGCCCGGCACTCCGGCGTGTTGACCTGCGACAGGAGGTCGATCATCACACCCATCGATCCGCTCACCTTCATCCGCCCCTGCATGAAGGCCACGTTGGGATCGAGATCGCCCCGCTGGACCGCCATGGCGTCCTTCCAGCTCAATGTGGCCGTGACCTCGGCGTCGGCCAGCCGGCCGCCGGCCCCGGACGCCAGCCGACCCGCCTCGAACACCCAGTAGCAGGAGACGTCCCCGTCCGGGCCCCCGGTGATCTCGCACTGGATCAGACCGGTCAACCCGTCGACCGGGGGGCCCTCGGTCCAGACCTGGAGGGCCTGGTCGAACCACTCCGCCGACAACCACCTGGTCACGGGCGCACCCGATCCGTCACCCGCGTCACCCGCGTCACCCGCGTCACCCGCGTCACCCGCGTCACCCGCGTCACCCGGCCAGCCGGTCACCCTGGCCGACCCCGGCGAACAGGTCGGTCTCGACACCCTCCCCCCGTTTCCCGTCGCCCGTGGGCGACACGGCCTCGATGCCGGTCGGCCCGGCCACGGCGGCCAGCCGGTAGTCGTCGACCGGGTGGATCGAGCGCATCACCTCGGGAGGGAGGCCGAACCAGAAGCGCGAATTGGGGTCGACCTGGGTTGCATGGGCCAGGAGGGCTTCCCGCCGCACGTCGGCGAAGTCCGAAATGTCGATCGAGGTGGTGATGGGTTCGGGCGGGATGTCCTCCCAACGCTTGCGCCATTCCTCGTCGAAAGGCGACTCCAACCCCAGCTCCTCGAACTTCTGGTGGATCTCCCGGAACCTGGCCGCCGAGAAGACCGTGTAGTAGAGCTTGGCCGGCTGCCAGGGGCGGCCGGCCTCGGGATAGCGTCCGGGGTCCCCGGTCGCCTCGAAGGCGGCCAGGCCCACCTCGTGGACCCGGAGATGGTCGGGATGGGGGTAGCCGGACTGCTCGTCGCCGTAGATCACCATCACCTGGGGCCGGGTGCGGCGGACGATAGCCACCAGCCGCCCCACCGCCTCCTCCAGGGGGGCCTGGGCGAACGAGCCCGGATCGGCGTTGGAATCGCTGCCGGGCATGCCCGAGTCCCGGTAGCCCAGCATGACGACCTCGTCGTAGCCGATGATGTCGGTCGCCCTGGTCAGCTCCTCGACCCGGATTTCGGGCAGGCGGGCTCGAACCTCGGGGGTGTCGAGCGCCGGATTGAGGATGTCCCCCTCCTCGCCGCCGGTGCAGCAGACCAGGACGGTGTGGATACCCTCGGCGTGGCAGCGGGCCACCGTGCCCGCTCCTTTGGACGACTCGTCGTCGGGGTGGGCGTGGACGGTGAGCAGGCAGAGCCGGTCGGACACGCCGATCACGCTACCGGGCAGGGAAGCCCTAAGCTTCACGGCGGAGAGCGAGGAAGGGTCTACCAGCATGAGCGTGATGAAACGTCTGTCGGGGATTGTCCAGGCGAAGACCAACAAGCTGCTCGACAAGGCCGAGGATCCGAGGGAGTCACTCGACCTCTCGTACCAGAAGCAGCTCGAGAGCCTCCAGAAGGTCCGTCGCAGCGTGGCCGACGTCACCACGGCCAAGAAGCGGATCGAGCTCCAGGCCTCCGGCCTCCAGACCCAGGCGGACAAGCTCCAGCAGCAGGCCAAGGCGGCCCTCACCCAGGGCAACGAGGACCTGGCCCGCGAGGCCCTCGGACGCCGCGCCGCCCTGGCCGAGCAGTTGACCGACCTGCAGGGCCAGCACGAGCAGGTGGCCGCGCAGGAACAGAAGCTGATCGCCACGGCCCAGAAGCTCCAGTCCCAGGTGGACTCCTTCCGCACCAAGAAGGAGACCATGAAGGCCTCGTACACCGCGGCCGAGGCCCAGACCAAGATCGGCGAGGCCGTGTCGGGTATCTCCGAGTCGATGAGCGACGCGGGCATGTCCATGCAGCGAGCCCAGGACAAGATCGACAGCATGCAGGCCCGGGCCGGGGCCATGGACGAGCTGCTGGCCTCGGGGGCACTGACCGACCTCACCCAGCCGGTCGACGACATCCAGACCCAGCTCGACGCGGCCTCGACGACCTCGGCGGTCGACGCGCAGTTGGCCGCCCTCAAGGCGGAGGTGGGCTCGGGTGCGCCTCCCGCTCCCGAGCTGGGTTCGGCCCAGACGGCCCCCGCCGGGCACGAGGACTCGGCGTCGTGATCGTCCGGATCCTGGGCGAGGGCCAGTACTCGGTCCCCGAGGGGCAGCGGGGGGCGCTGGAGAAGCTGGACGCCGCCCTGGGCCAGGCCGTCGACGGCGACGACGAGGAGGCGTTCAGGCGGGACCTGTCGGCCCTCATCGCCCTGGTGCGCAAGGAGGGCGAGCCCGTCGCCGACGACGCCTTCGCCCCCTCCGACCTGGTGGTGCCGTTCCCGGACGCCACCTTGGCGGAGACCAACGATCTGCTGGCCGATTCCGAGGACCGTCGGGACTCGTGAGATGAGCACCGCCCGCAACATCCCCTCCGACCGCGGACTGACCCTCCGCATGTTCACCACCGGGCTGATGCTCGTCGTGCTCTACGGGGCCGTCATCGGGCTGCTCATCGCCTTCGGCATCTCCTATGCGGTGGTCCTGGTGTTCGCCGGGGTCCTCCTGTTCGTCCAGTACTGGTTCTCCGACAAGATCGCCCTGTTCGGCATGGGTGGCCACATCGTCACCCCTGAACAGGCACCGGAGCTGCACGGCGTGATCGACCGGCTGTGTGCCCTGGCCGACATGAAGAAGCCCCGGGTGGCCATCGCCGACACCGACGTGCCCAACGCCTTCGCCACCGGCCGCAGCCCCAACAGCGCGGTGGTGTGCGCCACCACCGGGTTGATGCGGCGGCTGGACGAGCCCGAGCTCGAGGCGGTCCTGGCCCACGAGATCTCGCATGTGGCCCACCGGGACGTGGCCGTCATGACCATCGCCAGCTTCCTCGGGGTGGTGGCCGGCCTCATCACCCGCATCATGTTCTGGACCGGGATGATGGGCGGCTTCGGCGGTGGCAACAGCAACAACAACAACGGCAACGACAACGCGGCCCTGGTGGAGCTGGCCGTCCTGGCCGTCTCCGTGGTGGTCTACGCCATCAGCTTCCTGCTGACCCGGGCCCTGTCGCGCTACCGCGAGCTGGCCGCCGACCGCTCGGGGGCCCTGCTCACCGGCCAGCCGTCGGTGCTGGCATCGGCCCTGGTCAAGGTCACCGGCGAGATGTCCCGCATCCCCACCCGCGACCTGCGCTCCGCCGAGAGCTTCAACGCCTTCTTCTTCACCCCGGCCATCGCCAAAAACGGGGTCAGCCTGTCGACGCTGTTCTCCACCCACCCGTCGCTCGACCAGCGCCTGGCCCAGCTGGCCAAGCTCGAGGCCGAGCTGGGCCGCCCGTCGTGAGCGGGACCCACCCGGGCACCCGGCCCCGCTGAGAGGCGGTTGAGCCGGTGGGTCTCCTCAACACGATCCTCGGTCGGACCAAGCCCGTGCAGGCCAACCTGGACGCCCTGTTCGCCATTCCCTCCGCCTCCATCACGCTGCAGAGCGCGGCCGGCATGTCGTGCTCGGGCCATGCCGGCGTCTGCTTCAAGCCCCCCACCGGCCAGGGGTTCGAGGACATGCAGGCCGAGGTGGTGAAGTTGCTGTCCCTGGACGGCACCGGTGGCTTCCAGAAGGCCCAGGACACCTACGGCTACCAGTGGCTGGTGGTGGAGAACCCCGATATCGAGGAGCTGGTCACCCAGGTCCACCTGGTGAACTCGTCCCTGTCGGATGCCGGGTGGGGTCCCCAGCTGCTCTGCTCCCTCTTCGGGCTGGCCCAGCTGCCCGGCTCGGTGGACCTGCCGGCGCCGGGGCCGGCTGACGCTGCGTCGCTCGGGTCGGCAGACGACGCCATGCCCGAACCGACCGCCGGACCGGGCCGGGTGGTTCCGTCCACGGCCTATCTCGTCTACTTGTTCAAGCGGGGTTCCTTCTACCCGTTCGTGCCCGACGGCAAGGAGCACCGGAACCTCGAGGAGGAGCTCAAGCTGAAGAGCCTGATCGCCGACGACCTGACGGTCGAGGCCGACCTCGATCGCTGGTTCCCGTTGTGGGACCTGCCGGTCGGGTAAGGCGGTCCGGGGTCAGGGGGGTTCAGGCCAGCCCGTTCCGCACGCCGTCGATGGCCCGGGCCAGGTCGAGGTCGCGCCGGGTGATACCACCCGAGTCGTGGGTGACCAGGGCCAGGGTGACCGTCCGGTAGCGGATGTCGATGTCGGGATGATGGTTCGCCGACTCGGCGAGCCGGCCCACCTCGCCGACGAAGTCCAGGGCGCCGGGGAAGCTCTCGCACTGGACCACCTTGACCAGCTTCCCGCCCAGGAGCTGCCACCGCGGTCCCCCGGGCTCCTCCAGCGCCGCCTCCACGTCGGCCGGGCCGAGGACCGGCTCCTTCATCGGATGGCCGGGGCCACGGCTAGCCGGTCGCTCCCACCGGAGCCGACGGAGTGAACACCACGTCCATCGTCTCGTAGCCGGACACGAAGTTGGCGGCCCGCTTGGGCGGCTCGTCCCCGTCGCCCAGGGCCAGGTCCGGGAGGCGGTCGAGAAGGCGGTCGAACATCACGCTCAGCTCCAGGCGGGCCAGGCGGTTGCCCAGGCAGAAATGGGAGCCGAAGCCGAACGCCATGTGGTCGTTGGGGGTCCGCGTGATGTCGAAGGTCTCAGGGTCGTCGAAGACCTGTTCGTCGCGGTTGCCCGAAGGATAGAGGAGCAGGAGCTTCTGGCCCCGTCGGAGCGTCTCGCCGTGCAGCTCGGTGTCCCTGGTCATCTGGCGGGCCATGTTCTTGATGGGCGACACCCAGCGCAGCATCTCCTCGACGGCGGCCGGCATGAGGGACCGGTCGTCACGCAGCGCCTCGAATTGCCCCGGATGGCGGAGCAGCTCGAACATGCCCCCGCTGATCACGTGCCTGGTCGTCTCGTCCCCACCGATGAGGATCAGCAGTGACTCGTAGATGATGGAGGGCTCGTCGAGACGGTCTCCTTCGATCTCGGCGTGGACGAGGGTCCCCACCAGGTCGTCGTCCTGGCTGTCCCGCCGGCGTTGGTCGGCGACGGCCGTGATGTAGTCGGCGTACTCCATGGCGGCCAGGGCCGCCCGGTCCATGGCCCCCGGATCGGGCGATCCCAGTGCCTTCAGCATGTCGTCCGACCAGCGGAGCAGCTCGTCCCGGTCCTCGGGGGCCACGCCCAGCATGTTGCCGATCACGATCATCGGCAGCGGTGCGGCGATCTCCGAGACGAAGTCGGCCGAGCCGCGCTCACAGACCCGGTCGATGATGGCGTCGCAGATGGAGCGGATCTCCTGCTGACGGTGACGGATGCGCCCCGGGGTGAACCCTTCGCTCACCAGGCGGCGGCGTCGCACGTGCTCGGGGGCGTCCATGTCGATCATCATGGGCAGGGCGTCGCTGTCGGGGCGGATGCCGCCGGCGTTGGAGAAGGTGTCGGGGTCCTTGGAGATCTCCTTGATGTCGGCATACCGGGTGATCCCCCAGACGCCCGCCGCCTCGTCGAAGTAGGCGGGGGCGTACCGGCGCATCCAGGCGAACGCCGGAAAGGGGTCGCCGCCGTAGAACGTGCCGTCGGTCAGCCCGATGGCGAGGTCAGTGGGCGGCGTGGTCATGGGGCTCCCTCGGTCGGTCCTCCGGGCCTCCGGGCCTCCGGCCGGTGGATGGCCGGTCCGGAGTATACGGCCCGGGGCCGGAGGCCGAAGGGCGGGACCTCCCCTTCGGGTCCAGGACCGCCCGATCCAGGCCACGGCCGCCCGTCCCGTCCACGGCCGCCCGGTCCAGGCCAGGGCCGCCCGGTCAGTCGGAGCGGGGCCTGAAGGTCATCGGCATGTGCCACACCCCGGCGTGCTTGTTGGTCCGCACCCGCTGCACCGGCCCGGACAGCTCGAAGCCCTCCAGTCGGTCGAGGAGCTCGTCGAGGATCACCCGGATCTCCAGTCGGGCCAGGTTGGCGCCCAGGCAGAAGTGGGTGCGGTGGCCGAAGGTCAGGTGGGCGTTCGGCGCCCGGCGGATATCGAACCGGAACGGGTCCTCGAACACCGACTCGTCCCGGTTGGCCGAGGGCCACCACAGCGTGACCTTGGACCCCGTCCCGATGGTGTGGCCGCCGAGCTCGGTGTCGCGAGTGGCCGTACGCCGGTTGTAGAGGGTGGCGGAGGTCCACCGCAGGATCTCCTCGACGGCGGTGGGCATGAGCGTTCGATCCCGGTGCAGCGCCTCGAGCTGGTCGGGATGGTCGATGAGCGCGGCCATCCCCAACGCGATGGAATTGCGGGTGGTCTCGCTCCCCGCCACCACCAACAGGTTGAAGAACATCAGCAGCTCGAGGTCGGTGAGGCGCCGCTCGCCGTCCGGCGTGTCGACACGGGCCTCGACGACGGCCGAGATGACGTCCTCACCCGGGTCCGCCCGCCTCTGCTCGATGAGCCCGGTCCCGTAGACCGCCATGGAGGCGGCGGCCTCGGCCACCTGGTCGTTGGTCTCACCCAACTCCCGGCCCTCGAAGTCCAGGGTGGTGTTGGACCAGGCCATCAGGTCGTGCCGGTCGGCGTCCGGGACGCCCATCAGCGCCGCCACTGCCTGGAGCGGGAGCTCGACGGCCACGTCGCTCAGGAAGTCGCACGCGTCCCGCTCGGCCACGGCGTCGACGATGCGGCGGGCCCGCGGGCGGAGCTCCACCTCCATGAGGGCCAGGGCCCTCGGCGCCACCGACGGGGTGACCAGGCGGCGGATCCGGTGGTGGAGGGGGTCGTCCATCATGTTGAGGAGCACGCCGGGCGCAAACCCGTAGGGAAGGTCCTGGAGGATGGTCCCGCCGCCTTCGGCCCCCGGGGCCCGCTCGGAGGAGAAGAGCTCGGCGTCGGCGGCGACGGCCTGGATGTCGGCGTAGGCGCTCAGGACCCAGAACCCGACGCCGTCGGGGGTGTGCTCGGTCGGGGGATGCCACCACACGGGGGCGTGGCGACGGAGTTCGGTGAAGACCTCGTCAGGGAACCCGTGAGCGAACCGGTCGAGGTCGGTCAGGTCGACGGTGCTCAGGTCGACGGCGGTGGCCACCGGTTCAGGGGTGGGTCATCGACTCGGGCTGGACCGCCTCGTCGAACTGCTCGCCGGTCAGGTACCCCAGCGCCACCACCGCCTCCCGCAACGTGCTCCCTTCCCGGTGGGCGCGCTTGGCCACCTCGGCGGCCCGGTCGTACCCGATCAAGGGGTTGAGGGCGGTGACCAGCATCAGGGAGTTCTCGAGGTGGCGGCGGATCCGCTCCTCGTCGGGCTCGAGGCCCTCGACGCAGAAGCGGGTGAACGATGCCGATGCCTCGGTGAGGAGCCGGACCGAGTGGAGGAGGTTGTGGATCATGACCGGCTTGGCCACATTCAGTTCGAGGTTCCCCCGAGTGTCGGCCATGGCCACCGCCGCGTCGTTCCCGAACACCTGGATGCAGACCATGATCATCGCCTCGGACTGGGTCGGGTTGACCTTGCCGGGCATGATCGAGGACCCGGGCTCGTTGGCCGGGAGGACGAGCTCGCCCAGACCGCTCCGGGGTCCGGACCCGAGCCACCGGATGTCGTCGGCGATCTTGATGAGGGATGCGGCCAGCGTACGCAGGGCGCCACTGGCCATCACCAGCGCGTCATGTGCGGCCAGCGCGGCGAACTTGTTGGGGGCGGTCACGAACGGCAGCCCGGTGAGCTCGGCGATGGCCGAGGCCAGTCGCACGCCGAACTCGGGGTGGGTGTTGAGCCCGGTGCCGACCGCGGTCCCGCCGGCGGCCAGCTCATAGAGGTCGTCGAGACTCAGCTCGAGGCGGTGCAGGTCGGCGTCCAGCTGGGCGACGTAGCCGGAGAATTCCTGCCCGAGGGTCAGGGGGACCGCGTCCATCAGATGGGTCCGGCCGATCTTGGTGATGCCGGAGAACGCATCCGACTTGGCTTGCAGGGCGTTGCGCAGCAGCCGGATCGCCGGCAGCAGCCGATGGGTGATCTCCTCGACGGCGGCCACGTGCATGGCGGTCGGAAACGTGTCGTTCGAGGACTGGGACATGTTGACGTCGTCGTTGGGATGGACCGGCTCCTTGGAGCCGAGCACACCGCCGGCCATCTCGATGGCCCGGTTGGCGATGACCTCGTTGACGTTCATGTTGGTCTGAGTACCGCTACCGGTCTGCCACACGCTCAGGGGGAAGTGGTCGTAGAGCTTGCCGTCGGACACCTCACGAGCGGCCGCCACGATCAGTGCCGACTTCTCCGGGGGGAGCTTGCCGAGGTCGGCGTTCACCTGGGCCGCCGCCTCCTTCATGATCCCCATGGCCCTGATGACCGGCTCGGGGATCCGATCGTCCCCGATGGAGAAGTGCTCCAGGGACCGCGCCGTCTGGGCCCCCCAGTACCGGTCGGCACGGACCTCGACGGGCCCCATGCTGTCGGTCTCGGTCCGGGTCTCGCTGGTCATGGCCTCGTCCTCTCGCTCCGGCTCTCGAACGGAATCCCCCATGGCGCGCCCGGCGACCCTAGCGTGAACGGTCCGGGGTGGCGGGGCCGGGACCGGCGCTGCCGCCTGCAGGGGGTGGCGGCCCGAACCCCCCTCGGCGTGGGTCAGCCCGTCGGTTGGCAGGCAGGGCAGGGCCTCCGGAGCGGAACCCAGGTACGGGGCCCCAGGAGCGGGGCATCAGGAGCGGAGAGCCAGCCCCTTGGTCCAGAGCTCGCGGATCCGAGCCACATCCTCGCGGCGGGGACCCTGACCTCCCCCGGGAACCTCGAGCACGGCGGCCAGACCTTGCAGCCTCGGGTGCCCCAAGAGGGCGGCGAACCCCGCTTCGCCGATCGTTCCATCCCCGATGTTCTCGTGCCGGTCCCGGTTGGTCCCGAAGGGAACTTTTGAATCGTTGACGTGCAGGCACCGCAACCGATCGAGACCGACGGTCCCCGACACCAAGTCGACCAGCGCGTCGGCTTCCTCGACCGTCCCGAACGACACTCCCGACGCCCACAGGTGCTGGGTGTCGAGGCAGACGCCCAACCGTTCGTCTCCCCCGGCCGCGTCGATGACCGCGGCCAGCTCCTCGAAGGACCGGCCGACGGTGTAGCCGGCTCCGGCGGTGTTCTCCAGCAGGATCGGTGACCCGCTCGCGGTCGGTCCCACTCCGTCCATGGCCCCGACCAGGGCAGCGACCACCCGGGGGACCGACGTCTCGAAACCGGAGCCCCGATGGCTGCCGATGTGCAGGACCAAGCCCGCTGATCCCAGGCCCGACGTCGTGACCAGATTGGCTCTGAGGCACTGCCCGGACCTGGCCGCCAATTCCGGATCGGGCGTGGCCAGGTTGATCAGGTAGGTGGCGTGGCAGTACGTCGCCTTGACCGAGGGATGCTCCGACTGCGCCTGCCGATAGGCATCGAGCACCTCGGGACCGTATTGCGACGGCCTCCACATCCGCGGGCTCTGGGCATGGATCTGGATGACCTCCGCCCCGACCTGGGCTCCGTGCTCCAGGGCGGGGAGCAAGCCCTTTCCCGCTCTCACATGGGCCCCGAACCGCACCTGCGCACGGTAGCAGCCGCCACCGATCGGTTCTCTCTCATGGGTTGTCACAGCCTCCTGTGATGATTCATCCATGACACCGGCGAGGACGGCGAGGACGGCCGCTCCGGGTGGGCCGGCCGCTCCGGGTGGGACGGCCGCTCCGGGTGGGCCCGGGCTCGGGGCCCGGCTGGACCAGGCCGTCGCCCTGGTGGGCTCGGTGGTCGACGAGGTCGACCCCGACCGGCTGTCGGGGGCCGACGCCACCACCTGTTACCGGGCCGTCGCCCGCCTCGAGCGGCTGGTGCTGGCGGGCAAGGCCCTCCTCGCCCCCCGGGTCGAGGCCTCGGGGGTGTGGCGGGAGTCGGGCCACCGGGACGCCGCCTCCCTGCTCGCCTCGCTGGAGGGGGTCTCGACCGGCCAGGCCCGGGACACCCTCGCCGTCGGCCACCGGCTCGGGGAGCTGCCCGGCACCGAGGCGGCCGTCCGCCGGGGGGAGCTGTCGGGCCCGAAGGTGCGGGCCCTCACCGGGGCCGGGGTGGTCGACCCCGCCCGGGAGGCCGACCTGCTGGCCGGGGCGGAGTCCGAGCCGCTCGCCCTGGTCCGAGAGCGCTGCCTGCGGGCCCGGGCCGACCGGGCCGGGGCCGACCCGGCCGCCGCCGTCCGGGCCATCCACGCCGGGCGCCACTTCTCGTCGTGGACCGATGCCGAGGGGGCCTTCTGCTACGAGGGGCGGGACACCGCCGACCGGGGGGCGAGGCTGCTCGCCCACCTCGGCCCGGTGGCCGAGGGCCTGCGCCGGGCCCGGCACCGGCCCGGGGAGGCCGGGGAGCCCGAGCGGGCCCTGCGGGCCGACGCCCTCTTCGCCCTGGTGACCCGGGGCCCGGATCCCGAGGCCGGCCTCCCCGGCACCGGCCTCCCCGACACCGGCCTTCCCGACCGGATCCCGCCCGCCACGGTGGTGGTGCGGGTCGACCTCGACGCCCTGTTCGGGGACGACCCTGTCCCCGGGGCCCGCGGTGAGCTCGAGGGCATCGGCCCGGTGCCCGTGCCCATGGCCCGGGACCTGGCCAATGACGCCTACCTGCGCCTGGTGTTCCACCGGGCCGGCGCCATCGAGGCCGTCTCCCACCTCGGGCGCACCATCAAGGCGCCCCTCCGGACCGCCCTCGGCGACCGGGACCGGCGCTGTGTGGTCCCCGGGTGCCTGGTCGCCTCCGGGCTCGAGATCGACCACGTCGTCCCCTTCGCCGAGGGCGGCCCGACCGAGCTCGACAACCTGGCCCGCCTGTGCCACCACCACCATTACCTGAAGACCTACGAGGGCTGGACCCTCACCCGCACCGGCACCGGTCCCGACGGCACCCCGGCCTGGGCCTTCGAGCCGGCGGTGCCCTTCGGGCAGGAGCCCGGCCTCGGCATCGACACCCCCGAGGGCCGGCGGGACTGGCACCGGCGGGAGTGAGTCGGCGGTATCAAGCAGAGCCCGACCACAGCAAGCGGACCCTGCCGGGCGCCGTCACGACTTGCGCTTCTCAATCCGCCTGCGCGCACAGAGGATCCGATCGTTGATGGCGATCACCGAGGTATCCACCGGACCGATGGCGCAGGACGCGAACTGTGCCTCTCCAAAGGAGTACACACCTCCATCCGGCCCGGTGAGGCGACCGCCGTTCTCATCCGTGCCACTACAGCGACCACTGGTGCGTTCAGCGCCGTCCGCCCATCGACCCGGGGGAATTGCGTGTTGCCGTCTACGAGTGGTGAATCGATCTCGGGCGGCGGTCGGTCGACGAGGGTTGCGGGGATCATCGCCCATTCCGATCGATGATTGTGACATCGCCAGCATGGGTAGGGACCCACCTCGAAGGCCACTGCCCGCCGTTTGGTGCTCTCAGCTTGCTGGGGCCATCCGACAGGTGCAGCCCGTCGACAAAGGAGCCTCATGACCACCAAGCTCAGCAAGAAGGCCCGTTCGCTCGTCTCTCGTCCGGTGATCGCCAACGTGGCAACCGTCGATGCCAAGGGAGAGCCGCAGCTCACGCCCGTGTGGATCGATGTCGAGGGGGACGACCTCGTGTTCAACTCGGCACGGGGTCGGGCCAAGGCCAACAATCTTGAACGTAATCCCCACGTAGCTGTTTCGGTGGTCGACCCTGATGATCCGTACAATGTTGTCGTAGTCCGAGGCTCAGCGGAGCCGACCGAGGAAGGAGCCGATGCCCACATCGACTCGTTGGCCAAGAAGTATCTCGGGGTCGACAGCTATCCGATGCGACGACCCGGCGAGACCCGCGTCAAATACCGTGTCCGGCCCGACCACGTCGTAATGCAATCGGAAGACTGACAGCCTGACTGCTGCCACTCGGACCGCTGCCCAAGCCTCCCCTCCCCCACGACCCCAACCTTCACATTCCCAAACTTCTGATGATCTGAAGCCCCAGCCACGCCAAGGTCATGCCACCCGACGCGGATAGCCGTGAACCTCGAGTGGCGACCTCCCCTCGGTCAAGTCGAGGCGCTCAAGTTCTACCCCGGGAACTGCCGATCCACCCTGGGTACGAGGGAGGCGGCCATGGATCACGAGCGTCAGACGTACAGGCGGCCACCGTGGCCGACTGACGAGGGTGGGTTCTCGATGGTCGCCACTGTCCTCAGCCTGGTCGTGGGTGCTCTTGCCCTGGCACTCGTGCTCGGCACCACCCTTCATTCGACAGGCACATCTCCGAACGGCGTGGCGAATGCACCCGGGGTCGCTCAGGCCGACCGCATCCAGGCTCAGCAGTCCCTGACCACCGGGCTGACGGCAGCGCAGACGCTGGCGGCGGGTGCTGGCGGCCTGGCCGGCGTGACGGCGGCGGAGCTGCAGTCGTCCAACCCCTCCCTCGACTTCGTGTCCGGCGCCTCTTCGGGCCCGACAACGGTGAGCGTGGCAGTCAGTGGCGAGAGCGGCGGGGTGACTCCGGGGGCGGGTGACACCGGCGGCGCGTCGAGCGGCATCGCCGGCATCGCGGGGATCGCCGGGGCGACCGGCCAAGGCGGTGATGGCGGTGGTGGAGGCACGGGCAGCATCACCCTGGCTGACCGGTCCTCCGATGGGGTTTGCTGGCTCGTCTGGAGTGCCGGAGGGACCGCCACGTGGTACGGGGCCCAGACCGGTCTCGCCAGCTGTTCTGCACCATCACTCTCCGCCCCACCGACGCCGGGGCCGGTGACCTCCAGCACGATCGGCTGGCAGCAGGCGAGCTTCCCCTCCGCGTGAACCAACTGCGCTCCTCGGTCGACGGAACATGATCCGCGTCCTGCAGATCCGCCGGCGCGCCGTCGGTTGGGCTCATGGTGGATGGATCCGCGACGAGGACCCCGAGGATGATACGAGGACCGCCGGGCCTCAACCTACGGCAAGTGCTTCACAGGTACCGGACTTGCACTGTCTCGAACCTTGCCACCGTCACCGAGGTCACCTCCAATGTTGTCGCCCCAACAGCTCACATCCCCTCCACAAGGAGAGCACAGGCGTGCGTGCTCCCGCCGGAAAGCGCGGTCGCTGCACGGAGGCCACTCACAGGCACCGGGGTGGTGCTGCACGGCGACATCGCAACACAAACTTGGGGTCTCCCGGACCGTGGACGTCAGAGCCGCGGCACACGGCCCTCACGCCCAGCCGGGTGGAACCAAGCCCCTCCGGTCACAGATGGGAGTCAGCTCCTCCGGCGGGCAGGCCCGCCGGCGGGGCAGGCCGAATGTGGTGAACAGAGCGGCGTGACGAAGCAGCCCACCACCGAGCAACGACCGCTTATCAGCACGACCTACCGCACCGGCGATTCGGTCCGTCGTAGCCATCGTTGGGGTGGTGGATACACGACCCTGGCGATCGTCGCCGACACCCAGCACAGGCTCCAGCCAGCGAACACCAGGAGAACGTTGTGAAGCGTGCCGTTCTTCGCCTTCGCAGCAACGAGTGCAATGAGGATGCCCCACACCAGAAAACAGCCGATGCTGTACACCCAATAGTTTCGGCGCTTCAACATGTGACCCGACTCCTTCGTCTGTCAACATGCCAATCGTATTCCCGAGAGCAGATGGACCCTCGTCGGCGATCGCCGTCCGAAAGGAAGGAACTGCTCCGCGCGCCGCCTGCCGAAACAGCATCGGAGGTGACCGGGTCCGGATCGGGACCTCGGTGTCGGGCTGGTCATGGAGCACGGACTCCTCCGAGCAGGCATCCCTCGACGGAGGAGGCCACGTCGGCCGCTCGAGTCGGCGGCGCTATGCGCTCGACCACCATCCGGCACCCGACCGGAACAGCCCTCGCTCGACCAGTTCGTCGCATGCCGCGGCCGCGGCCGCAATGCTCAGATCGGTGCGGATCAGGATGGTCTCGAATGCCGTCGGTGTGTCGTCGACCGCCCCGAGCACGGACCGTTGCGGACCGGTCAAAGGACCACCCGGGAGGGAGTCGGTCGGGTCGAGGGAGAGCGCCCGTTTCCGGGCCGCCACACCCGGGCCATCGGAGGCCGCCCCGCTCGATCGGCGATGGGAGGAGCCGGCATCGTCACCTGCGGCCGGATTCAGGTCCTTGCCTGCTCGGGCCAGGGCCAGGGCCACCAGGACGTCATCGGCGTCGCGCACCGGAGTACACCCGTCGACCAGCAGGGCATTGGAGCCCTGCGAGGCCCGGCTGTGCACCGAACCGGGCACGGCGCACACCGGGATGGAGCGCCGGGCGGCGGCCTCGGCCGTGTACAGCGCGCCCCCGCGCCAGTGGCTCTCGACGACCACCACCACGTCGGACAAGGCGGCGATGATCCGGTTCCGCGCCGGGAACACCCCGGGGTGCGGCTTGGTCCCGAAGCCCGCCTCCGACAGCAGGACGCCCCGATCGGCGACCTGTCCCCACAGCTCGCGGTTGGTCGACGGGTAGACGACGTCCAGGCCGGTGCCGACCACGGCCGCGGGTGGCGCGACATCCGCCTGCGGCGCACGGAGGACACCCGCGTGAGCGGCGGCGTCGATGCCGGCCGCCAGTCCGGACACCACGACGACGCCCTCGGAGGCGACCGCTCCGGCCAGCTCGGCCGCCACCCGCCGGCCGTAGTGGGTCGCCGACCGGGTGCCTACGATGGCGACCCGGGGCCGTTCGTCGAGCACTGTGGGATCGCCGAGGGCGAAGACCACAGCAGGTGCCCCGGGGTCCCCGATGAGCGGGGCGGGATAGCCGTCCTCCCCGGGCAGCAGCACCTGGGCCCCGAGCTGGGAGCACCGCTGTCCGACCTCACGCACGTCTGTCCGCCGGGCGGCGGCGGCGAATCGGCGGCGCGGGTCCCCGGGGTGGGTGCCGGCTGCCACGGCCCGCCACGCCGTCACCGGCTGGAATCCATCCAACAGCCTGGCCAGGCGACGCGGATTCATGCCTCCCAACCCGGCCAGGGCCGCCGCATGGGTTTGTGACCACGTCAGCCCGGTCATCGGCCGCCTCCCAACAGGAACTCACGCTGGCACCGAAGCAGGAGGGCCTCCTGGAGGTGGTCGACGTCGATCGTGTCCACGTCCGCCCCGGCCACGCCGGTCTCCGTGCCGGCCACGCGGGTCTCCGCGCCAGCCACAACGGCCCCGGTTGCGCGGACGGCGGTCGGATCGGCCCCGGTTGCGCGGACGGCGGCCAGGTCGGCCACGGTGCGGGCCAGGCGCCGCACCCGGTCGAGGCCGCGGGCACTGAGTGCGCCACATCGCACCCGTTTCTCGAGCAGTGCCGTCGCCGCCGAGGTCATCGGTGCCACCCGGTCGAGTTCCGCCCCCGAGAGCTCGGAGTTGATGCACCCACTCCGTTCGACGGCCCGTCGGCGGGCGTCGGCCACCCGTGTCGACACCACCGAGGTCGGCTCCGGTGGTCGTGCCCCGAGGAGCTCCTCGGCGTCGGGCCGCTCGATACCGACCGCGATGTCGAAGCGGTCGAGCAGCGGTGCTGACAGCCGCCTGGCGTATCGCTCGCGGGCCGCATCGGTGCAACGACAGGCCCCGGGATACCCGCCCTCCCCGCACGGGCACGGGTTCATGGCTCCGATCAGGATGAACCGGGCCGGGAAGGTCACCGAGCCCCGTGCCCGACTCACCCGGACCACCCCATCTTCGAGAGGCTGGCGGAGGGCATCGAGCACCGTGGTCGGGAACTCCCCCATCTCGTCAAGGAACAGGACTCCCCCGTGGGCGAGACTGATCTCGCCCGGGCGCATCCACGCGGTCCCCCCGCCGATCATGGCCACGGGTGACGCGCCGTGGTGCGGGGCGCGGAACGGTGGCCGGTCCACGAGCCCGGTTTCGGCCCGGGCCAGGCCGGCGACCGAGTGCACCCGGGTGGCCTCCAGGGCCATGACTCGGGACAGCGGGGGCAAGAGGTCCGGGAGCCGGGTGGCCAGCATGGTCTTGCCCGAACCAGGTGGGCCGACCAGAAGCAGGTGGTGGCCGCCCGCCGCAGCGACCTCCAGTGCCCGGCGGCCCAGGCGCTGGCCCCTGACGTCCGACAGGTCGCGCCTCGGAGCCGATTCCGGGGTGGCCCCCGACGCCGCGCTCTCCGAGCCGGTCAGCCCACCGGGGCCGGTCAGCCCACCGGGGCCGGTCAGCCGGCCCGACCCCGAGGCCGCCATGGGGGGCCACGGACGGCTGGCCTGGAGGCGATCGACCAACTCCCGCAAGCTGGTCGACGCCCTGACCTCGCCCGGCCCGGCCAGCAGTGCCTCTTGGGCGCACTCTGCCGGCACCACCAAACGGTGGTCGGTGAGCGCACCGGCCAGGACCATCACACCGGGCACCCCCCGCAACGAGCCGTCCAGGCCGAGCTCACCCAGGAAGGCCATGCCGGCGATGGCACCCACCTCGAGTTCGCCCGACGCCACCAGGACCCCGACGGCGATGGGCAGGTCGAGTCCGGACCCTCCTTTGCGCATGCCCGACGGCGCCAGGTTGACCGTGACCCGACGGAGCGGCCACGGCAGCCCGCTGGACAACAGGGCCGCCCGCACCCGGTCGCGGGCCTCCCTGACGGCGGCGTCGGGCAGCCCGACGACGGTGAACCCCGGTAGGCCGTTCGAGACGTGAACCTCGACCGAGACCTGTTTCCCGTCGACCCCGATGAGGACGGCGGAGGGTATGGCGGCGATCATGGCGCCTCCGATCAGGGCGTCCCTGCCCGGTCCGAGACGGCGCTGGCACGCGCCGGGAGCGCCGGCGACGCCCGATGGCCCGGATCATCCGGTCAGGGTTCTCAGCATTGGGAGGGCCACCGTTCAACGGTGCTGGCGGCCACTCGAGGCACCGCTGTCACCCTAGGAAGACGCTGTCACACCCCGGTGGGCGCGGTCGCGGACCGGGCGGAAGCGACGTCTGCGGACAGGAGAAGCGATGTGGCTGACGGGAGTGGCCCGTCGGCTCAGTGCCCCTGGAACTCCGGGTCTCGCTTCTGGGCGAAGGCCACCATCGCCTCCCTGGTGTCCGCCGTGCCGAAGTTGACCGCCTGCGAACGGGACTCCTCCTCCAGCGCCTGGTCCATCGAGATGCCGAGCGAGTTGTTGAGCATGGCCTTGGTCATGGACAGGGCGAGCGGAGGCCCCGCGGCCAGGCGGGCGGCCCACTCGTCGACGAGACCGTCCAACTGGTCGTCGGGCACCACCCGGTTGACCATGCCGATCTCCGCCGCCTGGTGGGCGCTGATGATGTCGGCGAAGAAGGCCAGCTCCTTGGCCCGGTGCAGCCCGATGAGGCGGGGCAGCAACCAGGACGCACCGAAGTCGAGCGACAGTCCGCGCCGAGAGAAGATCTGGGAGAACCGGGCCGACTCCGACGCCACCACCAGGTCGCAGCCGAGCGCCATGCTCATTCCCGCGCCGGCGGCCACGCCACCCACCTTGGCGATGGTGGGCTTCGGGAGCCGGTGCAGGCGCAGAGCCACATCGCCGAGGGCGCGCATCTGGACCAGATAGGGGTCCCCGGGTCGCCCGGCCACGTCTTTCGGGTCCCCGAGATCGGCGCCCGAGCAGAACGCACCTCCGGCCCCGGTGAGCACCATGACCCGGTCGTGGCGATCGGTGGCCACGTCCTCGAAGGTGGCGAGCAGCTCCCGCCACATGGCGCCGTTGGCCGCGTTCTTGCGGGCCGGTCGGTTCATCGTGACGGTGACCACACCGTCCTTCCGGTGCACGTTCAGCGTCTCCAGCTCGTTCGGCATGCGGGCAGCCTACGAGAAAGCCGGTCGGGGCGGACCTCCCCGACCAACTCAGAATGCGTCTTTGATGACCTCGACCCGGCCGGAGGTGATCGAGACGACATCGAACCGGAGGTCCACCCGATCGCGGCCCGACGCCGGCACGAGCTCGGACAACCACCGGGCGGCCAGGCGCCGGATGCGGCGCTGCTTGGCGGCCAGCACCGCCTCGGCCCCGGTGCCGAACCGGTCGCTGGAGCGGACCTTCACCTCGCAGAAGGCGACGGTCCGCCCCCGCCGCACGATGAGGTCGACCTCGCCCTCCCGGCGGCGCCAGTTCCGCTCGAGCACCTCATAGCCGTGCTCCTCGTACCACCGACCGGCGAGCGACTCGCCTTGGGATCCGAGCGTCCGTCGGGGATCGGACGACGGGCCCCGGCCGGGTGGCCCCGCGTCGGTGCGGGCGCTGGGAGGGCGCGGCGAGGCGACCCCCGTCACAGGTCCTTCTCGGGCAGACGTTCGATGTTCACGTCGCGGAAGGTGAGGATCCGGACCGACGGGACGAAGCGGGCCGGACGGTACATGTCCCAGACCCAGGCGTCCTCCAGCTTGACCTCGACACAGGCCGGGGTGGAGTCGGAGCGCACGGTCACCTCGACCGCGTTGGCCAGGTAGAAACGGCGCTCGGTCTCCACTACGTAGGAGAAGAGGGGGAGGACGGTCCGGTACTCCTGGACCAGCGCCAGTTCGATATCGGACTCGTAACGCTCGAGATCCTCTTCACTCATCGTTCACCGATGGTTCGCGCTTCACCGATGGTTCGCGGCCCACGTCGACCGAGGGTACTCGCGCCCACTCGTGGACCATCCGCCCCGGTTCCTCAGGGACGGGCGCGCCCCCTCGAGGATGCGCGGCCCGGCCTCAAGGATGCGCAGCCCGGCGCTCCTTGATCTTCGCCGCCTTCCCGTAGCGATCCCGCAGGTAATAGAGCTTGGCCCGGCGGACGTCGCCCAAGGAGACCACCTCGGTCTTGGCGATGACCGGGGAGTGCACCGGGAAGGTGCGCTCCACCCCCACCCCGAAGCTGACCTTGCGGACGGTGAAGGTCTCCCGCACGCCGGTTCCCTGGCGCCGCACGACGGCGCCCTGGAAGACCTGGACGCGCTGGCGGGTCCCCTCCACCACCCGGACGTGGACCTTGACGGTGTCCCCCGGACGGAAGTCGGGCACGTCGTCCCGGAGGCTGTCACGATCGATGATGTCGGTCGGGTTCATGGGGCGCGTCTTTCCATGGTTCGGGTCGAGCTGCCCTCCGTCGGCCGCCACCACCGGCTCCCCGTGCCCGGGCCACGCAGGCCGGTACGACGGGGGCCTTCGGCACTGGACCGGTCCGACCGGCGCCGACGAAGCTCACCAATGGTAGCCGTGATCGTGCAGCAGGCGCACCTCACCCTGGTCGGCGAGGAGCCGGACCTCCTCCTCGGTCAAGCCGCCCCGGGCGGCGATGAGGTCGGGCCGCCGCTCCAGGGTGCGGGCCAGTGCCCGGGACCGTCGCCAGCGCTCGATCCGACCGTGGTCCCCCGACCGCAGCACCTCGGGCACCTCCCAACCCCGGAAGGCCGCCGGCCGGGTGAACTGGGGATACTCGAGCAGGCCGGAGGTGAAGCTCTCGTCGGCGGCCGACAGCTCGTTGCCGAGCACCCCGGGCCGCAGCCGGGCCACCGATTCCACCACCACCAGGGCGGCCAGCTCCCCACCGGCCAGCACGAAGTCCCCCACCGACAGCTCCTCGTCGACCAGGTGCTCGGCCACCCGCTGGTCGACGCCCTCGTAGCGCCCGCACAGCAGCGAGAACCCCTCCACCCGGGCTGACAGCTCGTCCGCCACCCGCTGGTCGAACCGCCGCCCGGACGGCGACAGCAGGATGAGGGGGCGGGGCAGCCCGTCCGTCCCCGACGCCACCCGCTCCACCGAGCGGAAGACCGGCTCGGGGGCCAGCACCATGCCGGCCCCCCCGCCGAAGGGGGCGTCGTCGACCGACCGGTGCGGGTCGTCGGCCGCCTCCCGCAGGTCGTGGGTCCGGAGGTCGAGCAGTCCTTCGGCGCGGGCCCGCCCGAGGATCGAGGCCTCGGCGTAGTGCTCGATCACCTCGGGGAAGATGGTGAACACGTCGATCCTCATGGGCCGGACGGTGCGGTCAGGCCAGGTCGACGAGGCCGTCGGGGACGTCGACGAGGATCCGCTGCCCGGGCTCGGTGCTGACCACGAACGTCAGCGGGACGAGGACGCCGTCCTCCAGGACCAGCAGGTCACTGGCCGGGTTGGCCTCGACCGACTCGACCGTGCCGAGCGTCCGGCCGCCCGTGTCCTCCACCACGCAGCCGATCAGCTCGTGCACCCACAGGCTGTCGGGGTCGTCCAACGGGGCGGCGGCCAGCACCGTGCCACGGAGCGCCTCGGCGCCGTCGATGCCGGTGACGCCCTCGAAGCTCACGATGAACCGCCCCCGGTGCGGCGCGGCCCGGTCCACCCGGAGCTCCCGGTCGCCGGCGCGGAGCACCGAGCCCGGACCCACCCGCTCGTGGCGGTTGGTGGTCAGCGCCACGACCACGTCCCCTCGCAGCCCGTGCGGCTTGACGATGTGCCCGACCTCGAGCAGGGCCCCAGGGCTGCCCCCGGCCTCGTCCACCGGGCGCCGGGATGCGTCGCCGCCACCGCCGGGACGGTGGGCGGGCTCAGGCGACAACTCGGCGAGCTCAGTCGTCTTCGATGTCCACGTTGGTGCGGACGCCGTCACGGGCCCCGGCGGCGGCCACCACCGTGCGGATGGCCTGGGCCACCCGGCCCCGTCGGCCGATGACCCGGCCCATGTCGTCGGGGGCCACATGGACGCGGAAGCGGACCGAGTCCCCCCGCTCCTCGGTGTTGATGACCACGGACTCGGGATCGGTGGTGATGGAGCTCACCAGATAGGTCACCACCGCCAGCGGCGTCCCGCCCGACACCCGGTTGCCGAGGTCATCGTCCTCGTGGCCCTCGACGTCGTCGATGGTGTTGACGTCGTCCGCCGAGTCGAGCGCCATCTCGTCGGTCACTTGGCCCCCTTGGCCGTGGCGAACTCGTCGAGGGCGCCCGACTTCTCGAGCAGCTTCTCGACCCGCTCGGTGGGGGTCGCCCCCTGGGAGAGCCAGTGGACGGCCTTGGCGTTGTCGATCTCGATGACGGCGTCCGGCTCCGCCGCCGACTTGCCGCGGGGGGCGTAGGTGCCCACGATCTCGATGAACCGGCCGTTCCGGGGCGAGCGGCTGTCCGCCGCCACCAGCCGGTAGGTGGGTTGCTTCTTCTTCCCGATCCGCACCAGGCGGAGCTTTACGGCCACGGTCACTCCTCTGCATTCTGTCGATGGCGACGGACAGTCTCCCACCAAAGCCGGCCCGGCCTGCAATCGGGCCCCGGCAGGGTACGGCCAGCACCCTGCCAGCACCCTGCCAGCACCCTGCCAGGACCCCCGCCGGGGCCCCGCCGGGACCCATCCCGGACGGGCGTTGGTTGGTCAGCGGGCCTTGGGGGTGACCCGGCCGCCCCCCTTGCCCTTCTTCCCGCCCTTCCCTTTGGCCTTGGACGACCCCCTGGCCCCCCCGCCGTTTCGGGCGCCGGCAGGGGCCACCCCACCCGCGCCCCGCGCCCCCGCCCCGAGCGCCCCGGCGTCACCAGCCATGCCGCCGGGGAACCCGCCCATGTCACCGCCGGCGCCCACCCCGGCCAGCTCGTCGAGGGCCCGGGGCGACAGCTTCGGGCCGCGCCCGAGCATCCCGCCCAGGCCGCCCAGGGCCCCGGACATGCCGCCCTTGCCGAGCCCCTTCATCATCTTGCGCATCTCCTTGAACTGCTTGAGGAGGATGTTCACGTCCGACGTGGCCGTCCCGCTCCCGTTGGCGATGCGGACCCGTCGCGAGCCGTCGATGATGGCCGGGTCGACCCGCTCGGCCGGCGTCATGGAGCGGATGATGGCCTCGACCCGCCCGATCTCCCGGTCGTCGATCGACTCGGAGGCCTGCTTCAGGTCCTTCGGCATGCCCGGGAGCATGGAGAGCATCCCCGACATCGATCCCATCTTCTTCACCTGCTGGAGCTGCTCCAGGAAGTCCTCGAGGGTGAACCGCCCCTCGAGCAGGGCGGCCGCCCCCTTGGTGGCGACCTCCTTGTCCATGGTGCGCTCGGCCTGCTCGATGAGGCTGAGGACGTCGCCCATCCCGAGGATCCGGTCGGCCATCCGGTCCGGGTGGAACTGGTCGAAGTCGTCGAGCTTCTCACCGGTCGAGGCGAAGGCGATGGGCCGGCCCACCACCTCCTTGACCGAGAGGGCGGCGCCCCCCCGGGCGTCTCCGTCGAGCTTGGTCAGGATCACCCCGTCGAGGGACAGCGCCTCGTGGAAGGCGGCCGCCGTGGACACCGCGTCCTGGCCGGTCATGGCGTCGATGACCAGGAAGGTGTAATGGGGCTCGACCGCCCCGGCGATCCTCCGGATCTCGTCCATCAGGTCCTCGTCGATGGCCAGGCGGCCGGCGGTGTCGACGATCACGACGTCGCGGCCCAACCGGCGGGCCTCCTCGACACCGGCGGCGGCTACGGCCACCGGGTCGCTGGGCTCGCTGTACACGCTGATCCCGGCCTGTTGCCCGAGGACCCGCAGCTGCTCCACGGCCGCCGGCCGCTGGAGGTCGGCCCCGACCAGCAGGGGGTTGCGGCCCTGCTGCTTGAACCAGCTGGCCAGCTTGGCCGAGGCGGTGGTCTTGCCCGAGCCCTGCAGGCCGGCGAGCAGCACCACGGTGGGCGGCCGGCCGGCGTAGGTGATCCGCAGCGCCTCGCCACCGAGGATGGCGACCAGCTCCTCGTTGACGATCTTCACGACCTGCTGGCCGGGGCTCAGCGCCTGTGAGAGCTCGAGCCCGACACAGCGGCTGCGCACCGCCTCGGTGAAGCCGCGGACCACCCCGATCTCGACGTCGGCCTCGAGCAGGGCGGTGCGGATCTCGCGGAGGACCTCGTCGACGTCGGCCTCGGTCAGCCGACCGCGGTTGCGCAGCCGGGTGAGGATCCCCTCGAATCGGTCGGTCAGGCTCTCGAACATGAGTGCCTCAGGCTACAGGAGGACCGTCGTGGGGCCGGAGCCGCCCGACGGGAACGAGGTCGTCACCACCGGGGCCCGTCGCCCGATCAGAACAGAGCGTCGACGAACGCGACCGGGTCGAAATCGATCAGGTCGCCCACCCCCTCGCCGAGTCCCACCAGCTTGACCGGCAGGCCCAGCTCGCTCTGGATGGCGACCACGATCCCGCCCTTGGCCGTGCCGTCCAGCTTGGTGAGCACCACCCCGGACACCTCCACGGCCTCGAGGAACACCTTGGCCTGGGCCAGGCCGTTCTGCCCGGTGGTGGCATCGAGGACGAGGAGGACCTCCCGCACCCGCCCCGGGGGACGGTCGGCCACCCGGCGGATCTTCTTCAGCTCCTCGATGAGGTTCACCTTGTTGTGCAACCGCCCGGCCGTGTCGGCCAGCACGACCCCGTGCCCCTTGGACGCGGCCCGCTGCACGGCGTCGAACACCACCGAGCTCGGGTCGCCGCCCTCGGCGCCGCGCACGATGTCGGCGTCGGCCCGGGAGGCCCACAGGGACAGCTGCTCGCCGGCGGCGGCCCGGAAGGTGTCGCCGGCGGCCAGGAGGACCCGGGTCCCCGACGCGGCCATCCGGCTGGCCACCTTCCCGACGGTGGTCGTCTTGCCCACCCCGTTCACGCCCACGAACAGCCAGACGTCCACCGGGCGGTCGGCTCCCCGGTCATCCCCTCCGTCGGCCCCCTCTGTTGCCTCGGGACGGCCGGGCAGGGCCAGGGTGGCGTCGGCCGTCGACAGCATGGACACCAGGTCGGCCTTCAGCGCATCGACCAGGGCGTCGGGACCGACGATCGCCCCGCTCTTGACCCGGGCCCGCAGGTCGTCGAGGAGCGAGTCGGTGGCGCCCACCCCGACGTCGGCCCGGATCAGCGCCTCCTCCAGGTCGTCCCAGGTGGCGGCATCGATCCTCCCCTTGGACCGGACCGAGCCCAGGTAGCCCGAGAGCAGTCCCCGGGCCTTGCCCAACCGGCTCCGGAACGTGGCCGGCCCGGCCGGGGCGGCGGGCTCGACCGGGGCGGCGGGCTCGACCGGGGCGGCCGGGGCGGTGGGCGGCGGGGCGGTGGGCGGCGGGGCGGTGGTGGAGGTGGCGGGCCCGGCCCGGGCGGCGGGCGGCGGTTCGACCAACTGGGTGGCCTCGGCGCTGCGGGCCAGCTCGATGTCGGTGGGGGCGTCGCTCGCCACCTCGCCCGAGGGGACCCGTTCCTTGACCCCCCTCCCCCGCAGGCGCAGCCCGACCGCGACCCCCCCGCCCACGATGAGCACCGGGACGGCAACGACCAGGGCGACGACCACATCGGAGCCGGCGGAGGCCAGCAGGGGGATCACGCCTCGACTCGGCCGGCGGGCTCGACCTCGCGGGGTACGGGTACGGGAGGCGGCGGTCCAGGCACCGCCCCTTCCTCGCTGTCGGGGCGCGGCACCCGCTGGCTCACCACCTTGGAGGAGCCCCCGGGCGCCATGGTGACGCCGTAGAGGGCGTCGGCGGCCTCCATGGTCCGCTTCTGGTGGCTCACGATGATCAGCTGGGCCTCGCCCCGGAACTCGTGCACCAGCCCGAGGAACCGCTGCAGGTTGACGTCGTCGAGGGCCGCCTCGACCTCGTCCATGAGGTAGAAGGGCGACGGCCGGCTGCGGAACACGGCGAAGAGGTAGGCCAGGGCCACCAGGGAGCGCTCGCCTCCCGACAGCAGCGACATCCGCCGCACGTTGCGGCCGGCCGGGACGGACCTCGACCTCGACCCCGGTGTCGAGCAGGTTCTCGGGGTCGGTGAGGGAGAGCCGGCCCGTTCCTCCGGGGAAGAGCGTGGTCACCAGGGTGGAGAAGTGCTCGTTGACGTCGGCGAAGGCGGCGTCGAACACGTGCATGATCTCCTCGTCGAGCGTCCGGATCACGTGGTGGAGCTCCCGGCGGGCGGCCCGGACGTCCTCGACCTGGGACTCGAGGAACTGGTGCCGCTCGCGCAGCTCCGACAGCTCCTCGAGGGCCAGCGGGTTGACCGGTCCGATGGCGGCCAGCTCGGCCTCGAGCTGCTGGATGCGGGTCGCCGGGTCGGTGCCCTCGGGCAGCTCGGGGGCCGGGGCGCCCAGGGCCTCCTCGGGGCTGCAGGCCGAGCTCGCGTCGGAGCGCCTCGACCACCGACTCCCGGCGGACGGCGGCCTCGACCAGGTCGACCTCCACCTTCTGGAGCCGGCCCCGCGCCGCCGCCAGCTCGTGCTCGGCCGCCGACCGCTGCCGGCGCAGCTCCTCGAGCCGCGCCCCTCCGGCCCGCACCGCCTCGAGCTGGAGCCGGTACCGCTCCCGCAGGCCGGCGAGGGCCGTGTCCAACCGGCCCTGTGCCCGGCCGACCACGTCGGCCAGGCGCTCGACGGCGGTGGCGCTCGCCTCCAGCCGTCGGCGGCGCTCGGCCGCCTGCCGGCGCTCGTCGGCGTGGCCGGTCAGCCGGCGCTCGACCTCCTGCAGCCGCTGGTCGAGGACCCGGCGCCGCTCGACCAGCCCGGCCGAGCGAACCTCCCACTCGTTCCGGAGCCTGGCGGCCTCGGCGATGCGCTCGTCGATCCGCCGGCGCTCCTGGCGGGCCGCCACCGCCCGCTCGGCCGCGTCCACCCGCTCCGCCTCGAGGCGCGGCAACTCCTCGCGCAGCTCGGCGGCGCGTGCCGCGTCGCGGGCGATGCGCTCGTCGAGCTCTTCCCGCTGCCGGTGGACCTCCTCGAGCTCGGCGGCCATGACCGTCAGGTCGTTGGCCACCCGCTGGCGGGCGATGCGCGACGTCTGGTGGGTGGCCTCGTTGCGGTCGTCGGACCGGACGGCCTCGGCCGCGGCGGCCCGGGTGGTCTCCACGGCGGCGCGGGCGGCGGAGCGCTCCTCGGCCACCTCGGCGGTGGTGGCGGCGGCCTGCTCGGCCCGGGCCCTCGCCTCCTCGACCACCGCCGCCGTCACCACGCCGCCCCCGGCCCGGACGCGCCAGCCGGTGGAGGAGAACCGGTCGCCGTCGCGGGTCACGACGACCAGATCGGGTCGGGCCAGCGCCAGGTCGATCGCCTCCGACCAGCTGCCGCGGGCGCAGCAGGAGCCGGCCAGGAGCCGGTCGAGCACCGCATCGAGGCCCGGCAGGTGGCGGCCTCCCCGGTGGGGACGGACATGGTCGCGGATGGACTCGGTCCCGGGAGGGACGTTGGGCGCCGCGCCGGCCCCTCCCCCGGTCGGGCCCCGCCGGTCGACCCGCTGGCCCCTTCGCCCAGGACGGCATCGGTCAGGGCCAGCACGGCGCCGGTGGCACCCCCCTGGCGCAGCCGGGACAGGGCGGCTTTGGCCGGCTCACGACCCGAGACGACCACCGCCGCCACCGAGGCACCGGCGGCGGCCTCGAAGGCGTGCTCCCAACCCGGGTCCACCTCGACCACGTCGAGCAGCGTGCCGACGACACCGTCCACCCCGGCCAGGAGCTCGGCGCCGGCCGCACCCCGCGCCTCGTCGAAGGCCCGCTCGAGGGCGTCGGCCCGGGCGGTCGAACGGTGGAGCTCCTGCTCCGACTGCCGGAGGGCCTCCTCGGCCCCCTCCAGTCGACGGACGGCGGCACCGTGGGCCGCCTCGGTCTCGGCCACCCTCGCCTGCAGCTGGTGGCGGGCCAGCTCGAGCTCCGTCAGCCGCTCACCCAGCTCGCCGTCCTCACCTTCGAGGAGGGCGGCCCGCCGCTCCGAGGACGCCAGGCGCGCCGCCAGCTGGTCCAGGGCCCGCCGGTCACGCTCGAGGGCGTGGTCGAGCGAGCCGAGCTGGCCCCGGGCCACGGTCACCGCCTCTTCGGCCAGCCGCAGCCCGGTGCCGTCGCCCCACGCTTCGAGATGGCCCTCCAGCTCGGCCCGGGCGGCCGCCTCGCTCATGGCCACCTCGTCGTGCTCGGGCGCGAGGGTCGCCGCCTCCGTGTCGGCGTTCTCCAACTCGTGGGCCAGCCGTGCCCCCTCCGCCTCCAGCGTGGAGACGACGTCGGCGTCGGCGGCGGCGTCGAGCGCCTGGGCCAGGGATCGCTGCCGTTCGCGCAACACCCCGGCCAGCCCGCGGGCTCGCTCGACCATGCCCTCGGCCCGGCCGAGGGCCGAAGCGAGGTCCGACTCGCGCTGAGCCGACATCTGGCCTGCGGTGTGCTCGGTCTCGGCGTCGAGCTCGTCGAGCGACCCCTGGAGCCGGGCCTCGGTGGCGACCAGCTCCGCCTGGGCCTGGGTGGCCGTGCGGTGGCGACCGTCGAGCGCCTCGAGCTCCAGCCCGGCCACGTAGAGGCGTACCGCCCGGAGCTCGTCGGCCAGACCGGTGTAGGAGCGGGCCGCGGCCGCTTGGCGCTCGAGCGGGCGGATCTGGCGCTTGACCTCCCGCACCAGGTCGAAGAGGCGCTCGAGGTTCTCCTCGGTGGAGGCCAGCCGCCGCTCGGACCGTTCCCGCCGCCGGCGGTACTTGAGGACGCCCGCCGCCTCCTCGATGACGGCCCGCCGGTCTTCGGGTCGCGCCTCCAGGATGGCGTCGAGGTGCCCCTGGCTGATGATCACGTGCTGCTGGCGACCGACTCCGGTGTCGGAGAGCAGCTCCTGGATGTCGAGCAGCCGGCACGGCGCCCCGTTGATGGCGTACTCGCTGTCCCCCGAGCGGAACAGGGTCCGGGTGATGGTGATCTCGGCCAGGTCGGTGGCCAGCTTGCCCGCCGAGTTGTCGATGGTGAGCGCCACCTCGGCCCGCCCGAGCGAGGGCCGGCTGGCCGTCCCCATGAAGATGACGTCTTCCATTTTGGCCGAGCGCAGGGTCCTCGGTCCCTGGGCGCCGAGCACCCAGGCCACGGCGTCCACCACGTTCGACTTCCCGCTGCCGTTCGGGCCCACGACGACGGTGATGCCGGGCTCGAATTCCAGGACGGCCGGGTCGGCGAAGGACTTGAAACCTTTGAGGGAGAGGGACTTCAGGAACACCGGTGGCTCACCCTACCGGCCGGTGCCGGCCACCGTGGAGGATGCCGCGACGCAATGGTTCCCATTCCGCGACGCGATGACGCGGCGAGAGCTGATGAGGCGCCATGGCGCCGGACGACCTGCCGCCCGGTGGGCCTAGACCTGACAGTGTTCGCAGAAGTAGGTGGAGCGACCGCCCGACTTCACCTTGACGATCGTGGCCCGGCACCGGCGGCAGGCCTGGCCCTCGCGATCGTAGGCCTGGTGCTGGTCCTGGTAGTCGCCGATCTCGCCGAAGAGGTCGCGGTACTGCTCGTCGGCCAGGGACGAGCCCCGCCGCTTGACCGCCTCGGCCAGGGTCTCGACCATGGCCCGGTACAGGCGGCGGACCTCCTGGGAGGAGAGGGAGTTGGACAGCCGGTCGTAGCGGAGACCGGCGGCGAACAGGATCTCGTCGGCGTACATGTTGCCGATGCCGGCCACGAACTCCTGGTCCATCAGGAGCGCCTTGAGTCCGCTCTTGTGCTGGGACAGCAGCACCCAGAACTTCTCCCAGCTCATCACGTCCTCGAGCGGGTCGAACCCGAGGTGGGAGAGCTCGGGGAGCGCCCGCTCGCCCTCGGCCGGGGCGGCCGAGACGAACAGCTCCCCGAAGGTGCGCGGGTCCACGAACCGCAATTGGCCGCCCTGGGTGAAGGTGACCACGGCGTGGGTGTGGGGGGCCTTGGCCTCCTTGGCGCTCTTGGCCCGTTGCAGCTGGCCGCTCATCCCCAGGTGGACGACGAGTGTCTGCCCGTCGTCCAGGCCCAGCAGGAGGTACTTCCCAGCCCGGTCGATGGACTTGATGGTGTGGCCCTCCAGCCGGGCGCGGAAGTGCTTGGCGCTCGGATGGCGCCGGACGGTGCGGCCGTTGCGGACTTCGACCGACTTGATCTTCCGGCCCACGACCTCGGTCTGGAGGTCGCGCCGGATGGTCTCAACCTCGGGAAGCTCAGGCATCCCCTCCGCCTCTCTCACCTTCCAACGATCCGAACGCCGCGTGGGCAGCAGCCTGCTCGGCGTCCTTTTTGGACCGCCCCTCCCCCGTCCCGAGGCGCTGGCCAGCAACGTACACCGTGGCCAGGTACCGGCGGGCGTGGTCGGGGCCGAAGCCGTCGACCTCGTAGCGGGGCACCCCCCGGCCCAGGCCGACCGCCCGCTCCTGGAGGCGGCTCTTGTGGTCGGACTCGCCCGGCTCGCCGATGGCGGAGGCGATGCGGTCCTTCAGCAGGGAAAAGATCAGCCGTTCGGCCTCGGCGAGTCCCCCGTCGAGGTACACGGCACCGATCACCGCCTCGGTGGCGTCGGCCAGGATCGACTCCTTGGCCCGCCCCCCGGAGAGATCCTCCCCCCGGCCCAGCCGCAGGTCATCGTCGACCCCGAGCTCCAGCGCCACCTCGGCCAGCACCCGGGTGTTCACCACCGACGCTCTGACCTTGGACATCGATCCGTCGGACATCTCGGGGTGGGTCCGGTAGGTGTACTCGGCCACCACCAGGCCCAGCACCGCATCCCCGAGGAACTCCAACCGCTCGTTCGAGATGAGCCCGCCCTGTTCGGCGCACCACGACCGGTGGGCCATGGCCTGGTCCAGCAGGGTCGGATCCTCGAACCGGTAGTCGATGCGACCGGCCAGACGCTGGTTCCCCCCGGGCGTTCCCGAGACGGTCGAGGGCGCCATGGGGCGCCTCAGCTCCCTCCGAGCTTGGCACAGACGTAGTCCACCGCGTCCCGCACGGTGCGCAGCTCCTCGAGGTCCTCGTCGTCGATGCGGAACCCGACCGAACGCTCGCCCAGCTCCTCCTCGAGGCCCTCCACCAGCTCGATGAGGGCCAGCGAGTCGGCGTCGAGGTCCTCGGCGAACGCCGACGACTCCCCGATGGTGGACGGCTCGATCTCCAGGATGTCGGCGAGCAGGTCGCGGATCAGCTCGAGGACCTGGCTCCGGTCGAGCGGACCCTGTTCCACGTGGGTCTCAGCGGGCACGTCGTCTCCTGTGGGTCTGGGTCTGGGTCTGTGTCTGGGGTCTGGGTCTGGGTCTGGGGTCTGTCTGGGTCCGGCCTGGTGGCCGGTGGCGTCGGCGGGGCGCACCGCGCCGACGCCTGACCGGGACCGAGGGCCCTGGTCGTCCGGTTCCTGACCGGAACGGAGTGGCCTGGCCGGCGGCTGACCGACAGGACAGCCGCGGTCACCCCCCCGTGCCAGGTCATCGTCCGGCCGGGCCGGCCCCGTCACCAGCCGTGATGATATCGGACAGGGACATTCACGCAGGCGAAAGGCGGTGGCGGCCGCTGAGGGCGACCGATATCGCGTCACGTGCGCCGAGAGGGGCCCGGATCGGCCGGACGGCCCGGGCAGGGACCGGGCCTGCGCCGGCCAGGTCCGGTACCGCTCTGACCAGCGATGTCGTCTGGCCGGCGTATTGATGAGGCTGTCAGGCCGGCGTGTTGATGAGGCTGTGGGCCGCCATGGACAGGTAGTCGAGCAGTTCGGCCTGGTCCTGGGGAGCCATCCCCGCCGCGTGCACCGCCGTGGTCATGTGGCCGAGCCAGGCGTCGGCCTGGGCCGGGCCGATGGTGAAGGGGGCGTGGCGCATCCGGAGGCGGGGATGGCCGCGCTGGTCGCTGTAGTGGCGGGGTCCGCCCCAGTACTGCATGAGGAAGAGGGCCAGGTGGGCCTTGGGGCCGGTCAGGTCCTCCGGGTAGAGGGGCCGAAGCAGCGGGTCGGCGGACACGCCGGCGTAGAAGCGGTCCACCAGGGCCACGAAGAACGGCTCCCCGCCCCACCGCTCGTACGCCGTCTGCTCCGGTTGGCGCCCCAACTGCACGCCCCGACTGTAGGCGGGGCGCGGATAGCCTCGAGCCAAACCGGCCGGTTGATGCCCGAGGGCACTGGGGGTCCCCATGTTCGAATGGTCCGACGAGCAGCTGATGGTGCAGGACGCGGTCCGCCGCTTCATCGACGCCGAGGTGGTCCCCAACATCGAGGCCCTCGAGCACGGGGACATGCCCCCCTACGACGTCATCCGCAAGCTGTACGCCACCTTCGGGATGGACCAGCTCGCCCGGGACCGCTTCAAGAAGCAGGTGGAGCGCAAGGAGGCGGGGAGGACCGACGAGGCGGCGCCTGCGTCCGCGGGGCGGCAGGGGGACGGCGGGGCGGCGGCCATGACGCTCATCCCGATCATCGAGCTCTGCCACTACTGCCCGGGCATCGTGACCGCCATGGGGGTGAGCGTCGGGTTGGCCGGCGGCACCATCATGAAGCAGGGCACGCCGGCGCAGATGGAGCGGTGGGGGCTCGACCTGCTCACGGGAGACAAGGTCGGAGCGTGGGCCATCACCGAGCCCGATTCGGGCTCCGACGCCCTGGGCGGCATGAAGTCGACGGCGAGGCGTGACGGCGACGAGTACGTCCTCAACGGCAACAAGACCTTCATCACCAACGGTCCGTACGCCGACACCATCGTCTTCTACGCCAAGCTCGACGACGGCTCGGACGCGCCGATCCGTGACCGGAGGGTACTGACGTTCGTCCTCGAGCGCGGCACCCCGGGGCTCGAGCAATCGAAGCCCTTCCGCAAGATGGGTCTGCACTCGTCCCCGACCGGCGAGCTGTTCCTCTCCGACGTACGGGTGGGCCGCCAACACCTGTTGGGCGAGACCGAGGATGAACGACCCGGAAGCGGTCGTGACTCGGCCAAGGGGAATTTCGTCACCGAGCGGGCGGGCCTGGCCGCCATGGCCCTCGGTGTCATCGAGGAGTGCCTGAAGCTGTCCGTCGAGTACGCCAACAACCGGATGCTGTGGGAGCGGCCCATCGGAGAGCGCCAGCTGATCCAGCTCAAGCTGGCCAACATGGAGGTCGCCCGTCTCAACGTGCAGAACCTGGTGTTCCGCCACATCGAGCTGTCGGCCGCGGGGCGGTCGCTCTCCCTGGCCGAGGCGTCGGCGATGAAGCTCTACTCGGCCCGGGCCGCCGTCGAGGTGGCCATGGAGGCCGTGCAGTTGTTCGGCGGGAACGGGTACATGGCCGAGTTCCGGGTGGAGCAGCTGGCCCGGGACGCCAAGGTGTTCCAGATCTACGCCGGTACCGACGAGATCCAGGTCACCCACATCGCCAAGGATCTGCTCCGGCGCTGAACCGGCGCCGGACGGGCGCACGTCCGGTGCGCGGCCGCCCGCCGGTACAGTCGGCGCATGGCCCCCCGCATCCCGGCCCGGCGGCCGGTCACACCGGCCCCCGATATCGCCGTGCCCCGGTCGTTCGAGGCCCGCTACGCCGAGGGGGTGGACCGGGGCCTCTGTCTCGGGGGCGGCGGGCTCTTCTTCGTGGCGTGGCAAACGGCATACCTGCAGACGCTGGCCGCCGCCGGCGTCCACTTCGACTCGGCCGACCGGGTGGTCGGGACCTCCGCCGGCTCGATGGTGGCCTCGGCCCTCACCACCGGCCGGCTCAAGCGCCTGCACACCCAGATCTCGCTGCTGGCCCGGGTGCCGGCCCTGGTGTCGGCCCTGGCCCCGGCCTCCGAGCTCAGTCCGAGCCAGCAGCGGGCGCTCGAGCTCTTCCTCAAGGCCACCGACGGCGAGCCCACCACCGTCCAGGAGATCGGCTTCGCCACCTTGGCCGCCTCGACACCGTCGCCCGGGGCCATGCGCCGCAACGTCTCGATCGTCCTCGGGCGCGGGTCGTGGAGCTCGTCGGCGCTCCAGATCACCTGCGTCGACACCTATACCGGCGAGCGTTGCGTGGTGACCCACGAGAGTCGCACGAGCATCCCCCGCGCCGTGGCGGCCAGCAGCGCCGTCCCGGGCGTCTTCCCACCCCAGCCCATCGGGGACCGTCGCTGCATGGACGGCGGCGTCAGCGGGACCGGCACCCACCTCGACCTGCTGGCCGGAGCCGAACGGGTGGTCATCCTGGCCCTGACCGACGGCCACGATCTGAGCGAGGGGATGATGACCACCCACCCGGATGCGGGCGAGGAGGAGCTCGCCGACCTCAAGGCCAGTGGGTCCTCGGCGCTGCTGCGCACCCCGGCCGAGGTCGACCTCCTCGAGCTCATGTCGCCGTCGGCGGTGCCGAGGGCCCTGGCGATGGGGGCACGCCAGGCGACCGACGACGTGGGGCTGCTGTCGGAATTCTGGGGTTAGAGCCACACGGCCCGGGGTCGGGGCCGCCGGAGGATCAGCTCGGCGTGGCGACCGAGGCCACCGAGTCGGCCACCGAGTGGACCAGCCCGGCGACGGCCAGGTCGTGGGCGACGGTGATGGCGTTGACGATGGCCACCGCCGACGACGATCCGTGGCTGATCACGCACACGCCGTCCACCCCGAGCAGCATCGCCCCCCCGATGTTGTCGGGATCGAGCTTGGCGGCCAGGGGGAGAAGGTGCGGGAGGAGGGCCTCGGCCGGGTCGTGGAGCTCGGGCTGACCGAGGATGTCGGTCAGGGCGCCGATGAGGAACCGCAGTGTCCCCTCCATCGTCTTCAGGGCCACGTTGCCGGTGAAGCCGTCGGTGACGACCACATCGGCCGACTTGTCGAAGAAGTCCCGGCCCTCGACGTTGCCGACGAAGTCGAACTCGGGGCCGTCGGCCTGCTCGGCCAGCAGGGCATGGGTCTCCTTGACCAAGGGGGATCCCTTCGACTTCTCCTCCCCGATGGAGAGCAGCGCCACCTTCGGCCGGTCCACGCCGTAGCGCTTGCGGGCGAAGGCCGCGCCCATCTGGGCGAACTGCACCAGCATGGGGGCGGTGCACTCGGCGTTGGCCCCGGCGTCGAGCAGGACGGTGGGCCAGGCGCGCTCGAGATTGGGGACCGGAGTGGCGATGGCCGGCCGGACCACGCCGGGGAGCCTCCCCATCCGCAACAGGGCCGAGGCCATCGTGGCCCCGGTGTTGCCCGCCGACACCATGGCCATGGCCCGGCCGTCGCGGACGGCCTCGGCCGCCCGCACCAGCGAGGAGTCCTTCTTGCGGCGGACCCCCTGGCCCGGGTCGTCGTCCATCCCGATGACCTCGCTGGCGGGGATGCACGGCAGGTCGCCGATGTCACCCAGGTCCGCCCGCCGGCCCACCAGGGTCACCGCGGTGCCGGACTGCTCCGCCACCTGCCGCGCCCCGGCCACGATCTCCCCGGGAGCCCGGTCACCACCCATGGCGTCCACCGCCACCGGAAGTGCGGCGAACGCTTCGCCAGTCGGCCGTGCGCCGCGCCGCGCCATGGTCGGCTAGTCGACGTCGAGTGCCTGACGGCCCTTGTACCAACCGCAGTTCGGGCAGACGACGTGGGGTAGCTTGGCGTGGGTGCACTGCGGACAGACCGACCGGGCCGGCGTCTTCAGCACCCAGTTGGAGGCACGGCGACTCCGGCTCTTGGACTTGGAAGTCTTCTTCTTCGGAACGGCCATAGGCATGGCATCCTAGGACAATCCGCCGACCCCGGGATCGCGCAGGACGTCGAGCGCCGACCACCGGGGGTCGCCGGGGGGGTCGCAGCCGCAGGCGGCGAGGTTCCAGTTCGCCCCGCACTGCGGGCACAGGCCGCGGCAGTCCGGGGAGCACAGGGGGGCCAGGGGCAATTCGAGCAGGACGGCATCCCGGGCCAGCGGCTCGAGGTCCAGCTCGTCCCCGGTCAGCGGGTAGGCGTCCTCGTCGAGGTCGCTGCCCCCTTCGGGGGTGAAGCGCTCGCGGACCCCCACGGTGAGGTCTGACCCGACGGCACCGCCGCACCGTCGGCACTCGCCCACCCACCGGGCGGTCACCGTGCCCCGGCCCTCGATCCCGCCGGGGTAGGAGGTGAGGGTGAGGTCGGCCACCACGGTCTCCCCGTCGGGCACCCACACGCTGACCGCGGCCAGCCCTTCGATCACCCCCCGGCACACCTCGTGGCGGGAGGCCCCGACGGTCCGGCGGAGGGCGGCCACCGGCACCACGAAGGGACGGGCCCGAGGCGGGCCGGCCGGGCCGGACGGGTCAGTCGAGGTCTTGGTCGAAGAAGCCTTCCGGCTCATCGGTGCTCCTGCCTCCTGCTCCGAGAACGGTCGGTGCCAGGCTGGTGCTGCCCCCCTCCCCGATGTCGATCTTCGGGACCGGCGTCACCTGCAGCTTCTGGCGGCCGGCCTGCACGGTCTTCATGGTCCGGTCCAGCACGATCTCGAAGCTGGCCAGCTTCTGGTCGGCATAGTCCTCGGCCTCGTGGCGGAGCCGCCGCGCCTCCTCGTTGGCGTCGTCCAGGATCCGCTGGGCCACGTGGTTGGCCTGCCGGACGATCTCGGTGCGCTGCACCATCCGCTCGGCCTGGGCCCGCACCTCCTCCAGGAGGGCCTCGGCCTCCCGCCCCTTCTCGGCCAGGAATTCGTCACGTTCCTTCAGGAGCCAGCGGGCCTGGCGGAGCTCGTCCGGCATGCGGTCCAGCGCCGCCTGGAGCAACTCGGCCAGCTCCTCCCGGGAGACGAGCACGGAAGCCGACAGGGGCATGGCCTTGGCCGTCTGGACGATGTCGAGGACGGTGCGGATCAGCGCTTCGGCGTCGTGCTCCTCCCCGGCGGCGCGCTGCTGTTCGAGATCCTCGAACAGCTCACTCATGCCCGAACTTCTCCTGTAGCCGGAGGGCCACCACCTTGGGCACGAACGCGGTCACGTCGCCCCCGAAGCGGGCGACCTCGCGCAGCAGCCGCGAGGCGATGAACGAATGAGCGGAACTGGTCGGGATGAACAGGGTCTCCACGCCCGACAGCTGCTTGTTCATCTGGGCCATCTGCAGCTCGTTCTCGAAGTCGGACACCGCCCGGAGGCCCTTCACGATGGCGCTGGCGCCGACCTCGTGGGCCACGTTGACCACCAGCGTGGACACCGAGACGATGCGCACGTTGACCAGGTAGGACAGGGACTCCTCGAGCATCTCCTGGCGCTCGTCCAGCTCGAACAGGGCCTCGCTCTTCTGCGGGTTGCGCAAGGTGGCCACCACCACCTCGTCGAAGAGCCGGGAAGCCCGCTCGATCACCTCGAGGTGCCCGTTGTGCACGGGGTCGAACGAACCCGGGATGAGCGCAATCCTCACGAGACACCTCTCTCCGTGACCAGCTCCGGCGAGGCCTGTCGTACCGGTTCCGACCGGGCCCCGGTGACCGGTTCCGGCCGGGCCACGGTCACGATGGTACCCCCATAGCGCCGGGACTTTACGATTTCCCACCCTGGTGCAGGCGGGATCGGGGCACCTGATTCGAGGACGGCCAGGTCGGCCGGCAGCCGCGGCACGAGGGTGTTCCACGCCGCGTAGTCGTAGGGCGGATCGCACAGGGCGAGGTCGAAGCGCGAGGCGGTGGTGGCGACCCAGGCGGCGGCATCGGCCCGGATCAGGATGGCGTCGCCGGCCTGCTCGGCATCGGGCCGGCCCACCCCGGCCAGGTTCCGGCGCACGGCACCGATGGCCCGCGGCTCACGGTCGACGAAGGTGACCGAGGCCGCGCCACGCGACAGGGCCTCGATGCCCAACGCCCCGGAGCCGGCGAAGAGGTCGACGACCTGCATGCCGTCGACACCGCCGAGGCTGTAGAGGATGTCGAACACCGCCTCACGCACCCGGTCCGATGTGGGGCGCACGGACGGGCCCACCGGTGCAGTCAGCCGCCGACCACGCAATTCACCCGCGATCACGCGCACCCGCTGCAGCCTACCGGGCGGGGTCCGGCCGCCCGGCTCAGCCCTTGAACAGGAACTCGGCCTCGGTCTCGTCGATGAAGAGGCGCAGCTCGTCGACGAGCAGCTCGTGGTGGGACAGGCCAGGGTCCTCGCCGACCATCTGTTCGGCGGTGTCCCGGGCCATGACCACCAGGTCCCGGTCGGAGACGAGCCTGGCCAAGCGGAGGTCGCTCCGCCCCTTCTGGCGGGCGCCGAGAATCGTCCCCTCACCCCGGAGCTCCAGATCCACCTCGGCCAGCTCGAATCCGTCGGTGCTGCCCTCCATGGCCGACAGGCGAGCGGCGGCCTCGGGCGCCTCGCTGTCGGACAGCAGGTAGCACCAGGCCGGGTCGCTCCCGCGCCCGACCCGCCCGCGCAGCTGGTGGAGCTGGGCGATGCCGAACCGGTCGGCGTCCTCGACGACCATGACCGTGGCCTCGGGCACGTCCACCCCCACCTCGATGACGGTGGTGGCGACCAGGACGTCGACCGCCCCCGACCGGAACTCGGCCATGGCCCGCTCCTTCTCTGCCGGCGGCAGCTGGCCGTGGAGGAGACCGACCCGCAGTCCGGAGAGTTCAGCCCCGGCCAGCCGCTCGGCCTCGGCCACCACCGAGGTGGCCTCGACCCGCTCGGACCCCTCGACCAACGGGCAGACCACGAAGGCGCGGCGGCCGGCGGCCACCTCGGCCCGCACCCGCTGCCACGCCTCCTCGGCCTCCGCGGGTCGGCGCACCCACCGGGTGGCGACCGGGAGCCTCCCCGGGGGGAGCTCGTCGATGATGGTCATGTCCAGGTCGCCGAAGACGACCATGGCCGCGGTCCGGGGAATGGGCGTGGCCGTCATGACCAGCAGGTCGGGGTCCTGTCCCCGCCCGTCGTCCCCTCGGCCCTTGGCCCGCAGGGCGGCCCGCTGCTCCACGCCGAAGCGGTGCTGCTCGTCGATGACCGCCACACCGAGGGAGCGGAAGGCGACTCGGTCGGTGAGCAGGGCATGGGTCCCGACGAGCAGGTCGACGGTGCCCTCGGCGAGGCCCGCATGGATGGCGGTCCGCTCGGCCGCCGTGGTCTTCGAGGTGAGCAGGGCCACCCGGAGAGGCCGCTCGCCGGCCAGGGTGGCCGGGTCGGGGACGGACAGGCCGTCCACCAGGGCCCGTACCGCCGAGGCGTGCTGCTCGGCCAGCACCTCGGTGGGGGCCATCAGCGCACCCTGGTGGCCACCCTCCGCCGCGGTCAGCAGGGCGGCCACGGCCACCACCGTCTTGCCCGACCCGACGTCCCCCTGGAGGAGGCGGTGCATGGGGAGGGGCCCGGCCAGGTCGTCGCCGATGACGGCCATGGCCCGGCGCTGGGCGTCGGTGAGCTCGAAGCCCAGCCCGGCCACGAACCTTTCCACCAGGGTGGGCTGGGCATCGTCCCGGACCAAGCGGTGGCGGATCCCCCGGGCATCCTCTTGGAGCCGGTCCTTGCGGAGCACCAGGGCCAGTTGCAGGCGGAAGAGCTCGTCGAAGGCCAGGCGGCGACGGGCCGGCTCGCACTCGTCGAGGGTGGCCGGCCGGTGGATGTGGTTGAAGGCGGTCGACCGGTCGACCAGCTGGAGGGTGGCGCGCCGGCCGTCGGGCAGGGGGTCGGCGAAGGGCCCGGCGCGGTCGAGGGCCTCGGCGACGTACCGGCTGATGCGGGCCGAGGTCAGCTTGGCCCGCTCGGTGAGCGGGTACACGGGGAAGACCCGGCCCGAGCGATCGCCGGGACCAGTCTCCTCGTCGTCGGTGCCGGCCGCCTGCAGCACCTCGGCGGTCGGGCTGGCCATCTGGAGAGAGCCCCGATAGGTGGCGACGGGGCCGAAGAACAGGGCGACGGTGCCGACCGGCAGCTGCTTGGCCCGCCAGGCCTGGTTGAAGAAGACCACGGCCAGGCGCCCGCTGTCGTCGGCCACCTCCAGCTCCACCCGGGTCGGGGACCGCCGCCGCCCCCGGCCGTAGCCCGGCGCGGCGCGCCCCACCCGGGCCACCCGGCCGAGCACCGACGCCTTCTCCCCCGGGGTCAGCCCGGCGATGGGGACCAGCCGGGTGCCGTCGATGTAGCGGCCCTGGCGCGGATAGTGCGTGAGCAGGTCGAGGACCGTCTCGATGCCCAGCTCGGCCAGGTCCCGCTCGGCGGCCGAGCCCACCCCGCGGAGGACGGAGACCGGCAGCTCGGCGAGCTGGCCGAGCTTGCGTCCCGCCGACCCGGGCCGGGAGTCGGCCCCGGTCGGCGTTCGGTCGGTCGGGGACGGGCGGCTCACCCGGCGCCCGGCTCGGCGCGGACGCCCACCCGACGTAGGTCTAGGCCGCTCACCCGGTGCAGAACCCGCTCACTCGATGGAGAAGAGGTAGGGGTAGAGGGGCTGGCCGCCGTGATGGACCTCCGCCTCGGCGCCCGGCCGGTGGTCCCGGAGCCACTCGGTGATCCGGCGGGTGTCGGCCGCGCCGGAGCCCTCCCCTTCGATGATGGTGACGAGGTCGTGGGTGTCGAGCACCAGCACCTCGAGCAGGGAGCACGCCGCGCCGGACAGCGTGTCGCGCACCACCTCGATCCCGTTGCGGGAGAGCCCGAGCCAGTCCCCCTCGTGGATCGGCCCCACCCTGGACTCCGAGTCGCGCACCGCCCGGGTCACCTCGCCCGGCACCACCTTGAGGGCCGAAGCCTCCATGCCGAGGGCGTTCACGTCGCCGTGAGCCTCGGGGTCGTAGGCCAACAGGGCGGCGAAACCCTCGGCGATGGTCTCGGTGGGCACGACCCAGACCGACTTGTCGCTGAGGTCGTTGACCCGGTTGGCCACCGGGCCGATGTTGCCGTTGTTGGGCAGGATGACCACCTCGTCCGAGCGCAGCGCCTGCACCGCCTCGACCAGCTCGGCCGTCGACGGGTTCATCGACTGCCCTCCCGAGATGAGTCCCTGGACCCCGAGCGACCGGAAGATGCGCCCGATCCCGTCGCCGGTGGCCACCGCCACCACCCCGGTGGTCGGGGCCGGTCCGAGGGGTGTCTCGGGCGGCCCGCTGCCGACCCGGCCCGCCCCTTCGCGGACCCAGCGCTCCTCCTCGACCTCCTCGAGCAGGTCGGTCACCCGTATCGAATGCGGCCGGCCGGCGTCCAGGGACGCCTCGATGGCGGCCCCGATGTCATCGGTGTGGATGTGGCAGTTCCAGGTGCCGTCGCCACCGACCACCACGATGGAGTCCCCGATGCCCGCCCACACCTCCTTGAACGAGGGGATGGTCTCGTCCGGCGCCTCGAGCAGGTACATCACCTCGTAACGGAGGCCGGCCAGGTTGTCCTCGACCGCGCCGCCCTCGGCGCCGGCCACGAAGGCCGTGCCGGGCACCTCGGGGTTGAGCGGACCGAAGCTGGTCTCGGGCAGATCGGGGGGACGGGCATCGAGCGCCCGTCGAGGACGGACAGCAACGCGTCGAACAGCAGTAGGTAGCCGGTACCACCGGCGTCGACCACCCCGGCCTGGGCCAGCACCGGCAGCAGTGACGGGGTCGCGGCCAGGGCATCGGCCGCCGCCGCCCGGGAGGCCTCGGCCACGTCCACCAGCGACTTCCCCGCCTCGGCGGCGGCCCGGGCCCCCTCGGCCGCGCTCCTGGCCACGGTGAGGATGGTTCCCTCCACCGGTCGCATGACCGCCTCGCGGGCCAGCCGGTCGGCGATGGCCAGGGCCTCGGACCACTCGGCCGCCCCCGGGCGGGCGGAAGGGCAGTTGAGGCCGTCGGCGATGCCCCGCAGGAGCTGGGAGAGGATGACCCCCGAATTGCCGCGGGCCCCCATCAGCGACCCGTGGGCGATGGCCCGGCAGGCGGCGTCGAGGTCCGGCGACTCGAGGCCGGCCAGCTCGTCGGTCACCGATTCGATGGTGAGGGCCATGTTGGTGCCCGTGTCCCCGTCGGGCACCGGGTAGACGTTCAGTCGGTTGATGACTTCCTGGTGGGAGCGCAGCCCGTCCCGGTAGGTGGCCAACAATTGGCAGAGCTCCGCGGCTCCGAGCGCGTCGAGGACCACCACGACCAGGATGCTAACCTTTGCGGCTTACCCGACGATCGAAGAGGAAGCCCAGGACGTCATGGCAGCGGTGTGCGAGGTGTGCGGGAAACGACCGTCCTTCGGGATGAGCATCAGCCACTCCCACCGGAGGACCAAGCGCCGCTGGAACCCCAACATCCAGCGGGTGAGGGCCGTCGTGGACGGGTCGCCCAAGCGGGTCAACGCCTGCACCTCGTGCATCCGCGCCGGCAAGGTCGTGAAGCGACCGACCCGGAACATCCCGGCCTGATCTCCCGGGATCGGTGCCCTCCGATCCCGGCTCAGCCCGCCGATCCCCCGCCTCCGCCCGCTGCCCGCGTCCCCGCCGTCGCCGCCTCCCCTCCGGGGGCCGGCGCCGTGCCCGGGCGTCCGCCGGCGTCGGGCGAGTCGCGATCCGGGCGGCCGAGGAGCGGGACCCGCACCTCGAACGTGGCCCCCGGCCCGGGCCGAAGCCTCACGCTCCCGTGGTGGGCCTCGACGATGGCGGCCACGATGGCCAAGCCCAGGCCGGCGCCACCCGAGGCCCGGGCCCGCGAGGGATCCGAGCGGTAGAAGGGGAGGAAGATGCGGGGGGCGTCCGCCGGGTCGATGCCCGGTCCGTCGTCGTGGACGGTGAGCACGGCTGATCCCTCCTCCTCGGTCACGCCGACTTCGACTTCCGTGCCGGGAGGCGTGTGGGCGACGGCATTGACGAGAAGGTTGTCGATGGCCCGTCGCATCCGGTCGTCGTCACCCTCGATGAGCACCGGCGACGGGGCGGTGACCGTCACCGAACGCTCCGGGGCCGACACCCGGACGCCCGCCGCCGCCCGCTCCGCCAGTGCCGACAGGTCCACCCGCTCGGTCCGCAGGGCCCGCTCCCGGTCGAGCTGGGCCAGCAGGAACAGTTCGTCCACCAGGGCCCCCATGCGGCCGGCCTCGTCCCTGATATGACCCATGGCGGCGGTCAGCTCGGCGGGTCGGTCCCGTATCCCGAGGTCGAAGAGCTCGGCGTAGCCCTGAATCGAGGTCAGCGGGGTGCGCAGCTCGTGGGAGGCGTCGGCCATGAACCGCCGGAGCCGCTCCTCCGAGGCCGCCCGCTCCTCGAAAGCCACCTGGATCTCATCGATCATGGTGTTGAACGCCAGCCCCACCTGGCCCACCTCGGTCCCCTCGGCCACCGGTGTCACCCGTTGCGAAAGATCGCCACCGGCGATGGCGCCCGCCGTGGCGGTGATCTCCTCCAACGGGCGGAGGTCCCGGCGGACCATGACCCAGGACACCAGGCCGAGACCCACCAGCAACAGGGCCGACACGATCAATTCGATCAACAGCAGCCGGCGAAGGGTGCTGTCGAGGTCGGTCAGCGGGACGGCGATGACGATGACGCCGCTCTTGTCGGCCAGGGGCTTGGCCACCGCCCGGTACGAGACGGCGTCGGCACCCGAGCTGGAGGTGGTGAAGTAGCGGTCGGACCCGACGGGCAGCCCGGACCCCGGGAGCCTGGCCGGGATGGTCGGCGCGTTCGGTTCCCTGCCGCCGTAGCTGAAGAAGAGGTGGGCCTCGACCTTGCCCCGGTCGCTCCGGAGCACGCCGTAGGTGCCGGGAGGGACCAGCACGCCCCGGTCGCTGGTGCGCGGCGACCCGAACAGCCCTCCGCCGTTCCGGAAGCGGCCCCGGGGGAGCGGGTGGGTCCCTCGACCGGCTCCCGGGGTGAGCCCGCCGGCGGTCGGGGGGGCCAGCGGTACCTGGGGACCCAGCCCCGAGGAGGAGAGCAGCGCCCGTCCCACGGGGAAGGCGGCGACGTCGAGCTGCTGGTCCACCCGGGTCGTCAGGAACGACCGCAGGGCGTGGTAGGTGACCACGTCGGAGATGACCAGGCCGGCGGCCACGATGCCGACCGACAGCAGCAGGAGCCGGAGGCGGAGGGTCATGGCCCGGGCTCGGACGACCGGGCGTCCCCCTTGGGGGCGCGCATGCAGTAGCCGATGCCCCGCACGGTACGGATAAGGGGAGGCCCGTGGACGTCGAGCTTCTTGCGCAGATAGCTGATGTAGACCTCGACCATGTTCATCTTGCCGTCGTAGCTGTAGTCCCACACCTGGTCTCGGATCTGGGCCTTGGAGACCACCTGGCCCCGGTTGACCATGAGGTAATGGAGCAGCCGGAACTCGGTGGGGGTGAGGGCGATGGGCTCGGATCCCCGCCACACCTGGTGGCGGTCCTCGTCGAGGACCACGTCGCCGACCGAGAGGCTGCCCCCCAGCTCCCCGGCGGGGCTGCTGCGGCGCAGGATGGCATTGACCCGCAGCAGCATCTCCTCGACGCTGAAGGGTTTGGTCATGTAGTCGTCGCCACCGAGGTCGAGGCCGCGCAGGCGGTCCTCGAGTTCGTCGCGGGCGGTCAGGAAGAGCACCGGGACATGCCCGGTCCGGCGGTCACCGGTCATCCGCTCGAGGACGGCGAACCCGTCGAGGTCGGGGAGCATCACATCGAGCACGACCAGGTGCGGCCGGAATACCGCCACCGCCCGCAGGGCGTCGGCGCCGGTGTGGGCGACCTCGACGTCGGCACCCTGGAGGTTCAACGCCATCGCCACCAGGTCGGTGATGGCCTTCTCGTCGTCGACCACCAGGATCCGGTGCTCAGCCGTCGCCATACCCTCATGGTGACCCCCATTTCTGGCAATTTGCTGAGAATGCGGACGGGACCCGGCCGGGAGGTCGGAGCCAGCCGGCCCGGTCAGAACCGGTGCTCCCATCCGCCGGCCGGCAGCGGCCGCCCGTCGAGGGTCACCTCCCCCCGGTCGGCCGTGCAGAGTCCCACCGGAAGGGGTGGGCGCAAACCGGCCCGGTCGAAGGCCCGGACCAGCCCATCGGGGTCGCCGGTGGCGACGAGCAGCTCGTAGTCCTCCCCCCCGCGGCAGGCCTCGTCGCCAGTGGCCCCATCGGCCACCGGGACGTCCACCAGGGAGATCCCGACACCGGAGGCGCGGGCCAGGTGGCGGGCATCGGAGGCCAGTCCATCGGAGAGATCGATGGCCGCCGCAGCCCCGGCCAGCCGGGCCGTCTCCCCTTCGTCCAGCCGGGCCACCGGCCGCCGATGGGCCCGCACCAGCTCGCCGGCGGCCGAGCCCATGCCCGAGCCCCCGGTCAGGAGCCTCAACCCGGCGGCCGACCGGCCGAGGGGCCCGGTCACGAACAGCCGGTGACCGGGGTCCGCCCCGGAGCGGAGCAGGGGCCGTCCGACCGGACCGCCGCCCAGCTCGCCGAGCACGGCGGTCGAGACGACGAGGGCGGGCGACTGGGAGAGGTCGCCGCCCACGACCAGGCAGCCGGTCTCGACGGCGGCGACGGCCAGGCCGGCTCCCAGGCCGTCGAGATCGGTGCCGGGAGGTCCGGCCACCGACACCAGGGCATAGCGGGGGCGCGCCCCCATGGCGGCCAGGTCGGACACCGTGACCATGAGCGCCTTGTAGCCCGCGTCCTCGGGCGTGCAGTAGGCCAGGTCGACGTGGACGCCGTCGACCAGCAGGTCCGTGGCCAGCAGCACCCGTCCCGAGCCGTCGGTCCGGCCCACGCGGACCACGGCGGCATCGTCGCCGATCCAGGTGTCGCCCTCAGGGGGCAGGTCGCTCCCGGGGGCGATGTCGCGGGCGGCGGCCTCGAAACGGGCCTGCAACCCTTCGATGGCCGCGAACTCGCCGGTCGACCCGTCGGGGGCGGTCCGGGCCTCCCCGGAGTTGGGACTGTCCACCCACCTTGCCTACCATTGACTCGAATCGCCACCAGTAGAATCGGTGGAAAACCCGTGGACAGGCCGAGCTGCGCCAGTTCGGTCCGAGGGTTGCCCCGATCCGGAACCCCGAGGAGGACACGCCCACCCATGCCGCCGACCGAGAACAAGAAGTTGATCGCATGGGTGGACGAGATCGCTGCCCTCACCCAGCCGGAGCGGGTCGAGTGGTGTGACGGTTCGGCTGAGGAGTACGACCGGCTATGCCAGCAGCTGGTGACCAGCGGCACCTTCACCAGGCTGTCGGAGGCCAAGCGGCCGAACAGCTACTGGGCCCACTCGGACCCGGGCGACGTGGCCCGGGTCGAGGACCGGACCTTCATCTGCTCGACCCTCGAATCGGACGCCGGGCCGACCAACAATTGGCGCGATCCGGTCGAGATGCGCGGCGTCCTCACCGATCTGTTCCGCGGGTCGATGCGGGGCCGGACCATGTACGTGGTGCCCTTCTCCATGGGCCCGCTCGGGTCCTCGATCGCCCACATCGGGGTCGAGATCACCGACTCGGCCTACGTGGCGGTCTCCATGCGCATCATGACCCGGATGGGCCGCGGCGCCCTCGAGGTGCTCGGGGCCGACGGCGACTTCGTGCCCTGCCTCCACTCGGTCGGCGCCCCGCTGGCGGACGGGGCCGAGGACTCACCCTGGCCGTGCGATTCGGAGAACAAGTACATCGTCCACTTCCCCGAGACCCGCGAGATCTGGTCGTACGGCTCGGGCTACGGCGGCAACGCGCTGCTCGGAAAGAAGTGCTTCGCCCTGCGCATCGCCTCGGTGATGGCCCGGGATGACAATTGGCTGGCCGAGCACATGCTGATCCTCAAGCTGACCTCCCCGGCCGGGGAGACCCGCTACGTGACCGGAGCCTTCCCCTCCGCCTGCGGCAAGACCAACCTGGCCATGCTGATCCCCACCCTGCCCGACTGGAAGGTGGAGACGATCGGCGACGACATCTGCTGGATGAAATTCGGTGCCGACGGCCGCCTCTACGCCATCAACCCGGAGGCCGGGTTCTTCGGGGTGGCGCCCGGCACCAACGGCCACACCAACCCCAACGCCATGCTCACCCTGGCGGGCAACACCATCTTCACCAACACCGCACTCACCGATGACGGCGACGTGTGGTGGGAGGGCATGACCGACGAGACGCCGGGCCATCTCACGTCGTGGAAGGGCGAGGAGTGGACGCCGGGCTCGGGCACCACGGCCGCCCACCCCAACGCCCGGTTCACCGTCCCGGCCTCCCAGGACCCGGCCATCGCCTCCGAATGGGAGGACCCGGCCGGTGTCCCCATCGACGCCATCCTCTTCGGCGGCCGCCGGGCATCGGTGGTCCCCCTGGTCTTCCAGTCACGGGACTGGGAGCACGGGGTGTTCCTGGGGTCGATCATGGCCTCCGAGACCACGGCGGCGGCGGCCGGTGCCGTCGGGAACCTGCGCCGTGACCCCTTCGCCATGCTGCCCTTCTGCGGGTACAACATGGCCGACTACTTCGCCCATTGGCTCCGCCTCGGCGCCTCCGCCGATCCCGACCGCCTCCCCAAGATCTTCTACGTCAACTGGTTCCGCAAGGACGAGGACGGGCGCTGGCTGTGGCCGGGCTACGGGGAGAACTCCCGGGTGCTCGAGTGGGTGTTCGAACGGGTCAGCGGGGGTGGCGAGGCGACCGAGACGCCCATCGGGTACATCCCCGCCCCCGGCGCCATCGACACGGAGGGCCTCGACGTCTCCGACGAGGACATGGACAAGCTGCTGGCCGTGGACGCCGACGAATGGCGGGCCGAGCTGCCGAGCGTCCGCGAACACTTCGCCCGGTTCGGGGACAAGCTCCCCCACCAGCTGCGGGACGAGGTCGACCGCCTGGAGCAGCGGCTGGGCTGACCCCGGCCTCGGCGGTCGGTCTGAACACGGTAGCCAGCCCCGGCCCTCCCGGTCAGCCCTGGCCACCCCCCGCTCCGTGCACGGCGCGGCGCGAGCTCATGTAGACGGCCGCCCCCACCGCCGCGGCCACGGCCATCACCAGGTCACCGGCGGCCACCGGCAGGGACAGCACGACGGGCACGAACGAGCCGACCACCCACATGAGTTGGAACCGGGTCTCGAAGCGGGCGAAGGCCCGCCCCTGGTTGGACTCGCGCACGTGCCGCTGGACGAGCGCGTCGAAGGAGGGCTTGGCCACGGCGCCGGCCATGCCGATGCCGAACGCCACGACGGACTGGTACCACCGGGAGGGGTAGAAGGCGCCGACGGTGGTGGCCGCGACCACCAGCCACAACGATCCGGTCAGCATCTGCTGCTCGCCCAGCACCCGGCGGATCCAGGCCACCAGCACGACACCCACCAGGGCCCCGGCGGTGAGACTGCCCAGGACCAGACCGAACCACCAGGTGGCCGCCCCGGACCGTCGCAAGCCGAAGGCGAACAAGAAGGTGGCGAACCCGACCAGGGCCTTGAGCACCGACATGGGCATCAGCGCCAGGATCACCTCGGTGTCGGCGATGGGCCGGAAGGCGGCGAGATCGCTCTCGTCGTCCGCCCAGGCGGGATCCATGTCGGGTGCCCATTCCACCCTCGCGTCAGGGGCCAGGGCCTGGGCGCGGCCGCTCACCCGGGCGTCCCGCGGACGCCGCCCGGGCGACCCCCCGAGCCGGTAGGGAACGGGCAGCCGGGCCCCGGCCGCCGCCGCCACGCCGAACACCCCCATGGTCGCCCACAGGACGGCGGACGCGCTCCCGAGCTTGAGGATGGCCACGGCCGGCAGGGCGAAGGCGAAGCCCGACAGCGAGGCCAGCAGCCCGAGCCGGGCATTGAGCGTGGCCAGATCGGCCTCGATCCGGGGCGTGCCCGTGCCCGGGTCTTCCACCCGGATGACCGGGGTGCCATAGGGCGGGGTGCGGTCGGGGCCACCGCCGGCCGTGACCGCCACGACATCAGGCGGCGAGCCCGGCTCCGAATTCGCCGGGGCAGGAGCCTCGCCGGCGGGGGCACCCGACGTCTCGTCCAGCAGCCCGAGGGCGGCCATCTCCGGCACCAGGGCGCCCTTGGTGACCAGATAGACCTTGGACAGCACCAGCATGGCGAAGGCCTCGGGGAACAGGAGGAGGGAGTGGATGTCCCGGGCCAGGAAGGGGCAGAGCACGGCCCGGCCGAGGGCCGAGGCCACCACCATCGCCCGGCGGGCACCCCGGCTGCGGTCGATGACCGGCCCCAGCGCCGGCGCCACCACCGCGAACGGGCCCATGGTCAACAGGAGGTACAGCAGCACCTTGTCCTTGGCCGCAGTGGGTGAGATGGAGAAGAACAAGGAGCCGGCCAGGGAGACGGCGAACAGGGTGTCGCCCGCCGTCATGAGGACGTGGGTCAGCGCCAGCCGCCCGAAGGGCCTGCGCTGGTCGAAGAGGTCGGCGATGGCCGACCGCAACAAGCGCCGGACCTGGCCGATCCGCTGGCGAGCGCCCACCCGCACAGGGTATTGGCCTCGCACCGCGGCGGATAGCATGCCGCGGTAGCCCGTCCCACCGCCGCCGGGAGGAGCCCCATGCCGGTCAACGCCTACGTGCTGATCCAGACCGAGGTCGGGAGGGCGGCCACTGTGGCCCGAGCCGTGGCCTCGTTCGACGGTGTGACGGCCGCCGAGGGCGTGACCGGGCCCTATGACGTGATCGTGCGGGCCGAGGCGGAGAGCGTCGACGAGCTGGGCCGCATGGTGGTGGGGCGCATCCAGCTCATCGAGGGCATCACCCGCACGGTGACCTGTCCGGTGGTCAACCTCTGAGTTCGGCCGGCCGGTCCGGCCCGTCCGGCCCGCCCGGTCCTCTCCCCGCTCGCCAGCTCGCCCGCGGCCCGGCTCGAGGGTGGGCTCGTGGGTGCGTCAGCGGATGGCCCCCGACGACCGCAGGTCGCCGATCTCCTCCTTGGCCAGTCCCCAGTCGGCCAGGGCCTCGTCGCCGTGCTGGCCGGGATTGGGCGGCGGCCGACGGATCGATCCGGGCGTGCCCACGAATCGGGGCGACGGTGCCGGCTGGGTGACGCCGGCCACGGTGGTGAAGGTCTGCCGGGAACGGGTGTGCGGGTGGTCGGGCGCCTCGCGGGGGGTGAGGACCGGGACGGCGCAGGCGTCGCTGCCCTCGAAGATCGCCTCCCACTCGTCCCGGGTCTTGGTGGCGAAGACGGCGGCGAAACGCTCCTTCATCGCCGGCCATGCGGCCCGGTCGTTCTGGTCGGGAAGCTCCTCGCCGGCCAGGCCCATCAGCCGGACGAGCTCGGCGTAGAACTGGGGCTCGATGGCGCCGACGGCCATGAACCGGCCGTCGGACGTCTCGTACACCTCGTAGAAGTGGGCGCCGCTGTCCAGCAGGTTGGTGCCGCGCTCGTCCTTCCAGATACCGGCCGCCACCAGGGTGTAGGTCATGGTCATGAGCGAGGCGGCGCCGTCCACCATGGCGGCGTCGATGACCTGGCCGCGCCCGGTGCGCTGGGCGCTCAGGATGGCCGCCACCATGCCGTAGGCCAGCAACATGCCACCGCCCCCGAAGTCGCCGACCAGGTTGAGCGGGGCGTAAGGCCGCTCACCGGCCCGTCCCATCGGCTCCAGCGCGCCGGACAGGGCGATGTAATTGATGTCGTGCCCGGCCGACGGCGACAGGGGGCCCTGCTGGCCCCACCCGGTCATCCGGCCGTAGACGAGCTTCGGGTTCCGCGCCAGGCACACCTCGGGCCCGAGCCCCAGGCGTTCGGCGACACCGGGCCGGAACCCCTCCATGAGGCCGTCCGCCCGCTCGACCAGAGTGAGCACCAGGGCCACGCCCTCGGGATGCTTGAGGTCCACCGCCACCGACCGGCGCCCGCGGTTCAAGAGGTCGACGTGAGGCTCCTCCCGGGGCGGGTGGGTCGCCCGGTCGGCGCGGTCGACCCGGATGATGTCGGCACCGGCGTCGGCCAGCATCATCCCGGTGAAGGGCGACGGCCCGATGCCGGCCAGCTCGACGATGCGGATGCCGGCGAGCGGGCCGCTCATCCGGCACCGATCCGGGGCGCCGTCCGGGCCGGGCCCGGCGGCACGGGGCGGTCACCCGCGGCGATGGTCATGGCCGGATGGTGGCCCGCGTCCCGGCCCGGGGTCAAATGGGTGTGCCGACCGCCGCGAGATAGCCTCCCCCTCGACGGGCCCCCGCTAGGGCGGGCCGACGAGGCGCACAAGGAGCCCAGAGGTGCCACTCCTCCGTCGGGCGACCGGTCCGGGTCGGGTCAATCTCATCGGGGACCACACCGACTACAACCGGGGCCTGGCCCTGCCCATGGCCATCGACCTGGGCATCACCGTCGAGCTGGCCCCCTCGGACGCCCCCGTCCTGACCGTGGTCTCGGCGGCCTTCGATGACCCCGTCGAGCTGCCTGTTGACCCGGAGGCCCTCCCCGACCCGGCCGGCGTCGAACCCCATTGGGCCCGGCTCGTCGCGGCGATGGTCACCGTGGCCCCGCCGGGCACCGGTGGGCACCTCCGCATCGAGAGCACCCTTCCCCTCGGGGCGGGGTTGGCCTCGAGTGCCGCCCTGTCGGTCGCCCTGGCCGAGGTGTTCGGTGCTGGGGGACCGCTGGAGTCGGTCGTCGCGCTGTGCCAGCGCGCCGAGCACCTCTGCGGTGTGCCGGTGGGGGCGATGGACCCCCTGGTGTGTGCCGGCGGTCACCGCGGCGGTGCCCTGCTCATCGACTTCGCCACCATGGCGACCACGCCGGTGCCCGTCCCACGTGAGGCCGACGTCGTGGTGGCCGACTCGGGCCAGCGTCGGCTGCTCCGCCAGGCGCCTTATGCCACCCGGGTGGCGGAGTGCCGGGCGGCGGCGGCCGTCATCGGGCCGCTCGGGCTGGCGGACGAGTCGGACCTGTCGGCCGTCGGAGACCCGCGGTTGCGGCGGCGGTGCCGCCATGTGGTGACTGAGTGCCGGCGGGTCCGCCAGGTGGCCGAGGCGCTCGGTTCGGGTGACCTGGACGCCGTCGGAGCCCTGATGTCGGAGAGCCACCGCAGCCTGGCCTCGGACTTCGAGGTGTCGACCCCGGTCCTCGACGGCCTGGTCGACCGGCTGGCCTCGATACCCGGGGTCCTCGGGGCCCGCCTGACGGGAGCCGGCTTCGGCGGCTGCGTGGTGGCGCTGTGCCGGGCAGGGGCGGTCGACCTGGACGATCTCGGCACCCCGGCTTGGCACGTGGTCCCGGTCGACGGCACCGTGGCCCGGCGGCCTCCGGCCACGCCCTGATCGACCGGGCCTGATCGACCGGTCCTGATCGACCGGTCCTGATCGACCGGCCGGGCCGGCCCCTACCGTTCGGTGCCCACCGGTGCTCGTTCAGCCCGGCGGCGCTTCCGGTGGCCGGAGGCGCCGGTTGATCACCCGGCGCAGGATCACCGGCTTGCGCACGTCGTCGATGACCCGGAGCTCGTCGAAGCCGCGGATCTCGAGCTCGAGCTGCCCGGTGCCGATGAGCCGGCGGCCGAATGACTGCACCGCCATCACCGACTCGATCTCGTTGAGCCTGGTCTCGGACTGGTGCCGGGAGAACAGGCCCCACTGCTCGATGATCCGGGACGACGTCAGCACGATGCTCGTCGTCCGCCACCCGATCACGCGCACCGCCAACCACAGGCAGGGGACGGCCACGACCAATCCCTCCACCCAGTGGACCGGCACCGAGGTGTGAGGCAGGCCCACGTCCAGCGCCACGCCGATGGCGATGACGACGAGGGAGACGACCAGCGGACCGGACAGGTACGACCAATGCGGCCTGATGTCGATCAGAACCTCTTCGCCGGGCAGGAGCTGGAGCCGGTGGGCGGCCAACCTGCCTCAGCCCAGCTTGCCGGCGATCGATCCGGCCGAGCGGAGGACCGTCCCGTCGGCGCCCTCGGTCGAGTAGGCGTGCGTGGGCCGCTCCCGCGCCTCGGCCAAGAGGTCGTCGAGCAGGGTGGTGAACGGGAGGGGCGGGGCCACCCACAGGTAGCGCGCCAGCGAGCCCGGCACCGTGTTGACTTCGTTGACGACCACCTCACGGCCGTCGGAGAGGAAGTCGATGCGGGCCACGCCGCGGATGCCGGCCAGGTCGGCGATCCTCTCGGAGGCCAGTCGGATCGACTTCTCGACCTCGGAGGGGATCTCGGCCGGCAGCTCGCGGGGGGCGCCGGCCATGCCCTCCCCGGCCACGTACTTGTCGCGGTAGTCGAGGATGTCGGCCGATCCCTCGATGCGGAGAGGTCGCTCGACCGCCGACAGCTGGAGATGGGGCCACGTCCGGACCGCCACCTGCAGGTCGGTGAGGTCGGGCCGGTAGGGCTCGATCACCGCCCCGAGGCGAAGATGGCGATTGACGCCCAACCGGGCACGGGCGGTGGCGAAGTCCTCGACGACCTCGATGCCGATAGACGATCCCCCGAACCGCGGCTTGACGATGTAGGGCCCGTCGAAGGGAGGCGAGTCGCCCCCCGGCCCGAGCAGGGTCCGGGGCAACGAAGGCAACCCGGTCGATCGCACCAGAGACCCGAAGGCCAGCTTGTCCATGCCGATGGCCGCACCGGCCACCGTCGGCCCGGTGTAGGGGATGGCGGCCAGGTCCAGCGCGGCCTGCAGCGTGCCGTCCTCCCCGGGCCCGCCATGGCAGCACACCAGGGCGGCGTCGAGGGCCAGCGCCCTCCCCCGGGCCCGGCGCCCCGGTTCGGCGAACCCACCGTCGGGGGTGGCGAGGAATTGCAACCGGGTGGCGGCGCGGGGCACCCCTTCGACGAACGCGTCGGCTTCGAGGGCGGCGTCGACCTCGTACCAGTCACCGGTCTTGGACCAGAAGAGGCATCGGACCTGGGGGGCGGGGCGGTCGGTCCGCAGGGCCAGGGCCCGCGCCGCCTGCAGGCCGGTGAGCACGCTCACGTCGTGTTCCGGGGAGGGGCCTCCGAAGATGACGGCGACTTCGGGCACGGTGGGTCAATCCTCCGATCGACGGGTGTGTGGGCTCGGCCGCCCGACCTGGGGCCCGCGGTCCGGCGGGTTCAAGGGTAGTGGTCCGGGAGGTCGTTCTCGTACAGGACGGCGTCTCCGGGCCCGAGGTTCTGGCGCACCCAGGCCACGGCCTGGTCACGCCGGGCGACCGGCTGCACGGCCAGGTGCGAACCGGGAACCGACGACGCCCCGGCCACGAGGGCGCCCCGGTTGGTCCGGCCCACCACCACCAGGTCCGTCGCCACCGTGGCACAGGCGGCGGCGAAGCGGCGGTTCTCCACCGCTTGGCGCGACCCGAGCTCGACCATCCCGGGCGTGACGACGACCCGGCGGGGTGGCCCGCCCCGACCCGACGGTGCGGTGCCGGTCACCCGCTCGAGGACCGCCAGCGCCTCGCTCGCCCCGGCCGGGTTGGCGTTGTAGGTGTCGTCGAGGATGGTGATACCCGAGGCGGCGCGGACCGACTCGAGCCGGTGCGCCACGGGGGGAAGGGTGTGGAGGCGGGCGGCGATGGCCTCGGGCTCCACCTTGAGCACCAGGGCCACGGCGATGGCACAGGCCAGGTTGGCGGGCTGCAGGCCGGGGCGGGCCTCGACCCCCTCGGCCAGCCGCCGACCGAAGGCGGTGACCGCGAGCGAGTGCCCGTCGGGGCTCCGCACCACGCTCACGTCGGCGGCGGGATCGGCCGTCGAGCACCGGACCACATGCCTGCCCTCGGCCGCCGCCCGGTCGGCCACCGCCGCCAGTCGCTCGTCGTCCACCTCGAGCACGACGTCGGCGGCGGCTGCGAGGATCTCGGACTTGGCCTCGACGATACGCGCCTCGGTCCCGAACCGCTCGAGATGCACGGGCCCGATGGCGGTGATCACCGCCACGTCCGGTGGACACCAGCGGCACAGGTCGGCGATCTCGCCCGGGCCGTAGGTGCCCATCTCGGCCACGAACACCTCGGTGCCCTCGGCCAGTTGCTCGTTGACCGCCCGGGCCAGGCCCGCCCGGTTGTTGAAGCTGGCCGGCGTGGCCACCACGGTCCGGTCGGGACGGACCAGATGGACGATGTGGCCCTTGGTCGACGTCTTGCCGTAGGAACCGGTGATGGCCACCACGAGGGGGTCGACCCGCCGCAACCGGGCCTCAGCCGCCTTCACGAAGCGCGCCGACAGCCGACGCTCCACGGGGGCCGTCACCGCGCAGGCCAGGTCCACCAGGAGCGGCACAGCCAGGGTGGCCATGACGGCCAGGAGCGAGGCCAGCCCGGTTCCCACCCCGAGAGCCACGACCGCGGCCACCAGCACCGCCGAGACGGCGGCCAGCGTCCGCAACCGGCGGGTCCAGGCCAGGGCGGCCGTCCGTCCCCGCAACGACAGGCCCAGCGGCCCGAGGGCCACCACCGCGGCCGTGGCCACGCCGGCCAGGGGCCAGGTGACCGAGGCGGCCGCGCCGACCACGGCCACGACGGCCAGGCCGGCGTTGACCGGCGTCGACCGCCACCACCGGACGGCGAAGCGGGTGGCCGACCCCGCCAGGTAGTGCTCCCGCTGGGCCACTCGCAGCCAGCGGAGCGCGGATGGGACGCAGGCGGCGACACAACACCCGACCGTGATCCAGGCCGCGCCACCGTGGAGGCGGGTCGGGCCCACCAGGCTCAGCGGGGTCGGTCCACCCCCCGGGTTCACGAAGGGTCGGGGGTCGGGCCGGCGATGACGCTCCCCCGCGGGCGGTCCCGGACCGGTCCACCCGGCCTCGTGATCGCTTCGCGCAGCGCCGCCGGGGCCTCGGTCGGGGTCAGGTGGCCGATCCCCGGCAGGGTGACGAGGGTGGCCGACGGGAAGAGGCGCTCGGCCCGGAGGGCGACTTCGAGCGGCACCTCGGTGTCGTCCTCACCCCAGACCAACTGGACGGGACACCCGATGGTGGCGAGCTCGTCCGCATACTGCTCGGCCAACACCCGCACCAACACGTCCCGCATGACTCCCCGGGCGGCACGGTAGTCGGGGGACCCGTACCGATTGCGCAGTCTCTCCATGCGCGTCTCACCGATCAGCCCCAGACGATGGAGCCGGCGGCCGACCCGGAAAACGGGCGGCGGCTTGGAACGCCGGCCGGCGCGGTCGAGGAGCGGGACCCCGGTGAGCACCAGCCGCTCGATTCGGTCGGGGGCCAGCCCGCACAGCCGGACCGCCACCTTTCCGCCGAAGGAGTGGCCGACGAGGACGATGCGGTCGGCCAGGAGACCGGGCTCGTCGAGGATGGTCAGGAGGTGCCGGGCGTACTGCTCGGTCCCCCACGCCTCCGGGGGCGGGGGGGTCGCCCCGAAGCCGAAGAGGTCCGGGGCCACGGCGCCGAGGTCGCCGGCGCCGTCCTGGTCGAAGACGCCGGCGAAGTCGCGGTGGGTGCGGTTCCAGCCGTGGAGCGCCAGAACCACCGCCGTGCCCGGCCCCCAGGTCCCGCCGAACACACGGCCGCCGGCGAACGACTTCAGCACCGGCACACCCTACCGATAGCCTCGGCCCCTGTGGAGCCACAGGAGCGAGGTGGGCCCGGGCCCTCCACCGAGCGCGCCTTCGACCTGGCTCTCTCCGATCTCACCGAGGACCAGCGGCACGCCGTCCTGTCCCCGTCGCCCGCCCTGTGCATCGTGGCCGGCGCCGGCTCGGGCAAGACCCGGGTGCTCACCGCGCGGGTGGCCCGACGCATCCGGGACGGCTCGGCGGAGGCCGACCACACCATCGTGTGCACGTTCACCCGGAGGGCGGCCCGCGAGCTCCGCGACCGGCTGCAGCGTTTCGGGGTCCCGGTCTCGGCACCGGCGACCCGGGGGGGGCCGCCCGGCCCGGGCGTGCGGGCCGGCACGCTCCATCAGCTGGCCCTGACCCTGCTCCGGCGCCGGGCCCTGGACGCCGGAGATCCGCCTCCGGTCGTCACCGACCAGCGGTACCGGCTGGTCCGGGACATGGTCGGTGAACCGGCGCTGGCTTCGGCGTTCGACACCGAGATCGGATGGGCCAAGGCCCGCGGCCTGTCGCCGGTTTCGTATGCCGAAGGTGCGGCCCGGGCCGGCCGCGCCGCCGTGGTCTCTCCCGACCAGGTCGCCGAAGTCTTCGAGTCCTACCAGCGCGCCCTCGACCGCCGGCGCGCCATCGACCTCGATGACCTGCTCGGCCTGGCCGCCGATGCGTTCACCTCCGACCGGGCCTTCGCCGAGGGGGCGCGGTGGCGCTACCGCCACCTGTCGGTGGACGAGTTCCAGGATGTGAACCCCAGCCAGTTCCGGCTGATCCGCGCCCTGTCGGCCGGACGAAACGACCTGTGCGTGGTGGGCGACCCGAACCAGGCCATCTACGGCTGGAACGGGGCCGACCCGTCCCTGCTGGCCCGGTTGCCCGACAACGTGCCCGGCATGGAGGTACTCCGGCTCGACGAGAACCACCGGTCGACACCCCAGGTGGTGCGGGCCGCCGCCGAGGCACTGGGGCGCACGGCGGCCGTGACCCCCCGGTCGACCGCCCCCGACGGGCCGATGCCGGTGGTCACCGCCTACGACGACGACGACGCCGAGGCCGAGGGGGTTGCCTCCCTGCTGTCGGACCGGGCCGTCGAGGGCAGGGCCTGGTCGGAGCAGGCCGTGCTGGCCCGGACCAACGAGCAGCTCTCGCTGGTGGCCGGGGCCCTCGCCCAAGCCGGCATCCCCTGCCGGCTGGCCCCGGGGCCCGAGGAGGCGGCCGGCGCCAGGCGGGGCGGCGGGGCCACGGTGGACGACGCCGTCGAGTTGGCCACGTTCCACCGGGCCAAGGGCCTCGAGTGGCCCTCGGTGTTCGTCGTCGGACTCGAGGACGGCTTCGTTCCCATCGCCTACGCCGACACCGACAGCGCCCGGGCCGAGGAGCGGCGACTCCTCTACGTGGCTCTCACCAGGTCCTCCTGCCAGCTGCACTGCTCGTGGGCCCGAGCCCGGCGCTCGGGCGACGGCCGGCGGCGGGAGCGGGAGCCCTCACCATGGTTGTCGGCCGTCCTGCGAGTGTCCCGAGCCGGGCCGGGTCGCCCGGCGCCGGGGCACGCAAGCCGCCGCATCGCCGAGTTGCGGGCGGGGCTCCGTCGCTGAGGTGTGGGCCGATGCGGGGCGAGCGCCGGTCACCGACTCGTTCAGCCGAGGTCGGTGTCGATGAACAGGGGGGCGTGGTCGGACGGCTTCTGCCCCTTGCGGGCATTCCTGTCGATGAGGCCGTAGCGGGTCCGGTCCGCCAGTGCTTCGGTCAGGAGGATCAGGTCGATCCGCATGCCCCGGTGCTTGTGGAAGTTGCCGGCCCGGTAGTCCCACCAGGTAAAGAGGTCTTCGTCGTCGTAGAGGCGGCGGAAGGCATCCACCAGTCCCCAGGACAGGAGGTCCCCGAGGGCGGCCCGCTCGGGAGGGCTGACATGCGTCTCCCCCGCGAACTGGGCCGGGTCCCAGACGTCGCGGTCCTCGGGCGCCACGTTGAAGTCACCACAGACGGCCAACGGGCGGTCCGGTGAGCTGGTCTCGTCCAGGAGGGCCCGGAGTCGTGCCAGCCAGGCCAGTTTGGCCGGGTACTGCTCGCTGTCGAGGCTGCGCCCGTTGGGCACGTACACCGAAACGACACGGACCCCGCCGCAGTCGGCGGCGATGAGCCGCGTCCCCTGGTCATCGTCGGCAGAGCCCAGGCCGGACGAGACCTCCGACACCCCGACCCGGCTGGCGATGGCCACTCCGTTCCATCGTCCGTCACCGTGGTGCACCGTCTCGTACCCGAGGGCGGCAAAGGCACCATGGGGAAAGACCGCGTCGGCCTGCTTGGTCTCCTGCATGCAGAGAACATCGGGCCGGACATAGACCAGCCACTCCTCGACCCGGCCCAGCCTCGCCGTCAGGGAGTTGACGTTCCAGGTGGCGATGCGCATCTGCCGCTCTCCTCAGACCGGACCGGCCGCCGCCGCGTCCACCAGAACGAAGAGCAGCTCGGCCTGGCAGGCCAGGTCGCCATCGACACTGGCGCGCCCCGATCCGCGGCCCGCCCGCGCCGACGTACGGCCCAGAGTGACCTCGAGGTCGAGCCTGTCCCCGGGGACGACCTGGCGGCGGAACCGGGCACGCTCGATCCCCCCGAAGAGTGGGAGCTTGCCGGCGAACCTGCTGTCGGCCAGCACGGCGACACCCCCGAGCTGGGCCAGGGACTCGACCATCAGCACCCCGGGCAGCGTCGGGCGCCCCGGGAAGTGGCCGGCAAAGAACGGCTCGTCACCCGTCAGCTGCCAGCTCCCCGATGCCGACTGTCCCGGCTCGACGGCGCGCAGCTCCGACACGAACAGGAAAGGCGGACGATGTGGCAGGTAGTCCTCGGCTCGCACGACAGCCGAGGATAACGTCCGCCCGGGGCCATGCCCGTCCCCAGCCGGCGGGGGGACGGGCGGGGTCAGTGCTCCCCGAGGCCGGGCAGAGCCAGCTCGGCCCGTCGGTGGGCGGCGTCCAGCGACACCAGCAGGAACGGACGGGTCTCACCCTTGGCCAGCACCTGCCGGGCCCGGGTGGGCGGCGGATCGGCCAGGCCCCGGAGCGGCACATGACAGAGCATCCCGCCCACGTCTACGTGGGCCCCGTGCGAGGTGAACGCGACCACGGTGCCCTCGATGGTGCTGCCCACCGGGTGCTCGGCCACGAAGGTGAGGAAGGTCACCGGATCGTTGAGGGCGGAAGGCGTCGAGCCTGGTCCGGGAGCGACCGTGGTGGGTGTGGCGCCCTTGAGGGCCTTCGGGGCCTTGGCCGCTTTCGGCGCCTTGGCCGCCTTCGGGGCCTTGGCCGCCTTCGGCGCCTTGGCCGCCTTGGCGCCTTGGCCGCCTTGGCCGATTTGGCCGATTTGGCCGATTTGGCCGATTTGGCCGATTTGGCCGATTTGGCCGATTTGGTGGCCTTGGCCGGCTCGGCTCCGTCCGCCTTCTTCGACGAGGTCGTCCTGGCTGGCGGGGCATCGATCCGGGCGGTGGCCTTGGTCGCCTTGGTCGACCCGGTCGCCTTGACCGCCTTGATCGGCACCGTGGCCAATTCCGCCGGCGCCGGACCGGCGGGCTGCTCCGGCCTCGACGCCTTGACGGCGCGGGTCGCCTTGGTGAACTCGGTTGGCTTGGTCACCTTGGCCGCTCTAGTGGACTTCGCCGCCTTCGCTGACTTGGCCGCCTTGCCCACCCGGTCCGCACCTCCGGCGGTGTCCGGCGGTTCTCCGGCCGATGAACCGTCCCGCCTCGACCGGGTGACCGACCGGCTCTTCACGCCCCGGACCGGGGTCCGTGGGGTGAACACCCACCCGACACCCGGAACCGGCTTGCCGCCGATCAGCCGACCCGGCTCGAACAGCCAGGGACGCTCGGCATGGAACTCCTGGAAGGAGTCGTTGGACAGGACCAGGGCGCCCGACTTCTCGGCGATGCGGAGGATGAACCCGTCCCCCCTCCCCACGGCGCCTGCCGGAGGCGTGATCATCTCGCCATGGTCGATCGCCTGCTCGAACGCGGCCACTTCCGACGGGTCGATGCGGTGGCTGAACGAGGCATCGACCACCACGGTCACGTCCGTGGTGGAAAAGCCCTGGTACTCCTCGAGGAAGCTCCGGATGGCGTCGTCCAGCTGAGCCAGGCTCGGCAGGGTTCGGCCCTCGGTGGCGATATTGGACCCGTCGACCACGATCCTTCGGCGTTCTTCTCGGTCCGGTGCCATACAGGGTCACAGTCAACCATCTGCCCAGGTCGCAGGAGACCATCCCCGGGGATCTCCGGCTGGGAGGGGCACACCCCTCCCAGCCGGTGGCCTCCCTAGGATGAGCCCGTGGCCGACGACGAGCACTCCCGGACGGGCGAAGCGACCGAGCTCCTCCAGCACCTCATCCGCAACCGGTGCGTGAACGACGGGACGGTCGCATCCGGCCACGAACACCGCAATGCCGACCTGCTGGGCGACTACCTCGCCGGGTGCGGGCTGGACATGGAGACCTACCAGCCCGAGCCGGGCCGGACCTCCCTGGTGGCCAGGCTCCGCGGCTCCGAACCCTCGGCCCCGTCGCTCACGCTCCTGGGTCACACCGATGTGGTCCCGGCCTCGGCGGTGGACTGGCGGCACGATCCCTTCGGCGGTGAGCTCATCGACGGGGTGGTCTGGGGACGAGGGGCGATCGACATGCTGGACCTGACCGCCACGATGGCCACCGGCCTGCGCCATCTGGCCCGGGGGGGCTTTCGCCCACGCGGCGACCTCACCTACGTGGCGGTCGCCGACGAGGAGGCGCTCGGCACCCATGGGGCGAAATGGCTCTGTCGGCACGCGGCCGACGAGGTCGGGGCCGACTACGTCATCACCGAGTCGGGCGGCTTCCCCATGGACGGGGTCGACGAGACGACCCGGCTCCCGGTCATCGTGGGCGAGAAGGGGGTCTTCTGGTGCACGCTCACGGTGCGGGGAACGCCGGGCCATGGTTCCCAGCCCTTCCGGACCGACAATGCCTTGGTCAAGGCGGCCGAACTCGTCCGCCGCCTCGACGAGTACCGACCCGAGGCCCAGCTGCACGAGGCCTGGACCCGGTTCATCGCCGGCATGGGCTTCCCCCCGGAGCTGGCCGAGCCCCTCCTCGACCCGGAACGGATCGACGCCTTCTGTGACGAGCTCCCCTTCCTCGGCCTGGCCCGCCAGGCGCATGCCTGCACCCACACCACTCTCGCCCCCACGGCCATGCGGGCCGGCACCAAGGTCAACGTCATCCCGGATCGGGTACAGCTCGAAGTGGACATCCGGTCCCTGCCCGGCTGGGACGCCGCCGACGTCCGCGCCATGCTGGAGGAGGTCGTCGGCGACCTGGCCGACGACGTGGCGATCGATTTCCAGTCCCAGGACGAGGCGACGGGGTCCCCGATCGACACGCCTCTGTGGGATGCGTTGCAGCGGGTCAGCCGGATGTTCTACCCCGGGGCGCGCACCGTACCCTTCTTGACGGTCGGGGCCACCGACGCCCGTTTTCATCGTGCCCTCGGCAGCGTGGCCTACGGGTTCGGGCTGCACAGCCGGTCCATCGGGTTCGAGGAGTACGGCGCCATGTTCCACGGGATCGACGAGCGGGTCGATGTCGAGTCGCTGCACCTCTCGACCGAGATGTGGATCGCCCTGGCCCACGACTTCCTGGTCTGATCCCCCGGCCCCCGGCAGCCGGCAGCGACCGAACCCGGACCGCCGACCAGGCCTACCCGATGGCCCGGGCCAGCAGGTCGTCCTGCTCCAGCCGGTGGAGGGCGGCACTCCCCGAAGCCGGGCTGGCCGACTCCGCCCGGCTGACGTGGCGCAGGACATGGGTGTCCCGAAGGATGCGGTGCAGGCGCCCGTGGACGAAGTTCCATGCCCCCATGTTCTCGGGTTCCTCTTGCAACCACACCACCTCGCCGGCCCCGGGATACCGGTCGAGGATGGCGCTGATGGCCGAGGTGGGCCAGGGGTACAGCTGCTCGAGCCGCACCACGGCGACCTGCTTGCCGGCGACGCCCAGCTCGTCCCGCCGGCCCATGGCGTCGTAGGCGACCTTGCCCGTGCACAGCACCACCCGCCGCCCCGCGGCCGGATCGGCGTCCTCGTGGCCGAAGGCGGGGTCGTCGAGCACCTGGGCGAACGAGCCCGTGGTGAAGGCATGGACCGGGGAGCGGGAGTGGCGCGACCGAAGGAGCGACTTCGGGGTCATGACGATGAGTGGCCGACGCGCCTGCCCCCTCACCTGCGAGCGGAGCAGGTGGAAGTACTGGGCCGACGTGGTGGGCTCGGTGACCCGCATGTTGCCCCGGGCACAGAGGGCGAGCAGTCGCTCGAGACGGGCCGAGGAGTGCTCGGGCCCCTGGCCCTCGTAACCGTGGGGCAATAGGAGCACGAGGCCGGACTTCTGGCCCCATTTGTCCTCGGCGGCCACGAGGAAGTTGTCGACGATGATCGCCGCGCCGTTCCAGAAGTCGCCGAACTGGGCCTCCCAGGCGACCAGGTCGTCGAGGGCCTCGACCGAGTACCCGTACTCGAAGCCCACGCAGGCATACTCCGAGAGCAGCGAGTCCAAGAGGGTGAACCGCCCACCGCCGACCGAGGCCAGCGGGACGAACTCGCGTCCGTTGGTGCTGTCGACCAGCACGCCGTGCCGCTGCGAGAAGGTGCCCCGCCGGGTGTCCTGCCCGGTCAGGCGCACATTGGTCCCCTCGACCAGCAACGATCCGAGAGCCAGCGCCTCGCCCAGCGCCCAATCGACCTCTCCGTTGGCCACCACCTTGTCCCGCTGCTCGAACTGCCGGGCCAGCTTGGGATGGAGGACGAACCCGTCCGGCACCGACCGCACCGCCTCGGCGATGCGAGACAGCAGACCGGCGTCGATCCCGGTCGGCACGGCCGGGACCTCGAGGTCGGGGACCACGTACTGCGGGAGCACCGGGGTGGGCTCCCCCTCCGTCTCCGCCTCGGCCCGCGTCTCGTCCAGCGCCGCCTGCAGGCGGGCCGAGAAGTCGTCGAGGGCCTGCTCCGCTTCCTCGAGCGAGATGTCCCCCCGGCGGACCAGCGACTCGGTGTAGAGCTTGCGAACCGAACGCTTGGCCTCGATGAGCGAGTACATGAGCGGCTGGGTGTAACTCGGGTCGTCGCCTTCGTTGTGCCCGTGGCGCCGGTAGCACACCATGTCGATGACCACGTCCTTGTGGAAGGCCTGGCGGAACGCGAAGGCCAGCCGGGCAGCCCGGACGCAGGCCTCCGGGTCGTCCCCGTTGACGTGGAAGATGGGCGCCTGCACCATCTTGGCCACGTCGGTCGGATAGACGGAGGTGCGGGCGGCCTCCGGCGCGGTGGTGAACCCGAGCTGGTTGTTGATCACGATGTGCACGGTGCCGCCGGTCCGGTAGCCGGGCAGGCCCGAGAGATTGAGGGTCTCGGCCACCACCCCCTGGCCGGCGAAGGCGGCGTCCCCATGGAGGAGGATGGACAGGACCGGGAACGGCCCCTCCGGCTCGCCATCGGGGTCCGGATGCCCCCCGTCACCACTCAGCCCGTCCTGCTTGGCCCGGGTCATGCCCTCGACCACCGGGTCGACCGCTTCGAGGTGCGAAGGGTTGGACGCCATGGTGACCGGGATCGACTTCCCCGACTCGGCCACGAAGGTCCCGGCCGCCCCCTTGTGGTACTTCACATCGCCGGAGCCCTGGACCGAGTCGGGATCGAGATTGCCCTCGAACTCCTCGAAGATCTCGCCGTAGGACTTGCCCACGATGTTGGCCAGGACGTTGAGGCGGCCTCGGTGGGCCATGCCCATGACCGCCTCGTGGAGGTCCTCGGCGACGGCCTCCTGGAGGATGGCGTCCAGCAGTACGATGGCCGACTCCGCACCCTCGAGACCGAACCGCTTCTGACCCACATACCGCGAGTGGAGGAACCGTTCGAAGACCTCGGCGGCGTTCAAGCGGTCCAGGATGTGGCTCTGCTCCTCGGGCGAGAGCACGGACGGCACGCCCTCCAGGTGCTGCTGGATCCACCGCTTCTGGTCGGGGTCCTGGATGTGCATGTACTCCACACCGAGCGTGCGACAGTAGGCGTCGCGCAGGATGTGGAGGATCTCGTCGAGGGTGGCCATGTCCTTTCCGGCCAGGCCGTCGGCCACGAACTGGCGCGGCAGGTCCCAGATGGTCAGCCCGTAGTGGAGCGGGTCCAGCTCGGGATGGAGGTCGGGTGGCTCGGCGTCCAGCGGATCGAGATGGGCGATGAGGTGGCCACGGACCCGGTACATGTTGATGAGCGTCTGGACGTGCACCTGCTTGATCAGACGCGAGTGGCCCTCGTCGTGGATGGCATTGCCATCGACCTCCCACCGCACCGGCTCGTAGGGGATCTCGAGAGACTCGAAGACGTCGTGGTAGAAGCGGTGCTTGCCGGTGAGGCACTCGGACACGTAGGCGAGGAACAGGCCCGACTCCGCCCCTTGGATGATGCGGTGGTCGTAGGTGGAGGTCAGGGTCACCGTCTTCCCCATGCCGAGCTCGGCGATGGTGCGGGGATCGGCGGCCTCGAAGCCGGGAGGGACGGTGAGGGCCCCCACGCCCACGATGAGGCCCTGGCCGGGCATGAGCCGGGGAACGGACTGGACCGTCCCGAGGGTGCCCGGGTTGGTCAGGGTGACCGTGGTCCCGTTGAAATCGTCGGGCCCGATCCGGTTGGTGTGGATCTTGCGCACCAGCTCCTCGTAGGCGGCGACGAATCCCCGGAAGTCCAGGGACTCCGCCCCGGTGACGCAGGGGACCAGCAGCGTGCGGCTGCCGTCCGCCTTCTCGACGTCCACGGCCAACCCGAGGCCCACGTGACGATGGCGAACGACGCCGGGAGTGCCCTTGTCGTCCGCGTCGGCCACGAACGAGGCGTTCATGGCCGGCACCGCCGCCAGCCCCTTGACCACGGCGTAGCCGATCAGGTGGGTGAAGCTGACCTTGCCACCGGTGGTCCGGAACAGCTGGTTGTTGAGGATGGTCCGGTTGACTTCGAGGAGCTTGGCCGGCACCACCCGCACGCTGGTGGCGGTCGGGACGGCGAGGGACGCCTCCATGTTGACCACGATCCGACCGGCTGCGCCGCGGAGGGGGACCACGGGATCCGCCCCGTCGGCACTGGTGGACCCGCCCGCTCCCGGCGCCGGGGTGGTCGGACGGTCGGACCGCACGGCGATCGGTCGGTCGGGCGCCGAAGCCGACGGCGCCCCTGCCTGCGGGCCGCCTCCGGGCGCCCCGGCGGAGGTCGAGCTGGATGCCCCCGCCGTGGTGACCGCGGGAGCGGACACCGCCACCGGGCGATAGTCGGCGAAGAACTCCCGCCAGGAGTCGGAGACCGATGTCGGGTCGGCGAGGAACCGCTCGTACATGTCCTCGACCAGCCACGCGTTCGGCCCGAATGCTCCGGCACCGGCCGCCGCCCGCGTCCCCTCCGGCGTGGTCGAGCCGTCCCCGTCGTCGCCGTCTTGCATCTGCCCCAGCCTACCGGGGCGACTGGACGGCAAGGCTCTGTCGGTGTGGCGTCGGTCCGGGCTGGTCGTCGCCATGAGGGGACCGGCCCGGCCACCGGGCGAGCGCCGCCGGGGAGCAGCGGTCGATCGTGACCTCCCGCCCGTCAGCGCCTGTGGCCCGGACGAGCCGGACCACAGGCGACGGTTCCTGCTCCTACTTGGCCGCGGTCAGCTTCGGGGCCGGAGCCTTGCCGTTCACGATCTTCTTGAACGACGCGCCGGCCGAGACCTTCGGGCTCTTCGACGCGCTGATCTTGATGGCTTCGCCCGTCTGCGGGTTGCGACCGGTGCGTGCCGAGCGCTGGGCCCGATCGAAGGTCAGGAAGCCGGTGAGGACTACCTTCTCGCCCTTTGCCACGTTGGCCACGATGACGTCCTCGAAACCTCCGAGCACCGTGGCAACGTCCTTGGAGCTCGATCCGGTGTGGGCGGCCACTGCCGTGATCAGGTCGGATTTGGTAATGGGCACTGTCTCTCCTTCGCATTCGGAAGCCTAAACAATGCACGATCCGGGGCCCGGATGGGTGCATTTGGGGGATGGCGAGGCTGCGGCCCAGCTGGAAGGCTGTGTGGCCGTGGCCCCGACCGACCAGCTCGCCGTCACCGAACACGTACCGGAGGGTGGCCGGGCCGAGTGGCCCATGGTCGTGCTGGTCCACGGCTCCCTCGATCGCGCCGCCAGCTTCGCCCGGGTGGCCCGCCGGCTGGGCGACCTGCACACCGTGGCCTACGACCGCCGGGGCTATCACCGGTCCCGTGAGGCAGTTCCCCTCCATGACACACTCGACGGCCATGTCGACGACCTCCTCTCGGTCGTCGACGGCCGGCCGGCAGTCGTCGTCGGGCACAGCTACGGCGGGGACGTGGCCATCGCCGCCGCGCTCCGCCCGGGGTCGCCGTCTCCGATCCTGGCCGTGGCCGCCTATGAGCCACCGATGCCCTGGCTGGACGTGTACCGCTCAGCCCCCGATGCCTCGCCGGGGCCGCCCGTCACCACCGATGCGGACGACCCTGAGGCCGCGGCCCAAGCCGCGGAGCGGTTCTTCCGCCGGATGGTCGGCGATGCCTCGTGGGACCGTCTGCCCGAGTCGGAAAAGGCGGCGCGGCGGGCCGATGGACCGGCACTGGCTGCCGAGCTGCGCGCCATCCGTCTCGGCGAGGCACCGTTCGACGTGGGCAGATTGTCGGTGCCGGTGACCTACGGGCGCGGCGAACAGTCGGCCTCCCGCCACCGTCGGTCGGTGGCCTGGTTGCTCGAGCACACCCCCGGGGCCGAGCTTTTCGAGATCGCCGGCGCCTCGCACGGAGCCCACCTCACCCATCCGGACGCCTTCGCCTCCATGGTCCGCTCGGCCGTGGCGCGCGCCCGGCGCCCGGCGGACACCGTCCGGTGAACGTCCTCCTGGCCGGCGGATCGGGCCTGATCGGTTCGGCCCTCGGCGAGCGCCTCCGAGCCGACGGCCACCGGGTCACCCGCCTGGTGCGCGGGCCAGGCGGGAACCGACCGAAGAGCGACGAGGTTCCGTGGGACCCGGCCCGGGGTGTCGTCGACATCGGACGGCTCGAGCAGGCGGGGCCGATCGACGCCGCGGTCAACCTGGCCGGTGCCGGCATCGGTGACCGCCGGTGGTCACGATCCCGCAAGGAGCTCATCGTCACGAGCCGCATCGACGCCACCCGGCTTCTGGTCGAGACGTTCGGCCGTCTTTCGGCCCGCCCGGCGGTGCTGGTCAATGCCTCGGCCGTCGGGTTCTACGGCGATCGGGGTGACGAGGTCCTCACCGAGGCGTCCCCCGCCGGGACCGGGTTCCTGGCCGGTCTGTGCCAGACGTGGGAGCGGACGGCCGAGCCGGCCGCCGACGCCGGCACCCGCACCGTGGTCCTCCGCTCGGGGATCGTCATGGCCCGGGGCGGCGGCGCGCTGGGCAAGCAGCTGCCCGTCTTCCGTCTGGGACTGGGTGGGCGCATCGGGCCGGGTACCCAGTACCGCAGCTGGATCTCCCTCGACGACGAGATCGGTGTGATCCTGCGCTGTCTCGAGGACGAGGGCCTCTCCGGCCCGGTGAACGCCACGGCTCCCCATCCCGTCACCGACGCCGAGCTGGCCCAGGCCATCGGCGCCGCCCTGCATCGGCCGGCCATGCTGCCCGTTCCGGCCGGCGCCCTGCGGCTGGCTCTGGGGGCCGAGATGGCCGCCGAGTTCCTCCTCGCTGCCCAGCGGGCGGTGCCCGCCGCCCTCGAGGCCCGCGGCTACCGGTTCATCCACCCCGACGTCGGAGCGGCCCTCGAGGCGGTCCTGGCGGGGCCGCCCTGACGGGGCGCTCCTGGCGGGGCCGCCGCCGGCCGGGATGGGCCACGGTTACCATGTCGATGCCCTGGGGACCGCCCGGACCCGGAGCGGAAGGGGGCTCACCATGACCGATGCCGCCGTCGAGCACGTCAGTGGCCCGCCGGGTGCCGAGACGATCGGCCTCGACGCGTTCGAGGCCGAGGCGCGTGCCTTCCTCGACGCCCATGCGCCCAAGCGGCCGCCGGACACGTTCGTATGGGGCGAGGGCTCGGACCACGTCGGTCTGTTCCCCGAGCGCACCCCCGCGCAGGCCGAGGCCGACCTGGCGCAGGCCCGGTCATGGGCCCAGACCGCGTTCGACGCCGGGTTCGGCTGGATCACCGGGCCCCCCGCCTACGGTGGGCGGGGCCTGTCCCGCGACCACCAGCGCGTGTACAACGCCGTGGCCGGCGACTACCGGATCCCATCACAGGCCGTCTTCGGCATCGGACTCGGAATGGTGGCCCCGACGATCCTGGCCCACGCCGCCGAGGGGGTGAAGCAGGCCTATCTGCGAACGATGTACCGGGGCGACATCGTGGCCTGCCAGCTGTTCAGCGAGCCCGGCGCCGGCTCGGACCTGGCCTCCCTCCAGACCAAGGCAGTGCGAGACGGAGACGAGTGGCTGGTCACCGGCCAGAAGGTGTGGACGTCGGGGGCCCAGCTCTCGGACATCGGCGAGATCATCTGCCGCACCGACCCGGACCTGCCCAAGCACCGCGGACTCACCGGCTTCGTCGTGGACATGCACGCCCCGGGCGTCGAGGTCCGGCCGTTGCGCCAGATGACGGGTGGCGCCTCGTTCAACGAGGTCTTCTTCACCGAGGTGAGGGTGCCCGACACCCACCGGCTCGGCGAGGTCAACGGCGGGTGGACGGTGGCCCTCACCACCCTCATGAACGAACGCGCCGCCATCGGCGGGGGTGGGGGCGGCGGCGCCGGACTGCCGACGTCGACGCGGCTGGTCGAGCTGGCCCGGGCCTCGGGCCGCGCCGACGACCCCTTGGTCCGCCAGGAGCTCGCCTCGATCATCATCCACGAGCACGTGGCCCGCTATGCGACGTTGCGCTCGATGGCCGCCATCGCCGCCGGCCAGTTGCCGGGGCCCGAGATGTCGATGGCCAAGCTGTCCCTCACCGCCAATATGGTGCGCACCTGCCAGGTGCTGGGCTCGTTGCTCGGTCCGGCCCTGGCGGCGGACACCGGGGCGTGGGGCACCTTCGCCTGGTCCCAGTTCCTCCTGGGCGTCCCGGCCATGCGAATCGCCGGAGGGTCGGACGAGGTCCTGCGCAACATCCTCGGCGAGCGGGTACTCGGCCTCCCCAAGGAACCGGCCCCCGCCTGAGGTCGAAGCCGGCCGGCGGGGCCGTCCTCAGCGGAAGGCCATGGTGTCCACGAAGGCCCACGACCGGCGGTGCACCGACGTGAGACCGAACCCGGCCAGGGCCGTCTTGTGCACCGGGGAGGGGTAGCCCTTGTTCCGGTCGAAGTCGAAGGCGGGAAAGCTGGTGGACAGGGTCCGCATCATCCGGTCACGGGTGACCTTGGCCACGATCGAAGCGGCGGCGATGGAGACGCAGTGGGCGTCGCCTCGCACGACCGTGCGCACGTGCGGCGGGTCCGGCGGGAAGTCCGGCACGTCGGACGTGCCCGGAAGCGGGGAAGCGTCCGAGGGGTCGCTCACGTAGTCGAAGGCCCCGTCCATCAGCACGGCATGGGGTGGGCGGCGCAGTCCGGCGAGCGCCCGCCGGGCGGCCAGCCGCAAGGCGACGGTCATGCCCAGCCGGTCGCACTCGTCCGGTCCGGCATGGGCCACCGACCACTCGGTGCACCAGCCGGTGATCAGGGGATAGAGCGACTCGCGTCGCTCCTCGGTGAGCATCTTGGAGTCGCGGAGCCCCTCGGGAGGCCGGAGATGGGGCGCGAACACCACCACCCCCACCGACACCGGGCCGGCCCAGGCGCCCCGGCCCACCTCGTCGAGGCCGGCGACGACACCGAACCCCTCGTCGCCCAGGGCCCGCTCGAAGCGGTCGTCCGGGGAGATCACGCCCGGGGCCGGCGGGGGGATGGGCTCTTTCGGTCCGCGCCGCCGGCCCGGTCGGGATCGCTCGTCCATCACCGGGCAACCTAGCCGCGGGATCATCGCCCGAGGTGGCTCCGGACCACCTTGCCGAGGGCGTTGCGGGGCAGCTCGTCGACGATATGGACCCGCCGCGGCCGTTTGTAGGCGGCCAGTGTCGAGGCGGTGAAGGCGGCCAGGTCGTCGACGGACGGCGGTACCCCGTCGGCCACGATCCACGCTGTCACCACCTCACCCCATTCGTCCGACGGCGAGCCGGCCACCGCCACCTCGGCCACGGCCGGATGGGTGGCCAGCACGTCCTCGACCTCGGTCGGATAGACGTTGAACCCGCCGGAGATGATCATGTCGGTGCAGCGGCCTCGGATCACCAGGTAGCCGTCCTCGTCGGCGCCCAGGTCGCCGGTCCGGAACCACTGCCCACCGTCGACGGCCGTGGCGAAGGCCTCGGCGTCGGCCGCCGGTCGCTCCCAGTACCCATCGAAGACGTTGGGCCCGCGCACCGAGAGCTCGCCTCCGGCGGCCAGCTGCACCTCGACCCCGGGGAGCGGGAACCCCACCGTCCCCGGCCGGCGGGGGCCGTCGCAGGGATTGGACACGTTCATCGCCGTCTCGGTCATCCCGTATCGCTCGAGCACCGTCGAGCCCAGCGCCGCCCGCAGGGCGCCGTGAAGCTCCTTCGACATCGGGGCCGAGCCGGAGACGCACAGCCGGAGGCGGCGCAGGTCCGAGGCGCGGCCGGACCTGACGAGGCGGTGGTACATGGTGGGCACGCCGAAGAAGAGCGAGGCCCCGGTGGCGCCGGCCGCGTCGGCGACCGCCCCCGGGTCGAAACCGGGCAGCAGCACGGCCGACGACCCGGCCAACAGGGTGCCGTAGACACCGACGCACAGCCCGTGGGCGTGGAACACGGGAAGGGCGTGGACGAGCCGGTCGTCCTCGCCCCACCGCCAGGCCACCCTCACCGACTCCGCCGCCGCCAGCAGGTTCCGGTGGCGGAGGACGGCGCCCTTCGGAGCACCGGTGGTGCCCGACGTGTAGAGGATGAGGGCCGGGTCGTCCGGTTCGGCCCGGTCCAACAGGAGCTCGTCGCCGTCGGGTAGCGCCACGTCGGGCCCGACCACCACCAACGGTCCCTTCGATGCCTGCCGGACCGCCTCCGCCTGGTCGGGACGCTCCACGATGGCGGCCGACGGCCGCGCATCGGCGACGATGTGGGCCAGCTCGCGCCCGGTGTAGGCACTGTTGGCCGGCACCACCACCAGGCCGGCACGCAGCGCGCCGACGTGGGCGACCAGGGCGGCGATCGAGGAACCGGTCGACCACACGAGACGGTCACCGGGCTGCAGACCGGCCCCCCGCAGCCGCCCGGCCACCGCCCGGGTGGCCGCCTCGAACTCCCCGGCCGTCCACCATCGGCCGCCGCCGGCCGCGGGCTCCATCCAGAGGGGGGCTCCGGGCGCGGCCCCCCAGCGGGCAGCCCACGCCGCCGGCAGCGTGCGGGACGACAGGAGGGCCTCGACAGCCAGGCCGGTGCCGGGCGGCAGGTGGTCACGCCAGGGACGCAGGGGGACCCTCCTTGGTTGCGTGCGGTCGGGCTTGGCCGGTGCGGCCCGCCTCCCAGTCATAGCCGACCGGCATCATGCCCGACGCCGGTGCCCGGCGGCAGAGGGCAGGGCGCATTCGGACGCGGTCCAGTTCTGCTACACCGGTGGGGCAGCGTTGGGCATCATCCGGCACCGGCGCACCCATCCGGTGGGCAGGCCGCACGGACCGGTCGACAGCACGGGCCGGTGGACAGCACAGACCGGTCGACAGAAGGGAGCAGGCGATGGGACTGATGGACAAGGTCAAGGCTTCAGCCGAGATCGGGCTGGCCAAGGCCACCGAGGCCGGCAAGGCCGGCCAGGCCAAGCTCGATGCCGCCCAGGCCAAGCACAAGGCCGACGGGCTCCTCCGCGACCTCGGCGCCGCCGTCTACGCCGAGCATCTCGGGCGGGGCACCGATCAGACCACCACGGACGCCGAGCGCATCGTCGGTGAGCTGAAGGCCTACGAGGCGGAATACGGCCCGATCGGATCGTGACCCCGGAGGACGACCCCTCGGCCGCCCCCGCGTCGGAGGCTTCGGGAGCCCCGGCCGGACCACGCCGCGTGGCCGTCGTCCCCCACACCCACTGGGACCGGGAGTGGTACGAGCCGTTCCAGACCTTCCGGCTCAAGCTGGTCCATCTGATCGACGACCTTCTCGACCAGATGGAGGGGGACAGCGCCTACAGCCATTTCCTCCTCGACGGCCAGCTGGCGGTGATCGACGACTACCTGGAGATGCGGCCCGAGAACGAGGACCGGCTCCGCGGCCTGGCCGGCGCCGGGCGGATCGCCGTCGGTCCGTGGTACATCCTCATGGACGAGTTCCTCGTCTCCGGCGAGACCGTGGTGCGCAACCTCCAGGCCGGCCTGAGACGGGGCGCCGCCTTCGGGGGGGTCATGCCGGTGGGCTACCTGCCCGACATGTTCGGACACATCGCCCAGATGCCCCAACTGCTCACCCTGGCCGGGATGCCGCACGCCGTGGTGTGGCGCGGGCGTGCCCGCGGCCGTCGACCGCACGGCGTTCTGGTGGTCGTCCCCCGACGGCTCGACGGTCAGGGCCGAGTACCTGGTGGCCGGCTACGGCAACGGCGCCGCCCTGCCCGATGACGCCAAGGCGCTCGTCCGCCGGCTCCGGACCCATGTGGAGGAGGTCTCCCCCTTCCTCGGGGCCGGGCATCCGCTGCTGCTGATGAACGGGACCGACCACCAACGCCCCCAACGCTGGCTCGGGCGGGTCGTGGCCGAGGCGAACCAGATGCAGGGCGAGCTGGAGCTCGCCATCACCTCGCTCCCGGATTACCTCGAACGGGCCCCCGACGCCGGGCTGCCCGAGTGGTGCGGTGAGCTCCGGTCGGGTGCCCGGTCCAACCTACTCATGGGGGTGGCCTCCAACCGGGTCGACGTGAAGCAGGCGGCCGGCCGGGCGGAGCGCGCCCTCGAACAGCTGGCCGAGCCCCTCTCCGCCCTGTTCTTGCCGGCCGAGTCCTGGCCCGCCCCCTTCCTGGACCTGGCCTGGACCCTCATGATCCGCAACTCGGCCCACGATTCGATCTGCGCCTGCTCGGTCGACGAGGTCGTCGATGCCGTGCTCCACCGCTATGCCGAGGCCCGTCAGCTCGGGGACGCCCTGGCCGGGGAGGCCCTCGGCGCCCTGGCCACCTCGATGTCGACCCCCGGCCCGGTGGTGGTCAACCCGACCGCCGTCGACCGGAGCGGCGTGGTCGAGGTGGTGGTGACGGCCACCGGCGAGCCCGGCCCGGACGTGCAGGTGCTGTCGGAGCGGACCGGCCTGCCCGGGACGATCACCCTCGACGGGACCACGGTCCGCAGTCTGCTGGGGCTCATCCACGGCGCGCGGATCGACGTCGACACCTACATCACCGACGTGGACATGACCGAGGGGGAGACCGGGCTCGACATCACGGTGGTCATCGGGACCGAGGCCCGAGACGGGGTCCCCATCGAGCAGGTCAAGCGCGAGCTGTACACCCGGCTGACCGCTCGTCCCGACACCGAGGTGCGCCTGGCCCTGGACCAGCCGCCCGTCCGCCGCATCCTCGCCCGCCAGCACACCGTGCCCGGGTTCGGGTGGGCCCGGTTCTCGCCCGCCCCGCTCGCCCACCCCGTGCAGGTGGTCGACGATCCGACCGGTGCGGTCACCTTGGCCAACGGGCTGGTCACGGTGGAGGTCGATCCGGCCGACGGCACCTTCAGCATCGACGGCATCCCCGGCTTCGGGCGCCTGGTCGACGGCGGGGACCATGGTGACACCTACAATTATTCGCCGCCGATGGTCGACTCGGTGGTGACGTCGCCCGTCTCGGTGTCGGTGGAGGTGGCCGAGCGGGGCCCGGTCCGGGCCACCGTCTCGATCACTTCGACCTACGCCTGGCCGGCCGGGGTGGACGACACCTCGAGGGCCAGGGAGGGCAGCCACGAGGTGCCCGTCCGGACCACCGTCGAGTTGCGCGCCGACGAGGTCGCCGTCGGGGTCCGCACCCGGTTCGACAACCCGTCGCGGGACCATCGGCTGCGCGCCCATCTCCCGCTGCCGGAGCCGGCGCCTGCCTCACGGGCGGAGAGTGCCTTCACCATCGTCGAGCGGGGTCTTACCGCCGAGGGCGGCAAGGACGAGGTCGGTACCCCCACGTTCCCCTCGCGTCGGTTCGTCTCGGCCGGCGGACTGACCGTCGTGCACGAAGGTCTGCTCGAGTACGAGCTCGTCGACCTGCGGCCGGGCGACGGGGGACGTGGCAAGGTGGCCGCCACGCTGGCCCTCACCTTGCTGCGGTCCACAGGCATGTTGTCCCGGTTGGGCATGGCCACCCGCCCGCTCACCGCCGGTCCGATGACCCCGATCGAGGGGCCCCAGCTCCTCGGGCCGGTGGACGTGCGTTACGCCATCGCCCTCGGGGACGTCGACCCCTATCGGATGGCCGACGATGTGCTGGTCCCCCTGGCCACGGTGGCCTCGTTCGGAGGAGGCGAGCGCGCCGACCGGGGCTCGGCGCTCTCCGTCCGGGGGGCCGAGGTCTCGGCCGTTCGGCGGGAAGCCGGGCTCGTCGAGGTCCGGGTGTTCAACCCCAGTCCGGTGGCCACCGTGGTCGAGGTCCCCGAACGCACGGGCTGGCTGGTCGACCTACGGGGCCGACCGGTGGCTCCCTTCCAGGGGTCCTTCGAGCTCCGGGCGGAGGGCATCGCCACCTTCCGTCTCGACCGGGGTTGAGTCGCTCCCCTCCGGCCCGTCTCGACCGGTCCCGACCTCCCCGGGGCCCGAGCGCCGTGAAGCACTGCGGACCACGAGCTTCTCGCCGCGATCACGCAACTCGTCGAGCTCCCGAAGCACCACGCCGAGGCGCTCCCATCGGACGTTGCGTCGCCGGTCTGCGCCCGGCTCGGCTCCGGCCCGGGACAGCTTCCAGAGCTGGACCCGGCCGATGTCCTTCAGGGTGCGGGGCCGGAGCGCCCGCAGCTCGAACCCGCTCACCTCGGTAGCGAGCGCGGTTCGGAACTCGTCGGACACGAGCACGGTCCCCGGGTGAGCCACCCCGACCAGCCGGCTGGCCAGGTTGACCACCGGCCCGTAGAAGTCCCCGTCCTGGACCAGGACCGGGCCGATGGCCAGGGCCACCCGTACATCGGACAGCAGCTCGTCGTCGGCATACGCCTCAGCCAGGCTGAGCCCGATCTCGGCGGCGCCGGTCACCGTCGGGACGACGAACATCACCTCGTCGCCGATCATCTTGACCACCCGGCCGCCGCCGGCCACCACGGTCTCGTGGGCCACCTCCTCGAACCGGGCCACCACGGCGGCGAGCTCCTCGTTCCCGAGGTGCTGGCTCAACACGGTGAAGCCGACCATGTCGGCAAAGCCCACCGCCGTGACCGGGCTCATCCCCTCCCCCGGCCGGCCGCGCAGCAGCATGGCGCGCCTGGTGGCCGCCTGCAGGTGGCGGCGCCAGACGTACTCGAGCAGTCGGGCCATGGCCGGCAGCAAGGTCTCGGCCTGCCGGGCGAAGAGGTCGGCGTCGATGATGCTGTCCCCCGAGGTGGCCAGGATCGGGATGGTGCCGAGGGACGTCTCGGCATCGGCGATGCGGGCCATGGACGACCCGATGACCCGGGCGGTCTGCACGGCAGAGTCGGTGTCCACCAGTCCCATCGTCATCATCGACTGGAACAGCTGGACGGCCTCGATGTCCATGTCGGTGAAGACCCGGTCGTCCTCGCCCACGTCCAGGAAGCCGAGGGCCCGCCACAGCCGTCTGGCCTCGTCGACGGGGAGGTCGGTCGTCTCCACCACCTCGGACTGGGTCATCCGTCGCGAGGCCGGCACCAAGAGCCGGTCCACGACCAGCAGGTCCACCGTGTCGTCGGCCACGGCGCGCTCGATCTCCTGCCTGGAACAGCCCAGATCGAGGAGGAGGGAACGCACCCGGACCAGGGCGTCATGGCGTGACTGTCCGTCGGGAGGGCTCGGCGCGGACACGACCACACCCTATGCCGGGCCGCCGGGCTCGCCGGAGGACGTAGGGCGCGGCCGCCGTACACCGAGGACGTACGGCGCGGCCGCCGTACACTGTGGCCGTGGCAGCCCCCGACCGGTCCTCGCTGCCGGGCCACCCGTTGCGCCTGGGGCCACGGGCGGTGCTCATACCGGTCAAGGCATTCGATCTCGCCAAGCGGCGGCTCCACCGGGCCATGGACGAGCGCCAACGCGCCGAGCTGGCCCGGGCCATGGCCGACCGGGTCGTCAGCGCAGCATTCCCCCTGCCGGTGGCGGTGGTGTGCGACGACACCGCCGTGGCCGAGTGGGCGAGGGCACACGGTGCCCTGGTGGTCTGGGAACCAGGCCGAGGTCTCAACGGGGCCGTCGAGGCCGGGGTCAGCCGACTGCGCTCCGGAGGAGTGGCGGAGGTGACGGTGGCCCATGCCGACCTCCCCCGGGCGTCGGACCTGTCCGAGGTGGAGGGCGCCGGCGGCGTGACCCTGGTGCCCGACCGTTACGGCAACGGCACCAACGTCATGGCCCTGCCCACCGATGCCGGGTTCCAGTTCTCCTACGGCCCGGGCTCCTTCGCCCGCCACCGGGCCGAAGCCCTGCGGCTGGGTCTCCCCCTCCGGGTGCTCGACCGGCCCGACCTGGCCTGGGATATCGACGAGCCGGCCGATGTGGTCCCGGTGGCCGCGCCGGGTCCCCCGACCCGGTGATGTCGGGACCGGTCGGGCACGGGGAGGGCGACAGGCCACCGGTACCGAGCGGACTTCCGGTGGGCGACCTGCTGACCTCCGGGCCGGTCACCGCCGACCTGCCGACGCCGGAGGTGGCCCTGGCCGTCGGCGCCCATCCAGACGACATCGAGTTCGGGTGCGGTGCCACGCTGGCCCGGTGGGCGGCGGGCGGCGCCCAGCTCCATCATGTGGTGCTCACCGACGGATCGAAGGGCAGCTGGGACCCCGGCGCCGACCAGGCCGAGCTGGTCCGGGCTCGCATGAAGGAAAGCCGGGCGGCGGCCGCCGTGCTGGACGGGGGCGCGGGGAGCCCGTCCCCGCCCGAGCGCCTCCTGTTCCTGGAACGTGTCGATGGCGAGCTGGAGAACGGCGCCGACGAACGACGGGCGCTGGCCGACATCGTCCGGCGGCTGAAGCCCACCGTGGTGCTGGGCCACGACCCGTGGCGCCGGTACCGGCTCCATCCCGACCATCGGGCGGCCGGATTCATGACCGTCGACGCGCTGGTAGCCGCTCGTGACCACCATTTCTTCCCCGAGCTGGGACTGGACCCCCACCGTCCCCGGTGGTTGCTGCTGTGGGAGGCGGACACGCCCAACCATGTGGAGGACGCCCGAGGTTTCGAGGACGCCAAGATCGCCGCCCTCCTGTGTCATCGGAGCCAGCTCGAGTCCACCATGGGGATCGCCGGTGCCGGGGTCTCCGGCGCCGGCGAGGACCGTGGTCCGATGGCTGCTGGGTTCGCGTCCAAGGTACGGGCGCAACTGGCCGCCCACGGATCGATCGGCGGACTGCCCTCGGCCGAAGCCTTCCGCCTGATCACCGACCTCTGACCCGGCGCGCGCCAGCGGGGGCCCGCAGGCCCCCGCTGACCACTCGTTGACGGCGACGGGCGCCGCCCGGTGCGTTACCGCGAGCGGCGAACGGTCCGCTTGGCCGCCTTGCGGGCCGGGGCCCGCTTGGCCGCCGACTTCTTGGCCGGACGCTTCTTGGCCGCAGTCTTGCGGGCCGGGGCCCGCTTGGCCGTGCGCTTGGCGGCCGCCTTCTTGGCCGGACGCTTCTTGGCCGCAGTCTTGCGGGCCGGGGCCCGCTTGGCCGTGCGCTTGGCGGCCGACTTCTTGGCCGGACGCTTCTTGGCCGCGGTCTTGCGGGCCGGGGCCCGCTTGGCGGTGCGCTTGGCGGCAGACTTCTTGGCCGCGGACTTCCTGGCCGGGGCCTTCTTCACCGCCCTTTTGGCCGTCGCCTTGCGAGCCGCTGTCTTCTTGGCCGGCCTCTTACGGGCCGGCCTCTTGGCTGCTGCCTTCCTCACTGCCATGGATGCTTCCTCCTTGGGGTTCAACGCCGATTTGAACGCCGAACCGGTGGCGAACCGGACACCTTTCGACGCTGGGATGGGCACCACTGCGCCGGTCCTCGGATTCCGACCCACACGGGGACCACGTTCGATCGGATTGAACGCGCCAAAACCGACCACCGTGACCTTCCGTCCGGATCGAACCTCGGTGACGATCGTGTCGAACAACACATCAACTACGTCCTCCACAACTCTGCGAGTCGACATTGTCGACCCACTCACTGTTCTGACGAGTTGAGACCTGTTCACGATCACCTCCGCAGCGATACGCAACCTGTACTAGCAAAATGGGTTTTTCGCGCCAGGTCAAGCACCGTCGCGCTCAACGCGACAACTCGCGGGTCCGGCGCGCACGTCGCAACAGTCCCGACAACGCCGGGCAACGCGACCGTTCTGACGCAGACTTCTTGCAACCATGGACAGAAAACCGTTTGATTGCAATGATTAATTGCGGTGGTGCTTCATTGGCCACGATCGCGGGACCCGCGTTCCGCCGCGGCATTGCAGTCGAATCGGAGCAGGAAACCGCCATGAAAGATTTTTTTCCCTCAACGCCCGAAATTTCGCTCAAAGCGCACCATCGCGCCGCGATGGCCGCCTCGGCCGGCGCTGGCTACGGGGCCTATCTGGGACACAGTGACCGCGGCTGGTGCTTCGTCCGCCCCCAACACTCGGTGATGATCCTCGGGCCGCCGCGCTCGGGGAAGACGACATCGTTGATCATCCCCAACGTGTTGGCGAGCAACGGACCGGTGGTCTCGACCTCGACCAAGCCGGACGTGCTCGACGCCACGCTGACCGCTCGTTCGGCGCTCGGTCGTTGCCTTCTGTTCGATCCGACCGGGTCGGTCGGGCCCGTCCGCGGACTCGAGGCGCTGCACTGGTCGCCGCTGCAGTCCTGCTCCTCCTGGACGGCGGCGCTCTCGATGGCCCGTTCGCTGGTCGAGGTGGGGTCGGCCCCGGGCGGCCACCAGGCCCTCCGGGGCGACAGCTCCCACTGGATCGAGCGGGCCCAGGCGCTGCTGGCCCCCCTCCTGCATGCCGGGGCCCTCAGTGGTGCCGACATGCGCACCGTGCTGACCTGGGTCGATCGTCGTCAGGCCCTGCCGGCGCAGCAGATACTGGCCGGTGAGCCAGGTCGTCCCTCCGAGCTCGCACGGAACCTCCTCGACGGGCTGGTGGCCACCGACGAGCGCGAGCTCAGCGGGATCTGGTCCACCACCTCGGGTGCACTGTCCGGGTTCCGCTCCGATCCGGCCCTCGAGGTCACCGCCGATCCGGACTTCGAGCCGACCCGGTTCGTGCGGTCCTCGGACACCATCTACATCGCCGCCCCGGCCCACCGGCAGGCGTCGGTGGCCCCGATGGTGGTGGGTCTCATCGAGGACATCCGGCACGCCACCTATGCACACCGCGCCGAGGTGACCACCGGGTCGCACCCACCGGTGCTGTTGGCCCTCGACGAGCTGGCCAACATCGCCCCGATGCCCGACCTCCCCTCGATGATCAGCGAGGGCGGAGGCCAGGGACTGGTGACGCTGGCCTGCCTGCAGGACCTGTCCCAGGCGCGCCACCGCTGGCCGGACCGGGCCGATGGCTTCCCCTCGCTCTTCGGCACCACCGTCGTGCTTCCCGGCATTGGCGACGTGCGAACCCTCGATGCGCTCTCCACGCTGGCCGGCGAGGAGGAGATCGCCAGCCTTACCGTGTCGTGGGGCCGGGGCGCCACCGACCGTCCCGTCGCCGACCTGTTCAGCGGCGGCCGCCCCCAGCGCAACGAGAGCGTGTCGACGCAATGGCGGCGACGGCTGCCGGTCGATGTGATCGCACGCGGGTCGGTCGGCCATGCCCTGGCCTTCGACGAGCGCAACCGGGCGGCTTGGATCCCGCTGGCCCCCTCCCATGCCGTCGAACCGTGGCGAACACTGCGCGGCCGGCAACGGACACGCGAGCAGCCCCACCGCCCTTTGCCCTCCCTCCCCCGCACCGGCGGCCTGGGACTGGAGCGGTGAGCACCGGGGCGGCGGACGGTTCAGCGACCGAGCTGCCATTCCGCCTGCGGGAGGGAGGGCGCCGGCGGGGTCTGGTCTCGGGATGACGGCCAGGTTCCTCGGCAAGGGCCGACGGTGCGGACGATGCCCCGATCTGCAGGCCCGGCCCAGGGCCCTCGCCACCCGGCGGCCGGATCCTCCTCATCGAGGAGGTCCAGGGCGCGGGCGACATCCTCAGCCCGCCATCGGGGCTCCGTCGGCCCGTCCCGGCTCGGGCCGGGCCGGGACGGGGTGGCGCCGTCCGACCCCCGGGCTGGGCCCGGTCCGCCAATCGTCTTGATGAGCCCTTCGGCCACCGACTCGATCTGGCCGGCGGAGGCCCCGCGGGTCGAGGCCGAGGCCACCACGGCCACCAGGTCGCGCCGCGCCAGCGACCGCCCGGCCCGGGCCAAGCCCTCGAGGGCGACCCCCGCCCTCGTGCGGTCGACCAGGGCCGCACCGTCGGGTACCTCCCGCCGCCGCCCCACCACCGCGGTCAGGTCACCCAGGTCGAACCCGAAGGTGGCGGCCCGCACGCGCCACTCGGTCCGGAGGGAGTCGACGGTGCGGTTGCGGTCCTTCTCGGGGCGGGTGACATGGAAGGCCACGGTCGACGGTCGGCCGAGCCCGCCCCTGCCCCCGCCCCGCCGGTGCCGGTACTCGTCCATCGCCGCGGCCCGTTGGGAGAACAGCCGCAGCAGCCGGCGGTCCACGCCCACCAGGTCGCCCAGTCCGGAGGCAGCCACCTCGCAGGCGCCGCCGAGCCGCTCCCCGAGCTCGAGCCGGAGCCGGGCGTGATAGACGGCCTGGGTGGCCGGGGCATGGACGAACATCCGTCGGCTGTCGAGCGCCGACCATCGCCCGTCCGCCCCCTGGGCCACATTGGCCGCCACCACATGGGTATGGAGATGGGGATCGAGGGCGCGGCTGGTCCGGTGCAGAAAGGCCGCCGCCACCAGCCCGGTTGCCGGCAACCGGGTGACCCGGCCCGAGCCGGCCCGCCGCACGCCGACGCCTGAGCGTTCGAGATAGCCGAGCGCCTCGTCGACCGCCGCCCGGTGGGCCGCCCCAGTCTCGTTGGCCATCTCGCCCGGGGCCAGCAGGTGCACCAGGCTGACCGACTTGGGGGCGCAGAACGTGAGGTCGTAGGCGGAGACGCTTCGCCCGCCCCGGACGACCCGGAGAGGCAGGCCGGAAGCCGGGTCCCGGCCGGCCAGCAGCTCGGCAAAGGGCTCCCCGGCGACCCGGCCCCGCTGATCCATGGAGGCCGCCCCGGCACCCCACCAGAGCCCCGGCTCCTCGCCGGCGACGAGCGTTCCCTCGGCGCGACCGGGGACCAGGTCGTCGACGTAGTAGGCGTGGCCGCCCTCCCGCAGGACGTGGATGCGCAGCACCACCGCCCGTCACATCCCCACGACCGGGGCCTCAGGGTCGGACCCGGAGTCGACCGTCACTCCGGAGGTATGGCACCCCCGGTGGTCATCAACCTTGCCGGTCTCCTCCCCGGCCGGGCGGGGCGGATCGGGCCGCCCGGCCGATCAGCGGTAGCGCTCGAGCACCCGGCCGGCCGCCTCGGCGGCCAAGCTCCGGTACTCGGGTGGGTCGACGACACGCGCCTCGGGCCCCAGGCGGAGCAACAGTCGCTCGAGCCAGGCGTCGCCCCCGACGAAGACCTCGAGCTCCATCCGGCCATCGACCGTCTCCACCGGGCCGGCCACCGGGATGGACTCGACCAACCAGGCCGTGGAGGGATGGAGGGACAGTCGCACCTTCTGGCTGTCGGGCCCGGGTACATAGAGCTCGAGGTGGGAGGAGGCGGTTCCCACCTCCTCCTCCGACGACCCCTCGTCCGGTCGGGCCTCGTCGAGTCGGGCCTCGTCGAGTCGGGCTCCATCCGCATCCGGTCCGCCGTCCCGACCGGGGGCGACGACCTCGGCGGCGTTGATGCGATCCACCCGGAACCGGCGCAGGTCCCCGGCGGTGGCGCAGTGGGCGTCGACGTACCAGTGGCCCTCCGAGGCGAACACCCGGAGGGGGGCGATCTCACGCTCGGAGACCCGATCGGTCGAGGCCGAGTAATAGGAGATGAGGAGTCGACCCCCGGTGTCGGCGGCCTGGCGCACCAGCGGCAGCAGGGCCGGCGCGTCCAGCTCCACGTCGATCTGCTCGCCCCCGAGGGCCCGGTCGAGCTTGGCCAGCGCCGTGGACAAGGCCCCCGTCTCGTCGCTCCCCGACACGGCCAGCAGCGCCCGGGCCGACGCGGCCAGGGCGAAGCCCTCGGCCGGGCTCAGCCGGCGCGGCCGGGCCAGGGCCGTCCCCACCCGGGTGGACACGGTGTCCTCGGTGACCACGATCTCCATGAGCTGATCGGGCGTGTAGGGAGGCACGCCGCAGCAGGCGGCCATCTCCAGCTCGGTGACCAGCGCCTCGGGCGTGAGCTCGAACCGGGCCGCCGCCTGCTCGATCGGAGCCTCGCCCACCTGGGCCAGCCAGGCCAGGATGGCCAGCAGCCGTCGCAGGCGGGCGGCCGTGTCCAGGGCCGCGCTCACCGGGCCTGCCCCCCGGCGGAGGCCCAGGCCCGGAGCCGGTCCACCACCGCGCCCCGCACCGACTCCGGGGCGATCACCTCGGCGTGGTCCAACAGGTCGAGGACCCAGAGGATCAACGCGTCCTCGTCGGTCACCTGGAGCCGGACCACCACGCCGCCGTCGTCCCGGTGCTCGACCACCACGTCGTCGCCCAGCTCCGCCACCACCCGGCCCGACACCGCCCGATCCACCAGGATGTCGACCTCGATCACTTCTCCCCCGCCGAACTGCCACGGGTCGCGGGAGAAGGCGGCGTCGACGTCGAAACCGGGGGGCACCTCGGCCGACCCGGACGGCCCCGCCTCGGGAGCGCCCTCGACGCGGTCGACCCGGAACGTACGGGCCTCGCCCCGGTTCCGGTCGAACCCGACCAGGTACCACCGGCCCTTGCGGAACCGGAGGCCGCCAGGGTCCACGTGGCGCCGATCGCCCCGGTAGGAGAACTCGACCACGGCGCCGTGACGGATGGCGTCGAACAGGACGGGCAGGGCCGGCAAGCCGTCGACCGAGCGGAGATCGACCAGGGGGGCCGACGCCGAGCGGAGGGGCGACTCCCCCCCGGCGCCCAGCTTCAGCAAGGCATCGCGGCCGATAGGCTCACCCAGGTGGACTCCGGCGACGGCCAAGTTCAAAGCGGCCTGCTCCTCGGCCTCGAGCCCCAGGTCGGGAAGGTAGTAGGCGTCGGGGTCCACGCGGTATCCGAGTTGCTCCTCACCGTCGATCGGCACCACCAGCACGGGGACCCCCTCGTCCCTCAGCAGGCGCTTGTCGCGCTCGAAGGCCTGACGACGGGCGCCGTGGGTGTCGGGATAGCCCGGCACCCGGTCGGCGATCTCCCGGAGGCTCAGCGGGCGCGGGGTATCCAACAGCACCAACAAGAGGTCGGTGACCCGCTCGAGCCGATCCAGACGCGGCATCGGGGTCAATCTAGGACCCGGAAGGCCGGTCCCTGATCGTGGGGGTGGATGCCGGGCCCTATGCGTGGCGACCGCACGTGGTGGCCTGGGCCGTGCTGGCCGGTGTGACCGCCCTGGTGATCATCGGGCACCGCCGCTTGTCGCGGTCGGGCGACCAGCCCATACCCTGGACGCGGCGTCAGATCGCCACCTTCACCGGGGCGGTGGCGGCCTCGGTGGTGGCACTGACCTGGCCCCTGGCCGATCTCGCCGCCCACTGGTCGCTGGCCGCGCTGGTCACCCAGCGACTGATCCTCCTGCTGGCGGTGGCCCCGCTGCTGCTGCTCGGGGTGCCCTACGACGTGCTCCGGTGGTCCACCCGACCGGCCTTCATCGACGGGATCCTGACCCGGCTGCAGCGACCGGCCCTGGCCATCATCACCGTCACGATCGTGGTGGTGGGGTCGATGGCCCCCGCCCTGGTCCGGGCCCAGTCGGACTCGTTGGCCGCCCGGGGGGCGCTCGACCTGGCCATCGTCGTGGCCGGGCTGGTCCTCTGGCTCCCCGTCCTCGGGCGCGTCCCGGGGATCCGTAGGGTCCGGCCCATCGTGCGCTTCTGCTACCTGGTGGTCCAGGCCGTGGTGCCGGGGTTCCTCTCGTTCGTCTACATCTTCTCCAACCACGCCCTCTACCCCGAGTTCGCCAAATCGCATGCGGCCATCGGGCTCCGGCCGCTCAACGACCAGCAGATCGCCGGGTTCATCTCGAAGCTCACTCTGTTGCTGGTGCTCCTGTCGGTCGGAGGGGTGGTCCTGGCCCGGGCGCCGGTCACCGAGGAGGAATTCGGCGCCAGCGACCCTCTGGTGTGGGCCGACGTCGAGCGGCAGTTCGAGCGGGCCGATCGCCGCCAGGGGCGCCCGGTGTCGAACGAGCCCGGCGCCCGGCCATCGGCCCCCGGAGACGACGACGGCCTGTCCGGCCATCCGTCCAACAACCCGTCGGCCAAACGGGACCACCCCGAGGCGGACCCGCCGGAGGCGTCCGGCTGAGCAATCCCCCTCGGCCCCGCTCGGCTCCGTAGCATGGGACGGTGACCCTACGGGCTTCCCCCGGCCCCACCTTCCGGCGCCTCGTGACCGGGACGGTCCGTGCCGGGGTCGAGGACCTGGCCGGGCGGCCCACCATGGTGGTCCGGTCCGTCTCCTCCCTGAGGCGCGGCGCCCTGTCGACCGACGACGGGAAGACCATCGAGGTGGCGGCCTGCTCCGCCCTGACCCTTCGCATCCCGGTGGTGCTGGTCCTGTCCTCGAGTGGTGCCGACGTATCGGACGGCGTCGCCGCCCTGCACGGATGGGGGCGGGCGGCCCGGGCCCTCACCCTGTGCTCGGGCGTCGTGCCGGTGATCATGGTGGTCACGGGGCCGGCCCTGTCGGGCCCCGCCTTCCTCCTCGGGATCGCCGACCTGGTGCTGATGACCACGGATGCCTTCGCCTTCGTGTCCGGCCCGGCCATGGTGGAGGACTTCACCGGGATCCGGATCGGCATCCGCCAGCTGGGCGGCACGGCCATGCACGCCCGCTCGAGCGGCCTCTGCTCGATCGAGGTGGCCTCGGAGGCCGACGCCCTGGCCCACGTCGAGAATCTGTTGAGCTTGCTCCCGGCCCACGCCGACGAGCTGGCCCCGGTGCTGCGGGCCGGAGGGCCCGCTGTGGGCGAGGTCGACGAACTGCGCGAGATCATCCCCGTCCGGGCCACCAGCTCCTATGACGTCCGTCGGGTGGCGGCGGCCCTGGCCGACGAGAACGACGTGACCGAGCTGTGGACCAGGTGGGCGCCCCAGCTGGTCACCGCCCTCGGGCGCATCGACGGGCGGACCGTCGGCTTCATCGCCAACCAGCCCCAGGCCCTGGCCGGGACCCTCGACATCGCCGCCTCGCAGAAGGGCGCCCGGTTCGTCCGTTTCTGTGACGCTTTCAATCTCCCGTTGGTGACCCTGGTCGACACGCCCGGGTTCCTCCCGGGCAAGGACCTCGAGTGGCGGGGCATGATCCGCCACGGGGCCGAGCTGGCCTTCGCCTATGCCGAAGCCACCATCCCGAGAGTGTGCGTGATCCTGCGCAAGGCCTTCGGGGGCGCCTACATCGTGATGGACTCGAAGGGGTTGGGCAACGACCTGTGCTTCGCCTGGCCCGGGGCCGAGATCGCGGTCATGGGGGCCGAGGGAGCCGTCCAGATCCTCCACCGCCGTGTCGCCCCGGAGGACCGTGGTGCGCTGCAGGAGGACTACGCCGAACGCTTCCTCACGCCGTGGCAGGCGGCCGAGCGGGGGTTCGTCGATGCGGTCATCGACCCGGCCGACACCCGAGCCGTCGTGGCCGATGCCCTCGGGGCGCTGTCCACGCATCGGGAGGTGCTCCAGGGGCGGAAGCACACCGCCGGGCCGCTCTAACGAGGTTGCCATCAAGAGGCCGACCCATCATCAGATTCGGCCGTGCTGCTCGGACGGGGCGAGAAAGTCACCCACGGTGTGGGGCGGTCGAGCTGGGGGAGTTGGCCTGGTTGGAAGAGGACCCTGACCGTCTGGGACCACTGCGCCGCGAGTGGGGTACCGACGTGAAGAACCGACGGAAGGGCGGCGGCAAAGCACATGCGCCTGCCGTGTGGAACGCGGGCGATGGCGAGCGGAAACATCAGGATGCCAGCGGCTGAAGGCAGCGTCACCCCCACTCGGGGCCAGGATCACGGTGATCCCAGGGAAGGTGAGGAGCAAGGTGTCGCTTCCATACACGCTGCCAAGGTCATCCCAACCGACCCAGTGTCCGGCTCGGACCGTCGACCAGATGTCGCCGGGGATCGCCCAGCGGTGGATGTGGTGCACGACAGGGTTCGACTACAAGGAATAGGCCACAGAAACCGCCACGACGATTCGCGTGATTGGGCAGATAAACAACGGAGATTCTTGCCGAGCCACCAGCTCGTTTCCCGGCGCGCCCCGCTGAACGAACCTGGAACCGAGGGAGGGTCAGACGTGGGCTGGCTCGGCACCACTCCACTCTGTCTCGGGCAACTTGCCCTGGTACGTCTTGCGCACCCCGTGGCTGCCACTCGTTGTCGCGAGTTCCTCATCGTCAGACAGGTCGTTCAGACTGAGACGCCGATCGAACCCAGCCGGTGCACCGAGCCCGAGCACGGCGCCCAATCCGACCACGACGGTGACCCACCACAGCCATGGATTGAGATGGTGATAAGCGAAGACTGTGACTTCGAGCGTCACGATGGCTGCGGCCACGAACCGTCTACCTTCCCGCCGGGCAGCAAGGACCAGGGCCACGATCAAGGGCGGGGCCAGATAGTACGGCGTCATGACCGCCTCGAAGAAGCACCGCGACGCCAGAATCGCCGCCACGAGCCAGATGAGCCGCTCCGCTGGTTGCGGGCGCCGCCACACATAGAACCCGACGAGCACGGCAAGAAGGGCATCGATCAGGCGCCCGGCGCCACCCGAGACGAGTATCGGGGCCGGCGGCACATAGATCGTAGAGCTCACCGGGTGTCCGATTCCCAGGACGAGTGAAGAAGCATGTGTCGCCCGAGGCAGGCTTGATCCCACGCGTGGGGCCAGGAACACCCACGGCGTGGCGTGATTGATCGACGGCGGTGTCGGCTGTTCGACCACGGCACGGAGTGTGTCGTGCAGGTCCCCTGCCGCGGCCACCCCCACCAGGACAACCGAGATCGCGGCAGAACGCACCAGGGTTCGAAGGCGTTGTCCGGCGGGCGTGACGCCGACGACCAAAGGCACGAGCAACGCCACAAGAGGTTGCACTGCGATACCGAGGCCGAGGAGCCATCCGCCGCGAGCCCATCGTCCGTTGAGCACGGCCAAAAGGGCATAGCCGGCCAACGTAAGGGCAAGGACATCCTCGCCATGACCCCAGATCGCCACCACCGGCCAGGCAACCATGGCCACCAGAATCGAAAGAACCAGGCGATTCCTCGAGGTGACCGCTAGCCGTTCCGCAAGGGCGTCAGCCGCGAACAGGACCGTCGAGGCCAGAACCAATTCAGCCGGCTCCAGAATCAGGATGGCTCTAGGCCGTTGCAGGAAGTTGGGCATGGCCGATTCCGTCAGGTGCAGCGATCCGCTGAGCACCGCTACTGGGGCCAGCAACGTAGGCATGCCGGGAAGCGAGATGAATCCCGTCGATGGATCGTAGACACCGCCGAGGTAGCCCCATCCCACGTAGTGAGCGGCACGGAAGATTCCCCAGAGATCACCGGCGCTGGTCCAGGCGTCTCCACGATGGACGACCCGGCCCCAGAAGAACAAGTAGAGCATTCCGGCGACGACTGTGGTGCACGACAGCAGGAGAGGCCACTTCCGACGCCCCAGTGCTTCACCGATCAGCCGCGTGCCGGCTCCGATCGGCGCCTCTGTCCATGCCCGCTCTCGCTCTCGTTGTGTCATCGTCGATTTCGCTCCGCCCGACGTCCGGTGCCCCTCCGTTCATCGTGAAGATGCACGACATCCTTGAGCACGCGTCCGATCGCCCATGGAATTGGAACGTGCCCCCTCCCGCTGGCAAGGGGGCACGTTCCGTCACGAGTCACGCTTGGCCGGCCGGGTCGGCCGACATGACGCTCCCGGATCAGCTATTTGGGAAGCTGGTGTTCTGGTACGTTGCCGTCCAGGCGGCTCCACAGTTAGCGGCTGTGGCCGCAGCAAACTCGCCGTACCACGTTCCCTGTGTCACCGGGATATCCCCGGTATCCCACGCCGTGCCGTTGAGGGTCCCCGTCACGCCCGACGTGTTGTCAGCGACGACCCAGCACTTCTTGGCCTTCGACCACGCCGAGAAGGCGACACCGTCGCCGTTCGGTGACACGGCCATCGAAATGTAGGAAGTCGAATTCGTGTTGGGGATCGCCCCCGTGGTGAACGACAGGCTTGGCTCGGCACTCTGCAACGTGGTGGTGTTCACGCCCGAGTACGACTGACTGTTGCTCTGATACGCCGCTTTGGCATTGGTCAGAGCCGTGTTCAGGTTGGACTGTGCCGCCCGGTCGTTTGCAGACTTCGTCACACCGAGAAAGGTCGGAATGGCGATGGCGAGCAAAATGGCCAGAATCAACAGCACCACCATGAGCTCGATGAGAGTGAAACCGGCATCGTCACCGGCATCTCCCGCCTCATCACGCCTGTCATTCAGGCGCCGAATTACGGATGAAAACATTTGTTGCCTCCTCGTGGGTATTGATGCATCAATAAATGGACTACCGAATGGATGTCCGGAGCATTGATCGGCTCAATGCACAGGAGACTTGAACGAATTTTGTCTTGTCCCCGTATTGGCGTATCCGCGCCTGCGTAGGTGATCCACACCAACGTTCAACGGACGAGTCTGACTGAACTCAGTGCCTGGCCAAAGGTGCACAATTCCCACAAAGAGTGGCGAGATTCCACTCTGAGTGATCAGAGCGGAATCTCACCACCCCAGAGTCCATGTCGCCATCATCTTGTTTCTATACCTATTGAGGGCGTCAGCCCTTTCTTTGAGAACCAAGTCACAAGCCATATGACATTCTCAGCGCATCGAGCGTCGATACTCTCTCGTCGCAGGGGAGCGGACGCCTCAGTTGTGGATGAGCTTGATGTAGTCGAACATCGGCAGGTACAGGCAGATGACCATGGCGCCGACGCCGGCACCCATGACGACGGTCAGGAGTGGTTCGAGGAGGGCCGTGAGGTTGTTCACCGTCACCTCGACCTCCTGGTCGTAGAACTCGGCCACCTTCTTGAGCATTCCGTCGAGCGCACCTGTCTGCTCGCCGACCTCGATCATCTGCACCACCAGGGCCGGAATGACCTCTTCGTGCTCGCGCAGGGGGTCGGCCAAAGGTCGACCTTGGCGAACACCGTTTTTGGCCTCGATAAGGACGTCGCCCACCGTTCGGTTCCCGGCGATGTCCGAGCAGATGTCGAGAGACTCGAGGATGGGGACTCCCGAGCTGATGAGTGAGGCCAGCGTGCCGGTCACCCGAGCGAGGGCCACCTTGTGGAACAGCGATCCGAAGACCGGCGGCTTCAGCACCAACCGGTCCCACTTGCGGCGACCCTCCTCGGTCGAGATCCACTTACGGACACCGATGATGGCGCCGACGACCATGGCGATGATGAGCAGCACCCAGGGGCTGGTGATGATCTGGGAGATCTTGATCAGGACCCGGGTCGGGAAAGGCAGCTTTCCCCCCAACGAGGTGAAGAGGTTCTGGAACACCGGGACGATGAACACGATCATGGCGGTGAAGATCACCACCATCACGCCGAGCACCACCGACGGGTAGGTCATGGCCGACCGGATGGTCCGGTTGAGCTGGGCCTGCTTCTCGATGGTGTCGGCCAGGCTCTTCAGGACTTCGTCCAGGTTGCCGCCGATCTCGCCGGCCTGCACCAGGGTGCAGAAGAGGTGCGAGAAGATCTTCGGGTGCTTGGCACACGCGGCGGAGAGCGACGAACCATGCTCCAGATCGAGACGCACCTCGCCGAGGACCCGGGCGAGTGTCGGGTTGTCCACCTGCGACACCAGGATCCCCAGCGAGCGGACGACCGAGAGACCCGAGTCCACCATGGTGGAAAGCTGTCGGGTGACGACCGCCACCTCGCGGAGCTTGACCCGATCGGAGAGCCCCGGGATCTTGATCTCGGTCTTGAGGTTGACGGCCGACTTGGGCGTGACCGAGATCGGCATGTAGCCCATCTCGCGCAGCCGCTTGACGACCAGTGCCATGCTGTCGCCCTCGAGCTGTCCCTCGACCAGGCTTCCGCCCCGGTCACGGACCTTGTAGTCAAATGTCAGTGCCACGATGCCCCGATTCCTCGGTAGTTGGAATGGTCAATCTGAATGGAGGTGATTCCGCAGGTCTTCCTCGTTGGAGGAACGGTCGAAGGCGATGCTCTCCGAGATGACGCCGTCCTTGACCAGCTTCGCCAGTCCCTGGTCCATGGTCTGCATGCCGAAGGACGCGCCGACCTGCATCAGGGAGTAGATCTGGTGGGTCTTCGACTGACGGATCAGGTTCCTGATGGCCGAGGTGCACATCAGCACCTCGGCACAGGCCACCCGTCCCGTACCGTCGGAGTTGACGATCAACTGCTGGGTGACCACGCCTTCCAGCGTGGCCGCCAGCATCACTCGGATCTGCTCCTGTTGGTTGGTCGGGAACACGTCGATCACCCGGTCGATGGTCTGCGGCGCATCCTGGGTGTGGAGTGTGGCGAAGACCAGGTGACCGGTCTCAGCGGCTGTGAGCGCCGTGGAGATGGTCTCGAGGTCCCGTAGCTCGCCCACGAGGATCACATCCGGGTCCTGCCGGAGGACTCGGCGCAACGCCTCGGCGAAGGAATTGGTGTCCTCGCCGATCTCCCGTTGCGTGATGATGGATCGCTTGTGGTCGTGGAGGAACTCGATCGGGTCCTCGACCGTCACGATGTGGAGCGGCTTGGTGCGGTTGATGATGTCCACCAAAGACGCCAGTGTCGTCGACTTTCCCGATCCGGTCGGACCGGTGACGAGGACCAGACCGCGTCGCAGGTCGGTGAACGACTTGATGGCGTCGGGGAGTCCCAGTGTGTCGAATTCGGGCATCTCGTGGGGGATCGGGCGAAGAGCGGCCGCCACGGTTCCGCGCTGCAGCGACACGTTGACGCGGAAGCGACCCACACCGGCGATGGAGTGGGACGTGTCGAGCTCGTGCTCCGCTTCGAACCGCTCCCTCTGTGTGGCCGGAAGGATGCCGAACACCATGTCGCGGATGGCCTCGTTACCCAGGACGGGGCAGCCCTCGATCTGACGGATTGCGCCGTGCAAACGAATGGATGCCGGTTGCTGGGCGGTCAGATGGAGGTCCGAGGCCCCGACGGCCACGGCATAGCGGAGGAGATCGTCGACGTGGAGCGGGGCATTCTCCGCCGGCTCGGGAAGTCCCCGTTCCAGCAGACCCTCGATGCCGGGAGCCGGACGAATCTCCTCTGCCTCCGGCCGACCGGCGTCGGCGGGCGGGCCGGGTGCCGGGGCCACCTGGCCCGGCACCTCGGCCGCAGGCGGAGCGAAGTGGCCGTCGCCGCGGAAAGACTGGGCGATGACCATCGGGTCGGCCAGGACCGGGTTGATCCGCAATCCGAGCTTCGACGCCAGAGAGTCGACGTCGTACTCGGAGGGCGGCTCGCCGAACGCGACAGCGAGGACGTTCCCGTCGAGCTGGACCGGAACAGCTTCGTACTCGTGGGCGACGTCGTCCGGCATGGACGCCTTTGCCTCCGCGCCGATGTCCATCACGGCCAGGTCGATGGCGGGCATCTGGGCCAGATGGGCCAGTGCCCCGACCACCACGCCGGGCAACGCCAGCTGGCGGCTGATCAGAAGAGCCGCCAGGGACTGTCCGGTGGCCCTCGATTCGGCCACCAGGGGCGCCAGGTTCGATTGCGTCTCATAGCCGCCCTGGACCAATGCTTCGGCCAGGCGCGTCGACCATTCGACACGCGTCTCTGCGGTCACCGGGCTCATGCGACCACCCTCAGCACCTCTTCGAGGGTGGTCTCGCCCTCGATGGCCTTGCGGAGCCCGCTCTGGCGCAATGTCATCATCCCCTGCGCCACTGCGATCCTATGGATGTCTTCCACCGATCCTCCTTCGATAATGGTCCGTTCGATCTCTTCGCTCATGGGGAGGAACTCCGCCAGCGCCTTGCGCCCCCGGTAGCCGGTGTTGGAGCACGCCGAGCACCCGACGGACCGGTACACCTTGGACATACCGCCGACCTCCTCCACCTCTTCGGGCTTCCACCCCGCCGCCAGGATGTCGGCGTCGCTGGGCTCGTAGGCCTCCTTGCAATGCATGCACAGCCGCCGGGCCAGACGTTGGGCCAAGACGCCGGACAGCGCCGAGGTGACCAGAAAGGGCTCGAGGCCCATCTCGATCAATCGCATCGGTGTGGCCGCAGCATTGTTGGTGTGCAACGTGGCCAGCACCATGTGGCCGGTCAGGGCTGCTTCGATGGCGATGACCGCGGTCTCCTTGTCGCGGATCTCCCCGACCAGGACGATGTCGGGATCGGAACGGAGGATCGACTTCAGGGCGGAGGCGAAGGTCAATCCGGCCTTGACGTTGAGCTGGACCTGGTTGACCCCACGGAGCTGGAGCTCGACCGGGTCCTCGACCGTGATGATGTTCTTCTCCGGCGAGTTGAGAGCGGTGAGCGTCGTATAGAGGGTCGTCGACTTTCCAGAGCCGGTGGGCCCGGTCACCAAGATGGTCCCGTACGGCTTGGTGTAGATCTGCTCGTAGGCAACCAGCAGGTCCTCGTCGAAGCCGAGGTCGGCGAAGCCCAGCACGACGCTCGATTTGTCGAGCACCCGCATGACCACCTTCTCGCCGTGGATGGTCGGAAGCGTCGCCATACGGAGGTCGATGCCCTTGCTACCCACGTTGAGTGAGATCCTCCCGTCCTGCGGAATGCGATGCTCAGCCACGTTCATGTCGGCCATGACCTTGAGGCGTGTCGTGACCGCGGCCGAAATGGCCCGAGGAGCGGTGGACACATCGTGGAGCACCCCGTCGATGCGATAGCGGATCCGGAGCTCGGCACCGGTGGGCTCGACATGAATGTCCGAGGCCCGCTCGTTGAGGGCCTGCAGGATGAGCAAGTTCACATAGCGGACGATGGGCGCGTCCTCCGTGATGGCCTGAATGTCGTCCACTCCGCCCTCTGAGGCCGGAGATCCATCGAAGCCGAGCGAGGCCTCCACGGCCATGTCGGCAGCGTCGGCGCCGCTGTTGAAGGCCCGGCCGATGTAGGCGCTGATCTGGGATCGCGTGGCCACGACCACGATGAAGTTGCGCCCCATGATGGTCCGAAGGTCGTCCATGGCGAAGACATCGGTCGGGTTGGACGCCGCGACGACCGGCGTGCCCTCGTCGTTGGCAATGACGATGACGTTGTGATGGCGCGCCGTCGCCTCGGGGATGGTGCCGACTTCGTTGAAGTCCACCCCCACGGTGTCGAGATCGACGAATTCGAGGCCCATCTCCTGGGCCATCCCCCACATCAGGTCGGCTTCGCTCACCAGCTTCTGGGCGGTCAGAATTCGGGCGACACTCTGGCCGCCCCGGTCGTGCTCCTCGAGGACGGCCTTCATGTCCTCCAGTGAGACACGTCCGCCATCGACCAGAGCTTTGGCCAGTGGCGGGAACAACGCCGTCTCGGTCGATTCTGCGCCAGGTGGTGGCTCCGGCCGGACCTCGTCGCCTTGCTCGCCCTGCTGTTCCTGGTAGGTCGCGACCGCCTCGGCCACCAGGTCGGCGGCGATCTCGGTCGAGTCTGTCCCCTCCTCCTCCACCTGGTCGTCGACGGTGACGGAACGGGCGAGTTCGGCCAACCTGTCCGTGCCCGGGACCGGAGGTTCCGGCGGTTCCGGCTCGACCATCGGGATGCCGACCGGTGGCTCGTCGGCCACCATCCCCACGTCGGCCGGGCTCGGCATCGGCGGGGGCGGCAATGTCTGATTGCCCCCCGGAACGCCGCCCTCCCCGGGGTGGAAATCCAGGTCACTGCCGGAGGCTTTCGCTTCGGCTAGGGCGGCCAGGTCGGACGGTGTCCGGTCCGTGGTGCTCTTCGGAACCCCCACCGAGTGATCGGCCACGAGACTGTCGAACGGGCCCCCGTCGGACCCGGGCTGGACCACCTGGTCTCGGGACGGCCGTTCGTCCCCCTCCGACCCGAACAGCTGGTCCAGATAATCACCGATCTGATCGCTGGTGGCGACGACCGAGATGAAGTCACGGCCGATTGATTCTCGTAGTTTGTCGTGGGCACTGACGTCGTCGGGATTCGAAGTGGCGACGACCGGGGTGCCGAACCGGCGCTTGATGACCACCACGTGGTGGGCTCGGGAAAGCGACGCAGGCAGGATCTCGCCCGCGGAAGGGTCCACCCCGTAGGTGTCCAGATCGACAAATTCGAGGTCGTGCTCCCTGGCCATCACGCGCGTGGTATCGACATCAGGCATCAACCAACCATCGGCAGACTGGTGCGTGAGATTGAATGGCAATCCAGGGGTTCCGGCCCTGTTCGGAATGGGGGCTCGGCGCATCGGCCGGGCCTCGGCACCGGTGCCGCCGCCAGCACCAAGAACCGGGCCGACGGAGAGCGATCTGGTTGACTGAGACTGGTGGCTCCCGGCAACCGGAAGTGGCCGGGGCCGGTGCCACGTATCGGAACGACGGATGTGCGCAGGTCCTACGCCACGTCATGTCGTGTTCTTTGATTAGTTTCGAGTGCCTACCATGACCTCCAGCGACGCTCCACGAATAGCGGCAACCGTTCTGTCGGCGGGGATGATCGGGCTGTTGGTCGGGTCCTTTCTCAACGTCGTCATCTACCGAACGCCCAGGCGGCTCTCGGTGGCCGGGCCCCGTTCCTTCTGCCCGAGGTGCCGCCACCAATTGAGCTGGTGGGAGAACGTGCCGGTGGTTTCGTGGGTGGCCCTACGCGGTCGCTGCCACACCTGCGGTCAGCCCATTTCCGTCCGGTACCCGGTCGTCGAGCTCGTCACCGGGGTGACGTTCGCCCTGGTCACGTGGGCATGGCGGGGAAGTCTGGTCTCCGCCGGCTATTGCGTCCTGGCCGCCGCGATGATCGCCGTCAGCCTCATCGAGTACGGCCGGGTACGGGCGCCACTGTCCATCGCCGCCATCGGAACCGCCAGCGGGGAAGCCCTGCTGCTCATCGCCGCGGGTTGGCAGCACCACTGGGCCGTAGCGGCCGGTTCGCTCGTCGGGACCGGCATCACCCTCCTCGCCTTTGCCTTCCTACGGGCGCTCGATCCCGAGTGTCTCGATCCACGGGGTCGCGGCCGCACCGCACTGCTACTGGCCGGTTGTTGGTGTGGCGGGCTTGGTGCCGTTCCGGCCGTTATCGGCGTCGCCACCTGGATCGTGGCCTACTTCGCATGCATGGTCGGCGCACGGTGGGCGCACGATCGGAAGGGTCGCCTGTCGGTGAATTCACAGCCTGGTGGCCCGGTTCTGAACACCCCACTGATCTCTGCGCTTGCCCTCGCGATGGTGGTGTCCTTCATCGCGGCAGCATGACGAACCTACGATTGGGATATGAGCATCGTCGAACCTCGCGGGTCGCGATGCACGGCGGGGGGGGCGGGACGCCGTGCCTCGGTCGCCGATCCCCCCGCGTCGGGTGGTGGTCGTGGACGACCACGAGCTATTGCGAGCGGGGACTCGGCGCATCCTCGATGAAGCCGTCGGCTTCACCGTGGTCGGAGAGGCTGCCGACGGGGACACCGCCCTACGAGTGGTCGGCGAACTGAGGCCCGATGTCGTGCTAGTGGACATCAGGCTCCCGAACATGAACGGTATCGATCTGGCCCGCCGGATCTTGCACGACCACCCTGACACCACCGTCCTCGTGCTGAGTGCCTATGACGATCAGACCTACGTGCGGGCCGCCCTCGCCGCCGGGGTCGCCGGCTATCTGCTGAAGACGGAACCGAGCGATGAGCTGGTTCGCTCCATCCGGGCCGCATGTGAGGGTCGGATGGCTGCCGCTTCCCCACCGTCGGGACACGGCGAGAAGGATGTCTCCTGGAGTCCCTCGGACTCGGTACCCCAACTGACCGTGCGGGAGCAGGAAGTCGTCCGCCTGGTGGCGAGGGGAATGAGCAACAAGGCCATCGGGCGCGAGCTGGCCATCAGCCCCCGCACGGTGGAGGGCCACCTCAACCACGTGTTCGAGAAGCTCGGGGCCGCCTCGCGTACCGAGCTGGTGCACTACGCCCTGGCCAACAGCCTGTTCGCCTCGACCCGCCCCGACGCATCGGATTCACCATGAAGACCCGGACAGCCATGTCTCATGCGGCATTGACGCGGCGGGAACCTCGCCCGACCGCTGCTGCCCGCGTCCCATCGGCCCCCGAGCCAGTTCCCGAAACGCCAGAGCAGGATCGCTCCATTTCAACCGACCGACCCTGGTCTCGATCGGCATTCTGGATTCTTCAACTCATCGTCCTGGCCCTCTACCTGATCCGACTGGCCGCCGTTGTCGCCTTCCATCTCGACAGCACATCGGTTGCTGTGGAGTTCTCGACCCTGGGGCTCTTCCTGGTCCCTGTGGTCTATGCCGCCCTCAACTACGGCATGGGCGGTGCCGTCATCACCACGGCCTGGATTTCCGCCCTCGCCGTCCCGAGATTTCTCTCCTATGCGGGCGCCCACGAGTACGTGGCGGCATGGGCAGAGCTCCTGCAGATCGTCCTGCTCAATGCCTTGGCCTTCCTCATCGGGCAAAGAGTGTCGGCCGAACGCGAGGCACGACAGATGGCCGAGTCCGCCCGGGAGGCTCATCGGAGCGCCGAGGCGCTGTACCGCGACCTGTTCGACTCCAACCAGGCACCCATCCTCTTCGTCGACTCGGCTGGCCACGTGGTGGAGGCCAATGCCGCTGCCCTTCGGGCCTTCTCGGCCACGGCGCGACCATTCTCCCTCGTCGGTGCTGCCGTTTCGGGTCCCGTGCGCCTCGTGGACATGATCGGACCCCAAGCTGCCGCCCAGGTCCTGACCCAGCTGGTATCGAGCCCAGCCGGACCAAACAGCGCTCCGACCGCTCCATCGACGACTGAGCTGGTCGAACCTGTCGCCTTCGAGGTCGACGGACAAGCGGTCCTCTACCGACCGGCCGTGACCAAGTTGGGCAGATCGGATGACGACCGGAGGATGCAGGTCGTCTTCGAGGATGTCACCACCGAGACGCGGCGCCATGATCGGATGGAGGCATACGCGGCGAGCGTGGTGCTGGGCCAGGAGGAGGAGCGACAACACCTCGCCCAGGAACTCCACGACGGACCCGTCCAGACGCTCATCCACCTGTGCCGACAGATTGATGCCATGCCCGAGAACAGGGCGGATGACGCATCAGACGGCCCTTCGATGTCCGAATTGCGGCAACTCGCCGAAGACACGGTCGGAGAGCTTCGAGCCATCGCCAAGGGATTGCGGCCCTCGATACTCGATGACCTCGGGTTGGTGGCCTCCATCCAGCAGATGCTGGCCGATGCCGGCGCACGCCAGGGCTTCGAGACCTCGTTCGGCGTCACGGGCACGGCGCGAAGGCTCCCCTCCGCCACGGAGCTGGCCTTGTTCCGCATCACCCAGGAGGCGCTTTCCAACGTCGAACGCCATGCCCGACCGCAGCGGGTGGCCGTGGGGATCGACTTCGAATCGGGCGCCTTGCGGCTGCTGGTCAAGGACGACGGGGTGGGTTTCGCTGCGGCGGATGGGCTCGCCGAGACGGGAACCGAGTCGCTCGGCCTTCCGGGCATGGTCGAACGGGCCCACCTCATCGGGGCGCGCCTGACGATCCATTCGAGCGTGGGCGCCGGAACGACCGTGGACGTCTGGGTTCCGGCAACGAGTCTCGAATAACATCACCTCATTTACCCTGATTAACATGGTCTTCTGCCCTTCAGACAACGAAATCGGAATGTCAGGGTGGAGTGGAGTCGATTGAGCCAACTCCAAATGTCACTCAACCGACATCAAACGGAAGGCGTTTGCCTCCTCAATTCGTGGGATACTGGCTCCGTGGAAGAGATCATCATCGAGTCCTGCCATAGCACCTGGATCATCGATATGGAGAATTCCAGGTTCCGCCGGGTGGTGAAGGGATCAAGCAATCACTCCACCCCGGCATCGACCGAATGGCAGGCGTGCTACGGCGTCGAGATCGATCCCTTGTCGGAATCCTTCGTGGTGCTGCTCAATCCCGAAGGGACCCGCCTCCTTCGCAGTTGGCGGCATGTGGAACATTGCTCGCAATGCGGCGGCGAGGCCACCTCGGAGCTCTCCCTCCGGGATCTGCGTTCCGCTGTCCGTGGCTGACCGGGGATTCGGTTCGCACCTGAGACACCCGGTCACGTGAGCTGAATGTCCGGGCCGGCCCATGGCCGGCCCGGCGGCTATTAGGGGCAAGCACGAACCGGGTCAAGTATCCGGCAGTTCGTGACGATCCATAGAGAGTATGGGCAAGACCTCGAGCGCTCGCCGGCAGCTGTCGCGCACAATTCCTGTTGTGGACGCGCCCCCTCAAGGCCAAACCGTCGGGTCCCCACGCCAATGAACCCGGAGCACACTTCTACCGAGATTGACGCGGAGGAAAGTCAATTGCCCGATACAGGTACCACTCGGACTTCCAGCAACAATCAAACCCCTCCCCCGCCTCCGCCTGCTCCGGTGCCGAAGCGGACCAACTTCGCGGCCTCGGCGGCAATGGTGAACGACATCCTGGCTGCCGGTCCAGCCGAAATGGTCGACAAGACCGAGCAGAGTAGCCAGGCTTCGGACGATCCGCCCGGTTCGGCAAAGGCGGAGGTCTCCGAACAGCCACATGTCGAGACAGCCGTGGGGGCCACGAGCCCCGACTTCTTCGCCAAGATCCGGCCCAAGCCCCGCTTCTGGCACCTCGAAAGACGGACCGAGCGCTCGGACCCACCCGCCGAGAACAAGGCCCGATCCAAGCCGAGCTTCTGGCACTTCGAGACGCGGGCCGAGCGCCAGGACCCACCCGCCGAGACCAATGTCCGATCGACGGAGACCTCGGACCCACCCGCCGAGACCAATGTCCGACCGACGGAGACCTCGGACCCACCTACCTTGACCGAAGAACGGTCCAAGCCGAGCTTCTGGCACTTCGAGACCCGGGCCGAACGCCAGGACCGGGTGAAGCAGCCCAAAGAGCCCAAGGTTCGATCAAAGGAACCCGAAGCCCGGTCCAAGCCGAGCTTCTGGCACTTCGAGACCCGGGCCGAACGCCAGGACCGGGTGAAGCAGCCCAAAGAGCCCAAGGTTCGATCAAAGGAACCCGAAGAACGGTCCAAGCCGAGCTTCTGGCACTTCGAGACCCGGGCCGAACGCCAGGACCGTGCGGTCGAGAGCAAGACCCAGTCGATTGAACCTAAGGACCGGCCGGCCGAGAACAAGGCCCGATCCAAGCCGAGCTTCTGGCACTTCGAGACCCGGGCCGAACGCCAGGACCGTGCGGTCGAGAGCAAGACCCGGTCGATTGAACCTAAGGACCGGCCGGCCGAGAACAAGGCCCGATCCAAGCCGAGCTTCTGGCACTTCGAGACCCGGGCCGAACGCCAGGACCGGGCCAAGGAGCGCTCGGAGGGATCGAAGCCGAGCTTCTGGCAATTCCAGAGGCGCCCGGCCCGCTCACGGGCTGGTACCCACTCAAAGAGCAGGTGACCGCTTCCATACCCCTGAGCTGCCGCCTGTCTTCTCCCATAGCATGAGCTGGCCGATGCTCATCGTGCGGTCCGTGGTCTTGCACATGTCGTAGACGGTGAGGGCGGCAACAGCACACGCCGTCATGGCCTCCATCTCGACCCCGGTCCGGTCAACGGCCTCCACCTTGGCCTCCACCTCGACAAAATCGTCGCCGATGGTGAAGTCGACGTGCACGGCACCCACCAGTAGCGGGTGACACATGGGGATGAGGTCAGCGGTTCGTTTGGCTGCCTGGATGCCGGCCACCCGGGATGCAGCCAACACATCACCCTTGGTGATGGCGTTGTTGGCCACCTTGGCCGTCGTCTCGGGCTTCATCGCCACCCGGCAACGGGCGAGGGCCCGCCGGTGGGTCGCCTCCTTGGGCGATACGTCCACCATGCGGGTGCCGCTGAAGGGGTCGAGATGACTCAGGCTGCGGTCAGTCATCTGCTCCACCGGGAGTCACGGCCTCCAGTGTAAGTGAGGTCTGGCGTCCGGGGCGGTATTGGCACTCTCTCCGGTAGACTGCCAGCGACCGAGGACCGAGCCGGGACCGAGGACCGAGCCGAGAGGACTGACCCGCTTGCCGACGTACGAGTATCACTGCGACAGCTGTGACCGGAACTTCGACGTGGTGCAGTCCTTCCACGACGATCCGCTCGAAACCTGCCCCACCTGCGGTTCGCCCGTGCGCAAGGTGTTCGGCAGTGTCGGGATCGTCTTCAAGGGCAGCGGCTTCTACAAGACCGACAGCCGCAAACCGGCGGCGAAGGCTGGTGAGGGGGTGCCCGCATCCGGCTCGGGTTCCGACGGGGCCACGTCCGACGGTGGAGGCTCCGACCACGCCGAGGGCACAGGCACGGGATCGGGCGACACCGCAACCCCGCCGAGCACGCCGGTCAAGAAGGAACCCGCCACACCGCAACCGACCAAATCGTCGGGGAACGGCAAGTCCTCGGGATCGAAAGAGTCCTCCAAGGCATAGGCGCCCCGCCGGCATCGTGACGCAGGTTCTGCCTGATCACGACGGCCTCGCCCCAGCCTTCAGAGTTGCCTGCGAGTCAAGCGTCATCTGTGCCTTATTGGGGAAAGCCTCGCCAATGGCGCGCACCACCCGTACAATGCTTGTTGTGGACCGAGCTGATCTCGATCGATTGCTGGTGCGGTTGGCGGAGCTGGACGGCTCCGACCTTCACATCAAGGCCGGCGCTCCCCCCCGGATGCGCATAGCGGGTGCCCTGCGCACCGTCGACGGCGAACCGGAGTTCACCGCGGACGAGACGCGGCGGATCGCCGAGGAGATCATGCAGCCCGCGGCGCTCGAGACCTTCCGGGCCCACAACGAGGTCGACTTCGCCTACAGCCTGCCCGGAACCGGACGCTTCCGAGTGAACGCCTACTCCCAACGGTCCTCGGTGGCGCTCGCCATGCGCCGGGTGCGCGCCAGTGCCGCCACCGTCGCTGAGCTGGGACTTCCCGAGACAGTCAGTCGTCTGGCGGACGAGATGCGGGGGCTGGTGCTCGTGACCGGTCCGACCGGATCCGGCAAGACCACGACATTGGCGGCGATGGTGGACCACATCAACCACACCCGATCGTGCCACGTGGTCACCATCGAGGACCCGGTGGAATACCTCCACAACGACGAACTGGCCGCCGTCGACCAGCGTGAGATCGGTTTCGACACCGACTCGTTCGCCTCCGCCATGCGAGTCGTGTTGCGCCAGGACCCCGACGTCATCCTGGTCGGCGAGATGCGCGACATGGAGACTGTCTCGGCCGCCCTGACCGCAGCAGAGACGGGACACCTGGTGTTCTCGACATTGCACACCATCAACTCCACCGAGACGATCAACCGCATCGTCGACTTCTTCCCACCTCACCAACAGTCACAGACCCGAGTCAGCCTGGCCGGTTCGCTCAAGGGCATCATCTGCCAGCGGCTGATCCCGACGGCCGACGGACAGAGCCGTGTCCCGGTCCTCGAACTGCTGGTCGTCAACGGGCGGATTCAACAGTCCATACTCGATCCGATGCTCACCGGGGACATCGAAGGCATCGTGGCAGATGGCGAGTACTACGGGATGAAGACGTTCGACCAGTCGTTGGTCTCGCTGGTCAGTGCAGGGAGGATCGACCTGGCCGAGGCCATGAACACGGCCACCAATCCCCACGACCTCAAGGTCATGCTCGAGCGTGACGGCATCCTGCAGACCGGCAGTTTCGCCGTGGCCACCAGCACCTGAGTCCCCGCCACACTCGAGGTCCGGCACGCTCGCAGAGCCTCCGCGGCGAGCCCGCCTGACTCCCCCACCCGGACCCCCACCGGGCGTGCCGAGGTCGACGCGTCCCCGACCGCCGAGGGCTCGGCGCCGACGACTGGGCGGCGCCGTCACGGCTCGGGCACCGGGTCAGACAGAACCTCAAGCTGACGCCCTTTCGGTCCGATAGACCCTCGTACAGTCTGGTGCAGTCTCAGGGCGGCACCGGAGAGGCGAGGATCGCCCTCGGCGATCACCGAAGGGACCGGAGCATCACCGTGAACATGGCGATCAGGGCTGGTGATGTCCGAGGAGCGTACAAATGGCGCAGCTAGTCGTAGGTCTCGACATCGGCACGAGTGCGGTCAGGGCGGCGGAGCTCGACGTGAGCCACTCCCGCCCCGTGCTGCTCACCTACGGCCAGGTGGGCCTGCCCCCGGGTTCACTGCTCGAGGGCGAGATCCGCGACAGCGCGGCCGTCACCGAGGCGATCAAGAGGCTGTGGGCGAACGGGCACTTCTCGAGCCGGTCTGTCATCGTCGGCATCGCCGGGCTCCGGGCCATCACCCGGGAGATCGACCTGCCGTTCGTCCCCGACAACGAGGTCGACAGCGCAGTCCGTTTCCAGTCGGAGGAAGTCATTCCCTTCCCACCCGACCAGACCATCCTGTCGTCGCAGGTCCTGGCCGACTACACGTCGCCGGAAGGCGACAAGATGCGGCGGGTGCTGGTGGCCGCAGCCCATATCGACCTGGTCAACGGGGTCATCGATGCCGTGGACAATGCCGGCCTCACCGTCGACGGTGTCGATCTGATCTCCTCGGCACTGGTGCGCGCCATCGGTGGACCGGACGAGACCGACCAGCCCGAGGCCATCGTCTCGGTAGGGGCCGGGTTGACGGTCGTCGTCATCCACCAGCAGGGTCGGCCTCAGTTCGTCCGCACCGTCGGTTCGGGTGGCAACGCCACGACGGCGGCGATCTCCGCCGCACTGGACGTGCCCATCATCGACGCCGAGGGGATGAAGCGTCGCATCGGCGAGGAGAACGCCCAGTTCCAGTCGGCGGAGCGGGCGTCACAGGCCTCCATGGTCGACCTGGTCGGCGAGATCCGGAACTCCATCCAGTATTTCGCCTCGCTTCCGGGCCGGCTCCCCGTGTCCCGGGTGCTGGTGACCGGGGGAGGATCGGGTCTGCACGGCCTCATCCCGATGCTCGAGGCCCAGGTGCACCTCCCGGTGCTCACCGTCTCGCCGCTCGACCGGCTCGACACCTCGAAGCTGGACCTGACCGAAGCCCAGACCGAAGAGGTGCAACCGGTGCTGGCCACGCCCATCGGCCTGGCCCTGCCCGAACCGGACAAGGCGGTGAAGAAGTTCAATCTGTTGCCGCCCGAGGTGATCCAGCGGGCACGCCTCAAGCGAATCCAGGAGCGGACCCTCGTCGGCTGCGTCGCCGTGGTGGTCCTGCTGCTGGCCTTCGGGATGTGGAAGCTCCTCCAGGTCCACAACGCCCAGAACAACGTGAGCGCCCTGCAGACGAACATCAACGGGCTCAACGCCCAGGTGCCCAAGTACGACCAGGTGGTGGCAGCCAACCAGGCCTACACCGCCGGTCTCACCCGCCGGGCCTCGGTGCTCAACTCGGCCATCGACTGGCCCCTGGCCCTCACCAATCTGATCTCGATCACGCCCCCGGGAGCGCAGGTCAAGTCGTTCAACGGGTCCTCGACGACCGCCAGCGGTTCGAGCGCCGCCGGAGGAACGGCGTCGTCGTCCACCGGCACCGCCACCTCGGCGGCGTCACCGACCAGTGGCGGGTCGAACGCCACGACCTCGGCGGCCATCGGCACCATCCAGTTGGACGTCACCGGACCCGGGCCCAGCCTGTCCATCTCCGCGGCTTGGATCGACGCCATCGCCGGATCCCAGCTGTTCGCCAACCCGCTACAAGGAGCTACCGCCGTGAATCCTGATTCGACGATCTCCTTCCCGTTCACGGTCTCGATCACCCCCAACGCCAGCCTCAGCAAGAATGCGAGCCTCAAGTGAACGCCGCCCGTGAATACCGAGTGCCCCTGCTGATCGGGGCCGGCACCCTGGTGGCGGTCCTGTTGCTATGGGTGGCTCTCATCTCGCCCCAGAACTCGAAGCTCGCCAACCTGCAGACCCAGCAGACCGAGCTACAAGGCCAGGAGTCGGCGCTACAGGCCAAGCTGGCGTCGCTCCGCACCGAGCAGCAGAAGCTGTCGACCAGCTGCGCCGACCTCCAGAAGATCACCACACAGATCCCGAGCGTGCAGACCCCGACCGACATCGACGCCGAGGAGTCCTCGTTCGAGGGCCAGTTCAACGGGCTCACCTCGAGTTCGGGGGTCACCCTGACCCAGTTCAGCGGGTTCGCCCCGGCGACCTCCACGGCGAACACGCCTTCGGGATCGGCCACCCGGACCCCGACCACCGGTGGGGTGACGGCGGTGCCGACCACACTGGCGGTCACCGGCAACTACGGGCAGATGGTGGCCTTCGTCAACGGTCTCGACAATTTCCCCCGTCTGTTCGTGATCCAGACCTTCGTCCTGTCCTTCGGGGCGACATCATCCACTGCCGGAAGCACCGCATCGGGTGGGAGCGCCTCGTCCGGATCAGGCTCCGCGCCGGCATCGGGAGGGTCTCCGCTGTGGACCGGGGGCACGGCCACCCCGGCCTCCGCCGGTCCCTACAGCCTGGCCATCACCGGTTCGATCTACTACACCTCGACGCCGAGCGCCCTGGCCGCCTGCACCAAGGCCACCGCCGACGTCAGGAAGGGTTGACCCGCCGGGTGCGGGAGCCGGCCTGGAGCCCGGCCCGGCCTCTGAGCCCGATGTCTAAACCCCGCTGAGCTGCATGTCGCCGACCGCCAGGGTCTGCCCGGCGGCGATCCCGGGGAGCCACTCGACGTCGCCGCCCACCGCCACCAGCGACTGCAGCATTCGCTGCAGCGTGGAGGCCACCGTGATCTCCCGGACCGGTTCGGCCAGCCGACCGTCCCGGATCATGAGCCCCTCGGCCCCGACGGAGAAGTCGCCACTGATCGGGTTCACGCCCGAATGGACCCCGGTGAGTGACTGCACGAAGAGCCCCTCCCCCACGGCGGCCAGCACCCCGTCCTCGTCATAGCCCTCGGGACCGGGCGCCAGGGTGAGGGCCCGACAGCCCGGGCCCGGGGTACCCGCGTACCCGCCGCGCACGGCCGACCCGGTGGACGACACCCCGGCCCTCGAGCCGGCGACCGTGTCGTACAGGAACGCCTTGAGCACGCCGGCGTCGATCAGCACGTTGCGTCGGCAGGCCAACCCTTCGGCGTCGTAGGCGGCGGTGCCGTAGGCCCGGGGGTCGGTCGGGTCGTCGACGAGGGTGAGAACCGCGTCCCCGACCACCTCGCCGACCCGCCCGACGAAGAACGAGCGACCTTTGATCACCGCCTCGCCGGACAGCGCCGAGGACACCACCGACAGGAGGGTGGTGGCCACTCGCCGGTCGAACACCACCGTGTTCCGTCCGGAGGGGCCCTTGGTCGCCCCGAGCATGCGCACCGCCCGGGTGACGGCGTCGGAGGTGGCCTTGTCGGGGTCGAGGCCGTCGAAGCCCCGCCCCACGCTGAACCCGCTACCGGTCTGGCTGGCGTCGCCGTCGCCGGCGATGACCCCGACCGACAGGTACCCCGACGTCTTGCGGCTCGAGGCCCGGATCCCGGTGGTGGAGACCAGGGCCACCTCCACCGACGCGTCCCCGTAGTCGGCGTGGTCCACCTGGCGGATGCGCGGGTCGGCGGACCGGGCGGCCGCCTCCAGACCCAGCGCCAGATCCACCTTCTCCGGGGTGGGTACCGCGCCGAGGGCGCCGTCCCACAGGTCGACGTCGACGGCGGCCACCCCGTCGGGCCGGGCCAGCTGCACGTGCTCGTCGGGGGTGGCGAAGGCGGCGTTGTCCCGGGCCTCGGCCAGGGTCTCCTCCAGCACCGGATCGTCGAGGGTGCCGGCCCAGGCGAAGCCGAGCCGGTGGTCGGTGACGACGCGGATGCCGATCCCCGCCGAGGTGGCCGAGGTGAGGGACTCGATCTCGCCGGCGTAGGCGCGGATATCGGTCTCGTCACCGCGGGCCACGTACACCTCGATCTCCTCGCCCTCCCGGGCCCATCCGGCCACCCGGTCGGCCAACGCCAGCAGCTCGTCGGGGCCGTCCCCCGGCCCGGTGGCGGCGGTGGCGTCGGCGGCGGTGGCGGTGCTCATTCGGCCGTCCCCCCGATGGTCACTCCGGTGACCCGCAAGGTGGCCTGCCCACACCCGACCGGGACGCTCTGGCCGTCCTTCCCGCAGGTCCCCGGAGTCATGGCGAAGTCGGTGGCCACCGCGTCAACCCGTTTCAGGATGTCGGGGCCGTTGCCGATGAGGTTGGCGTCCCGGAGCGGCTCGGTGATCCGGCCCCCTTCGATGAGGTACGCCTCGGTGGTGCCGAAGACGAAGTCGCCGGTGGTGGTGTTGACCTGCCCGCCGCCGAGCTTGGCCACGTAGACCCCGTTCGGGGTCTGGGCCACGATGTCGTCGGGGTCCTCCCGGCCGGGCAGCAGGAAGGTGTTGGTCATCCGCACCATGGGCAGGTGCTGGTAGGTCTGGCGTCGGCCGTTGCCCGACGACGTGCGCCCTTCCTTGCGGGCCCGCAGGTAGTCCCACAGGTAGTCGGTGAGCACGCCGTCCTCGATGAGGACGTTGCGCTGCGCCGGCCGGCCCTCGTCGTCGACGGCGTAGGTGCCCCACTCCGAGCCCACGGTGCCGTCGTCGACCAGGGTGACCAGAGGGCTCGCCACCAGCTGGCCGACCTTGCCGGTGTAGACCGAGGCGTCCTTCACGATGTGGTCGGCCTCGAGACCGTGACCGCACGCCTCGTGGAAGAGGATGCCGCCACTGCCACCGGCGAGCACCACGGGCAGCTGGCCCGAGGGGGCGGGCCGGGCCGTGAGCTTGGCGATGGCCCTCCGGGCGGCCAGCTCGGCCAGCTCCTCCACCGACACCTCCTCGAAGAGCTCGAACCCGAGCGTACGGGCAGCTGACTCGAACCCGGTCTGCAGGCCGGTGTCGCCGGTGGCCACGCACGACACCGAGAACCGGGTGCGGGCCTGCTCGTCCCGGGCGAGGAGCCCCTCCGAGTTGGCCACCAGCACCTGGCGCCGCGATCCGCCGCAGGCCGCCTGCACCTGGGAGATGGCACCGCCCGAAGCCCGGGCGGCGTCGTCGGCCTGGCGCAGCAGCTCGAGGGTCTCGCCCTTCGAGCCCGGCACCCGGTCCTCCGACCCGTGGCGGCCCGACGACCGGCTCCCACCCCCCGGCCCGGGTTCGAGGGCCACCGTGCCCGTGCCGCCCCCACCCCGGCGCGCCACGGCCGAGGCGGCCTCGGCCGCCCGCATCAGGCCGGCTTCGGAGAGGTCGGCGGTGTGGGCGAAGCCGGTGGTCTCCCCGGACACCACCCGGATGCCCGCCCCCCGTTCCCTTCCGGAGGACAGCTCCTCGACACGTCCATCGTCGAGCAGGGCCGACGACGTCGACCGGTCCTCGGCGAAGACCTCGGCGAAGTCGCCGCCGCGACGGAGCGCTCCGGACAGCACCCGCTCGAGCACGGGGGTTTCGATCATTGCGACCTCTTCATGACACGCTCATGGCTCATGGCACCCTCGGTGCTCGTTGCATTTCTCATCGCACCCCTCGTTGCACCGCCCGGCGCCCGGTGGCCGGCACCAGCTGCGTCACGTATCGTACCGGCGTGACCCCTCGGACCGGCCTGTCGGCGCGAATCGAGATGCAGGTGACCGAGGCGGACTCGGCCGAAGCCCTGAGGACGGGAACGGTTCCGGTGCTGGCCACGCCCCGGCTGATCGCCTTGTGCGAGGAGGCCAGCTGCAAGGCCCTGGAGGACGAGCTGCCCGAGAACTGCACGTCGGTGGCCAAGCGGATCCAATTCGACCACCTGGTGCCGGTGGGCGTGGGAGGGGCGGTCTGGGCCGAGGCCACCCTCGATCGCATCGAGGGCCGCCGCCTGGTCTTCACCCTGTCCGTCTCCGAGAGTGCCGGGCTGGTGGCGGCGGGCAAGCTCATCCGGGTCGTGGTGGACCGGAAGGCATTCCTCTCGAACGTGCGCTGAGCACGCTGGCGACCGACGGGGTCGGGGAGCCCCGGGTCAGAGGTTCTTGCCGATGATCCCGCCCAGCACGCCGCCGATGCCGGCATCGGCCGCCGGATGGTCGTCCGTCCCCGGCAGGTAGGGGGCGATGGCCTGGGCCAGGACCGGGACCGGCATCGACTGGAGCCAGATGTTGCCCGGCCCGGTCAGGGCCACGAGATGGAACCCGTCGCCGCCGAAGGCCAGGTTCTTGATGCCCTGCAACCGGGTGATGGTGAAGTTGACCCGGTCCTCGAACAGGCCGACATGGCCGGGATGCACCAGCATGGTCTGTCCGGCGGCCAGCTCGTAGGTGGTGATCTCACCGGACAGCTCGATCCAGGCCTGGCCCTGACCCTCGAGTCGCTGGAGGATGAACCCGTCGCCGCCGTACATCCCGCCCCGGAAGGTCTGCTGCATGCCGACGGTGGGCACGACGCCGTCGGTACCGCACACCCAGCCGTGCCGGTGCACCAGGTAGCCCTGCCCGTCGGCGATGGTCACCGGGAAGATCCGCCCGGGCAGCTTGGCCCCGAAGGCCACCATGCCCTGGCCCCCCTGGGCCTCGTACCTGGTCAGGAACAGGCCACCGCCCCCCACGGCCCGCTTGAGGCCGCCCATGATGCCCTTCTGCCCCCCGGCACTGGTCGTCTGGGTCAGCTGCACGTTGGTCGACATCCACGACAGCTCGCCGTGGGCGGAGATGACCGACTCCCCCGGGTCGAGGACCATCTCCAGCAGGGGCAGGGTGCTCCCCTTGACTTCGGCTTGCATGGGGTCTCCCTCCCGGTGGCCGGGAGCCCTCCCGGGCTCGGGTGGTGTGCCCGGCCATTCTGCCCGGCGCGGCCAGTCGGAGGCGGGATACCGGGGACCCGGGCCGCACGCCGGGTGGGCCTGATCCCGGTGAGGACTGCGGCCCGGCCCTTTCCGTCGATCCACGCTGATGGGCCCGGGCCGGGCCCCGGGCTGTACTCTGACCGGCTGGCCGCCGGGTCGGCCGCCGGGTCGTCGGGGGCCACGGCGAGCGACGGGGTGGGCCGGGCGGACCGGCCGCCCGCTGGTAGCCTGAGCGGAAAGGCCTCCCACCTCATGATCCTCGAACACATCGACAGTCCCGCCGACCTCCGCACGCTCACCCCCGAGCAGCTCTCTGTGCTCTCGGAGGAGATCCGGGGCTTCATCGTCGAGGCGGTGACCGCCACCGGGGGCCATCTCGGCTCCAACCTCGGAGTGGTCGAGCTCACCCTGGCCCTCCACCGCACGTTCGACTCGCCCCGGGACGTCATCCTGTGGGACACCGGCCACCAGGCCTACGTGCACAAGCTGGTCACCGGGCGCCGGGCCGAGTTCTCCACGCTGCGCCAGGCCGACGGGCTGTCGGGCTATCCGAACCGGGCGGAATCAGAGCACGACTGGGTGGAGAACAGCCACGCCTCCACCATCCTGAGCTACGCCCACGGGCTGGCCAGCGCCTTCGAGGTCCAGGGGATCGACCGGCGGGTGGTGGCGGTGGTGGGCGACGGCGCCCTCACCGGGGGCATGGCGTACGAAGCCCTCAACAACCTCGGCCACTCGGGCAAGCAGGTGGTGATCGTGCTCAACGACAACGGCCGCTCGTACGCGCCCACCGTGTCGCGGCTCTCCCTCAGCCTTACCCATCTGCGCCTCAACCCGGCCTACGTTCAGGCCCGCCAGCGCATCCGCCATCTCATCCGCGAGCTGCCCGGCGTCGGCGACCTCGCGTACTCCGGCGTGCACGGCCTGACCAGCGCGCTGCGCGAGGTGGTCACGCCGCACACCTTCTTCGAGGCGTTGGGCATCCGCTACGCCGGTCCCATCGACGGGCACGACATCGTCGGCGTCGAGCAGGCGCTGGCCAACGCATCGGAGTGGCACGGACCGATCGTCGTGCACGTCCTGACTCAGAAGGGGCGGGGCTACGCACCGGCCGAAGAGGACGACATCCAACGGCTCCACGACGTGAAGGTCAAGGCGGCCATCGGCGCCGGCGCCGCCGACCGTCCCGGGTCTTCCGGCGCCCCGGACCCGTCCGACGCCGGCCCGGCCGGAACGGGACCGGCGATGACCAGTGGCGACGACCTGCCGGCGGACCTCGAGGTCGACGAGACGGCCGACCTGCCCGTCACCACCTTCACCGACGCCTTCACCCGCTCCCTCCTGCGCCACGCCGACCTCGATCCCCGGATCGTGGCCATCACTGCGGCCATGCCCGGGCCCACCGGGCTGCTGCCCTTCCAGGCCCGATTCCCCGAACGGTTCGTCGACGTGGGCATCGCCGAGCAGCACGCCCTGACCTCGGCGGCGGGGATGGCCATGGCCGGCATGCGCCCGGTGGTGGCGGTCTACTCGACGTTTTTCAGCCGGGCCTTCGACCAGGCGAACCTCGACATCGGGCTGCACGGACTGCCGGTGGTGATGGTGCTCGACCGGGCCGGCATCACCGGCGACGACGGGCCCAGCCATCACGGCGTCCTGGACATGGTGCTGGCCCTGTCCATTCCGGGGGTGACCGTCTTCGCACCGTCGTCGGCCCCCGAGGTCGAAGCCATGCTGGAGGAGGCGCTGTCCCTCGACGGCCCGTCGGTCATCCGTTTCCCGAAGACGCCGGCACCGTGGACGCCACCCGGGACGGTGGGGTCGGGCCGGCTGGCCCGACGGGTGAGCATCGGTGACGGCTCGGCCTGCATCCTGGCCGTGGGCAAGATGGTCACCTCGGCCCAGGAGGCCGCCGTGGAGCTGGCAGCCGAGGGCATCGACGTGACCGTCTGGGACGTCCGGGTGGTCTCCGACCCCGACCCCGCCATGCTGGCCGATGCGGCGCGCCACGGCCTGGTGGTGACGGCCGAGGACGGGGTCCGCCAGGGTGGGGCCGGCATGTTCCTCGCCGACGCCCTGCGCCGGTCATGCCCCCTCGGCGAAGCTCCCCCCATCGTCTCCCTCGGGATCCCCCGGTCCTTCATCCCGCAGGGCAAGCCCGAAGGCATCCTGGCCCGGTTGGGACTCGACGGGGCCGGGCTGGCCCGCTCGGTGCGTGACGCGTTGACCGCGTCGGGGCGGTCCACCGGGACGGAGGGTGGGACGGTCGCTGTGCAGGCCCCGACGCCGGCGGACGGACCGTCGATCCTGCCGGTCACCATGACGGCCAACGAGACCGTCGAGTGAGCGCGTCGGCCACCCCGGGCCCCTCCTGAGCCGACGACATCGGCCCGGACCCGTCCGGCCGATGTCTGCCGCGCCAGGGGGTCCCGCCGATGTTTGCCGCCCCAATAGAAACGTGTTCTACTGACTGGCCGATGACGACGTTCAACCTCGCCGATCTGTTCGAGGCGGCCGTCGACGCCTTCGGCGACCGGGAGTACCTGGTGGCCGCGGGCCAGCGCCGTACGTTCGCCCAGATGGAGGAGCAGGCCAACCGACTGGCCCATTTCCTCGCCGACCAGGGGATCGGCCCCGGGGACCACGTGGGCATCTACTCCCTCAACAGCGTCGAGTGGGTGGAGACGGCATGGGCCGTCTTCAAGCTGCGGGCGGTGTGGATCAACATCAACTACCGCTACGTGAAGGACGAGCTGCGGTACCTGTTCGCCAACGCCGACCTCAAGGCCCTGGTCCACCAGGCCGAGTTCGGGCCGCGGGTGGCCGAGCTGCTGCCGGAGCTCCCCGAGATGCGGCTGCTGGTCGGGGTGGACGACGGGTCGGGAGAGTCGCTGGCCGAGGGCACCATCGACTACGAGGAGGCGGTCGCCTCCGGCCGACCGGAGCGGGATTTCGCACCGCGGTCCAACAGCGACCACTACATCCTCTACACCGGTGGGACCACCGGCATGCCGAAGGGGGTGGTGTGGAGGCACGAGGACGTCTTCTACGCCCTCGGCGGCGGGGTCGACCCACACACCAACACCCGGGTGCAGCGCCCCGAGGAGATGGTCGAGAAGGGGATGGGCGGCCAGGTCACGCTGCTGCCCATCGCCCCGCTCATGCACGGCGCCACCCAGTGGTCGGTGATGGGCCAGAGCTTCGTCGGCAACCGGACCATCCTCGTGCCCCGGTTCGACCCGCACACGGTGTGGAAGCTGGTGGAGGACGAAGGGGCCAACTCCGTCATGATCACCGGGGACGCCATGGGCAAGCCCCTGATCGAGGCGCTCGACGACCCCGGCGCCTCCTACGACCTTTCCTCCCTCATGGCGATCACCTCGTCGGCGGCGCTGTTCTCGGCCCCGGTCAAGGACGAGTTCTTCAAGCACCTCCCCAACATCATCATCGTGGACGCTGTCGGTTCGTCGGAATCGGGCAACAACGGCATGGTCACCATCGGGAAGGACAACACCGCCATGCGGAGCGGGCCGACCGTGTCGGTGCTCGGGAACACCGTGGTCTTCGACGAGGACCTCCGGCCGGTCGCCCCTGGCTCGGGGGTCATCGGCAAGATCGCCCGGTCGGGGGACATACCGGTCGAGTACTACAACGACCCGGTCAAGACGGCCGAGGTGTTCATCACCGTCGACGGCACCCGGTACGTAATGCCGGGAGACTTCGCCACCGTGGAGGAGGACGGCTCGGTCACCCTCCTCGGCCGGGGCTCGGTCTCCATCAACTCGGGCGGCGAGAAGATCTTCCCCGAGGAGGTCGAATCGGCGGTGCGGTCCCATCCCGACGTGTTCGACGCCATCGTGGTCGGGGCACCCGACAACCGCTGGGGTCAGCGGGTGGCGGCCATCGTCCAGCCCCGGGCCGGGAGGCGCCCCACGCTCGAGGACATCCAGGTCCACTGCCGGGACGCCATCGCCGGGTACAAGGTCCCCCGGCAGCTCCACGTGGTCGAGAGCATCCTCCGGTCACCCAGCGGGAAGCCCGACTACCGGTGGGCGTCCGAGATCGTGGCCGAGGTGCCGGCGGAGACCGACTCGGGAGGCGCTCGGACGTCCGCCGGGACGTGATCGGTTCGCCGTGCCCGTCGAACTGAGCGAACTGGCCGCCCCGGCCTCCTGCGCGGTTCTGACCATGGAGATCCAGCGGGGGGTGATCGGGGACCTGAGCTCGTTCCCCCAGCTGGCCGCGGAGGCCCGCAGGGTCGGGGTGGTCCCGAACACGATCCGGCTGCTGGCCGCGGCCCGGTCCCACCGGGTCCCGGTCGTCCACTGCACCGCCGAGTTCCGGGCCGACCGGGCCGGTTCCACGGTCAACTGCCAGCTGGTGGCGGCGGTGGTGCGCAACCCCGAGCACCTGCTGGTGGGCACCCCGCCCACCGAGCTGGTCGAGGGACTGGGCCCGGAGCCCGGCGACCTGGTCTCGACGCGGTTGCACGGGGTGTCACCCTTCACGGGGACCTCGCTCGACACCTGGCTGCGCAGCCTCGGGGTCCGCACCGTGGTGGCCAGCGGGGTCTCGGTCAACCTCGGGGTGCTGGGGCTGGCCATCGAGGCGGTCAACCTCGGGTACCGGGTGGTCGTGCCACGCGACGCCGTGGCCGGGATACCGACCGACTACGCCGACGCCGTGCTGGACCAGACGTTCCCGTTGATCACGACGGTCACGACGGTGGACGGGGTCCTCGACGCCTGGGGGCCGGTGCCGGCGTGACGACCGCCGGGCACCCGGCCGGGTCGCCCGGCCGGGTGAGGGCCTCCGACGGTTGAGGAGTCATGCCGGGTGGGGGCCTCCGCCGGATGGGGGGCCTACGCCGGGTGGGGGACCTCGAGGGTGCGAATGAGGACTACAGGGTGCGGGTGCCGTCCAGCTGGATCATGGCGTTGGTGGGGAGCTCCTCCACGCTGACGTCCGGAATGGGGAAGTTGAAGTCCTGGTACTTGCGTCGGGCCGTCTGGCGGTACCGCGTGGTCGAGTGCAGCGGGTCGGAGTCGAACTGCGGGATCACCTTGGAGCCGAACACCTCGAGCATCTCGTAGATCTCGTCCTCCATGAACGAATCCGACGGCAGCCCGAAGACCAGCTGGTCGCATCCCACGGTCTGGTAGCGGGACACCTGCTCGGCCACTTCGTCGGGCTCACCACAGAGCAGCCAACCCCCCTCGATGAGATGGTCGAGCATGCTCTCGTCGGTGATGGTGTGCGGCCGCTCCGGCCAGACGGGCACGCCTTCCTCGTGGGGAATGGTGTCGTGGTAGTTGCACACCAGGGAGTAGAGATAGCCGCGACCGCGCCGGAGGGCCACCTGGCGCGCCTTCTTCCTGTCGTTGAGGCAGATGACCGCATTGGTCATCATCACGTTGTCGTTCTTGAATTGGCCGAGGGGCTCGGTGCAATTGGCGATCCCCTCCTTGTACGCCTCGATGCGACCCCTCAGGTTGTAGATGGGTTCGAAGTTGAAGGCGATGGCCCCGATCCCGAGCTCACCGGCCTGGGTGAAGGTCCCGGGGTTGCCGCACCCGACCCAGATGGGGGGATGTCCCTGCCCCTGGTAGGGCTTGGGCAGGATGTTGTGGGGATAGGGGACGGTGAAGCTCTCCCCCTCGTACATGTAGTCCTTCTCCTCCCACATCCGCGGTATCTGGCGGATCACCTCGTTCCACTCCGCCTTGGTGGAGTTCTTGTCGAGGTTGTTGAAGGTGGCGATCTCGTGGCTGCCGGCGCCCCGGCCGGTGCCCCACTCGAACCGACCCTCGAGGACGTGGTCGAGCATGGTGACCCGCTCGGCACAGCGCACGGGGTGGTTGACCCGGGGCGAGAGGTTCATGATGCCGGTGCCGATGTGGATCCGATCGGTGGCGTGGGCCAGGTAGCCCATGATCACCTCGGGGGACGACATGTGGCTGTACTCGGTCAGGCAGTGGTGTTCGCCGACCCAGGCGTACTTCCAGTTGTACTTGTCGGCCTCGATGACGTAGCCCATCTCGCGCTTGAGCATCTCGTGCTCGCAGGTGGGATCGTGGGCCGCCGGGCCGGGTACGTAGCCGTTGAGAAAGACTCCGAACTCCATGCGGCGCTCCTCTCGCTCGGCGCTGACGCCGGTTCACGGTAACACGCAGTTTTGATAAATTGCAACGCGTTCCAGATTTGTGCCTGGCTGACCCGGGACAACGCGGATCGGCCTACAGTTCGGCCGGAATGGGTCCGGTCCGGCCATGGGAGACGGGCCCGGTGTCGGGGCCGTTCCCCGGCCAACGGCCCCCTGTGAATCTGCCCATGTGAGGAGCCATGCAGACCGTCGACGAGCTGATCCGATCCCAGGCCGGCAACCACCGGGTGGGGCTGGTGTTCTCCGACCGCACCTGGACCCATGACCAGGTGCTGCAGGCCCAGGCCGACCGGGCCGCGGCCCTGGCCCGTCTGCGGGCACCGGGCCCCTTCCACGTGGCCCTCCTGCTCGACAACGTGCCCGAGTACGTGTTCTGGATGGGCGCCGCCGCCCTAGCCGGCGCCGTCCTGGTGGGTGGCAACCCGACCCACCGGGGCGACGAGCTGGCCCGCGACCTCTCCCACACCGAGTGCCAGCTGCTCATCACCAGTCCGGCCTACCGGCCGCTGGTCGAGGGCCACGACCTCGGTCCCGCCCTCCCCCCCGAGCGGATCCTGGTCATCGACGACCCCTCCGGGGACATCCAATCCGACGGGTCGGGGGACACCGTCTACCGAGACCTGCTGGCCGGGATGGCCGGTGCTCCGCTCCCCGACCCCGACGACACCGCGGTGACGGAGGACGCTCTCGGGCTGCTGTTGTTCACCTCGGGGACGTCGGGGGCGCCGAAGGCCTGCCTGTGCAGTCAAGGGCGACTGGCCCGGATCGGGTCCATCGTGGCCCAGATGTTCGAGCTGACCCCCGAGGATGTCTGCTACCTGGCCATGCCCCTCTTCCACTCCAACGCCCTGATGGCAGGCTGGGCCCCGGCCCTGGCCGGAGGGTCCACCGTCGCATTGCGCGAGCGGTTCAGTGCCTCCCAGTTCCTCATCGACGTGCGGCGCTACGGGGTGACCTACTTCAACTACGTGGGCAAGCCGCTCTCCTATGTCCTCGCCACCCCCGAACTGCCCGACGACGCCGACAACAGCCTGCGGCGGTGCTTCGGCAACGAGGCCGCCGCGACCGACGTGGCCCGGTTCGCCGAACGGTTCGGGTGCACGGTCCAGGACGCCTACGGCTCCACCGAGGGCGGGGCCACCGTCCAGCGCACGCCGGACACCCCACGAGGCGCTCTCGGCAGGGCGGGGCCGGGCACCATGATCATCGATCCCGACACCGGGGAGGAATGCCCGCGAGCCGTCTTCAACGGCGAGGGACGCCTGCTCAATGCCGATGAGGCGATCGGTGAGATGGTGACCCGGACCGGGGCGGCCGGCTTCGAGGGCTACTGGCGCAACGCCGAGGCCGAGGCGTCCCGGGTGCGGAACGGCTGGTACTGGACCGGGGACCTGGCCTACCGGGACGCCAACGACTTCTTCTACTTCGGGGGGAGGGACTTCGACTGGCTGCGGGTCGACGGCGAGAACTTCGCCGCCGCCCCCGTCGAGGAGCTGCTCCAGCGGCACCCGGACGTGGTGCTGGCCTCGGTCTACGCCGTGCCGGACACCGTGGTCGGCGACCAGGTGATGGCCACGCTGCTGATGCGGCCGGGCAGCTCCTTCGACCCTCTGGCGTTCGCCGACTTCCTGGCCGGCCAGCCGGACATGGGCACCAAGTGGTCGCCCAGGTTCGTGCGCATCGCCGACGAGCTGCCGGTGACCGCGACGACCAAAGTGATCAAGCGGGTGCTCCGGGCCGAGGGATGGCACTGCGCCGACCCTGTCTGGTGGCGGCCCGAGCGGGACGCCGCCTACCGTCGGTTGCTCCCGGCCGACGCCGACGCACTCGACCGGGCCGTGGCCGAACGATGAGCCGCGCCCGCCGGTGCCGTCCGGGCGCCGCCGAAGCCGTCGATTCCCAGACCGTCGATTCTCCGCGCGCCACAGGACCCCACCCGGGTCACGGTCGGCGGACCTGGCCCGTCTTCCTCGTCCAGTCACTGCTCATGGTCGGCAGCCTGTCGACCGGTGCGGTCGACCTGTGGGACCGTCGACACTTGCGGGAGTGAGGCTCGGGCTCGTCGAACGGCGATGCAGGCTGCCCCGGACGGGGAGGATTCCTGGCGCGGCGATCAAGCCCGGGGTCGCTACAGTCGTGTCGTGATCCGGGTCCTCTACCAAGGTCCACCTCACCCGGTCCGCGGGCTGGTGTCGATGCTGGAGGACGCGGATTTCGAGGTGACCTACGACCCCCCCGGCCTCGAGGACCGAGGATCGGCCGAGGTCGAGCTGTTGCTCACTGACATCCAGTTGGCCGGTGTCGAGGGCGTCCAAGAGGTCATCCAGGAGTTCAACGACCGTCACCCCGACCTCCCCGCCACCGTCCGGATCCTGCCCGTCGGGTGACCTCGCCGGTGCCGGGCAACCGAGACCGTCTGGCGAGCATCCGACGACTGCGGCGGAAGCTGGCCGATGTCGGACCGGACCAGACGAGGACCGATGGTGACTTCGAACACGTCTCGCTACCGGATCAGGACGCCGATGTTCTCCGCGATCTTCTGGTCACAGAGCGCGCTCGGGTCGTGATCGAGGTCGGCCTCGCCTATGGCAGTTCCTCCCTGGCGATCGGCGAGGCTCTGATACTGCTCGGACATCAAGACCCGTGGCACGTGATCATCGACGCCTACCAGGACCGGTTTCGGAACATGGGCTGGGAGGCGATCAGCTCGGCCGGCCTCACCGACCTCTGCACGCTCGTGGTCGAGCGGTCTCAGCTCGCACTGCCGCGGCTGGTGACCGAAGACGTCGTCGCCGACGCTGCGTTCGTGGACGGCAGTCATGCCTTTCACAATGTGTTCGTCGACCTCTACTTCCTGCGCGAACTCGTTCACCCTGGTGGCCTGATCGTTCTCGACGACGTCCAGTCGCCATCTGTTGCCACCGCGGTACGCTATTTCGAGACCAACGCGGGGTGGCGACCCCATCCCATCGGCCAACCGACACGACTCCGCGCCTTCCGATTGCCCGACCCGGGCGTCGAACCCGAGCTCGAGACGTTCCGTGCATTCGGGCTCTGACCGACACCGACACCGTCACCCCACCACGTCGCCCCGGGTCTGTTCCCGGTCGAACGCAACCGGTCCGGATGTGCATTGCCCGACTGGAATCGAGCATCGAGACCCGCCCGGTCGGAGCACACCTGAGCCCCCGCCGACGGACAGAGGAACAAGTTGAGGACGCGTCCCCAGAGGATGGGTTGCGCTCGCGCTTCTCCGTAGGCGATGCTTCATCCTGACGGTGGCCCAAGGTGCCGCGGCGGACAAAAGGAGAGCACCATGCTTGTCGCTACGACGTGGAGATCTCGTGCGTCCTCCCCCGATCCCTTCAACAGGCCGGTGAAGGTTCGGGGAAGGCTCGAGGAGAAGGCGGCGAAGGAAACCGGCTCCGAGAGACTGCGCTGGTCGCTCGCCCTGATGGAGTTCATCGAACTCGACTCGGGCATCGCTCTCGATATCGATTCGGCGATGCCGTCGGTTCTCCGTGCGTTGGAGCACCCGACCTCTTGATCGAACCCCTATCAATGTCCACCACCTCTGAGTGGACCCGGCTGGGTGCGGGCATCGCCCATTTCGGGGCCGATGAGATAGGGGCGTTCTTCCCTTCGGGAGGTTGGTCGATGACGACGTGCAGATCAAACCCTTCCGAAGACCTGATCGGCAGGGTTCGGAGGCCAGAGCGGTGACCAGTTTGAGGTCCACGAGACGTAGCCGGGAGGAAATGCGTGCCACCCTCGTCGAGGAGGGACGCGCCATCCTCTTGACTGAGGGCCTGGAGGCCGGTTCGAGCAATCTCACCTTCAAGAGGGTCTTCCAGCGGGTCGAGGCGAAGACCGGTAAGAGGATCACCAACGCGTCCGTGATCAAGCGCATCTGGGAGAACCAGGCCGAATTCCAGGCCGATGTGCTGGTTTCCATCGCCCGGGACGAGGCCCGTCGAGCTCAGGGAAGTGGACAGCGAGTCATCGCCCTATTGGGTGAGTTCGACATGACCACACCCGAGTCGCGCTCTCGTGCGCTCCGCGAGGTGTGTCGGGTCGAAGGCAATGCCAGTAGCACTGCCATCGACGAATCGATGAACTGGCCGCTGTGGATCAGCGTCATTTCCATGGCGATGACGACGGCGCAGCCGGACATTCGTGCTCGAATCAAAGAAGCCCTGGGGGACGGTTACTCCTCGGTCACCAGGTTCTGGAGTGACAACTTCATTGCCCTCCAAGACGTGCTCGGCCTTCGGGTTCGGCCTCCTTGGTCGATGGACCAATTCAGCATGGCCGCCATTGCCTTCGCCGAGGGATGCGCCCTTCGTCAACTGACGAGCGGCCACACCGAGATGATGATCCGTCGGACCGGTCCGAACGAGGAAGAGCAGGAATGGTCTCTCTTCGCCGTCGGGCTCGAGGCTCTGGTCCATCAATTCCTCGAACCCGACCCGGAGTTCATCCCGACGTCGTCGATCGGCTGAGCCCGAGGCCTCAGCCCGGTGCGCGACCGCGGCGCGGACCGCGGGGCATGTGGGCGCTCTCTCCCGATGGTGCGCGGAGTGACACGACAGGAGGTTTCCGGTCCTGTCGTGTCACTCCGTCGGTTCCCGCCACTGAAAGGCACACCCTAATGCAACTCGGAGTTGCAATGCTCGGAGTTCCCCCCTCGCCCGGTCCCCGCCTGAGGGACCGGTCGCGACGCTGGTCAAACGCTCGGATCAGGCTCGAAGAACTCCTGGACCAGAGCGTGGAGCCCGATGCCGAAGATCGTCCAGGTCTGGTCGGCACCATGGGCTCCGGTGGGGCGGACGATCCCCACCATCTGGGTGTCGACGCGGTCCCGAAGCGAACATCCCTCAGCCAGTGCCCCGACCGCATTCAAGAACTGTCGGACCGTCAGGGCCTGCCGGGGCCGGTAACCGAAGGTCGTCATCAGGCCGCTGAACGCCTCCTCTCCCTGCTGGTTGATGGCGTCATAACTCTCCATGAGCTGCGAGAGGACCCGCCGGTGTCGGTCAGGGAGGTCGCTCGACACCGCGGTGGCCCAGAGGTTGATCCATACCGACCAGCTCGATGAGCGGCGGAGCGCATCGCCGAGCGCTTCACCCACGACCCGGCACACCTCGGATAGGGCTGCGGAGCGAGCCGTCGCCGTGGACAGATCGCTCGAGGCCAGGACTCCCGCCACCAACTCGGCGACCTCGGGAACGTTCGAGCGGCTGGTGTCCGACGCCAGCTCGACCAACACGTCCGTCTGGTAGTCGACGAGGTTCTCCCAGACCCGTCCGATGACCGAGGCATTGGTCAACCTGACGCCCGTCTCCGCTTCCACGCGGTCGAAGGCACCTTTGAAGTTCAGGGCGTCGGCCCCCGGGCCGAGGCCCTCCTCGAGCAAGATTGACCGTCCCGCCGACAAGAGGAGCGATCGCAACTCCTCCCGGTTCCGGCGCGGCTGCCGATTTGTGCCCATCGCCATCTCCCGCAGCGCAGGTACCGCCGGCCTGGTGGCATCTTGCTACGGCGACCGGATCCCGCCAAATCCGGTCCCCGCGGCATCGAGGGCTCCGCCACCCGTGCCGACCCTACAAGTTGCAATCCGGAGTTGCAAGCGAGGGCGGCCGGCCGGTGCAACGAACCGCCGCCCCGGTTTTGCACGACCGCTTCCTGCACCGTTTCCGGAAGTCGCTCGCCATGGACTGGGGCGCCGCCGGCCGTGGCGGACGGCCATCCCCGTCACAGCGCCTCCGCCAACCTCGACTGCCATCTCGAGCGCCGGCCACGCGCTCGGTGGGCATCCGCCGTCCATCGAGTAGCCGACGACCCGCCGGGAGCCGGTGCAAGGCGTCAGCCAGTGTGAGCGCCGGACTTCGTCGTCGGGATATGGGTGATGTCCCCGCAGGTGCGAGTGCCGGGCTCGCCGACGGAGAAGTCGGGGCGGCCCCGACCTCTTCCGATCCCCACCTATCACGGGAGCGGTCTTCTCGAGGGCAGGCGGCGTTCGCTCTGCAGGTGGTGCACAGGCGCTCGCTTTGCTGCACGGTGGCCGACCTTGACAACGCGGTGAGCGATTTCGTCCGATGCACTTCTCGGTCCGATTCACGGTGACGGGCTCGTCGGACGTTCTCCCGGGTCAGGCACGGGCTGGCGGCTATTGTGCTGGCCGACCAGGATGTAGCGAACTCATGCCGCCTTCTTCAGAATCTGTTCGTTCCCCAAATCGACGGCATCTTCCAGAGCGCCCTCGCTGGATGAACGTCGCCGACAACCCGCGGCTCGGATGGGTGCCCGACGCCGCCGGGGTCCTCTGTGTTGTGGCCGCGGCCATTGCGGTCCTCGCGCCGGCACTGCATCACGGAGCATCGTTCGGATCGTACGATCTTCTCTCCCAATATGGTCTCACGGCCAATTCTCACGTAGTGGTCCACAACGGTGCAACGGCGGACCAGGTCGACGAGATCATCCCCTGGGCGACGCTGGCATGGGACCAAGTGCACCACGGTCATCTCCCACTCTGGAATCCCTACAGTCTCCTGGGCCTGCCCCTTGCGTTCAATTGGCAGTCGAGTGCATTCAGTCTGCCGTCACTACTCGGGTACCTTGCTCCGCTCCGATTGGCCTACACCGTCCAGGTCGGGGTGACGTTGGTGATCGCCGGAACAGGAGCGTACGTGTTCGCCCGGGTACTCCGACTCGGCTGCCTGGCGGCAACGCTGGTCGGAGTGGTGTTCGAGCTGAGTGGTCCGATGATGGCGTGGCTGGGCTGGCCGATCACCGTGGTTATGGCTTGGTTCGGATGGATGTGTGCCGCCGCCCTGATGGTGAGTCGGGGGAGAAACCAGGTTCGCTGGGTCGCCTTTTTGGCTCTCGTGATCGCCGCTTCGATCTATGCAGGTCAGCCTGACACACTGGTCGTGCTGCTCCTGGCGTTTGCCGTGTTCGTGACGGTCCTGCTCGTTCTTCGAATTCACCGGCTCGGGGGGAAAGGAACGATCCTCCGCCCTTTCTTGGCGCTGGTGGTCGGAACGGTGGCCGGATTTGCCCTTGCGGCACCATTGCTACTTCCGGGGTTGCAACTCCTCTCGGAATCGGTAAGGAGCAAGAGCGGACAAGGCGCGGTGCTCCCGGTGAGAGACGTGCTCCACTTTCTCTTCGCGACCTTCGATGGACCCGCTACGTATGGCTACTACGGGGTCTCTGCTGCATACGTAGGGGTGATCGCACTGGTGCTGGCGGTGACCGGATCGGCAGTGAGCCGGCGGAATCGAGAGGTACTGGCCGTGTTGGGCGTGATTGCAGTCGGCACGGTTATCGTCTTCGTTCCCGCCATGACGTCGTCCTTGGACCGGTTCCCGGATCTCCGCACGGTCAAATGGGCACGGTTTCTCATGCCGATCGTCCTAGGCCTGTCCGTTCTGGCCGGCGTCGGAGTGGATGCGTTGGTCCGTTCCCAATGCCGGCGAACGGTGCGACGGTGGCTCGGGGGCGGATTCGCCGTGGCCGCCATCGCCCTACTGACGTTGTGGATGACCGACCGCGACGGTACGTCGGGTCGGGTCGCCTCCGCCCGCGCCACCAGCTTCTTCTGGGCGGCTGTGGGGACCGCTCTCGGTCTGTTGGTGGTCGCCGGGCTCATATGGTCAGCCCGTCGAGAAGCCCCAAGGGCCTCCGCCGCCGATCCCGACGGCCGAGCCGTCGGCCGGGGAGGTCGCACCGAGCTCATCGGTGCAGTGGTGCTCATACTCGCGGAGACGGTGTTCCTGGTGGCAACGGGAGCGCCTCCGCTCTCGTCCAGTCCTCAATCCTTCGTGGCGACACCGGAAGTGCAGGATCTGCAGAGTGCCGTGGGGTCTTCGGCCGTCGGATTTGGGACCGGGAGCTGCGCAAATTTTCTCGTTCCGCAGGTCGGTGTTCTACAGGACGCCAATGATGCATTCGGCATCCAGGAGTTCGCGGCGTACGACCCTCTCATGCCGGCCTCGTACGCTACGTCGTGGGGTGCGGTCGCGGGGTCCAGTGGGTTCCTGTCCCCGTCGGTGTTCTGCCCCAAGGTGGGCAGTGCCTCCTTGGCGAGGGCTTACGGCGTCGAATTCATCCTGCAGCTCCGAGGCGAGCCGGCTCCTGCCGGCGGGGTCTTCGACCGGACCATCGGGAACGAGGTGCTCTATCGGGTACCAGATTCGGCTGCAGCCACCCTCACGCCCGCCCCCACTGCTCGTGCGCTCCCTTCGGCTTCAGCTCCTGGCCGAACCGTCCCGGTGACCCACGCTGGACCGGCAGAGTGGGGCCTGGTCACCGACGCCAGGACTCCACAGGTTCTACGTCTGCACCTGACAAACGTACCCGGATGGAGGGCGACCCTCGATGGCCGACCCCTCGTGTTGCATCCGTTGCTGCAGGTGATGCTTCAGGCAAGGATTCCGCCCGGACGACATGTCATCGAGCTGCACTATTGGCCGGCGGCCTTCTCTCTCGGGATCCTTCTGGCCGTCGTCACGCTGTTGGGACTCGGTTTCACGGTGGCGCTGGTGGAATACCGAAACCGCCGACAGAGCAGCGCGGGCACCTCGCCGTCGCTGCCCGCGGGCGGCTCGGACCGGGAGCCCTCGAAGAGGAATGGGCGATGAGGCGGGAGTCGCCCCAGTTGTCGGCGTCGATGACCGTCAGCCCGCTGAGAACGGCCCCTGCCGACCGATCGGGGCCGTGCTCCATCCCGACCGGCGCAGGGTGCACCGGGCACGGCGGCCCGGGCGGGTCCACTCACCGGTCGAGCCCATGGTCGGCGATCCGGTCGCCGAGGATCTTCCTCCGCCGGGCGTCCCGCGGGTGAGCCGCGCCCCGACGGTTTGCACCACCGGGGACACGCACCTGACCGGGCGCGTCGAGGGGGCCGCCGCCCGGAGTCCGGCCTAGGCCGACAGATGGTCGGGTAGCCCGAACGAGGGGAACAGTCGGTCGGCTTCGAGGAACGAGTGGATCCCTTTGACCCTCGGCCCTGAGGTCTCGAGGACCACCAGGGCCCACGGTGCGAGACCACCGGCCGGGTCCGGCTTGTAGTGGCCGAAAGCCGGCAGGCCATTGGCCTCGGTGGGCACGAGCCTCGAGCCGCGGCATCCGTGACCCGGTCCGAGCATGAATGCCCCGATGTCGGCAGACCCCTGCAGCCACATGGCATAGGGAGGCATGCTCTGGACGGCGTCGTCGTGGAGCAGGGTCACCAGCCGCTCGATGTCGTAGCGCTCGAAGGCATCGACGTAGCAGGCCAACAGTTCTTCCTGGTCGGGGTCGAGGGCGGCGGTGTGCTCGCCGAGGTCGAGTGAGGACATCGTGGCGCGAGCCCGCTGCAGGGAGCTGTTCACCGCCGCGGTGCTGGTGTCCATCAGCTCGGCGGCCTCGGCCACCGGCCAGCGCAGCACCTCGCACAGGATGAGGGCGGCCCGTTGCCGGGGCGGCAGGTGCTGGAGGGCGGCGACGAACGCCAGTCGGACGGTGTCACGGGCGGCAGCCACATCGGCCGGGTCGGCCTCGACCGGGAGCACCCGCTTGTCGGCGATGGGCGAGATCCAGGCGCCGTCGGGAAGCACCGACTCGAGGGAGGACGGGACGGGGGGACGGGACGGCCCGAGCTCCATGGGCCGGGCCCGGCGCTGGCTCCCGCGGAGCAGGTCGAGGCACACGTTGGTGGCGATGCGGTACATCCACGAGCGGACCGAGGACCGCCCCTCGAACCTGTCCGCCGCCCGCCAGGCCCGGACCATGGTCTCCTGCACGGCGTCCTCGGCGTCGAACCCCGACCCGAGCATGCGATAGCAGTAGCCGGTGAGCTCCCGCCGGTAGTGCTCGAGGTCCTCGGTCCTGATGCCCTGCGTGCTGACGGTCACCAGCGGCGATCCTAGCGGCTCGGTGGCGCAGGCGGTCGGGGCTCCGGCCACCTTCAGGCCTCGCCGACCAGCTCGAGACCGTTGCCGTCCGGGTCACGGAAGGCGAACATCGGGGGCACGCCCTCCCACCGCAGAATGTCGCCGACATCCACGCCTTCGGCCTTCAGCGCGACGTGGTCGCCCCCCACGTCGGTGCTGACCAGTCGTATCCCCGTCTCGATCCCCGAAGGGAGGCCGTCGGTCGAGGCCACCAGGGCGATCGTGGCCGTCCCGGCCGGAGGGGCGACCACGATCCAGCGCTTGCCCGGGCCGATGGGCACGTCGAGATGCAGCCCGAAGCCGAGTGTGTCGACGAAGAAGCTCCGGGCGCGGTCCTGATCGGTCACCGGTATGCCGACCGTGAGGATCTGCTTGACCCGGATGGTGGGTGTCGATGTGGACATCGCGCCTCCTTCACTCGGGGGATAGGACGCCGCAGCGGCCGGAGAATCATCGATTTCCCTGTCCACCGGTCGCAGTCCGACCAGCTCGACCACGCCGGCCAGCTCGAGGAGCCGCGCCAGCCCCGGACAGACCTCGGCCACGTGCATCCGGGCACGTGCCCGGCGGGCGGCCAGTGCCATCCGGGCGACCAGGTCCACCATGGACAGGTCGGGCACCCGGTCGCTGAGCAAGCGCGTGACGGTCACCGTGCCGTCGGCCCGGACCAGCACCACCTTGGCCACCAGCCGAGAGTCGTCCATCAGTGGGAAGACGAGCCGAAGGCGCCGAATTCACCGGCGCCGGTGCCGACCACTCGTGGCCATCAGTCGTCGTCGGTCGTCGGAGCCCCTGTGTCGGCCACCGATGAATTCGAGGATGGCGAGGCGTCGCCCTCGGCATGGCCTCGATAGCCTGGTCAGAGCGTTCAGAATGTCACTTTCGAGAGCGGACCCTTCGAAGGTAGGACCGCACACTGCCGCGGGGTCAGCCGTCCACCCCGAGGATCAGCCCGCTGGTCGGCACCCCGGTGCCCGCCGTGACCAGGGCGTGGCGCACGTCGGGGACCTGGTTGACCGAGGTGCCCCGGACCTGGCGCACACCCTCGGCGATCCCGTTCATGCCATGGAGATAGGCCTCACCCAGCTGGCCACCGTGGGTATTGACCGGGAGCCCCCCGCCGACCTCGATGTTGCCGTCCCGCACGAACTCCTTGGCCTCCCCCCTGGCACAGAAGCCCAGCTCCTCGAGTTGGTAGAGCACGTAGGGGGTGAAGTGGTCGTAGAGGACGGCGGTCTGGACGTCGCCGGGCTTCAGGCCGGAGGTCTGCCACAGCTGCCGGGCCACCGACTCCATCTCCCCCAGCCCACAGAGGTCGCCGACGTAGTACGAGGTCATCATCTCCTGCCCCGGGCCGGAGCCCTGGGCGGCCGCCTCGATCACGACCGGCGGCCCGGGGAGGTCGCGGGCCCGTTCGAGGGAGGTGATCACCAGGGCCTGGCCGCCGTCGGTCTCCTGGCAGCAGTCGAGGAGGTGGAGCGGCTCGACGATCCAGCGCGACGCCTGATGCTCCTCGAGGGTGATGGGCTTCTCGTAGAACCAGGCCTTGGGATTGGTGGCGGCGTGCCTCCGGTCGGCCACGGCCACCCGGCCGAGGTCCTCGGACGTGGCACCGGACATGTGGAGGTAGCGCTGGGCCGCCATGGCCACCCACTGGGCCGGCGTCAGGAGACCCACCGGCGCGTACCAGGCGAAATTGGCCGTCTCGGCATTGGGGACGGGGGGTCGGTCCTGGACGCCCGCCCCGAACCGGTTTCCCGAGCGCTCGTTGAAGGCCCGGTAGCAGACCACGACGTCGGCCACCCCCGACTGCACGGCCATGGCCGCCTGCTGGATGGTGGCGCATCCCGCGCCCCCCCGTAGTGGATGCGGCTGAAGAAGGACAGCTCCCCCATGCCCAGGCTGCGGGCGATCTCGATTTCGGGGTTGGTGTCGGAGCTGAAGGTGACCAGCCCGTCGACATCGGCCGGCTCGATGCCGGCGTCGCGCAGGGCGAGGTCGACGGCCTCCACGGCGAGGCGCAGCTCGCTCCGGCCCGACTCCTTGGAGAACTCGGTGGCCCCGATGCCCACGATCGCCGTGTTGCCGGCGTAGGTGTGCCGCACCCCGCTCATCGCCCGTCGCCCCGGCGGGAGGCCCGGTCGGGGGAGCCGGCAGGTGGCCGGCGGGAGGGAAGGCGCAGCCCCACCGTCCCGGTGACGTGATCCCCCAGGCTGTTGGCCCCGCGGACGGTCACCTCCACCGCCCCGTACCCATCGGCTCCCACTGACTCGTCCTTGGCGGTGACCGAGCCGGTCAAGGTCATGGTGTCGTCGGGGTAGTTGGGCGCACCCAGGCGGATCTTGACGTCGGTGACGACGGTGCCCGGCCCGGACCAGTCGGTCACGAAGCGCCCCACCAGCCCGTTGGTCGAGAGAATGTTCATGAAGATGTCCTTCGACCCGCGCTGGACGGCCAGAACCGAGTCGTGGTGGACGTCCTGGTAGTCGCGGGAGGCAATGGCGGTCGAGACGATCAGTGTCCGGGTCAGCGGCACGGCCAGCTCGGGGAGGGCGCTCCCGACCGACACGTCCTCGAAATGGAGGGTCTCGGCCCGGGGGTTCGGCGACCTCGCCTCGGTTTCGGGTGTCGCGCTCATGCCAGGACCGGCCGGCCGGCCCGAAGCGCGTCCACGACCTGGTGCCCGAGCCGGGCCAGGTGGGCGCTCGGCGCGCCGAGCATGAGCTCGTTCTGCTTGCCCCAGAGGAAGTAGCGATGGATCGGGTAGGAGATGTCGGCACCGATCCCACCGTGGAGGTGCTGGGTGGCGAACACGGCACGCTGCCCCGCCTCGGCGGCGAACCACGAGGCCACGCTGACGGCCAGGTCCGCATCCAGGCCGTTGTCCAGGCGCCACGCCGCCTGCCACATGGTCACCCGGATCGACTCGGTGTCGATGGCCGCGTCTGCGGTCCGGAGCATGGTGCCCTGGAACGTCGACAGGGGCCGGCCGAACTGCTCCCTCGTATTGAGGTACTCGGCCGTCTGGGCCACCGCCGCCTCGGTGACCCCGACCTGGATGGCGCAGAGCGCGGTCCAGGCCCGCGGCAACATCCAGTTCAGCACCGGGCGCCCCCGGGACGGGTCGCCGGCCACCAGCAGGTCGTCGGGCCCGACCGTCACGCCGTCGATGTGGAGGTGGGGATGGATCTCGCGATTGGTGGTGACGGCGCGCTCGATGGACACCCCGGCCGCCCGGGGGTCGATGGCCGCCACCACGATGCCGTCGGGATCGCCGTCGACCGACGCCGGGACCAACACCCGGTCGGCGACGTGGGCGAAGGGAACGGCGAGGGCCGTGCCGGACAGGGTCAGCGCGCCGTCGACCGCTCGGGCGCTGACCGCGGGCCGGCCCGGACCGCCCATGGCGATGTCGGCGGCCACGTCGGCCAGGGCGGCCGAGAGGACGTTCGCACCGGAGGCCACCCCGGGCAGGAGCGCGGCCTTCAACGGTCCGGAGCCGAATTCGGCGATGGGCATGGCCCCGAGCACCAGCGTCGGGAGCAAGGGCACCGGCGCCACCGTCCGACCCTGGGCCTCGAGGACCAGCCCCACCTCGACCAGGCCGTACCCGGCTCCGCCGAACGCCTCGGGCACGGCCAGCCCGAGGAGGTCGGCCTTGGCCAACTCGACCCAGAGCTCGCGGTCGAAGCGGTCGTCACCCGACTCCACCACCTGAACCCGGTCCGGGGTGACCAGGCCGGCGAAGAGCCCGTCGGCGGCCTGCTGGACGGCCCGCTGCTCCTCGTTGAAGGTGAAGTCCATCAGCGGGCCACCCGTTCTTCGGCCGACCCGGCGCCGTCGAGGGTTGCGGCGGCGGGATCGGGGCGGAACACCGGCAGGGTGAGCTCGTCGTCGAAGTCCTCGAACCCGGCGATCACCGGCATCCCGATGGACACGCTGTCCGGGGTGATGCCGGCCACGTTGGCCACCAGCCGGGTGCCCTCCTCCAGTTCGACGAGGGCGATGACCAGCGGGTAGTCGAAGGCCGGCACCTGGGGATAGTGGTTGACCACGTAGCTGTAGATGGTCCCGCGACCCGAGGCGGTCACCGTGTCCCAGTCGAGCGAGCGGCACACGGCACAGGCCGGCCGCGGCGGGTGGCGTAGCGTGCCGCAATCGCTGCACCGTTGGATCAGGAGCTTGTGCCCCTTCGCTCCTTCGAAGAAGAACCGGTTGTCCTGGGTGAGGGCCGGGCGCGGGCGCTTCGGCCGAGCCGGGCGCTCGGCGGTCCTCTGGTCGGCCGCCTCGGCGGCCCCCTGGTCGGCCGCCTCGGTGGCCTTGGGACGGGGACGGAACTTGAGGATCCGGAACAGCATGGTCGCCACCGGCTCACCGTCCTGGTCGGTGAACTCGAGCCGGGTGGTGATGAAATGCCCGACGCCGAGGCCGGTGTGCTTCTCGGAGGAGACGGCGTCGATGACCGACGAGACCTCGATCCAGTCGCCCGGCACGAGCGGCCGGACGTAGTGCTGGTCGCAGTTGGTGGCCACCACCGACGTGAACCCGGCGGCATCGAGGGTGGCCATCAGGCCGTCGATCGGTGAGTCACGTTCCACCTCGCCGTCGGCCCGGGCCCGGTCCGACGCCTGCGAGGCCCGAAGTCCACGCATGATCCATGCCTGGAGCATGGTGGGAGGGGCGATGACCCCGGGGAACCCCGCCTCCCGGGCCGCACCATCGTCGACGTAGACGGGGTTGTGGTCGTCCATGGCCTCGACCCAGTGGCGGATCATGGGCTGGTTGACGGGGTCCTGCCCACGCGACGGGGGACCCGACGCCTGGCCGACGAAGGACTGCAGCCGCTCGTCGAGGGACGAGGGCTGCACCGGAGCGTCGACACCGGCGGCGCTCACCGCGACGCCCGCTTCATTCCCAGCCCGGCCGTGGCCAGGATCTCGCGCTGGACCTCGTTGACGCCACCGCCGAAGGTGTTGATCTGCGACTGGCGGCCGGCCCGCTCCAACTCGCCGTGGAGGACGGTCCCGGGCGAACCGGGGCTCAGGTACCCGCCGGCACCGACCACGCCGAGGAGCCGCCGGTAGATCTCGACCGTCGACTCGGTGCCGAACACCTTGACCGCCGACGAGTCGGCCGGCCCGAGGGTGTCGGCGGCCACCGCCGCGGTCATGCGCCAGTTGAGGAGCTTCTGGGCCTCGAGCAAGGCGTAGGTGCGAGCCAGGTCGGCCTGTACCCAACCCACATCGGCCAGGCCCCGGGCGACGGCCCATTCAGCCGTCTCGACCCACAGCCGCTGGGCGAGCGCGCTCACCGCGGCCAGCCCCACCCGCTCGTGGTTGAGCTGGCCGGTGATCAGGCGCCACCCCTCGTTGAGCTCGCCCACCAGCGCCGTGCCGGGCACGCGCACGTTGTCGTAGTACGAGGCGGTGGTGGCGACCCCTCCGACCGTCACCAGCGGGGTGCAGGAGAAGCCCGGCGCCGAGGTGGGCACCAGGAAGATCGAGATGCCCTTGTGCTTGGGGGCATCCGGGTCGGTCCGGGTGGCCAGCCAGATGTAGTCGGCCTGGTCGGCGCCACTGGTGAAGATCTTGTTGCCGCTGATGGTCCATTCGTCGCCGTCGCCGCTCGGCGCGTGTGCGGAGCGAGGCCAGGTCGGTACCGGCCCCCGGCTCGGTGTAGCCGATGGCGAAATTGATCTCCCCGGCCAGGATGCCGGAGAGGAAGAAGCTCTTCTGCTCGTCGGACCCGAAACGCATGAGCATCGGACCCACCGTGTTGAGCGTCACGAACGGGAACGGGGCCCGGGCCCGTTGCACCTCGGTGAAGAAGATGAACTGGTCGGATGTGGGCCTACCCTGGCCGCCGTACTCCTTCGGCCAGCCGATCCCGAGCCACCCGTCCTTGCCCATGCGGCGGACCAGCGAGCGGAAGACCTCGCCACCCTCGCTCTCGGTGTCGAGCGCCCGGCGCACGTCGGGGGTCAACAGGTCTGCGAAGTAGGCCCGCAGCTCGCGCCGCAGGGCCAGTTGCTCCGGGGTCTCCTCGAGGTGCATGGCTCAGGTTCCCTTCACTGCTGTCGTTCCCGGGGGCCGCGGTGGAAGGGCCGCTGTCCGACCACGGCTCTCCCACTGCCCTCGACCGACCCAGCCATCGACCCCGGGACCCCCTCGTTCGACTCCGGCACCCATCCTTGCGCACCCGACCGCTGCCGAGTCTCCGGGCGGGCGGCTGACCTATGATAACTGATACGCGTTCTAAAAAGCTCAGGACTCGAGATATGGGCGGATGTTCGGGGCCAGACGGTGCCCGCACCGACGCCCCGGGGGAGACGCCATGGAAGTAGCCGACATCGACCTGTGTGACCCCGACAATTTCGTCAACGCCGTCCCCCACGCTTGGTTCGCCCACCTGCGACGCGAGGACCCGGTCCAGTGGCATCCCGACCCCGAGGGCTTCGCCGAGGGGTTCTGGTCGGTCACCCGCTACGACGACTGCGTGGGCGTCAACCGCGACTACGAGCACTTCTCGTCCTACCGCTCCGCCGCCCTCTTCACCGACATGGACGAAGAGGCCCTGGCCCAGCAGCGCATGATGATGCTCAACATGGACCCCCCCATGCACACCCGGTACCGGCGCCTGGTCAACAAGGGCTTCACCCCCCGCATGATCCGTGACCTCGAAGCCAAAGTGACGCGGTCGACCGACGCCATCATCGACGGCGTCTGCGAACAGGGCCGCGCCGACTTCGTCGAGCAGATCTCGGCCGAGCTCCCCCTCCAGGTGATCGCCGACCTGATGGGCGTGCCTCAGGAGGACCGCCACCTGGTGTTCGACTGGTCCAACACCATGATCGGCTCGGCGGACCCCGAGTACCAGGCGAGCGTCGACGCCCCGGCCCAGGCGGCCATGGAACTGTTCGCCTACGCCGACGAGCTCTGCGCCAAGAAGCGCCTCGACCCCCACGAGGACCTTTTCAGCGTGCTGACCCAGGCCGAGATCGACGGCGACCAGCTCACGCAGGTGGAACTGGACCTCTTCTTCCTGCTGTTGTCGGTGGCCGGCAACGAGACCACGCGCAACCTCATCTCGGGGGCGATGGTGGCCTTCTTCGAGCATCCCGAGCAGTGGGAACGCCTGCTCGCCGACCGGTCGCTGCTGCCTTCGGCGGTGGAGGAGATGCTCCGCTACGTGTCACCGGTCATGCACTTCCGCCGCCAGGCCACCGCCGACGTGGTCATCGGCAACCAGAAGGTGTCCGAGGGCGACAAGGTGGTGTTCTGGCACGTCTCGGCCAACCGGGACGAGACGGTCTTCCCGGAGCCGAACCGCTTCGACATCGGCCGTTCTCCCAACAACCACATGGCCTTCGGCGGGGGCGGCCCCCATTTCTGCCTGGGCGCCAACCTGGCCCGGATGGAGATCCGGGTGATGTTCGACCGCCTCCTCGACCGGCTCCCGGACATCCGCCTCGACGGCGAGGTCCAGCGCCTCCGGTCCAATTTCATCAACGGTGTGAAGCATCTCCCGGTGGCGTTCGCCCCTTCGGCGCCACGGGGTCGCTGAGCGGACCGGCCGAGCTCGAGCCGTCCGGCCATGCGGTTCCACCAGGCGGTCACCTTCCTGCCCCTCGAGTCGGCCATCGACCTGTCGGTCGCCTCCGACGGCCTCGGCTACTCGGGCATCTACCTCTCGGACCACCTGTTCAACCCCCGCGACCTGAAGTCGCGCTACACCTACTCCAAGGCGCCGGACGGCGCCCCCTTCTGGGAGAAGGAGACCTCGTGGCCGGACCCGATGTGCCTGATCTCCGCCCTGTCGTCGGTGACCACCCACCTGACCTTCACCACGGGCATCTACATCGCCCCGGTGCGGGACCTCATCACGGTGGCCAAGTCGGTGGGGACGGCCGCCGTCCTCTCCGGCAACCGGGTGAGGCTCGGCGTCGGGGTGGGCTGGTGCGAGGAGGAGTACGTCCAGACCGGCCAGGACTTCCACAACCGGGGCAAGCGCCTCAATGACATGATCCCGGCCCTGCGGGCTCTGTGGAAGGGCGGCTGGGTCGAGTACCACGGTCCCTATTACGACGTGCCCGCCTGCCAGATGAACCCGTCGCCCCGCGAGCCCGTGCCCATCATCGGCGGCGGTGACTCGCCCGCCGCGCTGACCCGAGCCTCGACGCTGTGCGACGGCTGGGTCAACACCGGGGCGGCCGAGCCCGACGAGGCGACGCTCCAGGTGGCCAGGATCAAGGAGGCGCTGGCCCAGGCCGGTCGCCGCGACGAGCCCTTCTCCATCTACCTGGCCGTCCGGGCCTTCCCCGACCTCGATCTCTACCGGCGCCTCGAGGACGCCGGCGTCACCGACCTGCTGTGCGCCCCGTGGATGGCCGTGCGCGCCCGGGAGGGTGACACGCCCGAGTCGATCCACCGGGCGCGCCTGGCCGCCTGCGAGGGGTTCGCCGAGCAGTTCATCGCCAAGATGGCCTGATCTCGGACCGCTCGGGCGTGGAGTCCGGGCCGCGAGGCCCCTCCCCGGTCCGGCTGCCCCTCGGTTCCCTCGGGTATGCGGTCGGGCATGCGGTCGCGGTCTGGTGCACCAGTGCAGACGCGCCCGTTCCCTGGGCGGTGAGAGACTCGCCTCCGTGCCATCGATCACCGGGCGTATGTCAGTGAATCTGACCGTACGTGATCTCCAGCGAAGTGCCGATTTCTACTCCGCGCTCCTCCGGATGGAGGTGTCCTACCAGTACCCACCGATCGTCACCCCGGATGTTCCGATGGGATATGTGTGCCTGCGGGAACCCACCACCGACCTCGAGGTCTGCCTCGTCCACCATGCGGCCAATCCCGGGGATCCGTTCAGCGAGTTCCGCACCGGTCTCGACCACCTCGAGTTCTTCGTGGCGAACCGAACCGATCTCGACGACTGGGTGGAGCACCTCGACGTTCTCGGCGTCCCGCACTCGGGAATCAGCCAACCGTCCTACACGCCGAACGCGATGCTCACCCTCCGGGATCCTGACAACATCCAGCTCGAGTTCTTCTGGCGGGCACCCTGAGCTGACGGTCGGCCCCTCCGATCCCTCCTACCCTCCGATCCCTCCTACCCTCCGGTCCCTCCTGCCCCGTCGCGCCTTCTTGACGGCTCTATTCTCACGCCTGGTTCCCACGCATGGTCCACGGCAGGGCCTGGGGTACCACCGAGGTGGAGACGCCCCGGGGGTCCGGCTCGCCGGGTCCCGGCGTTGGCGGGGCCGGAGGGGTCGGGATGGCCGGGTGGGCGGCCATCCGACGCAGCGGGTAGTAGAGAGCGGCGGCCACCACGAATCCCACCACGAACGAGATGTCGGCGCCGTCGAGCCCCTGGGCTGCCGGCCCGACCAGCAGGCCGGTGTCCATGAAGGGGACCATGGCGCCGAACCCCACAACCAGGGAGAGGAGGGCCGGCCATCCCGAACGCAGGTTCTGCCACCGGAGCATGTGCACCAGGGTGTGGCGATTGACCTCGCTCTTGCGGTCGCGCCAGTCGATCACCACGATGGCCAGGAAGGGGGCGATCCAATAGGCGGTGAACAGGAGGACGTTCTGGAACTTGGCGGACAGGTCCCCGGTGTGGAGCCACAGGATGAGGAAGAAGGCGATCACCGTTCCGAACGCGGCCGAGATGTGCCGCTTCACGCGGACCCCGCCGGCCTGGGTGGCCAGCGATCCCGAGTAGTCGTTCATGGCGTTGCTGGTCACGGCCCCGAAGCCCACCGCCACCAGGGCCAGGCTTCCGAGCACCCCGCCCCCCATGAGCGCCTTCACGCCGGCCGCCGTCTGTTCACTGAGGGACCTGGCGCCGAGCAGTCCGATCGTGTACACCCACAGGAACGACCCGGCCAACCCGGCGAAGGTGAACCAGAACAGTGGCCGGCGAGGCGTGTCGGTGGCCATGTAACGGCTGTAGTCGGCAGCGTAGGTGGCCCAACTGAACCCGCCGCTGAAGGCGATGGTCGTCATGAGGACGAACGTCGCGACGGCCGCCCCACCGTGGACCGTCCCGTGGACGGGAAAGTGGCCACGCTCGATGACCTTGTAGGTCAGGATGGCAAAGAGCACGGCGAGGATGGCGGCCCCCCAGGCCTGCAGCCGGTGGACGAACTCGTAGCCGAGGAACCCGATCAAACCCTCCAGGGCCAGGACCACGAGCACGCCGACGGCGAAGGGCACGTGGAACAGGAGCTGGGCGGCCTCCCCCCCGAACAGGCCGACCAGCCCGTCCCAAGCCACCGCCGACAGCCACTGGACCAGGGCGGGAATGGCGATCGCCTTGCCGAAGGGCAGGCGGGCCAGGGGGAGCTGTGCCATCCCGGTCTTCGGGCCCCACAGGGAGAGGGCCGCCACCGGGGCGGCGCCGAGGAGCACACCGACGACGATGGCGGCCAGGCCGGCCCCCAGCCCCAGCCCCAGGGTGGCGGCCAGCGTGCCAGTGAACACCCCGGACAGTTCCATGTTGGGAGCGAACCACACGGTGAAGTTGCGCCAGTTGGCGCCGTAGCGGGCGTCCTCGGGGATCGGGACCATGCCGGCGGTCTCCAGCGTGAGGTCCCCGGGCCGGGTGGGCCGGTTCCCGTCGAACACGCTGAGCTCTGACGTCGTCGTCGTCACCTCTGCCTCTTCGGTCTCGGCTCTCGGCGGCCACCGGGGAGAACGGGTCCTCGGGACGCCCGGTGGATCCCTCCGGCGACTCACAGTAACCGGCCACCGGTCGGTGACGGACCCCGGGGCGAGTCCGGGCCGGGTGGTCCCGGACCGGGTGGTCCAGAGCCGGGTGGTCCCGGGCGGGGTAGGTCCGGGCCGGGTGGTCCCGGACCGGGTGGTCCAGAGCCGGGTGGTCCCGGGCGGGTGGTCCCGGACCGGCCGAGTCGACCAGCGGTCCTCGGTCCTGCTGTCTCGCCACCGTGGTGCTGGTCGGAGGGGCGACGCTAGGGTCGGAGGTCGCGCTCAGGCGCCAGCCATCGCGCGTCGGAGGAGGAGCTGATGAAGGACATGTTGCTCGGGCTCCAGCTCGGCTACTGGGGCTCGGGACCACCGGCCGACGCCCCGGCCCTGGTGACCGAAGCCGAGAGACTGGGATTCGACTCCATCTGGACGGCCGAGGCCTACGGGTCCGACGCGCTGACCCCGCTCAGCTGGTGGGGATCTCGGACCAGTCGGGTCCGCCTGGGCACCGCCCTCTGCCAGCTCTCGGCGCGCACGCCGACCGCCATGGCCATGGGGGCCCTCACGCTGGACCACCTCTCGGGGGGGCGCTTCGTGCTCGGTCTCGGGGTATCGGGTCCCCAGGTGGTCGAGGGTTGGTACGGCCAGTCGTTCGAGAAGCCACTGGCCCGGACGTCCGAGTACATCGACATCGTGCGGCAGGTCCTGGCCCGTGAGGCGCCGGTGACGAACGACGGTCCGAACTACCCCCTCCCCTATCCCGGCGGCACCGGGCTGGGCAAGCCCCTCAAGTCCATCGTGCACCCCCTCCGCCGGGAGATCCCCATCATCATGGGCGCCGAGGGCCCGAAGAACGTCGCCCTGGCCGCCGAGATCGCCGACGGCTGGTTCCCGATCTTCTTCTCGCCCAATGCCGTCAAGGCGTTCGAGCCGGCGCTGGCCGAGGGGTTCAGCCGGCCCGGTGCCCGGCACACGGCCGACGACTTCGAGGTGATCGCCTTCGCCCCCACCATCATCGACGACGACGTCGAGCGGGCTGCCGACGCCATGCGTCCCTCCCTGGCCCTCTACATCGGGGGCATGGGGGCCAAGTCGATGAACTTCCATTTCGACGTCTTCTCCCGCATGGGCTACGAAGCCGAGGCCACCAGGATCCAGGAGCTGTACCTGGCCGGGCACAAGGACGAGGCCACCGCCGCCGTTCCCACCGCACTCATCGAGGACACCGCCCTGATCGGCCCGAAGGAGAAGATCCGCGACGACCTCGAAGGGTGGCGCGAATCGATCGCCACCACCTTGCTCGTGGCCGGGGGCACGGAGACCCTCCGCACCATGGCCGAGCTGCTCCTGTAGCCCCGGATCTCCCTGCAGGCCGGACTAGCGGCGCCACTGCGGGAACGGCGAGCCCGTCAGGGCGCGGGACCGAGGCCACTCCGGCGACTGAGGGAGCGGTAGAGGTCGATCGTGGCCGGATGGATCGAGTCGAACGGCTCGACGTCATCGGCCACCAACTGGATGAGCTCACGCATGACCGACTCGACGCCGGCCGGATTCCCGGCCAGGTCGGCCGCCCGCAGAAGCATCCGGTACAAACGCTCGTCGTAAGGACTTACCAGCAGCCCCTGGCGTGCCGACCACTGGGCGTCGTGCGGCCGGTTGGCCGCCAGGCAGGCACCGGCGAACCGACCGCTCAAGTCGACCACGGCGGCCTCGATGGCCGGGCCGATCCCCTCGAGAATGGGCCAGTCGGCCGAACGGAGCCCTTCGAACGGCCTTCCTCGTATCAGCTCGAGCGCCGAGCGCCACCGCTCCGGGTCGGACGACCCGGCCAGGTCCACGAACCGGTCCCAGTCGGTACCCACCGAAGCGGAGAGGGCAAGTCGGCCGTGGGACCGCGGCAGATGGTCCAGACCGCCCGGCGTCTGTCCGAGGGAGCGCCTGGCTACCGACGCGGTGGAATGAAGGCTCGACGGTGCCATCACCCGATCCGGCCACAGCGCTGTCGCCCACGACTCGTTCGAAGCCCCGTTCGGGTGCATGGCGAGATAGACGACCAGTTCCTTGGCCCAGGCCCTCGTGAACTCCCGCGCCGCACCCCTGATCTCGACCGGCCCCAGCACGGCGACCTCGACACGTGGACTGTCACCTTCCTGGTCGACCCGTCCGCGTCCACCAATTGATCGAGGACCGCCATTCGACGATCTGCCCTCGACCACCCGGAGGCGGTCGCCACCGCCGGGGCGTGCACGCTCCTCCGTTCCCGGAAGGGGAATCGCAAGATGGACGTAGGGCTCGGCCGAGGAGAACACCGACTGACGATGCGACGCCGTGTCCAGCAGGGCGGTCGCTTGGTCCAGCTCACCGGCCTCCACTCGTTGGGGGAAGGCCACCGCACCGAGCAGGGCCAGCGACGATCCGAGGTCCGGCCCCACCAGAGTGACGACACGTCCACTGATGGGCCCGTCTCCACTGGTGACGATGGCGGCGCCGGTCCGCGGGTCCGATGCCACCTCGGCCAGATCGGCCACCTCGGCCTCCTCCGTCGCCGGTCCGCAGAGGACCACGATCGGCTCCCACTGGTCCGAGCCCTCGGCGGAGCGGGCTTGGGCGAACGATTCGAAACCCGCGGTCTCCAGGAGCGCCTCCCCACGGATGCGCCTGAGCCACAACTCTCCCACCAGGGCCTGGATGTCCTTCTCGGCTCTGACTCGGGCGAAGCGCTCGAGCTCGGCACCGAATCCGACCAGCACCAATTCGAACTCCCCCGACCAGTGGGACGTGGCCAATTCCAGAGCCAACGCTCGCAACACGTCCTCACAGCTCGCCGGATCTCCTTGGACGGCCAGCGATCCCAGCGTCTCGAGGTTCACCATGACCACCCCGGACTCGCCTGGGCCGGCCGTCACCAGCAGCGGGGCGGGGGCTCGATCACCCTTCATGGGCGCCGAGGGCCGTTCGACGGGCGCCACCGGGCGGTCGATCAGCAGACTCCGCCCCTCGTCGACCTGACGCACATGACCGGGAAGGACGGTCGAAGCGGCCTGCCCCTGGACGACCACTTCGACGCTGGCCTCGTCGACCTTGATGCCACTGATCGCAGGCGCGTCCCGATTCACGGACCGCCACCAATGTGAGAGGAGTCGCACGGACCGGTCGACGTCCTGGACGATCATCGGACCGTCACCCACGCGGAGCCGCCGCTCGAAGGCCCGCTGCTCCGAATTCGGGAGCCGAAGGTATGCACCCTCGCGTCGGTGACGCTGCTGTGCTCGTCTCATGCGGTCGAGGAGGTTTGCCACGCCCGCTCCGAGTACACCTCCGCCGACGGGCACGGCCGGCCTGGTCGGCGTGGCCGGCGTGGTGGGTATCGTCGGCCTGGTCGGCGTGGCCGGCGTGGCCGGCGTGGCCGGCGTGGCCGGCGTGGCCGGCGTGGCCGGCGTGGTGGGTGTTCCCTGCGTGGCCGACCCGGTGATCCTGGCCACGAGGGCATCTGACGATGCCGGAGCGGCAAGGGCCGAGACCCGATGCCCCGTGGCGAGAACCGCGCCGCTGAACTGCCTGCTAAGGGCGGGCCTCCTCCCGGCGGACGGTGCCACCCCGGTCGTCGGGAGGGTCAGAGTCCACCCAGGTCGCACCCAATGGTCTCCACCCAGCGCCCCGCCGTCGGACTGCCGGAGCCCGTAGTTGAGGTCGGCCAGCTCCTTCCAGCGCAACGGTGATCCCAACCGGTCGGCGGCGATGGACCACAAGGTCTCCCGCGGGCCCACATGGTGCAGGTGCGTGTCGTCCAGTGCCGGCTCCGACGGCCACGCAGGCTGGTCCAGCGCCCGAGCCGCTCCCCGGGCAGACTGGTCCAGCGCCCGGTCAGGGGTCTGCGCCGGACGGTCCGCTTCGATCGCGGCCCGACCAGTGGGGTCGACGACCCACTGATCGTCGTCGGGCTCGACCTCGAGATCCTTCCGGTGGGGAGGCGCCCCACCTGGCGGTGGGTCATCGAGCACCCGGAGCTGGCCCAAGGATGTGACGATGTGAGCGCCGGGCATCCCCAAGGACCGGCCGGCAACCAGACCGGTGACCGTGGGCACACGCCTGTTCGCCGTCGGTTGGCGGCTGACAGCGGACACGGCGAGGGCCGTACCGACCAGGCACGCCACCATCGACTGCATGGTGCGGCTGGCCGGCAACCGGGCTGGAGACCGACCGGTCCAACACGACTTGACCTCGAGCACCACGCATACGGTCATCCACACCCATGAAACCCACGCGAAGGACAGCGCTCCCGACCTCAGCCAGTCGATAGCCGGTTGCAGGTCACCCTGGCCGCCTCTGGCCAGATCGGCCCGCACGTATCCGACGTGACGGAACGGTGAGCCACCCAACACGTAGAGGACGACAGGGACGGCCAGGACGACGGCCACCAAGGCTGCCAAAGACAACAAGGCCCGCAGACGTACCCGCCGAAGGGCATGCGGCGGCTCAGGACGCTTCATGGCGCCCCCACAGCCACCCCGGCCAGGTCCACCGCGGAGGCGGAGGCCGACACCGGCAGTGATGTGATACCAACGATCCCGAGAACCTCGGTCCGGATGCGATAACGGATTTCGACCCTGACGACACCATTGGAGACCGTGGCAATGCCCGGGTGACCGGCGGCAACGGTGAACGATTCGGCCGCCGCCACCGCCGCCTGTGCATCGAGCTGCACGGCCCCGGCCCGCAACGCGTCGACCGACAGTTCCCCTGCTCCCGCACGCGCTGCCTGTTCAGCCTCGTCGAAGGCGGACTGCTGGGCATTGACGGCCGAGCCACCGTCGAGCACGAGGCCAAGGAGCACGAACATCGCCACCAGGAGCAGCGCGACGAATGCGGTCACGGATCCGTTGTCGCCCGCCTCCCGGTGGTGTGGTCGGATCAGACGCGATTTCCCGCGCCGGACACCCGCCCCTCCTCGGCGACCGTGCGGAGGGCTGCGGTCGGACATCAACCCACCGCCCGATATGGATCGAGGGGAGCGGTGGATGACGCCCGGATGCTGGTCGTGCCAGGCAGTCCTGGTACGGACAGGTCCGAGAGCGCGACCTGGCACGTGACGGTGACCGTTACAAACCCACCGGGATAGAAGTGGCTGAGGTCGGTGACCACCTGCTGATACAGACAGGAGCGTCCTCGTCCTGCCACCTCGGCGGTGGCGTCAACCACCGCATTCGAGGCCGCACTGGACGGATCCGCGCTCACGGCGGCGGACTCGGCGCCGGCCTTGGCCGCTTCGGCCACCTGCTGTCGCGACTCCGAGACCCGACCGAATGCCACCACCGTCAGGACGATCAGGAAGACTGCGGGCAACAAGAGCACGAGCTCGACGGTGAGGCTGCCATCGTCGTCACGGTGGTCACGACCGTTCATTCGGATGCTCGAAACTCCTGCACAGGCCCTGTCTGCACGGCGGAGACGGGGAGAACCAGCCAGGGAAGGACCTGGGGTGCTCTGCCGCTCACCACCATCCTGATCTGGTCACCGGGCACGGTCTGGGCGAGTGCGCTCGCCGACTCGACGTCCGATCCGGAGGCCGACAGAACGGCTTTTGCCCGGGACTCCCCCACCGCCGGTCCGCCCCCGGAGGCGACGGCCGCCCGATCGCCTTCAGACGCGGCCAGCTGTGCTACCTGCGCGGCGTGCGCCCACAGTGCCATCTGCACCACCAGGATGAGGACGAGCATGATGACGGGCACGATGATCACCGCCTCGACAACCACTGAGCCACGTTCGGACCAGCGCGGATGGGTCGATCGCCTGCCACCGTGGACGACCTTGGGGACGAGTGGGGGGTGACACCTCAATTGAGATTGATCGAGTTCGCCTTGGTCGTGACCTTGTCCACGATGATGGCTCCGACCGCGATGGCCAAGGCGGCGAAGATCGCGGTCAGGATCACCTTCTCGACGACGGTGCCCGCTTCATCCCATCCGCCCGGTACTCCCGCCCGGGTTCGTAGGTAGGCCCAGAGGGCAGCGATCTGGTTCGGCATCATGAGTATTTCCTTTCATTTCCCCAATTGTTGGATTCGATCGAATCTGTTGTTTCGGCATCCAAGGCGGTGCCGCCATCAGAACCCTCCGAGGATCCGGCTGAACGCCGGGTAGCCCACGAATACGAGGAAGCCGATGAGGAGCAGCGCGCCCGGAATGAAGAGCCGCTCAGTGGTGGTGTTGGCGGCGGCCTCGGCATCGGCTTGCTCGTGGCGCCGCAGAGCGACCGCCCTGGCACTCAGTGACTGGCGGATGCGGGTACCCTCCGTACCGGCCAGCTGGAGGGTGGTGGAGAGCTCGACCAACTCCGGGACGCCGATCTCGGTCCCCAACTGGCTCAGTGCCACCCAGGACGCTTGTCCACTGTCCCGCGCCTTCAGGAGGGATCGCGAAATCCGCTGTGCTGCCCAGTCGGAGGTCACCTGGGCGCTGACCAGCAACGAGCTCTCGATACCCATCCCACCGGCCAGATTGAGCCCGACGAGGTCGACGAAGGATCCGACCACGACTCGCACGTGATGCTGACGCGCCCGAGCTCGCGCCACGAGGTCGAGGACGGGAACGGCGATGCCCAGCGGTGATGCGATGAGAGCCACCACCAGGGCGATTCCCATGGGGATCGTCGTCGTCACCCCGGTCACCCGCAAAGCCAGCCAGGCGAGTGGCGGGGCCAGGAGTCCGACCCCTCCGGCGATGAGCATCTGCGAAGCGACCTGGTCGGGGCGATCCCCGGTGATGGCCAGGTACGGGCCCAGAGAGCCCCACTTCTCTCTTGTCACCTTGTTCCGATCGATCAGCCGCGTGACCGTCGCTCCCCCCCACTGATCGGGGCGTCTGCCGTCTCGGTCTGTCGACCTGCCTACCTCGACGCTCCGTTCGAGCTCCGCGGCGATGAAGTCGAGTGTGGGCGGAACCGCTCGGAGGCCCCGGATCACGCCGAGGCACCCCATCCCGACCAGGGCGCCGAGGATGACGGGCACGCTCATCGGGTGGCGACCCGGCGGCCGATCAAACGGATCGGTGCCGGCGGCCGAGCCAGGGCGACCATCGACGACAGACCCGCCGCGTACATCAGGCCGACCAACAGCAGCACCAGCTGCCCGGAGCCGGTGCCGAACGGTGCCAGGTACTGACGGCCAAGGACGGTGAGCCCCACCACAAAGGCCACGGAGAACACGAGCACCGTCCGTACACTGCTTCGCACGGAGGCCCGAGAGGTCTCGACCCGCAATCGCAGCGCAACCTCGTCCCTGGTGGAGTCGGCCAGTGCCACCAACAGCTCGGTGAGCCGCTGGGCCCGCGAAGAAGTCGCCAGGACCAACGCACAGACCACCCGGTCGGCACAGGGGTCGTCCAATTCGTCGGCGTACTGGATCAGTGCCTCACGAGGATCCATCCCTGACCCCAACCGGGCCGAGAGGCGCACGGTGGACTCCCGGATGACCGGTGGGCTCAGCCGGGCGGTGGCCATGATCGCCTCGCCGAGGCCGGCCGAAGCCGCCAGCGTCCCCTGCAACATCTCCGTCCAGGTGGCGATGGCCTCGATCTTCTTGATCGAGACGGACCCTGACGTCTGGGCGAACAGCCAAGGAACCCCGTAGACACCCACCCCGGCCAGCAGCACGGCGACGGGCCATCCGGTGAGCACCCCGGCCAGCACCCCGGTGGCTACGGCCAGGGCCAGCCGTGAGAATCGCACCCGAAGTCGGGTGGCCAGAGGGGACCACCCGAGTGCTCGAGCGGCCGGGTCACGATTCCGCCAGGTGACCATCACACCGGTCAGGCCCAGGCCCAAACACAACCCGCTGACCAGGACGGGAAGTCGCATCATACCGACCCACCGAAGGCATCGGCCCTGGCTCCGGGAGGTTCGTACCCGAACGCAGCCAGCTCCCGGAACGTCTCGGGCCGAAGCGGCGATGTCAACACGGCACGCCGGTCCGGCCCGGGTCGGTAGACCTCGTTGGAGATGACCTGCATACCCTCGGCGTCCACCACCTCGCGCACCGATGAGACGAACCGGTCGCGGGCAAAGCCCGATCGGAACACCCGCAGCTCGGGCCCGGCGTCTGAGCCTCTGCTCGGGTCGCCCCATGGACCCTCATCCGCCCCGTCGTCCCACGCTCCGGAGCATCCCGGCCGATCGTGCATCTCCGAGTCGAGATGGACGATGAAATGGATGGCACCCGCCATCAGCAGGTTGCTGGCCTCGAGGGGCAACCGCTCGGGTGCCTGGACGGCGTAGGAGGCGATCCGGCGGAACGCCCCGGCCGATGAGTCGGCATGGATGCTGCACATCGATCCGGACCGACCCTGGCTCATGGCGTTGAGCATCGGCAGCACCTCGTCGCCGAGGACTTCGCCCACGATCACCCGATCTGCGTTCATGCGTAGAGCCCGACGGACCAGGTCCGCCACCGAGATCAATCCCGCTCCCTCGGTATTGGCCTGGCGTGCCTCGAGGGCGACCATGTCGGGGTGTCGGCCGGTGGCCGTCTCGAGTCCCAGCTCGAACGCCTGCTCGATGGTGACCAACCTCTCGCGGGGCGGGATCTCGGCCGCCAGCGCCCGCAGCATGGTCGTCTTGCCGGAATTCATGGCCCCCGAGACGACGATGTTCTTGCGGGCCCGGACGGCCGAGCACAACAGGGACTCGATGCCCTCGTCGAACGATCCGAGCGCCCGCAGATCGGACAGCGAGAGATCGGAGAAGCGGTGACGGCGTATGGACACGGCCGGCCGCGTCGTCACCGCCATCAGCCCCGAGAGCCGGCTCCCATCCGGTAGACGGAGATCCAGTTCGGGTCGGGCGAGATCGAATCGCCGCTCGGACAGACCGAACCGGCTGGCAGCCGAGCGAACGAGATCGATGAGCTCCTCGTCCGAGTCCGAGACCGCCGGCATCAGCCGTTTCGATCCGTCGGCGAACGTGGCCCACACCCGGTCACATCCGTTGATGTCGATGTTCTCGATGTCCGGGTCGTCAATCAAGGACTGCAGCCGCCCCATCCCGAAGAGGGCATCCAGCACGGTCTGCGCCAAGTGCTGCTCATGATCTTGTGCACCGTCCGAAGGCTCGCGTTCGGCGCCCGGCCACCCCCTCTCCTCCCCGGCCATCTCGGCTCCCGATACGAGCAGGTCCAGATGGGCGAAGATCTGCCGGCGGGCGAACTCGCGTCGATCGTCCCCCACCAGGGCGGCCGCATCGGACGAGGCCAGGTCTTCGGCCACCAATTCACGGATGGTGGCGGCCAGGGTTTCCGTCACGACGGGCTCTTCTCCACCAAGACACCTCGCCCGGGCTGAGCCTCATCCACCTCAGGACTTGGCTGGTCGGCCTCTTTGGCCTCTTTGGTCTCATCGGCCTCTTTGGCCTCTTTGTCTTCTTTGGCTTCTCTGGTCTCGCTGGCCCCGCTGGCCCGCGTCGCAACGGGTTTGCCGGCGACCGATCGGGCCGTGAGCCTTCGCGTGGCCACCCGGACCGCTTCCCAGTGCTTTCGCCAGCTGTCCGAACGTGTCATCTGCGGACCCTCGGTCTCGTGGGACTCGGATGCCGGCGGTGCCGTCCGGGGCGTGGCGAACGGATCAGGGCGGCTGAGAGAGACGGCCAACCTCTGCGAGGAAGCGGCCAGGATGGATCGCGACAGCCGGCGCGGGCCGCCCGGTCTCCCGCTGACGATCTGTGCCGCATCCGGGTCCTCGGGCACATCGCCCAGGACCGGCAGCCCGGTGAACGCCTCGATCTCGCGGCTGGTGAACGGACCTGGACCGACCACCACGAGACCGACCCGGCCCGGACAACTGGAGAGCAGCATAGGAGCGCGGTCACGCACGTGGAGAGCGGAGGCGGCATCACGCCGAAGAACGATCGCGACTGCTGTCGAACGTTTGAGCCATTCCTCGGCTCCGCGTGCCCCCGGAAGCAGTCGGCCGACGTCGGCGACCACATCCCATGGTCCACCCGTGCATGAACGCGCGCTGGTCAACAGCGCGACCACTGTCTCGTCTTCGTCGGAAGGGCCAATGGGCTTCGCCCGGATCATCACGTCCAGTCCACCCGGGAGCTGTTGGACATGCGACGCGATCTCTTCGAGACCCTGCAGTCGGCGCGATGCCGCAGCAAATGACGACCACCCACGTTTGGTGGACAACCGGAACCGAGCGGCTAGGTCCCCACCACTCGGATCACATTCGACCAGGACGACATTGCGGTCTTGCGGCCATGACGCCGCCACCAGGCACGAGAGCGTGGTGACCCCGGGAGCACCCTTGACCGAGGCGATCACGACAACAGTCATGGGGAGCTGTTCCCCCCGTTGGCACCATGGCCGCCGGACGGATACGGCAGGAGCACCAGGCTCACCTGGTCTGACGCCGCCGCCGAGGAGACGGCGGGGGCGAGGGTTTCCGAGACCTCGACCGAGACCAGCTCCGAGCCACCCGATGAGCCCGATGTGCTCATTGCGCCGGTGGATGTCATTTCCGCCCCGAAGACGATCGCTTGCGGGACGAGGACTCCCGAATCCGAAGAGGAGTCGGCGGTGCCACCGGACGTCGACGGTGATGCAGTCGGGGTACCAGGACTCCCGGTTTCGACCACCATGACCTGGTCCCCCGGCTCCAATCCGGCCGAGGGGAGTTGATCCGGCTTCAGCGCCATGCCCACCACTGCATAGCCCGGGGGGATAGCCTGCCCGTCCGTCGTGTCACCGAGGGTCAGCAAGGAGCCCGACGGGATGGTCACGGCCGCCCGCCGTCCCGATAGCTCTGAGGCATCGGACACCGGGATCGGTATGACACCACCGGAGATGGCCGCGCTCGTCCGGCCAAGGTCCGGGGCCGTGATGGGCTGTCCCTGTTCAATGGTGTGGGTGACCATCAGGACGGACTGTTTGTGGTTGGCCGATGCATAGACACTGGCGAACGCAGCGATACTGACAAAGACCACCAGCGCGGACAGCAGCGACATGACCGGCCGCCTCCCGCCGGGGAGGGACGGCATTCGAGAATTCTTCAGGGGATCGCGGCTTGGGTGATCGGCCGACATCGCCCGCTCGAGGGTCGACGTCACAACGCCCGACCCGGTGCGAGAGGATGACCTGAGTCGGCGACGAAGGACTCGGTGAAGACGCTCTGCACCTGTTCGACCCGGAGCCGGGTCTGTGACGACGTGGTCAGTGCGGGGAGAGAGCCACCACCGGGGGCACCTTGGGCCGTCCACTGCACCGACCAGGACACGGTGGCGGACACGGTGAACGCTCCATCGTCGGGATTGCCGTCAGGAGAAGGCTGGCCAAGCGACGAGATCCGGTAGACGTGGTCGCACGAAGTCGTCTGTCGGGATGCAGACTTGATCGGATCGAATGGCACACCACGTCCGCATGAGACGACGATGCCGTCTCCCATGGTCCACGTGACGGACATCGGCGTCGCCACCGCTGTTGCCGTCACGGTTCCCGCTGTTGCGGTGACGGTATAGGAGTGCCAGATAGCACCGTCGATCCAGAGCCACGTCGGGAGGTTGACGACGGACGATCCCGACGGATTGAAATACATCGTCGGCGAGGGGAGCTCGAGGGATCGCTCGGCGTCGAGGGCCAGAGCTCGAGGATCGACCGCCGGAGCGGCCGGGGCCGTCTGGCCGGTAATCCACTCGGTCTGGGTGACACTCGACCCGGTTGCACCGTTGCTGCAGGTCACCGAGTACCAGGCGCCCGGCGTGGGACCCCCAGGGGCGATACCGCCCTCGTTGTTGAGCACGAGCTCCACAGAGGTGCAGGTCCACGGATCGCTCCCCGACCCTGTGCCGCCGGCGGCGGCGGCCAGGCCCGGGCCGCCTGCGACTGGGCCCGATGATCCCCCGGTCGAGGCCCCGACCGTGACCGTCCCCCCCGGGCCGTCGTTGCCCAGCACCGCAGCGAACGACGTAGGCCCGTTGACCAGCAGAACGGCGATCATCCCCGCCAGGGGAGCCAGGACCTTCACGAACCGCCGCATCGACCGACTCCCACGCTCTGGGTCATGAGCTTCCAACCCGTCACGGTTCTCTGCATGGTCGACGAGATGGACTCGAAGTCGACCTGGCCGGGCACCCCCGGTGCGGGCTGTCCCGACGCAGCCGAGACGACGATCTCCGCATCGTGTTCGCAGTCATGGACTGTCGCCCGGTCGTTCTCGAGCGACGAGACGCTCGGATGCCCGATGGTGACCGGGCCTCGGGCGACTTGGCCGTTTGCCTGCATCCCCTCGAGGAGTGCACGGGACCAGTCCAGCTGGGGCGAGACCGTGGTTGCGGCCAGGCTCGGTTCGTTCGGATCGGCGGTCAGAGCCGCAATCTCGAAGGCCTCCTGTGCCGACATCCAGGCCGCTACCACCTGCGCCGTCGCCGGCGAGGATGCTTGATCCCACGCTTGGCCGGAGGCTTGAGCAGATCCCTTTGTGCCGGGTGCACCTGGCGTTGCTCCTATTGCCGTGGCCTGCGCTCGGCTTGGCCCACCCGACGCCGTCACCGTGGATCGTGACGTTCCTCGCCCCGCCGGTTCGTGTCCCGGCCGGGGTCCCCGGCCGGCGGCCGAGGAGTCCCCGGCAAGGCCACAGCTGGCCGTCAGAAGGACGGTGGCAGCCACGCAGAGGATGGCCTTTCCCCCGGCCACCCGATGCGACACCACGTCTCCGACTGCCCCCCGAACCATAGGGGCGGGACCATAAGAGTGACTTCCACTCGGGGCAAAAGTAATTGCACTCGGAGTGCAATTACTTTGCGCCGATTCCATCCCTGCCGGCTCGGCCTCGCCTTCTTCACCCAGGGGCATCTCCATCCGGTCGGACACGAACCGAGCCTCGTTCCTCGTCCTTGCTCAGCTCCTTGATGGACACCTTGCACGATTGCATCCGGATCGCGGATGGGTCCGGGAGGACCACGCTCGTGTTGTTGAATTTCGTTGGTATCACTGGACAATTTCGATACGTTGACGGTGGTCGGAAGGCCTCTGCCCACGCTGTCGTCCTGGCAGCCGATCGGTTCCAGGCCCAATCCTCGCAGGGGCGGTCACCTCCGACTGTGTCTGGTTCCTGTCGACCGGATGGCCACCCAGTCTTCCGTTTTTGAGACGACTCTCCGTGGTGACGCCCGCGCGATGCGTGGTTCGACTTTGCCGCCGGGGCGGGCGCGAATTGACGGCCTGACTGTCCGGCGGTCCGGTCACACCCCCGCGGCAGACTGGTGCCATGGCACCGAACAACTGGGCCGGCGATCAATCGGGCGAGGTGTCCACGGCCATTCGGCCCGGGCCACTGACCACCCCGACGAACACCGCCCGAGCGGGCGGCGGCGGAGCGGGCGGCGGCGGAGCGGGCGGCGGCGGAGCGGGCGGCGGCGGAGCCGGTCAGACGACCGAAACGGACGCCCTCTCCGCGGCCATCGAGGTGATTGCCGCTTTCGTGGCCGACTTCGAGCCCGGACTGTACAGCGGGGATGATGCCGCCACTCTCGTGTCCCGGTTCTGCCGGGCCGAACGGTTGTGCGGCGCCGGGAAGACCCTCGCTGCCGCCAGAGTGGCCGAGTCAAACCGACCTGAGCGGTCCGGGCACAAATCAGCCGCCGACTGGTTGGCATCGGTAACTGGACAACCGGTCGGTCAGGCTGTCGAGGAGCTCAGGCTCGGAGAGGCTCTCGCTGAGCAACCCGGGCTGGATGCCGCCTATCGGGGAGGCCGCCTTTCTCGACTCGGTGCCGCCCTGGTCGCCGGTGCCACCGCGATCAATCCGTCCCGGGGCCATGAGCTGGTGGAACAGGCTGAGCACGATTCTTGGCGTCAGTTACGGGACCGATGTCTTCGCGTGCGAGCCGAAGGGCAATCGGCCGAGGAGGCGGCGCGGAGGACGGCTGCCATCCACAGGGCCCGGCGGTGCCGGACCTGGACCGATGTCGATGGGTCGTTTCGACTCGACGCCACCCTCACGGCCGAGGCCGGAGCCGCACTCACGGCCTCCCTCACCAAGGAGTCGGCACGCTTCTTCGAGCGGGCGAGACGCGAGGGTGTCCACGAGTCCAGGGATGCCTACACCGCCGACGCCCTGGTCGCGCTGGTGACCGGACGAGGCATCATCGGAGCCGGTCCGAGGAGCGATACGCCGGTGGCGGCCGGTGATTCAACGATCCCGACGGAGCCTTCCGGGAAGCGCCGCGCCCCGGACCCGAAGGCCATCGTGCACCTGAGGGTGGACCTCGATGCACTCCGTCGGGGGGAGACAGGAACGGGAGAGATTTGCGAGATCCCCGGTGTCGGCCCCGTATCGATCGAAACGGCCCGGAATCTCATGGGAGACGCTCTGGTCGACCTCGTGATCGCGAACGGCGTCGACGTGACCACAATTTGCCACCTGGGGCGATCGATCCCGACTGCGCTGCGTACAGCCCTGGTGGAACGGGACCGGTCCTGCGTGGTCCCCGGGTGCGACGTCGCCCAGGGCCTCGAGATCGACCATTGGGGCATCTCCTTCTCGGACGGTGGTCCGGCATCGTTGGCCAATCTGGCCCGTTTGTGCTCTCACCACCATTACCTCCGCACCCACCAAGGGTTCCGGCTGAGTGGCGGTCCCGGAAGATGGGTGTGGGAGCCGCCTCCTTCTCCCAGGACGCCCTCCAGACGGACCAGGGTGAGACCTCGGGTGACGGTGAGATCGAAAGCCGACATCAGGCCGACTATTACGGTCAGGATTGTTGTCGGCGGTCGCCGAACTCGAATGAATCGCGCCGGTGGCCGACGCCGCCCACGACGTAATTCAGGCGAGGTGGACGATCTCCGATTACCCCTGTCCGTGACAGGGTTATGAGCAATCGGGATCGGAAAACGGTCCCGGGCCGACCCCGGCCAGCGGTTACTCGTGCGTTGCAATCGGGGACTCCATGACGGGGGACTCTGCGACATCGGGACTTCCACCCGCGGCCAGCTTGGCACTCAATTTCACAGCCTTGACCGCGCTCGTCGCGCCGGTCTGCAGCACGACGGCGATCACGAGCATGATGACGGCGAGAAAACGGAAGGTGGCGGATCCGAGCAGGAGAATGGACAGTCGCCCCAGCAGGTATGGCGGCGAGCAGACCATGGCGCCCACGGCGCCACCCAGGGCCGATGCCGTCAGCTTGTCGCGCCTCGAGTGGTGAGAGGCGCTCACACCGACAAGGCGGCCGGGGACCGCCACATAGGCGACCATCATCACCGCCACCACGACTCCCAATGTCAGCCCGAACCATCGGACACCCCATCGATTGGTCACCATGGTGGCGAACCCGAGCCCGATACCGATGACGAATCCCCACCCCAACACGGTGGCTTTGTGCACTCTGGCCTCCGCGAACGCCCGCCGGATCTGTGGTCGGCCCGGAGCGGCAATGGCAAAGGCGAACACGGCATTGAGGAAGAAGCTGGCCGAGGTGATGGCGGCGATGGCCAGGACGATGGGAATCAGCCACGCTCCGTAGAGGGGGTGGAACTGCTTCCCGTGCAACACATGGACCTTCAGGTCGAGCATCGCCAACCAGATCCACATGGCGGGGAGGACCTGGACGAGTGTCAGTCGCCAGTTGGTGAACAGGAGCTTGACCCCTTGGAACAGCATGGCGAACGCTCCTACCACCAGGGCCAGAGGGGCGAGCAGGCGGCTCCGCCGGCTGAGTGACAGAACGGCGCTCTCCACCATCTTGTCGTCGCCGTTCCGGATTGCCTCCACCAGCCGGGTCACCTGGGCCCCCACTACGGCACGACGTGTCCGATCCTCCACGATCTGAGCCACCGGAACCTGAGCCATCGGGACCTGAGCCATCGGAACCTGATCCATCGGAACCTGATCCATCGGAACCTGATCCGGGGCCTGTCCGGGCCTTCCGGGGATCGAGCCCGTCACCGCCGGCTCGTCGCCATGCGTCATGACTGGAGCCGGTCGGACCGATTTCGATCCTCCCGACCTCCCGAGGCGTTGCCGCTGTCGAGGGCTCGGGACGTCATCGCGGCCAACCCTACTTTCACCACGACGCGCTCTTGAGGCCGGCCACCAGGGTCACTCGGGTCCCAGGATCACCAGCCCGGCATCCTGGCCCGGCCAAGCCCGACATCCTGGCCCCTGGCGGCCGGACCGGAGCCGCCCACCTGACACACTGGTCGGTATGCCAGCCCAGTACATCTACACCATGCGTGACCTGCGCCGGTTCTATCCACCGGACCGGGAGGTGCTGAAGGGGATCAACCTCTCCTTCTATCCCGGGGCGAAGATCGGGGTGATCGGCTCGAACGGCTCGGGGAAGTCCTCGCTGCTCCGGATCATGGCGGGCGAGGACGACGGATTCAGCGGCGAAGCCCGACTCACCCCCGGGTTCACCGTGGGCTTCCTGGCCCAGGAGCCCGAGCTCGACCCCACCAAGGACGTCCTCGGCAATGTCTCCGACGGCGTGGGCCAGGCCAAGGCCATGGTCGACCGGTTCAACCAGGTGTGCGCGGCCATGGGCGAGCCCGGCGCCGACTTCGACAAGCTCCTCGCCGAGCAGGCCGAGCTCCAGGACAAGATCGACGCCGCCGGGGCCTGGGACCTCGAGCGGACCTTCGAGATCGCCATGGACGCACTCCGGCTGCCCCCCGGGGACGCCGCCGTCGCCACCCTGTCGGGCGGGGAACGCCGCCGGGTGGCGCTGTGCCGGCTCCTGCTGTCCAAGCCCGACCTCCTCCTCCTCGACGAACCCACCAACCACCTCGACGCCGAGTCGGTGGCCTGGCTCGAGCGCACTCTGCAGGACTACCCGGGCACGGTGGTGGCGGTCACCCACGACCGCTACTTCCTCGACAACGTGGCCGGCTGGATCCTCGAGCTCGACCGCGGCGCCGGCATCCCGTGGGAGGGGAACTACTCCTCCTGGCTGGAGCAGAAGCAGGCCCGCCTGGCCGGCGAGGAGAAGTCGGACCGGGCCCGCCAATGGGCTCTCGAGCGCGAGCTCGAGTGGATCCGCATGTCCCCCCGGGCCCGCCAGAGCAAGGGCAAGGCCCGCATCAACGCCTACAACGACCTGGTGGCCAGGGCCGAGGTCGACGCCGCCGACCGCCGGGCCGACGGGCTCAGCATCGCCATCCCGCCGGGCCCGCGCCTCGGTGACCGGGTGGTCGACGCCGACGATCTCACCAAGGGCTACGGCGACCGACTGCTCATCGACGGGCTCTCCTTCCTGCTGCCTCCGGGCGGCATCGTCGGCGTCATCGGGCCGAACGGGGCGGGCAAGACCACCCTCTTCCGCATGATCGTGGGCGAGGAGACCCCCGATGCCGGCGCCCTGGAGGTCGGCTCCACCGTGCAGCTGGCCTACGTCGATCAGTCGCGTGACGAACTGGCCGGGGAGGCGACGGTCTTCGACGAGATCACCGGCGGCGTCGACCGCATCGTGGTCGGGAACCGCGAGCTGCACGCCCGGGCCTACGTGGCCAGTTTCGGGTTCACCGGGAGCGACCAGCAGAAGAAGGTGGGCCGGCTGTCCGGGGGGGAGCGGAACCGGGTCCAGCTGGCCAAGGTGCTGAAGAGCGGGGGCAACGTCCTGCTCCTCGACGAGCCCACCAACGACCTCGACGTCGATACCCTCCGGGCCTTGGAGGACGCCCTCGTCGAGTTCCCCGGCTGCGCCGTGGTCATCAGCCACGACCGGTGGTTCCTCGACCGCATCGCCACCCACGTCCTCGCCTTCGAGGGCGACTCCGAGGTCCGCTGGTGGGAGGGCAACTTCAGTGACTACGAGACCGACCGCAAGAAGCGCCTCGGTGTGGACGCCGACCAGCCCCACCGGATCCGGTACAAGCCCCTCGTCCGCAGCTGAGCCGTCGAACGCCTCCCCGAGCGCCCCTCTGCCATGGCCGACGCCCGACGCACCTTTGCCAGCGACAACTGGTCCGGCGTCCACCCCGACGTGCTGGCCGCCGTCGTGTCGGCCAACGGCAACCACGCCCCCGCCTACGGCGACGATCCCGTCACCGCCCGGGCGGTCGCGCTGTTCCAGGAGCACTTCGGCCCGGACGCCCGGGTCTTCCTGGCCTTCAACGGGACCGGGGCCAACGTGGTCGGCCTCCAGTCGCTGCTCCGGCCGTTCGAGGCGATCATCTGCGCCGCCGGCGCCCACATCTACGTGGACGAGTGCGGCGCCCCCGAGCGCTTCCTCGGCAGCAAGCTGATCCCGGTCGCCGCCGCCGACGGCAAGCTCACGCCCGAGCTGGCCGAGGCGGCCGCCGGGGGCGTCGGCGACGAGCACCACGTCCAGCCCCGGGTGGTCTCGATCACCCAGGCCACCGAGGTGGGGACCTGCTACCGCCCCGATGAGATCGCCGCCCTGGCCCGCTGGGCCCACGACCGGGGCATGTACCTCCACCTCGACGGGGCCCGGCTGTCCAATGCGGCCGCCTTCTTGGAGGTGGGGCTCGGCGAGCTCGGGGCCGGCTCCGGGGTGGACGTGCTCTCCTTCGGCGGGACCAAGAACGGTGCCATGGGCGCCGAGGCGGTCGTCTCCTTCCGGGCACCCGATAACGGGTCGCTGCGCTACATCCGCAAGCAGTCGATGCAGCTGGCCTCCAAGATGCGCTTCGTGTCGGCCCAGTTCGTGGCCCTGCTCTCCGACGGCCTCTGGCGTTCCAATGCCCAGCGGGCCAATGCCATGGCCGCCCGGCTGGCCGAGGGGGTCGAGGCGCTGGCCGGTGTCTCGGTGGCCCACCCGGTCGAGGCCAACGGCGTCTTCGCCACCCTCCCACCCCCGGTGACCCGCTCACTGCAGGAGCACTACCCCTTCCACGTCTGGGACGAGCGCTCCGGGGTGGTCCGGTGGATGACCTCGTTCGACACGACCGAGGAGGACGTCGACGCCTTCGTGGCCCTGGTGGCCGCGACCATGGCTGCGCACCGGTAGCGGTTCGGGTGACCGGGCACCATCGGCGAGTCGCCTTCAGGGCCGGGGGTGGCGGGGGGACGACCCGGCCCGGGGGGACCGGCAAAGGCCTGGGCCAGGGACATCCACTCGGCGGCGTCCGGCCCGTCGACCACCAGGGAGGTGTCGGCCACGTTCCGGCGCTGGGTGACGACCAGGCAGAAGTCGAGCGCCGGCCCCTCGATCCGCGACACCGGCCGGCTGTGCGCTCGGTCGTCACCGACCCGCCACTCCCACCGCTCGCCGGACGGGCTCAGCAGGCTGACGTCGATCCGCCCCGGCGGGACCTCCCGCCCGCGGACGGCGTAGGAGAACGGCCTGGCCCTCACACCGAGATGCGCCACGTGCCGCAGCCGGTCGGTGGGCTCACGCCGGAGGTCCAGCGCGTCGGCCACGTCCTGACCGTGCGCCCAGGTCTCCATCAGCCGGGCCGAGACGAAGGACAGCACGCCCATCGGCGGCCCGTACCAGGGCAGCTTGGCGGCAGGGTCCACCCCCGACACCGCCCGGACCATCCCGGTGTGCGACTCCTTCCACCACCCGAGGAGCCGGTCGCCGTCCATCGATCGCCCCATGGCCAGGTGGGTGGCCATGGGGTCCCCCTCCTGGGCCAGGGCGACCTCGGCCTCGCGGGCGAACGCCTCGGGCTGCTCGACGGCCCGGCGGCCGGCGTCGTCGAAGAAGGCCAGGTGGCTGATCTGGTCGCGGACGGCCCATCCTGTCGCCGGGGTGGCCAGGTCCCAGGCCGCGTCATCGCCGCGGAGGGGCGACACCAGTCGCACCACATCGGTGTACTCGTCCTCGAGATCGCCGAGGAGTTCGGGGAGCGTGGGCATCGCCCGCGAGGCTACGGGATGGGCTGCGTCGCCGGGTCAGGCGCCCTCGGCCTGCCTGGTGCCCGGTCGGCGGTGCCGCTCGTCCGTCGAGCCCCAGACATCGGCCCGGTGCATCAGCACCTCGAGCAGTTCGGGGTCGCGGTGACTGAAGCGGGCAGAGCCCACCGTCATCGACAGTCCGAAGGTGGCCCGCTGGAGCTCGAGGTTGCTGGCCGCCACCGCCGCTCGCAGGCGGTCGGCGACCTGGATCTCGCGGCCGTGGTAGCCGGTGAGAAGCGCGGCGAACGCGTCGTCGCCGACCCGGCCCACCACGTCGGACGACCGGAACGTGTCGGCCATGGCCGAGGCGGCCAGGCGGAGGAGCTGGTCGGCGGCGGGGCGACCACCGCGCTCGTCGACCATGGCGAGACCGTCGACGGTCGCCACCACCACCAGGGCGTCGACCTCCTGACGCTGGCAGAAGGCCAGCACCTGGCCCCCGATCATGGTGAACCCCCGACGGTTGACCAGACCGGTCAGGTCGTCGTCCACGGTGAGCCGGGTCGCGGCGATCTCGTGCTCCACCATGGCGGCCAGGTCGCGCAGCGCGGCCCGGTCGCCCTCGTCGAGGACCCGTGGCCGGGTGTCGAGGAGGCAGAGCGTGCCGATCACCGCGCCCTCGGGGCTGGCGATCGGGCAGCCGGCGTAGAAGCGGACCCTCGGCTCCCCCACCACCAGCGGGTTGTCGGAGAACCGCGGGTCCACCGCCGCGTCCGGGACCTCGAGCACGTCGCGGGCCAGGATGGCGTGGCCGCAGAAGGAGATGTCCCTCGAGGTCCCCACGGACTCGAGGCCCTGCGGCGACTTGGGCCACTGCCGGTCGACGTCCACCAGGCTCACCAGCGCCGTGTCGACGCCGAACAACCGGCGGGCGACCCGGGTGATCCGGTCGAAGCGCTCCTCGGGTGCGGTGTCCAGCAGTCCGAGCCGCCGGAGCGATCCGACCCGGACCGGGTCGTCGGCGGGGATGGCCGGTGCCTGCACCCGGTGGGTATCGACGGCCGGCCCCGCCCACTTGAGCCGGTCCGGCCGCGCCAGCGGGCTCGGAGCACACCGGTCAGTCGTGGCCGTCGCCCTCCCGGTGGACCAGGGCCCACATGGCCGCCTTCTCGGCCTCGGACATGTGGGGATCGGCGGCCTTCCACTCGACGACCGGGGCCAGCCATGCCCGGATCCGTTCGCGGTCGAAGGGGGCCAGGAAGGCGCCGACCAACCGGGCCCGGAACGGCTCGGACACCACCCGCCTCAGCCCGCGCTCCGGGTTGTCCCCGGAGGACAGCAACACCCAGGTCAGCGCCACGTCGACCTCGCCGACACCCCGGGCGGCATTGGCCCAGTCGATCACCACCGGCCCCGACGGCGAGACGATCACGTTGAGTGGGTGCAGGTCCAGATGGACGAGCCGGTCGCCGGGCCCGCCGGGCGCGTCCGCCACCCAGGCGGGCGCCGGTATCCGGTGCAGGCGCCGGTGCAGCTCGGCCAACACGGCGCCGTAGCGGCCGATGGCCCACGGCCGCCGGCCCATCCTCGCCAGGAGCAGCGGCCCGTCGATCCGCTCCAGGACCACCTCGGTCCCGTCGGCGCTCACCTCCCCGACGGCGGGGACGGGAAAGCCCCGGGACCGGGCGTACTCCATGGTTCGGGCCTCGGCCTCCATCGACCGGCCGGCCCGCGAGCGGCGCAGCACCTGGTGCTCGCCGTACTCGAAGATGTCCGCGTCGCGCCCCGAGGCCAGGCGCTCACCCGGTGGTCTCACCGGATCAGGACCTGACCCGCGCCCCGGTCACCGGCCCGATGTCTCCACCATCCGGACCAGGTCGGACCAGCCGAAGCCCACCGTCTCCGAGACGACCGTGCGGGTGGCGGCGTCGACGAGGACCAGGAAGGGGTAACCGAGGACGCGGTAGTCCACCCAGGCCCCGTCGCTCATGACCACGGGGACGGTGCCGGCACCCTCGGCCAGCCGTGCCACCTCCGCCGGCGGGACGGCATCCGGACCCCTGGTCACGATGACGGGGGTGACCGACGGCGGCAACGGGGGCCCCGCCCCGCCGGCGAGGCCGCGCCAGAATTCGTCGCAGCCGTCGCAGCGGATGGCCAGGAACGCCACCAGTACCGATCCCGCCACCTCCCCGATCCGGAACTCGACCCCGTCCCCGGCCGGGCTCACGCCCACGATGTCGGAGGCGCCCGAGCCGGGTGAGGGTTGGCCGTCCCCGCCGTCCCCCGAGCCCTCCCCGGTCGGGATGGGGCGCAACCCGGCCACGAAGCTCGGGTCGGACCAGGGCCCGTCGGGGCCGTCGGGGCCGTCGACTACGTCTCGGCCGGTGCTCCGTCCGTCAGGACCACGATCGCGTCGCCATGACCACACCACCGGCACGACACCTCCTCCACCGATTGGTCGAGCACCTCGGTGTCCTCGACGGTCAGCTCGCCCCCGACCGAGAAGTGGTGGAAGGCCCTGGTCCGGCTCCGGGTGACGACGTCGAACCGGGTCAGGTTGCCGCAAGCCGCACACCGGTACCGGGTGACGGCGCCTCCCACGGCGGGACCGCCGGGTGCCGCACCCTGTGCCTGACCCGGTGCCGGAGTCGGTGCCGGACCCGGAGACGGACCCGGAGGCGGGCCCGCAGGCGGGCCCAAGCCGGGGGCCGGGACTGCGGGCGATTCGCCGGTCACCAGCCACAACGTAGTCGGCCCCGACCAGCTCATCCACCGCGAGACGAACAGGTGTTCGCTACAGTGTCCCCATGGTGGTCGTCGCGCCGTCATCCTCCGACGAGCTCGCCAGCTCCCTCAGCGAGGTGACCTTCGTGGTCGTCGACGTCGAGACCACGGGCGGGTCACCGGCGACCTCCTCGCTGACCGAGGTGGCGGCGGCCCGCTACCTCGGCGGTGAGCTGCTCGGCACCTACCAGACCCTCGTCCGACCCGACCGCGCGGATCCCGCCGTTCATCAGCGCGCTCACCGGCATCACCGACGCCATGGTGGTGGGCGCCCCCACGGCCGGAGCGATGCTGCCGTCATTCCTGGAGTTCGTGGGTGGCGCGGTGCTCGTCGGGCACAACATCCGCTTCGACCTCGCTTTCCTCGACCATGTCCTGGTCTCGACCGACCGCCCGCCGCTGGCCAACCACTCGGTGGACACCCTGGCTCTGGCCCGACGGATGGTCCGGGATGCGGTGGCCGACTGCAAGCTCGCCACCCTGGCCACCGCACTGCACCTGCCCCACCGGCCGTCGCACCGGGCCCTCGACGACGTCCTGGCCACCGGCGACCTGCTCCACGCCCTGCTCGAGCGGGCCGGGTCCTTCGGGATCCTCGGCCTGGAGGAGCTGCTGCACCTACCCCGGCTGGTCGGCCATCCCCAGGCCCACAAGCTACGGCTCACCACCCGGCTTCCGGCCGCCCCCGGCGTGTACTGGCTGTGCGACGCCGCCGGCCACGTCCTCTATGTGGGTCGCTCGGACGACCTCCGGGCCGGGTTGCGCTCCCACTTCCGGCGCGACCGGCGCTCGCCCTCGGCTCGCCTGCTGCGCCAACTGCACACCGTCCACCACCGGGTGTACCGCGGCGCCCTCGCCGCCGCCGTGGTGGAGGCGCGCCTCATCCGGGCGTGGTCACCACCCTTCAACACCGCCCGCCCGCCACGCCGCCGGGCTCGGGGCAACCGGACGGCGGTCGACCCGACGCCCGGCCGGGCATCGCCGACCGCCCGGAGGCGCCCTGGACGCCACACCTGGCGCGCCGAGGTGCTGGCCGGAGACCCCACCGACCTGCTCCTGCCCCTGGCCTCGGAGATGGACGAGCTGTGCCGGCAGCGGCGCGACGAGGAGGCGGCTTCGGTCCGGGACGAAGCCGAGCGGCTGCGGCGGCTGCTGGCCCGGCACCGGCTGGTGCAGGCGCTCCTCGATGCCGGTCGCATGGTGCTCGCCGTCGAGGGCGAGGGCACGGTCGAGATCCGGGATGGGCGGCTGCTCACCGAGCCAGGGTGCCGGATCACGGAGGAGGTGCCCAGCGCCCCCGACCGCCCGCCTCCCCCCGGCACCACTGCCGCTCGGAGAGGCGGGCCGCGACGTGAGGGCGGCGAGGACGACCACCACGAGCCGGCCGTCGTGGCCGGGTGGCTGGAGGCCAACGCGGCCCGGGTGCGCATCCTCGAGGTGGAGTCGGCTCGGGGGTTCTCGGTGCCGGCCCAGCGCATCCCCCGCCTGGCCGACCTCGCCGTCGGGGGTGGCCCCGGGGACGGGGACGGGGACGGGGACGGGGACGGGGACGGGGACGGGGACGGGAAAGCCGCGGCCGGAGAGGGGGCCGGGGACGGGGACGGGGACGGGGACGGGGACGGGAAAGCCGCGGCCGGAGAGGGGGCCGGGGACGGGGATGGAGCCGCGGCCGGAGAGGGGCCGGGGCCGGAGAGGGGGCCGGATCCGGATCCGGACGGCCCTATTCGTCCGGATCGTCGGCCGTGGCCGCCACGGACACCCGGACCAGCTCCTCGAGCACCCGCTCGGCGCGGCCGTCGTCGATGACCTCGCCGGCCAACGCCACACCGGCAGGGAGATCTCGTACCTGGCCGATCACCACCAGGGCGGCCGCCGCGTTCAGCACGGCGATGTCACGGTGCGGGGAGGACTGACCGGCGATCACCTGACGAATGGCCCGGGCGTTGAAGGCCGCGTCCCCGCCACGGAGCTCGTCGATGGTGGCCGGAGCCAGCCCCAGGTCGGCCGGGTCGACCCGGTACCGGGTCGTGGAGTAGCCGTCCCCCGCCTCGTCGGCCATCAGCTCGTGGACGGTGGACGGCCCGGTGGTGCTCAGCTCGTCGAGACCGTCGTCCCCGTAGACGATCATGGCCCGCCGCGCCCCGTTGGCGGCGAGGACGCCGAGCATGGTGTCGGCCATGGCCGGGTTGCTCACCCCCACGACCTGGAAGCGGGCCCGGCCCGGGTTGGCCAGGGGCCCGAGGTAGTTGAACACGGTGGGGATCCCGAGCTCCTTGCGTACGGGCGCGGCGAAACGCATGGCCGGGTGGAACCGGGGGGCGAAGCAGAACCCCATGCCCACCTCCTCGACGCAACGGGCCACGCCCCTCGGACCGAGGTCGGCGACCACCCCGAGGGCCTCGAGCACGTCCGCCGCGCCCACCGCCGACGACGACGCCCGACCGCCGTGCTTGCACACCTTGGCACCGGTCGCCGCCACCACCAATGCGGCGATGGTGGACACGTTGATGCTCCGAAGCCGGTCGCCCCCCGTCCCGCAGGTGTCGACGACGTCGGTGCCGTCCGGTAGCCCCAGGGGGACGGCGTGGGCCACCATGGCCCGAACGAAACCGGTCATCTCCTCGACCGACTCGCCCTTGGCCCGGAGGGCCACGGCCAGCGCGCCGATCTGGGCCGGGGTGGCCTCGCCCGAGAGGACCTCCCCGAAGACGGTCTCGGCATCGGCCGGGGTCAGCGAGGTCCCGGCCAGCAGGCGGGTGAGGACGCCCGGCCACCCGCCGAGCCCGTCGAAGCGGGGGCCGGGGCCGGCTTCGCTCGCCCCGGCGGGGCCCGGACCGTCGGAGCTCGCGGCGGCGGGCTCCGGCCCGCGGGCCCGCGCCCCGGCGGGGCCGGGACCGTCGGAGCCGGCTCGGGTGGGCATCAGTCCCACCACAGGTCGTGGGCGAGCACGCCCCGGGCGATGAGCCCCAGCTGGACCTGCGAGGTCCCCTCCACGATGGTCAGCTGGCGGGCGTCCCGGTACCAGAGCTCGGTCGGATGGTCCTCCATGTACCCGGCGGCACCGAGGAGCTGCACGGCCAGGCCCGAGGCCCGGACGGCCAGCTCGGTGGCGTGGTACTTGGCCATGGACAGGTAGGGCACGTACTCCTTGGTGAACTTGCCCTGGTCGGCCAACCAGGCCGACCGGTAGGTGAGCAGCCGGGCCGCCTCGATGTCGACGGCCAGTTTGGCGATCTCCCACTGGATGCCCTGGAAGTCGGCGATGGTCTGGCCGAACGCCTCCCGCTGCTGCACGTACTCGGTGGCGTACATGAGCGCCCCCTCGGCCAGCCCGATACCGCGGGCGGCGACGATCGGGCGCATGGCGTTGAGCCCCAGCATGGCCAGTCGGAACCCGCCCACCTCGCCGATCACGTTCTCGGCCGGTACCTGCACGTCCTCGAGCACCAGCTCGCCGGTGTCGACACCCCGCACGCCCATCTTGTGGTCCGTCCGGCCCACCGACACCCCGTCCCAGGAACGCTCCACGATGAAGGCGGTGATGGAGTCGTGGGCCCGCGAGGAGGGGTCCCCCGTCTTGGCGAAGACCGTGTACCAATCGGCCTCACGCACCCCGGACATCCAGCACTTGGTGCCGTTGAGCCGCCACCCCCCGCCGGCGTCGCCCTCCGGGTCGGGCACCGCCCGTGTCGACATGCCCGCCACGTCGCTGCCGGCCTGGGCCTCCGAGAGCCCGAAGCCGGCCCGGAGCTCGCCGGAGGCGATACCGGGGAGATACCGCTTCTTCTGCTCCTCGTTTCCGGCGATGAGCACCGGGCCCACCGGCAGACGGGTCAGGAGGAGCATGAGCGCCGCCGCGTTCGAGTACTTGGCCACCTCCTCGATGGCCACGGTCAGCCCGAGGATCCCGGCCCCCGAGCCACCGAGCTCGGTCGGCAGGCACAGCCCGAGCAGGTCGGCCTGACGGAAGGCCTCGAAGATGTCGGCCGGGTACTCGCCCGTGGCGTCGATCTCCCGAGCCCGGGGCCTGATCTTGTCCTGGGCCAAGCGCCTCACGCTCTGCTGGAGGGCGGTGAGCTCGGGCGAGAGGTCGAAGTCCACGGTCGACGAGGCTACCCGAGGTGTTTCGAAAGACCATCCCCCGGCACCAGCCCGGCACCATCCGGGCTCGATGGCGGGACGTCCGACCGGGCCGGCCCGAACCCGCCGGCAGCGGCGGCATAGGCTCTGGCGCCATGACCCCGCCGGGCCTCAGGCCGCCTCCCCCGACCGGCGTGTCGGCCCTGCCGGAGGGAACCTACGAAGGTCGGGTGGTCATCGTGACCGGCGGAGGCACCGGTCTCGGGAAGGCCATCGCCACCGAGTTCGGCCGGCTCGGGGCCTCGGTCGGCATCCTCAGCCGCGACGAGGCCCACCGGGCGGTGGGAGTGACGGCCGTCGTCGAGGCGGGCGGCCGCGCTCTCGGGGTGGCCTGCGACATCCGTCAGCCCGAATCCATCATGCTGGCCTTCGACGAGGTCGAGGGGGCCCTGGGCCACATCGACGTGCTGGTCAACAACGCGGCCGGCAACTTCCCGGTGCCCGCCGAGGACATGAGCCCCAATGCCTGGCGCACGGTGGTCGACATCGTCCTCAACGGGACCTTCCTGTGCTGCCGCGACCTGGCCCGCCGCCTCATCCCCACCAGGAGGGACGGGGCCATCGTCAATGTGGGTGCGTCCTACGCCTGGACGGGCGGTCCGGGGTTCGCCCACTCCGCCGCGGCCAAGGCCGGTGTGAAGAACCTCACCGAGACTCTGGCCGTCGAATGGGCCCCCTACGGCATCCGGGTCAACGGCCTGGTGCCGGGGCTGATGCCCCACGAGGACGAGACCGAGGCCATCGCCGCCGTGCCCGGCAAGTACGAGGGCCAGGACTCGAGGGTGCCGGCCGGCCGGGTGGGGTACCCCCGCGAGCTGGCCTGGGCCGCCACCTATCTCTGCTCGCCCTACGCCGCCTACATCAGCGGGCACTCCCTGGTGGTGGACGGGGCCAATTGGCAGCGTCGCCACGCCGTGCAACCGCCGTTCGTCCCCGTGCGCGAGCAGCTCGAACGACCTCCGTTCGGCGAGGAGACCCCCGGGAGGACGCCCGACAGCGCCCAACCCGCACCAACAACCCAACCATGGCAAGGAACCGAACCGTGAGCGACCTGAGTGAAGAGGAACGCAACCTGGTCCGGCTGGAGGTGGACGGGACGGTCGCCGTGATCACCAACAACCGGCCCGACAAGCACAACGCCATGAGCGACGAGATGGACCGGCGGCTGTGGGAGGTGCTGGCCGAGGTGCACGACATGCCCTCCCTCCGGGCCATCGTGTGGCGCGGCGAGGGACGCTCGTTCTCGTCCGGCCGCGACACCACCCAGTTGGGCCTGAGAACCGAGGACATCTCCGATCTCGAGTTCATCGAGCGGGGCCACCGGCCGACGCAGATGTTCCTCACCATGCCCTGTCCCATCGTGTGCGCCCTCAAGGGATGGGTCATCGGTGGTGCCTTCGAGCGGGCGCTGCTGTGTGACATCCGGGTGGCGGCGGTGGGCACCCGGATGGTCCTGCCCGAGGTGGCCCACGGGGTCATTCCCGACTCGGGTGGCGTGGCCCGGCTCTTCCAGATGGCCGGCCACGGCCTGGCCGCCGACCTGGCCCTGACCGGGCGGGTCCTCACCGCCGAGGAGGCGCTGACCCACGGGGTGGTCAGCCGACTGGCCGCCGACGGGGACGAGGTCGACGGCATGGCCCTCGAGATCGCCGGCCGCATCGCCGACGCCCCCGCCTTCACGGTCAAGATGGCCCGCCGCACCCTCTTCAACCTCGGCGCCGCCGAGGTGCAGCGCTCGATCGCCGACGAGGCGCTCGAGCAGTCCATGGTGTTCGCCTCGGGCGACTACGCCGAGATGAAGGCGGCCCGGGCGGCTGACCGGCCCCCGGCCTACCGTCGGCGCTGATCTCGGCGGCCGCCCGGCGGGGAGCTGGGCGGCCGGGAGGTGGGTGGGCGGCTCCCGACCAGGCCCGGCCGAGAGGCCCCGGCACGGGTGCGGGCCGATTCCGGGTAGAACGGCCGGTGACCCGGCAACCGGGTCGTGCGGGTCCGGCAGTCCGGAGATCCGGTCAACCGGACATCCGGTCAACCGGCCATCATTCGCAGACGTCTGGTCATCCCGACACCGGACGCCGCACCACGAGCGAGGAGGCTCCATGAGCAACACGGCCGCAACCACCGACGTCTCGAACCGCCCCGTGCTCTCGAGCGGGACGTTCGGCTTGGGAGACCTGGAGGTCCACCGGCTCGGGTTCGGTGCCATGCAGCTGACGGGATCCGGGGTCTGGGGCGAGCCGGTCGATCGCTCGGCGTGCGTGGCGGTGCTCCGCCGGGCCGTCGATCTGGGAGTCGACCTCATCGACACGGCCGACTCCTACGGTCCTGAGGTCAGCGAGAGCATCATCGCCGAGGCCCTGCACCCCTACCCGGAGGGCCTGGTCATCGCCACCAAGGCCGGCCTGACCCGGCAGGGCCCGGGCCAGTGGGCGCCCGTGGGTCGGCCCGAGTACCTCCGCCAGCAGTGCGAGATGAGCCTGCGGCGCCTCGGCGTCGACCGTATCGACCTGTTCCAGCTGCACCGGATCGACCCGAAGGTTCGCGCCGAGGAGCAGTTCGGCCTGCTGGCCGACCTGGTCTCCGAGGGCAAGGTCCGCCAGGTCGGGCTGTCGCAGGTGAGCGTGGCCGACATCGAGGCAGCCCGGGCCGCCGTCCCCGTCGTCAGCGTGCAGAACCTCTACAACCTCACCGACCGGTCCTCGGAGGACGTGCTCGAGCACTGCGAGGCCGAAGGGCTGGGTTTCATCCCCTGGTACCCGATCGCCTCCGGGCGGCTCGCCCGGCCGGGCGGCGCCGTCGACCACATCGTCGGGGAGACCGGGGCCACGGCGGCGGCGGTGGCCCTGGCCTGGCTGCTGCACCGTTCACCGGTGATGCTCCCGATACCCGGCACCAAGTCGGTGGCCCATGTGGAGGAGAACAGCCGGGCCGCCACCCTCGAGCTCACGGCCGATCAGCTGGCCTCGCTCGACGCCGCCACCACGTCCGGAAGCGCCGGCGGCAGGGCCGGTTAGGGCGCCGGCGCGCCGGTTGGAAGGCAGGAACCGGTTACCAGGCGTCGGACCGGGCCAGACCGGGGCGATCCGGCCGCCCGGCTCAGGCCGAGCCGAACACGAGCGGAGCTGACCGGACCCCGGCGATGACCGGGGAGGCCGACCGGACCACCGGACCGGCTGCCTCGACGCTGGCGAAGCGGGCGAGCAGCTCCTCCATGAGGATGCGGCCCTCGAGCCGGGCCAGGACGGCACCGATGCAGAAGTGGGGCCCGAAACCGAAGGCGACATGGGGATTGGGGTCGCGGCCGGCGTCGAACCGCTCGGCACCGGGACCGAAGACCGCTTCGTCCCGGTTGGCCGAGGCGTACAGCATGAGGACCGGTTCACCCTCCCCCAGGCGGCACCCGGCCAGTTCGACGGGTCGGGTGGTGGTGCGCATGAACGACACCACCGGCGTGGTCCACCGGAGCATCTCCTCGACGGCGATGGGGACGGCACGGTTGCCGGTGGAGCCGGCCCTCTGACGCAGGGCCGACCACTGCCCCGGAGCATCGGCGAAGCCGACCAGCCCCCCCGACATCATGTTGCGGGTCGTCTCGTTCCCGGCCACCAGCAACTGCACCAGGAACATGGCCAACTCGGCGTCGGTGAGCCGATCCCCGTCGACCTCGGCCGCCCCGAGCTCGGAGATGATGTCGTCCCTCGGGTTGGCCCGACGGTCGGACGCCGCCGCCAACAGATAGGTGACCATCTCGGCGCTGAGGGCCGCCCGTTCGTCCTCCGGCCAGTCGGTGGCTCCGGGGATGACCGCCTCGGACCAACGGAAGAACCGCGGCCATTCCTCCTCGGGGACGCCGAGCAGGTCGCTGATGACCTGCAGCGGCAAGGGCACGGTCAGCTCGGCCACGACATCGACCGGAATGCCCGGCTCGATCCGGTCCACCAGTGCCACCGTGCGCCGGCGCACGCCGTCCTCCAGGGCCCGCATGAACGAGGGCCGGAACCCGGGCTGCACCAGACTGCGGTAGCGGGTGTGGTCCGGCGGATCCGTGTGCATCATGGTCGGAGGGGTGGCGTACTCACTGCCGATCTCGAACACCATGATCCCCCGCCCCGAGCAGAAGGTCTCCGGATCGCGGGAGATGGTCACCACGTCGGCGTGACGGCTGGCCACCCAGAACCCCACCTCCTCGTTGCGCGCCAGCGGCACCTCGGCCCGGAGCCGGGCGTAGAGGGGGAACGGGTCGCCGGCATAGAACTCCGGGTCCAGCAACGGTGTGGTCAGGTCGGCGTCGTCACGATCCGCGGCGGGCAACGGCGGTCCTCCTCGGCGTGGTCGTCGGCATGGTGCGTGGCATGGTCGTCATTCGCATGGTGCGTGGCTTTGCATGGTCGTCCGCATGGTGCGTGGCGTGGTCGTCGGCATGGTCGTCGGCATGGCTCCCCGCACCGATCTGTAGCACGGTTCCGAAAGGAAGGAACGGCCCGGGGGCCGACGGCCCGGCCCCGCCGAGCATCTGATCCGGGTGGGACGATGGGCCCGAACCGGGTCGACGGCCGACGGCCGACGGTCGACGGTCGACCCGGTCAGTAGGGGCCGATGCGCTGGTCGGGGTTGGTGTCGATCAGGTGGTGACCGTCGATCGAGACCTGTGATGTCCACTGGTGGCCATCCCACCAGCGGTAGTGGAACCTCCCACTGGGGTCGGGATGCCACGCCGGGGGGGACATCCAGGCCGGGGGCGGCTCACCGGTGTCCGCTGGGAGGGGTTCGGCCCCGGCGGACGGTTCCACGCCCGACTGGTCCCCGGACTCCGCCGACGCCGCCGGTGGGGGCTCCGGTCGGGACGGCTTCAGGTTGGCCGGCCGGGGGTAGGCGGGGAACTGCTCGGCCACGCTCATCCCCCGGGCTCCGGACACCCCCCGTCCGACGGGCGGCGCCCCGGCCGTACCGGGATAGGCGGCGGGAGGGCCGTGCTGGGCCCGCCTCACCTCGATGGAGTGGGCGATGAGATAGAGGACCAGCCCCAACAGCAACGAGAGGAACCAGAACAACGCCCACACCAGCGACGGAAGCCCCCAGGGCGTCCGGCCCAGCGTCCGGCGGTCGTTCTCGGAGAGGCGGTATCCGACGAATGCCCCCACGACGGCGAGGACGATCCCGATGGCCCACTCGCTCCCGGTGAGGTGTGGCACGTCACAGACTCTACGCCCCCGGCCCATGGAGGGGTGCCGGGTGCCCGGCGGAGACACCGGGCCGACCGTGGAGGACTCGGACCCTACAGGGGATGCGCCATGAAGAAGGACCACATCGTGGCGCCGGCGTCGATCGCCGTGGTCTGCGGTCCGAGCACCGTGGTCAGCGCGGCGGGCAGGCGGGGGCCGCCCGGCCACTCGTGACCCTCGCCGGCGATGGTGTAGAGGTCCACGGCCGCGTTCCCGGCGCACGGGGCGTAGGCCGACAGCGTGACCCCGGTGGCCGGGCGCGAGGTCGCCGGCGTCGGAGGACACCGGTTGTGGGCCGCCCAGCGGGCGGCGGCGGTCGGCACGCTGTAGGTCCAGTACGCCTGGCCGTTCCCGTTGTAGGGATCGACCCGGTCGGCCGTCCCGTGGAACGACACCACCGGCACCGGCCGCGCCGAGTCACACGGCGAAGGGAAGCGGAGCCCGCTCACCGGGGCGACGGCGGCAAAGACGGTGGCGGCATCGCAGCCCAGTTGGCTGGCCATCCGGGCACCCCCCGAGAACCCGGTGGCGAAGACGCGGTTCCGATCGATGCAGTATTTCTGCTCGAGGCTGGTCACCAACTGCTCCACGAACGAGACGTCATTGGGGGCCGTCGAAGGGACCGCGGCCCCACCGAACAACGGCTGCCCGGGTACGTTCCACTCGAAGCCACTGCCGGCGGGGATGGCTCCCTGCGGATAGACGACGATGAAGGTGTCGGCGTCGGCGGTGGCATCCATCCCGCTGAAGCCCTCCTGCTGGCTGGCGGTCGACTGGCTCCCGTGCATGTTCACGACCAGGGGCACGGGGGCATGCACGCCATACCCGGTGGGCACGTGGACGATGGCGGTCCGGTTCCTCCCGTCGACCACCGGAGCGAGTGTCACCGTCCCGGGGCCGGCGGGCGCCCCGCACCCTGAACTCGGTGAGGCCGGGACGGAGCTGGCCGCCGGGGTGGAGGTGGCCGGCGGACTCGGCGGGGGGGTCGTCGTCGGCGCGGTCGTCGCCGTCGAGGCGGGCGCGCCCGAGCCTCCTCCCCCGCAGGCCGCCGCCAACAGCGACCCGGTCAGGAGCAAGACCAGGAGCAGTCCGGCCCGAGCCCCTCCCCTCGAACGGCCGCTCTCGCGCCGTGTCTCGACCGCCCCCCCGGACCTGTCTGCGCCCGGACCACGCTCCATGGACATCCACCCCCGTCCTGTCGACCACGGGTCGGACCGGTCCTGCCCGCCACCGGTTCAACCCACCGGTTCGTCCCACCGGTTCGCTGCCGCTGGTTCGCTGCCGCTGTGCTGTAAACGATTACAGTAAGATGGCCGCGTGCCGGTGTCAACGACCATCCTCGGTCGCCGAGGGCGTGGGTCCGACGGCCGGTCGGTGCCCGCTCCCCCGTCCGGAGGCCCGGCATGACGGTGGACATCCGACAGGTGGCGGCCGAGGCCGGCGTGTCCACGGCCACCGTCTCGCGGGTGCTGAGCGGCAAGGGACCGGCCAGCGCCGAGGCCCGGCGCAAGGTCCGCCAGGCGGCTGAGCGGCTCCACTACCTCCCGAACGCCTCGGCCAGCAGCCTCCGCACCGACCGGTCGATGATCATCGGCGTGCTGCTGCCCAACCTGGGCAATCCGGTGTTCCTGCCGTTCCTCCGGGCGGTGGAGGAAATCGCCCAGGGACACGGGTACTCGGTCATCGTCGCCGACACCCAGCGGCGCGCCGAGATCGAGCGCCGCCAGCTCGACCGACTCCTCACCCGGCGTATCGACGCCCTCATCATGGCCGGGCGCCCCGGCGACCCCGAGTACGTCCGGCGGCTCGGAGGGGACCGGATGCCCATCGTCGACCCGACCTCGTTGGTCGACCCGGGACAGTCGACCGTGACTCCCGCAGATGATGCGATCGTCGAGGCGTGCGGGCACCTGGCCTCGCTCGGGCACCGGCGGATCGGCTTCCTCGTCCGGGGCGCCCTCCGGGCCACGTCGCGCCAGCGCTGGGACCTGATCGCGACGGCCTGTGCCTCGTTCGGCACCGAGGCGTCACTGGTCAGGGTGGAGGACGGGGGCGACCGCAACCACGATGACGGCGGAGGGACGGCCGCCCTCGTCGGGAACCTCATGGCCGGGGCGGAGCCACCCTCTGCCCTCTGGTCGAATTCCCACGTGCTGGCCCCCCGGGTCCTGGAGGGGCTGGCCCGGGCGGACATCGGCCTGCCGGGGGACTGCTCGTTCCTCACCTTCGGCGATTCCCCCTGGGCGGCCGCCTACCGTCCTCCGATCAACGTCATCGCCAGCGACCTGGCCGCGGCGGCCTCGGTGATGACCCGGTCGGTGCTCCACCGGCTGGGCGTGCTGGAGGACGCCCCCGATCCGGTCATACCTCCCGACGCCTACCGGCGCCGGGGCAGTGTCGGTCCGGCCGCAGCCGGCTAGCTGGAGCCGGGCTCGCGCCCGCCCCGGTCGGCGGGGTCAGCTCATCGCCGCGATCGGGTGCTTGGGCGGGAAGGCACCGAAGGTCGAGAAGTGCCTGGCGATGCCGCTGGTGAAGCTGTCGATGTAGGCCAGCTTGCGGATCATGTAGCTGCGGCTCTCCTTCGGGTCGAGATACAGGTTGTACAGCCGGCCGTGGGAGTACTTCTGGGTCACGCCGGTGAAGCCGCCCAGGTTGAGGCAGTCCCGGTCGTCGTCCGAGGTGGAGGCCACCATGAACTTCCACTCGCCCACCCGCAGGGCGGAGAAGACATTGGTGAGCCAGTAGTAGAGGTACTTCCGGTTCGAGAGGCCGTCGGGATCGAGGAGGAACGACGTCTGGTCGACCCCGTCGATGTAGCGGTCCTCGGGCACCGCCGTGCCGGCCCCGGCCAGGGTGAGGACCGTGTTGAACAGGTCCATCTGCGAGAACAGGCCGTCCGAGGCGCGGTCGGCGGCGATCATCCCCGGCCAGGTGACGATGGCCGGGACCCGCTGGCCACCCTCCCAGGTCGACCCCTTGGCGCTGCGGAACGGCGAGTAGGCGGCGTCCGGCCACGTCTCCATCTCGGGGCCGTTGTCCGACGAGACGAAGACGATGGTGTCCTCCAGCTGACCGGTGGCCTCGAGCCCGGCCACCAGGCGGCCCACGATGTCGTCGAGCTCGACGATGGTGTCCTTGTAGGGGTGCTTGGCCGGTGAGGAGCCGAGGAACCGCTCGTGGGGGTAATTGTCGAAATGGGCCCCACGGGTGCAGTGGTAGAGGAACCAGGGCCGGCGCTCGTCGTCCGATTGAGCGCCCATGCGCCGGATGAATTCGAGCGAGTAGTCGGCCCACCTGTCGTCCAGCAGGGACAGGACCGGGATGGTGACCTCCTCGACGTTCTCGGTGTCGCCTCCCCGCTCGGCGTGCACGAAGCACTTGTTGAACGGGAGGTTCTCCACCCACCTGGTCCGCTCCTCGCTGTAGACGATCTCGGGGAAGAAGTTCGGGTCCCGCCACTCGGTGTACATGTCCGACACCGACAAGAAGCCGTAGAAGTCGTCGAACCCGACGTGCTGCGGCTGGGACTCGACGTTCTCGCCGATGTGCCACTTCCCGACCGCCTGGGTCACGTATCCCGCCTCCGACAGCAGCCGGGCCAGCGTCACCTCACCGTCGAGCCCGCCCGGCTGACCGTACATGGGCGGCCGGAGCAGCCCGTGGCGCATGGGCAGGCGGCCGGTCATCAGCGAGGCCCGCGAGGGGGTGCAGGACGGCTCGGAATAGCACGATGTGAGCAGCATCCCGCGCCGGGCCAGCCTGTCGATGTTGGGGGTCGGGGCCCCCACCGCCACTCCCCCGCCGTAGCAGCCGAAGTCTCCCCAACCCACGTCGTCGAACAGGATGACCGCCACGTTGGGTTGCCTCCCCCCGCCGCCCCGGAAGCGGGACAGGGCCTCGGCCGCCCGCATCTCCTGTTCGGGGAGGGAGAAGCTCGGCTCGAGGCTGTCCCGCCGCCGCGTCGTCTCTGCCACTACCGGGTCGTGGGCCATGTCCGTCGCTCTCCACTGGTCGAAGTGGGGCCGATGCTAACCAGGACCGGCCGGAGCTCAGGACCAGGGGGCCAGCGGCGGAAAGCCGGCCGGCCGGATGCGCCCGTACAGCCAGGCCAGCCGGTCGCGCTCGTCGAGGGAGCCGGTATCGGGCCACGTTGCCCCCGGAGCCAGCCGGTCGCGGGCGCCGGCCTCGAGGCGCGGCAGCCACACGGCCACGAACTCGGCCGGCCATTGCCGGTGGGTCACCCCCGTCCCCAGGTCCACCCGGTGCACTTCGAGCTCCTGCCATCGCCGGGCCGGGAGGGCGGACAGCGGTCGCTCGCGGCCGCCGACGTCACGGGTCAGGCGGGCCCAGGCCTCCTCGGGCACCCGGCTCCAGGTGGCGGCCAGGGCCGCCGAGGAGGTGGAGAGGTCGGCGAGGATGGCACTCGACCCCCGGCCGGCCCCCCGTTCAATGTCGGCGGCCCGCCCCTCGAACCCACCCGGGTACTGGTCGACGACCTCACCCTGCATGGCCGCCTCGGCCCGCCGGACATGACTGTCGGCGTTGCGGGCCACATGGGTGAGGACGTGGCCCACCGTCCAGCCGGGGAGGAGCGAGGGAGCGGCCACGTCCGCGTCCGAGAGCCCGGAGGCGACCTCGAAGAACCGCTCCGTGGCATCGAAGACCCACCCGAGGTCGGCGACGGGCACGGCGGAGGCACCCGGTCGGCTACGCCCCAATGCCCACGACGGGTCGGTTGAGCCGGACCGCCCCCATCGACCCGAGGAACGGGGCATCGCCGAAGGCGAAGATCCCCCCGTCCGAGGCCACCAGCCAGTAGCCGCGCCCGTCCGGGGTGGCGGCCATGCCGACCACCGGTTGGTTGAGCCGGATGGCGCCGGTCGACCCGAGGAACGCGGCATCCCCGAAGGTGAAGATGCCGCCGTCGGAGGCCACCAGCCAGTAGCCGCGCCCGTCCGGGGTGGCGGCCATGCCGACCACCGGCTGGTTGAGCCGGATGGCGCCGGTCGACCCGAGGAACGCGGCATCCCCGAAGGTGAAGATGCCGCCGTCGGAGGCCACCAGCCAGTAGCCGCGCCCGTCCGGGGTGGCGGCCATACCGACGATCGGCTGGTTGAGCCGGATGGCGCCGGTCGACCCGAGGAACGCGGCATCCCCGAAGGTGAAGATGCCGCCGTCGGAGGCCACCAGCCAGTAGCCGCCGCCGTCCGGGGTGGCGGCCATGCCCACGATCGGCCGGTTGAGAGCGATGGCGCCGGTCGAGCCGTAGAAGTGGGCATCGCCCAAGGTGAAGATGCCGCCGTCGGAGGCCACCAGCCAGTAGCCGCCGCCATCGGGCGTCTGGGCCATCCCCACCACCGGCTTGTTGAGGGTCAACGCCCCGGTCGACCCGAAGAACCCGGTGCTCCCGAAGGTGAAGATGCCGCCGTCGGAGGCGACCTCGTCATAGCCGGGCCGGGTGACCGGACTGGTCAGCACCATCGGCTGGGGGATCCCACCGGCGTCGTCCTCCTCACCTACGGCCACGCAGAAGAAGCCGGCCACGCAGGAGACCCCGTGGATCGAGTCGGACAGCGCGCTCTGGTTGCCGGGCTGGGGGGTGGCCCCGAGCGACCACGCCGTCCCGTTGAAGGTGAGGAGCATGGTGGGGCCGGTCCCGAGCCCTCGCTCCGCCTGGCCGCCGAGCGCGCACGAGGTCGGGCCGAAGCAGTCGACCGATGCGGGGGACCCGAGGGCCGGTGGCTGGGGGTCGGGGGCCGACTGCAGGGCCCAGACCGAACCGTTCCACTGCTCGACGAGGTTGCCGCTCGAGCTGCCGTTGTCCTGGTAGCCGGCGGCCTCGCACATGGTCGGCAGGGCGCAGCTGACCGTCGAGAACAGCGTTTGGGTGGCACCCGAGACGCTCGGGGTCGGGGCGACGGTCCACGACGTGCCGTCCCAGAATTCGGTGAAGGGGACCTCGGTCCCGGCGAAGCTGGTCCCGACGGCGGCACAGAACGAGGTGGACAGGCACGACACGCCACTCAGCTCGGGTTGCAGCGAGGACTGGGCGTCGGGGACGAGGGTCCACGACGCGCCGTCCCAGCGCTCGATGACGGTCTCGCCGGTGCCGTGGGCACCATCACCCCCCACCGCCAGGCAGTACGTGGGGCTCACGCAGGAGACGCCGCTGAGCAGTCCGTTGGCCGAGGTCGACCGGTCGGGCGTGGTGCTCACCGACCAGGCCGTCCCATTCCAGACCTCGGCGAAGTTCTGTTGGAAGGTGCCCGGGTACTGGACACCGACCGCAGCGCAGAACGCCGGGCCGGTGCAGGACACACCGGTGAAATAGGCGCCGTTGCCGCCCGACGGCATCGGCACTGTCATGATCGACCAGGTGCTTCCGTTGTAGCGCTCGACCAGGGGCGCGTTGTTCCCGTTGACCTGGGTCTGCCCGGCGGCCATGCAGAACATCGGCCCCACGCACGAGACGCCGTTCAGGAAGGTGAACGTGGTCGGGTCGGTGGCCGGGGTGGTGACCGTGCTCCAGGCGGTCGGCACCACCAATGCCGGCCGGGCCGTCGTCTGTGACGCGGCACCGGCCCCGGGCGCCCACGGCCCCGTGGCGGCGAGCAGGAGCGGCAGGGCCAGGGCGACGCCCAGTCCGGCGGCCACCGTCGACATCACACGCTTCATGACGAGTCGTCGCATCCGATCTGCCCCTTCCTCGGTCACCGGCCCGGCTCGGTCACGAGCCGCTACTCTGCCACCGGTCGTCCCGTCGCGATCATTCGACTCTACCGACCAAGCCCCACCTGACGGTATGACTCCCCGAGCCGGGACGCGATCCCCCGCAAGTCACCGTCCTCGTCGTGCCAGGGCTCGGCCGGTTCGAAGCCCCATGCACCCAGGGTCGGGGCCAAGAGCCGGTCCTGGTCACCGCCCAGCTCGAGCAGGAGCCACCCGCCGGGACGGAGGAGGCGGGACGCCGAGGCGACGACACGCCGAACGAGATGCAGGCCGTCGTGGCCTCCGTCGAGGGCCTGGGATGGCTCGTAGCGCTGCACGTCGGAGGGCAGGAGATGGAGCTCCCCGGTCGGCACGTAGGGCGCGACCGCGGTCACCAGGTCGAATGCCCCGGCACGGAGGGGTAGGTCGAGGTCGCCCCGGACGGCCGGCACTCCGTTGCGCCGAGCGCAGGCGACCGCCCGCGCGTCGTCGTCCACCCCGACCACCACCGCCCCCGGTCGGACAGCCATGAGGTGGGCGGCCACGGCTCCGGCGCCGGTGCACAGGTCGACCGCCCGCACCGTGCGGTCCTCATCCACCTGCTTATGTCCCTCACCGAGGCGGTCCCCACCGAGCCGGTCCCCACCGAGCCGATGGGCCGCCCTCCGGGCCAGTCCCTCGGTCTGTGCTCTCGGCACATAGACCCCGGGGTCGACACAGATCCGGCGATCGCAGAACAACAGTGAGCCGGTGATCCAGGCCAGCGGTTCCCCTCGCTCCCGCCGGCCGATCCAGGCCTCGAGCGAGACACGGTCGCCGGCGGAGGCCATCAGCTCGGCCGCCTCCTCGTCGGCGGCGACGCATCCGGCGGCCGTGAGGCGGGCGGTCACCAGGCGGCCCAGCGTCTCGTCGTCGGGCACCGGCCCCGAGTGGCCCGTCAGCCGGCCAGCTCGTCCGCCGGCGGTCGGACCCGGATCGGCGCCTCCCGCAAGAGGCGCAACACCTGGTTCTCGCGACCGTAGGCCAGAGGGCTGAACAGGAGGGTGTCCAACGGGTACCAGAGGCCGACCCACGCGAGGACCCATCCGCCTGTGTCCAGGAGCACGTTGGTGTTACCGCTCGTACCGGCGGCCTTGGCGCCGACGAGGGCGACCAGGATGCCGAGCACGGCCACCGGCAGACCGATCTTCAACGATGACAAACCGTCGAGCCGGACCGCCCGACGCTCCCGGACGTTGTAGCACAGGCGGTGGTCGCAGTAGCGCTGCAGGGTCCGTTGCACCTGACCTTGGGTCTGGGGGTCGATCTCCGAGCTGGGAAGTTCGAGCTCGAGCCGTACCGGCATGCGTTTCGAACGGCTCCGGAGCTCACTGATGCAGTAGTCGACACCGGTCAGGAAGTTCCGGTACTCGGAGAACAGATCGGTCTGAGGCATCTCGAACATGTCGTCGGCCCGGGTGAGCCGGAGGTGCAGTGTTCGGTGGTCTTCCTCGAGTGCCATGTGTCCCGGCATTCCGTCGGTGCTGTCGGTGTGGTTCGGACCGATCGCGTGGTTGCGCTGTTCCGCCTGAACTCTAGGACGCGGCCGCGCCCGGCCCGCGGTTCTCGACCCGGGACGGTCGATGCGGGCCGGAGCGGTGGGGACGGAGGGGGTCGAACCCTCACTGGAGGCGGTTTAAGCGCCCTGCCTCTACCGATTGGGCTACGTCCCCGTGGCTGGCTGTCCCGACGTCGCGCCCACCTCGACTCGGGGTAGGCCGCCGGCAAAGCCTATGTCCACCGAACGGCACAGGGCGGCAACCCGTCGGCCCGAACCGGGCAGGAACAGGGACGACACCTCCACCGAGGGGTTAAAGCCGAACCGGAGAACGGTCGATAGGCAGGGGTGGACTGGCGAGGGCTGGTGGGCCGGGACGGGGACGTCCGAGGCACGAGGGGCAGGCATCCGATGGGCACCGGACAGCGATACCGGCACGGCGAGCGGAGCGTGGTTCGTGGTGAGTGAATCGGCGCACGGGGCGACACGGGGCTCGGCTCTCGGATCGGGCGCGGGCGTCGTCGACAGACGTGGGCCGCGCGACGATCCTCCGACCGCTCCCCGCGGCAGGCCACCCGCCGCTGGCGCCGTCCGTCATGCTCGGACGCGCCATGGCCACGTTGGTGGCGACGCTGATGGCCGTCCTGATGCTGGCGGCGGGATTGGCGCTGAGCGCAGCCGCATCACCGCGGTCCACCACGCCCCTCCATCAGAGCCGGGCCCAGCGGGCCAATCCGATCGTGGGCATGACCCGGACCATCGGCGGGCACGGCTACTGGCTCGTCGCCACCGACGGCGGGGTGTTCACCTTCGGGAACGCCCAGTTCTACGGCTCGACCGGGGCCATCCATCTCAACCGGCCGATCGTGGGCATGGCCCCCACCCCCGACGGCAAGGGCTACTGGCTGGTGGCCTCCGACGGCGGCATCTTCTCCTTCGGCGACGCCCAGTTCTACGGCTCGACCGGGGCCATGGTCCTCAACCAACCCATCGTCGGCATGGCCAGTACCCCCGACGGCGGGGGCTACTGGCTGGTGGCCGCCGACGGCGGCATCTTCACCTTCGGCGACGGCCAGTTCTACGGCTCGACCGGGGCACTGGTCCTCAACCGACCCGTCGTGGGCATGGCCGCCAACCCGGACGGCAAGGGCTACTGGCTGGTGGCCTCCGACGGCGGCATCTTCACCTTCGGTGACGCCCAGTTCTACGGCTCGACCGGGGCCATCGTCCTCAACCGGCCGATCGTGGGCATGGCCCCCACACCGGACGGCAAGGGCTACTGGCTGGTGGCCTCCGACGGCGGCATCTTCACCTTCGGCGACGCGCCGTTCCTCGGTTCGACGGGCGGGGCCCCCCTCGACTCACCGACCTCCGCCATCGCCACCGACTTCCCGGGTAGTGGTTACTGGACGGTGACGACCAACGGAAACGTGTCGGACTTCGGTGGGGCGCCTTCCCTCGGTTCCCTGGTCAACGCGGCCTCCGGCAGCCCCAGCTCGAGCAACCCGCCCCAGGACATCCCACCCAACCCGAACTTCCTGAGTGCCTGCTACCCGCACAACACCGGTCAGAACTGCATGGCCCTGATCAAGCAGGCCACCACGGCGGCGCGTGCGGCCGAGGGTCTCGGGCCCATGAACCTGCCGAGGGACTTCCTCTCGTTGAATCCCGCCGAGCAGCTGTTCGTCATCACCGACATCGAGCGGGTGGATCGTGGGCTGCCCCCCCTCGTCGGCCTGACCGACGCCTTTGACGCCGACGCACAGGCGGGTGCGGCGGCGAACACCGATCCGAGCCCGAGCGCCGTCCCCCCGGGGATGCGCGTCATCGCCTGGGGAAGCAATTGGGCCGAGAACGGAAACCCGTTGGGCTCCAACTACTTCTGGATGTACGACGACGGGCCCGGCAGCGGCAACATCGACTGCACCGCCGCCGGCCAGCCTGGGTGCTGGGGTCACCGCGACAACATCCTGTCGCTGAGCGACTACCAGTCTCTCTACGGCGGCACGCTCCTGATGGGGGCGGCCGAGGCCTACGGCACGTTCAACAACCAATGGGCGTCGGACGCCTCGCTCATGGTGCTGGCATCCGGTCCGATCCCGCCGCTGGACTACACCTGGGCCGACGCCGTCGCCGCCGGGGCCAGCTGAACGGCCGGCTGAACGGTTCGCTGAACGGTTCACCGAACGGCCCGTCGGAGCTGCACGCCCCCGGTCCGCCGGGAGCCCCGGGCCCCGTTCCCACGCAGGGAAGCCCTTCGTCGCGCTCAGGGAATCGGGGTCCGGCTGGCTGAGGCGACGGCCTCCAGTTCCTCGTCCCTCGGCGCGTGGACCTGCCGCCAAAGACCGGAGTCACCCGGCCACGGCCCGAACACCATGGTCGGACGGCGATGGGGCTCCCAGCCGGTCCACTCCCCCGCCCCCTTCCCCGACAGCACCGGTTCCTCGTGCGACCCCAGTCCCGACCCGCCCGGTCCAGGGTCCCCGGGCGAGCCCGAGCGGGCGAAGGCCACCCAGGCCCGGCGCATGGCCGCCGAGAGCCTGAACGCATCGTCACCGCCCCCGGAGAACGGCTGGACCCCGGGGATGTGCACGGTGCCGAAGACGAAGGGGATCTCCAGGGCATGGCACGACCCCAGGTAACCACCGAACACCGGAGACTCCCACGTGAACAGGTAGCAGTAGGTCCCGACCCCGGCTCGGCTGGCCGACGCATGGGCGTTGGCCAGCCGGATGGTCGGCCAGCGGAAGAGGAACTCGCTGGAGATGGCCGTCCAAAGGTGACGCGGGGTGACGGCCTCACCCCGTGCCCTGCGAGCCTCCCGCACGCGGTCGATCACCTCGTGCGCATCACCTGGGTCCGGAATGAGCAGCGTGACCCAGTCACGCAGCCCCGGCTCGTCGAGGGCGGCGTACCGGTCGTTGCCGGCCGTGAAGAACGAGGTCTCGTCACGAGTGGTCCCGATGAGAAGGGCCACGTCCGCTGCCGAGCCCGACGCCACCTCGGCCTCGGGCCGCGACGAGAGGAGCCCACCGTCGATCACCGGGGTCATCAACAGCCCCGACTGGCCCCGTCCGTCCCGCACCCGACCGACGTCGGCCGCGGCCGCCACCAACGCTTCGGCCGGCACCTGCCCGAGCGCGCCGCGGCTCACGTCGACACCGAGGTGGGCGGCCAGCTCCTCCGCCCGCAGGATCGACTCATCGGCTGACTGCGTGTAGGGCGGTCCACTCTCCACGATGGCCCGGTGGAACAAACCCCGGGCCGCCGGGACACCGAGGAGCGCCGAGATGCTCATGCCGCCCGCCGACTCGCCGAACAGGGTGACATTGCCCGGGTCACCCCCGAACGAGGCGATGTGCTCGTGCACCCATTGGAGGGCGGCGATCTGGTCGGCGAGGCCCCAGTTGCCGAACCCGGCCCACTCCCGGCCGCCGAGCCAGGTCTGCCCGGGCTCCTCGAGGGCGGGGTGCGCCAGGAACCCGAGCAGCCCCAACCGGTAGTTGATGGTCACCACCACGACGTCGCCCTCCCGGGCCAGCAGGCCACCCCGGTAGAGGCCCCCTGATCCCGAGCCCGAGAGGAACGACCCGCCGTGCACCCAGATCATCACCGGCCGCCGGGCGGCGTCGGGGGCGGGAGTCCAGATGTTGAGGCTGAGGCAGGCCTCGGCGTGCTCGTCGGGCTCCCCGCCGAGCGACAGTTCGACCAGGCCGGGGGATTGCGGTGCGATGGGTCCGAACCGGTCACAGACCTTCACGCCCGACCACGGCTCGGGCGGCTGCGGGGGCCGCCACCGCCTGGCACCTTCGGGGGGAGCGGCATAGGGGATACCGGAGAAGGACCACACCCCGTTGCGGCGGACCCCCTGGACCCGGCCGCTCCGGACCTCGACCACGCCGTCCATGATTTGGGACCTCCAGTTGACCGAGCAAGCTGCCGATACAAGGTGGCAACTTACCGACTTGGGCCGGGAGGGCAGCCGTCGGCGACTGCGGGGGCGCCGTTCCCCGGCGTCGAGCAGCGGCACGGGCCCCACCGCCCGAGGATCCGAGGAGCCGGGACAGATCATCTGTCTGACGGGCGACGAGGGGCACGAAGGGGCAGTCGATCACGCCGGTCGGGGCTCATTCCTCCCTTGGAGCCCGCCGGCGCGGGCAGTAGCGTGAAGGGAGTGGCCGAGGTGACGAAGGGGCGATCGGCCACGGCCGGGCGGGCGCGCCCGCACCATCATCACCGAGCCCGTCGGAACGCTTCGGACCGCGGGCGAGGCACAGGGACGGACAGGGCGATGGGCCACACCCGGACCACCAGGTCCTGGACCACCATGACCACGGCGGCATCGGCCGTGCTGCTCGGCGCGCTCGCCCTCGCCCTGCCGCCGGCCGTGGCCGGGGCCACCGGAACCGGGCCGGCCACCACCTCGTCCACACGAGCACCGGCGAATCCCTCCCCCTCCTCGACCCCGTCCGTGCCCTCGTCGTCGTCCGCCACGTCATCGGCGAGCGGGACGGCATCGTCGCCGTCGATCGCGGCCACCGAGGCCCAGGTGGCCGGGCTCGAGGCTCAGATCTCCCAGGAGCAGCAGGCCCTCGACCAGACCGATGAGCAGTACAACCAGGCGGCGGTGAACCTCGCCCAGACCCAGGTCGCGCTCCAGACCACCACCACCTCCCTCGACGCCGCCCGGTCGAAGCTGGCCGGTGCCCGCAGCCGGCTCCGGGCCGACGCCGTCACCGCCTACGAGGGCGACGCTGCGGCCACCGCCGCCGCGTCACTGTTTGCGGCTCCGACCGGTCCGGACGAGACCCGGACCTTCTACCAGAGGATCGGTGCCAACGACCTGGCCGTCGACGTGGCCAAGGTGCAGGCCGGCCAGCGTCAGCTGAGCGCCACCCAGGCCAAGCTCCTCGCCGAGCAGCAGGCCGAGACGGGACAGCTGACCGTCGAGCGCCAGGCCCAACAGGTGGCGGCGGCGGCCAGCGCCCAGTCCGAGGCCACCCTGGCCGAGGTGAAGGGCACCCTGGCCCAGCAGATCGCCCAACAGGCCGTCGCGCAGGCCCAGGCGGCCGCCCAGGACGCGGCCCGCGCCTCCACACCGGCGGCCGCCGCGGCCGCCGCCTCGCAGGCCTCCCAGGCCGCCCAGGTGGCGAGCACGGTGAGCGGCGGCAGCGCCGCCGCCGTGGGCGCCACGGACGCGGCGAACCAGGCCGCCGGGTCGGCCGCGTCCGGCGGCGCCCCCGTCCTGTCGAGCGGGGGCAGTCCCCAGGCGGCCGGACTGGCGGCGGTGCACGGGGCCATGCAGTACCTGGGCGTGCCCTACGTGTGGGGCGGAGAGAGCGCCTCGGGCGTGGACTGCTCGGGGCTCACGGCCCTCGCCTGGGCCAACGCCGGGGTCTCGCTGCCGCACTCGGCCGCCGACCAGTACGCCGTGTCCCCGCACGTCAGTCTCAGCCAGCTCGAGCCGGGCGACCTGCTCTTCTACGACTTCGGCAGCGGCATCGACCACGTGGTGATGTACGTCGGCCCCACGCTCGACGGCCAGGCCACCCCCTACGGGGGTGCCACCATCATCCAGGCCGCCCACACCGGAACCGTCGTGACCTTCGATCCGGTCTGGTACCAGGGGCTGGTGGGTGCCGCCCGGCCGTAGGCCGCGGCCCGGGGGCAGGAGGCCGCGGCCCGGGGGCAGGAGGCCCCGACCCGGGCGGCCGAACGCCCCCCGATAGGGTCAGCCCTCAGGTTCATGCCACCCGATCTGACCATCGTCGTGCCCGCTTTCAATGAGGCCCACCGGCTACCGGCCGGGATGGACCGCTTCGATGCGGCCGTGGCCGAGGACGCGATCGACCTGAAGCGCACCGAGGTGATCGTGGTCGACGACGGGAGCACCGACACCACGGCGAGCACCGCCCGCGCCCTCCTCGCCCACCTGCCCCACCACCGGGTGGTCAGCCTTCCGGCCAACAGGGGAAAGGGGGCGGCCGTCCGGACCGGGGTGGCCCTGGCCCGGGGGGCGTACACGGCCTACATGGACGCCGACATGGCCATCGACCCGCGGGCCGTCCCCATGCTGGTCGAAGGCCTCCGCACCAACGACCTCGCCATCGGGTCGCGTGCCCTGCCCGAGTCGATGGTCGACGGCACCTACGCCCTGCGGGCCGTGATGGGCCGGATGTTCAACTGGTTGGTGACCACCGGGACCGGGCTCGGCCTGCACGACACCCAGTGCGGGTTCAAGGCCTTCCGGACCCCGGTCGCCCGGCTCCTCTTCCATCTGGTGCGCATCGACCGGTTCGCCTTCGACGTCGAGATCCTGGCCCGGGCCCGGCGCCTCGGCCTGCGCATCACCGAGGTCCCCGTGCAGTGGAAGCACGTGCCGGGCAGCACCATCCACCCGCTGCACGATTCGATCGGCATGCTGGAGGACGTCTACCGCTCGCGGCTCGGCCTCGTGCCCGCCCCTCCCCTCCTGAGCGTGGTGGTCGTCGATCCCTCCGCGGCACCCCCGACCGGCGGCGCGGCCGACAAGGTGTGCTCGGTGGTCGCCGAGTCCCTCGAGGGGGCCCCGGTGCCGGTGGTGGTCAACGGTCCCGCCGCCACCGTGCTCCTCCCCCTGGTCGACGAGCAGGCGGCGGCCACGGTGCTGTCGGCCCTGCGGGCGGAGTTCGCCTCCTGGCGGGTGTCACGGCGGTCGGTCACCATGGACCACCTGGTGTCCTTCGGGTCGTTGTCCGGCCGGCTCCGGCCTGCTTCGGTTCCGGACGGGACGGTCTGAGCTCCACCCGTCACGACCGGAGTGAGACCGACGGTCGGCCCGACCCGGGCCACTACGATGCACCGGTGACCGATGAACCGCCGGACGCTGCCCGGACGGAGCCCCGCCCCGAGCGGGCGGTCGGAGGCGGGTCGGTCGAGACCACGGCGGGCGAAGGTCCGGGTCCGGGTCCAGGACGGGGACCGGCTCCGGCTCCGGCTCCGAAGCGGATCGGGGCGGCCGGTCCCGCATCCGGCGTGTCCGGGTCCGAGGTCCCGCCGCCACCGTCGATGCTCCCGGTCGCCGTGAGCCCCTCCGAGGACGGGGCCCCGGTCGACCCGAGGCGATCGGACGTGGACGAGTGGGGCCGGTCGGAGCACATGCGCTCGATCGTGCGACGGCTCTACGACCCGATGTACCGGTACTGGTTCCGGGTGGAGTGGGACGGCCTCGAGAAGATCCCGCACGCCGGTGGCGCCCTGCTCATCGCCAACCACGCCGGGGCCATCCCCTCGGACGCGCCGGCCATCATGCACGGGATCGAGGAGGAGCTGGGCCGGCCGGTCTACGGCCTGGCCGACTACTTCTTCCGCACCATCCCCTTCGTCGGCACCATGTGGTCGAGGACGGGCGGCGTCCCGGCCCACCCCGACAACGCCTACCGGCTCCTGCACGACCAGCAGCAGCTGGCGCTGGTGTTCCCTGAAGGCACCAAGGCCACCTCCAAGACCTACACCGACCGCTACCGGCTCCGGCGGTTCGGTCGGGGTGGTTTCGTGGAGATCGCCATGCGGGCCGGCGTCCCGGTCATCCCCATCGCCGTGGTCGGTGCCGAGGAGTCAATGCCCATCCTGTTCCGCCTGGGTGGGGTGGCCAAGGTCTTCAACCTGCCCTACTTCCCGGTGACGGCCAATTCCCTGCTGCTCGGTCCCCTCGGCTACGTCACCTACTTCCCGGTCAAGATCAAGCTGCGGGTGCTCGATCCCGTGACGTTCGACGTCGAGCCGGGGCTGGGGCGGTACTCCCGGAGCAAGGTGATGGACGAGGCCGAGAGCATCCGGGCCAAGCTCCAGGATGCTCTCCACGACATGCTGCGGGAGCGCCGCAGCATCTGGTTCGGCTGAGCTGTGGGACGGCGGGTGCTCATCACCGGGCTCGACACCTTCTGGGGCGGGCGCATGGCCCAGGCCCTCGAGAACGAGCCGGACGTCGAGATGATCCTCGGCCTCGGCGCCGACGAGCCGAGGGTGCCCCTCGAGCGCACCGAGTTCGTCCGGTCGGACCAGAAGTACTCGATCCTCAGCCGCATCGTGCGGGCCACCCAGGTCGACACCATCGTGCACACCTTCCTCGAGACGAACTCGGTCAACGTGCCGAGCCGGGTGCTCCACGAGATCAACGTCATCGGCACACTCAACCTGCTGGCCGCGGCGGGCTCGGGGGGATCGTCGGTCCGCCAGGTGGTCGTGAAGTCCTCCACCCATGTCTACGGCGCCGCCGAGAACGACCCGGCCTGGTTCCGCGAGGACACCCGGCGCCAGAGCCCGGTGCGCACCCGCCTCGAGCGGTCGCTCATCGAGGTCGAGTCGCTGGTACGGGACTTCACCGACGACAACCCCCACCTGGTGGTCTCGGTCCTGCGGTTCGCCAACGTCCTCGGGACCGACATCGTCACCCCCATCAGCCAGAACCTCCGGCGCCGGCTGCTCCCCTGCATCGCCGGGTTCGACCCGTTGGTCCAGTTCATCGAAGAGGACGATGTCGTCCGGGCCCTCGAGTACGTCACCAGGCACCGCATCCCCGGTGTGTTCAACGTGGCCGGGGCGGGCAAGCTCCCCTGGAGCGAGGTGGCCTCGATCAGCGGGGCGTACCTGCTCCCGTTGCCCCCCATCCGGCCCCGGGCCTTCGTCGCCCCCCTTCGCCAGCTGGGCCTGGTCCAGTTCCCGCCCGAGATGGAAGGGGTCATCCGCTACGGGCGGGGAGTGGACACCTCCCGCCTCCTCGAAGCGGGGTTCCGCTACCGCTACACCAGCGCCGGGGCGGTCGAGAGCTTCGCCCGGGCCAACAACCTGCGCCGCTCCACCGGCTCGGAGGGCCCCGCCTACCGCTACGAGCAGGACGTGGAGCAGTTCTTCCGCCACTCCCCGGCCGTCGTCCGCGGCGTCGACGGCTGAGAGGCGGGCCCTCAGCCCAACAGCGATCCTCAGCCCAACAGCGATCCTCAGCCTCGCCGTCGCCTCAGCCTCGCAGTCGCCTCAGCCTGGCAGTCACCTCAGCCAGCGGAGCGGCCTGGTGATGCGCCAGCTCACGGTGTGACGAATCGCCTGGAGCTCGGCGGCGGTGGCATCGAGATGCCTCTCCATCGCCGCCTCGGCTGCGGCGCCTCGAGCGACCTGGTCCTCCGAGGTCGCCAACCGGTGCTGGACGGCCGCCAGCACGCCCTGGGACTCGGTCAGTCGGGCCTCGGTGTGCAGGCGTGATTCCCGGGCCTCGACCAGTTGCCCCTCGGTGGCGGCCAAGGCCGCCCGAACGATGTCCAGCTCGTACTCGGCGGTGGCCAGGGCCTCCCGCACCTCGGCCAGTTGGTCCTCCATCCCGGCCAGGAGGGAGTTGCGCTCCTTCAACAGGATGGCCATGGCGTCGCGGTCCAGCGTGGCCGGGTCCTTCGGCCCGGTGACACCGGGTCCGGAGTCCCCCCGCTTGATGCGGACCAGCCGGGGATCGGCGATGGAGGCGAAGGCGGCATCCGCCCGCGCCCGGTCGCAGTGGGCACCCAGCCAGGGCCAGAGTGTGTCGATGAGATAGGCCCCGTCGGTCACCGTCCGGGGGAACTCCAGGAGGAACAGCGGGATCTGGCGGGACGTCGCCCAGTGGATGAGTCGATGGAAGCCGACCGCCAGGATCCGGGCCTGGTCCACCGGATCGAGCGAATAGACGACGCCGCCGGTCACGAGACCGTTCACGTCGCTGGGCGCCCACCTCCCGAGCTGCCCGTCGGCCATGGCGATGCGATCCTGGAGGACCCGGCTGGTGGCGGAGGCAATCAGCTCGCGGACGGGGACGAGGAGGGCGTCGATCTCGACGACATCGGGATCGATCTCGTCGCAGTAGGCGAACAGCCAGGGGTCCTTCACCACGTAGGGGGCGTTCTCGTCCAGGATGTGGTGCTCGAGGCCCGCCCGGGCCCGGTCGTCGAAGTGCCCGTCGGCCGGCCCCACGTTGAGGCCGCACTCGCCCAGGAACCGCACCAGGAAGCTGGTGCCGGCCCGCCCGGTCCCGGCGATGACGGCGTGGTGGCGCCTCTCGGCGCGGCCCTCGCCGGGATCGGGGTCGGCGGACATCGGCCCAAACCTAGCTCCGCCGGATCGACGGTCACGGCCATGCGGTGGTTCCCGGGGCCCCGTCGGTCCCCCTCGTCCAGTGCCGGGGGCTCTGTTACGTTTCTGGGACCAGTTCCGTCGTCCCGGACCCGAGAGAGGACACCGTCGCCGTCCGGTCGATGCAGGAGGATCGCGAGGTGCACACGGGCATCATGGTGGCGACTGATCAACTGTCGGATGTCCAACCGGTGCCGACCCCGATCGACGAAGGTCAGATCTCCGAGCCGTCCGATGGCGAGCGGGTCACCCGCCGGGGCGAGCGCGCCAGGGTGATCGTGGCCGCGGCCGTGCCTGCCGTGCTGTACGTCGTCTTTGTCAATCACTTCGGTCGCAACGGCATCAATTGGGACGACTGGAGCTTCGTCCCGGTCGTCGACGCTGCCATCCACCACCATCTCGACCTCGGTCAGCTCTGGCAGCAACACAATGAGAACCGGCTGCTGTTCCCCTATCTCCTGGTCGCCATCGTCGGGGGCCTCACCCACCTCGACACGACGGCAATCGTCTATCTCAACGCCGGCCTGTTCATCGCCGGCTTCGCCCTGCTGCTCGGCAGCTTCCACCAATTCGCCGGCCGGTCCATCAAGCCCGTCGAGACCCTCCTCCTGGGCCTCCTCTGGTTCAGCATCGCCGATACCGAGAACGCCCTCTGGGCCTTCCAGGTCGCCTGGTACGTCGTCTTGCTGTGCCTGATGGCCATGCTCTACGTGCTCGGGCGCCCCCGATGGTCGGGACTGCACCTGGGGGCGGCTCTGGCCATCGCCGTGGTGGCGTCGTATTCGTCGATCCAGGGATTGATCCTGTGGCCGATCGGGCTCATCGGGATCCTGTGGTGCCTCCGCGACCGGCGGCGGCCGTATGTCGCACTGGCCTGGGTGGCCGCATCGGCCGTGGTGGGCTACCTCTACTTCCGGGGGTACGACTTCAGCCCGAATGCGACCGGAGGGGGGTCCTCCGGCTATTCGCTGCATCATCCCGTGCAGACCCTGGGCTACATGCTCGCCCTCGTCGGCAACGTGTTTCCGACGACAGCCCCTCGGACCGGCCTCCACGAGCTCATCGGGGCAGCCGTACTCCTCGCCGCCGGGTTGACCGTGGTGGGGTCCATCCGGTCGGTGAAGCGATCGGCGGCGCTGCCGGTGCCGCTGCTGTTGATCACCTTCGCCCTGCTGTTCGACCTGTCGATCGCCGGAGGGCGCCTCAGCCTCGGGATCGAACGAGCCGCCTCGCCCCGCTACACGATGGCAAACCTCCTCATCCTGGTCGCCGTGGCCGTCTACGTCTTCTCCGTCCCGCCGGCCCTGGCCGCGCCGGGCCGTTCACGCTTCCGGACCAGAGCGTCATTGCTCGGGGTGGGGATGGGGCTGGTGGTCCTCGGTCAGGTCGCGGTCTCGACCGCGGTGGGGCTGCCGGCAGCATCGGCCTGGACCAGGCGGATCCAGGCCGGTGACACCATCGTGGTGCACCTCCACCGCATCTCTCAGCCCGACCGGACGCTCCTCTTCGACGGATACGTCTTCCCCAGCCTGTCCTATGCCACCCATCTCCGCTGGGTCCAGATGGTGTACACGGACCAACTCGGCGAGCTCGCACCGGGCACCGCCGCCCACTACCGGCACGCCACCCCGCCGGTCCCGTAGTGAAGCCGATCACCCGCCACCTCCGTCCACCGTGGTTCGGTGCGACCGGGAGCCCATCCCGACGTGGATCGATCTTTCGAGCGCCGGGCCATCGCCCGTGGCCTCAGGTCATCGCTTGTACAGGGTCATCGTCCAGCCCAACGGTCGCGTCTTGAAGGTGAACGGGTGGCCGGGCGCCAACCGGTCGAAACGCGTGGCTTGCGCCCTCCAGTTCGGGGCCGGGCTCAGCGGGTAGCGAAAGTCCTCCCGGACTCCGAATCCGGCCACCACGAGCACCAGGCCCACCGCGACGACGCCGGCCCACCGTCGCCGACCACGCATCTGTCCGGCCAACCACAGGAGGTCCGCCACCAGAGCCAGCGACGGGATCAACCAGTAGCGGCCACCGGCGTTGGCGATGAGGGCCTGCCACTGCGAACCGTGCACGGCGGCCAGCGGGCTGGCCAAGGAGCCGGCCAGCACGAGGCCGGCCCACAGATTGAACACCTTCAGCTCGAACGGCCCGCGCCAGACCGCGGCGACCACGACCGCCACTCCCACGACGAGGAAGGCGTAGGAGAATGCGAGCAGGTGGGCGTCGTATCCGTGCGACGTGGTCGTCGACGACCCGAGGAGGGTGTTCCCGATCAGCCGGCCGCCGATGACCTCCACGAAACGCATGGCGGTGATGCCCAGGGGCCCCACGGGTGGCCGAACCGCGGTGGCGAGCTCGTAGAGCTGGACGGCGGTGCCGGCGGCGACCAGCACCCCCAACACCAGTGTCCATTTCTGTCGTCGTCGGTAGAACACAATGGCCACGACCACGACCAAGCTGATGACGAAGGGCCCGGTCAGGCCGGAGAGCGCCACGGCACCGATGTCGAAGACACGCCATCCCAGGCCGGAGGGCGGCGCCGCCAGGACCACCAGCACGGCGAGCACGGCAAGGTGCCACTGGGAGTTGGTGAGGTCGACGTTGACCTCCCTGGAATTGGGCAGCAACAGGTAGGCCGCCGCCAGCAGCAGCCGCACGCGGTAGTCCGGCACGGCGGTGGCGAAGCGTCGACTGGCGACCAGCACGGCCGGGAGCACCTGCACGGCCAGCGCAACGATCGCGAACAGCAACGGGACCTGGGCGATCGGTGCCAGAAGGCCGAGGTCGGAGACGAGGCGGGGGAATGTCTGGAGGTAGCCCGCTTGCGCCTGGCCCAAAGGGGTGTGCCACCCCTGGTTGTACGCGCTCTGGAAGAAGACGGCGCCATCCTCCGCCCAGAGCTGTGGACGGGTGAAGACCCACGGGCCCCGCAGCCAGGTGACGGCGCACCCGGCGATGAACACCAGAGGGAGGAGCAGGAGATCTGACGGCCCGAGCCGGCGGGTCTTCGTCCTCCGCCGTTCCTTCCGGGAGGGGGTGGCCGGCTGGCGGGGGGCAGGGTCTGTGGTGAGGGGTTGCGGGGCGGATGGTCCGGCCAACTTCACCAGGCCTTCGGTCATCCTGGCGATGCTATCCCCTGCGTTCTCCTACCCTCGACGGCACCAGCATGCCCGAGGATGGAAACCGGAAACGGTAGATTTGGAGTATGACTGCCTCCCGGAACAGGAGCCCTCTGGCTACGGGGCCCGATCGGATCTGGCGACGGAGCAGGCAGGGGGCGCCGGATGACGCCCTGTCGTTCGTCTGCAACATCTGCGGCAGCCCGGGCATGGCCACGTTCTCGGAGCTCCATCGGGAGGTCGGCAGCTGCCCGCAGTGCAACTCCAACGTCCGGTTCCGGGGCGTGGTTGCCGCCCTCTCCACCTGGCTCCATGGAACGTCGTTGACGATGGACGAGTTCCCTTCCCGACCCGACATCGTCGGACTGGGCATGTCGGACTGGGAGGGTTACGCCATCCGGCTGCGCCGGGTCCTCGGATACGACAACACCTACTACGACGAGCAGATCCGGTTGGACATCACTGCGCCCGTACCGGAAGCGCTTTCGGGCTCGTGCGACTTCGTGATCTCGTCGGACGTGCTGGAGCATGTCGCACCCCCGTACGAGATCGCCCTGGCCAACATGAGAACGCTGCTCAAGCCGGGCGGTCTGCTGGTGCTCACCGTTCCCCTGAAGCCCGAGGGGCCGACCGTCGAGCACTATCCGGAGCTCTTCACCTACGAGATCGTGAACCTGGGGACGGAACGGGTCCTGGTGAACCGGACCGCGACCGGGGATCTGCAGGTCTTCGGCGATCTCGTCTTCCACGGCGGTCCCGGCGCCACGCTCGAGATGCGGATGATGTCGGAGCCGGACCTCGTCGACGCCCTGGACCGGACGGGGTTCGTGGATGTCAGGCCGTTCGACCGGGCCATACCCGAGCACGGGGTCGTATGGATCGAACCGCACACCTGGCCGATCCTCGCCAACGCCCCCGGCTGACCCTGCGACGTCCGGAGTGCGGCGATGCCGGCGCCACCCGTCCTCGCCCGCTGAGGGCGACGTGAGACGGTGGCCTGTCCGTCCGCGGTGATGCCCGGCTCCATGGATCGTTCAACGGGACCCCCGTCGGAGGGTCGGCCGCGGGGACGCGGCCCGACGCTCGGTTCCACAGCTTCGCCACGGAGCCCGAGCGCCCCATCGCGGCTGTAGCGTGCCGCCATGGCGAAGTTGGTGTACTCGACGATCATGTCGCTCGACGGCTACACGGCAGATCGGGACGGCAGGTTCGACTGGAGCGCCCCGGACCCCGAGGTGTTCACGTTCATCAACGCCCTGGAGCGGGGCTACGGCACGTATCTCTACGGGCGCAGGATGTACGAGGCGATGGTCTACTGGGAGACCTTCGAGGCGGGCGAAAGCCAGCCCCCATACCTCGGGGACTTCGCAGAGACGTGGCGGGCCGCCGCCAAGGTCGTGTACTCGAGGACGCTCGGAGGGGTGTCCAGTGCCCGAACTCGGATCGAGCGGGTGTTCGACCCGGGTGCGGTGCGGCGGATGAAAGAGACCGCCGCACGGGACATGTCTGTCGGTGGCCCGGACCTCGCCGGCCAGGCTCTGGCGGCCGGGCTGGTCGACGAGGTTCACCTGTTCCTCACGCCCGTCACCGTGGGCGGTGGCACGGCGGCCCTCCCCGGCCACGTCCTTCCCGAACTCGAATTGTCGGGGGTGGACCGATTCGGAAGCGGAGTCGTCCACCTCCACTACCGCACCGGCAACTGACGTCCCGGTCTCGCCGGTCTCGCCGGTCTCGCCGACCTCGCCGACTCGCCGACTCGCCGGGCCCGAGTGGCCGGTCAGTCCCGCTTCAGCCAGGCCGTCCGCAGCTCCGGAGCGCGGACCGACCACTCCTCACTGGTCATGGCGTAGCGCAGGTGGTCCTCCCACTCGCCGTTGATCTCCAGGAACCCGAGCGCCACCCCCTCGTTCCGCAACCCCAGTTTCTCCACCACGCGGCGGCTGGCCGCGTTGCGGGGGATGATGGCGATCTCCACCCGGTGCAGGCGCAGGGTCTCGAAGGCGAACTGCAGGACCACCACCACCGCCTCGGGTATCAGACCCGAGCCGGCCAGCTCCTGGTCGATCCAGTAGCCGATCGACCCGTTCTGGAAGGGACCGCGCTGGATCGAGGAGAGGGTGATCTCCCCGGCGAACCGGCCCTCCACGAAGATGCCGAAGCCGAACCCGCTCCCCAGCTGTCGCTCCCGCTCGCGCATGCCGCACCGGGCGGCGAAGCTGGCGGCGTCCTCGGGCGCCAGCGGTGCGCCCTTGGACCGCGGCTCCCACGGCACGAGCCACGAGCGGCAGCGGGTCCGCACCTCCAGCCATGCCTCGTAGTCGCTCTCCACCAGGGTGGCCAACCGGATCCGCCACCCCGGCAGTTCGAGGGACCGGACCGTGGGGGCGCGCAGGCCGGGGCTCATGGCTGCCCGGCGGCCCCGCCGACGGCCTCCTCATCCCGAATAAACGAGAGCACGCAGGCATGGTAGTGACCTGCGACTGACAAGGCCAGAACCTGGGGTTTCGTCCCCGGGGCGGGACAGGCCGCGGCGGCGGAGGTGCGGAATGGCATCGGGTCAGGGGGCCACGCTGGCATGGCGACGGGGGACACCGCAGTAGTCATCGTCGACCACCAGGGCAGCCGCCACCCGGTGCGACCGGATGCCTCCGGTGGCCAGGGCCGTCACCATCGAGAGGGCCACCTGGGGGTCCATGGGGACGTCGAGCAGCGTCCTGCCGTAGGCCCCGAGCAGCTGGTCGCAATAGGAGAGCGCGCCGGCGTGCAGCTCGCCCAGGACGTTCAGCTCATCGGTGGTGCGGTGGTCGGCCCGGAAGGAGGCGACGACCCTCCCGTCGCGCATCTCGGCCCGCTCGGTCTGGCCCGAGGGAGCGGTGAGAAATGCCTCCAGCACCAGCGAGTGGAGGAGGAAGGGCGTGGGCTCGCTCCATCCCGGATGGTCCTCCACGAAGCATCCGAAAGCCGACCCTCCGGCCTCCCGGACCTGGGACGCCTGGGCCAACGTGCCCATGTAGAAGCCCCGGAGCCCCCGTCCGGCCACCGTCTGGATGTGCTTCTGGATGGTGGCCGAGTAGCCGATGTCGACGATGGCCGGGTTGCGGGCCGAGCTCAGGCCGCTCGCCCCCAGGTACTCCACCAGGCCGGCGAGCTCCTTGCCCCCGTGGTCGACCACCCGGTCGCGGACCTGGTCGAGGACGGAACGCACCACTTCCTCGTCCCGGGGCAGACGGACCGTCGTGCCGGTGAAGGGAAGGTCGCCGGCGAGCTCCAGGCCGAGCCGGCTCGACAGCAGATCTTCGATGGTCCCTTCGAAGTCCGAGCCCTCCACGATCTCGTCCGGGTTGAACCGGACGGCCTGTGCCGAGGCCATCGCCGTCCGGCGGGAGCTGAGCAGGTAGGTCGACGCCGGAAGGTGCGTGGCCCCCGCCGCCCGGATCCTCTCCCACGCCAGCTGCAGCAGGTAGCCCTCGCGGGACAGGAAGAAGACCCGGTCGACGTCGGCGCCTTGGGGATGGTTGGCCAGCCACAGCAGGAACGCCATCACCACCGGCCCGAAGACGGCATGGCCGACGTCGAACGGCCGGGGGAGGTCCACGGGTCGGAAGCGCCCCGTGTCCGGATAGGGATCATTGGCGACCCGGGCCACGACCGGTCCCATCAGCAGATCGGTGCCCCACCGATCCGGCGGAGCTCCGCCAATCGCCTCGAGACCCCGGAGTCCGACGAGGGTGCCCGGGTTCATGCAGTGGTAGGTGGCAATGGTCCGGTCGGTGGCCGCCTGGAGGTCGGACTGCTCGTTGTCGCCCACATGGAGCCATCGCCCCGATCGGGGCCGCTCCCGTTCCACGAGGAGGTCCCACATGTCGCCCCGGTCCTTGCGGACGCCCCGCTCCGACGAGAGGTAGACGTCATCGATCAGATCGGCCACACCGGCGTTTTCGAGGAGCTGGTCGATGTGGTGCCGTTCGAGATAGGTGTCGCTGACGGCGATCACCCGAGCTCCGGCCCGCTTGGCCTGGCCGACGGCGTCGGCGATCACGGCCCGGGGCACCGACACGGCGAGCTCGGCTTCGACCTCCTTGGTCCGGGCCAGGGACACAGCCTCCTCGGTCCAGGCGTCGTCTCGCTCGAATTGCCGGTAGATCTCGGTCAGCGAGACGTCGCCCTTCCAATCCTTCAGCTGCCGGGCCGCCAGCTCGGCTCGTTTCCGTCGTTCGAAGAACCCCGTGGCGGACGGAAGCTCGTGTCCGATGCGGGCGCCGACGGACCTGATCACCGAGTCCGGCCGCACGCTCAACCTGGTGAGGATGGTGTCGAAGACGTCGAAGGAGACGAGGTCCGCCTCCCCGATGGCCCGGAGCAGCCCCTCCGAGGAGAAGGTGAGGTACTGATCGAGGTTGAGCGCGCTCCAGTCCAGGCGGAAGGCACCCGATCGGGCCTCGAACTCCACGAAGCGGAAGCCGCGCGAGTGCACCAGCGGCACGAACGACCGCTCGATGGCATGGGCCAGGGTGCCGTCGTTCTGCCCGGCCTCGACGGGGAAGTCGTCCGCCGTCAGGCCGGCCTCGAGGAGGGGGCGAATGGCGTCCACCCGGGCCCAGAACATGCCGCCCACGGGATACGGGAAGTATCCCGAGGTCGGATAGTCGGTCACCCCCAGCCGCGAGAACAGGTCGGGGGCGCCCTGGGCGTTGCTGAGCCAGTGGTGGGCCCAGTAGGAGAGCGAGCGGGTCGTGGACGGGTAGATGATCCCGACATCCGGCCGGTGGCCGAGCAGCTCCAGCATGGCCGTGGCGACGGCCCGGGTCCCGACGAGTGCACCGACCAGCTCGTCCCGCCACACGGCCTGCTCGGTTCCCGTGTACAGCGACTTCTTGGTGTGCAGGTGAAGCACGTAGTCGTGATCGAGGATCTCGCCGGCGAACTCCGACACGAGCGGACCGAAGTTCCTCCCGCGGTTGGGACAGACCCGGACATCGAGGTCGTGCTCCACCCGGAGCCGGGCGGCGGCGATGACCACCCGGCGGGCCTCCTCGGTGGGCACCGAGACGAGGAGCGAGAACGGCACCGGTATCGACCGCAACGAATGGCACAACAAAGGGAACGACTCGGGGTAGTAGGCATGGACCATCACCGCCACCGAGGGCGGTGGGTCGATGACCCGCCGCATGTCGACCGTCAGGTTCTCGTGACCGGGGGGTGCGGGCACCTCCACCGTCGATGCGGTGCGTCCCTCCGAAGCCGGGGCCCGGAGGAAGTGCGACAGGGGATCGACGCCGGCCTGGGCGACGTCGCCGTTCTCGGCCAGATAGCGGTTGCCGTCGAACAGGGGGCCCGGGTCGGATCCCGACCGGAAACCCTCACGGAGATAGTGGTCCTCGGGGGAGAGCCCCGATTCCGCGACCTCCGGATAGGTCCGGCGGTACCACTCGCCATCGAAGTACCCCGATGATGCGATGGCCTCGGCCCGGCCGAGGCCGACCCTTTCTCTGAGCCGGCGGAGCGGCCTCATCCCGGACGAGGACCCGCCGACGGGGGCGACCGGCGGAGGCCAACGGCCGGCGCCGCCGACCAGGGCCCCGGCTCCCCCGGCATGGCGGCCGGTCCCTGACCGGACGGCAGCCCCCAGGTACGCAGCTCCCGGCCCATCGCTAGGAGTGTATTGCACGCTTCGGGCGGGTCAGGTCGTCTGGGACGGCCCCGGTGGTGGTCGGCGACGGCCCGGGGAAGGGTCGTCGACGGCCCGGGTGAACCTCTAGGACGACCCGGGGCGAGGGTCCGGCTCCCCGAAGAGCGGGGCCCGCGGCGGGCAGGCCAGCGTGAAGTCCTCGTAGACCAGGGAGAGGTTCGGGTTGTAGGCCGGGTCGTTGCGCAGGAGCATCCCCCACCGCTGCTGCATGTACCGGCCCTCGCCCACCAGGCGGTCGGCGTTCTCACCCTCGACGTCGGGGCCCCTCGTGACCGACTCGTGGTGGATGAGCTCGGCGAACGGCGTCCAAACGGTCTTCCATCCGGCCTCGGCCAGCCGTAGGCAGAGGTCGACGTCGTTGTAGCCGATCGAGAGATGGTCGTCGTCGAGCCCGCCGACCTCGTCCCAGGCGTCCTTCCGCACCAGCATGCACGCCCCGGTGACCGCCGAGTAGTGACGCACGCAGGCGGCGCGCCCGAAATACCCGATGTCCAGGCGATCGAGGTGCCGGTGCACGTGGCCGCCGACGCCACCGATGCCGAGCACCACCCCGGCATGCTGGACGGTCCCGTCGTCGTAGTAGAGCTTGGCTCCGACCGCCCCCACCGAAGGCTGGAGCAGCTGCCCGACCATCTCGTCGAGCCAGTCGGCCGAGATCACCTCGGTGTCATCGTTCAGCAGGCAGAGGATGGAACCATTGGCCCGAGCGGCGGCAGAATTGTTGAGCCCGGAATAACTGAACGGTCGCTCGTCCCGCACGATCCGCACCCGCCCCTCGTTCTGCCGGAGGAACCCGAGCGTCCGGTTCGACTCGCTGCCGTTGTCGACGACCAGGATCTCGTAGTTGCCGTAGGTGGTGAAGCTCCAGATGGACTGCAGGCATCGTTCCAGCCACCGGCCGTCACGGGTGGGGATGATGATGGTGACCAACGGCGGTGGATCGGGTATCTCCCAGCGCACGCGATTCCAGCCCAGGGCCGGGATGGGCGTGACCGTGGCCTTCCGACCCTGCCGGGCCAGGTGCTCGGACACGGCGCGGAGCCCGGCATCGCCGGCGTAGGGCTTGGCTGCCAGGGACTGCGCCGTCGAGGCGGGGTGGGACCGCCAGTCATAGAGGATGTGCGGGATGTGCCGGACCTGGTCGGGCTCGACAAGCTCGGTGACCCGGAGCAGCAGGTCCCAGTCCTGGCTCCCCTCGAACCCCGGGCGGAAGCCCCCGGCCTCCTCGACCAGGTCGCGCCTGAGCGCCGCCATGTGACACACGTGGTTCATCCCGAGCAGGAGCAGCGGGTCGAAGTCGCCCTTGAAGTAGTCCTTGAGCCGGTGGCCGGCCGCATCGATGATGGCCTCGTCGCTGTAGATGAGGCCGGCCCCCGGATGGATCTCCGCCTCGATGGCGGCCAGCGCCAGGGCGTGCTCGCGGAGACGGTCGTCGTGGTCGAGGAGCACCACCCATCGGCCCGAGGCCGAGGCGAGGGCGGAGTTGGACGCCGCGGCGATGTGGCCGTTCTCGTCCCGACGGACGACCTTGATCCGGGGCTCCGATCGGGCGTAGTCGTCGACGACCTCGAGGACCCGCGGATCGGTCGAGCAGTCGTCGGCGATGCACAGCTCCCAATGCGGGTACAGCTGATGGAGGACCGATTCGATGGCCTGACGGAGGTACGGCTCCGGCGTGTTGTACACGGGGAGGATCACCGAGATGAGCGGGGGGTCGCTGATCTGGCTGGCACGCAACCGGATGGCCTTGCGGTCGGCATCCGAGAGCGTGTCGTAGGTGGCCGCCCATTCGTCGTACGGGAGCCTCGGTGCAGGCGCAGGCACGCCCGGGACGGCCACGCTGGCCGGCGGTGGCTGGGGCCGGCCCCGCAGCCTCCCGTAGATCCGGCGGAGGCGAACCGTGTACCGGAACACCTTGGTCGCCTCGATGGCGGCAACCTGGACCGTCGCCGCAGCGGCCTGGCTCCTGGCCTCGTGCAGCAGGTGGTGCAGGCCGGCGGTGTCCCGATCACGTCGGAGAAGCTCACCCTGGACGGCCAGCAGCTCGGCGGAGCGTCGCAGTTCCAGTTCACGCACGGAGCTGCGGAGGTCGCCGACCTCGGCCAGCAGCGCCTGATTCTGCAGCTCGAGGGTACCCGACCGCTCGGCATACTCCCCGATGGCGGTGACCAGGTTGTCCCGTTCCGGAACGATTTCGTCCAGTATCCCCTGCAGGTGCTGGCGGGTCCTCCACAGGGACTGCTCATAGCCGACCACGAGGGCCGAGGGGTCCGGTTCGCCCCTCCGGAACAAGATGGCGTCCTTCGACAGGTAGGAGGCGTCGTAGTCGAAATCGCGCACGAAACCGTGGGCCGCGAAGAGGCGAGCCCAGTGGTCGGGCGTGCGCACGTTGATATGGGTGGCCTCCTCGAAGCCGTCCGAGGTGGAGGACAGGAGCACCGATTCGCAATGCCGGGTGATGTTGGCGATCACCGACTCCGCCACCGAGTCAGGCAGATGCTCGATGACCTCGATCATGGTGACCAGATCGAAGTGACCACTGATCTCGTCGGTGAGCGACGCCACCGAGCAGTAGGGCTTGATCGACTCGGGCACCTGGGCGATGGCCCACTCCGAGACGTCGACGCCCCAGGCGTCGACGCCCTGGTTCCGCAGCGCCTCGACCAGGAATCCGATGGCACACCCGGCATCGAGGACCGAGACCGGCCGCAGCTCATCGGAGATCCGGCGGGCCAGCATGGCGAAGAAGGTCTCCCACTGCTCCTCGCCGCGGCGGTAGGGCGCGTCCCCCTCGTTGCCGTAGTGGGTGTAGTACTCCTGGTCGTAGTAGTGGGCGAACTCCTCGACCATCTCCTGCCCGTCGCCCGGCTCCTGGCGTGCGGCCCGGTGCAGGGCCCGATCCAGGATGAGGAACTTGTTCGACACCTCTCCGACCGGCTCTGGGCCGGGTGGCCCGAACCCGTCGAAGCGCTGGATGGCCGCGGCCAGCTGCTCCGGCGAGGACGGGATGCCACGCCTCTCGAGCTCATGTTGGAGCTGGCGGGCACCGGACTTCGGATCGCTCTCGAACGTGTCCACCGCCACGACGATCCCCGAGAACTCCTCCCACAGGTTGAGGGCCATCCGGTTGTACTCGTCCCAGAGCGCCAGCGCCTCGTCGAAGGGGATGCCCTCCTCCTGGGAGAGGGACGCGGCCGCTTCGGCGGGCGGCCCGTGGACCAGCACGACCGTGGCCGGAACGTCGAGCGCCTTCACCCAGAACGGCGCCAGCACCGTGTTCCGCGAATCGGCCCACACCCAGGGAGGGCCGTCGGGGCCGTCGGCCGGGCCCGGCCGGCCTTCCGACCGAGCCGACTCGAAGACCCGGCGGGCGGCGTCCACCCGGTGCCGCAGCCGGCTCCAGAGCTCCAGCCGGGGCAGCAGCGCGGGTTGGCCCCGGGACGACCCCAGCTCGGACAGGAGTTGGTCGTTGAACCGTGAGAGCGCGTCCACGCCGGACCGGCCCGGTGACGAGGGGCGCGAACCCCCCACCGGGGACAGGCCCAGACACTCGAGCTGCGTGCCGACGGCTTCCACGCCGCGCTCGTGGATGCCGATGACGAAGACGGCGGCGGGAGTCACGTCGCCGGTCGGGCGCCCCTCCGGCGGCGGGACTCGGTCTGGCACAGAGGGCACATTACCAGCGCCTTTGGCCGTTCCCCGGCCTCATTTCCCGTCTCCGTTCGGCGGGCTGCCGGGGGCCCGAGGCTCGCCGACTCCCCACCGGGCCCGAACACCCCACGGGGCACCCCCGACCGGCGGGTCTAGATCGTGCCTTCGGCGATCGCGTTCTCGATCCAGGGCACGACCTCTTGGAGGATCTTCTCGAGGCCGGTGGTGGCTTCGAAGCCGAGGACCCGCTTGGCCTTCTCGACCGATGGCACCCGGCGGTTGACGTCGTGCTCGAAGGGAGGGTCCGAGACCCAGTTCAACGGGGTGTCGGGCCCCTTGACCTCGGTCCAGATGGCCTGGGCCAGCTCCAGCACCGTGGTCGACTGGGCCGTCGACAGGTTGAAGTCCTCGTTGAGGGCGTCGGGGTGCTCCATGGCGGTCACGATCCCCTCGGCCAGGTCGGCGCCGTAGGTGTAGTGCCGCACCTGGGAGCCGTCGCCCAGGATGTGGAGGGGATCCTGTCCCTTCAGCACCTTCTGTACCAGGTCCGGGACGACATGGCTCATGGCCAGGCTGACGTTCCCGCTCAGGATCTCCACGTCTCCGAGCGCCCGGCGCTCGCCGATACCCACGCAGTTGAACGGCCGCACGATGGTGTAGGGGAGGTCGTACTGGTCGTGGGCGGCCCGGGCGAAGTACTCGACAGCCAGCTTCTGGAAGCCGTAGGAGGACACCGGGGGCGGGATCTCATGCTCCTGCCCCTCGTAGGACGGCCACGAGTCGGCCGACTCGAACACCATCGACGAGCTGAGATAGGTGACCTTCTGCAGCCTTCCCTGCTCGTGGGCCTTGATGGCGGCGTCACACGACGAGGCGATGATGCGCTCGTTGGCGGCCAGGAGATCGTAGGCGTAGGTGTGGAAATAGGAGATCCCGCCGATGAGGGCGGCCCCGGCGATGAAGTGGTCGCAGCCGGCCAGCTCGGAGGCGAGGAGATCGACGTCACGGGCATCGGCCTCGACGAAGCGGTAGCGCTCATTGTCGTCATAGGACCGCTTGACCGGACCGTACTTCGAATAGTTGTCGACGCCCACCACGTGGTGACCCCGGTCCAAGAGCTCCTTGACCACGTAACCACCGATGAACCCGGCGGATCCTGTGACGAGAACGGTGCTCATTGATTTCCTTTCGGGCAGGTTTCAGCGCGGATCTCTTCGATCGTCAGCCGGGGCCCGAAGGCGAAACGCCACCAGCGCAGGTAGTGCGGGAGCCAGCTCACGATCTTGAAGTTCGACACGCCGTGGTTGCGCTCCAGCCAGATGGTGGGCAGCTCCGCCACCGGCAGGCGGGCCCGGCGGGCCTTGGCCACCAGCTCGATGCCGATCTCGAACCCTGAGGACGAGGTGATCCCGACCTTCCGGACGAAGTCGACGTCGTAGGCCTTGAACGAGTTGGTGGCATCCCTGGTCCCGACCCGGGCGAGCATCCAGAGCGAGAGGCCGGCCAGGCGCGACATCATCCCCTTGAGGAACGGGCCGCCCACCTGCTGTCCGCCTCGTGAGTACCTCGACGCCGCGGCGACGACCACGCCCCGTTCCACCAGTCGGACCAGCTGGTCGATCTGCTGTGGATCGTCGCACCCGTCGGCCATGGTGACCACCACCACGTCGGCCACCGCCCGGTCGATCCCGTAGCGGATGGCCTGGGCGGGCCCGGGCTGCACGTCGTTCACCACGGCGCGGATACTTGGGATTTTGGCGGAATACTTCTCGACGTAGGGGATGGTCGAGTCTTCGGGCGTGTCCACCACCACCACGATCTCCGACGGGAGCTGGACGGCCTCGACCAGCCGGGCCAGGACGTCCTCGATGTTCGAGCCCTCGTCGTAGGCGGGGATCACCACCGATACGCGGGGCTTCACACCACCACCCCGTCACCACGGACGTTCCAGATGTCGACGACAGGCTGGGGAATGTCGATGTCGGCGTAGACAGCGTGGGGAGCGCCGATGACGATGATGTCGGACCGGTCGATCACCTGCTCCAACGGGGACAGGTTGTCGTCCACGGTCACGAACGGGTCGGTGGTGAGGACGTCCTTGGCCCGGACCTTGAGCACCCGCTTCAGCTTGTAGGAGAGACTGGAGCGGTTGTCGTCCGACCCACCCTTGAACGCCATACCGAGTATCCCGACCGTCATGGTGCCGAGCTCGAAGCGCGCCGCCATCCGCGACACCAGGTACAGGGGCAGCCCCTCGTTGATCTGCATGCTGGCCTGGCCGAGCGCAAAGTTGTTGTTGTTGAACGCGGCGAGCTGCATCGTGTCCTTCAGCAGGCACGGCCCGGCCGCAAACCCGGGCCCGGGGAGGTCGGCCGCCCGGGGGTAGTCCTCGACCACGGCTTGCCGGATCCTCTCGTAGTCGAGCCCGTAGTCATTGGCCATCATGTACAGCTGGTTGGCGGCAGCGAACTTGATGTACCGGTACGAGTTGGTGAAGAGCTTGGCCAGCTCGGCTTCCTCGGGCTCCACGCGGACGATGGAGTCGGTCAGATGCCCGAAGAGGTCGGCCGCTCGCCGGTAAGCGGGCTCGGTGCGGGCCGCCACGATCTGGGGGAGGGACCGCAATTCCTCCATCGCCTTGCCCTCGGCGATCCGCTCCGGGCAGAAGGCGACATCGATGTTCTTGCCGAGCCGTTCGATCAACCGCTCGACCATCCGGGTGACCCCCGGGAACACAGTGGACCGGAGGATCAGGACCTGTCCGTCCACCAGCTGGTCGCCGACCCCTTCGAGCGCGGTCACCACCGCTTGGGGATCGGGGTTCAGGTGCTCGTCGACCGGGGTGCCGACCACCACCACCAGGTACTCGCTCGACCCGACCGTGGACGGCTCCGATGAGGCGGTCAGGGTGTCGTCGGCCAGCGTGGCGGTGAGCACCTCGGGTGCCCCCGGCTCGAGATGGGGCATCTTGCCCGATCGGACCGCGTCGACCGCGGCCAGGTTGGTGTCGTACAGGGTGACCCGCAGGCCGGAATCGGCCAGGGCCAGGCCGAGGGGCAGCCCGACATGGCCGCAGCCACCCAGGACCGTGACATCACTTTTCCACCCCACCGTGGAGAGGCTAGCCAAGCCCGCAGCCCCCCAACAACACTCGGGCGGCCCGGTCGGCCCCCAGACCCGGCCCGTACCCGACCCGGCGCTCGGCCCTCTCCCCCGTCCGACCAGGCACCATCACGCCACCGGTCATGCCACCGGTCACGCCACCGGCTCCGCCGCGGGGGTCGCGGGGTCCTCGGCCGGGTCCGGCGGGGAGGGGACCATGGCCCGCATGGCCAAGAGCCAGGCCTCGTTCTCCCCGGGGGCCCGCAGCGGGCACCAGGGCTCGAACCGCCCCAGATTGGGGTTGTAGGCCGGATCGTCCTGCTGCAGTTGGTCCCACCATCGGGCCAGGAAGGCCTGGAAGTCGTGCGAGTAGCCCGACAGACCCCGGCTCACCGACTCGTAGTGGGTGAGTTGCGCGTGCGGGGTGTAGAGCAAGCGGTAGCCGGCCCGGCCCAGCTTCAGGCAGAAGTCGATGTCGTTGAAGGCCACCGGGTAGACCTCCCCGAAGCCGCCGACCTCCTCGAAGACGTCCCTCCGCACCAGCATGCAGGCGGCGGTCAAGGCGCTGTACCCGCGGACGAGCCGGTCCCAACTGAAGTAGCCGTGCCGTCCCGGGGGAAGGCCGTTGAACAGATGGGCGGCGATGCCCTGCATCCCGAGCACGACCCCGGCGTGCTGGACCTTCCCGTCGGGGTAGACGAGCCTGGCGCCCACCGCTCCGACCTCGGGCCGCTGCCCGAGCTCCACCAGGGCATGGAGCCAACCGTCCGAGGTGGCCTCGATGTCATTGTTCAGGAACAAGAGCAGGTCCGTCTGGCACGCCTCGACGGCCAGGTTGTTGATGGCCGCCCAGTTGAAGGCGCCCGGGTAGTCGAGCACACGCGTCCTGGGCTTGTCCTCGAGCTGACGACGGAGCACCCGGGTCTCGGGCTCGGTGCTGCCGTTGTCGACCAGCACGATCTGGCTGATCTCGTAGCCGGGCGATCTCCGCAACGAGTCGAGGCATTCGACGGTGAGCGCCGCCTGATCGCGGAAGGGGATGATCACCCCGACGGTGGGCGAGCCGTGGACCGCCCGGCGCAGGTGGTAGGCGCCGGGGAACGGACCGTCCGAGATCGAGCCGTCGATGCCCCTCCTGGCCACGGCGTCCGCGAGCGCCCGGCGGCTGGCGTCATGGGCCCAGGGCTTGGCCATCGGATCACCCGCCGCCGACCCGGGCACGACCCGCCAGTGGTAGAGGACCTTCGGGATATGCACGATCCGTCGGGCCTCCTCGGTGGCCCGCAACATCATGTCGTAGTCCTGGCTCCCGTCGAACCGGGAGCGGAAGGCTCCGATCTGGCTCAGGAGCCGGCGGCGGACCACCGTGACATGGCCCAGATAGGGAAAGGACAGGAGCAGGTCCGGATCCCAGTCGGGCTTGAAGTGGGGCTGCTGGCGGCGGCCGTCCCGGCCCAAACGGTCTTCGTCCGAATAGATCACGTCGACCTCGTCGCACCCCGAGATGGCGGCGGCGACCTCGGCCAGGGCGTCCGCCTCCAACGTGTCGTCCTGGTCGAGCAGGACCACGAACTCCCCGGCGGCCACGTCGACTGCTCTGTTGGTGGCCACCGAAATTCCGCCGTTGTCGGCCGCGGCCAGGCACTTGACCCGGGGTTCGGCGGCGGCCAGCTCGCCCATCAGGGTGGTGAGGCCTCGGTCCTGTGAGCCGTCGTCGGACAGCCAGAGCTCCCAGCTCCCGTAGGACTGGCCCACCACCGAGCTGGTGCACTCACGGAGGTACCCGAGATCGGGCCGGTAGACGGGCACGACGACACTGAGCAACGGCCCGGTGGTGGGGAGCGGCGGGTTCGACGCCGAGCCGCGGTGCTCGTCCCGGTACCGGTTCCACTGGTCGATCCATTCCCAGTAGGCCGGCGGTGACGATGCCGCATCGGGGCCCCAGGCGGGCTCGACGGTCTCCTGGTCGGCATCCGACCGGTCGGAGCTCATTTGGTACCCCCGAGGTTCATGCGCTCGACCCGGCACCGGCAGTCGAGGTGGGATGAGCTCGGCACAGGCGGCTCGAGAGTACCATGGGCCGCCTCGTGACCATGGTCTTCCGGCGCGGTCGGTGACGCCGGTTCGGGCACGCGCCGGGGGGTCCGCGGGCTGGACACCCGGGTCGTGTCGTCGCCGCAGCCGGCCCGGCATCGCCCGAGATGAGGAGAGTCGCACGTGGGAGAGCAGGCACTGGACCCCAAGGACCTTCTCGATCGGCTGAGGGGCGAGCACCAGGTCCTGCAATGGACGCCCGTCCCACCCGACGAGATGCGTCCACCGACCGGCCCGGGCAGGCCCGACCGTAGCTCGCTCGAGTACCTCCATCGCCACTGGGCGCTCCCCGAGGAGTACGACCCGTCCGCGGGCGGCCGGGGGCTGCGCGCCCGACTGGTGGCGCTCTTCGGGCGCCTGACCTTCAGGGTCCTGCGGACCTACCTCCAGGACGAACGCCTGCTCCTGTCGCACGTGGTGCGGACGAACGAGGCGCTGGCCCAGCGTTGTGAGGAGCTCTCGGTGCGCCTCGACCAGCTGAGCAAGGACATGATCGACCGCCAGGTGGCCGAGGCGGAGAACCAGACCCGGCTGGCCCTGTGGCTCCATCTCGCCCCGCCGGCGGCGGCAACCGGACCCGGGCCGCGCCCGTCGACGGCACGCACCGAAGGGGATGCTCGCTCCTCGCGATGAGCCGGCGCCGCAGCACTCTCACCGGAGACGGAGTCCCCACCCGTGGGCCCACCTACGGGCTCTGACCGCCGGCCGCCAGTGGTCGTCCTGCTCACGGGCTCCTGGGAGTCGTCGTCCGAGGCCGGCTGGGTCATGCGCCAGGTGGCCGGAGCAGTGGCCTCGGCGGCCGAGGTGCACGTCATCACGCCGGAGACGTCAGGGGGGACTCTCCGGGAGGCCCCCGGAGTGACCACCGACAGCGTGTTCACCGTCCATCGGGTGAGCGCTCGGTGGGCGGGCGCGGCCGAGGTCATCACCGGCCTTGACCCCGAGCTGGCGCTGATCGCCGGTCGCCCGAGCTCTGACCCGGCCGGGGCCCTCGGGGTCCTCGACGCCCTCGGGGCGCTCGACCGATCCGGCCACGACCTCCCCTGCGCCGCGCTGGCTCTGGTCGACGGCCTCGACCCCTCCCCTCCCCCCGCCGCGCTCCTCGATCGGGCGCAGGCGGTGCTGGCCGTGACCGAGAGCGAGCGAGCCTCGATGGTCGGCCGCTGGCGACAGGGACGGACGGTCCGTCGGGTCGGCGCCCCGCTGTCCGCCAATCCCAGTGCCCTCACCGAGCCGAACACCTGGGTCGGCACCAACGACTACGTACTGGTGGTGACCGGCGTCAGCACCGGTCAGCTCGACCAGGAGGCGGAGCTGGCCCGCATCCTGCGGATGCGCTTCCCCGACACCCGGGTGGGCATCTGCCACAGCGATGCCTTCTGTGTCTGGCACCGGGGTCGACCGCACCAGGGATGGCCCATCCAACGGTCGAGCGACATGGCCCGCCTGATGGCCTGGGCCCGGATGACCGTCGACCTGCGCCCCGGGACGTACTTCGGGCGGCGCTGCGTCGAATCGCTGCTCTTCGGCACGCCCATCGTGGTCCCCGGCGACAGTCGTGCCCGCGAGCATGCCGAGCGGGGCCGGGGTGGCCTGTGGTTCGAGAACCCGGCCGAGCTGGCCTGGTGCGTCGAGGCCATGCTCGATCCCGACACCCGGGCCTCGCTCAGCTCGCAGGGGCAGGCCTACGCCGAAGAGGAGTACGGCTCCACCGACCGGTTCATCGAGCGGGTCCTGTCGGCCTGCGGACTCTCGGCTCCGGCGGCGGCGCCCCCGGTCAGGACCTAGCCAAGAGTTCGGCCACCATGCCGTCGAGGATGTCGGCCTCGGACACCAGGCACCGGTCGAACCCGAACCGTCTCATGACCGCGGCCAGGATGAGGGCACCGGCCACGATCACGTCCTCGCGTCCCGAGACCATCCCGACCCGGCCCAGTCGCGCCCGACGGTCCTCGGAGGCCAGGGTGCGGTACCAGTGCTCGGCCTCGTCGGACGACAGGACGGCGTGGTGAATCCGGTCACGTCGGTAGGTCGCGAGCCCCAGGTTGAGGGAGGCGAGGGTGCTCACCGTGCCGGCCAGGCCCACCAGCCGGCGAGTCTCTGCGAGTTCGGGATGGTCGGCGATGGCGCGGTCCAGCGTGGCGCCGACGGCCCCCTCGGCCGTCGCCAGCTCGTCGGCGGCGGGTGGGTCCGATGACAGGTACCGCTCGGTCGTCCGGACGCAGCCGATCTGCAGGGACACCACCGCCAATCCGGGGTCGGTCGGCCCGGACCCCCTGACCAGCTCGGTGGAACCACCCCCGATGTCGAGCACGAGAAAGGGGCCATCGTGGGGATCCAGCTCAGCGACGGCCCCGGCCAGGGACAGCCGTCCCTCCTCGGCCCCATCCAGGACCTCCGGCTCGAAGCCGCTGATCCTGCCGGCCGGCTCGAGGAACTCCTCGCCGTTCGATGCGTCACGCACGGCCGAGGTGGCTACCAGCCGTCCCCGGCCCACCCCCAGCCCGTCCATCACCTGTCGGAACTCCGACAGCACCGAGGTGCAACGCTCGACGGCGTCGACCGAGAGCTTGCCGGTGGCGTCCACACCCTCACCGAGCCGGGTGATGCGCATGAGCCGCTCGACCGGCCGGCCGTCGACGTCGGACACCAGGAGACGAGTGGAATTGGTCCCGCAGTCGATGGCGGCGACAGGACCGGCCGGCTCCATGGGTTCCTTGCTACCACGGGCGCCGAGCAGCCCACCAGGTGGTGGCGACGAACGCCAGCGGCCAGGTGTCAGTCGCGCTCCGGACCGGCGGACGGCCTGAGCCCGATGTGGTGCGCGGTCCATTCCCCGATCGGGTCGTCGGCTCCGGTGAGCCACCAGGCCAGGTGGGCGTGAAGGCACTTGACCCCCTGCCGCGTCCCGCCCACACCACCGGTCGGAACCGGCCCCCGGTGGTCGGGCCCGACGAGGGCGTCTCGGTCGCCGGCATAGCGGGCGTGGGCTTCCGCCACCTGCTCGGCCGGCACTTCCGCCTCGGCTCGGCGGACGCCTCCGGTCGACTCGAGCCGGCTCACCGCCTCCCGCAGGCCCGGGTCGACCAGCCAGTAGCGGGTCGGCATGGGAGTGCCGTCGAAGAGGAACGGGGCGTTCTCGATGACGGCGGGCGCGCCCTCGTCGGTCCGGACGACCACCAGGAACTCGCCGGCCGGTGGCCGGCCCAGGAGGCGGGACACCGCCTCCCGGTCGGGTGCGGAGGCGGGCGTCGGGTTCCCGGCCGCCGACCGCACGGTCATTTCCAGAATTCGAGCGAGTTGGCCACCCGGGACCAGAACGTGGTGGGAGCGGGCGGCCGGACCGAGCCGGTGGAGGGCGGGCCCGTGCTGCCGGCCTTCGAGGTGGCGCCACTTCCACCCGACGGCGCCGACGGATTCGAGAGGTTCGGATCCGGCGACAGGTTCGGCGCGTTGGCCGGCGCCACCAACGGCTGGCTGCCGGGGTCGCCGTTGGTCGGTGAGCCCGGGGTGGTCGTGGCGGAACGCCCTCCGGGAGGGAGGACGTCATAGAGGGTCTGGCCCGGCGCCACCAGCTGGTAGTCGGCCCGGGCCAGACGCTGGATGTCGGCCTTGGAGTTCAACTGCTGTTGCTGCTCGGCGAGGGACCGGTTGGTGCGGCGCAGCTGGCTCAACTGGGCGGCGGCCGCCGAGAGCTGCCGGTGCTGCGAAAGCAGGCCGGCCAACGGAAAGCTGGAGGCCAGCACGACGACCGCGAACACGGCGGCGACGGCAACCGGGACGCGGTGCCGCCGGACCGCGGCCGACGGTCGGGGGCGACCCGCCTCCGACGTCGTTGCGGCCGCAGCCGTCGGAGGGACCTGGCGTCCGGGGCCCGACGTCCGGCGGCGCAGCACCCCGCGTCCCAGGAGCCCCGAGCGGCCCGTCGGCGACGTCGGCGACGTCGACGGCCTCGGGCCCTTCGGCCTGGGGAGCGATCCGGCCGGCTTGGCCGGCTTGGCCGGCTTGGCCGGCTTGGCCGGCTTGGCCGGCTTGGCCGCCTTGGTCGCCTTGGCCGGCTTGGTCGCCTTGGCCGGCTTGAACGAGGCCGCCGTCTTCACCAGCCTCGGGACCCGGGATGGCTTTGGCGCCCCGGACGACTTCGGAGTTGTGGACGACCGGATCACCTTCGGAGCTGGCGTCGACACCGCCACCCTCGGTCGGCGGGACGACGGGGCGGTCCTCGACGTCCGGGGTGTCGACCCCGAAACCGGTGCGCCGTCCCCTCCAGCCCGCCCCGAGGGCTTCGAGGACCGGGGGGGCCGGGAGGAGCGGCTCCGGGCCTTCGAGTGGGCATAGGGGCCCCGGCTCACCGTGCCGGACTCCGGGCCGAAAGGGCTTCGGCCCCACGGAAGGCGGCCGACTCCCCGAGGGTCTCCTCGATGCGTAGCAGCTGGTTGTACTTGGCCACCCGATCGGAGCGAGCGGGGGCACCCGTCTTGATCTGCCCGCAGTTGGTGGCGACGGCAAGGTCGGCGATGGAGGTGTCCTCCGTCTCGCCCGAGCGGTGCGACATGACGCAGGCATAGGCGGAGCGGGTGGCGAGCGACATCGTCCCGAAGGTCTCGGTGAGCGTTCCGATCTGGTTGACCTTGATCAGCACGGCGTTGGCCGTATGGCCCTCGATGCCCCGCCGCAGGCGCTCCTCGTTGGTCACGAACAGGTCGTCGCCGACCAGCTGCACGCGGTCGCCGAGCGCTTCGGTCAGGAGGTTCCAGCCATCCCAGTCGTCCTCGGCCATGGCGTCCTCGACCGACACGATCGGGTAGCGGTCGACCAGGTCGACCCAGTACGCCACCATCTCGGACGGGGACAGGTTCCGGCCCTCGCCGGCCAGCACGTAGACCCCGTCCTTGTACAGCTCGCTGCTGGCCGGGTCCATGGCGAAGGCGATGTCGTCGCCGGGCGTGCGCCCGGTCGCCTCGACGGCCTCGACCAGGATCCGTATGGCGTCCTCGTTGGAGGGGAGGTCGGGGGCGAAGCCCCCCTCGTCGCCGACCGTGGTGGACAGGCCGCGCACCCGCAGCACGCCGGCCAGTGCATGGTAGGTCTCCACCCCCCACCGCAGAGCCTCCGAATAGGAGGCCGCCCCCACCGGCATGATCATGAACTCCTGGAGGTCGATGGAGTTGTCGGCGTGGACGCCCCCGTTGATCACGTTCATCATCGGCACCGGCAGCACATGGGCATCGGACCCGCCGGCATACCGGAACAGGGGGAGGCCCAGCTCGGCGGCGGCGGACTTGGCCGTGGCCAATGAGACCCCGAGGATGGCATTGGCCCCCAGACGGGACTTGTTGGGCGTGCCGTCCGCGTCGATCAGGGCCAGGTCGACGGCCCGCTGGTCGAGGGCCTCCATGCCCTGGAGGAGTGTGGCGATCTCGCCGTCGACGTTGGCCACGGCCCCGAGGACGCCCTTGCCGCCGTAGCGATCGTCACCGTCGCGCAACTCGACGGCTTCGAACGAGCCGGTCGAGGCACCCGACGGCACGATGGCCCGCCCCACCGCCCCCGACTCGAGGAGGACCTCGACCTCGACGGTGGGATTGCCGCGGGAATCGAGGACCTCGCGGCCGATGACCTGTTCGATGGCGCTCACGTGGCAGTCACTCCTGTTGCCGGTGAGGGAGAAGCTACCACCCACGACCCTGTGGACCTGGGAATTCTTCCGACGACCGATCCTGTCCCGGTGCCGGTCCGCCCCCCGGCCACTCAGCCATGCGCCTCGACCGACCGCCGGAAGGCGGCATCCCTGGACCTGAGGGCCGTCTCCGGGTCGACGCCCAGGGTGCGCGCCAGGTTGACCACCGAGAACAACAGGACGCCGATCTCGGCGGCCTGTTCGGCCCGGCCACCCTCGCCGTCCACCGTCCGGTGCGCTGTCTCGTCACCGGTGACCGCCTCTGCCAGCCGGGCCACGCCGTCGCACACCCGGGCTGCCTCGTCGACCACATCCGGGAGCACCATGCCGACGGCCAGGGCCTTGCGCTGCAGCTTGGCCGCCAGGGCCAGGGCGGGAAGCGCAGCAGGAATGCCCTCGGTGACGCTGGTCCGGTTCTTCTCCGACAGCTTTCGCGTCTCCCAGTTGGCCGCCACCTCCCCGGGCGTGTCGGCCGGCACGTCCCCGAACACGTGGGGATGGCGGGAGACCAGCTTGTCGTGCACGCCGCGGGCCACATCGGCCAGGGTGAACCGCCCGGCTTCCGCCGCCAGCAGCGCATGGAAGTAGACCTGGAACAACAGGTCGCCGAGCTCCTCCTCGAGATGGGCCACAGCATCCTCCTCGGGCCCGGCCTCGATGAGATCGGCGGCATCCACGGCGTCGATGGCCTCGAGCACTTCGTAGGACTCCTCCAGGAGATGGCGAGCCAGCGAGCCGTGGGTCTGTTCGCGATCCCACGGGCAGCGGCGGCGCAGGGTGTGCACCAGCTCGTCCAGTTGCACGAGCTCGGCCGCCACCGGGGCGGCGAGACGGGGGATCCACAGGGAGGTCAGGTGGTCGGGGTCGAACGAGCGGTCGAGCTCGTCCCAGGGCACCTCCCAGACCCGCTCGTCGGGGAGGCCCAGATGCCAGAGGACGGTCACCGGCGTCGGGTCGACCGACTCCACCGAGAGCTTGATGTCGGACAGGACGGACCGGCTCCAGCACTGCGCCACCAGCAGAGGCCCATGCTCGCCGGCCGCGTCCACCGCAAACGACGCACCGTCGACCAGACGGATCCCCGAGGACACCGGGTCGACTCCCAGCCGGGCACAGGCGACGTCGACGAACGACACCGCGGGGTGGACGCGCACGACGACCTCTCCGGCCCGCACGGCGGCGTGACCGGTCAACCGGGCCACGGACGCTTCGGCCACGGTCGGGGAGCCGGGCACGGCGTAGACGACACTCCCCGACTGCTTCGCCTCGGCGACCAGGTCGTCGGCCATCGATGCGTAGATGGCTCCGAACGTCTCCCCGCTCTCGTAGAGCGGGTCGAAGGTGCGGCCGGCCGGGACCGTCTCGGCCGACGGGTGGCGGCTCGTCCGGAGGATGACCACCGCGGCCCGCTCCAGGAGCTGGCGCGTCCCGGTGGTGATGAGCTCGGGCCCGGAAGGGCCGAGGCCGACCACGTCGATGGAAGGGATCACCGGCCCGCCGGTCCCGTCCGGAGGGGCCGGATCAACCGCTGCCGGCGCCCGGCGCGCTCGGAGATCCCGAGCCGGTGGCTCCCGGGACGAGGCCGGAGGAGGTACCTCCGCCCGGTGTCGAGGCGATCGACACCGCAGGCAGCAGGTACTTGTCGGGCGGACCGTGCGGGGGGGTGATGGCGAGGGCCTTCCATGTGCCGTACTCGGGGTCGACCGAGACGTCGGAGCGACGGGCGAAGGCCACGATCTCCTTGCTCACACGGCTCACGTTGGCGGTGGCCTGCAGGAGCTCCTCCCGTACCACCGACCTCGCCGCCGACAGGGGCTCGACCGACTGGCTGGTGACCTCGTAGATCACCCACCGGCCGGTGCTCTGGTCCTGCATGGGGGCGAGTGGCTGGCCGGCCGGCACGTTCTGCACCTGGAGGGCCTGCTCCACCTGGGTTTGGGTGAAGTTGCAGCCCAAGGCCCCGCCGTTGGGCGCGCTCTGGGCGTCGAGGGAGCTGGCCTTGGCCACCGTGGCGAAGGAGGAGCCGGCGTTGAGCTGGGCCAGCAGCTGCTGGGCGTGGGCCTGGGTGTCGGTGGCGATGTCGCTCACGCAGTCGAAGGTGAACTGCGGTTGGTTGGCGGCGTAGTACCTGGCGACGGCGGCGTCGGACAGGTCGGCGCCCCGCGCCAGCAGCCGCTCGTCCACGGCCTCGTTGCGGACCTGCGCCTGGCGGACCGGGGACGGGAGGCCGGCCAGCAGCTGGGCCCCGGTGATGGCGCCACCGGTGGTGGTCTGGCACAACGAGAGGGTGCCCGATCCCTGCGACTGCTGGACCGCCGAGCTGATCTCGCCGTCGAGGATGGCCTGAAAGTCGGAGGTGGCCTTGGTCAGGTCGGACGAGGAGATGCTGATCCCCTGGGAGGTGGCGTACTGCTCCGCCAGCAGGTCGCCCACCATCGGGTCGAGCACGGCGTCGGTGAAGGCCATCGTGTACGTGCCCGGACCTCCCGACCCCTGGGTGGCCTGGGTGGTGAGCTGGGGGTTCTGCAGTTGGAGGAGGCAACCACCGGCGGTCGTGGTCTCGAGGGTCCGCAACTCGGTGTTGAGGGTGGCAGTCGAGATGGTGGAGCCGTTGGCGGTGGCGGCCGGAGGGGTGACATCGCAGGCGGAGGCCAGCACGCCGGCCGCGACGAGCCCGAGCGCGAGGGCCACAGCCCCGGGGAGTCGGCGATTCACGGCGGCGATGCTACTGGGTGTGGCCGGGTCACCGGCTTCGGTCGGGGCCGCCTATCCCTCCGCCGGGACCAGCTCGCCGAGCAGCGTCACCAACCCGGGGGCGTATGTCCCACCGGGCTCGGACGGGGCCATCGGGACCAGCAGCCTTCGGAGATCGGGGTGGTAGGCGGCGCCGGGTGCGAGCCGCCGTAGGCGCACCTCGGCCGAGGCGGCCAGGGTGACGGGCGAGAGCTTCACCGTCGCCCTCGGCCGGACCGAGCCGCCATGGCCGGAGGGTGCGAGGCCGCGGCCCGGCTGGTTCACCGACACGTCCGTGATGCCCAGTCGAAGGCATTCGACCCGCAGGCGGGCCACGTCGAGGAGGGCGGAGGCGGGAGCGGGGGGCGGCCCGAACCTGTCCTCCCACTCGGCCCGGACGTCGTCCACCTGGCCCATGGTGCGCACCCCGGTCAGGCGCCGGTAGGCCTCGAGGCGGACGTCCTCGGCTTCGACATAGCCGGGCGGCAGGTGGGCCGCGTCGGGCAGGTCGAGCGAGAGCTCGATGGGCTGGGGCGCGGCTCCCCCTTGAGCTCGGAGACCGCCTCGGAGACCATCTGGACGTAGAGGTCGTAGCCGACGGCGGCGATGTGGCCCGACTGATCGCGGCCGAGCAGGTTGCCCGCCCCCCGGATCTGGAGGTCGCGGAGGGCGATCTTGAACCCCGAGCCCAGCTCGGTGTGGTCGCCGATGGTCCGCAGACGCTCGTAGGCCTGCTCGGTGAGCACCCGGTCGACCGGGTGGAACAGATAGGCGTAGGCGCGTTGGCCGGCCCGCCCCACCCGACCCCGCAGCTGGTGGAGCTGGCCCAGCCCCAACAGGTCGGCCCGATCCACCACCAGGGTGTTGACGGTCGGCATATCGATGCCCGACTCGATGATGGTGGTGCACACCAGCACGTCGTAGCCGCCCTGCCAGAAGTCGAGGACCACCTGTTCGAGGGTTCCCTCGTCCATCTGCCCGTGGGCCACCGCCACCCGGGCCTCGGGGGCCATGCGCCGCACCCGCTCGGCCACGGCGTCGATGTCACGGACCCGGTTGTGGACGTAGAAGACCTGGCCCTCGCGCAGCAGCTCGCGGCGGATGGCCTCGGATGCGGCCCCCTCGTCCAGCTCGCCCACGTGGGTCAGGATGGGGCGGCGGGCCGCCGGTGGGGTGTTCACCATGGAGAGGTCGCGGATGCCGGTGAGGGCCATCTCCAGGGTCCGGGGGATGGGGCTGGCGGTCAGGGTGAGCACGTCGACGCCCTCGGCCAGCGCCTTGATCGACTCCTTGTGCCCCACGCCGAAGCGCTGCTCCTCGTCCACCACCAGCAGGCCGAGCTTGCGGAAGGCCACATCCCCACCGAGCAGCCGGTGCGTGCCCACCACCACGTCGACCGATCCGTCGGCCAGGCCGTCGAGCACCACCTTGGCCTGGGCGTTGGTCAGGAACCGGCTGAGCAGCTCCACCCTCACGGGAAAAGGCGCGAAGCGGTCGGCGAACGTCTGGAAGTGCTGGCTGGCCAACAGGGTGGTGGGCACCAGGACGGCCGCCTGGTACCCGTCCTGGACCGCCTTGAAGACGGCCCGGATGGCCACCTCGGTCTTGCCGAAACCGACGTCACCGCAGACCAGGCGGTCCATCGGCTGGGGCCGCTCCATGTCCGCCTTCACGTCCTCGATGGCCCGCAATTGGTCGGCGGTCTCGACGAAGGGGAACGAGGACTCGAGCTCGGCCTGCCACGGGGTGTCGGGCCCGAAGGCGTGGCCCTCGATCTCGAGCCGGCGCCGGTACAGGGCCACCAGTTCCTCGGCCACCTCGTGCACGGCGGCCCGGGCCCTGGAGCGGGCCCGCTGCCACTCGGACCCGCCCAGCCGGTTGACGGCGGGCGAGTCCCCGCCGGCGTAGGGGGTCAGCAGCTCGATCTGGTCCGTGGGCAGGTAGAGGCGGTCGGCGCCCCGGTACTCGAGCAGCAGGTAGTCGCGGGTGGCGCCCCCCATCGTCCGGGTGACCATGCCCCCGTAGACGGCGACCCCGTGCTGGCGGTGGACTACGAAGCTGCCCGGGGCGAGGTCGTCGAAGAACCCGTCGACCGGCCGGGCCCGGGTACGGGCCTGCCGGTGGGGACTGCGCCGGCCGGTGACGTCGGACTCGGCCAACACGGCCAGACGGGCCCCGGGCAGGACGAAGCCGCGATCGACGGCGGCCACCACGATGCGGGCACCGGGGCCGGTGAGGTCGACCGGGACCGGATGCTCGGAAGGCGGGCCTCCGTCCGGGATCGGAACAGAGCCGACCAGCGGGACGGTGACCCCCTCGTCGGCCAGGATGCCGGCCAGGCGTTCGGCTCCCCCCGGGGTGGACGTGCACAGCACGACGGCGTAGCCGGCCTCGACCAGAGCCGAGACCTGACCGGCCAGCCTCGAACCGTCCCCGAGGATCGGCTCCCATCCCCGGCTCTCCACCAGGGGGACGTCCGGCCCTTCCGCCGTCGGCACCAGCGAGACCACCCCGGCACCGGTATGGGCCAGCATGCGGTCGAAGGGGACATGGAGCCGGGGGGCCTCGGCGCCGGCCTCGAGCCCCCACGTCGACGCCAACGCGGCAGCCAGGGCCGCCTCCTCCTCCCGCAGCTCGGCCGCCCGGTCGCGGACCCGGCGGGGCTCGACCAGGACGACGAGGGCGTCGTCGCCGAGCAGGTCGGTGAGGAGCTCTTCGGATTCGGCCAGCCACGGGAGCCACGACTCCATGCCGTCGAACTGCCCCCCGTCGGCCAGGCGCTCCCACTGGTGGCGCCCCCATGGGGCCGACCCGACCAGCCCGGCCGCCCGCTTCTGCATGGTCTCGTCGGTCACCAGCTCGCGACAGCCGAACACCTCGACTCGTCCGAGGTCGCCGGTCGACCGCTGGTCGGCCACGTCGAACCGGGTGAGCCTGTCGACCTCGTCGCCCCAGAGGTCGATGCGCACCGGCGCATCGGCGGTGGACGGGAACACGTCGACGATCCCGCCCCGAACAGCCAGCTCACCGCGGTGCTCGACGATCGGCTCGCGCCGGTAACCCATGCCCACCAGCCGGCCCACCAGCTCGTCCAGCTCGAGCCGGTCGCCCCTCGCCACCACGACCGGGCGGGCGGCGGTGCGGAAGGGACCGAGGCGCTGCAAGACGGCCTTCACGGGTGCCACCACGATGCCGGGTGCCTCGCCATTGCCGGCCAGCTGCCACAGCAGCCGCAGCCGGTTCCCCATCGTCGAGACCTCGGGGCTCACCCGCTCGAAGGGAAGGGTCTCCCACGCCGGGAACACCTCGACCGGCGCCGTCCCGTCGACGGGGCCGCCGGCCGGGACGGAAGAGCCCGTGTCGACGGAGGGGTCGTCGTCGACGGAGGGGTCGGGGTCGACGAAGGCCTGGAGGTCGTGCGCCAGCTGGTCGGCGGCCGAACCGGTGGGGGTGATGACCAGCACCGGACGCCGGGTGCTGAGGCGGACCAACCCGGCCAGCACGAAGGCCTGGGCCGGGGTCGCCACCGCCAAGGTGGCCCCGGGCGCGCCGATCACACGCGTCATCGCCGGCTCGTTGCGGAGCAGGGGGGGAAGCGAGCGGAGGCTCACCTCACCGAGGGTACCGGGGGGCGGTCACGCCACCGGCGGCGGCCCCCCCGGTCGGCCATGACCCTGGTCAACCGGAGCCGTTGACCCGGGTCATGGCCCGGGACACGCCCTCGGCCACGATCAGCTCGACGGCGTCGGCCGCCTCTTCGACGGCTGCCGACAGCACCTGCCGCTCGGCCGGTCCGGGGCGCTTGAGCACGTAGTCGGCACCTGCCTGTCGGCCGGGCGGCTTGCCGATGCCCATCCGCACCCGCAGGTAGTCGTTGGTGTGCAGGTGGCTGTCGACCGATCTCAGTCCGTTGTTGCCGGCCGCGCCCCCGCCGGCTTTGACCCGCAGCCGGCCCGGGGGAAGGTCCAGCTCGTCATGGACGACGATGAGCCGCGATCCGGGGCCGGGCGCCGACCCGCCGGTGGGCGCCGGGCCACGACGGGCGGGGACGTCGATCCCGGCCCGCCGGGCCAGCGGGGCCACGGCCAAGCCGGACTCGTTCATGTAGGTCTGGGGGATGGCCAGCATGACCGAGTGGCCGCCCAGCTCGACCTGGCACGCCGCGGCGTGGAGGCCCTTCTCGGGCCGCAGCCGGCCACCGTGGCGGGCGGCCAGCCGGGCGACGACCTCGGCCCCCACGTTGTGACGGGTGCCCTCGAACTCGGCACCGGGATTGCCCAGACCGACGACGAGGAATTCGGCCGCGGTCCCGGTGCGGGGACCGAGGCCGGGCCGCCGCCGGCGGAGCAGGGCCTACTCCTCGGAGGACGAGCCGGGAGGGGACTCGGACTCGCCACCGGTCGGCGGCGCGGCTTCCTCGCCGGCCTCGGCGGCCACGCCGCCCTCGGCCTCCGCCGCGGCCGCTTCCTCCTCGGTGACCTGCACCCGAGGGGGTTGCCCGGCCACGACGGTCGCCTCCATGTCGGTCTCGAGCTCCACCCCGGGCGGGATGGCGATGTCCGAGACGTGCAGGGAGCCGCCGATGACGAGCTCGGAGATGTCGATGTCCACCGACGGCGGGATGTCGGCCGGCCGGGCCTTGATCTGCAGGGTGAACAGTTGCTGGTCGACGACGCCGTCGCCGTGCTGCACCTCGATCGCCTCGCCGACCAGGTTGACCGGGATCTCCGCCGAGATGACCTCGTCCCGCCGGACGATGAGGAAGTCGACGTGGCTCACCGTGTTCCGGACCGGGTGGTGCTGGATGTCCCGGGCCAGAGTCAGGTAGTTGTCGCTGCCGACCTCGAGCGACAGCAGGGTGTTGAGGCCGGCCTCGCCGGACAGGGCGATCTGGAAGTCCCGCGCTCCGACCGCGACCGGGATGGGATCGGCTCCGTGACCGTAGACGACGCCGGGGATCCAGCCCGACGCCCGCAGGCGACGCGCCGGCCGGGTACCGGTCTCGCGGCCGGACCGGGCGACAAGGGTGACTTCGGGCATGCGGGGACTCCTCGGGAGATGCCGACAACGAGGGCCGCGGTGACCCCGACCGACGCTGGGACCGTACCCGTCGCCGGGGGGCGCGGCTGACGGCGCACCATGATAGACGAGCCCCTGCCTGGTCAGCCACCAGCAGGGCGATAGCTCAGCCCGGGGCGGGAACGACCGGGCGCTTGCCGCCCGGGGTCAGCACCACCAGTCCGTCGGGCGAGCCCTCCGACGCGGTGCCGGTGCCGAGCACCAGGGCGTCGCCCACGGTGGCCACGCCGGACCAGCAGTCCATGGGGAGGGCCGCCTGGTCGAGGAGGGAGCCGGTGGCCGCCGACCGGGCCTGCACCACGGCACCGAAGGCCGGGCAGTTGAAGGTCATGCCCCCGGCCACGGTGGTCGCCCCGAAGGAGGCGGCATTCGACTCCTGCCAGAGCACCGCGCCGGTGGCGGCGGCGAAGGCGTGCACCGACGGCTCCTGGTTGCTGGTGTCCCGCGGGTCGCCCGGGTCGCAGTGGACCTGGGTGCCACGCTCGAAACGGCCGAAGTCGCCGAGGGACGTCGAGCCATAGACGTGGGTGCCGTCGTAGGCCGCGGTGGCGATGAACCCGCCGGAGAATCCCCCGAAGACGACATTGGTCGACCACCGCAACCGACCCGTGGCCGGATCGATCGAGTAGTAGGTCCCGTCTTTCGATCCGACCCCGAGGAAGGTGGCCGTGCCGTCGGCGGTGAGACCGGCGTTGGCCGAGCCACCGAAGTCGAGGTCGCACTCGTTCTGCGCCCGGGTGGGCCGGTACAACCAGGCCTGTCGGCCGTCGGCGATGTGCAGGGCGATCACCGACTCGGCCGTCGGCGGGGGGTCGGCGAAATTGCAGTCGGCGCTGTCGAACACCACCAGGCCGGCGGCGGGCAGCACCGTTCCCGAGGACCAGATGTTCCCGCAGCCGTCGTTGAGGATGTGCCCGCTGGTGTCGACGTCGTCTTGGTACTCCCAGAGCGGGTCGCCCGTGGCCAGCGAGGCGCTCACCGCGTACCCCCGGGACGCCTTCTGGCCGTCGGTGTCCACGCCGAAGAGCACCGACCCTCCCACGACCACCGGGGACGAGAAGATGCGGGTCCCGTCGTGGTTGGGATCGGGCGGCTGATCGGGACGGCCGGTGTAGTCGTGCTTCCAGTACAGCTGACCGGTGTGGGCGTTCAGGGCGTACAGCGTGTAGCCGCCGCCGAAGATCACGAGGTCGGGTCGGGCCGGCCCGGTGTGGCCGGTGGCATGGGCCGCCCCCGGTTGGAACCAGGCCGAGGAGGTGACCAGGCCGCCGTCGGAGGTGCCGTCGCGCGGTTGCTGGCCGAGGTAGGGGGTGACGGCGTCCTGCGCCTGGAGCTGGTACTTCCAGCGGAGCCGGCCGGTCTCGAGGTCCGCGGCGTAGAACCACCCGTCCCACGAGCCGACGTAGACGGTGCCGTCGACCACCGTCGGCGTGGCGGTGACGGCGTCGCCGGTCGGGAACTGCCAGGCGACGGTCAGTTTCTTGACCGTGGTCGGGGTGAGCAGGGTCTGCCCGTGGCCGGTGTGCTGGGCGTCGTGGGCATAGGTCGGCCACTCCCAGGACGGGACGGCCGGGCCGCCGCCGGCGACCCCCACGCCGGACAGGGGCTGGGTGGCCGACATGTCGGCCGCCGACCCGCAGCCGGCCAGGGCGCCCGCCAGGCAGGCCGCCGCCATCGCCGAGAGGACGCCCCGCCGGGCGCGGTGCCCGGGACGGGACGGGCCCGGAAGCAGTCGCGTCAATGACCGAAGCCGGCGGTGGCCGGAGCCGTGGTGTACGGCCCCTGGCCGTGCTCGGGGTTCTCCGACGGCCCCGACGACGGCGGTCGGATCGCCCCCTCCGGGTACGGGCAGTTCTGGTGGGCGGGCACGCATACCGTCACGCTGGTCGGGAAGTCGAAACCGCCGATGACGGTGGTCGGCGTCCCGGGCTGACCGTTGGTGAAGGTGACCTTCATGACCCGTCCCCCATAGCCGGTCGGTCCGCAATTGGCGAGTTGGTTGTTCTTGCAGGTGATGTGGATGTCGACGAAGAAGAGGGTGCCGTCGGGGGCGAACGCCAGGCCGAACGGGTTGTAGCCGTCCGGGTTCTGGCCGAGCTGGGCGATGGTCTCCCCCGGGATGGTGGCATGTCCGGCCACCGGAGTGCCGTCCTGGCCCACCCAGATGATCGACGGGTTGCCGAAGTAGCTGCTGATGGCGAAGCAGTCACAGGTCGGGTCCTTGGCGATCCCGGCCGGGAAGGGCATGGTGGTGCCGTTCCCCTGGAAGAAGACCGACGTCTTGAGCCGACCGGGGGGATAGAGGTTCCCCGGGCACTCCGAGGGGCCGGAGGGGAGGCTGGCGTGGTCGACCCGGAGCACGCTCTGGGTGCCGGCCACCGGCATGAGGACGTCGCCGTTGTCGGCCAGGGCCAGCATGCCGGGCTGGCTCAGCCCCCCGGTGCCGTCGACATGGTGGGCGCCGACACCGCCGGCGGTGGGCCCGGCCACGATACAGGCCTGCTTGTAGGACGGGGCGAACCACTCGACCAACCGTCCGTCGTCGGGCGGCGGGAACTGCCCCTGGGCGGTGGCGATGTCATCGGCCAGCAGGTTCCCCTCCCGGTCGAAGACGCAACCGGTATAGGTGCTGGCCGAGTTGAACGACCCGTCCGGCGCACGCGGGGAGTCGCCCCCGACGGTCTGACCGGCGTACTTGTAGGGACCGGGCACGTAGAGGTTCTGCCCGCTGAAGGAACCATTCGGCCGGTCGAGCTCCTCGCCGATGGGTGGTTGCTTGTAGGGGAGGAGGCTCCCGGGGTTGTCCTGGTTGGGCTGGGTGGGATCGTAGCCGCCGACGAAGCGGGCCGAGCCGTCGGGCAGCACGCACATCTGACCGTTGAGGTCCCAGGGCGGCATGAGGATGCCCTGGGTCCCCGAGGGCATCGAGAGGAAGTCGACCTCCTCGTTCTGGTCCCAGTAGACGAGGTAGGCGGGGCGCTTGGCCGCCGCCAGCGCCTTGGTGCCCTCCCCGCCCGGGGCGGTGGTGCTGGTCGACGAGCTGCTGGCGGACGAGCACGCCGCCAGCAGTGAGGCCAGCAGGACGAGCGGGCCCAGAGCCCCCAGAGCCCGGCGACGACCGCGCATTGATCCCCCTAACGATCTCGATCGGTGCCCAGTGCCACCGATCGGAGTGCCGCCATTATCGCCAGTCCGGGCCGGCGGGTCAACGAGCGTTCGTTTGGCCGCTCCCGGCGGGGCCGGCGTGCGACCTCAGGCCAGGTTCTCGCCGCCGAAGATCTCCGACACCGAGGTGTCCTCGAAGACGGCGTCGATGGCGTCCGAGATGAGTTTGGCCACCGAGAGGACCTCCAACTTGTCGAACCGGCGGTCCGGGGGGACGGGGAGGGTGTTGGTCACGACCACCTTGGTCAGGGCCGAGTTCTTCAGCCGGTCGACGGCCGCGTCGGACAGCACGGCGTGGGTGGCCATGCACCACACCTCGGCCGCCCCCCGCTCGGCGAGGAGCTCGGCGGCCGCCACGATGGTGCCGGCGGTGTCGATCATGTCGTCGATGAGGACGCACTGGCGACCCTCGACGTCGCCCACGACGTGCAGGGCCTCGACCTGGCTGGTGGCGCCGCGCAGCCGCCGCTTGTGGACCAGGGCCAGATCGGAGGTGAGGTGCTGGCTGAACCGCTCGGCCACCTTGACCCGCCCGGCGTCGGGAGCCACCACCACCAGGTCGTCACGGCGTTGGGTCCGCAGGTAGTCGACGAGGACCGGGGCCGCGGTCAGATGGTCGAAGGGCACGTCGAAGAAGCCCTGGATCTGTCCGGAATGCAGGTCGACGCTGACGACCCGGTCGGCACCGGCCACCGACAGCATGTCGGCCACCAACTTGGCCGTGATCGGCTCTCGGCCGGTGGCCTTGCGGTCCTGTCGCGAGTAGCCGTAGTAGGGGCACACCGCAGTGATCCGCTTGGCCGAGGCGCGTTTGGCCGCGTCGATCATGATCAGGTGCTCCATCAGCGAATCGTTGACCGGACCGCAGTGGGTCTGGATGATGAAGACGTCACTGCCCCGGATCGAAGAGTCGAAGCGGCAGTGGATCTCGCCGTTGGCGAACTCGCGCAGGTTGGCCTCGCCGAGCTTCACGCCCAGCTGGTCGGCGACGTCCCGGGCCAGCTCGGGATGGGAACGCCCGGACACCAGCTCGAGACGGCGACGCGGGGTGAATTCCATGTGCACGACGCTACCCCGCTCCGCCCGCGGCGTCCCGCCCCGCCTGGCGCCCGCCGACAGCGGTCTCGGCCCCGACGGCGGCGCCCGGTGGCACCTCGGTCCCTTCGCCGAGCACGGCGAAGGGACCGACCCGGGCATCGGCCCCGATCGACGACCGGCGGCACACGCTCGAGGCGACGGTGGCGCCGTCGCCCACCACCGTGTCGATCAGGTGGGTATGGGGTCCGATCTCGGCGTGCGAGCCGATCACGCAGGAACCCTGCAGGATCACCCCGGGGAGCAGTACCACGTCCGGGCGTAGCTCGACGTCGACGTCGATGTAGGTCCGCTCGGGGTCCCACATCGTCACCCCGCGCCGCATCCAGCGCTCGTTGATCCGGTCCCGCAGCTCGGCCTCGGCCACGGCCAGCTGGGCCCGGTCGTTGACGCCGGCCACCTCCATGGTGTCCTCGACGATCAACGATCCCACCTTGTGCCCGGCCTCGTAGAGGACCTCGACCACATCGGTCAGGTAGTACTCCCCCTGGGCGTTGGCCGGGCTCAGCCGCCGGAGCGCCGGCGCCAGCACGCTGCGCCGGAAGCAGTAGATCGACGTGTTGACCTCGTGGACGTCCAGCTCCTCGTCGGAGGCGTCGCCGTGCTCGACCACCCGGGCCACCAGGTCGTCGCGTCCCCGCACCACCCGGCCGTAGCCGGTGGGGTCGTCGAGCTGGGCGGTGAGGAGGGTGGCGGCGGCGTCCGAGGCCCGGTGTCGTTGGACCAGGGCGGCCAGCGTGGCCGGGCGGAGCAGCGGGGTGTCACCGGGGAGGACCACCACGTCCCCGTCGTCGGCGTCGTCCTCGTCGGGCAGCCCGGTGAGCGCCACCGCCATGGCATCGCCGGTCCCCCGCGGCTCGCCCTGCTCCACGAATTCGATGGACATGCCGGCCGGGGCATGCTCGATGAGCGTCTTGGTGACCCAGTCGGCGCGGTGGCCGACCACCACCACCACCCGGTGCACCGACAGCTCTGCCAGGGCGTCGAGCACGTGGAGCACCATCGGGCGCCCACACAGCCGGTGCAACGGCTTGGGGCGGGCCGACCGCATTCGGGTGCCCTCCCCGGCGGCCAGCACCACCGCTGAGACCGGTCCGGCCGGACCGGTCCCCGGACCAGGGCCGACCGACTCCCGGAGAGAGGAACGGGTCACCACGGGAGGCTCCGCCGGCCTCGGTCCCGACGGCGGCCGGCGCGCCGGCGCGCTGTGTTGGTCATGGCGCCTATTCTTCCCACGTCGGCCGGGCCAATGCGACCCACCGCCGGCAGGCCGCCTCCGAGCGCGTCGACCCACGCCCGCATGCCCGTTCTCACCTCGAACATCGACCCGAGCTCCGAAGTCTTCCGGGCCAACGAACATGCCCTCTCGGAGGCGGTCGACCTGGTCGACGAGCAGCTCGCCGCGGCCCGGGCCGGTGGCGGCGAGCGGTACGTGACGCGCCACCGGGAACGGGGGAAGCTGTTGGCCCGCGAACGGGTCGAGCTCCTGCTCGACCGGGACACCGCCTTCCTCGAGCTGGGCGCCCTGGCCGGCTGGGGCACCGAATACACGGTGGGTGCCTCCTCGGTGACCGGCATCGGGGTGGTCGAAGGCGTCGAGTGCCTCATCTCCGCCCACGATCCCACGGTACGGGGCGGGGCCATGAACCCCTACTCCTTCCGCAAGGGAGCCCGCGCCTCGGACATCGCTCTGCTGAACCGCCTCCCGGTCGTCAACCTGGTCGAGTCGGGCGGTGCCGACCTGCCGGCCCAGGCCGAGCTGTTCATCCCCGGCGGGCGGGCCTTCCGGGACCTGACCCGCAGCTCGGCCGCGGCCCTGCCCACCGTGGCACTGGTGTTCGGCAATTCGACGGCCGGTGGCGCCTACGTGCCGGGCATGAGCGACTACATCGTGATGATCGATCAGCGGTCCAAGGTGTTCCTCGGGGGGCCGCCCCTGGTCAAGATGGCCACCGGGGAGGAGTCGACCGACGAGGAGCTGGGTGGGGCGTCGATGCACGCCCGGGTCTCCGGGCTGGCCGACTTCCTGGCGGTGGACGAGGTCGACGCCATCCGGTTGGGACGCCAGATCGTGAGCCGGCTCAACTACCGCAAGCTCGGCCCCGGGCCGAGCCAGCCGGCCGACGACCCGGTCTACGACCCGGCCGAGCTGCTGGGCATCGCCTCGGCCGACCCCAAGGTCCCCTTCGACCCGCGGGAGGTGCTGGCCCGGGTGGTCGACGGCTCGCGATTCGACGAGTTCAAGCCTCTCTACGGTGCCAGCCTGGTCACCGGGTGGGCCTCCATCCACGGTTACCCGGTCGGGGTCCTGGCCAACCACCGCGGCGTGCTGTTCTCCGAGGAGTCCCACAAGGCGACGGAATTCATCCAGCTGGCCAACCAGATCGACGTCCCCCTGGTCTTCCTGCAGAACACCACCGGCTACATGGTGGGCAAGGAGTACGAGCAGGCCGGGATCATCAAACACGGCGCCATGATGATCAACGCCGTGTCGAACTCGTCGGTGCCCCATCTGACCGTCAACATCGGCGCCTCCTACGGGGCCGGCAACTACGGCATGTGCGGCCGGGCGTACGACCCGCGCTTCCTCTTCGCCTGGCCCAACGCCCGGTCGGCGGTGATGGGCCCGGCTCAGCTGGCCGGGGTCCTGTCCATCGTCAACCGGCAGTCGGCCGAGGCCCGGGGCGTGCCCTTCGACGAGGAGGCCGACAGCGCCATGCGCGCGCTGGTCGAGGCCCAGATCGAAGCCGAGTCGCTCCCCTTGTACCTCAGTGCCCGGCTCTACGACGACGGGATCATCGACCCGCGGGACACCCGCGCGGTCCTCGGCATCTGCCTGTCGGTCATCGACAACCAACCGATCACCGGGACACGCGGCTACGGCGTGTTCCGCCCGTGACGGCCGGCCCGGAATGAACGAGATGCCGACCGTCACCCCCATCCGCACCCTGCTGGTGGCCAATCGCGGCGAGATCGCCCGACGCATCATGCGGACGGCCCGGTCCATGGGCATGGCCACGGTCGCCGTCTACTCCGACGCCGACCGGTCCAGCCCGCACGTCGGGGAGGCCGACCTGGCCGTGCACCTGCCGGGTACGGCTCCGGCCGACACCTACCTGCGTTCCTCCCTCATCCTCGAGGCGGCCCGGCTCGCCTCGGCCGACGCCGTCCACCCCGGCTACGGCTTCCTGTCGGAGTCGGGTGACTTCGCCCGCGACGTGTCCGGGGCCGGGCTCACCTGGGTCGGACCCCCACCATCCGCCATCGACGCCATGGGCTCGAAGATCGGATCCAAGGAGCTCATGCGGGAGGCGGGCGTCCCGACGCTCCCGTCAGTGGTCATCGACGGCGACGACCTCCCCGACGCCGACGCGGTGCGCACCCTGGGGTGGCCCTTGCTGGTCAAGGCGTCGGCCGGGGGCGGCGGACGTGGCATGCGGGTGGTGCCCAACTCCGGCTATCTGGCCGAGGCGGTCGAGGGGGCCCGGCGGGAGGCAGCGGCCGCCTTCGGGGACGGCACCGTGTTCCTCGAGCGCTATGTGGCCGACCCGCGCCACATCGAGGTGCAGGTGCTGGCCGACGCGTACGGCGACACGGTGGCGTTGTTCGAGCGGGAGTGCAGCATCCAACGCCGGCACCAGAAGATCGTGGAGGAGGCACCCAGCCCGGCCGTTCCTCCCGAGCTCCGCAACCGCTTGATGGAGGCGGCGGTGGCCGCGGCGTGCGCCGTCGGCTACGTCAACGCCGGCACCGTCGAGTTCGTGGTCGACCGGAACGGCGAGCCGTACTTCTTGGAGATGAACACCCGGCTCCAGGTGGAGCACCCGGTGACCGAGGCCGTCACCGGCCTCGATCTGGTGCGTCTGCAGCTCCTGCTGGCCGGTGGGTCTCCCCTGCCGGGCGAGGTGCACCAGGCCCTGGCCCGGGGGCCCCAGGGCCACGCGGTGGAGGCGCGGGTCTACGCCGAGGACCCGGCGCACGGCTGGCTGCCCTCGACCGGAAGGCTCCACCGGTTCGACCTCCGCTCCTCGGGCATACCGGTCCGGGTGGACAGCGGGGTCGAGTCCGGCTCCATGGTCAGCCCGCACTACGACCCCATGCTGGCCAAGGTCATCGCCCACGCACCGACCCGGGCCGAGGCCACCGCGGCAGTGGCGACCGCGCTGGTCCGGGCCCGCATCCACGGGGTCACCACCAACCGCGACCTGCTGGTGCGCACCCTCCGTCACGCCGAGTTCGTCGCCGGCCACACCGACACCGGCTTCCTCGACCGGCACGGGCTCGACCAGCTGGCGGCCCCGCTGGCCGACGAGGCCGCCCTCGGTCGGCACGCCGTGGCCGCCGCCCTGGCCGGCCAGGCCGCCCGGCGCGCCGCGGCACGGGTGCAGCGGACCGTCCCGTCCGGGTTCCGCAACAACGCCTTCCGCCCTCAACAGGTCACCTACGACACCGGCGGGCGGGCGGTGACGGTCGGGTACCGGATCGACCGTCACGGCCGGTCGGTCGAGCTGGTCGAGCTCGACGGCCGACCGGTCCCCGTCGAGGCGGCCACGGCCGGCGCCGAATCCGTCACCCTCACCACCGGGGGCGTCACCCGCCGCTACCTGGTCGACGAGGTCGGTGGCGTCACGTACGTCGACGGGCCCGACGGCAGCTCGACCCTGGTCGAGCAGGTCCGGTTCCCCCGGCCCGACCAGCGGGTGAGCGAGGGCTCCGCCCTGGCCCCCATGCCCGGGACCGTGGTGCGGGTCGCCGTGGCCGAGGGCGAGACGGTGGGGGCGGGCCAGCTGCTGGTCGTGCTCGAGGCGATGAAGATGGAACACGCCGTGTTCGCCACCTCCGCCGGCACCGTGGTCGAGGTCGACGTGGGCCCGGGGGACCAGGTCGAGACGGGGCGGGTCCTGGCCGTCGTCGAGCCCGATGCGGGCGAGCCTGACCCGGTGGAGCCGGACCCGGCGCCACCGGAGGCCGGTGCGGACCCGGCGCCCGGGCGAGGTGACGGCCCGTGACCGAGCCGCTTCGCATCGCCAACTGCTCGGGCTTCTACGGCGACCGGCTGTCGGCGGCCCGGGAGATGGTCGAAGGCGGCCCCATCGACGTGCTCACCGGTGACTGGCTGGCCGAGCTGACCATGCTCATCCTGTGGAAGGGCTACCGGCGCGACTCCTCCAAGGGCTGGGCCCACACCTTCCTCACCCAGATGGAAGAGGTCCTCGGGACCTGCGTCGACCGTGGGATCAAGGTCGTGACCAACGCCGGTGGGCTGAACCCGTCCGGACTGGCCGACCAGGTGCGCCTCCTGTCCGAGCGGCTCGGGCTGTCGGTGTCGGTGGCCCACGTCGAGGGCGACGACCTCCTCCCCCGCATCGGCGAGCTGGTGGCGGCCGGGCACCCTCTCGCCCACCTCGACACCGGCCGTCCGCTGGTCGAGGCGACCGGCGAGGTGGTGTCGGCCAACGCCTACCTCGGGGGGTGGCCCGTGGTCGAGGCCCTCTCGGACGGGGCCGACGTGGTCGTCTGTCCCCGCATCACCGACGCCTCGCTGGTGGTGGGGCCGGCGGCCTGGCACCACGGGTGGTCGCCGACCGACTGGGACCGCCTGGCCGGGGCGGTGGTGGCCGGCCATGTCATCGAGTGCGGGCCTCAGGCCACCGGTGGCAACTACGCCTTCTTCACCGAGGTGAGCGGCGTGGACCATCCCGGCTTTCCCATCGCCGAAGTGGCCGACGACGGATCGTCGGTGATCACCAAGCACCCGGGCACCGGCGGGGAGGTCTCGGTCGGGACGGTCACCGCCCAGCTGCTCTACGAGATCGGCGGCCACGACTACCCCAACACCGATGTCGTGGCCCGGTTCGACACCATTCGCCTCGACCAGGAGGCCGAGGACCGGGTGCGGGTGTCGGGGGTGCGGGGGGAGCCGGCCCCCCGTGATGTCAAGGTGTGCCTCAACCTGCTCGCCGGCTGGCGCAACACCATGACCTTCGTGCTCACCGGGCTCGACATCGAGGAGAAGGCAGCGCTGACGCTGCGCGCCCTGGAGGAGTCGCTCGGCGGGACCCACCGGTTCGCCGAATTCGACGCCCGGCTCATCCGCTCCGACAAGACCGACGCCCCGGTCAACGCCGAGGCCACCGCCTCCTTGCGCATCACGGCGAAGGACCCCGACCCCGACCGGGTCGGACGCAGCTTCTCGGGGGCGGCCACCGAGCTGGCCCTGGCCGGCTACCCGGGGCTCCACCTGACCGGCCCGCCGACCTCGGCGACCGACTACGGCGTCTACTGGCCCGCCCTGCTCCCGGCCGAGCTGGTCACCCCGCGGGTCGTCCAAGCCGACGGCCGGACGATCGAGGTGCCCCACACCGCCAACTCCGCCGACTCCGCCGACACCGCCGACACCGCCCGTGCCGCGGGCCCGGACCACGGGACCGGGAACCGCTCACCCGACCGGGACCCGGTCCGTGGTGCCCCGGTGGCGGGGGTCCCCGCCGGCCCCACCCGGCGGCTGCCCCTCGGCACCATCATCGGTGCCCGCTCCGGTGACAAGGGGGGCAACGCCAACGTCGGGCTGTGGGCCCGGTCGGCCGCGTCCTGGCGATGGCTCGAGTCGTTCCTTTCCGTCGAGAGGTTCCGGTGCTTGCTCCCCGAGGCCGACGGCCTCGAGGTCCGGCGGTACGAGTTCCCCAATCTGTCCGCCCTCAACTTCGTGGTCGTCGGCCTGTTGGGGGAGGGCGTGGCTTCCTCCACCCGGCCCGATCCACAGGCCAAGGGCCTCGGCGAGTACCTTCGGAGCAGGTTGGTGGACATTCCCGTCGACCTGCTGGCGAGCCACCGCGAGGAGTAGGGCCATGGACTTCATCGAATCGGACGAGATGCAGATGCTGCGCGAGGCGGTGAGCGCCATCGCCTCGAAGTTCGGGCACGACTACTACGTGAAGAAGGCACACGCCGACGAGCGCACCGACGAGCTGTGGAACGCCGTGGCCGAGCAGGGGTTCCTCGGGGTCAACGTGCCCGAGGAGTACGGCGGCGGCGGCGGCGGGATCAGCGAGCTCGCCGCGGTGCAGGAGGAGCTGGCCGCGGCAGGCTGCCCGCTGCTGGTCATCGTGGTGTCACCGGCCATCTGTGCCACCGTCATCGGCCGGTTCGGCACCGAGGCGCAGAAGCAGCGGTGGCTGCCGCGGTTCGCCACCGGTGAGCTCAAGATGGCGTTCGCCATCACCGAGCCCGATGCCGGTTCGAACTCCCACAACCTGTCGTTGACCGCCACCAAGGACGGCGACGTCTACCGCCTCAACGGCTCGAAGTACTACATCTCCGGGGTGGACGAATGTGAGGCCATCCTGGTCGTCACCCGCTCGGGGGTCGACCCCGACACCGGGCGCGGTCGCTTGTCCCTCTTCGTGGTGGACACCGACACCCCCGGGCTCGAGGCCCAGGTGCTGCCCGTCGAGATCACCGCGCCGGAGAAGCAGTACACCCTGTTCTTCGACAACGTGCAGGTGGATGCCGACCGGCTCATCGGGTCCGAAGGCGAGGGTCTGCGCCAGGTGTTCGTGGGCCTCAACCCCGAGCGCATCCTGTCGGCGGCCACCGCCAACGGGATCGGCCGCTACGTCCTCGGCAAGGCGGCCGAGTACGCCAACGGACGCCAGGTGTGGGGCACCCCGATCGGTCGGCACCAGGGGATCTCCCACCCCTTGGCCAAGGCCAAGATCGAGGTCGAGCTGGCCCGGTTGATGACCGACAAGGCCGGCTGGCTGTTCGACAACGCCGGTGACACCGCCGCCACCGGCGAGGCGGCCAACATGGCCAAGTACGCCGCCGCCGAGGCGGCGCTGGCCGCCGTCGACCAGGCCATCCAGACCCACGGCGGCAACGGCATGTCCACCGAGTTCGGCCTGGCCGACATGTGGGGCATGGCCCGGCTGCTCCGGATCGCCCCGGTCAGCCGGGAGATGATCCTCAACTTCGTGGCCCAGCACTCCCTGGGGCTGCCCAAGTCGTACTGAGCCGACGGCACCGGGCCTCGACACGGGGCCTGGCCCGCGGCGGCGGCATCGGCGCGGCGGCCTCGGCGGGCGGCCGCCCGATCCCTCCTTGACCCGTGCACAGGTGGAATTACGCGTATCGAAGCGTGCACCCCCGGGCTTACCGTGCCAATCAGTCCCATGGAACGGTCAACCACCTCATCCCACCGGCCACACCCCCCCGCCAAGGACTCCCCACGTCCGTCGACCAGGCACGGGATGGGTGAATTCGCTATAGGAAGCGCTGGAAGAGGCCGACAAAGAAGGCCTGTGAGCCCGTTCCGCAACCCTCCGCGCCCCGACACCCGGCCTCATCGAACCCGGCGTGGCGACGAAGGCGTCAGCCTCATCGAGGTGCTGGTGGCCTTCGTGGTCCTCATGATCACGGTGGTCCCCCTCGTCTACGTGCTCAATTCGACGCTGGCCGGCGCCACCAACGCCCGTCAGCGGGAGGCCGCCGTACAGCTGGCCGACTCCTGGATCGAGATCCTGTCCAATTCCACGCCCCCGACCGCGGGCGACGGCTCGATACTCACCAATACACCGCAGACCCCGACCGCACCCGCCGGGGCGATCACCCCGAAGTCCACCTACGCCGGGACCAACTTCGCCGTGACGGCCAACTACTCGTTCCAGTCGGTGAACCAGATTGGACAGTCCGACCTGTGCACCGACGAGGAACCCCCGAGCCCCTCCCATCCGGGCGTCATCCAGCTCCAAGTCAAGGTGACCTGGGACAACCTCAAGCAGTCCGTCACCGATACCACCAACATCAACTACCCGAAGCCGGGACTGCAGACTCAGGGGTTCCTCGCCGTTCAGGTGACCAACGGAGGGGCGACCGACGTCCACGGGAACTCGTCGCTCACCCGGCTCGGGGTGGTCCCCATCACGGTGTCGGGTGGTTCGCTCGGATCACCCCTCGTCCTCAACCCCGATCCGAACGGCTGTGCCTTCGCCCAGGTCCCGGTGGGCACCTACACGCTGCAGGTCGGCCAACCGGCAAACGGGAGCCTGGCCGGGTACAGCGGCGTCCCCGCATTCGTCGACACCGGTGGAAACACGTCGGAGACGTTCAGCGAGTCGGTGAACGTCACCGCGGAGACGACCGCCACCGTCACCTTCGACGAGGGGATCAACGGCTCCGTCTCATACGGGGGGGCCTCGGCCGTGGACGGCGGAGTGACCTGTCCGGGGACCACCGGACTGACCTGCCTCACCCTCGGCAACGGAACCTCCAATGCCTCGGCCGCCTGGGGCGGGGACGGATCCACCTGGACCTCGACGTCCCTCGGCGGCGCGACCAATCTGTCGCAGGTCGGCTGCACCACGGGCAGCACCCCGACGTGTGTCGGGGTCGGTTACAAGGCGAACGGAGGGACCGACGCCGGCACCATCCTGACCACCGGGTCGAACCTGGGCACCGTCCATTCGGACGCGGCGCCGTCCGGCGTCACGGACATCACCCAGGTGGCCTGCCCCACCGGCAACGGCTGCTACGCCCTGGCGACGACAAGCTCGGGACCGGAGCTCCTGGAGGGCGCGGTCGGGCAGACCTCCCCACTCCAGGACACCTGGACGGCGATCAACCCCCCGTCATCGGCCCTCAGCTCGCTCTCGTCGATCGCCTGTGTGCCCACGACGACCATCTGCATGGTCGGTGAAGTGGGCTCGTTCGAGGGTGGGGCGTCGGCCGCGGGTGTCCTGCGTCTCGACGGCGACCCGGCGACGGTTGCCTCCAACCCGGCCTGGACCCCCACCTACACCCTCGAGGGACCGCCCCCCAACCTGGTGTTGGTGGGAACGATCACGTGCCCGAGCGCCTCACTGTGCCTGGCCACCGCCACCGGCGACTCGACCAGCCCGTTCGATCCGACCGTCCTGTCGGCCCCGGTCGCCGCCACCGGTCCCGACAACTGGGCCACCGAGCCCACCTTCCCCACGGGCTCAGGTTCGGTGACGGACCTCTCCTGCACCTCGACGGACTGCGTGGCCATCGGTACCGCGGGCGGCGGCCCGGCGGTGTGGACGGGTGACCTGACCAACTCGCCCCACGACTGGGCCCAGGTGGCGAGTGGGTTCCCCGGGATCCCCACCTCAGTGTCGGCGGTCACCTCGGTCTCCTGTGGTGCGCCATCGGGAGCGGACAAGGCCGACTGCGTGGTGGCGGCGACGGCGACATCCCAGTCGGTGCCGGGCGAACTGCTCGAAGGCTCATTGAACGGCAGTTGGGCGTGGAACCCGACGACCGCCCCGACCGGCTCACCCGTCCTGTACTACACCGGCCTCGCCTGCCAGGCGGCAGGGAGCGGCGGATCGACCTGCGCCGCGGCCGGGGCGACGGCCGGAGGCCCGGTCATCGTCACGGCCTCGCACCCGACCGACAACACGTGGAACGTGCAGACCCCGTCGTCACTTCCGGGGGCCACCGTGGCCGGAATCCCCCTCGAGACGTCACCGGCCACGCTGTCCAGCTGGACGACCCAGGTCACCCAGGCCCAGGCCCTGCCGGCCAACGCCACCAGCCTCCCCAGCGTGCTCTACCCGTTCGCCAGCGGGTACTCGATCGTCGCCGGCGACTGCCCGTCGGAGGTCACCAGCTTCTCGACGGCCTCGCTGTCGGCATCGCCCGGCGGGACCGCCTCGGCGACCGTCCCGCTCGGACTCCTCCCTCTCCAAGTGGTGAACCCGAACGGCAGCGCGGCCAGCGGGGCCACGGTCAGGCTCACCTCCACCCAGTGCTCGGGAACCGACTCGTACACGTTGCCGACCACCGACGCCCTCGGCGTGACCCAGACATCGATTCCATTCGGCACCTATTCCTACGCGGTCAACGGGGTGCAGGTGGCGAACACCACCATCACCGTCGCGAGCAACCTGGTCACGGTGACGGACTCCTCGCCGTCCAGCTCCACGTCCACCTACCTGCCCGGCCCCGTGCTGGTGCTGTCGTGACCGGCCTCCGCCGGAGAGGGGCCTCGATGCGGGCCCGCTGGAAGGAACGCCACCGCGACGAATGGGGAATGACCCTCACCGAGGTGCTGCTGGCCTCGACCCTCCTGGTCGTGCTCCTCACCCTGGTCGCCCTGACGATGAACGTGCTGACCAAGGTCAGCGGAACCGTGAACAGCCAGTACCAGGAGTACGACCAGGCCCTACCGGCCCTCGCCCCGCTCCAGACGCTCCTCCGAGCCGAGGTGGAGCCGGCTGCGCCCAGCGGTGCCGGCGTGCCCACCGCGGGGTTCGCCCAGTACACCGCCTCGTCGGTCAACTATTCATTGAACTTTGCCGTCCAGTTCTACGCGAATGTCGGGACGGCCTACAACAACCTGACCTCGGCGGGGACGACGGCCGGCCCGGCCAAAATCGTGGCCCTGGAGGTCGACCAGAGCGGCAATCCGGTCACCTCCTCCACCAGTTGCACGACATCGAGCCCGTGCACGTTCCAGGTCCGCCGGTACCTGCCCATCGTCAACAGCGGGATCTCGACCTGCCCGGTGGCCACCAACGGCGGGGCGGGCCCGTGCCAGTACCCCACCACCTACACGCTCATCACCGATGCGGCCGATGTGGTCAACAACCCGTCGGCAACCTCGGGGGGTGTGCCCCAGCAGCCCATCTTCACCTACAGCCTGTTCGACCCGAACTGGCCGGCGGGCTCGAACAGCACGGGCACCGGCGTGCTCCTCACCGCCGGGCAGGTACAGAACAATCTGATCACCGGCCTCCGGTCGGCTCCCTACAACTATCCGACCGACACCCAACAGCTCACCGCCTGTGCCGCCAGCAACGCCACTTACCCCACCCCGGCCATCGCCTGTCCGCTCGACGCCGTCCAGAGCGTGGGGGTCGACCTCATGGTGGCGAGCCGGGGCTCGGGACCCAACGGCACCGTCGAGAACCAGACGGTCGTCTACCGGTACCCACCCACCGGCAGCGGTAGCTCCACCATCTATCCCTACCAATTCACGAGCGCAGTGGGGTGAGCAGCGTGACCCGAGGACCCGGCAGCAGACTCATCGAACGGTGGCGACAGACGGCTCGGCGCCACAGAGCGTCCGTCTCCGACCGCGGGCAGACCGCACTGGTGGCGGTGGTGGCCCTGTCGGTGAGCGCCACCTTGATCACCGGCGTACTGGTGACGACGGTGATCCATTCCTACCCCCTCCAACAGGCCAAGTCGGTGCAGCTCTACGCCAACCGCGCCCTCGAGGCCGGGGTGAATGCCTACGTGACCGCGCTCAACACCAACCCGAGCCTGGCCGAGTGCAACAGCAACACCAACGGCTCGGGCATCTGCAGCGGCATCAACTACGGAGAATGGAACTTCGTCCCCAACTCCAACACGTCAGGTGCCGACGCGGAGTACTACGCATTCGGCAATCCCCAACCGACCTTCGATCCGACCACCAACGCACTCACCAGCCTCTCGGTGCAGGTGGCGGGCGCGGCTCAGGACAATGCCGCCACCAACCACTACCTCTTCGATCAGGAGACGATCTCGCTCACCCCGGCCAACGGGTTCCTCAAGAACGTCTGGTGGTCCAACTTCGAGTCGTACAGCCCGAGCGGCAACTACAGCAACTGCAACTACAACTGGAATCTCAACTACAACATCGACAACGCCAATGTCGCGTGCAGCCCCGTCTACTTCGGTCCAGGCGACTACCTGTTCGGCCCGGTGTACACCAACGACTCGGTATTCGTGAGCGGGGACGGCACGACGTCGAACTCCCCCTCCTTCGGCACGTCAGGCGCCGGCGGCGCTCCGTCGCCTGTCACAACCGCCGACCCCAACTGTCTGTTCGTCGACGACAACAACGGGATGAGCGGGGGCACCAACAACTGTGCCCGGGCGAGTGGCGAGGTTGCCCTCTACGACACCACCAACAGCGCCTACGGAAAGCCGGTCGAGACGCCGCCGGCCAGCGACTCCCAGTTGGGTGTCATCGCCAGCCATGACGGTTGCCTCTATTCGGGCCCGACCCAGATCACCCTGTCGACCGATGCCAACGGCAATGGACAGATGACCGTGGTCAGCCCCGACACCATCGAGAGCACGGTCAACGTCAACGGCACCAACTACACCTGGGACAACAACAACATCAGCTCCAACCTCAACCAGTGCCCGAACAACGGAACCGCGCCCCTGCCGGACAACGGCGTCGTCTTCGTCCAGACGGCGCCCAGCAACCAAACGCAGCAATGGGCCAACCCGCTCGACGACCCCGTGGACAACACGGTGACCAATCTCGCCTCCAACCCCAGCTCACCCCAGGCCGGGCGGGCGGTCACCCTGACCGCCACCGTCACGTCGGTCAGCAACCAGATCGACAACAACGCGACGGTGGCCTTCAGCCAGACGACCAACAGTGGTTGGGGTGGTAAGCAGACGGCCGTCATCAATTCGTGCTCGGCCGTCACCCTCTCGAACCCGGTGGCAGTCGTCCCCGCCACCAACCCGCCGACATACTCGTCGACGGCGACCTGCTCGACGACCGAGTCGAACAGCGGGACCGGGGCGTTCTCCGCCGCCTACAGCGGGGGCAACAGCACCGGCTCGTCCTCGGCCAACCTCGGCCAGACCTACACCCTCAACCCGGCGAAGGGCTACGGTCCCTATGCCCAGGTCAGCGCGGGTGGGTGCTCGAGCTGCTACTACGGCCAGACCAGCGCGCCCGACTCCGAGGGGGACGCGTTCGTCAACGGCACACTGTCGGGGCAGTTGACCATCGGATCGGCCAACAACGTCATCGCCGACGGCAACATCACCTACAACGACTGCACCTGGGGGACCGGCAACGGCGGATCCACCTTCTGCCCCTACAACAAGAGCGGCACCAACGACGTCCTCGGGCTGATCGCCCAGAACTACGCCGAGATCGGTCGCCCCATTCAGACCTCCACCAGCGGCAGCAACCCCACCGTGGCCCCGTCCTGCGCCGGGACTCCGGCAGCCACCTGCGACCCCTCCAACGGCGGCAACGGGATCACCATCGACGCGGCCCTACTGGCCCTCAACCAGTCCTTCGTCGTCAACAATTACGCCGCGGGCGGAACGGAGGGGAACCTGACGGTCTACGGCTCCATCCAGCAGTACGCCCGAGGCCCGATCGGCACGTTCGGCTACTCGTCCACCGGCTACGTGAAGCACTACACCTGGAACCCGCTTCTCGACTTCGTCTCCCCCCCGAGCTACCTGGTCCCGTCCACCGCCTCGTGGGTGCTCCAGTCGATCAGCACCAATGCCGGTACCGCCGGCACCAGTGTCTGCCCCAGCCTGCTCGGCCCCTACGGTTCACCGGGCGGCACGTTCCTGACCCAGTACTGCTCGGCGTCGACCGGGGGCCTGCCCAACTATCCCTCGGCGACGGCCCCCTCCCCACCGACCATCGGGACAGCCACAGCCAACACCAACGGATCGGTCACCGTGACCTGGACCGATCCCTCGAGCAACGGATCGCCGATCACCGGGTACTCGGTGAGCCCCTACCCGAGTTGCTCGGGGTGCACCGGCGCCTCCGTGTCGGGAGGATCCGCCACCTCCACCACCATCTTCGGCCTCACCGGCGGGAGCTCGTACACGTTCACGGTGTCGGCACTCAACGCGTTGGGCATCAGTGACTCCTCGGGCCGGTCCAATTCGGTGACCATCCCGAGCGTCCCGACCGCCCCGACCAATGCGGCAGCCGCGGTCCAGCCCAACGGGACGGTCACGGTGAGCTGGACCGATCCGACCAACAGCGGGTCACCGGTCACCGGCTACACCGTCATCCCCAGTCCGGCCTGCCCGGGTTGCACCGGGATGTCGGTCTCGAGCGGGACCGCCACCTCGTCGACCATCGGGGGCCTGACGTCGGGAGCCGCCTACACGTTCACGGTCACGGCCACCAACGCCATCGGCACCAGTACTCCATCGTCGGCGTCGAACTCGGTCACCACGCCGACCGTGCCGGGGGCGCCGGCCATCGGGACGGCCACGGCCGGGACGGCCCAGGCCACCGTCAAGTGGACGGCACCGGTCAGCAACGGCGGCTCGGCCATCACCGGCTACGTGGTGACGCCCTATATCGGGTCGGCCGCCCAGACACCCCAGACGTTCGTGTCCACGGCCACAACCGAAGTCGTCACGGGACTCACCAACGGCACGGCCTACACGTTCACGGTCGCGGCCGTCAACGCCGTCGGCACGGGAGGGGCGTCCGCGGCCTCCAACGCCGTCACTCCGGCGACGGTGCCGGGGGCTCCGAACATGGGATCGGTGGTGGCGGGCTCGGGCGGTTCGGGCAAGGTCACGGTCAACTTCACCGCTCCTGGCTCCAACGGGGGATCGCCCATCACCGGCTACACCGTGAAAGCTACCGATATAACCCGCTCGACCCGCGGTGGTCAGACCGCCTCGGGGACGGGCAGCCCGCTCACCGTCTCGGGCCTGCACTCGGGCGACAGGTACACGTTCACCGTGACGGCCACCAACGCCATCGGCACCGGGGCGGCGTCGTCCGCCTCCAGTCAAGTCACCGCTCCGTAACCCAGTCCACCGGTGTGGCTCAACGCCCGGAATCGGTTCGTGGCGGCGGGCCCTACCTGAGGCGAGGCGCGGTCGGGCAGAGCGACGCGGCAACTAGCCTGCTCAGCCCATGGCCACGCATACCCGGGAGGACATCCGCAACGTGGCCATCGTGGCCCACGTCGACCACGGCAAGACGACCCTGGTCGACGCCATGCTGTGGCAGTCGGGCGCCTTCCGGGCCAACGAGTCGGTCAACGAGCGGGTGCTCGACTCCGGTGACCTGGAGCGGGAGAAGGGCATCACCATCCTGGCCAAGAACACCGCCGTCGTCCACGGCGGGGTGAAGATCAACATCATCGACACCCCGGGCCACGCCGACTTCGGAGGTGAGGTCGAGCGGGGCCTCACCATGGTCGACGGGGTGCTGCTGCTGGTGGACGCCTCGGAGGGCCCGCTGCCCCAGACCCGGTTCGTGCTCCGCAAGGCGCTCGAGTCCCGGCTGCCCGTGGTCCTGGTGGTCAACAAGGTCGACCGGGCCGACGCCCGCATCGACGAGGTGGTCCACGAGGTGGAGGAGCTCTTCCTCGACCTCGGGGCGGACGAGCACCAGATCGGCTTCCCCATCCTCTTCGCCAATGCCCGGGCCGGCTGGGCCGCGACCGGGAGGGGCACCGAAGGGACCGACCTCGAGCCCCTGTTCCGGGCCATCCTCGACCACATCCCCGCCCCCCGCTTCGACCCGGAGGCACCCCTCCAGGCCATCGTGTCCAACCTCGACGCCTCGCCCTACCTCGGCCGTCTGGCCGTCTGCCGGGTCCACAACGGCACCCTGCGCAAGGGGTCGATGGTCGCCTGGTGCAAGCTCGACGGCACCGTCGAACGGACCCGGATCACCGAGCTCTACGTGACCGACGCCCTGGACCGGGTCGACGCCGCCGAGGCCGGCCCCGGGGAGATCGCCGCCGTCGCCGGCATGGCCGACATCACCATCGGGGAGACGTTGGCCGGTCCGGACGACCCCCGTCCCCTGCCGAGCATCACCGTCGACGAGCCCAGCCTGTCCATGACCATCGGGATCAACACGTCACCCCTGGCCGGCCAGGACGGGTCTCGGCTGACCGCCCGCCAGATCGGCGGCCGACTCCAGGCCGAACTGGTGGGCAACGTCTCCCTCCGGGTGCTCCCCACCGAGCGCCCCGACACCTGGGAGGTCCAGGGCCGGGGCGAGCTCCAGCTGGCCGTGCTGGTCGAGACCATGCGCCGCGAGGGCTTCGAGCTGACCGTGGGCAAGCCCCAGGTGGTGACCCGCCTGATCGACGGCAGGGTCCACGAGCCTACCGAGCGGGTGGCCATCGACGTGCCCGACGATTACCTGGGTGTGGTCACCCAGCTCATGGCCCAGCGGTTGGGCTCGCTCATCGAGATGGTCAACCACGGGACGGGATGGGTGCGCATGGACTACCGGGTGCCGGCCCGTGGTCTCGTCGGCTTCCGCACCCAGTTCATGACCGAGACCCGCGGTACCGGCATCCTCCACCATGTCTTCGACGGGTGGGATCCCTGGCACGGTGAGCTCAAGACCCGGCGCAACGGCTCGATGGTGGCCGACCGGCGCGGGATGACCACCGGTTACAGCCTGATGAGCCTGCAGGAACGCGGGGTGCTGCTGGTCGGGCCGGGCACCGAGGTCTACGAGGGCATGGTGATCGGTGAGAACGCCCGCGACGAGGAGATGGACGTGAACCCGACCAGGGAGAAGAAGCAGACCAACATCCGCTCGGCCGCGGCCGACGAGGCCATCCGGCTCACTCCCCCCTTGCTGCTCTCGTTGGAGCAGGCGCTCGAGTTCATCGCCGATGACGAGTGCGTGGAGGTGACCCCGCACGACGTGAGGTTGCGCAAGGTCGTCCTCGATGCCGCCACCCGGGGCCGCCAGCGGAGCCGGGCCCGCAAGGCCAACGCCTGAGGCCACCCCGAGATTGCCGGGTCGCCGACCACCACCGGCGCCCGCCCACCCCGTGCTTCGACCATGTGCCCGTGATCGCCCCGGCGAGATGTCCCACGGCATGCACCCCTCGCTTTCCGCCCATGCGACCTCCATGACAGCCTGGACGGAAACCATGAGGTGCCGGTCATTGGGATCAGGGATCCGTAATCGTCCCGAAGTCCGGAGCGACGGGAGGTTCGAGGATGACACGACGGTCACGCCCTCCCGCCGGGCGGTGGTGGGCCATGGCGGGTCTGACGGCAGTGGGTCTCGCCTATGCCACGTTGGCGTCCCGCACCCGCCCGTTCACCGGGGAGGCAGAGGTGGCCACCGGCGTTCCCCTGGTGACCGCCGTGGTGGTCATGGCGGTCAGGACGGCGGCCGCCCGGCGGTCTGCCGTCGCCGAGACTTCAGCCCGGGCGTCGGGGACGGGACCCGGTTCGAACCGGTGGCCGCGGGCCTGGATCACCATCCTTGCCGTCATCGCCGGCTGGGAGGTGTACTGCTACGCCAGCCTCCCCCGGTCGGAGCATCCGACCTTGAGCACGCTCATCGATCTGCTCGATTCCACGGCCGTGGGCAAGGTGCTGGCCTTCGCCCTGTGGCTGGCCCTCGGTGGCTACCTGGTGTGCCAATGAGCCGGCCGTGGGCATGGCTGGTCTGGGGGTTACTGGGGCTCGGCGTCGGGGTCGGCCTGGTCGCCTCCCTGCTGTCGAGGGGCCGCTTCCCCACACTCGGGTCGCTGGTGAGGCGGGTGGCCGCTCACCCGCTGGGCCACTGGTTGCTGGTGCTCGGGTGGATGTGGCTGGGGTGGCACGCCTTCGCCCGCTGAACCGGTGGGCGACACCGACCGGGCCGGGGGGGAGCACGGACGCCCACGGCTCCGAGGGGAGGGCTCGAACCTCCAACATCTGGCTCCAAAGGCCAGCGTTCTGCCAATTGAACTACCTCGGAATGGTGAGCCGACAGCCGTTCGGCACCACGGCAAGGCTACCCCCGGGCGGGGCGCACACGACTCGATCACAACGGTCGGGTCAGCGAGCGGTCACCCCTGACCAGGCGTTCATCGGTCGCGTGCCACGGCGGCACGACGTGGTCCCGGTAGGCTCCGGCCCCGATGAGAGTCCTCGTCGTGGACGACGATCCGGCGGTGAGCGGTGCCCTCGACCGGGCCCTCCGACTGGACGGGTACGAGGTCGGGCTGGCGGTCGACGGGCCGGAAGCGCTGGAGGAGATCGCCATCCGGCCTCCCGACGCGGTGATCCTCGACATCGGACTGCCGGTGATCGACGGGCTCGACGTGTGCCGACGGTTGCGCGCCGCCGACAACGACACACCGGTCCTCATGCTCACCGCCCGTGACGCCATCCACGACCGGGTCCAGGGACTCGATGCCGGCGCCGACGACTACCTGGTCAAGCCCTTCGCCCTGGCCGAGCTGCTGGCCCGCCTGCGGGCCCTGCTGCGTCGACGCCCCGAAGACGCGGGCGAGGAGCTCCGGTTCGGCGATCTCACCCTGGACCCGGTCACCCGGGAGGCCCGGCGGGGCGAGCGCCGCTTCACCCTCACCCGCATCGAATTCGACCTGCTCGAATTGCTGCTGCGCCACCCGCGTCAGGTCCTCACCCGTGAGCTCATCCTCGACCGGGTGTGGGGGTACACCTTCGACTCGGGGACCAACTCGCTGGCGGTGTACGTCGGGTACCTGCGTCGAAAGACCGAGGCCGAGGGAGAGCCCCGGCTCATCCACACCGCCCGGGGCGTGGGCTACGTCCTGCGCGAGCCCTGATGCCGCCGCACGCGTCCCGACGATGACATTCCGGAGCCGGCTGGTGATGGCGGCGACTGGAGCCGTGCTGGTGGTGGTGGTGCTGGCGTCGTCGGCCACCTACCTCGTCGCCTCCAACTCCTTGGTCGGCTCGGTGGACGCCAACCTCAGCGCCGCCGAGGCCCGACTCGAGGCCGCTCAGGGAATCCTGAACGGATGCACCAGGCCCACGCCCGGCGCCTGCGTCCAGGTGGTCTTCGCCGACGGGGGCACCAACCAAGGTGACGTGCGGGTGCTGCCCGTCACCGGCACCGTCAGGGACTCGGCCGCCAGCCAGGGTCGGGCACCGGACCGGTTCTTCTCCACCTCGGTGGGCGGGACGGCCGTCCGGGAGATCGTGTCGGCCCTGTCGCCGGGCTACGAGTTCCAGTCCAATCTGGGCCCGGTTCAGGTCCCGGGGAGCGGGGCCGCCCTCCAGATCACCACTCCCCTGACCGGGGTCAACCAGGAGCTCGGCCACCTGGCCACGGAGCTGTGGGTCATCGTGCTGGTGGGCGTGGTCGTGGCCGTGCTGCTCGGGCTGGTCATGGGGCGGACCGTCCTCCGCCCCCTGAACAGCCTCACCGGGGCGGTCGAGGAGCTGGCCGAGACCACCGGCGGGGCCGCGGGGCCGCCCCAGCGCCTCGACCCTGGTGGACCGGACGAGCTCGGACGCCTGCGCCGGGCCTTCAACCGCCTCTTGGTCGCCCTCGATGCATCGAGGGACAGCCAGCGCCAACTGGTGCTCGACGCCTCCCACGAGCTCCGCACCCCGTTGACCAGCCTGCGCACCAACATGGAGGTGGCCCGTCGGCTGGAGGAGCTCGAGCCGGCCGAGCGCGAGGTCCTCATCAACGACGTGCTCACCCAGCTCGACGAGCTCACCACGCTGGTGGCCGACCTGGCCGAGCTGGCCCGAGGCGAGCAGCCCCGGGTGACCGCCCAGCCGTTCCGGTTCGACCAGGTCGTCCTCGATGCCGTCGAGGTGGCCACCACCCATGGGCGGAGCCAAGGTGTCGTCTTCGAGCCTCGGGTGGCCCCCACCTGGGTATCGGGCTCGCCGGCCCGCATCGAGCGGGCGGTCGACAACCTGCTCGACAACGCGCTCAAATGGAGCCCCGACGGCGGAGTTATCGAGGTCACCTGCGCCGACGGTGTGCTGGTGGTGCGGGACCACGGGCCGGGCGTGGACGCCAGCGACGCCGACTTCATCTTCGACCGCTTCTACCGGGCACCGAGCGCCCGAGGGCGCCCGGGCTCCGGCCTCGGCCTGGCCATCGTGGCCCAGGTGGCCCGCGACGAGGGCGGCACCGTGAACGTCTACCAGGCCCACGGGGGTGGGGCCCTCTTCCGCCTCAGCCTGCCGGTCGTGCCCCCGCCGGCGGGAGCCACCGCCGAGACCTGACCCTCCCGCGGGGTCGATCCCGGGCTGATGGCGCAGAATTGCCTGGTCGGCTAGGGTCCCCGTCGACATGGGATCCCTCATCAAGAAGCGGCGCAAGCGCATGCGCAAGAAGAAGCACAAGAAGATGCTGAAGGCCACCCGCTGGCAACGGCGGGCGGCGGGCAAGTAGCCGGCACCCCTGCGGCGGCTCGGTCGGGCGCGCCGGCTCAGAGCGGCGGCGGGACCGTCCGCACCTCGACCAGCCGGGCCCGCTCACCGCCCAGCGACAAGAACCCATCGGTCAGCCCCAGCCCATCCCGGGTCCCTTCGACGAACCAGGTCGACCCGCTGCCGGCCAGCCGCGGCACCCGGCGGCAGGCCCGGGCGAAGACCTGCTTCCACGCGGCCAGCCGCGGGTCGAGACGGAGGGCGGCCCGTTCGAGATCGTTGGCTCCGTCTCTCCCGCTCGGCCCGGGTGGCGCCCCGACCCCGGCCTCCTGGTCCCAGGCCCGGTAGACGGCTGGGGTGTCCACGCCGAAGGGCAGCAGGAGCAGGGTGAAGAACCGCTCCTCGTAGGGCAGCGGCTCGACGGCCTCGCCCACCCCCCTGACCATGGCCCGCCCGCCGGTCAGGCAGAAGGGGACGTCGGCGCCCAACCCCAGTGCCACCTGCGGGTCGTCGCAGCCGGCCCAGCGCAACACGGCGGCGGCGTCGGCCGAGCCACCACCCAGGCCGGCACCCGGCGGTATGCGCTTGAGCAGCTCCACCCGAGCGCGCCGCCCCACGGCGCCGAGGGCCCGGCTCACCAGGTTGTCCGGCCCGCTGGGAACGGCCTCGCCGTCATGGGGATCTCGCTCCCCGGGCACGATGGCCCCGTCGGGGGCGATCGTGACCGTGAGCCCGTCACCTTCCCCTATCCGCAGGGTGTCGGCCAGGTCCAGGCTGACCATCTCCGATTCCAGCAGGTGGTACCCGTCCGGGCGGACGCCGACGATCCGCAGGGAGACGGTGAGCTTGGCCGGAGCCATGATCTCGACCGGCACCGGGCCGGCGTCCCCCTCCGGCGGGGCCCCGGGCCGGTTCACGGCCGGCCCGGCCCGGCGCCGGGCGCCGGCTCGGGCCGGCGACCCGGGAGGCCCGGTCGCCAGGACGCCAGTTGCGACCATTGGGCGAGGCCCAGCTCCTCGGCCCGGGCGGTCGGCGCGATGCCGGCGGCCTCGAAGGCCTCGGGGACGACCACCCCCTGGAGGGACCGCCGCAGCATCTTGCGGCGGTGGGCGAACCCGGCCCGGACCACGGTGAAGAGGCGGTCGTAGGACTCGGTTCCCGGCCCGGGCCGGACCGGGTCCTCCTCCCGTCCCGGCCTCCGGCGGTCCAACCGCACCATCACCGACTCCACCCGCGGCCGCGGGATGAACACCGAGGCGGACACCCGGCCGACCACGGCGGCCTCGGCCCAGTAGGCCACCTTGACCGACACTGCCCCGTAGGCCCTTCCGCCGGGACCGGCGGCCAGGCGCTCTCCCACCTCCCGCTGGACCATCACCAGCAGCGAGGAGATCTCGGGTGCCTCCTCCAGCACCCGGAGCACCACGGGGACGGCCACGTTGTAGGGGAGGTTCGCCACCAGCGACCACGGGCCGTGCGGGCTCAGCAGCTCCGGCCACGAGAGCGCCAGGGCGTCCGCCTCGACGACCCGCACGCCGAGCGGCTCGACCTGGGCCCGAAGCACCGGCACCAGGTGCCGGTCGATCTCCACCGCAGTGACCGGCGCGCCCGTCTCGGCCAGGGCCAGCGTCAGCGAGCCGAGCCCGGCTCCCACCTCGACCACCGGTCGACCCGCGGTGACCCCCGAGAGGCGAACCACCCGGCGCACGGTGTTGGCGTCGGCCACGAAGTTCTGGCCCAGGGCGCGGCTGGGTCGCAGCCCGTTGGCCACCAGCAGCTCGTGGATCTCCGCCCGCCCGTGCGTCATCCGGCCAGTGTGCCACCACCGGCCAGGGCGACGGCCACCCCCACACCGGTGTCGCGGTCGCGGCGGGGCCGGGCGAGCAAACCGAAAGCGCCGCCGGCCACCGGCTCCCGCCGGGCGGTCGACGAGATCGTCGCTGGTCGTGGGCCTCTCCCGCCCCGGGCCGACCTGACGGGCCGGGGTGGCTCCCCGGTGACAACGGTTAGACACTGTCGGGCCGATAGGGCAAGATTGGCGCGTTCGGCGCCGTCGCCGGCGCCGATACCAAGCCAGGGGTAGACAGATGAAATTCACCGTTCCGTTGGACGCGACGCCCGAGCCGCCGATGTTCCGCAGCCGGTTCGGGGGCCTGTGGATCGATCGCCGCGACGCCCACGACATCCTGGCGGACCGCCTGGCCCGGGGCCTGGTCACCGAGGCCGACGCCGAGATCCTCGGCCACTACATCGACCACGGCTACGTCATCCTGCCCAAGGCCACCGACGAGGGTGTGATCGACGAATACCTCGAGTTCTTCGAGCGGGCCTGGGACGAGGCCCCCTCCACCATCTGGGCCCACAGCGGAGGAACCACCCAACCCATGACCAGGGCCCTCTACGACAAGGTGGCCAAGGTCAGCTGCCTGCACTGCTACTTCGAGCGGGCCGGCGATCTCATCTTCCCCCCGGCGGTGCTGCGCTTCCTCACCCAGATCTACGACCGCCCCCCGGTGGCGTTCCAGACCATGACCATGCGCAAGGGCTCCGAGGAGCCCCTGCACATCGACACCGGCCCGCTCAGCCTCACCGAGCCCATGTCGATGTGTGCCTCCTGGGTGGCCCTGGAGGACGTCAAGCCCAACTCGGGCGAGTTCTGGTACGTCCCGGGCACCCACCAGTTGCCCGAGGTCCTCCACCGCGGCGTGGCCAAGGCGCACGACGGCGACATGGCCACCTACGGCCAGGTGTTGAACCGGACCCACGAGTTGAGCGCCGAACGGGGGCTGGAGACCCAGTACTTCCGGGCCAAGAAGGGTGACGTGCTCCTCTGGCACGCCGACCTCATGCACGGGGGGGCGCCCATCGCCGACCCGGCGACCACCCGGCTGAGCCTGGTGGCCCACTTCATGCCCCTGGGCGTGATGCCCACCTTCTACGACTTCTCGGAGGTCAAGGCCTACCCCTACCCGAACGGGGGCTACTGCCTCGACAACCTGTTGACGTCCAAAGACAAGGCGAGCCTCGAGACGGCCGAGGAAGGCATCGAGGAAGGGGCACCGACGCCGGCGGCCATGGCGCGCCCGAAGTCGTGGAAGGAGCAGATCCCGATGCCCATCCGCGCCTTCGTGCGACGGCACGTCGACCAGCTCTCGTCGAACCATCACTGACCGGGCCGGCCCGGTCCCGCCGGTCGCTCGGCACCGTGGACCCTGGGTACCATCGCCCTGATGAGAATCGGAGTGCTGACCGGGGGCGGTGACTGCCCGGGTCTCAACGCGGTGATCCGGGCCGTGGTGCGCAAGGGCGTCCAGGCCTACGGCGACGAGTTCGTGGGGTTCCGGGACGGATGGCGAGGGCCCCTCGATGGGGACGTGATGACGCTGGACGTGGCGGCGGTCCGCGGCATCCTGCCACGAGGTGGCACCATCCTCGGATCGAGTCGGACCAACCCCTATGCCACCGATGTCGGCGAGCGCCGGATCCTCGACACCGTGGCGCACCTCGGCGTCGAGGCGCTGGTGGTCGTCGGGGGCGAGGACACCCTGGGGGTGGCCGACAAGCTGGGAGCGACGGGCCTGCCGATCGTCGGGGTTCCGAAGACCATCGACAACGACCTCGGTGCCACCGACTACACGTTCGGCTTCGACACGGCGGTGACCGTCGCCACCGAGGCCATCGACCGTCTGCACACCACGGCGGAGAGCCACCACCGGGTGCTCATCGTCGAGGTCATGGGACGCCACGCCGGCTGGATCGCGTTGCATTCGGGATTGGCCGGAGGCGCCAATGTGATCCTGATCCCGGAGCGAGCCTTCGACATCGATGCGGTATGCGCCTTCATCGAGCACCGTTTCGCCAGCCACTACGCCCCCATCGTGGTGGTGGCCGAGGGGGCCCATCCCGAGGAGGGAACCCTCCCCAGCCGCGCCGGCGAGGTCGACGCCTTCGGACACGTGCGGCTGTCGGGGATCGGAGCGCTGCTCGAATCGGAGATCGCCCGGCGCACCGGCAAGGAGGCCCGGGCGACGGTGCTGGGCCACGTGCAACGCGGTGGGAGCCCCACCGCCTTCGACCGGGTGCTCGCCACCCGGCTCGGGCTCCACGCCGTCGACGCCCTGCACGCCGGGGGCTCAGGTCAGATGGTGGCCCTGCACGGGACGGCCATCGAGCTCGTTCCGCTGGCCGAAGCCACCGCCTCGCTCAAGCTGGTCACGCCGGAACGGTTCGCCGAGGCCGAAGTGTTCTTCGGGTGACGGCGGCGCCGGTGCCGACGGTGACGGTGACAGCCGGTCGGTTCACCACCTGAGCTGGGCGTCGACCACTCCCTGGGAGAGCGGGGCGATGGCGGCGAAGGTGGACGTGGCCAGATCGATCGACCGGTCCGTGTCGGCCTCACGATCGTCGACCACGCAACTCACCGAATAGCCGTTGGCCGGGTTGGTCACCTCCACCACGGTGCCGAAGGGGAGCCACGGGCTGGCGCAGGTGCCCGCTTGGTGGTCGTAGTAGGTCACCTGCCCGTAGTGGACGGCACCCGATACCGCCACCGGGAGGGTGGTGGTGGTCGTGGTCGGAGGGGCCGTGGTGGGGGGCACGGCGGCGACACGCTGGGCCACGACGTCGGCGGCCGCCGACGCCGACGTCGGGGGCGGGGGGTTGGTGGCGCCGGGGTCGGTCGGGGTCGGGGTGGTCGCTTCGCGCCCGGCCGGGGCGCCCGGGGCGGCCCGGGCGGGCGAGGTTCGCCTGGTGTCAGAACTGGGCGGGTCGCCGTGATGGTCCGGCGCCGTGCCCGGCGGCGATGCCGACGCCTCGGGGTCGCCCTGGGTCAACAGCAGCGGCACGACCAGCAACGCCCCACAGAGGAGGAGTGCGGCGCCGGACCGGCTCCCCCGTTCGATACTCGTCCTCAGGACTCCACTCTCCTTACGGGACTTCTCTGGCGGCACCCATGGGCAGGCCCCTCGGGCACGGGTCCACTCCCGAAGGAATGGACAGGACCGGCTCCTCCAAGCCGGTCCACGAGTGCGTCCGACGACCGCACCCGGCACGACGACAGCGAAGTTCGCACGACGACAGCGAACTTCGAACCGCAATGCAAAACGACCGCTGATACAGCGGCCGCGAGCCAGAGGCTAGGCAGGGGCCGAGGGGGAACGCAAACGCGGCCGGGCCGGTACCCCGGCCCTCACCGCCCGAAGGCGGCCCGGGCGTTGTCGGTGGTGGCTTGCGCCACCTGGCCCGTTTCCACCCCTCTGACCTGGGCGATAGCCGCGCCGATGAGCGGAACCCTCGACGGTTCGTTGAGACTCCCCCGGTGCGGCACGGGCGCCAGAAACGGGGAATCGGTCTCCACCAGGAGGCGATCGAGCGGACAGAGGCGGGCCGCCTCCCGAACCTCCTCGGCGTTCTTGAAGGTGACCACGCCGCTGAAGGACAGGGATGCACCGAGGTCGAGGCACCGACGGGCCTCATCCGGCCCGCCGGTGAAGCAGTGAAGGATGGTGCGCTCGGGCACCCCGGCACCGGCCAGGATGTCGATGGTGTCCGGCCACGCCTCGCGACTGTGGACGACCAGGGCCAACCCGTACCGGTGGGCCAGCTCGACCTGTCGGGCGAACACCTCCCGCTGCCGGGGCCGGGGCGAGTGGTCGTAGTGGTAGTCGAGCCCACACTCCCCGACCGCCACCACCACGCCCGGCCGGTCCTCCTCCCCCGACCCGCCGGCGACCTCCACGTCGAGCAGTGCCTCGATGGCCTCGACGCCGTCCACCGCGTCGTGGGGGTGAAGACCGATGGTGGCCCACACCTCGACCCCCTCGGCAGCCGCCGGCGAACCGGGCCGGCGCATGGTCCTCGCCAGGGCCACCGCCTCACCGGATGATCCCGCACCGGTCCCGACACAGACCATGCGGGTCACGCCGGCCTCGGCCGCCCGGGCGATGGTGGCGGTCAGCCGGGTGGCGTGGGGTCCTTCGGAGTCTCCGCCGGCCTCGCCGAACTCCTCCTGGAGGTGGCAGTGCGAGTCGAACCACTCGAGGACGGCGTCGCCCATCGCGTCCCGCTACGCCTTGCGCCGGGGGAAGAGCGGCGGGCCCTTCTCCACCGGACGTCCGGCCGGGTACCCGCCCCACGCCGCCGCCCGGGGCAGGCGCTGGTCGGCCGGCGACCCGTCGAGCCCGATCCGCCGCCAGATCTCGGCCGCGGTGGAGGGCATGGCCGGGACGATCAGGATCGAGACGATGCGCAGCACCTCGAGGGCGCTCCCGAGCACCCCGTCCACGGCCGTCCCCGGCTCGGACTTCCAGGGCTCGGTGGCCTCGAGCTCGGCGTTGGTCTCGCGGATGAGCCGCCAGGTGGCTTCGAGGCCGGCATGGGGCAGGCCCGCCCGCCACGCTTCGGAGGCCTCGGCCACCACTGCGGCGGCCACGCCGCCCAGCCGGCTGTCGTCCGGCGCGGCGGTGCCGGTCCCGCCGCACTTGGACCCGATGACCGTGGCCACCCTCGACACCAGGTTACCGAGATTGTTGGCCAGGTCGGCGTTGTACCGGGAGCTGATGGCCTCGAAGGAGAACTCCCCGTCGCTCCCCAGGGGAATGTCTCGGAGCAGGTGGTACCGGACCGGGTCCACCCCGAACTCGCCGATCAGGTCGCCGGGCGAGATCTGGTTCACGCTGGAGTTGGACATCTTCTCCCCGCTGAGGAGGAGCCAGCCGTGGACCTGGATGTGCGCCGGCGGCTCGATCCCGGCCGCCATGCACATGGCCGGCCACCACACGCAGTGGAACCGGATGATCTCCTTGCCGATGAGGTGGTGGACGGCGGGCCACCACCGCTGGAAGCGGACCGGGTCCTCCCCGTAGCCGATGGCGGTGAGGTAGTTGACCAAGGCGTCGTACCAGACATAGAAGACGTGCTTCTCGTCCCACGGCACCCGGACGCCCCAGTCGATGGACGTGCGGGTGATGGAGATATCACGGAGACCTCCCTTGATGAAGGCCAGCGCCTCGTTCCGCTTCGACTCGGGCACCACGGCCGACGGGTTGGCGGCGTACCAGTCGATGAGCGGCTGCTCGAAGGCGCTGAGGCGGAAGAAGTAGTTCTCCTCCTCCAGGTGCTCGACCGGGGTGCCGTGGATCGGACATCGCGTGCCGTCGAGGAGCTCGTCCTCGGTGTAGTACTGCTCGCACGAGACGCAGTAGAGGCCCCGGTAGGTGTCGGCGAAGATGTGGCCGTTCTCGTAGATGCGGCCGAGGAAGTGCCGGACGGCCCGGTCATGACGCGGCTCGGTGGTGCGGATGAAGTCGTCGTAGGCGACATCGAGCTCGTCCCAGGCCTCGGCGAACCGCGGTGCCAACCGGTCGGTCCAGGCGATCGGCGTGAGTCCCTGTTCCTCGGCGGCCCGGGCCACCTTCTGCCCGTGCTCGTCGGTGCCGGTGAGGAAGAAGACCCCGTCGCCGACCAACCGGTGCCACCGGGCCAGGGCGTCGGCGTTGACCGTGGTGTAGGCGTGCCCCACATGGGGCGCGTCCTTCACGTAGTAGATGGGCGTGGTCACATAGAAGTCCGGCACTGTCCCGGTAGCGTACCGATCGGAGGAGGCAGGACCGTCCGTCCGCCGCCGCCCGTCGAGGCTCCCGCCCCGAGCCCGCCCCGAGAGCACGCTGCCCCGGTGCGCCCCCCTCTAGGCTCCAGCGACATGTCCCGGTGCCTTCGGCCGTCGATGACTCTCCGGTCCCCCGTGGTGGCCGTCCGCCGGGAGGCACCGGGGTGACCGTGGGCGGAACACCGGCGGGGAAACGCCAACGCCAGCGGGTGGCGGCCTACGGCCTCTGCCACGACGTCGACGGGCACGTGCTGCTGGTGCGGGCCGCCCCGACCCTCACCGTCGCCGGGCAGTGGTTCCTGCCGGGGGGCGGCCTCGAACACGGGGAGGACCCCGTCGCCGGCCTCGAGCGCGAGTTCGCCGAGGAGACGGGTCTGGCCGTGGCGGTGGGTGCGCTCCGGGCCGTGCTGTCCGACACGTTCACCCTGCCCGAGGGGACGAGCCTCCACACCATTCGGATCATCTACGTCATCGACTCGTACACCGGGACTCTTCGGGACGAGGTGTCGGGTTCCTCGGACATCGCCCGTTGGGTCGCTCCCGACGACGCGCTGGCGCTCCCGCTCCGGCCCTACGTCCGCCGCGCCCTCACCGAGCTGCGCTGAGCCACGGCGCACGCGGTCAGGACTGCGGACCGCGGGCCTCCGGACCATCCGGCGCCGCGCCCCCGGACTTCGCGCCCCCGGGCGCCGCGCCCCCGGACGCCGCCCCCCCGGGTCCGTGCTCCGGCCGGGTCAGGGCCAGCGCGTAGACGCGGCGCCGCGGCACCCCGAGCGTCCCGGCCACCTCGTCGACGGCGCTCCTGGTGCGCCGCCCCGCCGCCAATCGCTCGGCGAGGGCCGACTCGATGCGGTCGTCCGTCACGACCGGCTCGGCCCCCGGCTCCGCCCCCCCGAGGACCAGCACGACCTCGCCCCGGAAGGCTCCGGCCTCAGCCCGGGCCGCGGCATCGCCCAGCGTCCCGCGCCAGACCTCCTCGTGGACCTTGGTCAGCTCGCGGGCCACGGCCACCGGCCGTCCGACCCCGCACACGGCGGCCAGGTCGCCCAGGGTGGCCGCCACCCGGCCGGGCGCTTCGAAGAGGACCGAGGTCCGGGCCTCCTCGGCCACCTCCTCCAGGCGGGACTGTCGCTGGCGCCCCGAACGGGGCAGGAACCCCTCGAAGCAGAAGCGGTCGGTGGCCATCCCGCTCGCCACCAGGGCGGCCAGCACGGCCGAGGGGCCGGGCACCACGCTCACGACGACGCCGGCGGCGGCCGCTGCGCTCACCAGGCGGGCCGGTGGATCCGAGATCCCCGGCATGCCGGCGTCGGAGACGATGGCGACGGTACGGCCCGCCGCCGCCGCCCGCACCACCTCGTCGACGCGATCGGCCTCGTTGTGACGGTGCAAGGACCGCAGCGTGGCGCCGACCACCCCGGCATGGGTGAGCAGCTTGCGCGAGTGCCGGGTGTCCTCGCAGTAGATGACGTCGGCCGCCGACAGGGCCTGCACGGCCCGGGGTGACAGGTCGGCCAGGTTCCCGATGGGTGTCCCGACCAGGACCACCTTGCCGGGGGTGGTCATCCGCGCAGCTCGAGTCGGTCGCCCACCTTGAGCCCCCACCGTTCGAACGCCCCCGCCTCCGCCTCGACCACCGAGCGGCCGCCGCGCCGGGGGATGCTCATCCGCCAGGGTCGCAGTCGGGCCAACCCCACCACCACCATCTCCTGGTCACAGAAGGCCACGTCGATGGCGAACCTCATGCCGAACGTGTGCACCGACCTGGTCCGGGGCAGCACCATCGCCCCCTCGTAACCGGTCCGCCCGAGCAGGCCCTTGGCCCGGGCCCGCCTATCGGACGCCACCTCGGCACCGGCCAGCACGTCGCCCTCCCGGAGCAACCAGGTCACCGACGACCACCCGCTGGCCGCGCCGCCCCCGGACCGGTTAACCTCTGCCGCCTGTGTCCAAACGAACCACAAAACGCAAGCTGCGAGCCAAGAAGAAGGCCAACCACGGCCGGAAGCCGAACTGCGGGCGGGGCTGAGGGCACCGCGGTCATCCCTCCGGTCGCCATCCGCAGCCGAGCCGACCGAGTACTCCGACGAGCGCCGAGGGGCGGTCGGTGATGATCCCGTCCACCCCCAGTCGGCAGAGCCGCTCCATTTCCGGTTCGTCCTCGATGGTCCACACATGGACGGCCAGGCCCTGCCGGTGCGCGGCCTGCACGAACACCTCGTCGACCAGGGTCACCCTGCCATAGGTGGCGGGGACCTGCAGGGCGACGTGCCGCATGGGCTTCGGCTCCTCGCCGGCCCGCACCGACTGGAAGAAGCTGGCCACGGCACCGGTGCCCGCCGAGGTCGGGATCTCCGGGGCGAACGATGAGAAGGCCTCGGTGGCCTGGTCGATGAAGGAGGCCACGATGACGTCGTCGTTCCGCCCGAACCGCCGCAACAGGTCGGCCAGCGCCTCCTCGTAGGGGACCACCGCCGGAGCGGTCTGTTTGATGTCGAGATTGAGCACGATCCCGGGGAACCCCTCGAGGACCTCTTCGAGCAGGGCGACGCCGAAGCGCCGATCGGCCGGGGCCCGGCCCCGGAACGGGTAACGGTCGGGCTCCAGGCCGGGTGAGACGTCGGCCCCCGGCGCCCACCAGTAGGCGTTGTCGAGGAGGCAGAGCTCGGCATAGGTGAGCTCGGCGATCGGCCCGGACCCGTTGGTCGTCCGGTCGACCGTCGGGTCATGGCACACCACCAGGCGCCCGTCGGCCGTGGCATGGACGTCCAGCTCGACCCCGGTGGCCCCCGCCTCGAGGGCGGCACCGATCGCATGCAGGGTCGAGGACGGAGCCTCCCAGGCCCCGCCCTGATGGGCATAGGCGATGACCCGGCGTTCGAGCCACCTCGACGGCTCGGGCGGCGCGGGCGGGGCCATGGGAAGACGGTAGCCTCTGCCCCGCCATGCTCGACCACGTGTTCGCCCAGCTCGTCACCGCTCTTCGGGGTTCGTTCGAGGCGGCGCTGCTCCAGCGTCAGGCCGTGGAGGAGCGCTTCCAGGTGGACGTGTTCCTCGGGGACGTGAGCTTCGAGACCTCCTACAGCCTCCCCGGCGAGGAGCGGCCGGCCCGGATCCGGGTGGACCTGAGCCTCGACTGGCCCACCTGGAGCCAGACGTCCTACCGCAGCTGGGCCATCGGGGAGGAGCCCGACGAGCTGCCCGAGGTGCTGGTGGAGATCGCTTTCCGGGTCCAGGGTCTGAACGGGGTCCCCACCACCGGGCCGCTCATCGAGGTGCTGCCCGCGGAACTCGAGGTCCTCGGGGTCGAGCCCCTGGTCCGAGGATCGGCCACCGTCGAACAGGTGCTCGCCGGGGACACCGAGGACGCCGCCGAGTGCGCCGTCGAGGTCTCCTACGAGGGGTCCTGCCAGTTGGAGGAGGCCGTCCTGGACGACCCGGCCACATTGGAGGTGGCCCTCGCCCCGCTCGGTCGGGCCGTGGCCTCGGTGCTGGTGCGCATCGGGGACCTGCCCTTCGACTTCCGCCCGGTGAAGGACCCGCCGGGCTGAGCCGGCCGGCCCACGACGGCAGGCCGGTTCAGGACAGCAGGCCGGCTTCGCCGGCCAGCCGGCGGAGGTCCGCCTGCGGACGGGCTCCCACGTGGGAGATGACCTCGGCGGCGCAGACGCCGCCCAGTCGGGCGGCGGCCTCGGGGGCGAGCCCGTTGGTGATCCCGTGCAGGAAGCCGGCGGCGAACAGGTCACCGGCTCCGGTGGTGTCGACCACCTGGTGCACGGGTGCGGCCGGGATGGCCAGGACTCCGGCCGGTGACACCACGACGCAGCCGTCCGCCCCACGCGTCAGCACCCCGAGGATGCCGGTCTCGCCGATGGCGTCCACGGCGGCGTCGAAATCCGCTGTCCCGAACAGGAGCTTGATCTCGTCCTCGTTGGCGAACACCAACTCGAGGTCTCCCCGCACCAGATCGAGGAACTCGCGCTGGTGGTGCTCGACGCAGAAGGGATCCGAGAGGGAGAGGGCCACGGACGCGTCGTTGTCGTGGGCCATCTCGATGGCCTCGCGCATGGCGGCCTTGGCCGACGGCTGCTCCCACAGGTAACCCTCGAGGTAGACGACCTGGACCGAGGAGAGGTGGCCGTCGTGGAGGTCGATGGAACCGAAGTCGGAGGCCACGCCGAGATGGGTGGCCATGGTCCGCTCGGCGTCCTCGGTCACGAGTACCAGGCAATGACCGGTCACGGTCCGTCCGGGTACCGCCGGGGCGGGCGTGGGGTCGAAGGCCACCCCCACCGAGCGGATGTCGTGGACGAAGGCCTGGCCGAAGGCGTCGTCGGCCACCCGCCCGAGGAAGGCGGCCCGGCCGCCCAGGGCGGCCACCCCGGCCGCAGTGTTGGCCGCCGATCCCCCGGAGGCCTCGATGGCCGGGCCCATCCCGGCGTAGATGGAGGCCGAGCGCTCCTGGTCGACGAGGGCCATGGAGCCCTTCACCAGACCGGCCGCGGCCACCTGGTCGTCCGTGGCCGAGGCCAGCACGTCCACCAGCGCGTTTCCCACCGCCACCACGTCGAGGTCCATCCGGGTGCCGTCCGGCCCGGCGGATGGGCCGTCGTCGCCCGGGCCGGCGGCGGGTGGGGTTTCTCCGGTTCGGCTCTCAGCGTGCACGGCCCGACGGTAGCCTGCCCCACATGACCGCTCCGACCACCGGCACGAACGATCGCACCGAGACCACCTCTTACCGGCTGCCCACCTCGGTCCGACCCCACGCCTACCGCCTGGTCCTCGTGCCCGACCTGGCCTCGGCCACCTTCACTGGGGACGTCGAGATCGACCTCACCGTCGTCGAACCGACGAGCACGATCACCTTCAACGCCGCCGAGCTCGAGCTGACCTTCGCCGAGCTCAACGACCGCGACCCCGACAAGGGGTACGCCCTGGTCCCGGCGGACATCTCCCTCGATGCGGACGAGGAGCAGGCCACCTTGACCTTCGCCCAGCCCTTGGCACCCGGGGACGCCGTCCTCCACCTGCGCTTCACGGGCATCCTCAATGACAAGCTGCACGGCTTCTACCGGTCGACGTTCGTCGACGAGGACGGGGTGGAGCACGTCATCGCCACCACCCAGATGGAGTCGACCGACGCTCGCCGAGCCTTCCCGTGCTGGGACGAACCGGAGCTCAAGGCCACCTTCGAGGTGACCCTGATCGTCGACGATGCCCTGGCCGCCCACTCCAACGGGCCCGTGGTCGAGGAGTCCCCGGAGCCCGGGGGGAAGCGTCGGGTGCGGTTCGCCCCCACCATGGTCATGTCCACCTACCTGGTGGCCTTCGTCGTGGGGCCGCTCGAGGCCACCGAGCCGACGCTGGTGGACGGCGTCCCGCTGCGGATCGTCCATCCACCGGGCAAGGGCCACCTGACACCCTTCGCCCTGGCCGTCGGGAGCCACGCCCTCCGGTTCTTCACCGAGTACTTCGGGCTGGCCTACCCGGCCGACAAGCTCGATCTGGTGGCCATCCCCGACTTCGCCTTCGGCGCCATGGAGAACCTCGGCTGTGTGACCTTCCGCGAGTCGGTGCTGCTGGTCGATCCGGATCAGGCGGCGCGGGTCGAGCTCGAACGGGTGGCCGACGTCGTCTGCCACGAGATCGCCCACATGTGGTTCGGCGACCTGGTCACCATGAAATGGTGGAACGGCATCTGGCTCAACGAGGCCTTCGCCACCTTCATGGAGGTGCTGGCCGTCGACGACTTCCGGCCCGAGTGGCAGCGGTGGGTCAGCTTCGGGGTGGAGCGGGAGGCAGCCATGGCGGTGGACGGGTTGCATTCGACCCGACCGGTCGAATTCCCGGTGGGCCGGCCGGAGGAGGCTCAGGGCATGTTCGATGTCCTGACCTACCAGAAGGGTGGCAGCGTGCTCCGGATGCTCGAACAGTTCATCGGCCCCGACGTCTTCCGCGACGGCATCCGCGACTATCTCTCCGCCCACCGGTACGGCAACACCGAGACCGCCGACCTGTGGGACGCGCTCGAGCGGGCCAGCGGGCGGGCCGTGCGAGCCATCATGGACACCTGGATCGACCAGGGCGGGTACCCGCTCCTCCGGGTGGACGAGGACGGGTCGCTGGCGCAGGTCCCCTTCTCGTACCACGGAGAGCCGGGAGGAGCCATCGGTGGCTCCTGGCAGGTGCCGGTGCTCACCCGCCCGCTCGACCAGACCGGGGCGGCCCCGGCGGCCGTCCTCATGGACACCCCCACCCTGCCGACCGGGGTGGACGGCACCGACGGGGCCCGACTCCTGGTCAACGCGGGCGGGTCGGGCTACTACCGGGTGGCCTATCCGACCGCCACCATCGAGCTCCTGGCCCGCCGTCTGGCCGAGCTCGCCCCCCTCGAGCGCTACAACCTGGTGTCGGACACCTGGGCCGCCGCGCTCGCCGGTCGCGCCCCGCTGGTCGATCTGCTGCACCTGGGCCGGGCGCTGGCCGACTCGGCCGAGGACGACCCGAGCGTGTGGTCGGTGATCCTCGGGGCGGTCGGCCAGTTCGAGCGGGTGATACCCGAGGACGACCGACCGGAGCTGGCCACCTCGGTGCGATCGCTGCTGGGGGCGCTCCACCGCCAACTGGGATGGGATCCCCGCGACGACGACGGCGAACGCACGCCGTCGTTGCGCGCCTCGGTGCTGCGCACCCTCGGTACCGTGGGCGACGACCGGCACGTGCAGGTCGAGGCCCGCCGCCGCTTCACCGATGGGGAGGGACTGGACCCCGACACCGAGTCGGCCATCCTCGAGATCGTGGCCGCCACCGGCGATGAACCGGAGTACGAGTCGTTCCTGTCCCACTACCGGTCGCCGGCGAACCCTCAGGAGGAGAACCGCTATCTCTACGCATTGGCGTCCTTCAACAAGCTCGGACTGGCCATGCGCACCTTCGACCTGGCCACATCCGAGGTGCGCACACAGAACGCCCCCTTCCTGATCCAGCTGCTGCTGGCCAACCGGGTGACGGGCCCACGGGCATGGGAGCGGGTCACCGACGAGTGGGACGCGCTCGTCGCCACCTTCCCGTCGAACATCCTGCCCCGCATGCTGGAGGGCGTGCGTGCCCTGTGCAACCCTCCCGAGCTCGCCCGGAGCGTCACCCGGTTCGTCGAGGACCATCCCCTCCCCGCCGGCGGGCGGACGGTGGAGCAGATCCTCGAGCGGCTGTCGGTGAACGTCGCCTTCGGGGAGCGGGAAGGGGCTGGTCTGGGCGGCACGCTCCGTCACGGCCTCGGGCTCACGGAGGCCTGAGGACCGCGACCGGGCGAGTAGCTTTTCCGGCGTGGGCCACGCGGAGCTCGTCACCGGCGGCGCACCGTCGGCACCGGCCGGGCGCGCCGGGCCGCGCCTCGCCGGGCTGGACGGCCTCCGGGCGGTGGCCGTCCTCGCCGTCATGGCCTTCCATTTCGGCGCGGCCTGGTTGGTGGGGGGCTTCCTCGGGGTCGACATCTTCTATGTCCTGTCCGGCTTCCTGATCACCGGCCTCCTGCTCGACGAGTGGGGGCGCTCGGACCGGATCCGGTTGGGCCAGTTCTGGGGCCGGCGGGCTCGGCGCCTGCTGCCGGCCCTGGCGCTCGTCCTGCTGGCCGTGACCGGCTACGTCCATTTCGTGGCGCCGCCCGGGACCTACCCGGGCTACCGCATGGACGCCCTCTCCGCGCTGTTCTATTACTCGAACTGGCACCAGATCGCCACGTCGGCAAACTACTTCGTGGCGACCGGCGTGGTGTCCCCCCTGACCCACTGCTGGTCCCTGGCCATCGAGGAACAGTTCTACCTGGTCTGGCCCCTCGTCCTGCTGGCCGTGCTCACCACCGTCGGCGACCTGGCCCGGGCCACCCGCCTGATCCTGGTGATCTCCGCCACCGGGGCGGCGGCCTCGGCCACCTGGATGGCCTGGCTCTACTCGGCGGGGGCCAGCAGCACCAGGCTCTATTTCGGGACCGACACGCATGCCCAGTGCATCCTGGTCGGCGCGGTGCTGGCCTGCGGGATGAGGCTGGGCCGAGCAGGCCGAGGGGCGGCCGCGGGACCGGCTTCGGTGACCGGGCGTACCGGGCGGCTCATCGATGTCGCCTCCCTCGGCGGCCTGGCCGGCATCATCGTCATGGCCCACGTCTTCAGCGGAGACTCCGCCTTCACCTACCAGGGAGGATTCCTCGTCGTGGCCCTGGCCTCGGCGGCGATCATCCTGGCCGTCGTCGCCCTGCCGGGTGGGATGACCGCCAAGGTGCTGGCCGTGGCGCCCCTGCCCTGGCTGGGTCGGATCTCCTATGGGATGTACCTCTGGCATTTCCCCCTCTACATCTACCTTTCCCCGGCCCGCACCGGCCTGTCCGGTGCCCCGCTGGCCGCCACCCGGGTGGGGGCCACGATCGGTTTGTCGGCCCTGAGCTTCTACGCCGTCGAGCGACCGATCCTCGAGGACCGGTTCTGGCGTTCGGCCCGGGCCCTGATCCCGGCCGGAGCCGGGGCGGTGGCGGTGACCGGCGCCATCGTGGCGGCTACGGCGGGCGTCGGGGTGTCGGCGGCGAGTGCCGTCCGCTACCGGCCCCACCCGTCCACCGTGGTCGCCCAGGCCGGAACGCGCGTCCCGCCACGGGTGGTGGTCCTCGGTGACTCCACCGCCCTCACCCTCTACTTCGCTCTCAAGGCCACCGCCCCCGTGGGCACCCAGGTATCGAACGGCACCCTGTTCGGCTGCGGACTGGTCACCGCCACCGGCATCTCCGCCTACCCGCCCCACATCGGCCTCACGCTCCCCCCGGCGTGCAATTCCGCGTCGCCGCCGGACCAGCGTTGGCCTGCGCTGGACGAACAGGCCGTGGCCCAGACGGGTCCCGGTGACGTGGTGCTCTTCCTGGCCGGTCACGACGACACCCAGGACACCCTGCAGGACGGGGCCTGGACGGACATCCTGTCGCGGTCGTTCCAGGAGGCGGAGCGGTCCCGGCTCGACACGCTGGAATCGATCGCCACGTCGCGCGGCGCCCACCTCGACCTGCTGACCATGCCCTGCACCGACATCAACTACGCGCTCGGGAGCCCCCCGGCACCGACGGACTCGGTGCGTCGACGGGCCATCTTCAACGGGCTGCTCGAGGGCCTGGCCGCCTCCCACCCGGGGGCGGTGAGCATCGTCGACTACGGCTCGATGCTCTGCCCCGGCAACAAGTTCACCGAGTACCTGGACGGGGTGCAGGTGCGAACCCCCGACGGCGTGCACACCCCGGCCTACGTGCCGAACAACCCGTACGCCGGCAACTCGTCGCCGGCGGTGGCGGGAAGGTTCTACTCCTGGCTTGCCGAACGGCTGTGGCCGTCCATCACCACCGCGGCCGCCACCGGCAGCGGCACCGCTATCGGCACCGGGCCGCCGTAGCCGGCGGATCCGACGGCGCGCCCGGTCCCTAACATGGGCCGGGTGAGCCTCGGGACCGCCGCTGCTGTCTTCGGCCTCATCTTCGTGGCGGAGCTCCCCGACAAGACCATGATCGCCACCCTCATCATGGGCAGCCGCTACCGGCCGGTACTGGTGTGGTTGGGCGCCACCATCGCCTTCGGGATCCATGCCGGCCTGGCCGTCGGGGTCGGGCAGGTCCTCCATTTCCTCCCCCATCGCTGGATCGAGGCGATCACCGCGGTCCTGTTCGCGGCGGGCGCCGTCTACCTGTTGGTAGTGCCGGAGCGAGAGGCGGAGGAGAAGGGGGCCGCCGAGGCCGAGCCGGAGGGAATTCACTACAAGACCCTGGGGACGGCCTTCACCGTGATCTTCGTCGGCGAGTTCGGGGACCTGACGCAGATCCTCACGGCCAACCTGGCCGCCAAGTACCAGGACCCGGCCGCGGTGTTCATCGGTGCCTTCGCCGCCCTGACCCTGGTGGCGGCGTTGGGCGCGTTCGGCGGCCGGGCCCTCCTCCGGTTCGTACCGCTGGCGGTGGTCCGCAAGGTGGGAGGTGTGCTGCTGGCCGGATTCGCCGTCTACTCCCTCGTCACGTTGATCCGAGGTTGACGGGGCCCTCGGGACAGTCGATGGGGTCGGTGACGGTGAGCCAGAGGTTGCATTCGGTACTAGCCCAGTCGTACGGAGCAGGCAATCATCGCGGGCGCGAGGCGGGCCAGGCAGCCGCACCCGCTTTGATCCGAAGAGCCGCCAATCTCGGCGGCCGTCGAGCCGGACCCGGTGCTTAGTGTGGCGTCGAGTCCTGCGGCTAAGACAGAGTCCATTCAGCGATCGGTCGAGTATCGCCACCAAGTCCGCTGAACGCCAGCACCACATCGAGTGTTCTCAGCGTCGATCCCGGTTGAATTTCAATATTCACGCAACCCATGGCCGTCGTATCGGGCCGGAGCAGGAAGTATTGCAGGGCAGGGCAATCCACCATGTTGAGCGGGATCGCTGATCCCCTTGGCGACTGGAAATGGCGATCGGTCTGGAATTCGAGCGTCGGCGAGTACGGCGATTCCTCGTTACCAAAGGTCGCCGGGCCGTCATTCGTCACCTCCAACCGCATGGCCACCCAGCGACCCCCACCGGCAATTGTCGACACCGAGGAGGGGATGGGTTGTTCGAGTGTGGCCGGGTCGATCATGTCTACCAGCCTGACCGTGGCAGCTTGGACCAACTGGCTCCCACCGACGATCGCATGGTCAACGAGATGAATCGCAGTGCCAATTGGGGCTGTCTCCGGCGCAGCCGTCGTGGTCGTGGTCCTTGATGTGTTCGCGGTGGTGGACGGCGATGAGGAAGCTGTGGAACAGCCTGCGAGAGCTGCTGTCACGACCAGGCAGACGATCACTCGCCTGAAACCATGGTTGTTCATTTTGAAATGCATGGCACTGGCATCCTGGCTGCGCACGCGTCAAACGAGGGGTCGGGTCGGATGTAGTCCATGCCCGGCGAGACAAGCCGCCCGATATCGGCACGTCCCGGTCGAGTCGCGCACGAGGGAGACTTCCATACAGCGTTTGCTGCCCGCGACCGAAGGAGGTTTCAGGACCGCGGGGCCGACGACCGGGCATGAACCGTGTCGTGGATGAGCATGAACCGCATCGACCAGTACCCGGGTCGCGGCTCGGGGAGCTCGTGCCGGGACCAGAGGAACCCGACCAACGTGACGGCGGCGGCGGTGAGCCAGATGATCACCCCGACAGCCAGGACCCATGGCGTGGCTCCCAATGCCATCGCGATGAGGCCGGCGATGGCGACGGTCAACCCGGCGCACCCCGCTCGGAGGGTCCAGACCGCCATCCTCCAATGTCCGTTGCTCTGGAGCTCCGACGGCTCGTCCATGCCTGGGATTGTTCCACGGTTGCGCGACCAGGGTCGGTCCTCCGGGTCCGACTCCGGGGAACGCCCGGTATCCGAAGGGACTCCAGTGCAGCCTGCCCCAGCCCCGCGTGCCGTTGGGAGTACTGATCGTCCCACCGGCCCGGTGTTCGAGGACGCCCATCAGGCTGCGAAAGCTAGATCCGCAATCCATCCGCCGATCGTCGTCACGAGGGCCTGGCGATCGGGATCGTCAGCGGGGACACAGCGGCGACGGTAGGGGTCGTAGACCGTGCCGATGGTGCCCGCATGGTCAGTGTCGACCTCCCGAAGCGAAACGTCCCAGCCCGCTGACCGGAGGTCCTCGCACGTGCTGCGGGACCGACCCACAGGTACGACTTCGTCCGAGGCTCCATGGATGAGGAGCAGGGGAACTGATGGACCGGCGGTAAGGCAGTCGGGGTCCGGCTCTCGATAGGGAGACTCGTCGAAGCCGCCCGAAAGCCCAATGAACGCGTCAGGACGCCATGCGCCGAGGATCGTGCTCATGCGAACGACATCCAATCCGGCGTTCGCGCCCAGTGACCATCCGGCCAGGACCATTCGGGTGAGCCCCATGGACTCAACGTGATCACAGGTGAAGGCCAGAGATGCACTCAGGCAATGGCGGCCCTTCCCCCCGTCGTCGCTGTTCCAGTCGGGCACGATGACTGGAACCCCGGTGATGGCGATGCTGCGGGCGAGTGGCTCCATGACATCCCGCTCATTCCGACCGCTCCCGTGCCACAGCAGTACGGCTGCCGAGCCAAGGGGGCGTACGGGTTCGTAAATGTCCAGCAACTGGCCGAGGCCGTACTCGATGCCGCGCCGACGTTGCACCTGCTCGTCACTCATTCGATCATTGTCGCAGTTGGAACCGTCGACCGGTTCCACGCAGCCGAGTTACCGCCCCAGGTCACCGGATCTGTTCCGGCTCCGACCGGCACCGCCCGAGATGATCAGGGAGGCCCGAGTAGGTCCCAGCGGTTGCCCATGCAATCGAGGAAGACCGCCACCCGCCCATAGGACTCAGTTCGATCTTCTCGAACGATGCGGACCCCAGCCGAGGTGATCCGTTCGTAGGTTTCATCGAAGTCGTCGACGTGTAGGAAGAAGGCAACCCGCCCACCAACCTGGTTTCCGAGAGCCGCGAGCTGCTCTGGACCGTCGGCACGGGCCAGGACGATGCCCGTCTGAGCGCCAACGGGCCGCACGACAACCCACCTCTTGGGCAGCCCACTCTCGCCCCGCTCGGGTGAGTCCTCGACAAGCTCGAAATTGAGCACGTTGGCGAAGAACTCGATGGCCCTGTCGTAGTCGTCTACCACGAGGGTCACGAGCTCCAGGCGCATCTCTAGTCGATCACCTTGTCATCGACCTTGAGCCTAGACAACCGTGAAGGGACACGATGGCGTCGATGGCGAAGGAGCTGACGGCGCCGATGAAGGGACCGATGGCGAGGAGGGCCCGTCATTCCAGCCATCGCCACTGGCAGACATCCCGATCGGCCGGTGATCGGGGCACGCCTGCGATCGTGCTCGCTATCGCACGTCCCGCGTGCCCTAGAAGTCGTGAAGTATCCACACGTTCGGCTCCCAGTAGCAACCGGTGCCCTGACGCACCGACAGTGGTGCGAGGCCGCCGGGGAACACGTATTGACCGTCCTCGGGGAACTGCATGGCGACCCACTCTTCCCAGTCCTTCACCGGCCGTTTGATCTCCATGGACCTCGGCTCTGGGCGAAGGAGAGATCCCCCCAGTCGACTGTGGACGCGGATCCAGGGGTCGAAGGGAAGCCCGTCGTCGCGCCGCCACTGGACGTAGTGCTCAATCGGGATCAGCGGGTATCGGTCCTTGCGAACTGGTCGGACCGGTGCCACGAGCGGCCGAAGGTCCCTTTGACGAGCCATGGCGGCCATCGCCTCGATTATTACCGAACTGAGTCCCCGCCCTTGATGTTCGATGAGGACTTCGGCTGCCAGGGCGGACAATGAAGTCGGCAAAGCCGTCTCCTCGATGGCTCGCCGTCCGAGGCCGTCGATACCCCGGGGGAGATCCTCCAGCGTTCGGTTCCAACGAAACGGGATCGTTCGACCTCGCGCCACGACCTCATCGAGACCGTCGTCGACGATGAGCACCTGAAGGTCGGCGTGCTGTGGGAAGAGCGCACCGAAATAGCTCCCGGCGTGGTTCCCGTGATGGTTGTACTCGGGCCACAAGGAGCGGAATCGACTCTCGGGGTTCGCCAGCCAGAGGTCGGGCCGCTCGGCCGCGGTGAATACCTTGGCCCACCGGGGTGCGTTCACAGGTACCTCCATGCCACGATTCTGCCGGATTCATGAGTCCGACCGCCCCTGGCGCTTGGTCGCCACGGTCCGGTGGTGACGCACACCGACCGGTGAACGCCCGGACGGTAGGTGTGCAAGGCTGCCGGCATGGACACCGATGCCGACCCGGACGGGCGAGAGCCCGTCGCCGACCGGTCGGCCCGTCGCCAGCAGCTCCTCACCCTGGCTCGGGAGGCCACCGGGTTCATGCCCGACGACGAGGGCGAGGCGCTCTACCTCGCCGCCCTGCGGGCGGGCAGCTCCTTCGAGGACGCCACCATGGTCGAGATCGGGGCGTGGTGCGGCAAGTCGACCGTCTATCTGGGCGCGGCAGCCGAGGAGACCGAGGCGGTGGTCTTCAGCGTCGACCATCACCACGGCTCGGAGGAGAACCAGCCCGGGTGGGAGCACCACGATCCCTCATTGGTCGACCCGGCCACCGGTCGGATCGACACCCTCCCCCGCTGGCGCGCCACGGTCATGGGCGCCGGGCTCGAGTCGTCGGTGGTCGGGATGGTCGGCGACAGCCCCACCATCGCCTCCCGGTGGACGACGCCGCTCGCCCTGTGCTTCATCGACGGGGGCCATGGTGAGGAGCCGGCTTGGGCGGACTACCGGGGATGGTCGCCGTGGGTGGCCCGGGACGGGTGGCTCGTCATCCACGACGTCTTCTCCGATCCGGCCAATGGTGGGCGTCCGCCCCATGACATCTGGCGAGCCGCCCTCGAGTCCGGGAAGTTCGTCGAGGACGGCGAGTGCGGCTCGCTGCGTGTGCTGCGCCGGACCTGACCGGTCAACACGCCCTCCGGCCGGTCGGGGCGCAGAGGCGCCCCGTCATCTCAACCCGGCCGGAACGGACCCGGCGCCGGCACGGCCGGCTCCACCGGCGCCGCCGGAGCGGGCTCGGTGAGGTCGAGATGGCTCGGAAGGCCTTCACCGCGGAAGATCCCTGATGCCGGCGTGGTCCGGCTGAGCGCGTCGGCGGCCAGCACCATGGCCCCGGCCGTGTACGACGAGCGCTCGAGCGGTGGGTAGGTGGCCTCCTCCGGATAGACCATGCCGGTCCAGTAGGAGCCGTCATCGTTCCGCAGGGCCTGGGCCCAGGTGAACAATTGCAGGGCCGCCTCGTCCATGCCCAGGGCGTCGAGGGCCAGGACGCATTCGGCCGTCTCGGCCGCGGTCACCCACTCGCCGGTCGAGACGCACCGCACCCCCCGGCCCTCCATCACGAAGACCGACCACGACTCCTCGATCCGGCGCCGGGCGGCCGCACCGGTGAGGGCGCCGGCCAGCACCGGGTAGTACCAGTCCATGGCGAACTCTTCCTTCGGAGCAAAGGCGGAGGGCTCGTGGGCCACGGCGTGGGCCAGTCGGCCGGCGGCGAACTCCCAGTCCGGCCGCTCGTGGTCCAGCCGCTCGGCGCAGGCGATGGCGCACCGGAGGCTGTGGTAGATCGATGACGAGCCGGTGAGGAGGGCATACTCCTCGAGGAACCCCGAGGGGTCGAGCGACCAGCGGATGGAGCCGTCCAGGCGCGGCCAACGGAGGACGAAATCGATGCCCCGCTCCACCGTGGGCCACAGCTTCTCCAGGGCGTCGACGTCGCCGGTCGAGACGTACCGGTGCCAGGCGCCGGTGGCCAGGTAGGCGCAGACGTTCGTGTCGAGGCGAGCGTCCTTGATGCCCGTGGCCAGGTAGTAGTTGAACCAGCTGCCGTCGGGGAGCTGGGTGTCGACCAACCACTGATAGGCCCGGTCGGCCTCGGCGTCCAGGCCGGCGGCGGTGAGCGCCATCGCCGCTTCGACGTGGTTCCAGGGATCGCAGTGGCCTCCCGGGTACCACTCGATCATCCCGTCGGGCCGCTGCAGTGAGGCGACGGTCCGGGCGGTGGCGAGCACCTGGTCGGCGGAGATCACACCGGGGACGTGGGGGACGGGTCTCATGCCGCCGTCCCGCCGGCCACGGGCTCCGGCCGGTGCTCGGGCCGGAGCCCGGGCCGGTGCCGGTGGTCACGGTGCCGGTGGTGACGGCGCAGGTCGTCACGGCCGGCCGACCCGGGCTTCTCGAGGTAGACCACCAGGCTCTTGCCCATCAGGGGGTTGAGCAGGCGGTCGGCGTAGCGGGTGAGCCTCGGGGCCTTCTCGATGTCCCACACCAGCAGCCGGTGATAGGTGGCGACGGCCGGATGGGCGTCGTTGGCCGGACCGACCAGGCAGCGCAGCCACCAGTACGGGGCGTGCAGGCCGTGGGCATGGTGGCTCCCGACCGCCTTCAGCCCGGTGCCGCGTAGGCGACCGAGCAGCTGGCGTTGCCGGTAGATGCGGACGTGGCCGCCCGGCACGTCGTGGTACTCGTCGGACAGCGCCCAATTGACGAATTCGGGCCCACAACGGGGGACGGTCACCGCCATCGACCCGCCCGGCCGCAGCACCCGGGACAGCTCGGCCATGGCCTGCTCGTCGTCGGGGATGTGCTCGAGGACCTCCGAGGCGATCACCCGGTCGAAGGTGGCGTCGCCGAAGGGCAGGAGCAGGGCATCGCCGCGCACCGCTCCGACTCGGGCCGTGTCGACGTCGAGCTCACCGGCCACGGCCATGGCTCCGAAGGTGGCGGCCACATTGCGGACCTCGTCGGCGCCGGCGTCGTAGGCCACCACGGCGGCGCCCAGACGGGCGGCCTGGTAGGCGTGGCGCCCGAAGCCGCACCCGAGGTCGAGCAGCCGATCACCGGGTTGCACGCCGAGCCAGTCGTAGTCGACGGTCAGCACGGCGAGGCCCCGGCAGGACGGAGGTCGGCCAACAGGGCCCGGTACTGGGCGGCGGTCCCGGCCGCCGTCACCGGCCAGGTGAACCGGCCGAGCACCCGCTCCCGGCCGGCCGCCCCGAGGCGCCGGCGCAGCTCCTCGTCGTCGAGGAGGCGCCCGATGGCCCCGGCCAGGGCACCGGGATCGTCCGGCGGCACCAGGAGTCCGGTGTCCCCGTCACGTCCGACCACCTCGGGCAGCGCCCCCCCGGTGGTGGCCACGAGCGCCACCCCGCAGGCCATGGCCTCGATGGCCGGCAGGGAGAAGCCCTCGTACAGCGAGGGGACCACCGCCACCTGCGCCCGGGCGTAGTTGCGGGCCAGCTCCTCGTCGCTGATGCCCGAGACGCACCGCACCACGGGGGCCAGGTCGAGCCGGTCGATGGCCCGTGCCACCCGGCCGTCCGGTCGGGGGTTGCCGATGACCACCAGCTCGATGTCGCGTTCGGTGCGCAGCTTCGCCACCGCCTCGAGCAGGGGCACCAGACCTTTCATCGGCACATCGGACGACGAGGTCACCATGATGCGGCCCGGCACCGGCTCGACCTCGTCCCGGGGGCGGAACACGGTGTGGTCCACGCCCACCGGCACGACGGTCATGCGGTCGTACTCCACGTTCATCTGGGTGGCGATGTCGGCCTTCGACGACTCGGACACGGTGACCAGGCGCGGCAGCGCCCGGGCCACCCGCTCCTGCATGCGCAGGAAGCCGAACCAGCGGAGCTGAGTGAAGTACTGCCACGGGTTGGAGGCGTGGCTCAGGGCCAGCTGCCGGTCGACGGTGATCGGGTGGTGGAGGGTGGTGAGCAGTGGCCACCCGTCCTCGATCATGCCGAGAATCCCGTTGCCCAGGCACTGATTGTCGTGGACCAGGTCGAACTGGCCCCGCCGGGCGGCGAGCATCCGCCGCACCCGCAGGCTGAAGGTCCACGGCTCGGGGAACCCGGCCGTGCACATCACCCCGAACTCGAGCGCGGCGATGGCCGTGGTGTAGGAGCTCCAGAACTCGCGGGGCGTGGGGATCCGAAAGGGGTCGGGCTCGCGGTAGAGGTCGAGGCTGGGCACCGGGGTGAAGCCGACGCCCTCGTCGACCTCGGGCCAGGGCTGCCCGGCGAAGACCTCGACCGAATGTCCGAGCGCCACCAGCTCGCGGGTCAGGTGACGGGTGTAGACCCCTTGGCCGCCGCAGCGCGGGTTCCCCCGGTAGACGAGGAAGGCGACCCGGAGGCCGTCGGGGGACGGGGGCCGGGGGATGATCCGTTCGGGGACGGGGGGCGGAGTGGCCGGTCCCTTCACCTTGTGCCGCCTCAGCCCGAAGCTAGGCATGGACAACCGGGGCGTGTTGGCACATGGAAGACAGATACTCCCCCGGCCAGGTACTTCGGCGCAAACCGTCGGTCCGCACCGTGCCCACCCGGGGTTTCGGTCCCTTCGGGCCCGACGGGGGCGAGGGGGGTCCCCGGGCGCCGTGCCCGGCCGCGGCTAATGGTGGAGCCCGAGCTCGATGGCCTTGACCAGGAGCATCAGCACGGCGGCGACGAGGTAGATGCGCAACGCGTACATGGCGGCCAGTCGGCCCCGCGACCAGGTGGGGCGGTCCAGGAGGTTGAGGGCCGGCATCCGCCAGTTGGCACGCTTCGACATCGGCATCAACGGCTCGGGCGGCTTCCGCTTGAGCGATCGGGCGTAGAGGATGCCCCCGACGAGATAGGCCACGACCAGCACACCGGCCAGCACGACGGCCAACCGGGTGACGTTGATCTGGCTGAAGAGGGTGGTGGCCATCAGGACCAGCGACATCATCAGGAGGATCGACACGATGACGGTGGACAACACGTTGAGCCACGGCCGGTTGATCCATGGACCGAGCACGTCCCGGTCGTTGCAGAGCATCAGGAGGAACACCGTGGCGCTGGGCAGGAGGACGCCGGCCAGAGCCTGGACGCCCGTGGTGATCAGCCCCAACGGAGCCCCGGGGATGATCACGATGCCGGCCGCCAGGACCACCATGGCGGCGAATGCGCCGTAGAAGAACTTGGCCTCCCGCCAGCTCCGATGAAGGGAGTGCCGGGCCCCGAAGACGTCCCCGAAGGCGTAGGAGGTGGACAGGGTGACCGAGGCGGCCCCGATGATCGATGCGTTGAGGAGGATGATGGCGAACAGGGCGCCGGCCGCGTGCCCGACCTCACGGTTGAGGCCGGTGGCCACGCCACCCGCATTGGTGAACTGGCCGGCGAGCGGGGTGCCGGCGAACGCCGCGGCCACCACGGCCATCAGCAACGAGGCGGCGAGGACGGTGATCAGCGAGCCGAGCACGGTGTCGGCCCGCTCGTAGTTGATCCACCGGGGGGTGATCCGCTTGTCCACGATGTTCGACTGCTGGAAGAAGAGCTGCCAGGGAGCCACGGTGGTCCCGACGATGGCGATGACGAGGAGGACGGAGGTCGAGTTGAAGCCACCCTTGACCCCGGGGACCACGAAGTCGTGGAAGAACGGGCGGGCGGCCGGGTGGCTCATGACGGCCAGCGGGATCACCAGGAAATTGACCACGATGAAGATGAACATGAAGCGCTCCCAGCGCCGGAAGCTGCCGGTGGCGGTCATGGCGATGAGGAGGAGGGCGGCGATCGGGACCGAGATGTACTCCGAGACCCCGAAGTAGCCGAGGGCCAGGCTGACCCCGATGAATTCGGTGGCAATGGTGAGGAAGTTGAGGATGAACAGGTCGCCGACGGAGAAGGCGCCCCAGAAGCGCCCGAAGCGCTCGTTGATGAGCCGGGCATGGCCGACACCGGTGACCGCCCCGAGACGGACCACCATCTCCTGGTTGACGATGAGGACGGGGATGAGCAAGGGAAGGGTCCACAGCAGGGTGAGGCCGAAGTTCTGGCCCGCCTGGCTGTAGGTGGCGACGCCACCGGCGTCGTTGTCGCCGACCATGACGATGAGCCCCGGCCCCATGATGGCCAGCAACGTCAACAGGCGGGCGCCCCAGGACCGCCGGGTGTCGAGGTCGTGCTGACGGATCGTCCCGAAGGCCCCCTTGATGTCACCCACGTGGGCCTGGTCCAACACGGCGGTGGCGGGCTCGAGCTCGGCGGCCTCTTCGGTCATGGTTCACCTCCTTCGGTGTGGCGGCCGTCATGGGGCGGCGCTCGGGTCAGGTCATGGTCGTGGTCACGTCCTGGCGGCCGGCGCCGCCGAGCCCGACCGGGTCACCGGGGGCTCGGCGCCGCCCTCCGGACTCGGTTCGGGTGGGTGGGGTCGCCCCCTCCGGGCTCGCAGCCCTCCACCCCGGGTCGGCCGGCCCCGGCGGCGGAGCGGCTCGGCGGGGGACCTCCGGCGCCGGCATGGGCATGGGCAGCACTGGGGCCCGTCGCCCGAGGCGGGTGGGCCTCAGGGGTCGCGAGCCGCCCGTTGGCCACGCGTGGTGGCCGTGGCGGGTTTTCGTTGGCGGAGCACGGCTCAGTCCTCCACGGCGGTCCGGCCGAAGTCACGCCGCCACCCCGTGGGGAGCAGGAGCTCGAGGACATCGTCGATCGTCACCACTCCGAGGATCTGACCGTGCTCGGGGTCGAGCACCGGGGCGACGATCAGGTTGAAGTCGGACATGGTGCGGACGATCGCCCCGAGGTCCCAGTCCGGGTGCACGTGCACCGGCCCGCTGTCCCCGACCGACGACACAACCACATCCGGCTCGGCCTGCAGGATGCGCACGGCCGATGCCGACCCGACGAGGTGGCCGTCGGCGTCGACGGAGAAGACCACGTTGAGCGCCTCCGGCGGAGCCGTGCTCCGCCGCAGGGCCTGGAGGACGTCGGCCACGGGCATGCCGGCGGGCACGCTCAAGAAGTCGGGGCTCATCAGCCCGCCCGCCGTCTCCGGGTTGTACCGCAGAAGGGTGCGCACCTTGCGTTGCTGGGGTTCGGGGAGGAGCTCGAGGATGGGCAGGCGACGCTCCTGCTCGACCTCGGTGATCAGGTCGGCGGCATCGTCGGGCGCCATGGAGGCCAGCAGGCGGGCGGCCTCGGCGTCGGACCGGCTCCGGATGAACTCGACCTGGTGCTCGGTGTCCAGCTCCTCGAAGACGTCCGCCTCCAGCTCACGGTCGGCTCCCACCGCCTCGATGATCTCCTCGCCCTCGTCGTGAGAGGCCGCCTCGACCAGGTCGGCGATCTGGGCCGGATGGAGCCGGGCCAGCTTCCGGTAGGGGATGCGCAGCCGCGAGGTGGGCACGTGGGCCACGAACGGCTCGATGCTGGCCCAGTCGACGATGGCACCGGGGTCCGAGTTCCGCCGCTTGTAGCCGGGGATGAGGCGACGGAGGAAGGGCCGCCGGGAGGGGTCCACCGCCACCACTTCCCACTCACCGTTCACCTTGGCCAGCTCGATCTCGTTGGCCCGGATCAGACGGCCACCGACGAAGTTGATCAGATGATGGGCCAGCAGGTCGCGGGCCAACAGGAGCTCCCCGGGACGGCGCTCGAAGCGCCGCAGGTCGACCCGGCTCCCCTCGAAGAGCACCCGCCCCGGCTCGAACGCCGCCACCTTCCGGATGGGGACGAACAGGTCGCGGCCGCCGATGTCCACCACCAACCCGACAACCGGGGGATGGGGGGACTGGCCGGCCAGCACGATCAGGTCCTGGACCTTGCCCAGCCGGTCTCCGGCCCGGTCCACGAGGGGTCGCTTGATCACGCTCGAGAGGTGCAGGATCTCCGGTCCCGATTCGGTCGCCGTCGTCTGAGCCGTCATGACCCAACCAGCGTAGACGGGTCCTCCCTTGCGGTCGTTGAGCCGGCCGGGACCGTCGATCGGGGCGCCGGCCCCGAACGGTTAGTGTCGGGCCGTGGACCTCACCTACCCCGTGGAGACGGAGTCCTTCCGGGCCGAGATCCGCCACTGGCTGCAGGACAACCTGCCCGAGGGCTGGGGCACGCCGGGCTTCTCGATGACCCGCGAGGAGAAGAAGGCCTTCCATCGCGACTGGACCAAGAAGCTGTTCGACGGTGGATGGATCTGCGCCTCGTGGCCGAAGGAGTACGGCGGGAAGGGCCTCTCCCTGATGGAGTCGGTCGTCCTCAACGAGGAGTTCGCCCGGGCCGAGGCGCCGCTGCGGGCGGACTTCTTCGGAGACACCCTGGTCGGTCCGACCATCCTCCAGTGGGCCACCGAGGAGCAGAAGCAGACGTTCATCCCCGGCATCCTCAACGGCACCATCGCCTGGTGCCAGGGTTTCTCGGAACCGGATGCCGGCAGCGACCTCGCCTCGCTCAAGACCAGGGCCGAGCTCGACGGTGACGAGTGGGTCGTCAACGGCCAGAAGGTGTGGACCACCCAGGCCCAGTTCGCCGACTACATCTTCCTCCTGGCCCGGACCGATCCCGATGCCCCCAAGCACGCCGGCATCTCCTACCTGCTGGTGCCGATGAAACAGCCCGGCATCGAGGTGCGGCCCATCGAGCAGGTGGACGGGAGTGCCGACTTCAACGAGGTCTTCTTCACCAATGCCCGGTGCCCGAGGGGCAATGTCGTCGGCGGGGAGAACAACGGCTGGAAGGTGGCCATGACCACGCTGGGGTTCGAACGGGGGTCCTCGGCCACGACCGGTCACCGCCGGTTCCAGCGAGAGCTCGACACCATCATCGCGATGGCCGAGACCTCCGGCCGTGTCCGTGACCCGCTCATCCGGCAGCGGCTGGCCACGGCGTGGACCAAGGTCAAGATCATGCAGATCAACGGCTACCGCTCCCTGACCGACGCCCTCAACGGCACCCACCACGCCGCCGCCCTCGGCGCCTGCAACAAGATGTTCTGGTCCGAGTGCCACCAGGAGACGATGGACCTGGCCATGGACATCCTCGGGCTCGAGGGACAGGTCCTCACCGGCTCGCCGGCCGACGAGGTCGACGAGCGGCTCCGCCGTGGTCGGGACGACTACCCGGTCAGCGACCTGCAGGCTTCGTACTTCTTCTCGCGGTCCGAGACGATCTGGGGGGGCACCGCCGAGATCCAGCGCAACATCGTGGGCGAGCGGGTGCTCGGCCTCCCGAAGGAGCCCAAGCCGGCCGCCTGAACGGCGGTCCGCTCAGGCGGCGTCGCTCGCCACCGCCTCGACGGCCCGGGCCTCGACGGCCCGGGCGGCCACCCCGGAGGGGTCGGCCCGTCGCCGGCCCGCCTCGTGCCGCCACATGAGCAGGCCGGCGGCGACGACGGTGGCCACCGCCCCGGTGAGGATGGCCACCCTCGGGCTGGACCACTGGGCGATGGCCCCCACCAGCGGGGCGCCGATCGGCGTGGTGCCGAGGAAGGCCATGGCATAGAGGGCCATCACCCGGCCCCGCATGGCCGGGTCGGCCCCCAGCTGGAGGCTGGCGTTGGCCGTGGCGATGAACCCGATGGAGGCCGCGCCCATCGCCACGATGAGCACCGAGGCCACGGCCAGGGTGGGGGCGCAGGCCACGGCGGCCATCAACCCGCCGAAGACCAGGGCCAGCACCTGCAGGAGCCGGGGCGTGGGCCGGGCCCGGTGGGCGGCGAGCAGGCCGCCGGTCACCGCCCCGAGCGCCATGCACGAGGTCAGCAGCGAGTAGGTGCCCACCCCCCCGTGGAAGGTCCCCTTGGCCAACAGCGCCAGCGTCACCGTGAAGTTGTAGGCCAGTACCCCGATCAGGGCGATGGCCAACAACGTGTTGCGCAGGCCGGGGGTGCGCCACACGTAGCGGAAACCCTCCCGGATCTGGCCGGTGGCCCGCGACACCCGCTCGGTCGGATGCAACTCGTCCGTGCGCATCATCGCCAAACCGATGATGACGGCCACGTACGAGGCGGCGTTCACGAAGAAACAGGTCCCGAGACCGAAGATGGTGATGACCACACCCCCGATGGCGGGCCCGATGACCCGGGAGGCGTTCATGACCACGGTGTTGAGACTCACCGCATTGGGGAGGTCGTCCCGGCCGACCATCTCCATGATGAAGGTCTGGCGGGCGGGATTGTCGAACAGGTTGACCACCCCGAGGAGGGCGGCCAGCACGTAGACCTGCCAGAGATGAACCTGATCGGTCAGCACCAGGATGCCGAGCACCAAGGCGAGCAGGCCCCCGGCGCTCTGGGTCACGAACAGCAGGACCCGCTTGTTGACCCGGTCGGCGGTCAGACCACCGAAGGGGCCGAACAGCAGCATGGGCAGGAACTGGAGGCCGACCACGATGCCGAGGGCGACGCCGCTGCCGGTCAGGTGGAGGACCAACCAGGCCTGGGCGACGGTCTGCATCCATGTCCCCGACACCGAGATGAGCTGGGCGGTGAAGTAGAGCCGGTAGTTCCGGATGCGGAGGGAGCGGAAGGTGCGGCGGCCGGCCGCCCACAGGGCGGTCACGGCTCCTCCAGCGACGACAGCCGTTCGAGCAGCACGGTCAGGGCGGCCAGCGCCTCGCGGTCGTCGGGGTCCAGGCGTTGCAACTGGGCCGCCAGGTAGGCGTTCTTCCGCGACCGGCTCCGGCGGAGGACGCCTTCACCCTTGCCGGTGAGGGTGACCCGGGCCACCCGCCGGTCCTCGGGATCGGGCAGCCGGGAGACGTAGCCGACTTCCTCGAGGGCGGCGACGATGCGAGTCATCGAGGGCGGCTGCACCGACTCCCGGGCGGCCAGTTCGCCGAGCGTGGGCGAGCCGAGCTGCCCGATGCTGGTGAGCGCCGAGGCCTGCGACTGGGTCAGCCCCCCGGCGGCATGCTGACGAAGCCGGCGGTGCAGCCGGGTCACGGCTACCCGCAGACGGGCGGCCAGTTCGGTCTCGACGGGGTCGGCCGGGCGGGCGGGTCGGGTCGCTCCGCTGCCGCCGGCGAGCGGCGTGGGGGCGGGGGCGGTGGTCATGTCTCCATGTTAGTTAGTTTTGCTATCTAATGGAACGGGCGGCGACCGGTGCCTACTGGAACCGGGGTGAACGGTGCGCCCGGATGGCCGCCTGGTGTGGTTACTACAGTCCGTCTGGTGAGTGGCAGCGGGCGCGGACCGTGACCGTCGGCCTCGGGGCCGGTCCCGCCCCCTCCCGGGTCGACAGCCGACCGGTCGAGGCCGGGGCCGGAACGACGTCGACGGTGGTCGCCGAGGGCCGGACATGGGGGCCGGGTGGCCGTGCCGCCGCCCTCCATGCCGGGGTGTTCGCCCTCTACCTGGTGGTGGCCGTCGGGCTGTGGTGGCGGGTGTGGGTCACCGGTGACCCGTCGACGTCGATCACCAGCGGGTGGGGCGACCCCTCCCAGGAGGTGTGGTGGTTGGGCTGGACCCCCTGGGCCCTCCTGCACCTGCACAACCCGTTCTTCACCCACGCCATGAACGCCGGCATGGGCGGGGTCAACGGGCTGGCCAACCCGTCGGTCTACCTGCCGGCACTGGTGGTGGCCCCGATCACCCTGGTGGCCGGGCCGATCCTCTCGTTCAACGTGATGGCCACCGTCGTCCCCGCCTTCTCGGGGTGGTGCATGTTCGTGCTGTGCCGGCGACTGACCTCGTTCGTGCCCGGCCAGGTCGCAGCCGGCGCCCTCTGGGGGTTCTCGCCGTTCGTCGTGACCAACCTCCCGCTCGGCCATCTGAACCTGGTGACCGGGTACTTCCCGCCGCTGGCCGCCCTGGTCGTCGTCGACTTGATCTGTGGCCGCCGGAGCCCGGGACGTCTGCGGCGCCGGGCCGCCCGGGGAGTATCGGCGAGGCGCGAGGGCACCGAGCTCGGGCTGGCCCTGGCCGGGCTGATCATCAGCCAGTTCTTCGTCGGGACCGAGATGCTGGTCGACGCGGCCCTCGTCGGCGGCGTCGGCGCCCTGGCCATCGTGGTCCTGATGCCCGCCACCGTGTGGGCGGCGCGGCGGCGCCTCGCCACCGGGCTCGCCGTCGCCGGCGCGGCCTCGGCGACGGTGCTCGCCTACCCGGCGTGGTATGCCATCGCCGGGCCGTCCACGGTGAGCGGGGACATCTGGGGGGACAACGGCCTCGGGCTCGACGGGTCCACCGTGCTCCAGGCCGGCCCGCTGGTGCACCGCACCGGCGTGCTCACCGCCCTGGTCGGCTATCTCGGCCCGAGCGGCCCGAGCTATCTGTACCTCGGGATCCCACTGGTGGCGTTCCTGGTCATCTCGTCGGTGGTCTGGTACCGGCGCCGATCGGCCTGGGTCCTGGTGGCGACGGGCGCCGCGGCGTGGGCCCTCGCCCTCGGCCAGCCTCCGGGAGGCCCGACCCGGCCCTGGGGCCTCCTGAGGAAGATTCCCGTCTTCCAGAAGGTCCAGCCCCAGCGATTCGCCGACTTCGTCATGCTGTCCGCCGCCCTGCTCCTGGCCATCTCCCTGGACGGCTGGGCCCGCGCCCTGGGCCGCCCCCGGGGAAGGACCGGGCGCCACCGGTGGCCGGTGCCGGTCGTCCTGGCCGGGGTGGGCGTGGCCGTCCTCGTCCCGGTGACGGCCACCTACACCGTGTTCGTGGCGCATCCCCAGACCATGCCGGACTGGTACCGGACATCGGCCCGGAACCTGCCCCAGGGCACCCGGGTGCTCACGGTCCCGTTACCCGTCCTCTTCCCCACCAGTGCCATGGAGTGGCAGGCCCGGGACGGGTTCCGCTTCGACATGATCGGGGGTTACGCCATCGTGCCGGGCAGGGACGGGCACACCGACTCGTTGCGCGCCCCGTTCCTCGGCGCCACGAGGGCGGTCCAGGACCTGTCGTTCGCCGAGGCCGACCTCCCGTCCTCGCCCAACGCCCAGACCCTGCAGGTGCGCCGCCAGCTGCAGCGCTGGGGGGTGGACGTCGTCGTCGTGTCGTCACCGACGCTCCGGCCCGCCTTCGCCTCCTCCTACCTCACGGCGGTGATCGGCCGCCCGCCCGCCTTCGTGCGGGGGGCATGGGTGTGGGTCGGGCTCGGGAGAGCACCGCCCCGGACGCTCACCGCCGGGGTCATGCGGGCCTGCGCCGCCGATGCGAGCCGGTCGCCGGACCCGATGGCCGGCCCGAACTGCGTGCTGAGCAGTACCCGCCCGTGATCCGGGCGACGACCGGGCCCGGGACGGCCGGCGCGGATCCCGCGCCTCTACTTCATCGCCTTCTTCATCGCCCTCCCGCCGACCGGGCCGACAGCCCCAGCTGGGCCACCGTCGGCAGGATCCGAGGCTGGAGCCACTCCCCCCCCGGTTTGGAGATGTGGATGCCGTCGGCCCACCGGACGGTGACCCCGTCGATCACCGACCGGAAATGACCCCCGGGGTCGAGCAGCCGGTGGAGATCCACCACGGTGACGACCCGGCTGTGCTGTCGGGCCACGTCGCCCACGATGTCGTTGAACTCGGTGACCCGGACGGGATCGTTCTCGGGATAGGTCGATCCGTTCGGTGCCTCTTGCGGGGGATCGATGTCAGGCATGGTGAACAGCACGACCTTGGCCCCCCGCGCCGAGAGCACGTCGACGACCTGGCCGATCTCCGCCCTCAGGTGCGCGTCCCAGGCCGGTTGGCCGATGTGCACGATGCGGCCGCCGTCCAGATGGTCGGTGATGTCCCAGCGGCCGACGAGGAGCCCCACCACGTCGGGATGATTGAGGTTGACCTGATCGGCGAAGAAGGTCCGCCAGTCCTTGCAGGCCGACACCGGGGTGGTGATGTTGCCGTCGGCAATGCCCTGCAGGTCGTCCAGATCGCAGCCGAGGTCTCCGCGGTTGATGACCTGGACCCCGAAGCGCTCCACGCTCCCCAGCTGGAGGCCGACCCCCAGCGTGAGCGCCACCGAGTCGCCGAGGAGCAGGAACCGCACCGGCTTGGTGGTGAAGGCCCCGGCGGCGGTGAGTGACTGGCGCTCGACGGCGGGCATCGAGTCGGCCACCCGCACGGCGGCCGTGGCGGGCACCACGGTCCCGGCCACGACCACGGCCACGGTGGCCACCAGGAGGGCGGTGGCGGGGACGGCCGCCCGCAGGCTGCGCCAGAAGGTCCCGTACATGACCGGCCGCTCGACGAGGTAGTAGCTGGCGGCGGCGAGGCCGAGGGTGGCCGACAGGCGGACGGCGACCAGGGGGAGGCCGGTCCGCCCGGTCCGGGCGGCATCGAGGTACACGTAGACCGGGTAGTGCCAGAGGTAGGCGCCATAGGAGATGGTGCCGAGCCACACCATGGGCCGGCGGGACAGCCCCCAGGCGATGGGCCCCCGGGGCACGCACACCGCGGCCAGGATGAGGGCGGCGGCCGACAGGGCCGAGAGGAGGAACCCGCCCCGGTAGTCGAAGGCGGCCGTGCCGGTCTGGCCGTAGGTGAGGGCGAGGGTGCCGGCGAGGCCGAGGAGGCCGAGGAGGCCGAGGGCCGCCCCGGACCCCGCCGAGCGGGCGACCGGGGCCATCCCCTGGCGCCCCCGGCGCCGCTCCACCAGGGTCAGCCCACAGGCCAGGGTCGCCCCGACCAGGATGGACTGGGCGTGGGTGTCGGTGCCGAAGTAGAGCCGGGTGGTGTCGGCCCCCGGGTGGTAGAGCAGGGCCATCTCGGCCGCCGAGGCGAGGGCCCCGGCGGCCGACACCCAGAGCAGGGCCCGCAGGCCCCGGGCATAGGTCCGGGCCAGGGTCATCACGGCCAGGACCACCAGGGGCCAGACCAGGTAGAACTGCTCCTCGACGGCCAAGGACCAGGTGTGGGTGAGGGGGGACACCGCCCCCGTGGCCACGAAGTAGTTGCCCCGGCCGGCGATCTGGAACCAGTTGGAGAAGTAGAACAGGGCCGAGAGGGCGCTCATCCGGAAGTCGGGGTAGAGGCCGGCGGGCTCGGCGAAGCGCACCAGCACGGTGACGGCCACCAGCACCACCACCAGGGCGGGCAGCAGCCGCCGGGCCCGGCGCAGCCAGAAGGCCGACAGCTTGATCCGGCCCCGCCGGCCGTACTCGCCGACCAGCAGCCCGGTGATCAGGTAGCCGGAGAGGACGTAGAAGATGTCCAGGCTGAAGAAGCCCCCCCGGAGCCACCCCAGCCCGAAGTGGTAGCCCATGATGATGAGCAGGGCCAGCGCCCGCAGGCCGTCGAGGGCGGCGACCCGCTCCTGGCCGGTGGCCGACGAGGGGGCCCTCGGCACGGCCGGGTGCCGATCGGTCCGGCGGTCGACGTTCACGGGGTGCGAGCCTCCAGTCCCAACTCCGCGACCAGGGGGAGGATCGCCGGCTGGAGCAACGTGCCGCCGGCGAAGGTGATGTGGATACCGTCGCTCCACCGCACGGCGAAGCCGCGCAGCTCTGCCTGATAGTGGCCGTCGGGGTCGAGGAGTCGATTGAGGTCGACCAGGGTGGCGGCGCTCCGGCGGCGGTCCGCAGCCTCCACGAGGAGGCGGTTGAACTCCTCGATGCGCGCTGGGTCGTTCTCCGGGAACATCGAGCCGTTGGCCGCCTCGGTCGGCGGGTCGATGAAGGGCATGGTGAACAACACGACGCGGGCGCCGTCCGACGAGAGGATGTCCACCGCCTGGTCGATCTCGGCGACGAGGTGCGCGTCCCAGGCCGGTTCCCCGACATGCGTCCACTGGCCGCCCCAGAGGTGGTCGCTCACCTCCCAGCGACCGATGAGCAGCCCGACCACGTCGGGACGGAGCCGGTCGATGCCGGCGCGCCAGCCCGTCCTCCAGTCGGCGCAGCCCGGCGTGGGCGGATCGACGGTGCCGCTCAACCGCACCTCGACGTCGTCGAGGTCACACCCGAGCGTCGCCCCGTCGTAGACGCGGACGCCGTAGTGCCTGACCGAATCGGCGGCCAGGCCGACACCGAGCGTGAGCGCCACCGAGTCACCGACGATGGCAAGGCTGATCGGATGCCGGCCGAACGCACCGGCGGCCGCCAGCGACTGCCGCTCGGACGCGGGCAGCCCGATCCCCGACGTCACGGCCGCCGACGGCGTGGCCGGCACCACGGTGGCCAGGAGCACCACGGCGACGGCGACGACGGCCGCCGCCGCCGTGGCGGCCGTCCCGCTCCGGCCCCGGAAGAGGCGACCGGTCCGGACCGGTTCCTCCAGGGCGTAGAACGAGACGGTGGCCGCCCCGAAGGTGGCGGCCAGCCGGGCGGCCAGGAGGCCCGGGCCGCTCAGCCCGGTGTGGGCATGGTCGATGACCAGGAAGAGGGGCCAGTGGTAGAGGTACAGCCCGTAGGAGATCCGGCCGACGAACACCAGCGGGGCGAGGGAGCAGAGCCGCGGCACTGCCGAGGTCGGCACGGTCACGCAGGTAAGGACGACCGCACCGGCGGCCACCGCCACCAGCAGGAAGCCACCCCGGTAGAGGAACACGGCCTGTCCGGAGAGGGCGTGCCAGGCCCACACCAGGAAGAGCGCACCCACCAGCCCGGGCACCGACCACCACCGACGCTGGCGGAGCGTCATCACCCACCGATCGGGCACGACGGCGAACGTGCTGCCCGCACCGGGTCCGACCGCACCGAGGAACGACCCGACCAGCAGGGCCTGGGCCCGGGTGTCGGTGCCGTAGTAGAGCCGGTCCACCGAGGCCCCGGCGGCCCACAGGGCGGCCATCAGGGCGGACGAGGCCACCGCCCCCGCCCCCGCCGCTAGGGCCAGCCGCGCCGCTCCCCACCGGCGGACCACGAAGAGGGCGACGATCGGCCAGATCAGGTAGTACTGCTCCTCCACCGCCAGCGACCAGGTGTGCAGTAGCGGCGACGGGGCGGCGGCCTGGTGGAAGTAGCCCTGGTCGGACAGGATGAAATGCCAGTTGGCCACGTAGCCCAGCGTCGAGAGCGCATCGGCGCGGAGCGAGGCCACGTCCACCGTGCCGGCGAACACGGCGGCATAGGCGGCCACGCCGAGCACCAGGACGAACAGGGCGGGAAGGAGCCGACGGGCCCGCTGGGCCCAGAACCGGCCCAGCCTCACCGAGTGATCGGCGGCCAGCTCCCGGCAGAGCAGGGTGGTGATGAGGAAGCCCGACAGGACGAAGAACACGTCGACCCCGAGCAGCCCGCCACCCAACCAGCCGATGCCGAAGTGATAGAGGAGCACGGCCATGACGGCGAAGGCCCTGATGCCGTCGAGGGGGGCCAGCCGATGCTCGGGACCGGCGGCCGTCGGCGTCGACGGCACCTCGACGGCGGGGGCGGGAAGAGCCCGGCTGGACGGGGGGACGACGCTGGTCACGCCGCCACCGGCGGGGGGACTCACGGCGCCACCGGCGGGGCGATCACGCACGCGACGGCCCGCTCGATCGAGGGCACGCTCCCCACCGCCGGTCCCTCCCCGCAACGCGACAGGGTGTCAGCCGACCGCTGGAGCGGGGGCCCGGCCCGGTTCACGCCGGTCCACACCCAGGCCCCGGACTGGCGCGCCGGTGCCCGCCCGACGGCGGCGGTCATCAGGAGCACGGTCGAGCGGACACGGTGGACCCGGTCGTAGGGCGGGAGGGGGCCCGGGTCGGGGACGACCACGGTCGTGACTCCCCAGCCGTCCAGGGCCTGCCGGACGGGAGGGATGTCCGCAGGCGTGACGGTCTGGGGCCCGGCGGAGATGGAGAACCGGCCGAGCACGGCCTGTCCGGCCCGCTCGGGGCCGGCGCGCTGTGGAATGGCATCCGGGCCGCCGCCCCCCACCATGGCGAAGCGCATGCCGTCGACCGCCTGCCAGGTCATGGCGCTCTGGATCAGGTCGAAGGGGACGGGAAAGACCAACAGGACCTGACGGGCCGGCAGGGTGGGGGCGACAGAGCGGAACCAGGACGGGACGACCACCCCGGTGGTGGTCAGGGGAAGGCCGTCGGCCTCGTAGGCGAGGATCGGGGCGACCGCGGCGGCGGCCACGGCCAGGGCGGCGAGCCCGGCGGCCAGTCGCCGTCTCGGGGAAGCCCCGACACCGTCCGGACCGGGACCGCCGACGGGTGGGTCGCCCGTCCTCCCCCGCAGGGCCGCGGTGTGGACGTGGTCCACGATGAGGCCGAGCATGACGGCGACGGCCAGGTAGGTGACGACCAGGAACCGGCTGGGGATCACGTTCTCCATGAGGGGCAGGCGGACGAAGAGCCGCCACGGCGTCCACGAGTGCAAGTGCAGTCCGAAGGAGAGGGGCACCGACACCAGGCCGATGGCGGCGAACAGCCACAGCCGGCGGTCCCGGCGCCACAGCACCCCACCCAGGACGAGCACGACGACGACGCCCAGGCCGAGGTACTGACCGGACAGCGTCGGCGCCTGATAGCCGCCGTAGCGGTGTCCGAGCTGGGTCACGGCTTCGGACGGCGCCTGCGGGAACAGGTAGCCGACGATGTTGGTGCCGCCGTAGCTCACCAGTGGTGTGCCCCAGATCCGCCCGGCCAGGCGCGCCGGGCCGTCGAGGGCGAACCACACCGGGTAGGCCAGCAGGACCACCGAGGTGACCGCGGCGGCAGCCAGGCCGACGACGGCGTGGCGGCGGCGCGCCTCCACGGCCTGCCGGTGGGCCAGGACCCCGTACAGCACCACCAGGGCGACGCCGATGGCGGCGGCGATGACGGTGATGACGAGGACCTCGGTCCCGACGAAGAACTGCACGGCCACCAAGGCCCCGAGGGTGAGGCCGCTGGCGACGGCGCGGTGTTGCTGGCGGACGAGGAGCTCGTCCAGGCACGCCACCACGAGGGGCGGCACGAATGCCGCGCTGAGCATGAGATGGGCGTCGGTGAGGGCGATCAGCACGAACGGTGAGAAGCCGTAGAGCAGGCCGCCGACGAACGCGGCCGGGCCCCAGGCGCACCAGCGTCGGAGGAGCACGAACATGGCCAACGCGGACAGGGCCGGGCTGAGGGTGAGGGCGACGTTCAGCGTCGCCACCGGACCGAACACCCAGGTGACCGGAGCAAGCACGATGCCGAAACCGACCTCGGCCGTGTTGGCCAGCAGGTTGACGCCGGACGGGTGGAACAGCGCCGTCGAGTACAACGGGTTGAGCCCGTGCGAGATGGCATGGGCCGGCCAGGCCAGGAACCAGGTGAACAGGGAGCTGTCGCCGCACCCGCAGGTGGTGACCGAGGTCGGGTGGCTCGACCACACGTGCCACCAGAGCAGGACGGCGAGGAGGAGGTAGAGGGCACCGCTGACGGCGATGGCTCTTCCGCCGCCACTCCGTGGCGGCCCGGGGGTGGGCTCGGCGCCGGAGCGCCGGTCCGGAACGGCACCCGGGAGGGCGGCCGCACCACCGGACGGGGACCACTGGTCGGTCGTCACCTGGTCGGTCGTCACCATGCCGGTGGCGGACACCAGCCGCCCCGGGGCGGCGGCGAAGGATTCGCTCACGACGACACCGACCCCTGTCCGGGGCCGCCCCCTGAGAACTCGCATCTGACTCCGATGGGGCATGTTAGGGGGCACGCCGACCCCGGTCCATCCTCCCCGCCGGGGCGGCGGCCCGTCAGCCGGCCGGGGCCAGGACGCAGGAGGGGACCGCCGCCGGTTCCAGCGACACGCAGGCGTCGAAGGCGGCCGCGGTCATCACCACCGGGGGCCCCTTCGCCCGGACGGCGTGCCACAGCCAGGCTCCGCGGTCGTAGACGGGGGGCCGGCCCATGGCCGCCGTCAACAGGGCCAGGGCGTAGGCCGTGCTGCGACCCTGCTCGTCCTGGGGAAGGCGGGCCTGATCGGGGACCACGATGATGGTCACCCCCCAGTCGCTCAGCGCGGCACGGACGGCGGCCAGGTTGGCGGCGGTCGGTCCCGGGGCGGCACCGACGGCGAACGACGCCGCCATCAGCACCTCGAACCCGGACCGGGCCCGGCCGGCCCGGGCCGCCTGCCCCTCGGGCCCGCCCCCACCCGCCTCGGCGTAGCGCATCCGGTTGACCGCCTGCCAGGCCTGGGAGGACTGCAGCCCCGAGAAGGGGACCGGGTAGGACAACAGCACGTTCCCCGGGGGCAGCGACGCCCCCACCTCGGCGTACCACGCCGGCAGCACCACCGCCCGGGTGGTCAGGGGCACCGCCGACCGGAGGGCGATGGCCGTCGGGAGGAGCATGGCCGACGCCAGCACGATGGCCGCCGGGGTGCGGTAGCGCCCCATCGGCTGCCACCGGGCCAACCCGAGGCGTGCCCGGTCGATGACCACCGCCACCATGACGCTGGTGCAGAGCACGACCACGATGGCGAACCGGACCTCCACCACGTCGCCCACCCAGGGGAGGTGGCGCAGGGCCTGCCACGGCACCCAGTAGCCGCGCCCCGGGCGCAGCGACACCAGCGCGGCGACCAGCCCGAGCGCCCCGAAGAAGAGGAGCCGGTGATCACGGTGCCACACGATGGCACCGACCAGTGCCACCACGATCACACCCGGTCCCAGGTAGCCGAGCACCGGGAGGGTGCGACCCTGGTACCCGCCGAAGCGGAGCATCTCCTGTTGGAGGCGGGCCAGCCCGCCCGTCGACCAGAAGCTGCCGAGCGTGTTGCCGAACTGACTGATCGACCCGTTGGACCAGATCGGCCCGGTGAGGTGCGCCGGTCCCCGGAGCAGGAACCAGGCCGGGTAGGCCAGCACCGCGGCGGCGGCCCCGACCCCGGTGGCCGAGCCGCGCAGGGCATGCCCCATCCGGCGGCCGATCCCCTCGGGGCCGGTCAGCCAGGCGAAGCCGAGGAGGAGCGCCACGCCGACGACGGCGAACAGACAGCTGATGACCAGGACCTCGGTGCTCAGGAAGAACTGCACCACCAACAGGGCGGCCAGCGCCGCTCCGGTGCGGTACGGCGAGCCCCGCTGGCGGACGAGCAGCTCGTCGAGCACCAGTACCAGCAACGGCACGACGGCGAGGAAGGCCAGGTTCAGCTGGTTGAGGGCGAGCTCGGTGACGACGAACGGGGAGAACCCGTAGGCCAGTCCGCCGATGAAGGCGGCCGGCACCCAGGCCACCCACCGCCGAACCAGCACGAACATGGTGAAGGCCGAGGCGGCCGGGGCCAGGGTGAGAGCCACGTTCATGGAGGCCACCGGACCGGCCACCAGAGTGAGCGGGACGAGCGGCACACCGAGGGCCAGCACGCTCGTGTCGTTGAGGAGGTTGATGCCGGTGGGATGGAACAGCCACTGCGAATAGAGCACCGAGTGGCCGTGGGTCAGGGCGTAGGCGGGCCACTCGAAGAACCAGATGAAGCGGGCCGCGTCACCGCACCCGCACGTCGTGGTGGTGGTCGGGTGCTGACCCCAGACGCCCCACCACAGGAAGACGGCCAGCAGCAGGTAGGTGACGAGAGCGGCGCTGGTCCCCCACCGGCGGGGGACCCGGTGCGGGTCGGCGCTGGGGCCGACCAGCCCGAGCGAGGAGAGCCCGATGGTCATCGGTGGGCGGCGCCCGACGGGCGGGTGGGCCCGCACAGCTGCCGGGCCGCCACCCGAGGGTCGGCGCTGTAGGACATCGTGGTGAACCGGAACGAGTCGCCGAGGTCGGAGAGGGCGGCTCCGAACGTCCAGGGGGAGGTGATGGCCCGGAGGTAGGAGCGCAGCGGGTCACAGCCGAGGGCGGCGCGGGCCGCGGCCACCGATGTCGCCGGCGGGCCCCCGGGGACCGGAGCCCACCCGGCGGTGCCGAAACGGGCCACCATCCAGGCCGGCCCGACGTACTTCTCGTGGCCGGGGCGGGCGTGCCGGACGACCGAGGTGTGGCTGCCGACCGGGTTGGCCAACGAAAACTCGTCGTAGATGTAGACACGCGGGCCGGCCACGTACCCGAGGACGCCGATGGCGGGCACGTTGACGGTCAGGGCGAACGGCAGGGCCGACGTCGCCGGCCCCCTCACCCAGGTGCGGAACGGTGCGAACGGGTCGATGACCACCACCAGCTGCTGCCGGCCGGGGGCCACCCCCGGGCCAGGGCGGCCAGCCGCGCGCCGGCCCGGCCCGAGAGGGCGTGGCGGTAGTCGCCGGCGGTCACAGGGTGGGCATCGTGGGTGGCGTCGATCCAGCTGTTGCGCTCGTTGGAGATGAAGACGGTCTGGGGGTTCAGGCCGGTGACCCGGGGGGGACGAACCGGAGCCAGACGGCGGCCACGGCCGCCCACGCCACGATGCCGACCAGCGGGACGACCAGGGCCGTCCGGAGCTGGCGACGCGACACCATGACCGGCAGGCAGATGGCGAAGAAGGCCGGCAGGAGCAGGCGGGCGTGCATGTAGTCGCCGCCCACGTAGACGACGTAGAGGAGATCGGCCAGCCCGGCCACGATGGGAGCCACCAGCACCACCACCCCGATCCGGTCGCCGGCGCGCCCACCAGGTCGCCACCCGCACCGCTACGAAGGGCACGGCCAGCAGCAGCGGCAGCCACAGCGTGTAGGGGGACACGAAGTTCCACAGATAGGTGAGGCCCTGGCTCCACCAGGCGGACCCGGCCACCTTGGCCAGGCCCGTGTTGGGGGCGAGCAGCGCGAAGTAGGACATACGGAACAACTGGTAGGCGAGGGGAAGAGCCATGGCGGCGGCGGCGACCCCCAGCCCGCGCCGAACCCGGCTCCGGCCGGGCGACCACCCGGGGGAACAGACCATGACGAGGAGGGCCCCGAGCAGGACCACCGACATGAGGGCCAGCTCGGGCCGGATGAGCACCCCGAGGCCCACCAGCACCCCCGCCGGGGCCGGCCGTCCCCGGCGCCGCTCCACCCTGACCAGGGCGGCGAAGGAGAGGCCCAGCCACAAGAAGACCATCGACATCTCGAGACCGGAGGTGGCGAACTCCCACACGCCGGCCACCACCGACACCATCAGCAGGCCGAGCGGGAACACCCCGTCCTCGCGGCGCGATCGCCCGAGCTGCTGGACGGCGCGCCCGCCGGCGAGGAATCCGCCGGCGGTGCACAGCAGACCGAGGAGGACCGACAACCATTCGAGCGACACGAAGGGGAGCACCTCGTGGAGCCCGGTCAGCGTGAACACCCAGAGGGGATCCGACGTCACCTCGACCCGCTCGCCGATGTTGTAGACCAGCCCGTGCCCGGCCACCAGATTGTCGATGATGCGGAAGTCGATGAAGGCGTCCTCGTCCACCCACCGGTACAGCCAGGCGCCGAGGAGTACCACGACGACCGGCACCACCACCGGCCACCACCCGGCGATCCAGGACTGCCGCCGGGACGCACCCCCGGGGGCCTCGGCCGCACCGCCGGCCAGACGGGCCCCGTCGGGCACCCGGAGCGCGGGGCTCATTCCCGGGCCGGCGCCGGGGACGCCGCCACCGGTCGGCGGCCCGGTGACGGCTCGGCCACCGCCTCGGGCACCTCGACCCGGTCCGGCCGGTGCCCCGCCCGCGCCACTGCCCCGCTGGCCACCACCGCCCAGGTGGCCACGATCCACCACCCGGCCAGGGCCGGGAACTCGGTGATCCGGTGCACGGTCGAATCCAGCCAGGGCACCACCGTTCCCGAACCGGTGACGATGGCCCCGGACACGGCGACCAGCCCGCACGCCAGGGCGCCCCAGCCCCACCCGTCGTTGGCCGCCCCGCTGCGCCGCCTCGGGGCCCGGAGCACCAGGCCTCCCACCACCGCCACGGGGACGGCCAGGACGAGCACGTGGAGATAGGGCGCCATCCCGTCGTAGGTGGCGTGGAGGCGTCCCGGCCATTGACCCACCGGGGAGAGGGTCGTCGAGTCGCCGCGGGCGTGGATCACCCGCATCAGGGCCGGCCAGGCGCCGATCAGGGCCAGCTCGACCACCCCCACGACCGCCGGGCGCCAGCCGTGCCGCCGGCGCGCCTCGGCCGGCATGTTGGTGAGGGCGCGCCCGGAAACCAGGAGGACGAGGGCGGCGGCGGTGACCGTCCCCTCGACCTTGGCCATGCCCGCCACGAGGACGAGGACGGTGGCGACGGCTCGATCGGAACGTCCGAGCGGTGCCTGTAGCCCGAAGGCCACGGCCCCGACCGCGGCCAACGACCAGATCGGGTCGGCGTAGCCATCGGTCATGAACGGCTCGGTGATCCCGAAGGCCACGAACACCAGCAGGACAGCGCCCACGATGCCGACCACCATGGGGGCGAGGTGCCGGGCCGGGACGGTGCGATCGGACCGGGCGTCCCCTCCGCCCCCGGTGCCGTCCTCCTCGTCCCGGAGCCGGAGGGAGAACCGGCGGCCGAGCTCGACCACCGCCAGGGCGGCGGCGACCAGCGCGCAGGTGTTGAGCAGGGCGATGACCACCGCCCCGAGCCGGGCCGATCGGTCGCCGGTCACGCTCCAGGCGACGGCGTTCGACGCGCTCACCAGGGGCGGATAGGCGGACTGGATGATGACGGCGTCCTTCACCCTCATGTCGACCAGCAACTGGTGGTGCGACTGGAGGAACCAGCCCGACCTCAGCAGCCACACGGCCCGGGCGTCGAACCCCACGGTCGGGGTGGACAGACCGCGGAGACACCATGCGCACGACGCCAGAACCGCCAGCACCCCCAGGGCGCCGAACAGTCGGAGGGCGGGCGGGTGCGCCGGCCCGGGTCGGGTCGGACGGCGCCACGGTCGGCGCCCGGGCCGGGACCACCAGTAGGCGACGGTGGCGGCCCCGCCGGCAAGGGACAGGGCACCGAACCATCCGATGAAGCTGCCCCCCACGGCCAGGTACGCAGTGGCGGCCAGGGAGGCGAGCACCGCACCCCCGAGGGGCACCAGCGGGAGGGCGACCCATCGCAGGCCGACGCCGGCCACCACCGGCAGGAGACCGGCCGCGGCCAGGACGGCCAGGGCGGTGAGGGCGGCCGGGCCGGTGGTCATCGAGCGTCCACGATGGCGGGCCCGCTCACAGCGGGGTCGGCGGGGGCGGTCCCGGGCCGGCGACGCTCGCCCCGGTACCCACTCGCGCGACGACACCGTGACCGGGAACCACGAACCGCGCCACCACGACGGTTCCGAGGCAGGCACCCGGTCCACCGACGTGGCGCAACGAGAGCCGGGCGACAGCGCTCGAAGGTGGATCGGCGATGGTGACCCAGCTCCCGATGCCCTTCAGCAGTGTGATGTCGTCCTCGAGGTCGCCCCCGGCCAGCAGCACGGGCTGCCCGGGGGACACCAGGCTGCGCCCCTGCACGCCGATGCACCGATAGAAGGCGTCGTCGAGGGTCGCGTCCCTCACCGTCGCCGCGCCCAGCTGGCCGCTCACCGTCCGATTGGCCCTGATCGCCTGCACCGCCAGGGCGCCGATCACCACCGCCAGCAGTGCGACGGCCACCCCGCTCCGCAGCGGCGTCCGGAGGCTGTGGCGACCGGGCGAGCGCGCCGGCGAGCCGTCTCCGTTCACGACCGCCGAGGCTACCAGGGGGCCCTGTCTCCGATCGGGCCCCGGGCACGGCGCGCCCGGTCGGCGGCCGGGGCTCAGCGGAGAGAACGGGGGGCGCCGGTCATTCGGTGGCCGGGACGGCGGTGGACGCCAGGACCGGGCTCGGCCGGGACGGCACCGACACCGGTGGCCGCGCCGCGCCGGCCGGGACGGGCGGGGCCGGCCCGGCTGTTGAGACCCGGTCGGCGGCGACCCGGCCGGCCGGGTCGAGCGTGCGGCGGCGCCAGTTCATGAGTGGTTTCTCCATCAGGTACCAGCTGGCCATGGCGAGCGGCACGATCACCGCCAACCGGACCAGCTCGGTGGTGGCGTAGGACCATCGCACGGTGTAAGGACTGATCGCCACGTAGACCGGCCAGTGGACCAGATAGATCGTGTACGACATGTTGCCGATGAACACGAACACCGACAACCCGGCGAGTCGGGTCCCCCACCCCGACGGATGGATGATGAAGTAGACGATGATCACGGCGGAGGCGACCTCGCTGACGGGCAGCCAGACCAAGGGGAGGGACCTGGGGGCCAGGGTGACATTGAGGATGATCCAGACCATGGCCGCCGTGGAGGCGAGGGCGGCGGCCACCAGCGTCTGCTTGGCCCACGGCCTCCAGTTGTCCAGATGGCCGCCGGTGGCGAGCAGTCCGAGCAGGCACCCGACGAAGAGGGCGTCGGCCCGGGTGTCGAAGGCGTAGTAGACACGCGCCGCGCTCACCGGGCCCCAGTGCCGGTCACCGAGCACCAGCCAGACCCGGTTGGCCACACTGGCCACCACGCCGGTGAGGGCCAGGGCGTAGGCGAGCCGGCGGTTGCCGAAGGTGAGCGCGGCGACGAGCAGCGCGGCCCAGACCAAGTAGAACTGCTCCTCGACGGCCAGGGACCAGCATTGGGCGAGGAAACCGAGGTTCGGCTCATGAAAGAATGCCGACCGGTAGTCGGACACGTAGAACAGTGCCGAGGCCGAATCACCCCAGATGCGGTTGCCGGCATTGCCCACCGGGACGACGAGCGCGTACAGGCCCAGGAGGACGACCGTCATCACCAGAGGAGGCAGCAGGCGGACGGCCCGCCTCGAGTAGAAGGCGCCGAGGCTGATCCTCCCGGTCTTCTGGTGCTCCTTGGCCAGCATGGTGGTGATGAGGAACCCGCTCAGCACGAAGAAGACGCCGAGGGACACCCACGAGCCCGGGAGGGTTTGGAAGTTGGAGTGGAAGATGAGCACCAGCGAGAGCGCGATGGCCCGGATGCCCGTGAGCGCCGGCCGGTTGCCCAGCACGAACGGGCCCGGTCGGGGGGCAAGGTCCTCGGCCGTCCGGTCGTGGGCAGGCACGACCGCTCCCCCTGGAGACCCCCTCTCCGCAGACATCCGCACCATTGTGGCGCGGGAACGCCGGAGCGGCCATCCCGACCGACCGGGACAGGCGTGCTGACACGCCGGCCGGCATGATCACAACGCCACCGGCGGAGCCCTCCACCGTCACCGACCACCTCGCCCGGGGGACCGGTCTCGACCGCGTCGCCATGGAGATCGAAGAGGGCGGCGCCAAGGGACCGCCCACCCGTCGCCTTGAGCCCGCCGCGCTCCTCCCCTACCTCCTGGCCGGGACGGCCTACCTGGCCCTGTCTCTCGTGGTGTGGTGGCACGTCCTGGCCCACCTGAGCACCGTGACCACCTGCGGGTGCGGGGACACGGCGCTCACCCTGTGGGTGGTCAAGTGGCCGGCCTACGCCCTCAGCCACGGGCTCAACCCGCTCTACTCGTCCAAGATGCTGGTCCCGCAGGGGATCAACATGGTGCCCAACTCCCTGGCGCTCGGCCTGTTGACCGCTCCGCTCACGTGGCTGTCGGGCCCGGTGGCCTCGCTCAACGTCATCGACGTGATCTCGCCCCCGCTGTCGGCGCTGGCCATGTTCTGGCTCCTCTCGCGCTGGGTGCGCTGGGCGCCGGCGTGCTTCGCCGGCGGCCTGTTCTTCGGGTTCTCACCCTTCGCCATGGTGAGCCTGGCCCTCGGCCATCCCAACTTCGGGCTCCTCGCCCCGGTCCCACTCATCATCGGCTGCCTCGACGAGCTCTTCGTCCGACGGCGCCACCCGCCGGCCCTGACCGGGGTGACGCTCGGCCTGCTCACCGTGGTCGAGTTCTTCGTCAGCGTCGAAGTGCTGTTGCTGGCCGTCCTGTTCTCGTTGTTCGCCGCCCTGCTGGTCGGCCTGTGGGCCACCGTGACCCGACCGCCGGGGGCCGGCGACGCGCTGAGGCGTGCCACGGTGGGGATGGCGGTTGCGGCCGGGACGGCAGGGGCCCTCCTCGCCTACCCGCTCTGGTTCTTCTTCAAGGGCCCCGCCCATCTGGCCGGACGGGCCTGGCCCGACTCGCCGGCCGGGACGGTGGCCACCACACCGGGTGACTTCGTCGACGGTTTCATCGGCCGTCCCCTGACCGGGATCATGCACCTGTTCGGCGGGTACCAGGGCCCGCGCCTGCCGCTGTTGTCGTTCCTCGGCACCGGCGTGCTCGTCGTGGTGGTGGCGGGTGTGGTGATCTGGTGGCGCGATCACCGTCTGGTGCTGTTCGGTCTGCTCGGGCTGATCGGTGCGGCGCTCTCGCTCGGCGTGGTCAACGGTCAGCTCTCGCCCTGGCGACTGTTCACCCATGTCGCCGTCCTCGACAACGTGGTGCCCGTCAACATCAGCGCCATCATCGACACCTGCGTGGCGGTGATGGTGGCCGTCACCATGGGGCACGCCCGGTCCGCCGCCCAGAACCTGGGCCAGCGGAGGGCGGCACTGGTCGGCGCGGCCGTCGCCGCGCTCGCCCTGGTGCCCGTGGCGGTGGCCGTCTGGCCCAACCTGCCGATGACCGTGCGCCCGGTGACCGTGCCCCGATGGTTCGCCGCCGCCGGGCCCGGCCTGACCGGGCACCAGGTGGTCCTGCCCTACCCGGCCTCGCTCGGCGGCATCCAATCCTCACTCTGGTGGCAGGCCTCCGACGACCTGGCCTTCGCCATGGTGGGTGGCGGTGGGCCCGGGGTCAGCCCCTCCCGGGCCGGGGTCGAGAGGCCGGGGTTCGACCTGCTGGCCCGGGCCTCGCTCCCGCTCGGGCCCGCTCCCCTGCCTTCACCGTCCAACCTCACCGCCATCCGGTCCGCCCTGTCCCACTGGGGGGTCACGACGGTGGTCGTCCCGGACCAGCCAGACCTTCCGACCTACGACCGCGGCCGGAGCATCCCCTACGCCGTCGGGCTGTTCACCGCCGTCATCGGCCGAGCCCCGACCAGCCGGGCGGGGGCGTGGGTGTGGACCGACGCGGCGGACCTCGCAGCCGCCATCCCGATGACCCAGGAAGCCTTCGTCGCCTGCACCACGGCGAGCCCTGCCGTGCCGTCAGGATCGACCGTGGCCGCGTGCGTGCAGCGGGCCGGCACGGCCTCCACCGGCTCGGGACCGAGCACCCCGACACCGCCGCGCCCTGTCCCCCAACAGCCGGCCGGAGGCTCCCCGGCGCTCAGGAGGAGCGTGGCACCGGTGCAGTAGAGTCCGGTCGGTGCAATCGCAGTATCGGCCCCCGCCGACGGTGGTGGCGGACGACGATGCGACCCCGACCGCCCACATGTCCGAGGACGAGGCGAGCGACCGTCCTCGATCGACCGGGTTCCGCCTGGGCAACCGGCCGCCGCTCACCGGGATCCGCGCCCTGGCGCTCTTCACCGTCCTGGCCTACCACTCCAATTTCAGGGCCCTCCCCGGGGCGTGGGTGGCGCTGCAGGTCTTCTTCGTGCTCAGCGGGTTCCTCATCACCGCCATGCTGGCCGGTGAGGGCCGGAGGAACGGTCGGATCAGCCTCAAAGGGTTCTATTCGAGGCGGGCCGCCCGGCTGCTCCCCCCGCTGGCATTGGCCATAGGTCTGCTCGCCGTCTACGCGTCCTTCGTGCACGTGGCGGACGCGTCCCGTCGCATCTGGGGCGACAGCGCCGCCGCGCTCTTCTACTACGCCGACTACCGCCAGGCGCTCGGCCACGCTCCGTTCTTCGGGTATTTCGCCCAGACCTGGTCGCTCTCGGTGGAGGAGCAGTTCTACATCCTGTGGTCGGTACTGATGGTGGCGGCCGTGGCCTGGCACAAGCGGCGCCTCGCCTACGGGTTCGCCATCGCCGGCATCGTGCTCAGCGTGGCCGACAGGCTGTGGCTGTCGTTGAGCCCGCACCAATTCAACGACGTCGTGTTCACCCGCGTGTACTACGCCTTCGACAGCCGGGCCGACGCCCTCTTCCTCGGATGCGTCCTCGGGCTCCTGGCCGCCGACGGGCGCTTCAACCGGTGGCCTCACTGGGCCGTCCGGTCGGTGGCCGGAGCGGCCCTCGCCTCGGTGGCCTTCATGATCTGGATCCTGCTCTACGCTCCGCTCTTCCAGGAGAACCTGACCGTGTGGTGGTTACCTTCCACCACGGTCGCCTCCGCCGTCATCATCGTGTACCTGGTGATGTCCCCGGCGGGTATCGGGGCGAAATTCGCCGGGCTGGGGCTCTTCGTCTTCATCGGCGACCTCTCCTACACGGTCTACATCGTCCACTTTCCCGTCTACCTGGCCCTCCAGCCCGGAGCCGACGGAACCCACTGGCCGTTCTGGCCGACCGAGCTGGTCCGCCTGGCGATCGTCTTCGGCATCGCCATCGCCAGCTGGTACGGCATCGAGAAGCCGCTGGCCCGCTGGCGCGCCCGATCGGCGGCCCGATGAGCGACCACGTCCCCGAGCCCGGGTCCCCGCCGGTGGAGGGCGATCCGCCCCTCGACCGGATCCCGCCCCTCGACGGGGTCCGGGCCATCGCCATCACCCTGGTCCTCCTGTTCCACGGAGGGTTCGGTTGGGCGGGGGGCGGGTTCTTCGGGGTCGACGTGTTCTTCGTCCTGTCCGGCTTCCTCATCACCGGGCTGCTCGTGGCCGAGTTCGGCCGGAGCTCGGGCATCCGGCTCAAGCGCTTCTGGGGGCACCGGGTCCGGCGACTGGTGCCCGCCCTGCTGGCGCTGCTGGCCGCGGTGGCGGCCTACGCCGTGTTCTTCGCACCACCCGACACCCTCGGCCAGCTCCGCGGCGACGCGGTGGCCACCCTCCTGTACGGCAACAACTGGCATCTGATCTCCGACGGCACGGGTTACTTCGCCGACCTCAACACGCCCCGGCCGCTCCTGCACACCTGGTCCCTGTCGATCGAGGAGCAGTTCTACCTGGTCTGGCCGCTGGTGGTCCTGGTCCTGCTGCGTGCGACCCGCTCCCTCAAGGCGCTCCTGGCCCTGGCGGTGGGCGGGGCGGCGGCCAGCGCCGTCGCCATGGCCGTCCTCTTCGGCGGGGGCGCGGGCGCGGGGCGCGCCTACTACGGCACCGACACCCGGGCCCAGGCCCTACTGATCGGGGCGGCCCTCGCCGTCCTGCTCGCCCATCCGTTGGGGGGCCGCTCGGCCGGGCCGGCCGGCGGCGGCCGGGTGTCGCTGGTGCGACCGGTGCGCACCACGGCATGGAGCCGTGGGTTGCTGGTGGCCCTGGGTGGGGCCGGCCTGGTGGTGCTGGTCTGGATGTCGGTCACCACCACCAGCGCCACCCATTGGATCTACCGGGGTGGCTTCGCTCTGGTCGCCCTGTCGGCGGCCGCGCTGGTGGCCAGTGTGGCCCTCGTCCCCGCCAGCCCGTGGGGGCGGGCCCTCTCCCTCCGGCCGGTCCGGTACGTGGGGGCCATCTCCTACGGCCTCTACCTCTGGCACTGGCCCGTCTTCGTCCTGGTGGACAACGCCCGCACCGGACTGGAGGGCTGGCCCCTGTTCGCGCTGCGGGCCGGGGTGTCGGGGGCGGTGGCCGCCCTCTCGTTCCACCTGCTGGAGATGCCCATCCGGCGCCACGCCCTGCGTGGGTGGCAAGGCTGGGTCGCCACCCCGGTGGCCGTCGGGGGGACCGCCGTGCTGGTGCTGGCGGCCACGGCCGGAGCCGTCCCCGGCCTCGGCACCCAGAGCGTGTCGAGCACCCTCAGCCCTCCCCCGGCGGGACGAGGCCCGCACTCGGGGGAGACGGCCGATGTGCCGGTGGTCACCGCCGGCACCGGTGGGCCCATCCGGGCCCTGCTGGTCGGGGACTCCGAAGCCAGCTTCCTCGGCTTCGGCCTGGGCCCCGAATCGGCGGGGTTCGGTGTCGACTACGCCGGCGACGGCGTGTTCGGCTGCGGGCTGCTCCACGGAGACACCCTGTTCCACGGGACGGTCGTCGAGGGGACCGAGGGCCAGCGCGGTGGACACCAGGGCGTCTCGTGCCTGACCCAGCTGGCCCGGTGGCGCGTGGACCTGGCCGCGTTCCACCCTGATGTCGTGCTGCTGTCCGAGGGGGAGTACGAAGTGCGCGACCAACGCCTGGGTGACACCTGGACCCACATCGGCGAGCCGGCCTTCGACCGGGCCGAGGTGGGGGCTCTGGAGGGCGCGGTGGCCGCTCTCCGTTCGACCGGCGCCACGGTCGTCCTGCTCACTGCGGTCTACTACCACCAGCCGGAGCAACCCGACGGTGCGCCGTGGCCCGAGGACGACCCCAAGCGGGTGGACCTGTTCAACGCCATGCTCCGCCGGGTGGCCGCCGGGTCGGGGAACAAGGTGGTGGTCGAGGACCTCAACGCCCACCTCGATCCGGGCGGTCATTACGCCCAGGACCTCGGCGGCGTGAACATCCGCTACGCCGACGGCATCCACGTGGAGGCGGCGGGGGCCAAGCTGGCGGCACCGTGGCTGCTGACCCAGGTGGCCCGGCTGGGGGCAGCCGACCGGGCCGGACCGACGTCGACGGTGAGCCCGACCCCGGCGGGCCCCGGAACCACACCCTCCTAGAGCCTCCCATTAGGAACCCCGGCCGATGACCACCACGGCCATGTCCCCCACCCGGCCGGCATAACCGGGCAGTCGGGAGGAGGTCGGCGCCCACGTGTAGAGCTGGACCTGTCGGGGAGCGGAGGAGGCGGGGGCCACGTAGCCCGGTCCGAACTGGGCCCTCCACAGATGGTTGACCCGGGGGTGGTAGCCGTGCGCATCGAGCTGGTTGACCAGGCCGATGAACTCCTCGGTGTCGAGTAGGCCGGTGAGCTGGGTGCCCGCCCCGTTGTCCCCGACGAAGACCGTGCCCCGGGGGTCCAGTGACGGCGCCACCAACGAGAAGAGGTGCTCCACCCGTGGATCCGAGACGGTCCGAAGATCGGGTAGCGCCACCACCCGCACGGTGAGGACGACACCGGCCACCACGGCCAGGGTGCACAAGCCGAGCTGCAGGAGGAGGACGGGGCGGGCGGGCGACGACGAGCGGTGTCCGGCGGTGGACCAACGGAGCGGCCGGGGCAGCAAGCCCGACCCGATGAGGGCACCGACCGGGATCACCACCGCCCAGATCACCAGGTAGCCGAAGACGAACCCCACGACGTGCGAGACGGCCACCACCGTGGTCACGCACCCGATGAGGGTCAGGCTCCCGAGCCCGGCGGCAAACCGCCGTCGTTGGTGCACGCCGACGACGGCCACGGTCGCGGCCAGCGCGACCACGACGGCGGTGGTCGCCACCGCGGCGGCCGGGTGCCGCGGTGTTCCCCCCAGGAGGGAGCTCATGATCTCCGAAGGACCCACCACCATCACGCCGAAGGCCGACACCGCCGACCGCAGGCTGGCCCCGAGCGACTGGCCCTGGTGGGGGGCGGTGAAGAAGCGGTAGATGAGGGTGAAGTTCCCAGGGTGGTTGGTGACCTGCTGCACGACGGGCGGGATCCACATGACCACCAGCACCGCCAGGGCGGCCCCGGCCCAGGCCCACCGTCGCCAGGGCGGTGGGCCGGCGCCCTCGACGGTCGCCCCTGATCCCTCGGCGTCGGTCGGGGCGCCGCCCGCGTGGGCCCCCGGCCGTCGCCGGTCGGCCAGGGCCGTCACCGTCCAAACGACACCGGCCACCACCACGACCGTGGCCACCAGCGGCAGGGTCGAGATGTCGGTCTGCACGACGACGGAACCCACCACCACGACGGCCACCAGTGAGAGGGCCGACCGGTCGACGGCCGCCGCGCCGAGCAGGACGACCAGCAGCAGGGGGAAGATCACGACCATCGGGTTCCAGGGGCTGACCAGGGCGCCGAGGGCGCCCTCGGAATAGGTCGTGCTGCCCGGGGAGACCGCGGCCAGCACCGAGGCCAGCACGCAGATCCAGAGCGCGGCCCACAGCGCCCGGGCCGGCGTGGAACGACGGCGCACCACCTCGACGCATCCCAGAGCGGCCAGGGCGTTGATGAGGGTGGCCCCGACGAACATGGCCTTGGCGCCCGAGCCGAACAACCGGTAGCCCAACGACAGCAGATAGAAGTAGGCCGGGCCCGGGTGGTTCCAGTTGTTGTGGTCGAAGACGCCCAGCTGTTGGCGCCACTCGAGCGCCCGGCGGGTGTGGAGGTCGATGAGGGCGAGGTCGTCGGGAAGGTAGATGTGGCCGCCGGGGGTGGCCAGCAGCCGGACCACCGCCACCGCGAACGGCACGCCCACGACGAGAAAGGCCAGCGCCGTCAACCCGGCCGCCGAGGGGAACGGGGCGGGGGCGGCCGACGGGTCGCCGGCCGCCCGACCGGTCCGCCGATGGCGAGGGGAAGGGATCGACGCCGCCGGTGACGGGTCGTGCGGAGGGTCGTCAGCCAGGATCAGACGGGGCTGTCGGTCCGGATCCACGGATCGATCATGCTACGGCAACCGCTTGGGCGCGGCCCGGGTGACGACCCGGACCCGCCGTCAGAAGCTGGGGACGTACCCGCCGCGGCCCATGGACTCGCTCTCGAAGGGGTCGACGGACTCGTCGACCCCGCCGCGGACCTCGGTCACCCACGGCAGGCGGTCACGCAGGATGCGCTCGACTCCCCCCTGCAGGGTGGAGGCGCTGATGGCGCACGAGCTGCACGCCCCCTGCAGCTGGACCTCCACCACCCCGGTGACCGGATCCGCCGCCACGAGCACGAGATCGCCCCCGTCGGCCTGGACGGCCGGGCGCATGAGCTCGATGAGGCCGTTGAGCTGGGACAGCCGCTCACCGCGCTCATCATTGCCGAGCTGGTGGCCGGCGCCGTCGGAGGCGCCGTCACCGTCGTCGCCGTGGTCGCCACCGTCGTCGACCCGCCCCTCCACGGAAGGTTCGGCTGCCTGGTCCCCGCGTCGCTCAGTGTCCACAGCCATATCCTCTCGAAGTCGGACGGCTCGACGTCGCCCGGTCGGTCGGCCGTCGCCTGCTCGGTCCCAGTCTGCCGCGTGCCGGCGCACTTCCGTACATCCGACGCTCCCGGCGTCGGATGTAGGGGCCCGGAGGGTTGCGCCCTTCGGCGGCGACGGCGGTTACCATGGCCTGTGCCCATGGTAAGACCCGCCACCCCCCCGGGGGCGATCGGACTCATCCTTCCGACGTTCACCCAGGACACCTTGCCAGCATGGGCCCACCCCCTCCCCTCGGCCGAGCCGGTGGCCGACCCGGTGGCCGACCTGCGGGAGACCTGCCGGTCGGCCGAAGCACTCGGTGCGGACGCCCTGTGGGCCTGCGACCACCTGTTCTGGCACGGACCCTGTCTCGAGTCCATGATGGCCCTGGCCGTGGCGGCCACGGCGACCACGCGGGCCACCCTCGGGACCTGTGTGGTGCAGCTCCCGCTGCGGCAGGCGCCCGAGGTGGCCAAGCAGGCCGCCACCCTCCAGGCCCTGACCCGGGGACGGTTCGTGCTCGGGGTGGGCGTGGGCAGCCACGAGGGCGAGTACCGGCAGTCCGGGGTCGACTTCCACACCCGGGGCCGCCTGCTCGACGCCGGGATCGTCGAGCTCCGTCGGGCGTGGGCCACCGGGCGGGTCGACCCGGGCACCGACACCGGGCCGGCGGTCGATTCCGACCGCTACCGGCAGCTCCCGTCACCGCCCCCGGTTCCGGTGTGGGTCGGTGGCTCCTCCGAGGCCGCCCTTCGCAGGGCGGCCGGGTTGGCCGACGGGTGGATGCCGTTGTTCCTGAGCGCGGTCGCCTACCAGCAGGCGGTCGAGCGGCTGGCCAAAGAGGTCGATCGGGCCGGGCGGCCGGCGGGATCGGTGACCCCGGCCATGGTTCTGTTCGTCTCGATCGACGACGACCCCGCCGTGAGCCGACGGCGCGGGACCGAGTGGATGTCCTCGCTCTACGGCATACCGGCGAAGGCCTTCGAGCGCCACCTGGTGTCCGGCACGGCGACCGAGGTCGGTCGAGTCGTCGCCGATTTCCGTGACGCCGGCGCCAGCCATGTGGCCGTGTACATCACCGACGACCACCCGCTGAACCAGTTCGAGCGTCTGATCGGCGCTCTGTCGCCCCTGGGGGTGACGGCGACATGACCCCGCCCGTTCGCATCGTCGGCACGGCCATCACCCCCATGAACCGGAGGGACCGCACGGCGGTGGAGATGGCGCACCAGGTGGTGGCGGACGCGCTGGCCGAGGCCGAGGTCGAGGCGGGCCGCGTCGACCTGGTCGTCTTCGGCAACGCCACCGCCGGCCGGCTCCTCGACCAGGCCTGCATACGGGGCCAGTCCTTCCTCCGCCATGCCGGGCTCCGCAATGCCGGCATCGTCAACGTCGACAACTCGTGTGCGGGGGGATCCTCCGCTCTGCACCTGGCCTCGCTGGCCTGCCAGGGGGGCACCGGAACCGTCCTCGCCGTCGGGGTCGAGAAGATGTGGACGGGAGATCGCGCCGCCACGCTGGCGGGGGTGGAGGACGGCGTCCCCCTGGGTGACCGCACCCGAATGCACGACACGATGGAGAACCCGTCGGGATCGGTGCTGATGGCACTTAACGCCTCGTGGGCCGACGCCCTCTTGGAGCGGGGGGCCACCATCGAGCAGTTCGCCGCCACCGCGGTCAAGGCGCGGCGTCACGGTGCCCTCAACCCCCATGCCCAGTTCCAGACGGAGGTCACGAGCCGGGAGGTCCTCGAATCGGCCACCATCGTGTCGCCCCTGACCCGCCTGATGTGCTCGTCGTTCACCGACGGCGCCGCCGCGGTGGTGCTGTCGGCCACGCCCACGGCCGGAGCGCCGGCCATCCGCACCAGCACGATCCGCTCGGGCAACGGCGACCTGGACTACCACGACCGCCTGGCGGAGACGGCGGTGGCGGCGTGGGACGCCGCCGGCGTCGACCCCGCCGATGTCGACGTGGTGGAGCTCCACGACGCCACCAGCCCGGAGGAGCTGTACGCCCTCGAGTCCCTCGGGTTCTTCAAGCCGGGTGATGCAGGGCCGGCCACCATGGCCGGTGACACCAGCATCGGGGGCAAGGGCGTGACGGTGAACACCAGTGGCGGACTCGTGGCCCGCGGACATCCGCTGGGAGCGACCGGCATCGCCCAGGTGGTCGAGCTGGTGACCCAGCTCCGCGGTCGGGCCGGCCCCCGACAGGCCGAAGGGGCCCGGTTGGCGGTGGCGGCCAACACCGGTGGCATGATTGGCTTCGATGGATCGCCCACCGACGCCGCCTTCATCGGCATCCACATCCTGGAGGCGGGCTGAGCCATGAACCGGGCCGCTCGATGAACGCCGCCCGGGGAGGCGTGGTGACCGGGTGGGGCATCGCCGTGCCCGACAAGGTGGTGACCAACGAAGACCTGTCGGTGACCATGGACACCAGCGACAGCTGGATCCGCGAGCGGACCGGTATCCGGGAACGTCGCATCGGGGGCACCACATCCGGCCTCGCCATCGAGGCCGGGGTGGCCGCACTGGCCCGCGCCGGCCGGCGACCCGACGAGATCGACGGGGTCATCCTGGCCACGACCACCCCCGACCAGATCGTGCCGGGCACCTCCGCCACCGTGCAGGACGGGATCGGAGTGCCCGGTGGGGCCTTCGACGTCAACGCGGCCTGCTCGGGGTTCGTCTACGCCCTGTCGGTGGCCCACGGCATGCTGGCCATCGGCGCCGAACGCCTGCTGGTCATCGGGTCGGAGACCCTCAGCCGGATCACCAACTGGGACGACCGGTCCGTGGCCGTGCTGGTGGGCGACGGGGCCGGGGCCGTCGTGCTGGAGGCGGTCGACGGCCCGGGGCAGCTCCTGTCCTGGAACCTCGGCTCCGACGGCTCCCTGCGCCACCTGCTCAAGTGCGACCACGGCGGCTACCTCTACATGGACGGCAAGGAGATCTTCCGCAAGGCGGTGCGGGCCGTGGTCGAGTCGGCCGAGCGAGCCATCGCCGAAGCGGGTCTCACCCCGGCCGACATCGACCTGATCGTGCCCCATCAGGCCAACCTCCGGATCATCACGGCGGCCTGCCAACGCCTGGGGATCCCCGAGGAGCGGGCCGTCGTGGTCATCGACCGCTACGGCAACACGTCCTCCGCCTCCATTCCGCTGGCCCTGGCCGATGCCCTCGAGGCGGGCCGCCTCCAGCATGGTCACCACGTGCTGCTCACCGGGTTCGGTGGGGGCATGACCTGGGCCAGTGCCGTCCTCCGCTGGGGAGGATGACCACGTTCCGGCCGGCCGGTGCCCGCCGGGGCGGACCACCGTCGGGCCGGGGTGACCCGGACCCGCGGCGCTGACACTCAGTACCCTTGTCCAATGGCACAGCGGGGCAGGCGGTGACGTCGGCGGGCGACACCCTCCCCCTGGCTCCCCCCTCGAGCCACCCGAGACCGCGCCTGGTCGACCGGATGGACCCGAAGGTCGTCAATGTCCTCACCGTGCTGGGTTTCGCCCTGCCGGTGGCCGGATACCTCTGGATGGTCGGCCGGTACAGCGTCAATGTCCTGCTCGCCGACCAGTTCGACGACCTGACCGTCATCGACCACACCTACCGGCACCTCTTCGACTGGGGGGCGCTGTGGGCCCAGCACAACGAGAACCGGATCTTCTTCCCCAATCTCATCGTGGTCCTGCTGACCCGCACCACCCACTTCAACATCCAGGTGGAGGAGTACCTCAGCGCGGCCATGCTGGTCGTCGCGGTGGCGCTGCTCATCTGGTCGCACAAGCGGCGATCTCCCTCCACGCCGTGGCTCTACTACTGCCCCGTCGCCATCCTGGCCTTTTCCATCGTCCAGTTCGAGAACGCCCTCTGGGGCTTCCAGATGGCCTGGTTCCTGGTGTTCCTGTCCTTGGCCGTGACCGTGGTGCTCCTCGACCGGGTCTCGCTGACCTGGGTGGTGCTGGCCGCGGCGATGGCAGCCGCCGTCGTCGGCAGTTTCTCGTCGCTCCAGGGCCTGCTCATCTGGCCCGCCGGCCTGGTGCTCCTCTACCACCGGCGCCGGCCGACGCCGTTCATCGTGTCGTGGGCCGCCGCCGCGGCCGGGACGGCGATCCTCTACTTCTACAACTTCGACTTCAGCTCCAGCTCCGGGATCCTCCGCATCGGCCTGGACCACCCGTTGGGCGCCGCCCGGTTCTTTTTTTTCGCCATGGGCGAGATCGTCGGGTTCCGGGTCGACCGGTTCGACAGCGGAAACCGGGCGATCTCCACGCTTGGACTGGTCATCGTCCTCCTGGCCCTGGCCACCCTGGTGGCCTACGGATTGCGCCGCGACCCGGCCGGGGGCGGCCCGATCGGGGTGGCGCTCATCTGCGTCGGTCTGCTGTTCGCCGCCGTCATCGGCGAAGGGCGCGGCTACTACGGGTACTCGGGAGCGGCCGCCTCCCGCTACACCACGTTCGACCTCCTGGTGCCCATCGGCATCTACCTGGCGCTCCTCGGACGGCCTTCACTCGCCGTGGGCAGCCGCCGGACCCGGCCGGACCGGGGATCCGAACGGGCCACAAGGCGGTCGGAACGGCTCTGGGACGCCATCCCCGGCTGGGTCGACCGGATCGGCGTCCCGGCGGCGCGGTGGGTCATCGGCGCCGTCATCGTCGTGCAGGTGCCGTTGAGCATCCACTACGGGCTGGAGGGCGCCCGCCAGCGGCATGCATACGAGTTGGTGGCGGTGCACGTGCTCCGGAACTTCGACCATGCGTCTGACGGCACGGTCAACGAGCTGTATCTCTACCAGAACGCCCCCTTCATTCGCCGTCAGGTGGCGATCGCCAGGAAGTACCACCTCAGCCTGTTCGACGACCCGGGGGCGCACCGGTGAGGGTCTGCCCGGGCCGACCCAGGCGACAGACGAGATCGTGTCCTCGTCCATGCGGGACTTGCGGGTGCGTGACGTCGACGTCACCGACGACCACATATGTCCAGTGGGTCCGGCCGGCCATTTACTCCGATCGCGGGCGCAGATCAGCCGTTCCACGACTCCCGCCGACCAGATAGTAGGGAGATCATCGCAGGGAGAGCTCGAATCCCAAAGTCAAATTCAGGTCAATCGCGGGAATATGAAATGGAAAGAATGACCGGTGGAGCACGCGAAACCGGCCCAGCAGTTCCGCTACTACCTCGTCCGCCGTATTGCAATGGTCCTGCTTGATCATCCACTGGTACGGGACTCCGTACCGCTTCTCGAACATTCGCTGAGTCGTATACCGACGTCCGAGCGAGTACACCCTTCCCCCTTCACAGGGGAGAACAACTGAAAACACTCCACTGGGCCTGAGCACTCTGACGACCTCGTCCAACGCTGAAGGGAGGTCGTACAAATGCTCGAGAATATGAATGGCCAGCACCCGATCGAATGAATCGTCGTCCCACGGAAGTCGCTGCTCGCAATCGGCGACCACCACTGAAGCACCCTCCCTGGCGGGGATCTGTGCAGCAAGATCCCCGGATAGCTCCAGTGAGACGTATTCCCCATCCGGTTCATAGGGCAGATGCGCTCCGGTGCCTGCACCCAGCTCCAGGGTTCGGATCCCAGGACGGGAGGATCGCACGGCAAAAGAATGGTCGAACCGACTAATCCATCCGAAATGCGACGGTTTGACCACCGTCAAGAACTCATTGATCCAATCGCTCATGATGGCCGACTGCTCATCCGAGAGCTCGGTGCGCTCCTTTGGCCACGACATATTCGACGCCACGCCCGAAGCCTAGTCAGCACGATTGCGACAGGGCGACGACAGGATTCGCCGACCTCCATCCCCTTCAGGTCACTTGCTGTGCCGTGATGAGCGGATCCCGCCTCAGCTGGATAGAGCTATCTACAGGGAGAAATCATGCACGAAGACTTTGAGCACGAGCCAGATGAGCATGATCAGGGTTCCCAACACGATCCAGCGCAAGGTTCGTGCTCGTCGTCGCGGCTCGCGCAACAATCCGATTGAGACAAGAGGCAGGGCGCTCAAGGGTATGAAGTAGCGCCCCTGGGCGAGCGTGTAGGGCAGACCGACCGGGGTTCCGTAGACAAACAGGCTCGTTTCGATCACGATGATCCCGATCGCCATGAGCGCAATGGGCAACCCGGCCACCAATAGTTCACCGCGGCCGACTTCTCGCTTCTTGCCGATCTGCTGTTGAAATGCGTACCAGAGTGTCACTGTTCCAACGATCACGATCCCGATAGGCGCGAACAGATTGTCAGCCACGTAAGGGCGGTCGAATCCGATCGAGAAGAAGAATCCAGGTATCCAACGCCCCTGACCGGTGCCTTCGAAAAACGTTCTGGCCAGGACGCCGAGGTAACCGATGGGGTGATGAACGATGAATTGCGTCTGTGTGTGAGCATTCAGGCCAAGCAACGGAACAGGGACACCTACCACGTGCCGCACAGCGAGATACCACAGTCCAGCACTCGCCAGGATCACGACCACCGCTGCCGTCCGCCACAGCTGCAGTTGACGCAGAGGGTCCATTGCCGGCGCGGGAACCAGAAACATGAGCGGTGCGAATACGAACAGGTTGGGCTTCGTGAGGCCCAGACAGAGGAGGACGATGAAAAGGACCACGACCGTGCGCAAGTCGGCATCCGGATTCAACAAACAGCGAAGGATGAGTGCAACTCCAAGCATTGCCAGTGCAATCGTCATCGGATCGGCTGAATAGCTTGAAGCCAATAAAAGGGTCGTGGGCAGAAGCCCCAGCACAAATAGAACTTGTTTCCCGATGGGGGTGATTCGAATGGCCCAGTAGTACATGAAAATGAACACCGCGAGAGATGCCCATCGACCAGCGAAGAAGATCAGGGGTAGGGGTGTGCCAAGTCTGTCCAGAATGCCGACAGTGATGATCGACGGCAGATAGGAGATCGGGCCATATGAGGCTGTCGTGCCCACGTCAGTAAATGCGGTCCGGGAAGAGCAGTGAACTGGACTGGCCCAATAGTTGCCAACGGAGAATGGGCCCCTCTGTGAGGCCTCGGTGGCGAACCGCCCGATGTAGTCGACCACGCAATGAGGGATGTAGCCCCCAGCCGCCCCACTGTGGATCGGTGCGATGAAGGTTCCGTGTGCCATTGACCACACGTGATAGAAGTGCTGCGCCTCATCGAGTCCTTGGCCCGGTGGTTGCGAGAAGACCAGAAACGTGCCGAACAGAGCGGCCAACACCGCGAAGAGAAAGGGGAGAGTCCTCAGCTTTGCACCCAGGCCATCGATGATTTCTCGGACCGGGGGCCGAACGATACCTCTGGTGGCATCAAGTGGCGTGGTCATCTCAGCTTGCGGCAAGGACCCGACTCAGTTCGAACCAAGGAGACCGGAAGCATAGTTAGTTTCGTAGATCTCGGGCACGCTTCAGGGTACGAGGTGACCTCAGGTGCGCTTCGAGGTCATTCAACCCGTTGGGAGAGCCGATCTCGTAGAACCGCACGTCCACTTCGTAGCCAGCCAAGTCACCGGCCGCGCTGAGCCTCGCGAACAGCGTGGCCATGTCGACCACCTCGCCCTGACCGACCATCTTCTCCACGACCTGACGGCGCCAGACCGACAGCCCGTAGTCGACATACCGCATGTCCGGGGGTGGATCGACCAGTCCCTTCTCGTAGTGCGTCACCAGCCCGTCACGGAACACCGCATTGGGTCGCTCGAGACGACCCGGGTCCCGGAAGACGGTCATGAGAACGGGTTTGCTCCGCTCGAGGAAGGCAGCCCGGACGATGGCCAGCTCGATGGTCAGGTACGAATCGCCGTAGATGACGAAGAAGGTCGTGTCCAGCGCACCCCGATCGGCCGCCAACCGGAGGGCCCCGCCGGTTCCCAGGAGCTCGTCGCCCTCGTCCACGTAGTCGATCTCGAGCCCGAACCGATCGCCGTTTCCGACGTGGTCCCGTATCAGGTCGCCTCGAAAACCGATGCTGAGGACGACACGGTCGACCTCCTGATGGGCGAGCCATTCCAGCTGCCAGTCGACGAACGGTCGGTCGACCACCGGCAAGAGGCATTTCGGCAAAGCGTCGGTGGCGGGCCGCATCCTTGTCCCGAGGCCGCCGGCCAGGACGACACATTGCATATCAGTCACGCACGAGGACAACCGCGCCGTCATGGTCGAACTGGAACCGCACCTCGGTCAATCCCTCGGCGCCGAAGGCCCGGCGGAGCTGGTCGGTGTCCTTGGCGTAGAACAACAGGAACCCACCGGATCCGGCGCCGACCAGCTTGCCACCGAGGGCACCGTTCTCCATGCCGAGCTCGTACAGGGAGTCGATGGCGCTGTTCGACATCGTGGCCGAGCGTCGCTTCTTCTCCTCCCAGTGCTGGTTCATCAAGGCGGCGAAGGTGGCGGTGTCCCCGGCCTCCAGCGCTTCGAGGCTGGACTGTCCGATGGCCTTCACCTCGTGGAGACTGTCGAGCATCGGTCCATCGCCGCCGGTCGTCTGAGTCCGCTGCTCCTCGAGGATCTGGTCGGCGCGGCGCGAATAGCCCGTGAAGAACAGACAGAGATGCTCCTGGAGATCATGGAGGGTCTGGGTGGAGACGGCGAGAGACGTGACGGACACCCGGCCATCGGCGTCGATCCTCAGGGACTCGAGCCCGCCGTAGGCCGACGCATACTGGTCCTGCTTGCCCACCGGGCGATCCAGGATGTTCATCTCGATGTGGCATGCCTCCGATGCCAACTGCTCGGGTGTCACCGCCTGACGCATGTAGGCATAGATGCTCTTCAGCAGGCCGACGGTGAAGGTACCCGATGATCCGAGGCCGGTTCCGGCCGGAATGTCGGCCACACTGACCAGTTCGATCGACGGCCCGATCGGGTGCAGCCGGAGGGCCTCACGGATGATCGGGTGCTCGATCGCCGCGATCTCCTGCACCCGTTCGAGTGCCGAGTACTTCAGGAAGTAGTCGTCGGTGAAGGTCCGGTTGATGGCGACATAGACGTACCGGTCGATGGCGGCGGTCAGCACCAGCCCTCCGAACCTCTCGTAGTACGAGGGGAGATCGGTGCCACCTCCACCCAGGGTGATCCGCAGCGGAGTGCGGGAGATGATCACGGCGCTGCCCGACCGGACCGGTGGGCCACCGCCAGGAGCTGCCAGCCGAACGGCGAAGAGTCCAGGTTGTGCCGGAAGGCCCGATCGAAGAACCGCAGGGCCCGGCCGGAGGCGCCCTCGTCCAGCACGGTCCCCTCCGACCGCTCCACGTCTGCGATCAGCCGCTTGCCACGGACGATGACCACCAACCGGTAGAGGTCGAAGAAGGGGAACCCGGCCCGGGCGACCGTCACCCGCTCGAACCCGGTCGTCTCCAGTAGGCGCCGGAGGCGGGCGGCGGTGAAGTGCCGTCGGTGCCCGATGTGGCGGTCGAACGCGGAGCGCGGCCCACCGGGGACCGTCACCACCAGCCGGCATCCCGGCGCCAGGTACTCGGCGGCATTCCTGAGGAGCACCTCAGGGTGGTCGACGTGCTCGAGCACCTCCGAGCAGATGGCCATGGTGGCTCGCGCCCGCTCCGACTCCGGGAGCTGCGCCGGCTCCATCAGATCGCGCTGGGCAAAATGGGCGGGAAGGCCCCTCTGGGCGGCGGCCTCGTTACCCCGACGCACCCCTTCCGTGCTAGCATCGATCCCCCGCACCTCGGCTTGGGGGCAGAGCTGGGCCAACCCGAGGGCGAACTCCCCCTGCCCGCATCCGATCTCGAGCACCACCGCCTCCGGGGGGACAGGGCCCAGCATCTTCAGGATCAGTCGGCTGCGGTAGGCGGTCGCCGGGTTGCCGGCCACTGCATCACCGAACGCTGACCAGTGCCGGTCCCAGTCGTCGTGAACCAGCGACTCACGCGGTGAAGTCACGGATGCGGCCCGATCACAGCAGATAGCCGGAATCGACAGCATCGCGATGGAACATGCGAACCGTGTCGAGCGATACCTCCTCGAGGCTCCGATCGAGACCGACCAGCTTCTTCAACAGGTCGGGGGTCACCGTGATGATGTGACAGCCGATGGACTCGGCCTGGCGCACGTTGAGGATCTCGCGGGGGCTCGCCCACAGGAGCTCGAGCGCGGGGTGATCCGAGAGGACCTCCAGGGCGGCGGCCATCAGCGGGACGGGGTCCCGTCCGGTGTCAGCGATCCGGCCGGCGAAGACCGACACCACCCCGTCCAGGCCGGCGGCCAGCGCGTCCGTGACCACCCGGACCTGGTCCAAGGAGAGGAGGGCGGTGATGTTGAGCCGGAGCCCGTCGGCGGCCAGGTCGGCGATCAGGGGCGCCGCACTGTCGCCGTGGGTGTTGGTCACCGGAATCTTCACATTGACGTTCGGGCCCCAGGAGGCGATCCGATGCGCCTGGGCCCGCATCTCCGGGAAATCATCCGAGATGACCTCGAAGAACACCGGGCGGTCGGTGATGTGGCCGAGGACCTTTCGGGCGAAGCCCTCGTAATCGTCGACGCCGGCTTTGCGCATCAGGGTCGGATTGGTGGTGAAGCCGGAGATCAGCGGGTTGGCAGCCAGCTCGAGGATGCTGTCGAGGTCGGCACCGTCTGCATAGATCTTGGTCCGAAGCTCAGCCATCGGTCACCCCCTCACCCACCGCCACATTCTCGATCCACCGTACCGCCTCGGCAAGTCCTCCGGCCACGAAGTCGGGGGATTCGGGGATCCGCTCCGAGTAGTGCCGGTCGATGTGCACCGTCCGACAGCCTGCCCGCCGGCCTGCCTCGATGTCGCGCCACCGGTCCCCCACCATGACGCTGACCCCCAGGTCGAGGCCCAGGTCGGCACGGGCCGCCGTCAACAGGCCCGGCGCCGGCTTCCGACAGCCGCAACGGTCGGCGTCGTCGTGCGGGCAGACGTACAGCCCGTCGACGGCGATGTGCCGGCGCAACTCGCGGTGGATGGCGTCCAGGGTGTCCGGCTGGAGGGTGCCCCGGGCCACCTCGGGCTGGTTGGACACGACCACCACGGCGTAGCCGAGCTGCCGCAGGCGGGTGCACGCCGCGGGGGCGTCGGGGTACAGCTCCAGCTCGTCGACCGACGTCGGGGTGCCAGGGCGCCCGTCCCGGACCAGGGGCCGGTTGAGCACCCCGTCCCGGTCGAGGAACACCGCCGGACGGAGGAAGCCCGGCGGAAGGCTCATGAGAGCCGGCCCGAACGGGCGTCGGCGACCATCGACTCGAGCGAGGCGCGCAGCGCCTCGGACGAGGACATCGAGTTGGCCCAGCCGAGCCGGCGGATACGGCTGGTGTCCAGCCTGACCACGGGCACGTCGCCCTTCCAACCGCGGTCGGTCCCGCTGAATTCGAAGGTCGTGCCGGCCGGGTCGAGGCCGGCGACCTCGACGGCCATCTCTGCGATCTCACCCACGGTGATGTAGTCACCGGTGGCCACGTTGAAGGTGGCGACGGGCCGGGGGCCGGACACGGCCGCCGTCAGCACGGCGTCGATCACATCGTGGACATGGATGTAGGACTTGCTCTGGCGTCCGTCACCGAGGACCCGGAGATGGGTCGGGTCCTTCAGCAACCGCCGGATGAAGTCGAAGCCGACCCCGTGGGTCTGGTGGGGGCCCACGACATTGCCGAAACGAAACACGCAACCGGTCAGCCCGAACATGTTGGCATAGGCGGAGATGAGCGCCTCGCCGGCCAGCTTGCTCGCCCCGTAGGTGGAGATCGGCAGCAGCGGGCCGTGATCCTCATCCACCTCGAGCTCCCCGAGGTCGCCGTAGACCCCACTGCCCGATGCATAGAGGATGCGCGGTGCGCCCGACAGGCGCATGGCCTCGACGACCCGGTGGGTGAGCAGCGTCCCGGCGTCGAAATCGACGGCCGGCTCGGTGACGGCTCGGGCGATATCGGGATTGGATGCCAGATGGATGACCGTCTCGCATCCCTGCATGGCGTCGACCAGTGGTGCGAACTCCGAGGCCTCTCCCCTCACCACCCGGAGCCGGCTGTCCTCGGCGTGAGGAGCCAGGTGCCACTCGCGTCCCGAGGAGAAGTTGTCGAGCACGGTAACCGTCTCGGTGGTGCTCTGGGCCAGCAGTCGGTCGACGAAGTGGCTGCCGATGAATCCGGCTCCGCCGACGATGCACACCCGGCCCAGTGTCGGCGGCCCGGCATCCTTCATCGGACGGACTCCCATTTCGTCGGATTCGCAGCCAGCGCGGGATGGGTCACCATCAGGTGCCAGAGGACGGCGCACAGCCCCTCCGTGTGCGGGGTCACGCGCTGGGGGAACAAGGGTGGGATGACCACGCAGGCGTCGGCGACCTCGGCGGCGAAGCCACCGTCTCGTCCGACGACGGCGAACACCGGGCTACCGGTGTCCCGGGCGAGCTCCATCGCCCGCACCAGATTGGCGGAGACCCCGCGGACGGCGTCACCACCCCCTACGGAGAAGACCAGCAGACCATCGCGGTGATGGAGGTGGGACCCCCGCAGCCATTCGCTGAACGCCGTCTCCCAACCGTCGTCGTTGATGCGGGCGGTGAGCTCCGACACGTTGTCCGTCGGGGCGTAGGCCTCGATGTTGCACAGCTTGCGGAAGTCGTTGACGGCATGGGAGGCGTGACCGGCCGATCCGCCCACGCCCAGGATGAACAGGCGGCCTCCACGTTGACGGATTCTGGCCAGCCCGGTGGCGCAGGCCTCCACCGCCCCCTGGTCGACACCCCGCAGGACGGCGACCGCCTCCTCGATGTACTCGGCGCTGAACGTCACCTCGGATCCGCTCCGACGGCCCGGGAGGCCACCGTGTCATCCCCGGAGGCGGTCACGTTTGGCCCTCGGTCCGTACCTGACCCCGGTGGAATGGAGCAGCAGCGTGAAGCAGAACGAGGAGAAGCCCATGATCACGAGAAGGAAGCCGGTCACGGCGATGTGGTCGAGGGCGGAGGACGGTCCCGGCAGCTTGTGGCCCAGTACTAGGTACTCGACGGCCAGCGCGCCCAGCAGGAGCAGGCCGACGACGAAGACGGCGAAGCTGCACAGCACGGTCCGGGTGTAGCGGAAGCGGTCCTTCCACCGGGCACGGGCCCGTCCCGAATAGTCGACGAACACCTGAGCCAGAATGCCGGAGAACAGGCTCTGGAGGCCCAGCACGGCCAGGGTCACCCCGAGCAGCTGCCAGTAGAGGCTGAACGTGTAGGAGCCGATCGAGATCGAACCGAAGCTCAGCGGCAGCGTCAGGAGCAGGCCCAGCGCCAGCAGGACCATCCCGGGCTTGAGGAGGAAGAACTGGGCCCGGAAAACGAACATGATACGAAGGTTGATCCACGCCGCGACGAAGGGCGAGAACCACCCGGCGCGCTTGTGGTGCGACATCCGTCCGTTGCGATCGCGGTAGAAGGTGACCGGCACCTCCGTGGTGCGGAGCTCCATCAGGACCGACTTGAGCACCATCTCCGAGGCGTACTCCCACGATTGGGAGGCCAGGCCCATGCGCTGCAGGGCGTCGTGGCTGATGCACCTCATCCCGCAGTGGATGTCGGTGAACCGACTTCCGTAGAGGCGATTGAGCATCCAGGTGGTGACGGGGGTGCCGACGTAGCGGTGCAGAGGCGGCATGGCGCCGTCCTCGATGGTGCCGAGCCACCGGGACCCCATGGCGAACTCATAGCCCTCTCGGAGCTTCTCCACGAACGGGGCGATGTCCCGGAAGTCATAGGTGCAGTCGGCATCGCCCATCAGCACGTAGCGGCCGCGGATGTAGGAACCGGCGTCGATGTAGGCCCGCCCGAGCCCACGCTTGGGCGTCCTCAGGACCCTCGCCCCCCCGGCCAGGGCCAGTTCGGCGGTGCGGTCGGTCGAGCTGTCGACGATGAGCACCTCTCCCCGCACGTGGGCGGCGTCGAGCCCCTGTTGGCACCACGAGACGAACTCGGAGATGGTGAGCTCCTCGTTGACGGCGGGCACCACGATCGACACCTCGGGATCGACGACGTCGTCCTCCGGGATGAGGAGGTCTATCGCCGGCCGGCCGCCCTGATCCGGCCCATCCTTGCCGTTCTGACCGGTGACCGGATCGACCTTCGACACGCTGGCACCCCTGACCAAAATCTCATGGCCCCTCTCCATGATGGAGGGCAGTGTTTGGAGCATCATAGCCACATCCCCGAGCGCCTCGCCCCCGGGAGGCTCGCTCCCCGGAGGCCCATTCACCCTGGTCGTAGTGGGTGCGGCCGACCGGGCCCCCGGCGGCGAATCGTCTACGCCTCAGCGGCGACCACGGTCGACCGCGGGGCTTGGTCCTCCTCCACCGGTGCGGCGGTGATGGCCCCGGGGGGTGCCGGGCGCCACCTGGGCAGCACGGCGTCGATGGCGACCGCTGCCAGCAGCACGAGCGGGACCTCCGCCGCGGCCCGGTACCGGACGTCACCGATGGTCGGCGCGACGGCGAAGAACGCAGTGGCCACGAAGGCCAACAACGGGTAGATGGCGACCCGGCGGCGGCGGAGGATGACCCCACCGGCCACGGCCGGCACCAGCAGGACCCAGTAGCTGATCATGCCCAGCCGGGTCACGCCGACCCAGGTGCCCATGAATTGGGCGTCGAAATCGGCCTGCTGGAACGGGTTCCAGTAGCCGAAGGTGCGGCCCTCGCGGGCGAAGAGGACCAGGGGGAGCCGGCTCAGATGGTGCTCGGCATAGGTCAGGGCGGTATGGGCGTCCTCGGAGTCCTGCACGGACTGGTCCCCCGGGGCAAAGATGGGAACGCACCGAAGGTCGCCATAGCCGATTTCGGAGCCGTAGTAGGTCAGGTTGCAGTTGCCGGTGGCCGCCGCTCCGCCGAACCCGTTGGACAACAGGACGGGTCGCTGGAACCGGCTGAGATTGAAGATCGTCCACGGGGCCACCACCACCAGCATGGTCACCGTGGCGAGGGCCAGCCAGGCCAGCCGACGTCGCCGGCTCACGTCCCGGGCCCCCACCACCAGCGGGAGGATGAGCAGAGGCAGGACCAGAACCTGCTCGGACCGGATCATGGCCAGCACGCCGCACATCCCCCCGAGCACGACCGCCCCGCTCAGCGAGGGGCGGCGGCGGAACCGGTAGGCGAACAGGATGGTGGCGGCGATGCCGAGCAGGAGCAGGGTCTCCGACAGCAGGGCTCGCTCGAAGATCCAGAAGCCGGCATACAGAGCGGCCAGTCCGGCGGCGATGAGGCCCACGCGGTCGCCGGCCATCCGCCGGGCGGCCAACCCGACCACCCCCACGGTGGTGGCACCGATGGCACAGGCCAGCAACTGCTGACGGAACCAGTCGTGCTGCCCCAACCAGGCCCAGACGGTGAGCACCACGGCCCACGCCGGCGGCCGGAGAGCATCCGGACGGAGGTTGAAGGCGCTGACGAACCAGTGTCCGGCGGCATTGAGGTTGCCCTGCTTGCTCCATTCGAAACCGTCACCGTTGACCCGCTCGCGGCGCGACAGAACGACGACGACGATCCGGAGTGCGAACCCGCCTGCGGTGACCAGCACGAGCCACCGGCCGAAGTGGGGAACGGTGGTGTTCGTCCCCGGGGCCGTCGGCTCGACGTCGTCACGCCCGATGGATTGCATGCACCCTCCAGGCCACGGTCGGATGGACTCAGCTGGCCTTCGATTTGTTTCGTCAGCACGACCAAGACGACGCCCGGATCAGCCGGGTGCCGAAGTAGGACCGAAACCCTTGACCAGGCACTCTAGCTCCCACTCAAATGGGATGATGCCGCAACCCGCCCCCGGACAGCCGATCCCGCACCGTCCCACCGAGACCACCGCGCACGCGGCGTCTGGAACGTGGCGTGTCGGTGTGTCCGAGTAGCCGGGTGACTCCTCCCCTCGTCGTCCTGGCCGCCGGCATGGCCCGTCGGTACGGCGGATGCAAACCACTGGCTCCGATAGGGCCCAACGGAGAGGCCGTGATCGACCTGCTGGTCTCCGATGCCCTGGCGTCGGGCTTCAGCCAGATCGTCCTGGTCGTCCATCCCGAGACGGCGCCGGCCATCAGATACCACGTCGAGAGGTGCTGGCCGGCGTCGGTCGACGTGTCCTTCGCCGAACAACGACTGCCTCTCGGCACGGTCCACGCCGTCCTGGCCGCCAAAGGACTGGTCGGTCCCGACCGGCCCTTCGCCGTCTCCAATGCCGACGACGTCTACAGCGAGGCGGCCATGGCTGCACTGGCCCGCGAGCTGGAGTCGGGGCCGGAGGAGCATGTCCTGGTGGCATACCGCCTGCGGGCGACGGTGGCCACGGACGATCCGGTCACCAGGGGCATCTGCCGGGTCGGGTCGGACGGGCATCTGGTCGCGCTGACCGAACGGCGTCAGATCACCCGCCAGGATGACGGCGAGACCTTCACGAGCCTCGACGGGGCCGGGCCCACCGAGCTCTCCGGCGAGCTTCCCACCTCGGTCAATCTGTGGGGGTTCCAGCCAGCCGTCTGGGAGCTCTTCGGGGCGGCGATGGACCGGTCCGGCCTCGACGAGGTGGCGTTGCTGGACATGGTGGCCGCCGGTGGCGACATGCCGAAGGCCGAGGTGCTGCTCCCCGAGGTCGTTGCCGAGGCGGTGACCTCGGGGGCCGCGCCGCCCGTTCGGGTCATCACGACCGAGTCCAAGCTGCTGGGCGTCACCCACGCCGCCGACCTGCCCGCCGTCAGCTCCGAGCTGTCCCGGCAGGTGGCCTGGGGTGTCCGGCCCAGCCACCTCTGGGGCGACCGGGTCTGACGACACCGGAAGGGGTGCCGGAAGGGTTCAGGTCCTGGCGGTCGAGCGCCCTCCGCTGAAACTGCGGACGGCCGCACGGACGAGGAAGAGGACATAGCCGTGCGAGATGACCTCGGCGTGCCGGTCGAACAGTCCTGTCTTCTCGAACTGGCGATGCAGCCTCTTCAAACCCCGGTAGGGGATGGTGGGGAGCACATGGTGCTCGAAGTGGTACTCCATCCTGGCCCCGACCCAATGGTTCTGAAGCCAGCCGGCGTAGCTCGTCCTGGCCGTCCACTGCACGTTGTTCGGGTCGCGGAGGGCAGGATCGTAGTGCTCGGTGATGGTCTTCAGCCGGAGGATCATCGGGTACATGCACACGATCGGCACGAGCCAGAAGACGACATAGAACAGTAGGCCCCGGGGGAACCCCTGGAACACGAGGAACTGTCCCAACACGACCACCTGTGTGACCAGCTTCCCGACCAGCAGCTGGGGCCGGGCCAGCAGGCTGGCCGGCGCTCCCGACGCCTGCGAGGTGCCCGAGATCCGGGTCGTGGCCCTCCGGAACGCGGTCAGACCGACGAGGTCCTGCAGCAAGAGCCCGGTCAGTGCGCCCCGCCGGGGGGGCACCAGGTAGAAGACGCGATCCGGATCGCGCTCCTGCCCCAGATAGCGATGGTGGAGACGGTGGGTCGGCCGGTACTCCTCCACCGAATTGATGGTCCAGAAGGCGATGATCCAATTGCACAGCTGGTCGTTGAGCTTTCGCGACCTGGCCAGGAAGCCATGTGAGCCCTCGTGGAGGATGACTCCGAAGGCATTCATCCTCAGCCCCATCAGCAGGACGATGAGAATGCCGACGGGGATGGCCCACGCCAGCGGGAGGAGGGGGACGAGGTTGACCCCGACGAGGAGCACGATCACCTCGAACCACAGGACAACCATGGCCGCGAACGTGTCGGCCAGCGACTGCTCCGACAGCGAGCGCAGCTCGTCCGGGTCCACGAACTCCTCGAGCTGCTTCTTCCAGACTCGCTCGCTGCTGGGAGATGCCGATTGTTTGTCTTGCATCACCATCGTTCGAGGCCCTCCCCCGGTGGACTGTACAGTACCCATCGGGATCAGATCAATGGGAAAAGGACCAGCTCATGAAGGTGCCACCCGGCCCAGTCACACCCTACTCGGAGGCTGCTGAGACGGAGGTCGGCCAGGACGATCGGGGCCGGTGCCCGATCTGTGGCTCCGGGCACACCTGGCGATACCGGAGCGACGTGGTCGACCTGGAGTACTTCGTCGAGCCGCCCCGTGAATTCGACGTTCAGAAGTGCCGATCCTGCGCCTCGGAGTTCCTGAACCCCCGCCCCACCGAGGCCGAGCTCCCGCCCTTCTACCCCAGCGACTACCACGCCTACAACGAGAACCATGGGCGGGTGGCCAAATTGCTGGTGGAGGCCCGGGCCCGGGCCCGGGCCCGCTTCTATGGACGGCTGATCCAGAACCGGCCGGGCCGCCTCTTCGACGTCGGGACCGGCGATTGCCGGCACTTCGACGAGCTGCGCCGCTTCCTCGACCTGGAATGCGCAGGCATCGAGATCCAGCCCGAGGTGGCGGCCAAGGGTCGGGCCCGGGGATACGAGGTACTGGAGGGGACCCTCGAGACGGCCGACATCAGCGATCATCTCGGGTCCTATGACGTGGTCTCCATGAATCACGTGCTCGAGCACGTGGTCTACCCGCGCACCATGCTGGAGCGGGCCCGCGACCTCCTCCGCCCCGGCGGCCACGTCATCGGTCAGCTGCCCACGGTCACGTCATGGGAGAACCGGATCTTCGGACGGAACTGGGGCGGCTACCACTATCCCCGCCACCTCCAGATCCCCTCCCGGGCCGGCCTCCGCACGCTCCTCGAGGAAGTGGGACTGCGCGACGTCCGCATCCGATCCGCCCCGCACATCCAGACGACCATCTCGTTGCAGAACTCCCTCGTACGGAGGGGTTGGCGCCCCAGGATGAAGAACGGCAAGACGCCCATCTACACCGAGCTGCTGCTGGCCGCCCTTCCCTATGAGACGATTGCCTGGCTGTGCGACGAGGGGGGAATCATCGACTTCCAGGCACAGCGGCCGGTCGCCTGACCGTCCCGGCCGCGCTGGCCCGGCGCTCTCAGCGAACCAGGCTCCGGCAGAGCGAGGGTCCCGGCGTGGAAGCGGTGAGGTCCACCACGGTGAGGGCCGGTGGTACGCCGACGACCTGGTGGGTGGCCGCCGGTCCGTAGATGGGCTCGCCCGTCACCAGGGTCCTCGACAGCAGAAGGACCCCGTCCATGGTCACCTCGACGAGATGCTTGACCGGATCCGTGATCACCACGACCTGGTGGGTGGATCCCGGTGTCACATACGACGGGATCCCCGACCGCGGGCGGCCCACGCCGGAGAATCCGAAGTCCACCCGCACCTGGCGGTGTCGGGGGGTCGGCGACACGCTGACCGACACGATGTTGGGTCCAGCGCTGACGAGTGACGCCGACGCCGTGCCCGAGTGCGGCTGGTCGGCCGTGATCCGGAACGTGTGCTGGTACGAGTGCCCGTACTCGACCGCCATCCAGGTGATGCGTTGATATTGCTGGCTCGGCACCGTCGAGTAGTACTCGCCATTGGAGATGTACAGGGCCTCACAGTCACCGATCACATACAGCTGGTTGGCCGGGCCCCACGGTGGGAGCGAGCTCGCTCGCACCACCATCGAGCTCAAAGGGTGCCCGGTGACGTCGCTGATCGACTTTTGGGCCTCGACGAAATTCAGGAGCTGGGTGCTGTTCCACTCCTCGTTCGGCGTGATCGCCATGCCGATGTTGGCCACGATGCTGAACACCGCGATGACCGCGATGACGGCGACTGCCCCGATCCGGACCCGCCGGTTGCGCTTCTCCAGCCGACGCCAGATGTCGGCCATGGCGACGGCGCTGGCGAGGACGAGGAACGGCACGAAGTCGGCCAGGTACCGCGGCGCGATGTATCCCCAGATGAAGAGCGCTGCACCGGCGATGGCGGAAGCCAGCAGCAGGATTCGGGTCAGCGCCGCCCGCCCGACCGCCTTGGGCCGGAAGGCGGTGATCACCCCCCAGCAGCTCAGGAGAAAGAGTAGAGGCATGGACGCCGGGAGGCTGGCCGTCCGGTACCGCCGATCGAAGAGCACTCCGGACAGTGCCCGCGGGGGGACGGCGGGGAGCGTCACGAACGGGAAGACCGATGTGAGGCGAATGCCGTCTGGTCGGAGATAGGCCAAGAGGTTGGTCGGTATGAAAACAGGACCGTATTCCGAGTTGTGATTGGCGGCGAGGAACTTCCTCCGGTAGGCGTTGACCATGGTGAACACCTGATCGAAGTTGGACACACCGAAGGGCACACCGAACTTGGCGTAGTTGACGGCGCAGCCGATCAGCAGCGGGACCACGCCGGCGCCGAGCACGGGGAGGAACCACCGCCGCTGCTCCCTGCCGGCCCGTCCCAACCCGAACCACACCGCCATGAGGACGGTCGCGATCACCAGGGCCCAACCGGTGGTCACCCGTCCGAGGTTGGCGACCAACAGGAAGACGAAGCTGGCCGTGACCCGACCCCATGATGGTCTCTCGAGTACGCCGAGCAGCGCGAAGAGACCTCCGACCGTGGCGGCGATGCTCCAGGCGAGGTCCTCGTTGAACACGTACGGGGTGGCCGCCAGAAACAGGAAGACCGAGCCGCCCATCAACGTCAGCATCACCAGGCCGTAGGAGACCACCTCGATCCGTCCCATCCCCACCGGCCCGCGGATCAACAGCCGGACCCGCCACAGGAGAAGCGCGGCGAACAATCCCGTGAGCAGCCAGGCCACCAGCATGAACGGCGCGGTGAGCTTGCCGTCGAGGTCGTGGGTCACCAGCAGGATGGGCATCCGGATGATCGACGGGAACAGGTTGAAATAGGTGTAGCTGCGGCCATCGTGGATGAATGCCTCGATACCGATGCCCGGTTTGAAGAGCCAGAGGTGGCCATGGAACATGGCCCGAGCCTGCAGGTCGTAGAAATTGTCCTCGTAGGCCGTCTTGCGGATGGGATTGGCAGACTCCCAAGGCCCCCACAGGATCCAGAAGAACGGAATCGCACTGAGGGCGACGGCCACCACCGAGGCGATGGTGAACCGGCGACGCCCGGCCGTCACCACCGAACCAGGTACAGCTTCGGAGCGCCCGATCCATCCGGAATCGACCGCGTCGGCTCCGGCCGGAGTTCCTGAGTCCTCGTCGATAGTCGCAGTTCCCATAGACCGCTTGCTGCCTCCCCTGTCCCGAGGGAGTGTAGGCCAGCCGATAGGATCGATGGGGACGTACGGGGCACCATGTCAGCCCAGCGCCTCTTTTGAAGCAGGTCCCTCGACCGGTACTTCAGGGAGTCCATCCGTTCAAGGCAACTGAATTTTGCTACCCATCGTTCACTGCTACGTCCGTCCGCCCCAAACCTTCACTTGATAAACGGGGAGGGCGGCCGACACCCGTGCGAATGACATAATCGGGAACAATGGGAGCTGAAGGGCGAACCATGGGATCCGACCCAATCCGGAGGTCGGCCATGGGCACAAATGGAGACGCTACTGGGTTGAAGACAGAGCGCTTCTTGCCGACGGGGGACGAAGCTGGGACGGCGCCCGAGGACCGGGCATTCAGACCCGATGTGGAGGGCCTTCGCGCCGTAGCGATCGTGTTGGTCGTCCTCGTACATGCCGGAGTACCGCATATGCAGGGTGGCACAGTCGGGGTGGACGCCTTCTTCGTAATCTCCGGGTTCGTCATCACGGGGCTGCTGTTGCGTGAGCGGGCTGCCTCGGGTGGGATCAGTTTCTTGCGATTCTACGCACGTCGAGCTCGGCGGCTACTTCTCGCCACGTGTGTCGCTTTCACGTTTGCCTTCTGATTTCGCCGTCCGACGAATCGCCATCGCAACATCGCAACATCGCAACATCGCAACATCGCAACATCGCAACGAAGGCACAAGACCCATCGCGCAGCTGACCGAGTTTCAAAAGGAGTACTGAGCCAGGGACTCCTCAACAAATTCAAGACGGGTTCGGCGACATGCCGTCGCCCGTTCCGCCTTGAGCTGAATCAGTCGCCCGGGCATCCTTCGCTACCGCGGATGCTGAAGCAGCAACCTGTCCCCCTCCGGAGCCATTTTTGACAATGGAACGCTGAGCCCCTGACTTTGGGTATCGCCTCGACTCCAGTCGGTGGCTCCAACCCATGAGAGGCTTCTCCAATAGAAACCACGACAAGATCGTCAGCAGAAGGGTTGCGCCGACGGCGACCACTACGCGAACAATATCATTCCAATGCGTGTCAAAATGCCGGACGGCGAAAAATACTGGTAGGTGCCAGAGATAGAAGGCGTAAGATACCAAGCCAAGTGCGACAAAGGGTTTGAACTCGAAGAAATGGCGCCCGATCCATTGTCCATCGAGAATGGCCAGAATCAATACAGCACAGGCGATGTCGATGCCAATGAATCCGCCCCAGTAAACAAATCGGCCATTCTGAGTGGCAAATGGTAGACAAGCCAGCAAAAATGCGGCTGCCAGCCAACCCGCCCAACGCAAACCCCTCTTCGGTTCCCGCCGGCGAATCCAGACGTGGGCTAGAAGAGATCCCCAAAGAATGGAGTCAGCACGGGTATCCGTCCGATAAAAGATCGACCACCATCGCCCCGTTTCTTGATACGAGATGAATCGATGTATCGCTATGAGTGCGATCAAAGAGAGTAAAACGAGAACGACTGTCCTCAGACGTGTTCGGATTGTCAACAGTATGATCGTGATCCAGGGCCAGACCAAGTAGAATTGCTCCTCAAACGAAAGGGACCACAGATGCTGGAAACCTGCAGCTAGATTTGGGCTAAATGGACCCGAGGAGCCCGCTGAGTAGTAGTTAGAATAGTAAAATACAACAGAGAGAATCGATGGGACCTCGGTTGGTCCCCATTGATGTGTGAAATACGTGAACAGTGACGTAGTCAATACCATGACGTAGAGCGCCGGCAGCAGTCTCAAGACCCGGCGTCTATAGAATGGTCCGATCCCGATGCCGCCATGTCGCGCCTGTTCCCTGAGCAGAAGGGCAGTTATAAGAAACCCACTCAATACAAAAAAGGAGTTGAGTGATACAGTCGCCCCAGGAATGACGAGAAGCGTAGGGATCGGCAAAAAAACATCCATATGTGCCACAAATACGATGAGCACGGCCACCCCACGAAGCCCATCAAAACCGCGGACCTGACCGAAGGAACGTGAGGGGGGGGATGGTGCGCCATTCTGGGTAGGGTTGGTCTGATCCGAACTCAAGATGTGTTCACTGCCCTTTTTTGCCTGAGCTTCAGCGTGACTCTTTGCAAACGAAACGAGAATCCTACAACCGAAGCACTCAAGACGGAGCCAAGAGGGAACACGTCGAACGTCCTCGTCTCAGCGAACAAGGAGCATCGTAGATTAAGGAGCATCGTAAGATAGAGCGCCACCTCATTCGAACTCCGCATCTCAAGCGCCCGGAGCAAGCGCAACCAGTAACATATCGAGCCCTCCGTTCAGCATCGCTCCGGACCACGATGCGGTGAGTGGACCCGCTTGGGTTCTCAACATCATCAGTGCGTTGGCGCCTGTCGTATCGGACATGATCTGCTTCCACGATGAAGTTCCCGGGCCCTCGGGAAGTACAAAGATCGAGGTTCGATAGGCAAAGGCGATGTCTCCGGCACTTACCGGCCGACCACTGGAGAGATGTGGAACGTCCTTTCCGAAGGTTCTTCCACTCACGCTTTCTGCTCTCAAATTCGCTGGCAGATTCGCGAACTCGAGAAGTAGGCAGGCAAGTTGTTGGCTCGCATTCGAGAATGTCACCGTGAGGGTGGTGGGCCCCCCGACGGCGGAGTCGCAGGCCCAACATGCAATATTGATCCCCGTGTGATTATCGGGACCGGACTCTCCGACCCGGTACCAGCTACTGCCGGCCGAATCTGTCACTGAAACCACGGAACCGCAGTCGATGCTTGGGTTGTAGATCGATCCATTCAAGAAGGTCACCAAGGTGCTTCCCGGAGCCGGATCGACTGGATAAGGTTGAGATTTCCATTTGGTGTGGCCCTGGCCGGCCGGGAGGATGTCCGAATCTGTATAGCTGGACTGCAGAAGGCGTCTACTCCCGGGCGACACACCTTTCGGAACGAATGTTGCCAATACGGCCACACCAGCCGTCCCTCCGGTGAGGTCAGTCCAATGAGCAGTGAGCGGCGAACCCTCACTGGAAGGACCAGTATCGAGGCTGTCGGCGACGAAACAGGCTTCAACACCGGACGCATGACGCAGGTTCCACTCCTTGGGAACAGTGGCGGCGCTCATGTTTCCCACCACAACGGAGATGGCCAGTTCGTGGTTGGCGTGCAGGTTGAAGTTGCTGATTGCCCGGACCGAAGACCCTTCAATGTTCGCTTGACATATTTGATCGCACAGTTCGAAACCAGACGCGCCCGAATACTCGAACAAGGCCATGTTCATGCTTCTGATACCTGGCAACGGCGGATATTCCAGTCCCCTTGCCGTCACTGTCGGCCGGTTTCCGCCCCGGGCAGATTCGCAGTACCAGACGTCGGCCCCGTAATGATCACCCGCGAAGTACTCCACGGCTTGGCGCCAGTGATGGCTCTGGTCATCACTAACCTGACCGATAGTGGGAGCCAGCTCTCGGTCTGAAGTTCGCCACACGACAGCCACCAGGAGGCTTCCAGCCGTGACCGTTCGCCGGTACTGAGTCGAGATCATCCTGCCGGAGGTCACGGGTCTGCCCACTGCCGACTGAACGAGAGAGAAGCCTGAGGATGAGTCTCCGCAGGCACCGAGGAGCCCGGTCCCCGCCAATCCGACCCCAGCACCCAGCAGCTGCCGTCTCGTAATCTGCACATGCACCCCTTGGCACTCGTCCGGACCCGAGCTAATCACCCGGGACGCAGATCGGATGTCGAAACGATACTTGAGGCTTCTAGGCGGACGTTCGCACCGATTCCCTCTTGTCACGCAGATATCCAATGTTTGGTGCTCTTCCTCGTTGCCCTCTCTGGGCGGAGAACAGGACTTCCTATGCCGAGGAAACCCGGGTCCGTGTTTGCCGTCCGAGCGGTCCGTGTGACACGTATGCCCAAGAGCCGTTGGGGTAGCGTTGCCGTGCCCGATGAGGCTCTGGCTGGCTGATGTCGAGCACGGCTGCCGCCGCACACGCTAGGAGGGGCTGGCCTTGGCTGATAGGGACCGAGTTGTTGACTCACAACTCGATTCGTCGCATGGATTGGCGACCTTGGTGCAAGACATTGGCCGCTGGAAGAACCTGATCGTCACAGTCTGGTTCATCGCCCTTGCGGGAGCGGTCCTCGCCCCTGCGCTGGCGCGTGGCGGCGCGTCCTTTGGCTCGTATGACCTTCTGTCACAATTCGGACTTCTAAAGCACCCCGGGGTCGTGCTCCATAACGTGCAAGCCGGGGACCAGTCCGATCAGATCATACCCTGGTCCACGTTGGCCTGGACCCAGGTACATGCAGGTCATCTGCCACTCTGGAACCCGTACAGCGCCTTGGGTATGCCACTCGCTTTTGACTGGCAGTCGGCTTCCTTCAGTATTCCGGCGGTGGTCGGCTATCTCTTCCCGCTCAACATGTCGTTCACGGTGGAGGTGCTCCTGACGTTGATCATCGCCGGTACCGGTGCCTATGTGCTCGGCCGGGTCCTGCACCTCGGCTTCCTGGCATGCATTTTTCTCGGTTCAGTCTTCGAGCTGAGCGGTCCAATGCTCGCATGGTCGGGCTGGCCCGTGTCCGCCATCTTCTCCTGGTCCGGCTGGCTGTTCGCCGCGGTCCTACTAGTGGTCCGGGGTCGCCATCGCGTCCGGAGCATCTCGTTCTTCGCGGTAGTCCTCGCAGCGATGATCTACGTCGGGCAGGCCGAGATCCTCACCATCATCGCTCTGGCGTTGCTCGTCTTTCTCGTAGCCCTTCTCCTCCAACGGCTGCCGATATTGGGAGGCGAAGGTCCCATCCGGCGCCCGATGCTCGACCTCGGGCTGGGAGCCATTGCCGGCGCGGCACTCGGTGCTCCACTCATTCTTCCCGGCCTTCAGGTCATCTCCGGATCGCAACGCGCCGTCCCCGGCGGGGATCCGGCCGAATTGATCAGTGGAAACCCGCCACTTCCGGTACACAATCTGATCCATTTTGCATTCCAGGGGTTCGACGGGCTGCCGATTGCCGGAAATACCTGGTTCGGCTACATCGAGGGGTACTCCGAGACAGCGGCCTATGTGGGGGTAGTCGTGCTGGTACTGGCTGCACTCGGAGTGGCCGTCCGCCGGCGCCGACCCGTGGTCGTCGCGTTCGCAGCTGTCGTCGTGTGCGCGGGGGCAGCTGCGTTTGTGCCGCCGGTGGTGGCAGTTCTGTCCCGACTTCCAGTTGTGGGCACCATCCTGTGGCAACGTGCACTCCTTCCACTCGTGTTCGGACTGGTCGTCCTGTCCGGGTTCGGCATGGACGTTCTGGTGCGCCATCACAATCGCACCAGGGTTCGCCGGTGGGCCGCGGCGGGCTTTGCCCTTGCCGGTGCCGTGCTAGCGACTCTGTGGCTAGTGGGCAGGGGCGATCTGCCACCGGCCGAGGCCACCATCCGCAACGACAGCTTCGTTTGGCCGGTCGTGGCCACCGCGGTGGGACTGGTCGTCGTCGGGATACTGGCGGTCCTGGACCGGAGGGTCGGGGACAGACCGCGTCAAGGGGCCTCGAGGTCCGCGGTCGGTCCCCTCGCCGGCATCGCCCTGCTGGCGGTCGAGACTTCCTTCCTGCTGGCCTCGGGCGCACCGCTATGGACCTCGAGCGCTACGCCTTTCGCTCAGACCCCGGCCGTGGTGGCCCTCAAGACCGCCGTCGGCAGCTCGGTGGTCGGTTTCGGGGCCCCCTTGTGCTTCTTCCCGCCAGGGCTCGGAATCCTTCCCAACGCCCAGCTGGCCTATGGCGTGCAGGAGCTCGGCCTCTACGACCCGCTCATCCCGAGCGCCTACTTCTCGTCGTGGACCGCCCTCACCCAGACCTCGGCCGGCAATCGTCGTGACTTCCTCTACTGCCCCGCGGTGACCACCGCCGCCCAAGGTCGCCTGTACGGGGTCGGCTACGTGCTGGAGCCGGCCGGCGCGAAAGGCCCGTCGGGCGGCGTGTACGACAGGAGGATCGATGGTGAGGACCTGTACAGGATCCCTGGAGCGGCACCGGCGACGCTCACTCCCCTGCCGAGCACCGGTGCCGTCCCCCGGCTCGGCGCCCCCGGTCGGCCCGTGCCGGTCACCCATCCCGATCCGGCGTCGTGGCGGTTGACCACCGCAGCCGATGGAGACAGCATGCTCAGGCTCCGCCTGACCGATGCACCCGGCTGGCACGCCACCATCGACGGCCGACCTGCCCCGCTGAGTCGATTCGCGGGAACCATGTTGCAGCTCGACGTCCCCGCAGGGCGGCATGTCGTCGAGCTGAACTACTGGCCGGCGTCGTTCACAGTGGGACTGGTGCTGGCCGGATGTGCCATCGTCGGCTTAGCCACTGCATCCGCGCTGAGCTGGTTCCGTCACCGCCGCGCGTCAAGACACAGGGTGAAGAGTGAGACCCTAGGCTAGCCTGCTCTGCGTGAACCCAGCAGGGTGCAGTTCAACTACCTGAGATGGCGAAAACGCTCGGACCCGCGCCCAGCGAACCGGTGGATGCCAAATCCCCTTCTGCCGAGAAAGATCGGGCCGATGCGGTGTCGACCGATGCGGTGTCGACCGATGCGGTGTCGATCGCCAAGCGCAGGCGTTGGTTGCCGGGGGTCATTTGTTGCGCCCTCTACGTACTTCTGGCCACTATCGAGACCGGTCACCTTGACGCACTGGATGCGGGCCATATGACCGGCATCGGCTCAATCGACGCGATCGTCCAGCTGTGGTGGCTCGCCTGGGCAGCATTCTCTTTCCCCCATATCCACAGCATGTTCCTTTCCGAGTGGCAGAATTTTCCAGCGGGTCAGAACTTTGGAGTCAATGGGTCAGTTCTAGCGATCGGCGTCCTGTTCACTCCGATCACAAAATGGTTCGGCCCGGTGGTGACGTGGAATATCATATGGCGTTTGTCGCCAGCGATATCAGCGACCTCAATGTGTTTTGTGCTACGGCGGTGGACCACATGGTGGCCATCGGCATTCATCGGTGGACTGATTTATGCGTTTTCTTCGTATTCGTTCTGGTACGACGGATACATCTTTCTCGCTTTCGTCCCATTACCCCCTATCGCCTTATTGCTCCTCTATGAGATCGTTGTTCGCCAGCGGTGGCGTCCCGGAATAGTCGGAGCGGCGCTCGCTCTCGTGTGTGTTGTGCAGTTCTTCATATGGACCGAGATCCTGGCAAGCACGGTACTCATGGGAGGCATAGCCGTCGTCTTCTATGTATTAGCAAACCCTCGCGCAACTATCAGACGATGGCGCTACGCGGCAATTGCCTTTGCGTCCACCCTGGGGTTTGGTTGCCTTTTGCTTGCGTATCCAGTCCTGTTCACCTTCACCGGACCACAACGCGTCAACGGGCCGCCAGCGTCGCCCTCTGCACTGTCATTCGCAGCGCCCGACCTGCTCGCCGCGGTCATCCCGAACCACCGCTATATCAATCCGAGGCTCTTGACCGTGGCCGGACCGGGCCTGGTTTTTGGATTCCCCTCTATCTCGGCGTTCCACTTATCGTCACGCTCATTTGTTTCCTTGTCGCCTTTCGGAAACGAAGAGAGATGCTCTTCGCTGGTGTTATGGCATTGGTCGCGTTCGTGCTGTCGTTAGGCTCGAAACTGTTGGTCGACGGTCATTCCACAATTTCGCTTCCCTTCGCGTGGCTCGCTCAAGTTCCGATTCTTCAGGGCCTGCTCTCGAATCGCCTGTCGCTCTTCACAGCCCTGTTCGTATCGACAATGTTCGCGATCGGAATCGACGAGCTTCGATCTCGGATAAGCAATGCGTCGACTTTGGCGTGGTCCCCACGTTTGAAATCGACAATGGTGGTTGGAGTGGCGGGGGCGCTCTCGGTGGCGGTTCTCATCCCGCTCTGGCCCGATCACGCCCCTTCGACGACAGCCACCACTTCTACCAATGTCCCACCCTTCTTCACGTCGGCGGCCATTCATCGGATACCTACCGGCAGCGTGGTGCTTGCCTATCCGTATCCCGATCAGCAGACAACGAACTTCATCGACTTCCACCCCGGACAGAGCGTCCTTCTCGACCAAGCCATAGCTGGGTTCCGTTTCAAGATCATCGGCGGGTATGGGTGGTTCCCGTCGCCGACCGGATCCAACGGCACCATCAACCCCTCGATCCTGCAACCCCGATCGGTTCAGGCCCTGTTCGATGCCGCCTATCTGGGGAGCACCCTGACTCAACGCGGCCTTGCCTCCGGGACCGGTCTGGCGTCGCAAATGCGGTCGTTTCTCACCAAGTTCGACGTGCAGACTGTGATCGTGCTCCACCAAGGCAAGAATCCGGCACTCGCCGCTCAATCCGTGACCGCGGCCATTGGACCGCCAATTGAGTCCGGTGGTGTGACCATCTGGTTCAATGTCGGGAAACGGCTTGCCCTCACCAAGCACCCTTGATCAAAGCAACGCCCCTAGGTCAACCTGTGCAAGGGGGCTGAAGCCCTTCCTCGCCTGCCATCCCAGGATCGACAGGGTAGCCTTCTGAACCGTGAGGGACACAGTCATGCGTCTTTGGCGGTTCTGTCGTACCCCTGAAGGCCTCAAGCTGATCAAGTACACCATGGTGTCGGCAATTTCGGCGCTCACTTCACTGGTGATCCTCACCATCGTCTACGGCGTACTCCGGCTGTGGACCGAGGTGATCAGCGTTCTCTTCTCCAACGTCATGGCCGGCTTCCCTTCGTACTTCCTCAACCGGCAGTGGGTTTGGGGAAAGTCGGGCCGGTCGCACCTCTGGAGGGAGATCCTGCCGTTTTGGGTCATGTCGTTGACCGGCATCGGCTTCGCCCTCTTCACGGCCAATGTGGCGCACAATTATGCCGACGCCCACCACCTGCACCATCTGGTTCGCACCGTCCTGGTCGTCGGCGCCAACGTGGCGGCGTTCGGGATCCTGTGGGTGCTGAAGTTCCTCATCCTGAACCGGCTCTTCGCCCAGATCGCCGATGCCGAGGTGGGTGCCGAGGCCTGAGCGACACCGGGTCGGCCCCGACCGGACGGGATGGCAGGCCAGACGCCCGGCAGGTACAGTCTTCGGAGGCCAGGGAGGTATTCTCACGCCTGCCATCCAGCCGGTCGAGGGGGCACAGTCGAGGGGGCGCAGTGGCCAGGACAGACGGTGGCCAGGACAGACGGCATTGGGACTTCGGGACGAGGCAACCCCCCCTACCCGCCGAGCTGGCCTCCTCGCCGAGGAACCGCTTCGGGCTCGCCGGGGCGGCCGGCCGTCGGCATCCGATGCCCCCTGGTAGCCACCCGCCGGGTGGGCTCGGTTACGCTAATCGGCCAGGACTACCGTTTGGCCGAAGGGCACCACTTCAGGTCGCGCACCGTCGACATGGGAAGATCGCGAAGCGAGTAATGGCATGACCGTTGAGGCTACAAATGAGACGAACTCGCCCGTGCTCGACATGGCCCGGCTCGAGAGCGAGCTCGCCCGCTTTCGTCCCATCTACCAGGCGGCCGCCCCCTATCCCCACATCGTTCTCGACGACTTCCTCGAGCCGGCCGCGGCCGAGGCGGCGATCAACGAATTTCCCCCCGTCGATCCCGACCAGTGGACCAATTACCTGCACACCAACGAACGCAAGTTCAGCAACACGGCCCCCGAGACGTGGGGGCCGACGCTCCAACGAATACTGGCGGAGCTCAATTCTCCGCGTTTCGTACGCTTCGTCGGCGAGCTCATCGGTGTCGACGATCTCATCGCCGACCCATCGCTCGAGGGCGGCGGCCTCCACGGTTCGACCACCGGCGGGTATCTGAACGTCCATTCCGACTTCACGGTTCATCCCCACAACCGGACATGGCGCCGCCGCGCCAATCTCCTTCTCTACCTCAACGACGACTGGAAGCCGGAATACGGCGGTGATCTCGAACTGTGGAGTGCCGACATGAAGCGGTGTGTCGAGAAGGTGAGCCCGGTGGCCAACCGGGTGCTCATATTCACGACCGATGTCGACTCATTCCACGGTCACCCCGAGCCCATGCCGTGCCCCGAGGGGGTGACGCGCCGGTCATTGGCGCTGTACTACTTCACCGTCGAAGAGGACCCGGTGGTCCGGTCGACCGAGTATCGCGCCCGGCCCGGGGACGGGGCACGCTCGATCCTGATCTACGCCGATACCCGGATTCTTCGCGTCTACGACTGGGCCAAGCGTCACCTCGGCCTCTCCGATCAGACCGGTAGCAGGATTCTGGCATTCCGTGACCGATTCCGACGGAAAGGCCACAAGCCGTAGTGGCAGACACGGCCACCATCACCAGGCAGCCGGACACCCCCGAAAGTGAAGAGCGCTCGATCGGGACGGAGTCGTCGCGACGGCATCGGTCCCCGGCCGACCTGAGCCGGCGACGGTTCACGCTCGGCGTCATCGTGGGCTGCGCGATCATCGTTCCCCCCCTGCTGTGGGTGCTATGGGACCTCTGGTCGGGGTCACTGAACCCGCTCCGGAGCGTTCCCTACGACGATTTCTACGATCTCCAGGCCCGGGCGATGTTCCATGGCCACCTCTACCTCCCCAACGGGCGAATGGGCATCGAGGCCTTCGTGCACAACGGGAGGCAGTACACCTACTTCGGGATCTTCCCGTCCCTGATCCGGATGCCCATCCTGCTGGTGACGAGCCGTCTCGACGGGGAGATGACGGCACCTTCCATCCTGCTGGCGTGGATGCTGACGGCGCTCTTCAGCTCACTGATGCTGTGGCGTCTACGCATTCTCATGCGTGGCCGGGCGCTGGTCGGGCGGGCCGAGGCGGTCTCGTACGGAGCGTTGATGGCGACCATCATGGGGGGATCGGTCATTCTGTACCTGGCCGCCACCCCCTTCGTCTACAACGAGGACTTCGCCTGGAGCGTGCCGCTCACCATGGGGAGCCTCTTCGCGTTGCTGGGGGTACTCGAGCGACCCTCGACGGGCCGGATCCTGGCCAGTGGCGTGCTCATCCTGGCCACCAACCTCAATCGCTCGCCGGCCGGGTGGGCCTGTGTGATCGTAGCGTTCCTGGTGGCGGGCTGGTTCGTTTTGGGACGGGGCGGCCCTTCCAATCGGCGCTGGGCCCTTCCCCTGGTCGTCGTCGGCGTTGTTCCGCTGGTGGTCAGCTCCGCCGTGACCTATGCCAAATTCGGCATCCCGGTCGGCCTCCCCATGGCCGACCAGATCTGGGCTTCGGTCAATGCCCACCGGCGCTACTTCCTGGCGGCGAACGGGGGGAAGGCCTTCAGCTTCGCCTTCCTCCCCAGCACCTTGTGGGCCTATCTCCAACCTTTCGGCCTCCGCGTCGGCGGCCTCTTCCCGTTCATCACCCCCCCGGGCGCCCCGGCCGCATGGCTGGGCGGGGCGGTGATGGACCAGAGCTACCCGACGGCCAGCTTCACCGCCACCTCGCCCCTGCTCCTGGTCCTCAGCTGCTGGGGGCTGGTGACCGCCTTCCGACGAAAGTCGATCGGGAATGTGCGGTTCACCCGCATCATCCTGATCGGAGCGGCGGCCAGTGCCGGTGGCGTACTGCTGTGGGGCTACATGTCCCAGCGATACCTGGCCGACCTCATGCCGTTCTTCATAATCGCCAGCGGCATAGGCCTCATCGATCTCTGGCGCCGCCACGGGACCAGCCCCAGGCGGTCGAGGATCCTCCTGTTCAGCACCATCGTCCTGGCCGGGTACTGCGTCCTGGCCAACCTGGCCATCTCGGTGTTCCCGGTCACCCAGTGGACGCCGGCCCAGAACGTTCGCTTCGTCACCGAACAGGAGTCCCTCAGCATCAGCTCGGTTCCGAACAGCGTGGAACGCGGGACATCGCTGCCGTACTGGGCGCCGGCGGGACAGCTGTTCGCCATGGACAATTGCTCCGGTCTGTACCTCTCGTCCGGCAACGACATGCGGGACGTCCCGGGGCAGCAGATCGAGCACTACACCTGGCGGCCGGTCGAGCAGAGCCCCAGCTTCACCCACACCATCGGCTTCACGTTCAACCGGCCACAGAGCAACCTCACCGGTCCCGTTCCTCTCCTGACCTACGGACGTAGCACGCTGGTCATCGAGCCTGCCCACAAGGGCTTCCTCCACCTCGAGATCCTGAATTCCGGGACCTCCATCAAGTGGCCCCCCGCCACCGGATGGCCGTTCGCCATCACCCCGTCACTGGTCCACAAGCAGATCCAGATCACCGTGACGACCGACCCGAACCTCAAGTCGATCGATGTCGTCTGGTATGGGTCGCAGATGCTGAACCACTATCTGGCCGGAACCGGACCGGCGGTGGTCCAGACGACGGCACCGACACCCGCGGGTGGCCTGCCCCTCATCTCGGTCGCCGATGTGCCCGTCACGCCGACCGTCGGAGCCGGCACCAACCTCTGCCAGGGCCTGACCGGACATCGCTGACCCTGGTGTCCCTGGCGTCGAGTACCTCAGGAGCCCGGTCGGAGCCTTCCGCCGCGACGTCCACCGGTTGCTTCTCCTGTGTCGTCGACGACGATGCGCGGTTCCATCTCGAGGCGCTCCGCTGGTTCGCATCGCTCACCGTCGTGGCCGGGGTGAGCCCCACGGATCTCGTCGTCCACCTGGTCGGTGCGACCTCCTCCGACATTCTCGACCATCTCGGGAGCGAGGGCGTCCTCATTCGAAGGATCGAGCGGTTCGACCCCCGCTCGCCCCATTGCAACAAGATCTCGGGCGCCCTCCGGCTGGCGGAGGACCGTGTCGGCGGAACCGCCGTGCTCTGTGACACCGATCTGGCCCTCCTCGAGGATCCCCGTCGGCTGGCGATACCGTCTCATGCCGTCGCCGGCAAGCCGGTCGACGCGCCCGTCCCACCTCTCGACGTGGTCCTCGACGTCTTCCGGGTCGCCGGGGTGGGGGTACCCACGGCGGTGCCCCTCCCCTGGGACGCCGGCCAGTCAACTGTCAGCGGGAACAACAATGGTGGTCTCTACCTGGTGCCCGGGCCCGTCCTGGCCGGGGTGGCGGCGGCGTGGGCCCGTTGGGCCCTCTGGCTCCTCGATCGGCCCGAATTGCTGGGTGAATGGAGTACCTATGTCGATCAGGTGTCCATGGCGCTCGGGCTGGCCGACGAAGGCATCGAGTCGATCCCACTGGCCGTGGAATGGAACACCCCGACCCATGACCTGAGCCGCATCCCCGGGGATGCGCCGACCCCCGTCGGTATCCACTACCACCAAGAGGTGGACGCGGAGGGCCGGATCCGGCATACCGGCAATGGGAACATCGATGCCCAGATCGACGTGGTCAACGCCGTCTTCGATGACTCACGGCGTGCCGCGTTCGGGCCGGCGGACAGCCGACCGTCCCGGGACACCGGCCCGGATCCGGCCTCCGTGGCTGCTGACGACGGCGGACGCCCCTCGCTGGCTGCGCTGCTCCGCATCCTCGCCCCCGAGTCGGTACTCGAAGTCACCGGTACCGGCGGGAGCCCGGGTTCCCTGTCGCTGAAGCGGTACAACCGAGCCGTCGTGTCTGACCACGGACTGACAGGTAGCTCCGAGGAACGCCGGGTCCCCGGGGGCCGCCTGGCCGGGGTCCTCGCGGACCACGGACTCGACGCGGAGGTGACGGTATGCCTCGACGTCGTCACGCGACAGCCAGAACGGTCCGCCTACCGGAGCTTGGTCGCACAGCTCTGGAGGTCGTCACGACGGGGACTGGTGGTGTCGGGCTTCGAATCCCCCTCCGTCAGCGGTGACCCCGACGCCCGGTACTACGAACCACTGTCATCCACGCTGCAGCAGGTCGCTCCGGACGCCGAGATCTACCCCGTCGGCCACGACGGCCCGGTCACCACCTTCGTCGTGCTCAGGCCACCGTCGGAGGGGCACCCCCGCGACTACAAAGGGTCCACCCTGACGCCTCTGATCGGACGGCATCCCGACCCGGTCCTGCTCCTGGCCCTGCGTCTGCACGCCAGACGGACAACCGGCTTCTATCCTGATCACGCCCCTCGCCTGTGGGAGTACCCCGTGGTGGCCGGCCTGCTCATGGAGCAGCTGCCTCCCGGAAGCCGGCTCGTCGACGTGGGGGCCGGTGTGACCCCGTTGGCCCCGTTCCTGACCAGCCGTGGGTACCTCGTCGACACCGTCGACCCGTCGGAGACCCGTCGCAGCTGGCCACCTCAGCCCGACTGGAACGAATGGGACTTCCTCGACTACGGATCGGTGGGGCTGGCCCACCGATCCTGGAACTGCACCTTGGGTGAACTGCCGGTGCGGCCCCCCTACGACGGGATGTACTCGGTGAGCGTGATCGAACACGTCCCTGCAGTGGTTCGCCGCGCCCTGCTGTCGGAGATCTCCCAGCGGACCCGTCCCGGAGGGATGGTCGTCCTGACCATCGACCTGGTGCGGGGGGAGGAGGCACTCTGGAACCGGAACCTCGGCATCGAGGTCGAGGAGCCGGGTGAGCACGGCAGCTTTCGAGATGTCGTCGGCGAGGGCTCCGACGTGGGCCTCGAGCTCGTCGACCGGCAGATCGTCCGCAGTTGGGGGGACACCAATGTCGACATCGGGCTCCTGCACCTGCGGCAATCGGGGCGCGACTCGGTCCGCGGCCGAGGCGTGGCGCGCTGGATCCGTTCGAGGCGTCGCAGGGCGCCCTGAGCCCGTTCGGGCCTGCCACCCGATCGGGACCTGCTAGTTGGCTGGAACGGTGTCGGCCTCTACCTGGGGAGGACGTCCCGACGAACGGGACTGGCGGTCCCACCAGCTGATCCTGCCCTTCAGACGCAGGATCGGTCGTTCGAGTCCGAAGTAGCTGGCTGACGCGAAGGCGATGGCCAGTCCGAGCACGGCCGCGGCCAGCAGCCAGAAGGGCACCATGCCGACCTTCCAACCCGTCCACTTCATGAACTGGTTGATGAGGTCCAGGTGCCACAGGTAGACCCCATACGAGATGACACCCACGCTCGCCATCGGCCACGACCGTAGCAACCGCCGGATCGGCGAGCGCTCCTGAGGCCCGAACACGGCGGGCAGGAGCAACAGGAAGGCGAAGGCGCCGTACAGCTCCTGCCGCTCCAAATTGATGCGTGCCGTCACGAAGGGAAGGATCGAATGGTCGGTCACCACGTGCGAGACGACGACGAACACGATGGCAGCACCGGCCCAGCTGATCCATGGCATCAATCGGTGTGACAACCACGTCGGCTCGGATTCGCGCTCGGTGAACCACACGCTCAGAACGGCCAGGAGCATCCCGAACGCGAACAAGTCCAGGTACGCAGGCAACCAGTCCACCATGAGTGCGGGGTAGATCGCCCTGGTCGAGCAGTTGGGGGCGCAGAGCGCCACGAACTTTCCGTTCTTGACCGTCAGGATCGGGAGGTGGAGAACCCAGTACCGGAACACGAAGCTGATCACGCACAACGCGGCGAGGCCGCCCAGCTCCCAGGCCAACTGGCGCTTCTGTGGCCGGCGACGAAGACCCACCAATGCGGCATAGAGCGGGAGCACGAGGTAGAAGCTCATCTCCGTGCACAGGGACCACGCCTGGGTGATACCGAAGAAGATGGCCGTCGGGAAGTAGATCTGCAGGAACAGGTAGTGGGTGGCGACCCCCTGCCACCCCGGCCCCAGCTGCACGATGTGGAACACGTAGGTCAGCACGGTCAACGCCAGCCAGTACGCCGGCACGATCCGGAGCAATCGTCGCTCCCAGAACTTGCGCACATTGGGAGAGGCGCGCTCGGTGAGGTGGGAGACGGCGAATGGCCGGTACAACAGGAACCCGGAGATGAGGAAGAAGACCGATACGCCGATCTCGAGACGACTCGTATAGGCACCGAGCGACGACCGGCGGGTGAACCCGGAGACCCAGGCGGTGTGCAAGAGGAGCACCGAGACGGCGGCGATGGCCCGTAACCCGTCGAAACAGGCGAAATGACGAGGCTTGACACCCACCTGGTCGACGGCGGCGGCATCGGCTGCCGCCGTGGTTGGTGGCTCTGCGCCCTTCGTCTCGATCAGCTCCGTCTCCTGTTTCACCGCTGCGCCCTCTTCATCGGAATAGATCAGATCATCGTCGCGGCGATGGTGGGCAAGACCACCGCCGAGCCGTTCCCCTGGCCTGGACCATCAGTCTGGCACGTGGAACCATGAGTTGCCGCGCCTCCAAGGCGCGACGAGACGGTCTGCCGGGGGACGATGTCCCCTCCGGGCCGGCTCATTCTCCCGACGGACAGCTGCCGGGATCGAGCCGTCCGTCGAGGCGGAACACGGAGACGACCAGCTCGTTGAAGACATAGTGGTGGATGGTCCAACGGTCGACCAAGGTGGCCGCGGGGTCCCGTCCGACCCATCGCGCCTCCTGGGACCCGTCGGCGTGGGGGTCGCGAGGGTCGCCGGCGACAATCGTGATCACGTCGGTGTACCGGCCGGCGTCGACCACCCGACGGAACTCACTACAGCCGGCGATGGGTGCGAAGCCCCCCCGTGGCTGACTCTCCCCCACGAGTTGGACATAGTTGGATGCATCGGGTCCGTCCAGCGGGTAGGTGTCGTTGGAGAACTGGCCGGTTATGGCCAGTCGGGCGTTCCGCACGTGCTGGGCCCAGGCGTAGAGCGGAGCCAACGGAGGGGTGTTCCGATACCGGTCGTGCTGGTACAGCTGCTGGAGACCGAAGGCCCCGACCACCCCGACCACCCCGACCACCCCAGCCACGAGCATCACCGGCGGAGGCACAGGCCGGCTCGGCCGAGCCGGCCTGTGCCGGATCAGGAACCACCCGGCAGCGAGGGTGACGGCTCCGATCAGCACCCCGAGCCCTGCATCGATCCCGCCGACGGCCGGCGCAAACTGTTGGGTGAAGACCGACGATGGCCAGATGGTCGAGTCCAGCTGGGCCACCAGCACGGTGAGCCCGCTCGCACCCAAGAGCCCCCACTGCCACCGGGTGCTGTTCGCCGCTCGGGCAATGGGCAGCAGGAGGAGCCCCGCCAGCAGGGCGGCGAAGGAATAGCGGAGGTTGTACACGAAGTTGTACGGAACGTCCGGGTAGAGGACCGGAACGGTCAGCGGCTGGGGCGTGAAGACGAATCCGATGCCCGTCACCACGCCGACCAGCGCCAGCATCCGGTGGATGCCGTTCCGGGGTCCCACGACACCCAAGACCAGGCCGGCGAGGGCGAGGCCCAGCACGGCCCACCAGGCCGGCCCCAGCGATTCACGGAACCCGGGCAGGAAGAACCGTCGCCAGTCGCTTCCGCTGAAGAGGAACGAGGCGACACTCGATGCCGGCGACAGGCCCGGCGGTCCGGGCAGGTGGAACGGGCCCAGGTGGATGGCATTGGGAAGAGGGTTGCCGATCACCACCAGATTGCGCACATACCAAAATCCTCCGGTCGCCAGTACCAGCAAGAGCCACAGTCCGCCGCGGCGCACCCGCTGTCCCCTCGGCGTGATCGCCCAGATGCCAACCGTCAGCGCCGCCGCGGGTACGACGAAGGTGAACTTCGTGCCCAGGGCAAGTCCGGTGGCCAATGCCGCCGCGCACATCGCCGGGAGTCGAGTGCCTGCCCGAGGTCCTCGTGGATCCGACATGCTCCAGTTGCTCAACAGCGCCAGTGCCACCGCCAGCAAGCCGAGTCCGACGATGTCTGTATAGGCACCACCGGGTTGGGTAGCGACAAGGCCTGGGGTACACATGAGAACCGCGCCTCCAGCCAGCGCGACGGGTGCCACACCGAACGGTCGGCCGACGCACCATGAGGCCAGCAGCAGGAGGGCAAGCCAACCCATGTTGAGCACGGGGGAGAGAAAGTCAGTCCCCATGAACAGTATTCCCACTGAATGGATGAGCTCGCCGTTCTCCGGATAGAAGGCGATGCTCGAGTGAAAGTCGACGAAGTGCACCGCGGTGATCGAGCCGGTTTGCACGAAACGGGCCGCGAACGGCATGTGGTACCAGATGGTGTCCGGAGTGGTCATCCCATGGTGGAACGCATCGACCGTCCGAGAGCTCCAGTCGGCGACTACGACACTGGTCAATACCAGAGCCACCATCAGCATGGACGGGCGGTTCGATGACCGAGGTGTCTCAGACGGAGCGATTTCTTCTCTGCTCATGTGCGGAGCCGCCACTCCGGACGAACGGCGCCACCGGGCCGCCAGGAGCCAGCCAACCCCCCCGATGAGGGCGAGTGCCACGGTCAGGGGCGCCAGCCGGAGGAATCCCGCCATCCCGAGCAGCTCGGCCGTGAGCACGACTGCGCTCAACGCCAGGACCACATCGACCAACACGGCCGGCGGTCCGGACCACTCCGAGAGCAGGCGACGTCTCCAGCTGCACGCAGCCACCACCACCGGCGTGAAAGCCAGAGCGGCGAGTGCCAGGCCGAGCAGGAATCGGGGCAGGTCCATCAGAGGCGCCTCCGAACCGCTCAGGGGGAGAGGTCGCGGCACGACAAGACGATCGGCCACGCGTTGAACTTGTCAGTCCGCACCTTCACTAGTTTGGGCGGCGAGGCTCCACGGCAGGTGCCCCTGGCGACGGCCAGAGCAGCTGACCACGCCGGGCTCTCCGATCGATAATTGGTCACCGAGAAGCCGATGACCACCACGAGTACGACCTGGGCGACGAACAGGGGGCGGCCAATCCGAGCGATCCAATGGGTCTGACCTCGGGTCGGGTCAGCGACGAGGACCGCAATGGCACTGGCCAGCAGCAGCTCGGGGATCACGCTGTAGCGAGGAGCAGCATCACGCCGGCTCCAGGCCGGGAGCACGAAGGCGACGATGGCATAGGCGACCAGCACGGCCGACAGCAGCTGGCGCTGCCGTTCGGCGCCCACCATCAGGAGTGCCGCAATGGCGGCGAACAGGAGGATGGACCCTCCCGCCAGGACGTCGTGGTGCATGAGCCACGATGAGGAGACTCCTCTGCTACCGATCAGATACGGGACGAACACATGCACAGCGGCTGCGTCGGTGATGCCGCGCGCACTTCGTTGCACATCGAGGAGGCTCTGAGGGATATAGGACACGACGTCTTTGGTATGCAGAATGACCGCACCCTGGACCACCAGTCCCACCGTGAAGGCCGACGCCACAATCGTGGCTTCCCTGGTCCGGCGTAACAGCACAAGACCGACGGCCAGGGGCAGATACAGGAAGCAGAGACTTGTCGACGTGGCGGCGAGAAATGCGACGACACTTCGCACCACGACATCGCGGGGTCGTTCGGACAGCGAGACCAGCGCCCAGGGAGCCGTCGCGGCGAACACCCAGATCAGGTTGGTGATGTTGGCGGTGTTCTCGACCCCGAGCACGGGCATCACGACGACGAGGGATGCGAGCGCCAGCCGGACCGGGCGCGAGGGAATCCACCCCGACGACACGTGGTAGACGAACCAGGCGAGTAAGGCTCCCACCAGTGCCCCCGACACGGCCAGGTACATCGACAGATCCCCGATGGGGACATGGGTGGACGGGATGGCCAGCAGCCGCGGCGGCAGTTGCAGATAACCTCCGTAGCCCCGCAGCACGACCGACAGCCCCCCGAACTGATGTGCTTGCTGGAAGTACTCGAACCCGTCTTCGGCCCAGATGGTCTGCCAGCTGCGGGCGCCCGTCTGGCGGAACAGGGGAACCACGGCCGCGGCGAGCACGAGGAAGGTCCCCCAGATGTACGGCATACGGGAGGCCTGCCCCGGTCCCTGTGGCAGCCCACTCCGTCGGGCGGGATCAGTCCTTGCCCGGACACCGGTGGTCATATGGTGAGCCATCTCAAGGGTGTCCGACCCGGCGGCCATGGCCGACACCGTCGGTCGACCGGTGATGACGCCCCCGATTGTCCCGCACGGTGGATGCACTGGCGATGAAGGCGTTCAGAGCTCATAGCGTCATTGACCGAGATGGCGAGTTGTTCTAGCGCACCCAACCCTGACAGCTGGTGGCCCGGCATCATCTTATGATGACCGATCGGTCGGCACTCGGCCATTGAGGTCGAACCCGTTCGGGATGCAACACCTGGTCCCCAGCGTGCGGTATCGGTCCCTCCTGCCCGAGTGTTCGGACAGTCATCTTGTATGGTGATCCCGTCCTGCGCAAAGGGGAATGGGGTCGGTGACACTAGGGCGCTATGTAGAGGGTCTTCTGTACATGGCACTCGCCTTCGTCCCCGTCGGGATGGCTTCGTACAGGTGGCGGGCACGACTGCTTCCGACTTGGCGAGGTGCGGTTGGGCGCCTGACCGAGGTCGTCATCGGACTGACCACCGTCATCTGCGTCTCGGAGGTCTTCGGAACACTCCACCTCTTCCGAGTAGCCGCCATCGTGCCGGCGCTCGCCGTCGTCGGAATCGCGGCCTGGTGGGTCGGCCGTCAAGGCGGTGAGCGACTCGTGGCGGATCCTGAGCCAATGGACAGAGCTGGCGCGACGGCGCCCTCCTCCAGGTCGTCGCTCGTCGCACTGATCGCGACCAGCGTACTCGTTGCCGAATGGGGCTCACGAACGGTCGACGCATTCCACCACGGAATGACCTCAGCCGACACCCTCTGGTATCACATGCCCCTAGCGGCTCGTTTTGTCCAACAGGGCTCAATCACACCTCTCCACTACGCCGACTCGGAGTCGGTGACGGTCTTCTTCCCCGCCATGTCGGAACTGGTCCACGCGATCGGGATCCTGTTCATGGGCAATGACGTGCTGTCGCCCCTCGTCAACTTGGGTTGGATGGCCTTAGCTTTATTGGCGGCATGGTGCATAGGAAAGCCCTTCGAGGTTGCTCCGGTAACCCTTACAGGGACTGTGATCCTGTTGGCCACGCCTGGGCTGGTGGCCACTCAGCCCGGTGGGGCCTATGACGATGTCGTAGGTCTGGCTCTTCTGCTCTCATGTGCCGCGCTCTTGATCACCGGCTTCAAGGCAAGCGGGTCGGCCCGGCTCACTGGTCAGGGCATAGCCGCTTTGGCAGCGGGCCTGGCACTGGGTACGAAGTTGACACTCATTGCCCCAATTGGCGCAATCACCGTAGGAATTTTCTTTCTGGCGCGACGGGGTCGTCGCCTGCGGGAAGGATCCGTGTGGCTCCTACTCCTTGCTCTGACTGGAGGGTTCTGGTATTTGCGCAACCTGGTTGTGGTGGGCAACCCGCTCCCGTCCCTCAACCTCAAGCTCGGCCCTCTGACTCTTCCCAGCCCACCTGCCCAAACCCCATCCTCGACCTTCGGTCAGTTCGTGCTACAGAGCCATTCGTGGCGGCAGTATTTCCTGCCTGGGCTCCGACTATCGTTCGGGCCGGCATGGTGGGTACTTCTCCCTCTAGCCGGAGCAGGCCTTCTGCTCTGTGTCATATCTGGTCCCAGTCGGATGACTCGCATGCTCGCTTGGGCTGGAGTTGCGGCCGCAGCTGCCTTCGTTGTCACACCCCAGTACCTTGCGATCCTGGGCACTCCAGTCTTTTTCGTCGACAACGTACGATACGTAGATACGGCCATTGTGCTGGGATTGGTGTTCCTGCCCATCGTTCCCCAGGTTGGTTCGACGCGACGTCAGTGGATTCTGCTCCTTGTGTATTGCGCGGTTTTGACGATGACTCAACTCGATGGGACGATCTGGCCGATCAACCTCCTCTCGCAACGTTTTGCCGACCCAGTCGGTGGCTCCGACGCGGTGGGCGGCGTGGTCCTGGGAATCGCAACACTCGGCCTCGGTCTGATGCTGATCCATTCACGCCGTTTCCTGCACCCCAATCGGGTAGGGCAGTGGGTCCGCTATCTGACGATCGCCGCAGCCTGCACGTTGGTCATTGCCACGGGATTTTCGCTCCAGGAGTACTACCTACGGCACCGGTACGCGGGGCCAAACGCTCCATCCTTCGTGCGTTGGGCTCAGCGCGTGAGCAACTCCCGCATCGGGGTGGCTGGGGCATACTCGCAGATTCAATACGAGCTGTATGGTCGCGACCTAACCAACTATGTCCAGTATGTGGCAAAGGCAGGACCTCATCATGCCTACATCCCGATTGCCAGCTGCTACGAGTGGCGTCGACTGGTCAATGCCGGTCGTTATGACTATATCTTGACCTCTACCGGACTGGTTTCCGATCGGCAGAAGGTCTTCGAAACTCCCTTCTCTTACACCGTGTGGACCGGCAGCGATCCGGCATCAAGCCTGGTTACCCGGGACATACTTGCCCTGCCTAACAACCCGGGCTATCCGGGTAGCACGGATTTCGTCGGCTTCTCCCTCTTCCGATTGCATGGAAAGCTCGACCCGGCGGGTTGTTCCTCGCCGACCCTGCAGAAGACGGTCCCGACACAGTCGTGACCAAAAGCCGACGGCCGAACAGAATTACCCTCTGACCTCACGGTTCACCATAGCGCCCGCCCGAGCGAGGGACTACGCTGCTCTCCTAGGCCAGTCGGCGTCCGTTCGAGCCGGACCGCGGTTCGAACCTAGGGACTTGAAAGCGTGGAGCTACTAGGGGGCTTGGATCTGTGCGCAAGACCAGCGTCGATATCGCTCTCCCGGTATTGAATGAGGAACGAACGCTCGAGAAGAACGTCCGCAGACTTCTCGCGGATGTCGCAATCAGAACCGAGTTCGATTGCTGCCTGTCCATAGTGGACAACGGCAGCTCCGATCATTCGTGGGAGGTCGCCAGCGCCCTGGCGCACACCGAGTCGAACGTCCGCGCTCTGCGGTTGGGACAACGAGGCAGGGGGGGAGCCCTCAAAGCGGCATGGTTATCCAGCTCCGCAGACATCATGGCTTACATGGACATCGACCTCTCCACCGACCTGGATGCCCTTCGACCCGTACTTGATCCCATCGCCGCCGGGACCACCGACATCTCCATCGGCTCACGACTTTTCCCTGGCTCGGAGGTCACCAGGGGTGCCCGACGTGAGATCATTTCCCATCTCTACAATCTGATTGCCCGAAGCGCCCTGCGATATCACGTGCGGGATGCCCAATGCGGGTTCAAGGCGGTGAGCAGACACGTGGCGCTGACCATCGCTCCGCTCGTCGAGGACGATAGCTGGTTCTTCGATACGGAGCTCCTGGTGTTGGCATGGCGAAGTGGTCTGCGGATCAACGAGGTGCCGGTTCGTTGGGTGGAGGACGACGATTCGAGAGTACGCATCGTGAGTACGGCGATCGATGACCTCCGCGGCATCTGGAGGTTGATGCGTTCGACATATCGAAATCGGACCACCTCCTCGGTAAATACCCGAGCCCGTATCCCCATACTCGAGACTGTTCCGGCGAACCCGGCCCATCCCGAAGAGGAGGCATCCACCCCTCCCGTAGTCGAAACTCAATGAAAAAAGGCCATACCTCCTCTGCGGACGGCGCGGAGAATCCCGAAAACGTCGGACCCCATAACGTCGGAGAAGAAGCCTTCGACCGTAATGCCTCGGACTATGAGCAGTTGGTCGACAGGTCAATCTCCTTCACTGGCCGCGACGCGTCATTCTTCGCCAGACGAAAAGTCGATCTTCTCACGCGACTCCAAGAGGCACGGGGGCACAGCTTGGACGACGCGACTCTGCTGGACGTGGGCTGTGGCACCGGCACCACCGATCGGCACCTGGTTGATGAGGTAAAAGACCTGTATGGCGTGGACATCTCGACAGAGATGCTCGGTATGGCGCGAAAGAACGTACCCGGTGCCCATTTTCAGTGGTACGACGGGACGACCCTTCCATTTGAACCGGGCACGTTCGATGTCGTCGTCGCGGTCTGCGCGCTTCACCACGTTCCTCCGTCTCAGCAGAATCATTTCGTTACGGAACTCAACCGCGTCGCACGACCCGGTGGCCTCATTGCCATCTTCGAGCACAATCCGGTTAATCCTCTGACCCGGCGGGCTGTGCGGGCGTGTGAGTTGGACGTCGGGGTGAAGCTGCTCACGGCCGGCAAGGTCAAGCAGCTGTTGGCGGCGTCCGGTGCCAGGGTGATCGGGAGCGACTACCTTCTTTTCACGCCCTTCGGGGGGCGGCTCGGCGTCGGTATCGATCGGTTGCTACAACCGATCCCCCTTGGGGGCCAACATGCAGTCACGGCCGAGGCGACCCATGCCTGATTGGTGCGGAGATCCTGACTACGAGGTCCGGTCGGCGAACAGGCTGAGATGGTGGAGCTGGGCGATTCTGGCCTGGTGCCGGATGAACGAGGGCGACTGGAGCAGGTACAGGTAGTACCCCACCTCGCCGTCGGGGGTCCGGTCGATGTTGCGCAGCACCCGGGCGGCATGGGCCTGGTAGGCATGGTCGGAGCCGGCGCCCGTCGGGCCGTAGTGCAGCCCGAACGACACCTGCACCACGATGACGGCGGCGACCACCCAGCGAGCCGCGGGCATGAGGACGCGATCGATCCACACGGCCGCGGCGCGCCTCGACGGCAGGGGTCGCCCCAGGAGGGCCAGGAAGATCCCTATCGGGATCAACAGGTCGTAGGTGGTGTAGCGGGAGGCGCTGGCCCCCAGGTAGCCGAAGCGGACCCGACCGACGTCCACGATGACGACGAACAGCAGACCCACACAGATGAGGGCGATCCCGATCGGCCCTCCCCCGCTGTCGTCGCGACGGAGGCCGTAGGCCACCAGGATCAGCCCGGCCAGGACCAGGATGACCAGACCGAGCAGGAGGACGGCGTTGCTCCCCGGACCGTTGTACCGACGGGGCAGGCCCACGATGTCGCCCACTTCGAAGACGTAGAACTTGATCGCCGCCACCGGGTGGTGCAGCACGTAGCCGTGGCTCGGCGAGCCCGCGGTGGCACTGGTGTTGAAGTTGTACAGGTAGAGGAACAACGCCGCCGCCGTGGCGGCGATCCACGCCACCACGAAGGGGACCGCCCGGCGCCGGTGGTAGAGCAGCACCAGGCCCGCCGGCCAGATGAGCAACCCCTGGAGTGACGAGAAGCTGCCCACCACGCCGGCCACGATGGCCGCGGCCAGCGTCAACCAGGTCAACGTCGGTCGGTCGATCAGGACGATGGCCGCGGCCAACGAGACCAGCACCAGGTACCAGGCCATCTGGAATCCCCACAGCGAGTTCTCGTACTGAACGGTGGAGAGGGCCAGCACCACGACTGGGCAGTAGTAGAGCCAGGGCGTCGACATCGCCCGCCGCTTGTGCGCCCAGATGACGAGTCCGGTGGCCACCACCAGCATGACCGCGCCCAGGTACTCCTCGACCTGGATGTTGAAATGGAAGTTGTGGGCGAGCAGGACGACGATCAGGTTGGGGAAGAAGATGCGATTCTCGTTGTGCTGGGCCCACAGGGAGCTCCAGTCGAACAGGTGCGAGTAGGAGTGGTTGATCACCGTGACGTCGTCCCACTGGTCTCCGAAGATCACGTTCACGCTGTACCGGTGGACCATCCAGAAGTAGCCGGCGACGGGAAGGACGTATCCGAGGACGGTCACCGCGTTGACCAGACGCCGGTCGAACCGGTCGATGAAGCGGCCGCCGGGACGATCGCGCCGGACGGCGCCGTCGGCGGACCCCTCCGCCACCGTCTCGGTCATACCATCCCGTACCGTCATCGCCGTCGGGAGCGTCTGATCCCGAGCACGGCCACGTCCCAGACGGCGGCCAGGCTGCCGGCCAGGCTGACCTTCGACCCACCCACATCGCTCCACTCCTCGAGCGGCACCTCGAGGAAGGATTCGATCGGCAGCCCGGGCACCCCCGACGTGCCGTCGAACAGCCGCTGGCACAAGAGGACGTCGAAGGACCACGCCGAGCGGAACGGGCTGGCCACCGCGGCCACGAGGGTGGGGTTGACCCGGAACACCTTTGCGCCGCACTGAGTGTCGTACACGGCCACCCCGAGGGCCATGGAGGCGACGGTGGCGAACACGCGGCCGGTGTAGTGCCGGAAGGCGCTGCGCTCGATATGGCTGCCCAGGCGGGACACTCGCGCTCCGAGCACGCCGTTCAGCTCGTGGTGGGCGTCCAGCTCATGGAGGAGCCGCAGGAGCTCGGTGGTCGGGGTGGCCAGGTCGGCGTCGAAATAGCCGACGACGGCCGCACCGCTCTCGATGGCCTGCTGCAGACCCCGACGGACGGCTTCGGCCTTGCCGTTGTTGCGGGCGAGATGCACGACCTCGATGTCGGCCGACTTCAGCGCCAGCTGGTCCAGGATCTCACCGGTGCGGTCGGTCGACCCGTCGTCGACGAAGAGCAGTCGGATGCCCCCGGCCGCGGCCAGCTGCAGGAAGGCGAGGTCGTCGAAGCGCCGTTCCTCGTTGAAGCACGGGACGACGACCACCGTGCCCGCGGCGCTGGGGTCGGCCGGTGGGCTCGTCATCCCGGTCACGCTACCGGCGCCTCAGGCCCGGGTTCACGGCGGCCGACCCGGCGCCGCTTCCGCATTGCCGCCCAGACCAGCAGGCCGACGAGGAAGAGGGCGCTGAGGAGCGCCAGGACGATGCCCTCGGTGAAGGCCGCGGGCCAGTATCGGACGACGATCGAGTGCGCGCCCTTGGGGACGCGGGCCTGCAGCATCATTCCGGCATAGGGCTCGAGGGCGAGCGGCCGTCCGTCCACGGTGGCATGCCACCCGGGGACGTTGGTCAGATGGAGGCGCAGCGCGACCGGCACCGCCGACGAGGTGGTGATCTGCCATTCGGACGGGCTCGGGTGGTGGACCGCCACCGGGGTGCCCGCCACCCGGTCGGGGGGCAGCGAACGGCCGGTCAGCGGTGCCTCGGCCGCCTCTCCCGACCCGGGAATCCGGTACAGGTCCTCGTCGGCCAGGTGCCGGACGAAGACGCTCCCGGCCGGCCCGGCCCGGCCCGCGGCCACCAGGACGTAGCCCACCCCGTACTCACGGGCCAGCGCCGCACTGGTCACCGCCGGACAGAAGATGTAGAGCGCCGGCACCCCGCTCGCCGTCCCGGTGTTCGCCACCCAGTCACGGAAGACGCGCTTGGGGATGATCGGGTCGTAGGCCGCCAGCTCTCGGATCTCGTAGGCGTCGTTGACGTTGGGCCCGATCCCGTCGTGACAACCGAGCGACCCGTTGGCCACCACCGCCGAGCCCACCGTGCTCGCATAGGCCCGGATGGCGGGCGTCTCGGGATACGAGGTGGGGCTCGACTGCATCGTCTCGGCCCCGGCGCTGACCAGGAAGGCCGTCTGCACGGCCAGCAGCGCCAGGCCGGCGACGGTTCCGGCCCGGCGGAGGAGGACCGGCTCCCCCACCCCGGCGTCGCCCGGGGCGGCCTGGTGCCTCAGGATCCCGCGTCGCCGGTGGGCCCAGACCAGGAACCCGGCCACCGCCAGCCCGACCAGTGCCTCGACGACCGGCCAGATGAAGCTGTGCGCACGGATCGAGGCGGCCACCGGAGGGAGATCCCCCCGACCGAACAACCACAGACCGAGGAGCCCGACGGCGGCGACGGCGAACCCCCCGCCGACCCAGCGGGCGGCGGCCCCGGTCCCGGCGGCCCGGACGACGTACTCGATCCCGTACCCGGCCAGCACGGCGATGGCCAGAGCCATCGGCATCTCGGCGCGCAGCCAGCTGACCTGGCCCAGCAGGGGAAGCTTGTCCGCCAGGGAGACGACGGGCGGGACGAACACCAGCGCCAGGCAGACGACCGTGACCACACCGAAGGCCCGGACCTCGGGTCGGCGCCGGTACAGGATGATCCCGAGGGCCGCCAGCACCAGGGCGGCCACACCGAGGTACATGGCGTTTTCGGTATAGAAGAGCGAGTACGGGTCGAAGACGAGGAGCTGGCTCCCGTGGTAGATCGGCAGGCCGCCGAAGCTCTGGAACGCCAGCCACAGGAGCACGTGCGGCGGAAGGGCACTGCTGCCGCCCGACGAGCCACGGATCGACTGCCGGGCCAGCTGCAGCCCGGGGAGGGCGAAGGGCGCGGCCAGTGCCACACCGGCCACGGTGGCCACCACCAGGTCCACGGCCGGCCGGACGATGGGGCCGGAGCCACCCGCCCAACCGGCGCGCATCACCAGCATCGCGGCGAAGAACACGCCCACGGTGAGCAGGAGCACGGCGAACCCTTCGGGAGCGCCTCCGAAGAAGGAGAACGCCACGCACACGGCGATCGCCACGACATAGCCGGCCCGGTGTCGGCCACGCAGGAGGAGCAGGCCGAAGGCGAGGATCCATCCGGCCCAGCCCATCACCGCCGGGAAGGGATAGCCGAGCCACGCCGTGATGGGCCCACTGAGCTCGAACACCGTGCCGACCGCCGCACCGGCCAGGGCACCCATCCCGAGGACGCGGGCGAGGACGTAGGCCCCCGATCCGGCCACCACGATGTTGACGATCACCCCGGCGGTGAACGCGTACCGCAACGGAGTGACGTACCCGACGAGCGCCGGAAGGCTGAAGGGGGCCGACTGCCAATTGAAGGCCAGCGGCACCCCCAGGCCGGCGTAAGGGTTCCAGATGGGCAGATGGCCGTGGTGTACCTGCTGCCACACCAGCGTCCACCAAGGGATGAGCGAGTTGGCCAGGTCGGAATTCTGGGCGATGTGCGGCGCCACGCCGGGCAGCCGGGTCAGCCCGGCCTGGACGGCCAGGTCGATCGGGCCGAAGATGTGCCCGTGGATCAGGAAGGGCACCAGCACGGCAATACCGGAGATGAGCACCCAGGCCATGCCGAACAGGTCGCTGCGGTGGAGCTCCCCGGTCGGGCGTCTGCTCACGCCGCTGGTTTCCATCGGCTCTTCGGGCACGGCCAGCGCCACTGCGGACGGCATCGAATCCCGCCCTGCCGACAGGGAATCATTCTGCACCGGGGAAGAGTAACACCGGGAATTGCGGATTTCACCCGGTCAAGCTGGGCAAACGCTCCCTGTCGGTGTCACGGCTCCCCCGCCACGGCGCCCGGCCATCCCACCGTCACGGGAACAGGATCTGGGCCAGGGTCGGCAGATCGACGGCGAGAAGATGGGGCGCATCGTTGTCGACTCGCACCACCAGGCGCGGATCGGTCGGCACATGGTGGACGGCCACCGGACGGACCTGACCGTCCCGGCCCACCTCGCCGACACGGGTGAAGGAGTTGTAGCTGATGGGGAGGGCCACCAGGGTCGGCCCGGCGCACTTCACCACATAGGTCTGTCGCAGCGACTCGAAACCCGTGCCGGATCGCTCGGTGACCGTGCACGGGACGGAGGAGAGGGAGGCGTCCCGTCCGTGATCGGCATGGAGCTTCTGGTAGATGGACGAGTCACTGCGCAGCTCGTGCCCGTCCGCCCCGTTGACCTTCGGGAGGTACTCGATGAACATCGGGCCGTACTCGACGAACACGTCCGGGTAGTGCTGCACGCTGGTCTTCGCCGGCGCCGTCAGCGCCTCCACCGGAAGGAAGGGCGCGTTGGGCACGAGGCTGACCGCCGACGGGGGCTCGTGGGCGGTGACGGGTCCGAGGAGGACGAGCAGGGCCAGCCACAACACCGCCAGGGCCGGCGGGACCCAGTGCACACGTACGGGCCACCGCTGGCGGGCGAGACGGACGTACCAGTCGGCGACCAGCCCGGCCAGGAGCAGCGCCAGAGGGGTGATGAACGTCATCATCCGGTACGGGAAGGTGATGACCTTGAAGGGTGCGAGCACGTCGTAGACCGGCAGTGACACCCGGAACTGCATGAAGAGGTAGGCCCCCAGGCTCAGGGCGAGCACGGCCAGCACCGGTCGGTCGACGGCCGAGGCCGGCGTCGTCGACGGGCGCCTCGACCACCGGACCGTCACCGTGATGAGGCCGGCCACCAGCAGGGCGGTGATGAGGAAGTCCAGCTGGACGTCGAGGTTGGCGTTCGTCGGGGACAGCCAACGGTACGCCGGCAGGTAGAGGTAGCCCCACCATGGCGCGACGAAGTGATGGGCGACGTCCGCTCCGAACTCGGTGATCTTTGACGCCGGGTCGTAGTCTCGGCTCATCTTCAGCTCGGCGATGAGCATGGGCGCGAGGATGACCGCGGTGGCGCCCACCGCGACGACCAGCCGTCGGTACACGGCCCGGACCCCGACGCCGCCATAACTGGCGAGAAAGACGATGCCGGTGACGGCGATGACCACGGTGGACACCAGGGCCACCGCGCTGTGGGCGTCGACCAGGACGACCATGGTCGGGACGACCGACCACGACACGCGCCGCTCCTTGACCAGGGTCAGGCACCAGTAGAGGAGCCACGGGACCACCATGAGGGCGGAGAACTCGGCGAGGTCCCCACGGCTGAGCCACTCGACGAACGACCAGTTGGTGAAGAGGAAGGCGAGTGACCCGACCACCTGGAGGACCCGGTCTCCCGTGATCACGCTGAGGGCCTTCCGCATCCCGTAGGCGCCGACGACCATGAAGGCGGCCAAGGTGATCACCAATGTGGGCTTGAGAGCCCCGCCGAGCAGCAGGTAGACCGTCGCGCCCACGACGAAGAAGGCCTTGTGGTAGAAGAGCGGCACCGGCGTGCCGAACCCATAGGCGTCACTGCTCGACCACACCGGGAGGAAATCCCCGTGGCGGTAGTGGGCGGCGTAGATCTGGACCAGCAGGGGATCCTGACCGAAGGTCTGGCCGACGGGCCATCCCGGTCGGCGGCCGGCCAGGGACAGGGCCAGAGCGGCGGCGGCCACCGTGGCCAGGAGGTAGGCGAGTTCGAAGGCCAGCCGGCGGCGGGGAACCCGGGCGAGGAACCTGTGTTCCCCCGAGGTCGGGGCGGTCACCCCGGATGGTCCCTCTTCCGAGCTGCCACCGTCGATCGGCACGGTCTATCCCTCTCGCCGTGCTCCGGGGAGGAGCGAGTGGCAGAGCGGCGTGTGGGGCGCCCGCTCGACCGGAAGCCAGACGCTATCAGGGAGGTAGAACTCGGTCGGCGTGGCCTTCTCCGCGACGTAGAGGGCCCGGCAGTCGCCCATGATGAAGAGATCGCCCATCGAGAACCGGGCGGGGAAGCCCTCGCCCTGCACGACCCTCCCGGCGATCGGGTCCCCGGTGTGATCGCTGATCGTCTGTTGGGCCTGTACGTAGTGTTGCAGCTGGACCGGCGTCCAGTCGCCGTTCGGGACGACCGCAATTCCCAGGTTGGCGACGAAGCCGAATGCCGCCAGCACACCGATACCCCCGGCGGCAAGGATGCGTGCCGCCCGACGTCGCCCGTGCAACCGCCGCCAGAGGTCCACCATCCCGATGGTGGCCGCCAGCAGCAGGAACGGCATGAAGTCGGCCAGGAAGCGCTCGAGGATCCATCCGAAGATGGCGACCGCCCCGGCGGCGACGGCGGTCCCCACCAACAGGATGCGCAACGCGCGGACCGGCGCCCGGCGGCCCGGCAGGAGGACGGCGACCACCCCGACGAGCCCGGTTGCGAACAGCAGCGGCATGGAGGCGGTCAGGCTGGCGCTCGGCTCCCGGGCGAAGAGCGTGGTGTGGGCGACCGCATGGGTCGGCACGTCGGGCAGGGTGAGGAAGGGGAACACCGACGTCACCCCGAGGTTGCCGGGCGACAGGTAGGCCTGGAGGGTACTGGGCAGGAAACGGAGGCTGAAGTAGTGACCGCCGTTGACGAGGCCGAAGTTGAAGGCGCGGTAGAGGAGCTGCTCGGAGGCGGGCACGCCGAAGAACAGATTGAACTTGACCAGGTCGACGGTGCAGCCGACGATGAGGGGTACCAGCCCAGCCGACAACACGGGCAGCGCCCATCGCCGCCGCTCGGGGCCCGCCCGTCCGAGGGCGAACCACGACGCCAGCAGCACGGCGGTGATGACGCAGGCGTAGCCGGTGGTCGCCCGGTTGAGGTTGGTGCAGAGGATCAACAGGCCGGCCAGGGCCACCCGGCGTGACGAGGGCCGCTCCGCCACGCCGAGGAGGGCGAACAGGCTTCCGCTGCAGAGGGCGACGCTCCAGGCCAGGTCCTCGGAGTACATGACGGGCTCCGACGCCAGGAAGATGAGGACCGAGCCGACCAGGATCGAGGCGAGAAGGGTCCCGTAGGAGAGGGCCTCGGCCCACCCGAGCGGCGCATCCTCCCGGACGATGACGCGGATCCGCCAGAGGAGCAGGCTGGCGAAGGCGGCGGTGACGAACCACGAGGCCACGATGGACAGGGCGGTCAGGCGACCGTCGAGCGAATGGGTCACCAGCAGGACCGGGATCCGGATGAGGGAGGGGAAAACTCCGAAGTAGGTGTAGGCGCGCCCGTTGCGGATGAAGGCCTCGAGCCCGATGCTCCCCCGGGGAAGGGAGAGATGGCCGTGCAGGATGGCCCGGGCCTGGACGTCGTAGACCGATCCGGGCCCGTTGACCCGGAGCGGGTCGAGGGATCGGCCCCAGAGGTCCCAGGCCACCCACAGGTAGGGCACGGCCGCGGCCAGGACGGCGACGAGCGAGACCAGCTCGAACCGGCGGACATTGCTGACCACCTCGTGGTCGGCACGCATCTGGTCCCCGATGGCGTCGGCGGACGGAGACTCAGTGACAACGATTCCGCCTTCGAGCTGCACGGCTGCCTGTCTATCGGGGGGCACCACCGAGGGCAAGGACGCCCCGCGGGGTGCACGGCACCCTCACCGGCAGGGCCGACGGTTGCGATCTGAAGCCGCCGGTGCCGGTCGGGGGCGCCTCGAGCCTCGGGCGTCCCCAAAAAGGAGGATCCTGTCCCGAACGCCCCGGGCCACGTTGCATGGGCTCCGCCCGTCTGCCGTATCATCGGTCCATGCCAGCTCAGGGGGCGAGACACCAGTCGGCGGCGGACAACGTGCCAAAGGCCCTGGCCTTCTACCTGCCCCAGTTCCATCCGATACCGGAGAACGACGAATGGTGGGGTCACGGCTTCACCGAGTGGGTGAACGTCACCAGGGCGCGGCCCCTGTTCGCCGGGCACTACCAGCCCCACGTCCCGGGCGAGTTCGGCTACTACGACCTCCGGGTCCCCGAGGTCCGGGAGGCGCAGGCCGCCCTGGCCGCCGCGCATGGGATCTCCGGCTTCGTGTACTACCACTACTGGTTCCAAGGCAAGCGGCTGCTGGAGCGGCCCTTCGAGGAGGTCCTCGCCTCCGGCTCGCCGGACTTCCCGTTCGCCCTCTGCTGGGCCAACGAGCCCTGGACGCGGAACTGGGACGCCCAGACCGGCCAGACCCTGATGGCCCAGCATTTCAGCGACGAGGACGATCTGGCCCACATCCGCTATCTGGCCGCCGCCTTCGCCGATGACCGGTACATCAAAATCGACGGTCGGCCGTTGATGATGATCTACCGTCCGGCCCAGTTGCCCGACGCCAAGCGGACGGCCGGCATCTGGCGGGAGGAGGCCCGGCGCCTCGGCTTCCCTGATCTCTACCTGTGCTGGGTCGAGAGCTGGGGTCCTCCCCCCGGCGGACCCGAGGCGTTCGGCCTCGACGCGTCGATCGGCTTCATGCCCGAGCCGGCCGAGCAGATCTACAGCCCGGTGGAGGGCATGCGCGGGCACCGCATCGTCGACTACCAGGCCGCGTTCACCCGTGAGCTGTCACGCCCGGCCCCGAGCTGGAAGCGGTTCCCGTCGGTAATGGTGGGCTGGGACAACACCGCCCGCCGCCCCTACGGGGCCACCATCTTCGACGGAGCCACACCGGAGGCCTACGAGCGATGGCTCCGGCACACCGTGCAATCGGTGTCACGGGTGAGAGAGGAGGAGAACTACGTCTTCATCGTGGCCTGGAACGAATGGGCGGAGGGCAACCACCTCGAGCCCGACCAGCGCTACGGACGCGCCTTTTTGGAGGCGACCAAGGCCGTCCTGGTCGACGCAGCTCCCGCCTCCCACACCCAGCCCGGTGAGCTCCGCCGCGCCGGCGACGCCAAGGCGGGGCCCGCCGACGACAAATTCGACTACATCTATGCCTACCGGCACGAGAGCGCGGTGGCCAACGCCGCCGGCCTGGTCCGGGACCTCAACCTCGGGACCGACGCCACGGTGGTCGATCTCGGCGCCGGAACGGCGGTCGTCAGCCACCCGCTCCGGGAAGCGGGGATCGCCTACCACGCCCTCGAGCTGCATCCGGTGGCCGTCGATCTCATGCGCTCGGCCGGCATCGAGGCGACCCAGTGCGACCTGACCGACACCGAGAGCCTGCTGCCGGTGCTCGAGGACGTGGGCGACGTGGGCGCCATGATGCTCCTCGACGTCATCGAGCACCTGACCCAGCCCCACGAGCTGCTGGCCGCCCTGTCGGCCTGGGCCCTCAAGCACGGCGAGCCGGCGTTGGTCGTGTCGGTGCCGAACGTGGCCCACTTCGACATCGGGCTCCGACTCCTCAGCGGGAAGTGGACCCCCACCGAGACTGGCCTCCTCGACAGCACCCATCTCCGCTTCTTCACCGAGCCGACGCTCGAGCGGATGCTCCGGCGCTGCGGGTGGAAGATCGTCGCCCGCGACAACTTCGAGGTCATCCGCTCGGACCAGTGGGACCCCGATCTCAACAACGAGCTCCCCATGGAGATGGTGGGCGCCCTGCGGGTGCTCTCCGAGACGCTCAACCCCCATGGCTCGGTCCAGCAGTTCGTCTGGGCGCTCCGCCCGTTCCCGGTGGTCGCCCCGCCGGCGACCTTCCTCGAAGCGGTGGGTGAGCCCGAGAAGTCCGAGGGCGAGACCGAAGCGGACCGGTCGCCACTGGATGACAACTACGCCATCCACAACTACCTGGTCTCCGTCGGGATCATCGCCAACGAGGCCAACCGTCGGGCCGCCCTCCGTCCCCTGCCCACGAGCTCCATGCCGAGGTGGAAGCACCACGTGCTCAAGGTCGCCTACAGCTCGCCACGTACCGCCGCCGCCTTCAAGCGGGCGCACCAGTGGCTCCGCTGAGGAACCCTTGACGGACATCACGGCCGGTCCATGGGTGCTCGTGGTGGGATCCCACCGGAGCGGCACCTCCGCCGTGGCGGGCCTGCTCGGGGGCCTGGGCCTCCATACCTCGGCCCCCGACGACCGGGTGGACTGGCCCGAGAGCAATCCCGAGCACTGGGAGAGCCTCTCCCTCTCCGTCCATGACGAGGAGCTGCTGGACCGCCTCGGGGGGAGCTGGGACGCGCCCCCCGAGCTGCCCGAGCGATGGGACGAGGCACCCGAGGTCGGCGACCTCCTCGACCCGGCTCCCGTGGTGGCGGCGGCCTACCCCTTGGCCGGGCCGTCGGTGTGGAAGGACCCGAGGGTCAGCCTCCTCCTCCCGTACTGGCGACACCGCCTGCCCGAACCGGTCAGCGCCGTGCTGGTGTGGCGGTCGCCCCTGGCCGTCGCCCACTCACTGCTCGAACGTGACGGCCTGCCCATCACCGACGGCCTGGCCCTGTGGGAGCGGTACAACCGCAGTGCCATCGGGGGCCTCGACGGCCTCGACACCTTCGTCATCGACTACGAGTCCCTGATCCAGGACCCCAAAGGGACCGCCGGGGTGTTGGCCGGATGGCTGGGAAGCCTGCCCGGGTTCACCGCCCCGGCGGCGGAATGGGACCTGGAGGGTGCGGCCGCGCTGATCGCGTCCGAGCTGCAGCACCAGCCCGGTGACCGGTGGCCCGACGAGGATTGCCTGTTGCCGCAGCATCGTGAGCTGGTCGACCGGCTGGTCGAGCTCCGAGGTGGACACCGGCCGTTCGCCGCTGCCCGCCCGGGGGCGGAGTCCGGTTGGTCGTCGGTCGCCCTCCGCCACCGGCGGGAGAGCCGGCGCCTCCGGCTGGAGCTGGGCACCCGGACCGACGAGCTCGAGGCGGCGACCGGCACCATCGCCATGCTGCGTGAACAGCTGGCCGCCACCCAGGAACACCTGGACGCCACCCAGGAACACCTGGACGCCACCCTTCAGTACCTGAGCGCCACCAACGCCTCGCTGGACGAGGTGGCCGACCATCTGGCCCGTGTCTACGACTCGACGAGCTGGAAGGTGACCAAACCGGTCCGCCAGTCAGCCACGTTCCTCGCCGAGCTCAGGGGCAGGGCGCGCCGGTCCTGAGCCGACGAGGGCAGGTCAGCGGGCCGGGCCGCCCGTCATGACCCTGGGTTCAGGCCGGTCCCTCGGCCGGGGGCTCGGTGAGGATGGTGTCGGCGGTCGGCGCAGTCGGGACGGCGGGTCCGCCCCCGGCCGCGGCCATCCGGTTGGCCGCCATGTTGCGGTAGGTGAGATAGCCGGCCAGGACGAGGGCCACGAACGCGATGAGCGCAGCGATGGCCCCTCGTGTGTGGTAGTGCCCATGACCCTTCTTGCGGCCCGGGAGATAGCTCGGGAGGTGGGATATCGACACCGTGAGGTACTCGACGGCGACGAAGGCAGCCAAACCCGCGATGACCAGCAAGAGGACGACCCATAGCCATTTCATGGGGTCTGACTGTAGCGGACGGCCGGACGGCGTGAGGACCAGACGTTTGCATCGTCGAATTTCGCCGCCGGCGGCCGTCGGGGGCTGCGGGCGTGACGTCCCGACGCCCTTTCTCATGCCTTCTCATGCCGGGTCCGGGGCACGACTGCCGATCCCGCCCTCGCGCAGCTGGCGAAGCAGCTCGTATTCGGGCTCCAAACGGTTGCGGAGGCGCTCGGTCTGCACGGTGGTGAGCGCCGAGCGTTCGCCGGTGACCCGGGCCCGGTGGACCTCGAGCGGAAGCTCGAGTCGCCTGCCGAGCTCGGCCAGGCCGGAGACGTAGTCCTCGGTGAAGAACACGCTCGATGACCCGGCGATGCGATCGGCGGCCTCGGCGACGTCGAAACGTACAGAGAACATCCGGAGCTGCGCCAGGAGGCGCTCGACGGGGATCCCGTCCAGGAAGGAGTCGAAGCCCCCACTGGCCAGAACCCGCTCGCGCCGGCGGACCGGGCCCGGCGTGTCGGGACGGTCCCCGGCCACCAGGTAGTCGAAGTACGAGTGCACCCGGGCCACCGGGTCCCGCAGGATGGTGACGGTGAAGGTCCGTGGCGGCAGGGACAGCTCGTCCATCGGCCGATGCGATCGCCCGTAGAAGTACGCCCCCTCGGACAACAACCGTGGGTGGTAGGAGACGAAGGCGTACCGGCCGCTGATGGTGCGGTGCAACCTCGACTCCGACATGCGGCGGTAGACCTCGAGGGGCGGCTCCCCCCCGAGGGCCATGAAGCTCAGATGAAGGCTGGTCCCGGCCGTCTTCCTCACGTGGTAGCAGTAGACGCGTCGGCTCCCGTCGGGCAGCTCGTACGAGCTCGCCAGGCGTCGATACGTCGGATCGCGCCGGATCTCCCACCAGTCACGCCGGGCCGAGGCCCACCGCCTGGCCGGCGCGACGACGCCAGCCGAGGTGAAGCCCCGGTTCGGCCGTCCGTCGGCGGGCTGCCGGTGAGGTGCGCGACCGGCCGAACCACCCTCCTTCACAGCCAGGACCCTAGCCCCGGCCCCCTCGGGCTCAGGGCCGGGTCGGGCGAAGCCGACACGGCGGCCTCAGGTCAGAGCCCGAAGAACCACAGGCCCGTCCGGTGCGCGCCCTCCCTCAGGGTCTCCCCCCGCAGGGCCCGCCGGAGGGCGCGGCGCTGGGACTCGACCGTCAACAGCAGGGCCCCACCCGACAGCACCAGGCCCGTCCCGATGAGGAACAGGGGCTGGAGGTCGAACCCGGTGAAGGGCAACTGGGCCGCCGAGCCGGACGGGGTGCCGTTCGCCGCCGGCGAACCGGTGGAGGCGACGGAGGCGTCGGGGCCCGAGGTGAACGGCAGCGCCGTCTGGGTCCCCGCCGGCACCGGACCCGCCGGCACCGGGCCCGGAGGGGACGTGCAGGTGTCGATGGTCCGGCGGATACCGGCCCGGTAGGTCCAGGGCGCCGGCCCGATCAGCGCATCGGCCTGGATCACGCCGCAGAACACCGGGAAGGGGATCGTCAGCGTCCCGGAGCTGCCGGTCACCGCGGCCACGGTCGGGCGTCCGGCCACCCGTGGCTCCCCCACGTACAGCATCCAGGTGCAGCCGGCGTCAGCGGGTGGACAGGCTGGTGCCGGTATGGTCAGCTGTATCTGGTGGAGGGACTGGTCGATCCTCAGGACCGGATTATGCGGGGAATGGCCATGCCCCGGAGCGCTCCAAGCGGAGCCGGCGGTCGCCAGTCCTGCCCCGAGCGCGATGGCGAGGGCAGCCGCCCCCGCCGCCAACCTGTACCTGCGTCTCTGCATTGTGCCCTCGTGACCGCATATAACCGTCCCACGTCAACGGTAAACCATGGGGCAGCAAAGCCGCCAACATTAAGTATTGAATTCAAGGTGCGACCGGATAGATCATCAATTGTGACGAGACCATTCTCCGACCCGGGGCGTCCCCATTCCCGACTCGAGGGAGGCGGCGGGAGCGGCGATCCAAATCGATGGGGATCGCGCCTACGCTTGGGACGGGCCGGAGGCAGAGCACGGGGGGTAGGACCGCAGTGAGCGTCACGAAGAAGCGGATCGGGGTCCTGGTCGTCGCCTACAACGCGGCGTCGACCCTGGCCAAGGTGTTGGACCGGATCCCGAGTGGGATACGGTCGGACATCGAGGAGGTGATCGTCAGCGACGACCACAGCCAGGACTCGACCTATCTGGTGGGATTGGGGTACCAGCAGGTGTCCGACCTGCCCATCACGCTCATCCGCCAACCGGAGAACCTGGGCTACGGCGGGAACCAGAAAGCCGGCTACGACATGGCCATCGAGCACGGGCTCGACGTGGTGGTCATGCTCCACGGCGACGGCCAGTACGCGCCCGAGTCCCTCCCCGACATCGTGGCGCCCCTCCTGGCCGGCGAAGCCGACGCCGTATTCGGCTCGCGGATCATGATCAAAGGCGCCGCCCGCAAGGGCGGTATGCCGCTCTACAAATATGCGGGAAATCGGATCCTCTCGCGCTTCGAGAATGCTGCGTTGGGGACAAATCTCTCGGAGTTCCACTCGGGCTATCGGGCCTATTCCGTGGACGCGCTGAAGCAGATCCCGTTCCATCAGAACTCCAACGGGTTCAATTTCGACACCCAGATCATCATCCAGCTGCACGATGCCGGCATGCGGATCACCGAGGTTCCCATCCCCACCTACTACGGCGACGAGATCTGCTACGTCGACGGCATGGGCTATGCCGCCGATGTCACCAAGGACGTCATCGCCTACCGCCTGCAGAAGGCCGGGTTCGGAGACGGCAGCCGCATCGCGCTGAACGAGGAGTACGAGCTCAAGCCCAGCGAGGACAGCTCGCACGGCCGCATCTCCACCCTGCTCAGCTCGCGGCCACCCAGCAAGATCCTCGACCTCGGGTGCTCGGGCGGCCTTTTGGCCGAGCGGCTCCGGCAGATGGGCCATCACGTGACCGGGGTGGACGTCAACGAGATCGAGGGGGTCGCCGAGCGCACCAACGCCTTCTTCAAGGCCGACCTCAACGACGGCATCCCCCCCGAGGTGGGCACCGGCTTCGACCTGGTGCTGGCGGCCGACGTCCTGGAGCACCTGAGGAAGCCGGCCGTCCTGATACGCCAGATACGCGAGGTGCTGTCCCCGGACGGGTCCGCCATCGTCTGTGTCCCGAACATCGCCCACTGGTACCCACGCTTCCGGTCGACCATGGGAATGTTCGACTACGACCAGCGCGGCATCCTCGACTCCACCCACCTCCGGTTCTTCACCCGGCGCAGCATCACCAAGCTGGTCGAGCGCAACGGCTTCACCATCCGCCGTCTGGAGCCGGTCGGGCTGCCCCTCGACGCCCTCGGCCTCGAGGGGGCCCGGGGCCACTGGCTCCGCCTGTTGGACCACCTGTCGCTCAGCCTCTGGCCCACCATGTTCGGCTACCAGTTCATCATCGAGGCGGTGCCGACGAGCGACTGAGGCCCCGGAACCGGCTCAAGCCCCGGTTCGGGCGCCAGGGGCCGGCCGGCGCACCCCCTCCAGGGCGGCCAGCACCTGGTCCACCGCCTCGGCCACCGAGGTCTCGGCTTCGATGACCAGATCGGGTGCCTCGGGGACCTCGTAGGGGTCGTCCACGCCGGTGAACGAGCCGATGTGGCCGGCCGACGCCTGGGCGTAGAGGCCCTTGGGGTCCCGGGTGGCACAGTCGTCGGCCGATGCCGCCAGGTAGACCTCGAGGAACGGCAGCCCCTGACCCTCGTGGAGCTGGCGCGCCTCGAGGCGCGATCGCCGGTACGGACCGATGACCGCCACCAGCGCCACCAGCCCGGCGTCGGCGAACAGGCGCGCCACCTCGGCCACCCGCCGGCAGTTCTCCTCCCGGGCCTCCCGGCTGAAGCCGAGGTCGCGGTTGAGCCCGGTCCGGAGGTTGTCGCCGTCGAGGCGGTAGGCGCCACGGCCATCGTGGACGAGCCGCTGCTCCACGGCGGCGGCCAGGGTGGACTTCCCCGAGCCCGACAGACCGGTGAACCACACCGTCGCCCCGCCGGAGCCGAACAGCCGGGCCCGGTCCTCCCGGGTCACGTCCCCGGCGTGCCAGGTGATGTTGGACGAGGACACCGGCCTCCCCGTCAATCGGGGCCGAGCAGCATGCCGGCCCCGACGGTGACGTTGGTGTCCTCCGCCGCCAGGATGAACGAGCCGGTCTGCCGGTTCCGCCGGTAGCTGTCGTAGAAGAGGGGCTGGGTCACCCGCAGCGAGACGCGACCCACGTCGTTGAGACCGAGGGTCGACGCCTCCTCGTCGCGGTGGAGCGTGTTCACGTCCAGCTGGTAGTGGATGTCGCGCACCACCGCCCGCACCCACCGCGTGGTGTGCTTGAGCGCCAGGAAGTCGCCCGGGTGCAGCGGTCGCTCGGTCATCCAGCACACCATGGCGTCGAGGTCCTGGCCGGCGACCGGCCGGTTGTGGGGACGACAGATCATGTCCCCCCGCGAGATGTCGATGTCGTCGCTCAGTCGCATGGTCACCGACATCGGGGCGAACGCCTCGGCCATCGGCCCGTCGAAGGTGTCGATGCCGGCCACGGTGGTGGTCAGCCCGGACGGCAGGACCATGACCTCGTCCCCCGGCCTGAACACGCCCCCGGCCACCCGGCCGGCATAGCCGCGGTAGTCGGGCTGACTGGTGGCCTGGGGTCGGATCACCCACTGCACCGGCAGCCTCGGGTCGATCAGGTTCCGGTCGGAGGAGATGTAGATCTGCTCGAGGTGGTGGAGCAGGGAGGCCCCCTCGTACCACGGCATGGCCGCCGACCGCTGGACCACGTTGTCACCCTGCAGCGCCGAGATGGGGATGAAGGCCAGGTCGGCGACCTCCAGGCGGCTGGCGAAGGCGGTGAACTCCTCGCGGATGGAGTCGAACACGGTCTGGTCGTAGTCGACCAGGTCCATCTTGTTCACGCAGACCAGCAGGTGGGGGACGCGCAGCAACGATGCCAGGAACGCATGCCGCTTGGTCTGTTCGACGATCCCCTTCCGGGCATCGACCAGCACCAAGGTCAGATCCGCCGTCGAGTTCCCGGTGACCATGTTCCGGGTGTACTGGATGTGCCCCGGAGTGTCGGCGATGATGAACTTCCGGGCCGGGGTGGCGAAGTAGCGGTAGGCGACGTCGATGGTGATGCCCTGCTCACGCTCGGCCCGCAGCCCGTCGGTGAGCAGAGCGAGGTCGGTGTACTCGTCGCCCCGGCGGGTGCTCACCCGCTCGACGGCCTCCAACTGGTCCTCGAAGATGGCCTTCGAGTCGTAGAGGAGCCGCCCGATCAGGGTGCTCTTCCCGTCGTCCACCGACCCGGCCGTGGCGAAGCGCAGGAGCTCCATCAGAAGTAGCCTTCCCGCTTGCGGTCCTCCATGGCCGCCTCGCTCACCCGGTCGTCGGCGCGGGTCGCCCCCCGCTCGGTGAGCCGGGAGGCGGCCACCTCGAGGATGATGTCGTCAACGGTCACCGCGGTGGATTCGACCGCCCCCGTACAGGTCATGTCTCCGACGGTCCGGTAGCGGACCGAGGTCTCGAGGCGCTCCTCCTCGGCCCGCACGGTGACGTAGGGGCCGACCGACAGGAGCATCCCGTCCCGCCGGAACACCTGGCGCCGGTGGGCGTAGTAGATCGAGGGCAGCTCCAGACCCTCGTCCCCGACGTACTGCCAGACGTCGAGCTCGGTCCAGTCGGACAGCGGGAACACCCGGATGTGCTCGCCCGCCCGATGGCGGCCGTTGTAGAGCGACCACAGCTCCGGACGCTGGTTCTTCGGGTCCCACTGTCCGAAGTCGTCGCGGAAGGAGTAGACCCGCTCCTTGGCCCGGGCCTTCTCCTCGTCCCGTCGGGCGCCGCCGAACACGGCGTCGAACCGGTGCTCGGTGATGGCATCGAGCAGGGTGCGGGTCTGGAGCCGGTTGCGGGACGGGTCGGGGCCCACCTCCTCGGCCACCCGTCCGGCGTCGATCGACGCCTGCACCGACGCCACCAGCAGCATCGCGTCCAGCTCGGCCACGGTCCGGTCCCGGAAGTCGAGCACCTCGGGGAAGTTGTGACCGGTGTCCACGTGCATGACCGGGAAGGGAATACGGCCAGGCCAGAAGGCCTTTTGCGCCAGGCGGAGCATGACCACCGAGTCCTTGCCGCCCGAGAAGAGCAGCACCGGGCGCTCGAACTCGGCCGCCACCTCCCGGATGATGTGGATCGACTGGGCCTCGATGGCGCGCAGATGGGACAGCTGGTACTGCCCCGTGATCCCCACCCCCCGGCCCATTTCCACAGCCCCCCAACCTATCGCATCGCCTGCACTTTCAGAAATAGTCGTAGACTCGTTTTCGCCAAATGAGGCGGCCGCAGACCGCTGACCGGGCCGAACCCGCTGGACCGGAGGAGAGGGAGATGGGGCCCAACGGGCGAGAGCGCCGAGTGTCGCCGGCGGGCCGGCCGGAGGGCCGGCCTCGATATGGCACAGCGGCTGCCACATCTTCCCCGCCCGGTCCCGGCCCGTCGCCGGCCGGCCGGGTGTTCATCGTGGGCCGGGCGGCGGCCGGGGGCGCCTCGGCGGCGGCGGCCCTGCACGCCGGTCAGATCGAGGACGGGTTCCTGTCCCGGCTGGGCCCCCGCTTCCTCGGCCGCCTCTACCGCCGAATCGACCTCGCCCCTGGATCGTTCCTGCTGACGGGGGAGGAATCCGGCCGGGTCAGGGGGTTCATCGCCGGCACCGAGGACCTCGGGGCGCTGTACCGGAGCTTCCTGTGGCACGACGGCCTGCCGGCCGCCTGGGCCGCCGCCCCGTGGCTGTTCCGGGAGTGGCGCCGCGCCCTCGAGACCCTGCGGCAGGGAGCCGTGGCCGACCAGGGCCCGGACCGTGACTTCGAGTTGCTGGCCGTGGCCGTCGACCCGGCGTCCCGGGGCGGCGGCCTGGGGGGCCGGCTGGTGGGCGGATTCCTCGACGAGGTGGTGGCGCGGGGCGGTGACGCCGCCCGTGTGGTCGTGGGTGCCGACAACCGGGCCGCCATCGGGCTGTACGCCCGCTGGGGGTTCGAGGTGGCCGACCGGTTCGAGCTGCACGCCGGCACCGAGTCCCTGCTCATGCGGTGGAGCCGCGGCCGCGGTCGACCCGATGGCGTCCGATGAGCCTGCCGGTCATCGCCGTCGTGTCCCTGCTGGTGGCGGTGGTCTGCACTCCCCTGGCCATCCGCCTGGCCCGGAGGACCGGGACGATGGACCGCCCGGGCGACCTCAAGTCGCAGGCGGCGCCCGTGCCCTACCTCGGGGGCCTGGCCGTCTTCGCCGGGACGGCCGTCGGGGTGGCCGTCGCCCGGCCTTCGCTGCTCGTCCCGCTGGCCGGAGGGCTGGTGCTCGGTGTCGTCGACGACCGCATCGACCTTCCTCCCCTGGTCCGGCTGGCATCCCAGGTGGCCATCGGGATCGCCGTGGTGGCGACCTGCCCGGTGCGGTTCCCCGGCCCCGCCGCCGCCGTGCTCATCGTGGTCGTCACCATCGTGCTGGTCAACGGGGTGAACCTGCTGGACGGCCTCGACCTGCTGGCCGGAGGGGTGGCGGCCGTGGCCGCCTTCGCCTTCTGCCTCCTCCAACCGGGGACGGGACGGCAGGTGGCGCTGGCCCTGGGGGCGGCCCTGGTGGGCTTCCTCCTGTTCAACCGGCCGCCGGCCCGGATCTACCTGGGCGACGGGGGCGCCTATCTGGTGGGCACCGCCCTCACCGTCCTGGTGGCCGAGGCGTGGGGCCCCGGCATCGCCCCGGCGGTGGGCGCGGCATCCCTGGCCCTGGTGGCCGTCCCGGCGGCCGAGGTGGCCTGGGCCGTGGTGCGCCGGGGGCGTGGGCGACACTCCCTGCTCGCCGGTGACCGGGGCCACCCCTACGACCGACTGGTGGAGAGGGGTTGGCCGCCGATCCGGGCCAGCCTGGCCTACGCCGGCGGGGCCGCCGTCCTGGCTGCGCCGGCCGTGGTGTCCGCTCGCCACCATGCCCTGGGGGCGGCCGTCGTCGTCGACATCGCCGCCGGGGCCGTGCTCCTCCTGGCCGCCGGGGCCACCGGGGCCCTGGCACCGGACAGTGGGGCACGGCCGTGACCCGGATCTACCTGTCACCGCCCGAGGTGGGTGCCGAGGAGCGCCGCATGCTGCTCGACGCGTTCGACTCCAACTGGATCGCTCCCGTCGGTCCGGACGTGGACGCTTTCGAGCGGGAGATGGCCGACCGCATCGGCGTCGGGCACGCCGTGGCTCTCGCCAGTGGGACGGCCGCACTCCATCTCGCCCTGTTGCTGGCCGGGGTGGGGCCGGGCGACGACGTGCTCGTTCCCTCGTTCACCTTCGTCGCCTCGGCCAACGCCGTCCTCTACCTCGGGGCGAGGCCGGTGTTCGTCGACTGCTCGCCCTCCACCTGGAACATGGACCCCGACCTGGTCGCCGAGGAACTGTCCGGGCGGGCGCGCCGCGGGCGGTTGCCGAAAGCGGTGGTGACGGTGGACCTGTACGGCCAGTCGGCCGACTACGACCGGCTGGAGTCCCTCTGTGACTCCTACGAACTGGCCCTGGTGGAGGACGCCGCCGAGGCCCTCGGCGCCACCTATCGCGGACGCCCGACGGGATCGTTCGGCTGTGCGGGCGTCCTCTCCTTCAACGGCAACAAGATCATCACCACCAGCGGCGGCGGGATGTTGGTCACCCGTTCGACGGAGCTGGCCGCCCGGGCCCGCTACCTCGCCACCCAAGCCCGCGATCCCACTCCCCACTACGAACACACCGCCGTGGGCTTCAATTACCGGCTGAGCAATCTGCTGGCCGCCCTGGGCCGGGCACAGCTCCGCGGGCTCGACGGCCACGTCGCCCGGCGGCGTCGCATCAACGAGCGCTACCGGCGCGCCCTGGCCGGCCTGCCGGGGATCGACTTCATGCCGGTGGCCGACTACGGGACCCCCAACTACTGGCTCACCTGCATCACGGTCGACGCCGATCAATTCGGCACGGACCGAGAGGCGATCCGGTTGGCCCTCGAGGAGCTCGACATCGAGTCCCGTCCGACGTGGAAGCCCCTGCATCTCCAACCGGTCTTCGCCGGCGCACCGGTGGTGGGGGGGCGGCATCGGGGCGGATCTTCGACCGTGGCCTCTGCCTCCCCAGCGGATCCGGCCTGAGCGCCTCCGATCAGGACCGCGTCACCGAGGCCATCGACCGGATGGCCGGGTAGGCGACAGCCTGATCGGCCCGAGGGCTACTGGCGCTCTCGCATGGGCTCCACCGGAACCCGTATCCCGAGACGGCCCGAGGCCCCGTCACGCAGGCCGTCGATGATGGCACCCAGACGGGTGAGCCGGCCCTCCGGCTCACGCAGGATGGCCCGCCCGATCAGCTTCGACACATTGCGGGGGTAGAGCCCGAGCCGGCGTTTCACGTACAGATGGACGTACAGCATGTTGCGAGCCTCGTAGTAGTACTTCCACACCGGTACGCCCACCCCGTGGCGGATGGAGTCGTGACTGACCACCGCATCGCCCACCACCCGGATGGGGAAGCCCGCCTCGGGGATGCGCCATTGCAGGTACTCGGTGTCCTCGGCCCACCAGAACAGCTCCTCCATGGGCAGGCCGACCTTCTCGATGATCTCCCGGGAGACGAGAAAGCCGCACCACGAGGGCCACGCCCCGAAGGAGCCGTCCACCTGGTACGAGACGGGGAACACGTATGCCGACACCGGATCCTTGTCGGCCACCACCCAGAGGCGTTCGAGGCATTCGGGGTCGGGGAGCATGTCGTCGTCCAGCACCCAGGCATGGGGGTAGCCGTCCTTCAGGAACCGGTCCAGCCCCAGGGCGTACCCGCCGGCCGGTCCTCCGTTGATGTCCGACCGCAGCAGCGAGATGTTGTCGAGGAGAAGGTCGTAGGCACGGAGGTCCACCGGAGGCGTGCTGGCGTTGTCGACCACCAAGACCGCCACCGGTGGGCAGGTCTGGGCGGCGATGGCCCGCAGGCACCGGTCGAGCGAGTTCGGCGCGTTGTGGGTGAGTACCACCGCCATCGCCTGACGCCCGTGCTCACCCGGTGACGGCATCACCCCTCCTTGACGGCCGGTGGGCCAGGATGAACCAGCCCGTCTCGTCCCGGGCGGCGTCCACCGTCAAGCCGGCCTCGGGAAACCACTCCTCCAGATCATCCCAGACATAGCGGTGCTCGACGGGCGCGCTCAGGCGGTCGAACGTGTCGAGCACCAGACTGCGGAAGGGCTTGTCCCGGTAGGTGTCCATGGGCAGGTCGGCCAGGACGGCCACGCCGTGAGCCTGGCCCCAGCGCCCGGGCACCACCATCCCGCCATAGAGGCAGGCGGCGATCGGGGTGGCCAGGGCCTTGAGCACGCCGTGGGGCAGCCGGACGGTCACCGCCCGGAGGGCGGCAGACAGCCGCAGGCCGACCGCCCGGACGCCCATGGTCGGCGGCCGGCTGTAGAGATAGAGCAACATCTGGCCCCCCGGGGCCAGATAGGTGGCCAGCCGACGGAAGCCCTCCCGGGGATCGTCGAGATGATGGAGCACCCCCAGGCTGGAGATGAAGTCGAAGCTGTCGGGGGCGAACGGCGCCGAGCGCAGGTCGGACCGCACCACCACGACGTTGGGGAGATCGGCCAGATTTCTGGCCGCCGCCACCACCGCCTCCGAGCCGTCCAGGGCCACCTCGGCCGCCAGGTGGCGGGCCAGCATCCTGGTGAACCGGCCCTTCCCGCATCCGGCGTCGAGACCGACCTTCCCCTCGAGAGCGGCGAGGTCGAGGTCGCGGAAGTAGATCGCCGCGAACCGCTCGTCCTCCTCGCGGACCTCGTCGAAGGCGTTCCACTCGTAGCCGAAGCTCTCCAACGTCCTTCCGGTGGTGCCTCCGGGGTCGGTCTCGCCCGAGAAGTCGAGGTACCCGTCACGGCAGGCGAACCGGTGGCCGTTCCGGCAACCGACCCCGCTCACCGCACCGTGCTCCACTCCCTCCCCGCAGTGCGGGCACCTGATCCGATCGACGAGCCGATCCCGTGCTACCTGCATCTCCTCCTCCGGCACCCAACCCCCCGTTCGATGTCGCCCCGGTGCCGCCGCACACTACCTTCGTCTCGCCCCTCCCATGCTGGCACGCTTCGTCTCGCCCCTCCCATGCTGGCACGCTGGGAGACCGGCCAGCCGCCGGCGAACGGGGGCGGCCGAGACATCGGCCAGAACAGAACAACAGGCCGGCGCAGATCAACGAGCCGGACCACATGGGCTGGTCCGAAGGGCCTTTGTTAGCATGTCACCCATGAGGGGTGCGCGGAACCGTTCGGGGCGCGGTCCGGGGGACGGTCCGGGGGCCGTCAGGCCACGGCCGGGCACCGGCATGCGCCCGACCGGACGGTTGGTGTGCGGACCCGCAGGCTGAGCGTCGTCCTGCCCACCCACAACCGGGCCGGGCAGCTGGCGCGCGCCGCCGCCTCCGTGTTGACGCAGGGGTTCCCCGACATCGAGCTGGTGATCGTGGACGACGGGTCGACCGACGACACCCCCGAGGTGATCGACCGGTTGTCCGCCGACCCCCGCGTGCGGATCGTAGGCAACGAGGAACCGAGGGGCCCGGGTGGCGCCCGCAATCAAGGCATCGATGCGGCTCAGGGAGAGCTGCTCGGCTTCTGCGACGCCGACGACGAGTGGTTGCCCGGTGCGGCGAACATCCTCGTCGGGCACCTCGAGTCGGACCGGCAGCTCGGGGCCGTCACCTCGTGGCACCGGGTCATCCCGAGCCGCACCGCCCAGACGGTGGACTACCGGGGACCACTCGAGTTCGGGGCGGACGAGCTCCTGTGGTTCAACTTCGTGGCCCTGCCCTTCGTCGTCCGCCGATGCTGCTTTCCCGGTCTGCAGTTCGACGAGGACCTTCCCGCATGCGAGGATTGGGACCTGCTCCTCAGATGCGCGCAGCTCAAGACGATCGAGGCCGTCCCGCACGTGCTGTACGCCCGCCATCAACACGGAGGCCCGAGGGCCACCTCGACGGGCTCGGGTCATCGGCGCGGTAGACGGGGATTCCTCGAGAAGCATGGCGCGATCATGACGCCGGCCTGTCGCATCTACCACCAGGCCGTGCTGACCCGACTGGCGCGGGGCCGGAAGGCCATGGTCACGGCGGTTGCCTCCGAGGCACGGGACTCACCGGTGACGGCCACCACGGTCGGGTCGGCGCTGGCCCTGAGCTACACCGCCGCCGCGGTGGGGAGGCGACGCAAGGATCCCGGGCTCCCCGCCCGTTCGCTCTGCCGGTTCCTTCGATGGGAGCGCCCGGGGTCGTGGGCGGGGGGGTCGGGTCATGCCCGTTGAGGGTCGTCCGGTGCTCGTTGCCGGACTGCCGCGTTCCGGCACGACGTGGACCTTGCAGGTGCTCGGTCGGAGCCCGGGCGCCCGGCGGGTCCCCGAGCCGGACAACGAGGACAAGTACCCGGCTGCCATCCACGCCAAGCACCGTCTGGGTCGCTACCCCAGTCTCGTCCCCGGCCAACGGTGCCGCTCCTACCGCCGTCTGTGGGCGTGGATCCTCGCCGGCGGTTACGAACCCGCCCGCTCCCACTGGGCCCGTCGGATCCTCGGCCCCGGTGAGCGCGAGCGCATCTTCGAAGGCAAGCGTGACCTCACCACGTTCCTGGCGGCCAGCCTGGCTCGGGACCCGGCCACAAGGTCGCGGCCACCCGATGGCGCCCCTCACTCACGCGTGGTCGCCAAGTCGATCCACGCCCAGCTGGCCTTGGAGTGGATCGATTCACAGTTCGATGTCGACATGCTGGTGCTCCTCCGCCACCCGGCCAACGTGTTGGCCAGCTGGATGGAGGTGAAGATCAAGGACTCGCGCAACTCCACGCTCGAGACACGGCCCGACATCAGGGAGCGCTATGTCCGGCGGTGGGGCGTACCCCTTCCCGGTCCGGACCCCATCGAACAGATGAGCTGGCGCATCGGTCTCCTGTTGGCCGCCCTCGAGGAGGCGCTGGCCCGCAACCCGGGGTGGCACGTTCGGACCCACGAGGACCTCTGTGCGAATCCGCATGCAGAGTTCCGCCGCCTCTACGCCGACCTCGGCCTCGACTGGAGTGAGGCGACCGAGGCTTACCTCCAGGACCACGACGCCCCGGGCGAAGGGTTCATGCTGCACCGGGTGGCGGCGGAATTGTCCGACTCGTGGCAGAGACGCCTCGACGACGAGCAGCTGGCCACCTTGCAACGGGTTCTGTCGTGGTTCCCGGTCGCCCAGTGGTCCGATCAGGACTTCGAGCGGACCTCACCGCGGGAGCGCTGAGCGGGCCCGGCCCCACCGCTCCTCGGTGGCGACCGCTACTCCGACCGGTCCGTCCACATCTCGTAGCCGAGCAGCTCGAACAACTCGCGGTTGTGCGGTTCGAAGTGCGCCTCCAGCTCGATCAGCAGCCGCTCGCTCTCCTTGTCCCATCGTTTGGCACTATTGGCCACCGGGTACGGCAGATGGTGGGGCGGGAGGTCCAGCCAGTCGAGCACGCGGCGAGGTTCGGCGGGATCGACGTAGAGCTTCTCGCTCTCCAGGACGAGAATCCGGTCACGGCCGACGGCCTCGAACCAACGGCGCAACTGCGGCGCGTATTCGCCACGGGCGACGTAGGAGAATGCCATGTGCTCGGGGCTGCGCTCCCCCCGCAGCACCCGTTCGTTTTCGGCCGCCAGGCGCACTCCCTCCAGCTCGAGAGCCCGTTCGAGCGGCTCGGTCTCCCACAGGTGGCGCTGGCGCCAGAGCCAGTACTGGGAGATGGCCCGCTGCGCCGGCTCCCGTAACAGCACAATGAATCGGGTATCCGGGGGGAGGTCCCTGGCCGCCCGAGCCGGAGCCAGGGGATGGAACAGCATGTACGGACAGGACTCGCCGGTGATCCGACCCGACCGCTTGAACGGGAAGTGCGCCCGGTACCAGCGCATCCCGTGGTGGTAGTAGTCGTCGAAGTAATGGACCTCCTTCTTCAACCCGGGAGCCACCCCCGGATGGGACATCAGCCATCGGTACAGCGACGTCGTCCCACCGCGCTGGGTCCCGAGGATCACGAAATCCGGCAACGAGCGGAGGTCGGCGGTGCTGTAGCGGCCGGCGAAGGTGAGCGAACGACGGGCACGCTGGCTGACCCGCCGGGACAGAGGTCGCCTCGGTGGGGCCGTACGGCCCTCGGTGGCCTTCGGGTCGGCCGGGGCGGTCACCGGGCGGACCCCGGCGCCCACCGATCCAACCACGACTGCAGCGCCAACACGTCCCAGAGCTCATAGGCCAGGTCGCGGCGGCCGGTGAGGTGATGCCGCCAGGCCTGTCGGATCGGTGCGGGATCGAGCAGGCCCTGTTGCCGCAGCCGGCGTTCCCCCAGCAGCTCCTCGGCCCAGGGACGCAGCGGCCCGCGCAGCCATGACCCGATCGGTAGCCCGAACCCCATCTTCGGGCGATCGACCAGCCTCGGCGGGACATGTCGGTAGAGGACCTGGCGGAGGACCCATTTGGTCACCCCTCCCCGGAGCTTGGCCTCCAGGGGCAGCCGCCAGGCCATGGTGAACACGTCGCGGTCGAGGAAGGGGGCCCGGGTCTCGAGCGACACCGCCATGGCGGCGCGGTCCAGCTTGGTGAGGATGTCGTCGGGCAGGTAGCCGGACACGTCGAGCCAGAGCATCTGCTCGGTGATACCGGTGAGATCGGGACCTCTGACCACCCCCGGGCCCGGCGACCCGTTCCGCGAGGCCTCGAGGACGACGGACTCGGCATCCGGCCAGTGCGACACCAGGGCCGTGTAGGCGTCCTCGGGACGATCGGAAGCGAGCACCCGGCCGACCTTGGCCACCTTGGTCGCAGGGTTGCGGATCCGCCATCGGACCGGCAGCAGAGCGGTCACCCGTGCCACCCCGTCGACCAAACCGGGTGGGAGGCGCTCGAGCGCAGCGCCGGCGCCCTTCCGGACCGGTGCCGGGAGCACGGTCGACCGCGCCCACAGCCGTTCCAACCAGGCATGCCGGTTGTAGCCGGCAAACAGCTCGTCGCCGCCGTCGCCCGAGAGCGAGACGGTCACCGCCGACCGGGCCAACCGGCTGACCAGGAGCTCGGGAATCTGTGAGATGTCACCGAAGGGCTCGTCCCAGATGTCGGGCAGGCCGGGGATGACCTCAGCCGCGTCCCCGTCGCTGACATCGACCGCCGTGTGGTCGGTGCCGAGGTGGGCGGCCACCGCGGCGGCCTCGGCCGATTCGTCGAAGGCCCGGTCGGAGAACCCGACGGTGAAGGTGCGGACCGGCCGGCGGCTGTGTCGCTGCATGAGGGCGACCACCAGGCTCGAGTCCACCCCACCGGAGAGGAAGGCCCCGAGCGGGACGTCGGCCACCATCCGGGCCTCCACCGCGGCGCCCAGCACCTCCTCCACCGCATCGGTCAGCACCTGGTCCGAACCGTCGAGCGTCAGGGAGCGGGCCTCTTCGATCGCCGCCCGGACCGACCAGTACTGCCGTAGCGAGGGACCGGAACCTGCGCCGGCCGATGCGGCGAAGGTGGCCACCTGGCCCGGTCTCAGCTTGGACGAGCCCCGGTACACGGTCACCGGGGCGGGGATGCAATTGCGGCGCAGGTAGAGCGCCAGAGCGTCGCGATCCAGCTCGGAGTCGAACCCGGGCAGCCGGGCCATGGCCTTGAGCTCGGAGGCGAACGCCAGCCGGCCTCCCACCCACCCGTAGTAGAGGGGCTTCTCGCCGAAGCGGTCCCGGGCCAGATGGAGCTCACGGCGATGGGTGTCCCAGGTGGCGAAGGCGAACATGCCCTCACACGAGTCGAGAGCACGATCGAGACCCCAGAGCCGGATGGCCTCGAGCAGGACCTCGGTGTCCGAACCGCCGCGGAACACCGCGCCTTGATCCTCCAGGCGACGGCGCAGCGCCATGAAGTTGTAGATCTCCCCGTTGTAGGAGAGGACCCAGCGACCGTCGGGAGAGACCATGGGCTGGTGGCCCTCCGGTCCGAGGGCCACCACGGCCAGCCGCTGATGTCCGAACGCCAGCTGTCCGTCCGGGTCCACCCACAGGCCTCTGTCATCGGGGCCGCGGTGACTGATCGAGGCGGCCATGTCCATCGCCATCCGCCCGAGTTGCTCGGGAGGCGTGGTCCGACCGGGATCGAGCAGCCCGGCTATCCCGCACATGGTTCAGCGTGCGGTTCGAACCGACCCCTGCCTCCGCCGCCGGAGCCTTGCGCTTCGCCCCCGGAACGGACCATCGGGAGATCATCGGCGTCATGGCCGGCCCCGTCAAATAGGGCAGGTCCGCCGGGTCTCGACGCGCCTCTCTTGTGGGGGCCGCTCCGCCTGTGGCATCCTTCCGCGGTGGCTGCGGGGGACGTCACGGGAACCGGCTCGTGCGAAGCAGGCGCCGAGGCCGGCACCGACCGGTGGTGCGACCGATGACCGCCGACCCCGCGGCGACCGTCCGTCCTGGCGTCCGCACGGAGCCACGATCTCGACCACGGATCCCGTTCGAGTTGGAACCCCAGGTCAGAGCGGGCCTGGTGACCCCCTTGGAGCCCGCGCCGGCCGTGGCGACCCGCTCGACCCGCATCAACCTGTCCCTGTCGACCCACCTCCTCCTACTCGGTGGCCGACGCCTCCTACTCGGTGGCTGACGCGTCCCGGGCCGTCGACGCGAACTCCCCCACCTTTCGCGAGTAGCGCGGGTGCTCCCCCAGGCGCCCCAACATGCCGTCCCACAGCCCGCGGGCGATGGCCGACCGCTCCGCTCCGCGGCGCGCCCGTTGGAGATGGCGAAGGGAGTAGAGCGCATGCCAGGCGTACCAATCGGGTCGGCCGTGCCGGCGGGCCAGCTCGATCGAGTTGCGGGCGTGGTAGTAGCTGCGCCACGACTCATCGACATCGCCCGGGCGGGCCGATCCGATGGCCCGCCGACGGCCGACCGACGTCTGCTGGTCCGCCACGGCCCGGGCGGCCTCACCGTCCACCACGACCCGAAAGCCGGCCTTCCTCACCCGACAGAAGAAGTCGAAGTCCTCGAGCCCGAAGAACAGGCGCTCATCGGGGAGCACTCCGGCCTCGAACACCGACCGCGACACCAGCGTCGCCCCCCAGCAGGCAACGTCCACCGGAGTCAGTTCGCCAGGTGGGCCGACCGGGGGTACTACATTGACCGTATGGGCCCCCCGGCCGACGAAGTTCCTGCCGTAGGCCACGACCGCCCCGACTGGGGATGCCGAGGATTCGGCCTGCCGGACCCGGCGCAGGACCGAGGCCACCCGGGGGGAGGGCAGGTCGAAGAGACCGATGTCGTCCTCGCAGAGATAGGCCCACCGGGTGTCGGGATCGGCGAACGCCGCCTCCATACCGGCCCGGAAACCGCCGGCCGGGCCTCGGTTGGCGGGCAGCCGGACCATGCGCACGGCCGCCTCCAGCGCCGGGTCGTCGAGCCCGCCCGGCCCGTTGACCACCGCGACCACCTGGTCGCCGCGGAACGCCTCGGACCCGAGCAGCGAACGCACCACGTCACCGGCGAGTCGTGGCCGCATGTGGGTGAGGACGATCGCCGTCACCCGGGCCGGGTCGAGCTGATCGGTCCGCCGGCCCTCACCGGCCCCTCGTTCCCCAGTCATGCCTGCCACACGGGATCAGGCTAACAATGCCAGCCGGGCGAGGGTAGATGATCAGCGTCGTCCTGCCCGTCCGTGACGGGATGCCGTGGCTCGAGGACCAGTTGCGGGCGCTCGCCGCCCAGAAGTGCGACGAGCCGTGGGAGGTCATGGTCGTCGACAACGGGTCCACTGACGGGAGCCGGGAGCTGGCGGTCAAGTGGGCGGAGGAGTACGAGCGGTTCCACCTGGTCGACGCCTCGGCGGAGGAGGGGGCCTCGGCCGCCCGCAACAGTGGGGTGCGGGCGGCTTCGGGCGAGCTCGTGGCGTTCTGTGACGCCGACGACGTCGTTCATGCCGGCTGGCTGGCGAGCTGCGTCGCCGCACTCCGCAATGCCGATGTCGTCGCCGGGGTCTTCGACTTCTGGTCGCTCAACGGCATCCGCCCTTCGCGGTCGACGCCCGCCGCCTTCCGCCAGCTGGGCTTCCTGCCGGCCGGCCTGGGTGCCAACCTGGCCGTGCGGCGCAGCACCTTCGAGGCGGTCGGGGGCTTCACCGAGGAGCTGCTGCCGGGCGAGGACATCGACCTCTGCTGGCGCCTCCAGCTCGAGGGATACCGCTTCCGGATCGCCCGGAACGCGATCGTGTCGAAACGGGCCCGTTCCAAGTTCGACGAGGTGTTCGAGCAGGCATCCGCCTACGGCCGCACCGCGCCGATCCTCTACCGCCGCTACCGATCGGTCGGCGCCCATCGCGACCTGGTGGGCGCGCTCAAATCGTGGATCTGGCTGGCCATGTCGATTCCCCTGCTCCTCCGCCCCTCGAGGCGGATCGAATGGGCCCGCACGGCGGGGATGCGCCTCGGCCGCCTCGACGGTTCGATCCGGGAGCGGGTCTTCTTCCCCTGACGGTCAGGTGGTCTCCCCCGAAGGTCAGGCGATCTCCCAGTCGGCTCCCACGTACACCGGGGAGAAGACCATGACCCCTTCCGGCGGCTTGAGCCGGTCAGGGCCCATGACGTCGAAATTCATCACCGGCTGCCAGGGCAGCATGGGCGTCATCTCACCCCGGGCCCGTGACGACATCGCCGGCCACAGCGAGTAGTGGCCCTTCGGCAGCGGGAGGTGGCGCATGGTGCACCGCACCTCGAAGTCGCCCGCCGGGAACTGGCCGACGCGCTGGACGAAGAACATGGGGAAGGCCGTGCCCTGCGAGACCCCGATGTAGAACGATGCTTCAGTGGCCCGGGGCGAGTTGAGGTGCAGCGTCACCTCGGCGTCGCACTCCGAGCGGAGCTGGCCACCGTCGGCCGCTTTGATCTCGGCCTTGAGGACGGTCACCTCGCCCTCGTCGGAATTGACCATCGCCGCGTTCTGCTCGATGGCCGAGCGATAGAGGGTGACCACCTCCTTGGTCGGTCCTGAGGCCTGCACGACGGCGTCGGCCAGCCAGATGCAGCGGTCGCACGACGCCTCCACCGAGGCCAGATCGTGCGACACGTAGAGGAGCGTGGTGCCGTCGCGGACGATCTCTTGGATACGCGACAGGCATTTCGCCTGGAAGTTGGCATCACCCACGGCCAGCACCTCGTCCACCAGGAGCACGTCGGGCTCGAGGTAGGCGGCGATCGAGAAGCCGAGGCGCATCTGCATCCCGAGCGAGTAGAACTTCACCTGACGATCGATGGCATCGGTGAGGCCGGCGAACTCCACGATCTCGTCGAAACGGTGCCGGATCCGCTCGCGGCTCATCCCGAGCACGGCCCCGTACAGGAACACGTTCTCCCGCCCGGTGAGATCCGGATGGAGCCCGGCGGTGACGCTCAGCAGCGCACCGATCCTGCCCTGCACCTGGGAGATCCCGGCCGATTGATAGGTCACCTGGCTGAGGATCTTGAGCAGGGTGGTCTTGCCCGAGCCGTTGATGCCGATGAGCCCGAGGCTCCCCCCGGGCTCCACATCGAGGCTGACGTCCTTCAGCACCCAACGGTACCCGGGCTTGTTGGGGTCGGCCATCGACTTCCGCAGGCGGTTGATCTGGTCGTAGAACAACGGGATGGTCCGATCGGCGCGGAACTTCTTCCACACGTGCTCGACGTGGATGGCCCCGTCAGGCAATGTCGGCAAAATTCACCTCGAATCGCTTGAAGATCTTGTAGCCGAACACGAGGTAGAGGATGGACCCGACGAAGGCGGTGAAGAGCGGGAGCCAGCTGGGGTTGCGCCCGAGCAGCATCGTCTGGCGGACGCTGGTGATGATGGGCCCCAACGGGTTGAAGAACCCGTACACCGCCTGGAGGTTGATAGTGATGTGGGCGGTCAGGTGGTAGTGCGCGGGGATGTAGGAGAACGGCCAGATCACCGGCGTGGCGAAGATGCCCAGCGAGATGATGATGGGCAGCACCTGCACCAGATCCCGCATCTGGATGATGAGGCTCGATATGGCGAGCGTCACGCCGGCGGCGAATGCCACCTCCATCAGCATGAACAGCGGTACCCACACCGTGGCGACGGCGGGGGCGCGGCCGAAGATGACGAACAGGAGGACGAGCGGGATCCACGAGAGGACGGTGTTGAGCGCGTTCACCGCCATCGTCTCGAGCGGAAAGCACTCCCGCGGGAACTGGGTCTTGGCCAGCAGCGCCTTGTTGCTGAGGAGAGCGTTGCCGCCCGCGCCCAAGGAGGCCGCGAAGAAGCTCCAGCACAGGATGCCGACGAAGGCGTACAGGGGGTACGGGATGCCCTGGGTGGGGAAGGCCTTCACCCGCGAGAACACGAACACGAAGATGACCAGGGTGGCCACGGGGCTGAGGACGGCCCAGAGGATCCCGAGTGTGGCCTGCTTGTACTGGGCCCGGAAGTCGCGCTCGGCCAAGGTGTAGATGATCTCGCGGTGGTTCCAGAGCAACCTGATCGAACTGAAGAAGCCGGCCCTGTGGTGGTAGACAATGTCTTCGGGCGGTTCGGCCGGGATGACCGAACGATCGTAGATCTGAAGCGAGTCATCGCCCTCCGGGCGAGTTTCGATCATAGATGGCACACCCCCCCTCGACCCAGTGCGCTGGGACAACCGTGGCGATCAGACGTCCCGCCATGCTACCAAAGACGCTCCGAGCCGGACCATGCGGGAACCGACGCCGGGCCAGCCCGAGGGGACGGGTAATATCGCCGGGTGCATCGGGGGGACGGCGTGTCGGGGTCCGCGGACCGGCGCCGTCTGCGGGTCCTGGTCGTGATCAAGTGCCTGGGGCACGGCGGCGCCGAGCGCCTGCTGGTGGACAGCGTCGCCGCGGGCGACAGGGAATCGTTCCACTACGAGGTCGCACACGTCCTCACCGCCGAGAGCGCCTTGGCCCCGACCGTGCGCGCCGGCGGCACGCCCGTCCACGACCTCGGGGCCACGGCCAACTGGGACCTGCGCTGGTTAATCCGGTTCCGCCGCCTGCTCCAGGCGGGTCGGTTCGACGTGGTCCATTTCCATCTCCCGTACACGGCCTCGTTGGGGCGGCTGGTGGTGGCGTCGATGCCGAGGACCGGGCGACCGGCCGTCGTGTACACCGAGCACAGTCTGTGGAACAAGATGGCCGTGCTCATCAGGGTCCTCAACCGGGCGACCATCGGCCTCGACCGGTCGCTCATCGTCGTGTCCCAGGCCGCCCACGACGCGCTCCCCCGGTCCCTGCGGGCCCGGTCCCGGATGATCGTCCACGGGGTGGACCTGTCGCGGTCGGAGGACCTGGTGGCCCAGAGAGAGCAGATCCGCAAGGACGTTCGCTCCGAGCTCGGCCTCCCCGACGACGACCTCCTGGTCCTCACCGTGGCCAATCTGCGACCCGAGAAGGGCTACGAGACCCTGCTGGCCGCGGCCGCCGTGGTGGTCGGCCGGTCGTTGCCCATCCGGTTCGTCGCCGTCGGCCGGGGGCCCCTCGAGGGCCAGCTCCGAGCCCGTCTCCACCAGCTCGCCCTCGGGGACCGGTTCCGCCTCCTCGGCCACCGTGACGACGTGCTTCGACTGCTGGTCGGGGCAGACGTGTTCGTGCTCCCCTCCGACCAGGAGGGCCTTCCGGTCTCGCTCATGGAGGCCGCCAGCGTGGGCCTCCCGATCGTCGCCACCGCGGTCGGCGGGGTGCCTCAGGCCATCACCGACGGTACCGACGGGTTGGTCATTCCGCCTCGCCAGCCCGCCCAGCTCGCCGATGCCCTCGAGCGGCTGGCCGCCGACGGGGACCTGCGCCATCGGCTGGGGCGCGGGGCGCGGGACCGCAGCACGATGTTCGACGTGACCTCGGCCACCCGAGAGATCGAAGGCATCTACCGCCAGGTGGCCGGGTGACATGAACGACACCAGCCCGCTCTCGGGCCGCCGTCTCGTTCACCTCACGACCAGCGACATCAGCCTGGCCCTGCTGCTCGGTCCGCAGCTCCGCGCCTTTGCCGACCGGGGCCTCGAGGTCATCGGAATGTCGGCGCCGGGGCCCTTCGTGGCCCGCCTCGAGGAATGGGGCATCCGGCATGTGCCCCTCCGTCACGCCACCCGGTCGGTGTCACCGCGGGACGACGTGCTGGCGCTGCCTGAGCTCTACCGGGCGTTCCGGCACCTCCGTCCGGACATCGTCCACACCCACAACCCGAAGACCGGGCTCTTCGGCAGGGTGGCCGCCCGGGCCGCCGGAGTCCCCGGCATCGTCAACACGGTGCACGGCCTGTACGCGACGCCCGAGGACCCGCCCGGGCGGAGGGCCCTGGTGTACGGGCTCGAGCGGCTGGCCACCACCTGCTCACAGGTGGAGCTGATGCAGAACCCGGAGGACCTCGAGGTGATGAAGCGGCTCGGTGTGCCGGGTGAGAAGTTGGTGCTGCTGGGCAACGGCGTCGACCTGTCCAGGTTCCGTGCCGATCACGCCCCCTCGGCCATCGCCCGCGCCCGGGCCGCACTGGGAGTCGACCGATCCGCCTTCGTCGTGGGCACCGTCGGCCGGCTGGTGTGGCAGAAGGGCTTCCGCGAGCTCTTCGCCGCCGCCCGCCGCGTGCGAGGCCTCCGCCCCGACGCCGTGTTCGTCGTCGTCGGCCCGATGGACCCGGCCAAGGGCGACGCCCTCGGGCCCGACGACCTCGCCGAAGCCGAGGCCCTGGGCAACGTGCTCTTCACCGGCCACCGCGACGACATGGACGACCTCTACGTCGGCTTCGATCTCTACGTCCTGCCGTCGTACCGCGAGGGGTTCCCCCGATCGGCGATGGAGGCGGCCGCCAGCGGCCTGCCCGTGGTGGCCACCGACATCCGGGGCTGTCGCCAGGTGGTCGAGCACGGCGGCAACGGGCTGCTCGTACCACTGCACGACGCCGATCGGCTGGCCACGGCCATCGTCGAGCTGGCGGCCGACCCGGAGCGGCGGGCGGCGATGGCAACCCGGTCGCGGCAGAAGGCCGAGGCGGAGTTCGACGACCGGGAGGTCATCGGACGGTCGCTGGCCGCCTACGAACGACTGCCGTGCCCGACCAGGTCATGGACCAGCGCACGGATGCGGTCCCGCGCCACCGACCACTGATAGCGCTCGAGGTACCGGGCCTCGGCGGCGTCGACCAACCGGGACCGTAGCTCGGGTTCGGTCAACAGGCGCCGGCAGGCCTCGGCGAAGACATCGGGGCCCTCCGCCACCAGAAGGTGGACGCCGTCCTCGGCCTCGAGCCCCTCGGCCCCGATCGGGGTGGACACCACCGGGATGCGATGGGCGAACGACTCGAGGATCTTGACCCGGCTTCCGCTGCCGTAGCGCAACGGCACGACGGCGATGTCGGCCCGGGCCAGCTCGGGCTCCATCCGGGGCACCCGTCCGGCCACCGTCACCCGAGGCGGGTCGTGCAGTCGCTCGACGCCCGGGTTCGGGCGGCCGACCAGACGGATCTGGACCGCCGGCACGTGCGTCCGGAGCCGGGGAGCGATCTCCTCGACCAGCCAGGTGGCGGCGTCGGCATTGGGCCCGTAGTTGAGCATGCCCTGGAACAGGATGACGGGTGGGTCCCCCGCGTGCCGGTGGTTCCCGACGTTCGAGGGACGCTCGTAGGTGTTGGCGATGACCTCGGCATTGGGGAGCCCGGACCGGGCCGCGTCGATTTCGGTGCAGAGGAGTACCCTCTCGACCTTGCTCGCCACCGCACGCTGGAGCGCCTCCCATCCCTTGGCGTTCCGGCGCGCCTGGGCCACGGCGACGCTGGCCCGGGCGGCGGCCAGCCGGCCGCGGTTGCGGGCTTCCGCGGCGAGGATCCGGGCGCGCTGCCTCTCCTTCTCGTCCTCGAGGTCCACCAGGTCGACCACGGTGACGCCCAGGTCCGATCGGCCGCACCAGGCATAGACGGCCGCCGTGCTGAACCACACCAGGTCGTAGGGAGGGGTGGCGAAGGCCGACAGCGCCCGCCGTGGTTCCCCGTCCGCGCCGCGCATGACCACCTCCAGCGGCTCGCCCGTCCGCCGCAGCCACGACGCGCGCCAGCGCAGCGGATGCGATGCGGCTCGGGTAGGGGGTCGTGGCCGAGCGCGCCAGCCTCACGCCCGACGGCACCGTCCGGTCGGTCCTGCGGAAGTCGCACAGGCTGAACAGGTCCACCTCACCCAGCTCGGCCAGGGCGGCGACGGCGCCGGCCAGACGGATCAGGCCCCCCCCGTTGGCCGGCCAGGGGAAGTTCTCACCCACGACCAGGAACCTCATGGCCGCGCCGCCCGGGCGGCGACCTCGACGACGGCCTGTTCGACCAGGTCGTCCTGGAAGTGCTCGAGGAACAGGCGGTGCGCGCTGTCGGCCAGCCGGGCCCGCAGCGCCGGATCGGTCAGCAGCCGGGCGCAGGCCGATGCCATCTCCGACGGCCGGTCGGCGATGAGCAGGTCCTGGTCGTCGGTCGCCTCGAGTCCCTCGGCACCGAGGGCGGTCGAGACGACCGGGATGCGGTGGGCGAACGCCTCGACGATCTTCAAGCGGGTGCCGCTCCCGAACCGCACCGGCACCACCACCACGTCGGCACCGGCCAGTTCGGGATCGATGTCGGGGACCTGGCCCACCACGGTCACCCGGGGCGGGTCGTCCAGGGCCGACACCTCCGGTGTGGTCCGCCCCACCAACCGGATGCGGGCGTCGGGGACCAGGGCGCGAACGGCGGGGCCGACCTCGTCGACCAGGTACCGGGCGGCGTCGGCGTTGGGCGGGTACCGCAGGGTGCCCGGGAACAACAAGGTGGGCGGCGCCCCGACCTCCACCCGTCCGAGGGGGCGCTCGACCGGCCGGTACCCGTTGGGCACGACGGCCACGGAGTCGAGGCCGACGGCTCTGCACCGCTCGGCGTCGAGCTCGCTGCACACGACCAGCACCGTGGCGCGGTCCCCGGCCCGCCGGTACAGCCGCCGCCACCGTCTCATCTCCTCCTCCGAGAGGGCCCGGGCCGCCGCCCGTCTGGCCTTCGTGCCCAGCCCTCCGGCCGGGGACCGGGGTACCGCCAGCCGGGCGGCGATCTTGCGGTCCTCGAGGTCGTCGAGGTCGATGACGGCGGGGGCGGCTTCCAGGCCGCCGGCCAGCACCCAGGCCCGCACCCCGAAGTACCAGACCAGGTCATAGGGACCGGTGGCGAATCGGGCCAGCTCGGCCGGGGCCGAGCCTTCGGCCGCGCCCGGCAGCTCCAGCGGCGTCCCGGGGCGGGCCAGGGCCGGGAATCGCCGCCAGCCCGACGCGGGCCGGTTGTCGTACCCGATCCGGCCGACCCGCGACAGGCCGAGTGCCCGGTCCGGAGGGTCGATGTCGGCGCGGACCCGGGGCAGCACCGAGAACAGCTCGACGGGGCCGCACCGACGGAGCCCGCGCAGGACAGAGAGCAGGCGGAGGCGCGACCCGCTGTTGACCGGCCAGGGATACTCGCCGGCGATCACCAAGGTCCTCATGCCAGGCCCCCATTTCGCTCGCGGGCGCAGGCACCCGGCCATGGCGCCGCCGCCCCGCGCAGGACGAGAAGATGTCCCCAGGAAACGACGATGGTAGCGGAGCCGGACCGGGCCAGCGGTGGCCCCGGGAGCCGGGCGGGTGCCTGGTACGCTGCCGCCGTCAGGGAGACGTCGCCGGTAGGGGGCCCGGATGACCGAGCAGTGGCAGCCAGGGACGGAGCCACTGGTGCTCCATGTCATCCCGACCACCGTGGCCCGAGGGGCCCAGCGTGAGGCGCGGGCCCTGGCCGACCGACTGGACCTCCCCGACGTGCGGGCCCATCGCGTGCTCAGCCTGTTCGACAGCGCGCCCGAGGTGGCCGCCGAGCTCTCCCTCCACTTCGACGGAGGTGAGAGCCCGGCGGTCGGCTACGACCCCAGGCTGAGCCTGGCCCTCCGTTCGGCCCTGCGGCGCCTCCGGCCGGCGGTCGTGGTGGCCCACGGCGGGGAGCCCCTCAAGTACCTGGCTCCGGCCATGCTCGGGAACCGGACACCGCTCGCCTATTACGCCATCGGCACCCATGCCGGCCCGACGGACCGGCGTCTCCGGCTCTGGTGGTGGCGGCGCCTGGTGGCCCGGGCCGACGCCGTGGCGGCCGAGGGGTACGAGGTGCAGGCCGAGTGCATCGGGCTGCTGAGGGTGCCCCCGGCGCTCGTGACCATGACCCCGAACGGCCGCGACCCCGACGTCTTCCACCCGGGCCCCGCCGGCACCCCGGCGGAACCGCCGCTGATCACCTTCGTCGGGGCCCTGACCGACGGGAAGCGACCCGACCGTTTCCTCGAGGTGGTGGCGGCCCTGCGGGCCAGAGGGCTGGGGTTCCGGGCCGAGATGGTCGGTGACGGTCCCCTGCGCCACTCGCTCGAGTCGCCGGCCGAGGCCGCCGGCGTCGAGCTCCTCGGGTCACGCTCCGACGTTCCCGACCTGCTCCGCCGGGCCGACGTCATGGTCTTCCCCAGCCGTCCGGCCGGCGAGGGCATGCCCGGGGTGCTGATCGAGGCCGGCCTCTCGGGGCTGCCTGTCGTGGCCACCGACGTCCCCGGCGTGCGCACGGTCGTCGCCGACGGCGAGACGGGCTCGGTGGTGCCCGCCGACGACGTGGACGCCATGGTCGGGGCCGCCGCGCACCTGATCGAGGACGTGGAGATGCGGTCGGCCATGGGCCGGGCGGCCCGACGGAGGTGCCGCGAGCGATTCAGCCTCGAGGCCGTCGCCGACCGCTGGATGGAGGTGCTCGGCCCGCTCCTGCCGGGCGCCCCCGCCCGCCGCCGGCCGGCGAGGGGCCGGCCGTGGTGAGCAGGGGGGACGGCACGGCCCCGCGTCGGGCCGCCTGCGCGTTGCGGAAGCGCAACCGGTCCTTGCGGCGCAGCTCCCATTCGTAGCGGGGCTTCTCGTGGCGCGGGGCCCGTGGGATGCACAGCAGCACCAGCAGGAACGGGAGGAGCATCGTCCGTTCCCTGGTGATCAGCCCGAGGTTTCCCAGCGCGGCAAAGGCATAGATGAAGCCGAACGTGTAGAAGGCGCACATCATCACGTACGGGCGGGCGAATGCCGTCCTCGGCACGATCTTCAAGTGGCGAAGGGAGGCCAGCACGACCCCCAGGATGAACGTGTTCTCGAAGGCGGCGATCAGCTCGCCGAAACCGTGGAAATTGAAGGGCAACGGGTCGAACAGGATGACGTAGAGGTCCCGTGGCCAGGTGATGATGTTGGACGAGTAGGGCACCCCCCCGCTGCCGAACCCGGCGCCGGTGCCGCTGTTGTTGGCCGCGGTGGCCTGCAACGACAGCGTCCCGTTGGCGGTGTGCAGGTACTTGAGCGTGAGGAACACCGACAGCCCGAGGAGCCCCCCGAGGAAGACCGTCCCGGCGGCGCGGCGAATCCCGCCGAGGTTGCGGCGGGCCCCGGAGGGCTGCACCATCATGGCCAGGGTGAACCCGGCCATCAGCACGATGAACTCGTTGGGACGGATGAGGATGCCGAGGGCCCCGCCGATGACGATCAGCACGAAGCCGCCCCGGCGACGGGCCAGGACCTTCGCCCCGCCGTAGGCCGTCATCCCGAGCGACAAGATCATGATGGCTTCCTTGCTCACGTCCGCCGTCCAGAAGATCAGGGACGGGAAGAAGAACAGGAGGTAGGCGTACCGCCGGGTGTCGGCGCCGGCGAAGGTGAGCGAGAAGGCCCGGAAGAACATGATGGTCCCGCAGAAGGCGAGCCAGCTGAAGACCATGAAGGCGGCCAGCTGGTTGGTCCCGACCAGCGTGAAGACGATGGCGGCGGCGATGCTGACCGAACCGTTGTTGACGATCCCACCGAGGTGACCGGGGGCCAACGAGAAGTTGAAATGGCGGAACCCGACGGCCAGTCCGGCCCCCTGGTTGTCGTACCGGAGCCAGTCGGCGATGCCGTGGTAGAAGTGGTCGGTCACGAAGATCTGCGCCTCGGCCGCCGCCAGGTGCAGCACCAGGCTCACCGTCATGACGTTGACCAGCCAGGGCTTCATCTCGGCGGCGGCCACCCGTTGGATGATGGGACGCCCCGCCACGAACAGCACCACGCCCACCACGACGGCCACCAGCGGGCTGGAGGGGATGGCAACTGCGAGCAAGGTGGCCCGGCGCTCTGGAGGTCAGGCCTGCGACGATTCCCAAACCGGCGGGCTGATCTCGGGGACGACCTGGGGGTCGACGAGCGCCCGCTCCGGCTCGGGTGGACTGCCCCGCTTCGGCCGGTTGGCCCGGGCCAGCTTGGCCGCTCGACGGAGCTCGCGCGGTGTCGGCCTCACCTTGGTGAGGACCACACCGAGCACCGGTGCTCCCAGCCGACGGAGCAGCTCTCCCGCCTTGCGCGCCTCGGCCATGGTCGTCTTGGCGCACTCACCGACCACCAGGACGACGTCGACGCTGTGGACCAGGGCCTCGGCGTGGTGCGAGCCCAGCAGCGGCGGCGATTCGAGGATGGTGACGTCGGCCAGCTGGCGGGTGGCCTGGAGGACGGCCGGCGCGTGCGTGACCAGCTGCCCACCGTTGCCCACGAAGGGACGCAGGGAGAGCCGGGACACGTTGGGAAGGTGCGAAGCGACGAGGTGCGCGCCCACGTCCGACACGGCCGGCATCGAACCGTTGGCCAACGGGCCGGCGTAGCCGGACGTGATGTCACCGGTGCTGATCACGATGACGTGCTGGCCCGCTTCGGCGTAGGTGGCGCTCAGATTGGCCGCCACCTTCGGGCGAGACTCCTCGTCGGCCGCCGAGACGACCAGGATGACCTGGCGGCTCCCCGGCTCGGGCACCTTGTACTCCTCGCGGCGGTCCTCCTGCCAGCCGAGTCCCTCGTTGAAGGAGTCCAGCACCGGAGGGCCGGCGGCCAGCTCCTCGAACAGCACCGACATCCGGAGCATCCGGTACGCCTCGGCTGCCGCCGAGTCGGGCGCGTCCACCACCTCCAGCACGGTGGCCGAATGGGCCTGCCCGTTGATGCCCAGGCGGTCCGAGATCTGCACCACCACCGGGTACTTGAACGTCCGCTCGGCCCGTCCGGCGGTGTGGATCCGCTTGTCCAGCACCTCACGGGCCAGCACGATGCCCGCCCCCACGAGAAGCCCGATCACGGCTCCGGCCAGGCCGCGGATCTTCCGGCTCGACCCGAGGCTGGAGGCCGAGCCCCCGGTCTTCTTGGCGTACGACGCCGGCTGGATCGACTGGAACCCGCTATACGGGGTGGCGGGGGCCGTGGTCGGGGTCGTCGAGGGCTGGGACCCCTTGCCGCTGGACGCCTGCGCCGCCGCCTGGTTGTCGGCGGCCTGTTGCGCCTTGATGGCGATGGCGTTGGCGTAGGAGTTGGCCAGTGCCACCGCGTTGGTGGAGGTCGTCCCGCCGGCGCCCAGGTTGATGGTGCTCTGGGCGGTCACCCGGGGGGCCTTGCCGGGCCGGGCGGCACTGCCCCCGCCGAGCACGCCGATCGTGGCCGTCATGGACGGCTCGAGGGTCCCGTCGTCGGTGAGCCCGGCCAGCCGGACGGCGCTCTTCTTGACCGAGTACTCGTTGGCCCAGAACAGGAGGTTCGTGATGTTGGACTTGGTGGTGCCCGTCCCGCCCAGGGACCCGATCACAGCGGTCGACTCGTAGCGGAGCTTGTTCTTGCCGGCCTTCGGCTTGGCGTGGCCGACCGGGACGAGCACGGCCACGACGGCGAACACCACGGCACAGATCAGCAGCAGGCGCCAGCTGCGGCGCAGCGCCCCACCAAAATCGATTGGCTCAATCATGCCCCGGTCCCGTTTGGATCTCGTTCGTAGCCCATGAACTCTACCCGACTACCTGGCAAGGATGGACTCATCTTACGACCGTCGGATCGGGTCGCGGCGACCGGGTACCGATTCGGCCGGCACCCCGGTCGACAGACTGTCGACAGCGGCGCCTGCTGCCCTCGGCCGGGCGCTCGCCCACCCACAGATCCGGTACTACCCATTCGCGCCCTACCCACTCGCGCCCCACCAATTCGCGCCCGGCGACGTCACCTCGGAACCGGATCTCCCCGGGCGTCCCGTCGGGTAGCCTTCGGGATGTCCAGGGGCCAGCCGGCCGGGGACCCCGGTGGAACCGCTGCTAGATCGGGGTGGGGCCGGCCCGGCCCGGCCATGATCCCCAAAACTGAGGATGCCCTCACCTTCAGGACACGATAGGGTTGCTCAGACCGACCGAGGGTCGTGACAAGACGGGTCGGCCGGCCGAGGCGGGGGGACGCCAGACCGGCCAGGGGAAGCGAGGGTGAACCACCGGCCAGAGTGGCCGTTTGACCTGGTGAGTCTGTCCTAAGACGAGGGGCGGCGCAGTACGGGGGAGTGGTTGGAGTGGTGGGTGCATCGGCATCGGAGGGAGATCTCGTGTCGGATTCGGGAGATCCCGGCGAGACTGCGTCGTCGGGCACGGACATGCGCCAGGTAGCCATGATGGCCAGCCGTGTCCGGGCTGGCATCGTCTTCGTGCTCCTCGACATCATCTGCGTCGTGTCCGGCTACGGGTTGGCCGAGGTGGCCTACTTCCGCCACCGGGCCCCCGTCCACTACCTCGAGAATTTCTCTCTGTTCCTCCTGGTGGCCGTGTTCGTCACCCTGTTGTCGAACCGGCTCTTCGGACTGTACGGCCGGATGTGGCGACATGCCGGCGCGGACGAGGCGCGCCAGCTCATGCTGTCCTCGGCGGTCACGCTGTGTGTGCTGGTGGCGTTCTGGCCGGTCGGCCGCTCGCTCAAGGTCCAGCTGATCCCACTGGTCTTCGGGTGCATGTTCGCCTCGGCCGGCATGGGGGTCCTCCGGTTCCACTCACGCCTGTTCGCCTGGCAGCGGGGCTCCAAGCGGTTCGGCCTGCGGGTCGCCGTCATCGGGAGCCGTGACACCGGTGCGGCTGCCGTCCGGGAGATGCTCCGGAGCCCGGGTGCGGGGCTGGTCCCCGTGGCCGTGTTCGACGACGACCCTCGGGCCCACGGACTCTCGCTGCTCGGCGTGCCGGTCGTCGGGGCCGTCCGGGACATCCCGACGGCGGCCAGCCGCTACACCATCCAGCAGGTGCTGTTGGCCATACCCTCACCCCCGCCGGAGCTGGTCGAGCGGGCCCTGCGCGCCTCGGAGCAGGCCGAGGTCTCGATGAAGATCCTCCCGAGCGTCAAGGACATGCTCAACGAGCCGTCCCATGTGGCCGCGGTCCGCATGGCCCGTGAGCCCCGCATCGAGGACTTGCTCGGCCGGACACCGGTCCCGACCGACCTCGAGTCGGTCCGCCGCTCGATCGCCGGCCACCGGGTCCTGGTCACCGGGGCGGGAGGGTCGATCGGCTCGGAGATCTGCCGGCAGGTGGCGAGCCTCGAACCCGCCCTGCTGGTCCTGCTCGACCACGACGAGACCCACCTCCACGACACGGCGGCCACCCTGATGGGCTCCTGCGAACAGGCCCTGGTGGACGTCACCGACCGGGCCGCCGTGTTCGAGGCACTCGAGCGGTACCGGCCCGAGGTGGTCTTCCATGCCGCCGCCCACAAGCATGTGCCCGTCCTCGAGAAGCACCCCCTCGAGGCGGCCAACACCAACGTGCTCGGGACCCTCAACGTGGTGGACGCCGCCTCCCATGTGGGCACCCGGCGTTTCGTGCAGATCTCCACGGACAAGGCGGTCCGGCCCTCGAGCATCATGGGCGCCTCCAAACGCATGGCCGAGCAGACCGTCCTGGCCCGCACTCCGGAGGGCGCGGCGTACTGCACCGTGCGGTTCGGGAACGTGCTCGGGAGCCGGGGCAGTGTGATCCCGACGTTCGCCCGCCAGATCTCCCAGGGCGGCCCGGTGACGGTCACCGATCCCCGCATGACCCGCTTCTTCATGAGCGTCGAGGAGTCGGTCCAGCTGGTGCTGCAAGCGTCGGTGTTGTCCTCGGGGGGCGAGATCTTCATGCTGGACATGGGCGTGCCGGTCCGGATCCTCGATCTGGCCGAGAAGATGATCCGGCTGTCCGGCCGGCAGGTCGGGATCGACGTGACCGTCGAGATCACCGGCATCCGCCCCGGCGAGAAGCTGAGCGAATCCCTTCGGACGCCCGACGAGACCGTGCTGCCCACCTCCCACCCGTACATCAACCGGTTGGTCCCCTTCAAGGCACCTCACGACGAATTCTGCGCCGAGCTGGCCGACCTGGAGGAGGCGGTCGCCCGGCGAGACCGTGAGGTCGTCCGTAGCCTGCTGTTCACGGCGGGGGCCACCGGACCCCAGGACGGGCCCGGGGACCAGGAGTTCGAGCGGGAGCGGCTGCCCGCACCCGTCGCCAACGGCCGTGCCAACGGCCATGCCGCCGGCCATGCCAACGGTCACGTGGCGAGCTTCGCGGCGGATGGCAACCCTCCGGAGAGCGGCGCGGACCAGGTGCCGGCGTGACCGGTCCCACCGGCCACCCTTGAGCCCCCGGGGCCCGGCGGCCCGTCTGGCCGTGGTCGGCCAGGGCTACGTCGGGCTGCCGCTGGCCCTGCGGGCCGTCGAGGCCGGGCTGGATGTCGTCGGCTACGACGTCGACACCGACCGGGTCAAGCAACTGGCCGACGGCGGCTCCTACGTCGAGGACATCCCGCACGGGCGGGTGGCGGCGGCGCTGGCCACCGGCCGGTACCGACCCACGGACCGGGAGGCCGACCTGGCCGGGTTCGACGTGGCCGTCATCGACGTGCCCACCCCCCTGCGGGACGGGATCCCGAACCTGGCCCACGTCGAGCAGGCGGCCTCGGCCCTGGGCGGACACCTCCGGGCCGGCGCCACGGTGGTGCTGGAGTCGACCACCTATCCGGGGACCACCGAGGAGCTCGTCGTCCCCATCCTGGAACAACGATCGGGCCTGGTCGCCGGAGCCGACTTCCACGTGGGCTACAGCCCGGAGCGCATCGACCCCGGCAACGCCACCTGGCGGCTGGAGAACACCCCCAAGGTGGTCTCGGGGATCGACCCGGCGTCACTGGAAGCGGTGCAGGCCTTCTACGACGGGCTCGTCGAGCGGACCGTCCCGGTGACCGGCACCCGGGAGGCCGAGCTCACCAAGCTGCTCGAGAACACCTTCCGCCACGTCAACATCGCCCTGGTCAACGAGCTGGCCATGTTCGCCGCCGACCTCGGGGTGGACGTGTGGGAGGCCATCGACGCCGCCTCGACGAAACCCTACGGTTATCTGCGCTTCACCCCGGGCCCCGGCGTCGGCGGCCATTGCATCCCGCTCGACCCGAGCTACCTCTCGTGGAAGGTCCGTCGCAGCCTCGGTCGACCCTTTCGCTTCGTCGAGCTGGCCAACGACGTCAACGAGCACATGCCCGACTACGTGGTCCGACGGCTGATGCTGGCCTTCAACCGGATGGGGCGGGCGGTCGACGGCTCGAGAATCCTGCTCGTCGGGCTGTCGTACAAGCGCAACACCGGCGACGCCCGGGAGGCGCCGGGCACGGTGATCGCCCGGTCCCTGGCCTCGCTCGGCGCCGACGTTCGGGTCGCCGATCCCCATCTGGCCGACGGCAGTGTGTCCTATCCCCTGGTCGACCTGACCCAGTCCGAGGTGGTGTCGGCCGACGCCGTGGTCATCGTCACCGATCACGACGCTTTCGACTACGACCTGATCGGTTCCAACGCCCGCTACGTGCTCGACACCCGCAACCGGCTCGACGGACCGACGATCGAACGGCTGTAGGCCCGACCGGAGATGCTGGGCCGCGGCACACCACCCGACGCACCCGACATCACCGCCGCCGTGTCCCCACCCGTGTCGCCATCCGGGCGCCTTGCCCGGCCCGTGACCGCCGACCGGTGAAGGTCCTCGTCACCGGCGGGGCGGGCTTCATCGGCGCCAACCTGTGCCGCGTCCTCGCCGCCGACCCGCGCATCGACGAGGTGGTCGTCCTCGACGACCTGTCGACCGGACATCGGGACAACCTCGCCGCCCAGGACAAGGTCAGATTCCTCGAGGGCTCCATCCTCGAGCCCCGGGTGCTCGGACGGGCCATGGCCGGCGCCGGTTCGGTGGTGCACCTGGCCGCCCGACCGTCGGTCCCCCGGTCGCTGCAGGACCCGGTGGCCAGCCACGAGGCCAACGCCTCGGGGACGGTGCGGGTGCTCGAGGCGGCCCGCCGGGAAGATGGTGCCCACGTCATCGTGGCGTCGTCGTCGTCCGTCTACGGGGCCAACCCCATCCTGCCCAAGCAGGAGGACATGGCCACCATGCCGGTGAGCCCGTACGCCGCCAGCAAGCTGGCCGCCGAGTCCTACGGCCTGGCCTACGCCGCCTCGTTCAAACTGCCGGTGCTGGCCTTCCGGTTCTTCAACGTGTTCGGTCCGCTCCAGGCCGCCGACCACGACTATGCCGCCGTCGTGCCGGTGTTCGCCGCCGCCGCCCTGCGGGGCGACCCTTTGCCCGTCCACGGCGACGGACACCAGACCCGCGACTTCACCTATGTCGGCACCGTGGCCGGCGTGCTCGCCGATGCGGTGCGCCGGGGGGTGACCCACCCCCGGCCGGTGAACCTGGCCTTCGGGACCCGGGTGTCGCTGCTCGAGCTGATCCGGGTGATCGAGAAGGAGCTCGGCGTCGACCTCGACCGGCGCCACACCGAGCCGCGGGCCGGAGACGTGCGCGACTCGCAGGCGGACCAGACCCGCCTGCGGAGCCTTTTCCCCGACGTGGAGCCGGTGGCGCTGGAGGACGGGATCCGGTCGACGCTGGCGTGGCTCCAGCGGTCGTCCTGACGCCCCGGGAAGCTCCTCGCGACCGGCGCCGCCGCCCGGCCTCTCCGGTCTGACCCCGACCGGAACGGCATGGAAGGCGCCGGGGTCTCCTCAAAGATGATGAGAACCTGTTGCTTTGGCAACGTTCGCAGGTAGAGTGGGGGTTTCGATATGAGTTTGACCTCTCAGAGGCCAAACGGCGCTGAGAAGAGAACCGACGGCGTGCGGGGGCATCATGTTGGACGGGCCAGAGAGCAGTCCTGCCGAGCAGTCAGAGGGGCGGGCGACACGGGCGGTGGCCTGTGTCGACGTGCGCATGGCCGGGGAGCAGGCCACGTCGGGGGGCGACCCCCAGCGCATGGTCATCGGGTTCGCCCTGCGACAGATCGAACAAGCGGTGCGGGCCGGGGACCGGATCTGCCCCCTGGCCGTCTCGCGGCTGGTCGTCGAGTTCGCCCCCCTGGCCAGCCGGGTCCCCCCTCAGGTCCTCGGCGACCGCCTGGCTCGGGCCATCGGCCACAACATGCCCTTCGACAGCGCCTCGACCGATCTGGCCGTCTCGGTCGGCATGGCCGCCCCGGGGCCCCGGCTCGGGTCTGCGGACCTGGCCCGTCGGGCGCTTTCGGCGGCCCGGGCCGGGCGGGCGCATCTCGGGACCCGGCCCGCGGCCGGGGCCCATCGGTCCGACACCATCGTCACCGTCGACCGGCTGGTGACCCCGGGATCGGCCTCGGGCCCGTCCTTCGAGCCCATCCATCGCCGGACGGTGTACCGCTATGAGTCGGGGCGGATCCGGGGCATCCCGACCATCCTGCCCAGCCCGTACGAGGTGTCGGACCGCCCCGACCCCGAGTTCGACGGCGCCAGCACCGACCTCACGGTGTTGATCGCCGATCCGATGGCGTCGGCCATCGGCTATCCGGGCCTGGCCGCCATGACTGCCGCCTCGATGGCCGAGCGGCTCGGGTGCCGGACGGCGTCGGAGGCCGCCTCCCTGGACGAGCCGCTGACCCTGGCCATCGACGGGATCCCTGTCGACCTGGTGGTGCTGGTCCTCGACGGAGGGTGGCTGGGCCAGATCCCGACCTGGTCGTCGAGCGCATGGGGCGTGCCGGCCCGGCTCACCGCCTCCTATCAGGCGGCCGGAATTCCGGTGGTGGCCGTGAGCGCCGGGGCCGGGGCCGGGGCGGTGGCCAGTTGTGTCGCCCAGGGCGCCCTGGCCATCTTCCACCTCGACCAGCTGCCCTCGGCGCTGCGCGCCCTGCGCAACGACCCCGAGCACGAGATGGCCCAGCTGTTCGACCTCCAGGTTCCGGCCCGGTTCCGGTCGCTGGTGGCCCTCACCGCCAGCGAGCGACGGATCCTCTTCTATCTCACCGAGGGATGGGCGGCCCAGGACATCGCCGACGAGCTGGTGGTGTCCCTGACCACCGTCCGATCCCACATCCGGTCGGTCCTGCGAAAGCTCGGCGTGCGGTCGCAACTGGCCGCGGTGGCCATCGCCAACAGCCGCGACCTCGAACGCGACAACGCCGGCCAAGCCTCATAGGTGCCCGGTGCCCGCCAGCACCGGCACACGGCCGGGCGGGGGACGGTGGTCCTGCTGGCCGGCCCGGGCGACACGACCGACATCGTGGCCAACTACCTGGCGGCCCGGGTGGCCGACCTCGAGGTCATCGTCGAACACCCGCCCTCCCGGACACGGATGGCCCGCCGGCGGGCACAGCGGGTCGGGTGGCCGGAGGTCGCCGGGCAGGTGCTCTTCGTGGCCGCCGGCCTGCCCCTGCTGCGACGGTGCGGTCGCGGGAGGATCGGCCAGATCATCTCGGGGTCCGGGCTCGACACCACCCCGTACCGGGGCACGCACACGGTCGGATCCGTCAATGACGCGCCGACGGTGGAGCTGCTGCGGTCCATGGCGCCGGCCGCGGTCGTGGTCCAGGGGACCCGCATCATCTCGCCGACGGTGCTGGCCGCGGTGGGTTGCCCGTTCATCAACGTCCACGCCGGCATCACCCCGCGCTACCGCGGGGTCCACGGCGGCTATTGGGCATTGGCCGAGGGCCGGCCGGACATGGTGGGCACCACCGTCCACCTGGTCGACCAAGGGATCGACACCGGTGCGGTGCTGGCCCGGGCCCGGTTCGACCCGACGCCCCGGGACACCATCGCCACCTATCCCTACCTCCACCTGGCGGCCGGGCTGCCGCTGCTGGCGGACCAGGTCGACCGGGTGCTCGCCGGTCAGGCCCCGACGCCGGCCGACGACGGCGCCGTCGAGGGCGGGAGCCGCCTCTACCTGCACCCGACGGTGTGGGGGTACCTGGTCCGGCGGCTGCGCCGGGGGGTGCGGTGATCCCGGTGCCCGGTGGCCGTGACCGGGAGACTCCCCTACCATTCCAGGGTCTCCGACCCTGCCGGGCGGGCGACCTGAACGGACCATCATGGCTGTAGCCGTACCAACCCGACCCGGGGCCCTCGTCATCTCCCTCGACTTCGAGCTGCACTGGGGCATGCGCGACCACGAGGACGGCCAGAGCGCGGCCTTCGCCGACCTCTCGCCGTCGCGCCGGATCGTGGTCGACCTGGCCGAGCTCTTCGCCGGGCGGGGCATCCGGGCCACCTGGGCGACGGTCGGCCTGCTGTTCGCCTCCTCCCACCGCCAGCTGGCGGCCCGTCTCCCGGTCGTCCGCCCCTCCTACGACCGGGCCGAGCTCGACCCCTACTCCGAGCCGGTGGGGGACGACGAGCAGTCGGATCCGGAGCACCTGGCCGGGTCGATCGTCCGCCGGCTGGCATCGACCGACGGCCAGGAGGTGGCCTCGCACACCTTCTCCCACTTCTACTGCCTCGAAGCCGGACAGAACGAGCAGCAGCTGCGGGCCGACCTCGCCTCGGCCCAGGCCATGGCGGCGGACCTGGGCCTGTCCCTGACCAGCCTGGTCCTCCCCCGCAACCAGTGGAACCCCCGCTACGCCTCGGCCGTCCGGGAGAGCGGTTTCAACTGCATCCGCGGTCCCCAGCCGACCTGGGCCCACCGGGCCCGACCGCACGGGGCCCAGGGACGCCTGGCCCGGCTGGCCCGGCTGGCCGACACCTACGCCGGGGTCACTCCCCCGCCCACCTTCGCCTGGGACGGCATCCTCGGACACGACGGCCTGTGCGACGTCCCGGCCAGCGCCTTCCTCCGTCCCTTCACCCCGGGGCGGCGGCACCTCGAGCCGCTCAAGCGGCAGCGGCTGATCTCGGGCCTCCGGGACGCAGCCCGCCGGGGACGGATCTTCCACCTGTGGTGGCATCCCCACAACTTCGCCCGTCACCCGCGGGAGAACTTCGCCTTCCTCGACCTCCTGCTCGACGAGTTCGACCGCCTGGCCGGCGCCGAGGGGATGCGCTCCCTGTCGATGGCCGACGTGGCGGCGACCTGTCTCGCCCCCGACCGGACCGCTCCCGGCGGGACACCGTGATCCACGTCACCACCGTCCACCACAAGTCGGCCCGGTGGATCGACATCCAGCTGGCCTACCTGCGGCGCCACCTGGCCGAGCCCTATCGGGTGGTGGCCAACCTGGAATCGGTGCCAGGCGCCCACGACCACAAGTTCGATCGGGTCATCGCCGCCCGTGGGCGGCATTCGGGCAAGCTCAACCTGCTGGCCGCCGAGATCGTGGCCGAGGCCCACCCCGACGACCTCATCATGTTCCTCGACGGGGACGCCTTCCCCATCGCCGACCCCATGCCGGTCGTGCACAAGGCACTCGACGAGTCCGTGCTCATCGCCGTCCGGCGCGAGGAGAACGGCCAGGACAAGCAGCCCCACCCCTCGTTCTGCGTCATCCGGGCGGCCGACTGGGACCGCCTCCGGGGTGACTGGTCGATGGGGTACTGCTGGGAGACCGAATGGGGCGAGATGGTCAGCGACTCCGGCGGTAACCTGCTGGCGTCCCTGGAACGCCGCGGGGCGGGCTGGACCCCGATCGTCCGGACCAACCGCGTCAACCCCCACCCGCTGTGGTTCGCCGTCTACGGCGACATCGTCTACCACCATGGGGCCGGGTTCCGGAAGCCGGTGGCCAGGAGCATCGGCACGGGTGGGCCGCGGCGGTGGAGGCGGGGTGAGCAGCTGCCCTGGGTGGGCACGGCGGTGCGGAAGTTCGACTCGGTCCGGGTCAAGACCTGGGTCGACCGGGAGATGGCCGCCAGCCGCCGCCTCGGTGACGAGATCTTCGCCCTGCTCGAGCAGGACCCCGACTTCTACCGGCGCTTCCTCTGACCGGCAGCGGCGTCGATCGGACCGGCGTGGTCAGCACGATCGCTGGAGGACCAACGCCTTGGTCAGCGCGGCCCACTCGTAGGCCACGTCGTAGAACAGCTTGGTCCGGGGGTCGGTGACCGGGACGACGATCAAGCGCACGCCGGTGCAGCGCTCGAAGAGCATCCGCGCCCGTGTGGCCTGGCTTCGCTCGGAGACGAGGATCAGGCTGCGCCAGTGCCGGCGCGCCGCCAGGGCCGAGACGTACTCGGCCTCGCCCCGGGTGTCGAGGGGATGGGCCCGGAAGCACACGATCTCGATGCCGTGGACCGGGGACGGGCACGGCACGGCCCGGGTGCCGCCGAGGGAGACCACCGCCACCGGTGCGTAGCCGGCCCGGGCCAGCATGATGGCCTTCTGTTGGCGGAGCTGCCCGGTGTCGCCCCCCAAGGCCACCACGGCGTCCGCCCTCGACGGCGGATCGGTCGGGGGCCAGACGAACAGCCGGGCGGTGAGGAGCGGCACGGCGGCCACGAGGACCATGATGATGATGACCAGCCATCCCCGCACCGACCGGAGGAGGAACATGGCGGCAGGCTATCGGCCGGGCCCCGGGGGCCCCCGTCAGTCACGGGCGGCGCGACGGGCCCGATCCACCTCGGCGCGCAGCGCCTCGAGCCGGCCCATCCCGAACTCGGCGTCCGGTTCGAGATAGTTCCCTTCGGCCCACTCGTTCCATGACTTGATCATCACCACCCGCTCCCCCGGCGGGTTGGACGCAGCCCGCCCGAGTGCATGCCGGACGTGGGCGCCGAAACGCTCGGGCGTGGCGCCGGTGGCGACATACCCGCGGCGGCCGAGACGCGGGGTGTTGTCCCAATTGGGGTACACCGTCGGCAGGAGCACCCCACCCAGACCGGCCGGGGGGTCGGCGGGAACCTCCGCATAGGGGTACCGGCGGGGGCCGTGGCTGAGCTTGAGCTCGAGCAGGCGCTCGCGCACCCAGCTGGCCCGGCCGCGGCGGAAGGGGAACTCGTAGTAGGCACCGGCGTCGAAGCCGTCCTCCACGTGGTGCCAGTACGGGATCTCGCCGAGGGAGGCCACCAGGTAGAGGCCGCCCAGGCCGGCGTCGTGCGCCATCTTCTGCCAGCGCTCCACGAACCCCGCCGGCTCGGGGAGGCCCCCCGGGTCGTAGATGAACAGGAGCGGACGGCCGTCGACGGTGATGTAGCGCCGGTCCTCGAAGGCGGCTCGGAGGGAGGCGAAGTGCCGGACGTCGTCGTCGTCGTCGTAGGTCTGCTCGATGAGCACCTCCTTCGGCGTCCCGTGCCAGATGCCCGACCAGCTCTGGTTGGCCCAGGCCAGGCAGAAGGGGAGGTCGGGGCGACCGGAGGCCAACACCTCGTCGAAGGGCCGCTCGAGGAGCCGGTGGCCGGCGAACCAGTAGTGCCAGTAGCAGAAGCCGGTGATCCCATGGGCCCGGGCCAGCTCGGCCTGGGCCTCACGGACCTCGGGCACCCGGAGGTCGTAGAAGCCGAGATCGGCGGGCAGGTGGGGCTGGACGTGCCCGTGGAAGAGCGGCCTGGCCTTCACCACATTGGTCCATTCGGTGAACCCCGGGCCCCACCACCGGTCGTTCTCGGGGATGGGGTGGAACTGCGGGAGATAGTGGGCGAGGACCTCCATCGGGGTGCATGTTACCGACGAGGCTGATCGGTGGACCTGGCTCCCGACGGCTCCGGAACCGCCCCCGGGCCCTCACCGGGTCGGGGACCACCCCCGCCGGTAGGCTGGGGGCGAGGCACTGCATGGACAGAACCCACCGACTCGCCGTCAGCCTGGCCCTCAACGCCGCACTGGTGCTCGTCCAGGTCGGGTTCGGGATCTGGGCCCACTCGACCGGATTGCTGGCGGACGCCGGCCACAATCTGTCCGATGTGGGCGCCTTGGCACTGTCGCTGGTGGCCGTGCGACTGGCCCTGCGCCCACCGAGCCCGGAGCGATCCTTCGGCAATCATCGGGCGACGATCCTGGCCGCCCTGGTCAATGCCGCCCTCATCGCGGTGGTGACCGTGCTCATCGTCATCGCCAGCATCCACCGCCTCGGTCATCCCGAGCACGTGCGCGCCGGGGTGGTGGCGGCGGTGGCGGTGGCCGGACTGGTGGTCAACGGGCTGGCCGCCCTGGTGCTGCGGGACGGGACGGGCGATCTCAACATGCGGGCGGTGCTGCTCCACATGGCGGGCGACGCCCTGGCCTCCCTGGCGGTGATCGCCGCGGCCACCGTGCTGCTGCTCGTCCCGTCGGCCACCTGGCTCGACCCGGCGTCGGCCCTGGCCGTGGCCACCATCATCGTCCTCCAGACCTTCCGGGTCCTCCGGGCCGGGGTGGCCGTGCTCCTCGAGTCGACGCCCCCCGACCTCGACCTCACCGAGCTCACGGCGGCCATGGCCGCCGTCGACGGGGTCGGCGCCGTCCACGACCTCCACGTGTGGAGCCTGTCGACCGAGATGCGGGTGCTGTCGGCCCACGTGGTCCTCACCGGCCATCCCACCCTGGAGGAGGCCCAGGTGGTGGGAGACCAGGTGAAGGGGGCCATCACTCGGCCGTTCACCATCGCCCACAGCACGCTGGAGCTCGAGTGCGAGGCCTGCCAGGACGAGGACGACCCCTGTCGATTGGAGATGGTCACCCCGGCCGCCGGGCGCGACGCAGCCCCGAGTAACCGGACGGCCTGAACCGCCCGAGCTCCTCGGGGCCACGCACACGGTTGGCCCGACCTCACCCGCACCGTGCCGTGTCGGACGACCCGGAACGGGTACCGAGCCTCGGCACTCCGGAGAGTGCTCCGGCCCGTCCCCGGACCACCATTTCGGTCACTTACTGCTCCCCCGCCCCGCAAGTCGGCCTTCGGAGGGGCCTTCCGGCCTCCCCCTCAGGTCTCCTCCGGTCTTCGGTTGAGCTTCAGCTTTCCGAACAATTGCCACTGTGAAGGGTGCCCAGACGGTGGTCAAGGGGCCCGCGCGAAATCCCTATGTTTTCCGCCAGATTTCTCGTTCTGTCCCCAGACGCAGGGAAGATGTCCACCATTCGTCCCCAACCGGGGTCGGGGCGGTAACCTAGCCAGTCCCATGAACACCGGAGTGCCGCCGGCGACCACCGGCGACGGACCGGGCCGATCTCGCCGGCGATGAGCGCGGGATCCGGCGAGTCCCCGGCGGAGCCGCGGCGACGGGCCCTCCGGTGGGGGCGGCTGGCCGCGGCCCTGGTCGCCGTCTGCGCCGTGGCGGTGGGTGTGGCCGCCACCACCCAGGGCCGGACCGCGCCGCGCCCGGCGTCGGCCCGAGTGGCGACGCCCCGTCCGCCCGCCCACCCGCCGGCGTCGACCCCGATCCCCGCCGGCTACGCCCCGCCGGCGACGCGCACCCCCGGCTCGCCCGGATCGCTCGTCCCCTCCGGCCAGAACCAGTCCGACCCGGTGCTCTACGTGTTCGGGGGCCGCTATTTCCTCTACACCAGCGGGATGCCCGGCCCCCCGGCGGTCAACGTCCCGGTGGCGTCGACCACCCGGTTCAGCAGCTGGAGCCCGGTCACCGACGCCCTGCCCACCCTGCCCCCCTGGGCCGTCCCGAGCTTCACCTGGGCGCCCGACGTCCACCGGTTCGGTTCGACCTACGTCCTCTACTTCACCGCCCTCGTCCAGGGATCGTCCCCGGCGATGGAGTGCATCGGGGACGCCACCGGGAAGTCCCCGGCCGGCCCGTTCAGGGCGGAGCCCGACCCGTTCATCTGCCAACGGGACCAGGGTGGGTCGATCGATCCGCGGGTGTTCACCGACGGGGCGGGTACCGACTGGATGCTCTGGAAGTCCGACCAGAACATCGGGGGGTCGACCACCCCGACCAAGATGTGGTCGCAGCCCCTGGCGCCCGACGGACTCAGCCTGACCGGCACGGCGGCGGACATCATGCAGCCCGACGAGCCGTGGCAGGGCAGCATCGTCGAGGCCCCCGACATGGTGGAGGTGGGCGGGACCTACTGGGTCTTCTACTCCGGCAACTGGTTCAACCGCGACAGCTACGGCATCGGCGCGGCCCGTTGCACCGGACCGGCGGGCCCGTGCGCCGACGTGTCGAACGTGCCGCTGCTCGGCTCGAACGACCAGGGCCAGGGGCCCGGGGAGGCCTCCGTCTTCCAGGACCGGGGCGGCGTGTGGTTGCTCTACAGCCCGTGGCGATCGCTCGCCCCCAAGCCCGACATCCCGCCCCGGCCGGTCTACATCACCCGCCTCGGCTTTTCGGGCTCCGGGCCCTACCTGGCGGTCGGGGGGCTCCCCCCGACCCTCGACGCCTCCCCGTCGCTCCCCTTCAGCGTGCCCTGAGGTCGGCCCGAGGGGTGCTCCGGCCGTCGTCTCAGCCCCGGAGGCGTTGCAGCTCGGCCGCCACGGCCTGGCCGTCGGCCTGGCCCCCCGAGGCGCGCATGACCATCCCGGTGAAGTAGCCGGTGAGCTTCTTCCGGTCGCCCTCGTCACCCCGGCGGAACCGGTCCCACTCGTCGGGGTGGGCCGCCACCACCTCGGCCACGATGGCCGCCAGCGAGTCCTCCGACATGGCCTCGAAGCCGTGGTCGGCGGCGATGGCCGCCGGGTCGCCCCCGCCCGCCGACAAGAGCTCCGACAGGACCACCTTGGCCTGCGTGGCGGTGAGCGTCCCAGCGTCCTCCATGGTCAGGAGAGCCACGAACGACTGCGGATCGAGCCGGCGGGCGGCCTCGGCGTCGGTGGCCGCCTCGTTGGCCGTCCGGGCCAGCGCCCGCCCGGTCGGCACGCCGGCGGCGACAGCCGCCACCACCAGTGCGTCGAGGCCGAGGTCGACCACGGTGGCCACCTGGTCGGCCTGCGAGCCGGAGGCACCGCCGGCCTCGTCGAGCAGGTCCATCAACCGGGCCCGCCTGAACCCCGGCATCGGACCGACGGTGTCGGCCACGGCCCGGACCCACTCGGCATCGGGGACCAGGGGCACCAGGTCGGGCTCGAGGAAATAGCGGTAGTCGTAGGCCTCCTCCTTCGACCGCAGGGCCACGGTCCGGCCGGCGTCCTCGTCCCAATGCCGGGTCTGCTGGACGACCTGCTCGCCTTGTTCGAGGAGGGCGATGTGACGATCGGCCTCGTAGTCGATGGCCCGGCCGAGCGACCGCAGCGAGTTGAGGTTCTTGATCTCGCACCGGGTGCCGAGCGAATCGTCGCCGGATCGGCGGACCGACACGTTGGCGTCGACCCGCATCGATCCCTCCTCCATCTTGCCGTCGGAGGATCCCGAGGCGATGAGGATCCCGCGCAGCTCGGCGGCGTAGGCGCGGGCCTGGGCCGAGGACCGCATGTCCGGAGCGCTCACGATCTCGACCAGTGGGACGCCCGACCGGTTGTAGTCGACCAGCGAGTAGTCGGCACCGTGGATCCGCCCCGACGCGCCGGCGTGGGAGGTCTTGCCGGTGTCCTCCTCCATGTGGGCGCGCTCGATGCCCACCGTCGTCCCGTCCGGGAGCATCAGCCGGCCGTGGACGTTGATGGGCCGGTCGTACTGGGTGATCTGGTAGTCCTTGGCCTGGTCGGGATAGAAGTAGTTCTTTCGGTGGAACGTCGACGGCTCGATGGCACAGTTGAGGGCGGTGCCGATGGCCATGGCCAGCTCCACGGCGCGCTGGTTGACCACGGGCAGCGAGCCCGGCAGCCCCAGGCACACCGCGGCACACATCGGTGTTCGGCTCCCCGCCGAAGGCGTTGGGGCATCCGCAGAACAGCTTGGTGGCCGTCTTCAGCTCGCAGTGCACCTCCAGCCCGACCACCATCTCCCACCCGGGCTTCATGCCGGGCTCCGCTCGGCCAGCACCGGCGCCGGCAGGTCGGGGGCACCCCCCTCCACCACGGCGGCCACCTTCAAGATGGTGCCCTCGGACAGGGCGGGACCGAGGACCTGCACCCCGACCGGCATCCCGTCGTCCCCGACGCCGAAGGGGACGCTGACGGCGGGATGGCCGGCCAGGTTGGACGGGATGGTGCAGACATCGGAGAGGTACATGGCGAGCGGGTCGTCGGACTTCGCCCCGATCGGGAAGGCCGTGGTCGGGGCGGTGGGCGCCAGCAGGGCGTCGCAGCGGCGGTAGGCGGCCTCGAATCCCCTGATGATGGTGGTCCGGACCCGCAGGGCCTGGTTGTAGTAGGCGTCCATGTACCCGGCCGACAGGACGTAGGTGCCGAGCATGATGCGGCGCTTGACCTCGTCACCGAATCCGGCCGACCGGGTGGCGGTGTTCATGGCCACCGTGTCCTCGGCGTCGACCCGAAGGCCGTAGCGGACGCCGTCGTAGCGGGCCAGGTTGGACGAGGCCTCGCCGGGGGCGATCAGGTAGTAGGCGGACAGTCCGAGCACCGCCTCGGGGACCGAGACCTCCTCGACCCTGGCCCCGGCGGCGGCGCAGGTCTCGGCCGCCTCCCGGGTGCGGGCCACCACGTCGGGGGCGGCGCCCTCCAACAATTCCGTGAGGACACCGACGGTGAGGCCGGCGACACCGTCGTCGAGGACCGAGAGCACCCGTGGCGTCGGTCGGTTGAGCGACGTGGAGTCGGCCGGGTCATGGCCGCCGATCACATCGAAGAGCAGCGCGGCGTCGGCCACCGTGGTGGCCAGCGGCCCGACCTGGTCCAGGGAGCTGGCAAAGGCCACCAGTCCGAAGCGGGACACGGTGCCGTAGGTGGGCTTCATGCCCACCACGCCGCACAGCGCCGCCGGCTGGCGGATCGAGCCGCCGGTGTCGGACCCGAGGGCGAGGGGGACGAAGCCGGCAGCCACGGCGGCGGCCGAGCCCCCCGACGAGCCGCCCGGCACTCGGCCGAGGTCGTGGGGGTTGCGGGTCGGTCCGAAGGCCGAGTTCTCGGTGGAAGAGCCCATGGCGAACTCGTCCATGTTGGTCTTGCCCACCACCACCGCTCCCGCCCCCCTCAGGCGGGCCACCACGGTGGCGTCATAGGGTGGCCGCCATCCCTCGAGGATCCGGGAGGAGCAGGTGGTCGCCACCCCCCGGGTGCACAGGTTGTCCTTGAGGGCCACCGGGACGCCGGCCAGCGGGCCGGGGTCGTCCCCCGCCGCCACCGTCCGGTCGACGGCGATGGCCTGGATCCGCGCCTCGTCCGCCATCACCAGGTTGAAGGCGTGGACGTCGCCGTCGGAGCCCTCGATGACCGCCAGGTGCTCGTCGAGCACGTCCACGGCCGACCTGGCCCCGGAGCGGACGGCGTTGGCCAGGAAGGAGGACGGCCGGGCCGAGGTCACGGGAGCTCGCCGAGGATGCGGGGCACCTTGAACCGGTGGTCCTCGACCGCCGGGGCCTGGCCGAGTACCTCGTCCCGATCGAGACAGGGTCGCGGCTCGTCGGGCCGGAGCACGTTGGACACGGCCATGGGGTGGGCGGTCGGCTCCACGCCGGCCAGGTCGAGCGAGGCCACGTCGGCGGCGTGATCGAGCACCTCGGCCAGCTGGGCGGTGAACAGATCGAGCTCCTCCTCGGTGAGGGCGAGGCGGGCCAGCGCGGCCACGTGGGCGACATCGGCCCGGGACAGGCGATCGGGCGCGGCCATCAGGCGGCGACGGTGCCCGGGCCGCCGAGGACCTCGGAGGCGAAGGACACCACCCGCGCCTCGATGAGGGGAGCATCCCAGTCGAGGGTGGCCACATGGAAGCTTCGCTCGAGGTAGACCCGATCGCAGGGACCGCCCACCGAGGCGGCCAGGACGTCGCCCGACTCCGGCGCCACCACGTGGTCCTCCCGGCTGCTCAGGATCAGCGTCGGGCAGCGGATCTCACCGAGCCGGGCCCGGACGGTGGCGACCGCCTCGAACAGCGACAGGGCGGGGGCGAGGGGGGTCCCGGCGTAGGCCGACTCGACCGGCCCCTCCTTGGCGATGTCCGACCCGATGCCGTCGATCACCTCGGTGCCGGCATCCAGCATGGCGCGGATCCCGTCCAGGAGATCGGCCACCGGCGGCTCGACCAGTGGATTGACCACGGCGATGCCGGCGACCTCGGGATGGCGCTCCGCCAGCCAGCAGGCCAGGGTCCCACCCATGGAGAGCCCGGTCACCGCCACCCGTTCGCACCGCGCCGCCAACTCGGCATAGGCGGCGTCGGCGGCCCCGGACCAGTCCTCCCACCGGGTCGGGACCATGTCCTCCAGGGAGGTGCCGTGCCCCGGGAGCAGGGGCAGGTCCACACTGAAGCCCGCGGCGGCGACGGCCTGGGCCAACGGCCGCACCGACTGCGGGTTGCCGGTGAAGCCGTGGAGGACCAGCACGCCGTGGGCGCCGGCTTCCGTCGACCACGGCTCGGCACCTGGGATGATGGGAGCAGCCATGGGACCGGATGCTATCGGTCGGACCCGCTCCCGGAGCGCGGCCCGCGCCCCGGGAGCGGCACGGCGACCGCATTAGTGTGTCGCCAGACGAATTGTGTCGCCAGACACCGAACCGAAGGGCAAGGAGCACGCCGCCATGGCCACCTATCAATTCCTGAGCGAACAATGGCTCGAGGAGGCCCGGTCCATCCGGGCCGAGTACGACGGCCAGGGCGCGACCATCGACCAGTCGATCCGGATGAACCTGGTCATCGGGACGGTGCCCTTCGGAGAGGGGACGGTCCAGGCCCATGTCGACACCAGCAGCGGGGAGCTCGTCCTCGACACCGGCCACATCGACGCGGTGGACCTCACGGTGACGCTCGACTACGAGGTGGCCAAGGCCATCCTGGTGGAGGGAAACCCCCAGGTCGGCATCCAGGCCTTCATGTCGGGGAAGATCCGGGTCGAGGGCGACATCGCCAAGCTCATGGCCCTGCAGACGATGACCCCCGACCCGGCCACCGTCGAGATCGGCACCCGCATCATGGCCATGACCGAGTGACGGTCAGCCGGCCGGCCCGGCGGTCGAGGGTGCCGGTCCGGCGGTCGAGGGTTGCAGCCCGGCCGTCCGAGGGGTGTTGCGCATGAACAGGGCGCAGACCCCGGCCAGGACGGCCACCACCGCCCCCACCGCATAGGCGCGGTGGAACGAGGCCAGCGAGCCGACCCCTCCCGTGCCACTGGCCTGGACGGTGACCATGATCTGGATGCCGGCCACCACGCCGATCTGGGTGATCAGCTGCTGCGCCGCGCTCATCACGCCGAGCTCGTCCGGCGCCACCTCGTTCGAGGCCGAGGCCGTCGTCGAGGGGGTGGCCAGGCCGATCCCCACCCCGGACAGGGCCAAGGCCACCACGATGACCACCAGGGCGGGAGCCGGTCCGAGCTGGGTGAACAGCACCATGGAGGCGGTGAGCACGACGGCGCCGGCGACGACCGACAGGCGCTCCCCCACCTTGACGGCGGCGTACCCGGCAGCGGGCGCCACCAACGAGAACATCAGCGGCCGGGCGGTGGAGACCAGGCCGGCCCTCGTCTCGCTGTAGCCGTAGACCCGCTCCATCAGGATCGGGAAGAGGAAGAACCCGCCCATGTAGGAGAAATTGACGAACGTCCTGGCGCCCAGGGGGAAGACGAAATTCCGCATCCTGAAGTAGCGGAGGGGGATGAGGGGGGACGGGGTCCGGCGCTCGCACAGCACGAACACCACCCCGGCGGCGACGCCGATGGCCGCCACGCCGAGGGTGGCCGGTGACGCCCACCCCCACGAGGGGGCCTCGTTGAGGGCCAGCAGCCCGGCGGTGACCGACAGCGCCAGGGTCCAGGAGCCCGTCCAGTCGAGCTGCCTCCAGGGGCTGGGCGGGGCCGGGTCGTCCCCGACCGGACCGGCGGGAGGCGGGGTCCCCGCTGCGGGCGGGTGCTGCGCCGGGCCGCTCACCGCCGCCACCTGGTCGGGCCGGTCGCGGTTCGGCAGCACGATGACGGCCAGCACGGCGGCCACGGCCATGAGCGGGAGCTCGCCCCAGAACAGGGCGCGCCACCCGAGGTACTGGATGATCGGGGCACCGATGGTGACCCCGAGCACCGGTCCGCCCGCCCCGACCAGCGCCCACCAGCCCATGGCCTTGACCCGGTCCTCGTGGGAGAAGGCCTGGAGCACGAGGGCCATCGACGCCGCCCCGGTGGCCGCGCCCTGGATGCCGTCGAACAGGCGGGCGGCGATGAGCACGCCGGCCGTCGGCGCCGAGGCGGTGAGGACCACGCTGACCGCCGCGCCGCACAGCCCCCACAGGTACAGGCGCCGGTAGCCGTGCAGGTCACCGAGCTTCCCGAGCACCGGTGCGGCCACCCCGAAGGCCAGCAACGGGCCTGTCGAGGTCCAGGTGAGGGTGGAGACCGAGGTATGCAGCTGCTGGGCGACCTGGGGCAGGGCCACGACGAAGACGGTGAAGGTGATGTTGACCGAGAGGAGACCGGCGAGCACCGTCCACAGCACCCACCACTGGTACCGGTCCGAGCGGGCCACCCGGTGGTGCATGCGGTGCCGGAAGAGGACCGGCCAGGGGACGACGATGCCGCCCTCGGCACCGGCCCCGGTGCGGCTCAACATGGCCTCGGCCTCGATCACCTCGCTGGTGTCGAAGTCCTGGTCGGCCGCGGACCCGGCCGGCCCCCCCACCGGGGACACCGCTCAGGCTCCGAGCCGGTGCATCTCCGCCTGCAGCTCGGGCACCGTCCACCGGCCGTCCTTCTCGATGGTGTCGGTCATCGTCCAGGGCTGGAACAGGCGGACCTCACCGCCCTGGACGAAGAAGACCTTTCCCGAGGCCGTGCAGCCCTCGGTGGCCAGGTAGGCGACCAGGGGGGAGACATTGGCCGGGTCCCAGCTGTCGAACACCGAGGCGTCGGCGGGGGCCTGCACGATGTCGGACAACCCGGGCGTCTGCTCGGTCATCCGGGTGCGGGCCGCCGGGGCGATGGCATTGACGCGTACCCCGTAGCGGACCAGCTCGTCGGCGGCGATGGTGGTGAAGGCGGCGATACCGGCTTTGGCTGCGCCGTAGTTCGACTGGCCCGGGTTCCCCAGCAGGCCCGACGTGGACGAGGTGTTGACCACGGCCGCCCGGACCTCGTTGCCGGCCTTGGTCCGCTCGCGCCAGTAGGCGGCGGCGTGGCGGGTGGGCACGAAGTGCCCCTTGAGGTGCACGTGCACCACCGAGTCCCAGTCGGCCTCCGACATGTTGACCAGCACCCGGTCCCGCAGGATGCCGGCGTTGTTGATGAGGACGTCCAGGCCGCCGAAGGACTCGACGGCCGCGTCGACGAGGCGCTTGCCCCCCTCCCAGTCGGTGACGTCGTCGGTGTTGGCCACGGCCTCGCCCCCGGCCTTCAGGATCTCGTCCACCACCCGCTGGGCCTGCGAGCGGTCGTCGCCCGAGCCGTCCACCGCGCCACCCAGGTCGTTGACGACCACCTTCGCCCCCTCGGAGGCGAACAACAGGGCGTGCTCCCGCCCGATGCCGCGACCGGCCCCGGTGATGATCGCGATGCGGCCGTCCAGTGCTCCCATGTGGTCCGTTCCCCCTTTTTCCTGCGTCTTCCTGCGTCGCTGGGTCGTCGTCGGCCCGCACCGGCCGGCGGGCGGCGCGGGCCCGACCACGTTGACAGGGCGCCGGCGAGTCGGTCAAGCCGGCACGGTGCCCCTCGGACCGTGGGCGCCCAGGGGCACCGGGCGGCCCACCGCCGCCCCCAGACCGGCCCCGACCACGGCATCGACCATGGCTCGGACCCGGCGGCGGTCGCCGGCCACCAGGACGTACTCGGTGTTGCGCAGATGGGAGACCCGTCCGACCTTGTGGCCGGCGGGATTGTGGATCCCGATGCGGGCCCCGACGTAGCGGGGGGAGTCGAAGGCGAGCACGGCCACGGCGCCCCGCGCCGAACAGAGGTCGCGCAGCTCTTCGAACGTCAACCACGACTCGTTGTTGTACGACAGGACCACCACGTCGGCGGCGACGGCTTCCACCACCTGACCGAGCGCCACCGGCATGGTGCGCCGCCCGTTGAAGGCACTGCGGCGGCCGGGGTCCCGGAGGTCGGTCCGCTTGCAGGCCACTCCGTAGTGGGCCGGGGCGTCCCAGGCCACGATGGTCTCCCACACGTGATAGTTGGAGTCGTAGCGGTGCTGGTTGTAGGGGGGGTCGAGGTAGGCCAGATCGAACTCGCCCAGGTCGGCCGAGCCGGCCAGCCGGCAGGCGTCGCCCCGGACGGCCACACCCGGCCCGGCCACGAGGTCGGGCACCCGGAGCTCCAGGGGCTGGTCCGCCCGGGGCGCCCAGCGCTTGAGGTAGGCCATCTGGACCCCGGTGGTCGAGTCGACCCGGTCGGCCGCCTCCAGAAGACTGGTCACCAGCACCGGCCACAGCGGGGTGCCGGCGTAGTCGCGCTCGATGGCGTCTCGGACGGCGTCGATGCGGGCGCCGTTCTCGGGACGGAAGAACCTGGCGTCCTCGCAGAAGGTGGCGGTGACGTATCCCGGCTCCCCTCGCAGGGCGTTGAGGCCGGCCACCGCCTCGGCGACGTCGGCCACCAGGCCGGGAGGGTCGGCCCGGTCGGTGGCCACGTAGCAGCGGGCCAGGACGTGCGCCGTCCGGGCGCTGTCCACCGCCGTCACCGTCATGCCCTGCCCCTTCCAGGCCTGGGCCACCCGGGTGGTCCCGCAGAACAGGTCGAGGCCGCGCCGCGCCCCCGAGGCCCGGGCCAGGGCGGCCAGGGCCGGGACCAGGCGGCGCTTGGATCCGAGGTACTTGATCACGACGGGCGCCCGGGCGGGCCGGTCAACGCCGGCCGAACCGGCGGAACCACCAGTTGGGGTCCCGGGCGTGCGCATGGAAATGGTCGGGGATCTGGCGCATCACCCGATCCACGGACCACTCCCCCGGACCGAGCTGGGCATCGGCCACCACCGCCAGTCGGGACAGCATGTGCTCGAGCTGGCCGGACGGGGGCTCGGGCCCGTGCTCCTTCCACACCACCATGGGCACGTCGCAGACCTCGCAGGCGGCCACCCAGCAGACGTCGTCCTCGTGGAACCATTCGGTCAGGCGCGCCGCCTCGCAGAGGTCGCAGCCGGGCTGGGTGGTGGTCACGGACCGGCGGCCGGGATCACAGGGTGTAGAGGTTGACGGTCGTCCCGGGTTGCACCGAGGTTCCGGCCGAGGGGTCGGTCGACAGCACCTTGGTCGACCCCGGGGGACCGTAGGGGCCGGCCACCTTCAGGCCGAGGGCCTCGAGGCCGCTGGTGGCCGCGGCCACCGTGTCACCCGACACGTTGGGGATCACCACCGGCTTCGGGCCGAGCGACACCACCACGGTGACGCTCGAACCGTACGGCTGGGGGCCGGCAGACGGGTCGGGGGAGGTCCCGATGACCTGCCCCAGGGGCACGCTCGGGCTGTAGTCCTGGCCCTGCACCGGGGTGAAGCCCGCCGCCGAGAGGCCGGCGGCGGCAGCGGCGTAGGTCGTCCCCGGCGCAAACCCGGGGATGGCCACCGGCGCGTGCCCCTTGGAGGTGATGACGGTCACGGTCGAGCCGTAGGTGGCGGTGCCGGTGGGCGTGTTGCCGATCACCGCGCCGGTCACGACCGTCGAGCTGTACTGCTGGGCCGACGGCGGGCACACGCCGACCAGGTGCACGGTCGCCAGCGCCTGGACCGCCTCCGCGCACGTCGAGGACGTGGTGAGGTCGGGGATGGCCACCGGGGGCAGACCGGCCGAGACCACCACACCGATCACCGATCCCTCCTTGAGGGTGACCGCCTTGCCCCGCGATCGGGGGGTCGGGTGCTGGCTCACGATCAGTCCGGCGCCCACCGTGATGCTGTAGGTCTGGCCGGTCTGTCGCACGGTGAAGTGGTCGGCGCGCACCGCCCGCTGGGCCGTGGCCACCGACTTGCCCACCAACAGGGGGACGGGGTGGCTCGGCGTGAACAGCTTGCTCCGGGTGGCGAACAGGGCCCCCGCCGTCACCAGGGCGGCGACCACCACCACCACGGCGGCGATCCACGGCCACCGCCGCCTGGTCCGGGCGGGACCGTCCCCGTCCTCGGGGCCGGACGGGACCATGGCGGTGGCCACCACCGTTTTCCGGTTCCGCTTGGTCTTCTGGGTCTTGGTGGGCTCCCCCGCCTCGAGCAGGTCCGGGGTCCCGAGCTCGGTGAGGTCTCGCTGCTCGCTCGGGCGGGGCGGCCGGCGGGCGGGACGGACCATCACGCCCTCCACCTGGTCCCGATCCTCGACGGGGACGGCGTCGACCACGGGCAGCGGGGCCGGCTCCGGCAATTCCTCGGCCACCTCCCGCAGCCTGAGAGCCAGCTGCGACGCGTCATAGCGCTCGGCCGCCTCGGGGGCGGCGGCCCACAGGAGCACGTCACCGAGGGGCCCCAGCGCCTCGTGCTCGGGGAGCAGCGTGTCCACCCGCGCCATCAGCGTGGCCACGGTGGTGTCACCCACGAACGGGCTCTCGCCGGTCACCCCCTCGTAGAGCACCAGGGCCAAGGCGTAGACGTCGGCCCTCCCGTCGAGGACCAGCCCTTCGACCTGTTCGGGAGCCGCGTACCGCGCCGTGCCGAGGATGGCCCCGTCCGGTTCGGTCCAGGACGCCTCGGCCAGGGCGCGGGCCAAACCGAAGTCGGCGATGCGAAGGCGGCGGTCGCCGTCGAACAGCAGGTTGGCCGGCTTGATGTCGCGATGGACGAGTCCTCGCCGGTGGGCGTAGTCGAGCCCGGCGGTGGCCTCGAGCCCGACCTGGACCGCCTGCTCGGGGGTGAGGAGCACCCCGGTGTCGTAGATCTGGCGGAGGCTGCCACTGGCCAGGTACTCGAGCACCAGGTAGGGGACGCCGAACTCCTCGCCCCAGTCGTAGACCTGGAGGATGTTCGGGTGGTTGAGGGCGGCCACGGCCCGGGCCTCGGCCCGGAAGCGCTTGAGGAAGGCCTCGTCCCCGGCGAGCGCCGGATGGAGCACCTTGATGGCCACCCGCCGGTGCAACGTGACATCGTCGGCCAGGTACACGTGCGCGGACGCACCGGTGCCCAGGGCGGTGACCAGTCGGTAGCGGTCGCCGAGGACACGCCCGATGGAGTCGGTGATACTCGGCATGACTGTCGGCTAAGGCTACCGAGCCGCCCCGCCGAAATGGTGGAGGGTCGACGTGCCCTCGGAACGAGTTCAGGCGCTTGCCCGCCGCCGCCGCTGGACCGGCCCATTGTCGCGCGGCCCCGACCTTCCACTGAGGCCGGGTCGGATGGCGTGTGGGCAGAGGGCCGGGAGCGGTCGAGGCCGAGCAGCCCGGAGGGGCTCGCCCTCGTGGCTCGCCGGGCGCGAGGCGCGAGGCCTCGGACGCGACAAGGGCGGGGCTTCCGCCCCGCCCTTGTCGATCACACAGTCACCCCGACCCGCAGGTCCGGGGTTCAGAGGCTCACGCCGGAGGAGCGAGGATGATGGTCAGCGCGCTGTTCCCACCGATGGTGGCCGTCGAGATGGTGGCCGTCGATGATCCCAGGTCGTTGACGAAGTTGCCCGTGGTGCCCGTTCCGCTGTCACTGGTAAGGCAAATGATGTCGGTGTAGGTGCCGACCGCGACACCATTCACCTCGACGTTCCCCGCCAGGTTGAACCCGACGTCCGCGGAGCACACGCCGCCCGGGTAGACCGCGGAGGCCGAGCCGTAGGCCAGTGCGACCTTGAACGAGTCGGCCGTGGTCTTGAGCGGCTTGGCCTGCAAGGCAGCCTGCAGATCGGACACGCCGCTCGAGGCGAAGGAGCCAACGGTGTCGTAGTAGTTGGGCTTCAGGGCAATGGCGTACGTGGTGACACCCTTGCTGGTCTTCGAGGCCAGGCAGGCTGACGGGTCACCCGAGTTGGGCACGCCATTGGTCTGCGGGCACGGTGTGGTGGCACTGGCGATGGTCACGCCGATGGCCGTGCCCGAGCAACCCGATCCCGTCGGTGTCACAGACGCCTTGGTCTTCACCGCCGTGTTGGCGGAAAGGGCCCCACCGGCCGAAAGACCCGGGGGGGCGAAGGTGACCGCTCCGGACTCGGTGCAGTTCTCGTTCGGGAGGACGATGGTCAGCGCGCTGTTCCCACCGATGGTGGCCGTCGAGATGGTGGCCGTCGATGATCCCAGGTCGTTGACGAAGTTGCCCGTGGTGCCCGTTCCGCTGTCACTGGTAAGGCAAATGATGTCGGTGTAGGTGCCGACCGCGACACCATTCAGCTCGACGTTCCCCGCCAGGTTGAACCCGACGCCCGAGCCGCACACGCCGCCCGGGTAAACCGCGGAGGCCGAACCGTAGGCCAGTGCGACCTTGAACGAGTCGACCGTGGTCTTGAGCGGCTTGGCCTGCAAGGCAGCCTGCAGATCGGACACGCCGCTCGAGGCGAAGGAGCCAACGGTGTCGTAGTAGTTGGGCTTCAGGGCAATGGCGTACGTGGTGACACCCTTGCTGGTCTTCGAGGCCAGGCAGGCTGACGGGTCACCCGAGTTGGGCACGCCATTGGTCTGCGGGCACGGTGTGGTGGCACTGGCGATGGTCACGCCGATGGCCGTGCCCGAGCAACCCGATCCCGTCGGTGTCACAGACGCCTTGGTCTTCACCGCCGTGTTGGCGGAAAGGGCCCCACCGGCCGAAAGACCCGGGGGGGCGAAGGTGACCGCTCCGGACTCGGTGCAGTTTATGGTCGTCGGGGGGGGAGTGGCCGCACCGGCGACGCCTGACCCGACGACGCTAACGGCGGCTGCCGTCCCCATTGACATGGCGATCGCTGAGACCACCATCAGGATTTTCTTGATCATGCTGCGCTCCCTTAACTTAACTGCTCTCTTAACTGCTGTACGCATCCCGGTTTTGGAATCTCGCCTCTGATTCCAGAGCCCAGAAGGCATCTGCCTCTAGATCAGCCTTGCGTTTCCCCCTGACCGTTCCCCCTGCTCACTATGGTCGCCCACTTTGAGCGACCGCTCTCACCACCTTCGGTTCGACGAGTTCGGCGCACTCGCTTCCGAAGTCCGACTTCCCCCGTAACGCGGCACGTCTCGTCGACCGAACCCTAACGACGCGTGCATCGGGAAGCAAGCGATATGGGCAGTAGCTCCGACACGTCCTCAAATTTTGGGGTATCCGGACCGCCTCCGGTCACAAGGTCCCCAGCTCAGGGCGGCGGGAGCTGCCCGGTGTCGAGCAGGGTGCTGAACTCGGTCCCGTCGATCGTGGGTACTCCGAGCGTCTCCGCCTTGGACACCTTGGAGTCACCCGGGGACGTCCCCACCACCAGGGCGTAGGTCTTCTTGGACACCGACCCCGGCGATTTGCCGCCGTGGGTCAGCACGGCGGCCTCCGCCTCCTCCCGGGTGTACCCGTCGAGGGTCCCGGTGACCACCACCGACTTCCCGGCCAGGGTCTGGGGCACGCTCACGCCGGCCGCGGCCGGTTCGAGACCGGGCTCCTCCAGGTTCACGCCGGCCGATCTCAGCCGCTCGACGACGGACCGGTTCACGGCCGAGGCGAACCATCGGCTCACGCTGGCGGCGATGATGGGACCGACGCCGTCGACGACGGCGAGGCTCTGCTCGTCCGCGTCCATCACCGCATCGATGTCTCCCATGGCCCGGGCCAGGGCGACCGAGCCCACCTGGCCCAGGTGGCGGATGCCCAGGCCGATGAGGACACGGTGCAGCGGACGCCGGCGCGAGGTGTCGATGGCGCCGAGCAGATTGGCGATGGAGAGGGCTCCGAAGCTCTCCAGGCCCTTCAGCGTCTCCTCGGTGAACGAGTACAGGTCGGCCACGTCGTTGAGCAACCCGAGCCCCACGAAGAGCTGCACCCGTTGTTCCCCGAGACCCTCGATGTCCATGGCCGAGCGGGAGGCGAAATGGGCGATGCGCTGCACCCGCTGTGCCGGACAGTCGAGATTGGTGCAGAAGGTGTCACTCTCGTCGGGCAGACGGACCAACGGTCCCCCGCAGCTCGGGCAGGTGGCCGGGAACTTCCACCTCGGAGGCCGCCGACGGCGGCCGTCGCGCACCGGTCTCACGACCTCGGGGATGACGTCTCCCGCCTTGCGCACCACCACGGTGTCCCCGGGGCGCACGTCCTTGATCCGGACCTGGTCCTCGTTGTGCAGCGTGGCCAGCGAGACGGTGGACCCGCCGACGAACACCGGCGAGAGCACCGCGAACGGGGTGGCCTTGCCGGTGCGCCCGATCGACACGGCGATCCCATCCAGTGTGGTCGTCCGCTCCTCGGGTGGGAACTTGTAGGCGATGGCCCATCGGGGCGCCCGGGAGGTCGCCCCCAATCGTTGCTGGAGCCCCAGGTCGTCGACCTTGACCACTACACCGTCGATCTCGTAGTCGAGTTCGTGGCGCCGGGCCTCCCAACCCCAGCAGAAGGCCAGCACCTCTTCCATCCCGTGGACCAGGGTCCGCTCCGGATTGACCGGGAACCCGGCGCGCTCCAGCCAGGTCAAGGTCTCGGCGTGGGTGGAGGCGAGCTGTGTCGGCGGCGCGCCGTCCGCTGGCGCCCGGGCACCTCTGCTCGTGCTCGTCTCGAGCTCGCCCACCTGGTAGGCCCAGAAGGAGAGGGCCCGCGACGCGGTGATACCGGGGTCCTTCTGGCGCAGCGAGCCGGCCGCCGAGTTCCGCGGGTTGACGAACAGGCGCTGACCGGCCTCCTGCTGCCGCCGGTTGAGGTCCTCGAAGGCCGATGCCGGCATGTACACCTCGCCTCGCACCTCGATCACGTCCGGTGGCGGCCCGACCTTGTCGCTCAGGCGTGCGGGGACATCGGCGATGGTGGCCACATTGGCGGTGACCTCCTCGCCGGTGCGGCCGTCTCCCCGGGTGGCGGCCTGCACGAAACGCCCCCGCTCGTAGCGGAGCGACATGGCCAGCCCGTCGATCTTGAGCTCGCACACGAACGCAGTGTCGGGGGGGATCTGTCGGGCCAGGCGGGTCGCCCACGCCTGGAGCTCCTCGGGCGTGAAGGCGTTGTCGAGGCTCATCATGGGGACCCGGTGAACGACGGGCTCGAAGAGGGCCGACGGGGCGGCGCCGACCTCGGCGGTCGGGGAGCCCGGCACGGCCAGGTCGGGATGGTCGGCTTCGATGACGCGGAGCTCGCGCACCAGTTCGTCGTAGTCGGCGTCGGGAATCTCGGGATCGTCCAACCGGTGGTAGCGGTCGTTGTGGTAGGCGATGAGCGCCCGCAGCTCCTCCGAGCGCGCCACCGGATCGGGGCGGGCGGGGTCCGGGCTCATGGCAGCCACGAGTCGACTCTTCCCCATCGTTGCCGCCTCATGCCGCGATGCCAGATCCGACGACCATGGCGCCGTGGCCGGGGTCGTAGAGGGCGACCGTCTGGCCCGGTGCGACGCGGCGTTGCGGGGTGGAGAAGCGGACGGTCAGGAGCTGGTCTCGGTCCGGTACGTCGGTCAGCCCGGCATCACCGTGGGCGAGGCCCGGCGCGGCCCGTCCGTGGGCGCTGCACTGGGCCAGGATCGCCATCCCCGGCCCGGGGCCCATCGCATCCCGGTGCCCGGTGCCGGCGGCGGCGCCGGCGGGCGCCCCGTCCACCCAAGTCACCGTGTGCAGGACGACCCGATCGGTGAGAGCCGCCTCCGCGGGGCCGAGCGTGACCCGGCGTTCCCCGACCTCGACCGCCGTCACGAACCGCCGTCGCCCCTCGGGGTCGTGGCCCATGCCGCGCCGCTGCCCGACCGTCACCAGCTCGACGGCGTCGACCGACCCGAGGTCGCGCCCGCTCCCGTGTTCCACCAGCCGGCCGGCGTGGAGCGGCAACCGGTCCCGGAGGAAACCCGCCCGGCCCTCGTCGGAGCGGATGAAGCACACGTCCTGGCTGTCCGGCTTGGCCGCCGTGCGGAGCCCGAGCCGCTGCGCCTCTTCGCGCACCTCGGCCTTGGTGAGCTCGCCCACCGGCAGCAAGGTGTGGGCCAGCTGCGCCTGCCCGAGCATGGCCAGCACATAGGACTGGTCCTTGTCGGGGTCGGCGCCCCGCCACAACCGGAAGCGGCCGCCCGGGTCGGTCGACCTCCGGGCGTGATGCCCGGTGGCCACGGCATCGAACCCGAGAGCCCGCGCCCGTTCGAGCAGCCGGTCGAACTTGATGTGGCGGTTGCATTCGATGCACGGGTTTGGGGTGCGCCCCTCGGCGTGTCCCCTCACGTACGGCTCGACCACCCGCTGCTCGAAGTGGGCGGCGAAGTTGAAAATGTGGTGCACCAAACCCAGTTGGTCGGCGACCCGCCTGGCATCCTCCACGTCGGCCACCGAGCAGCAGCCCGAGTCCGAGGGGCCGCCCCACAACTTGAGGGTGGCCCCGACCACCTGGTCCCGGCCGTACTGCTCGGCGACCATGGCGGCCGCCACCGACGAGTCGACACCTCCGGACATGGCGACCAGGACACGCACGGTTTCAGTCTCGCAGCTGGGTGACGGCCGCCGGGACGGCGGCCAGGGCGCGGTCGATGTCGGAGTCCTCGGTGGTGGCGCCGAGCGAGAACCGGACTCCGGTGGCCGCTTCGTCATCGCCGAGGCCCATCGATGTGAGGACATGGCTGACCTCTGCCGCACCGCTCGAGCAGGCCGCTCCGGCCGACACCGCGATCCCCGACTGATCGAGCAGGAGCACCAGGGCCTCGCCCTCCACCCCGGCGACCCGCAGATGGAGGTGACCGGGGACGCGTTGGCGACGGTCACCGGTCTCCACCGCGCCGGGCACCGAGGCCAGCAGGCCATCGGCCAGGCGGTCCCGCTGAGCCGTCACCCGGGGGACGGTGACCGCCCGCTCGGCGGCGGTGGCGGACAGGGCGGCGGCGGTTGCCACGATGCCCGCCACGTTGGCGGTACCGCTCCGGCGCCCTCGCTCCTGGCCCCCGCCACGGACGAGCGGGTCCAGGCGCACGCCCGCTCGGGCCACCAGGATCCCGACCCCCTTCGGCCCACCGAACTTGTGCGAGCTCGCCACGACCAGGTCGGCTCGGGCGGTGAGCCGACCCACGTCGAGCCATGGCACCGCCTGCACGGCGTCGGTGTGGAGGACGGCCGAAGGAGCCCGGCGGCGGACCAGCTCGGCCACCGCCTCGATCGGCTGCACCGTCCCGGTCTCGTTGTTGACGGACATGACCGACACCAGCGAGACATCGGGGGTGCACAGCTCTTCCAGGACGTCGAGGTCGATGACGCCGTCCTTTCCGGTGGGCACCTCCCGGAGCTCGGCCCGGGCCCGGCCGGCCAGCGCCCGGCACGTGGCCAGCACGGCGTGGTGCTCCATGGCCGAGCAGACCAGTACCGGCGGCGCGTGGAGCTCGTCGGCCCGGCTGTCGGCCACCCCGACGATGGCGAGGTTGTCCGCCTCGGTCCCGCTGCCGGTGAAGACCACCTCCCCGAAGTCGGCGCCGAGCACGGCGGCCACCTGCTCCCTGGCGTCGTCGACGGCCAGCCGGGCCAGACGGGCCTCACGATGGAGCCCCGACGGATTGCCGTATGCCCCCGCGAGGTGGGGCGCCATGGCCTCGACGGCCTCGGGCCGCATGGGGGCCGTGGCCGCATGGTCGAGGTACACCCGCCGGGACTGGTCGTCTGCGGTCTCGGCCACCCCCCGCCCGCCGGACGGCGGGAGGGGCGGAGCCACGCCACCGGTCATGCGATCCACACGGACTTGATGTTGCAGAATTCGCGCAGTCCCTGCACCGAGAGCTCACGGCCGTGCCCCGAGCTCTTGACCCCCCCGAACGGCAGCTGGGGCATGGATGCGACCATGCCGTTGACAAAGACCTGTCCGGCCTGAAGCTCGGTGGTGAACCTTCGCTGCTCGTCGACGTCGTTGGTCCACACGCTCGAACCAAGGCCGAACTCGGTGTCGTTGGCCAGAGTCAAAGCCTCGTCCGCGTCGGCTGCGGTGAACAGGAGGGCGACCGGTCCGAACACCTCCTCGGTGGCCACCCGCATCGCCGGTCCGAGGTCGGTGATGACCGTCGGCGCGTAGAAGAACCCGGGGTGATCCGGTCCCTCCGGCCCCATGACCGGCCCGCCCCCACACAGGACGGATGCCCCCTTGGCCCGGGCGTCGTCGACCTGCGCGGCGATGGTGTCACGGGCCGCCGCCGTGACCAGGGGGCCCACCTCGGTGGCGGGGTCGAGGGGATCGCCCACCGAGAGCCCCTTCATGCCGGCCACGAACGCGGCGGTGAACTCGTCAGCCACCTGCCGGTGGACGATGAAGCGCTTGGCTGCGATGCAGGACTGCCCGGCGTTCTGGACCCGGGCCTGGATCCCCACCTCCACCGCCCGGCCCACATCGGCCGACGGGAGCACGATGAAAGGGTCGCTCCCCCCGAGCTCGAGCACGCACTTCTTTCCGACGGCCCCGGCCTGGGCCGCCACGGCGCGACCGGCGGCCACGCTCCCGGTCAAGGTCACCGCCGCCACCCTGGGGTCGGCGATGACCGCCGGCACCTGGTCCGTGCCGATCAGCAGGGTCTGGAACACTCCGTCGGCGGCGCCGGCCCGCCGGAACAGGTCCTCGAGCAACAGAGCGGTGCGCGGCACGCTCGGGGCGTGCTTCAACAGCCCCACATTGCCCACCATGACGGCGGGGGCGAGGAACCGGACCACCTGCCACAGGGGGAAGTTCCAGGGCATGATGGCCAGGACGACGCCGAGCGGCTGGTAGCGGACCAGCCCGAGGGAGGCGTCGACCGTCACCTCTTCGTCCCCGAGCAGGACCTCGGCATGTTGGGCGAACCACCGGAAGGCGCTGGCGCACTTGGAGACCTCGGCCTTCGCCTGGGCGAAGGGCTTCCCCATCTCGGTGGTGACCACGTGGGCGATGTCGGGCAGCTCACCCTCCAGCAGCTCGGCCACGGTGACCAGCAGGCGCGACCGTTCGTCGAAGGAGCTCCGCGCCCACGACGGGCCGGTGGCCGCCGCCGCGGCCAGGCGGGACTCCACCCCGGCGGCGTCGTAAGGCTCGAACGACTGGAGGAGCATGCCGTTGGCCGGGTTGACAGTGGCGATGGGAGGGCCGGCGTCGACGGGGCTCATCCGCCCAGTATCCCCCACGGTGCCGGCACCCCGGCTGTGGGAACGCCCGGCGAGGGGCGGCCAGAGCCCATGGCGGCCGGGCTCCGGACCGGGCCGGCCGGACTCAGCCGGGAGGGATGAGGTCGGGGATCCTGCTGCGCTGCACCTTCCCGGTCGCCGTCCGGGGGAGCTCGTCGAGGACCACGTACTGCTTCGGACGCTTGAACCCGGCCAGCCGCGTGGCGGCGAAGGTGGCGACCGCCTCCAGCAGCCGGTCGCGTGCCGGTCCGTCGGCCGACGCCGTGGGGACCACGGCGGCGCAGACCCGTTGGCCCCACTCCTCGTCGGCCACCCCGAACACCGCCACGTCGACCACCCCCTCGGCCTCGCCGAGGACCTGCTCGACCTCGACCGGGTAGACGTTGACCCCGCCGGTGATGATCAGGTCGTCGCGACGGCCGTCGAGGAAGAGGAAGCCCTGTTCGTCGAGCCTCCCGACGTCCCCCACCGTGAAGTATCCGTCCTGCCAGGCCGCCTCGGTCTTACGCTCGTCCCGCCAGTACCGGAAGCGGGCGAACTCGGGCCCCTTGCACCAGACGGCTCCGTCCTGGTCGACCCGCAACGTCCGCCCCGAACGGGCCCGGCCCACCGTCCCGGGACGGGCCACCCAGTCGTCGGGGGAGCACACGGTGAACTGTCCCTCCGTCGAGCCATAGAACTCCCACAGGGCCCCGGGCCGGACCTCCTCGAGGGCCCGCTCCTTGAGCGGCGCCGGGCACGGCGCGCCGGCGTGCACCAGCAGGCGCAGCGGGGAGAGGGACCCGTCCCTCCTCGCCCGGGCGTCCAGCAGGCGTCGCAGCGCGGCGGGGGCCATGAACGTGGTGTTCGGGACCGGCCCGTGCTCTCCCCGGAGGACCTCCCAGGCCGTGCCGGCGTCGAACCGGGTGAGCACCACGCACGTCCCGCCGCGGAGGAGGGTCCCGCCGGCGAACCGGATGGAGACCGAGTGGTACATGGGCGAGCACACCAGATGCACGTCCTCGGGGCCGAACGACCACAGGTCCGACTTCGTCGGCCAAGGCGGCCTCGGCCGTGGCCGCGTCCCACAGGCCGGACCACACCCCCTTCGACCGGCCGGTCGTCCCCGAGGTGTAGTGCATCGGCCGGGCCAGGGGGTGGGGCGCCAGATCCACTGCGGGGCCGGCGTCGAGATCGGCCAGCCGGGCCGGGTCACCGACCACCATGGCGGGCCGGGCGTCGTCGAGGAGCAGGTCGCGCTCGGCCTCGAGCAGGGTGGCGTTCAACAGGACGGGCACCACCCCGACCCGGAGCGCCCCGAGGACCGCGCACAGCAACGCGGCCGACGACGGCAGCGTGAAGGCCACCCGGTCGCCCGGCCCGAGGCCGGCGGCCTGGAGCGAGCCGGCGGCGCGGCGCTGTGACCCTTCGGCCTCCTCGGCCCGCAGCACCTCGACCGAGACCGGCCCGGTCACGGGACCTCCGCGGTGGGGACCACACCGACCGGCCGGTCGACCTCCGGAGGATCGCCGAGGGCGAGGAAGACCGAGGGGCGCACCGCGGCGAGCAGGGCCAGCCCGCCCCACAGGGCCACCGCTCCGGCCAGGGTCACCGCCCGCACCCCGGTGTGATCGGCCACGGTGCCCTGCAGCACCGCCCCGACGGGATAGACGATCCCCAATCCCATCATGTAGATGCTGAGGATGCGGCCGCGGGCCTCGGCCGGGGCCCGGAGTTGCACCACCGTGTTGAGTCCGGACAGTACGGCGATGTAGCCGGCCCCGACGGCCAGGAGGGCGACGGCCGACAGCCAGAGCGACGGGGCCAGGGCGTACAGCACCAACAGGGCCGGCAGCCCGAACAACGCGGCCTGCAGCATGGTGCGCCGGCCCGACCCGGGCGGCCAGCGACGGAAGGGCCAGCGCCCCGGCGACGGCCCCGATCCCCTGGGCCGTCACCAGTATGGCCGTGCCGACCTGTGTACTGACGCCGTCGCGGTGCAAGACGCCCGACATGGCGGGAACCAGGGCGATGAAGGGGGAGGCGAGCAGGGCGACGACGGCGATCAGTCCGATGGCCGACCGGCACCCCGGCTCGGCTCGGGCCGCCCGGATCCCCTCGGCGATGCGCGAGACGAAGCTGGCACCTCGCTGGCGGAGGGCGGGCCTGGGCAGTCTGACCATGGCCAGGGCCACCACCACGGCGGCGAAGGAGGCGGCGTTGACCGCGAAGACCAGTCCGTAGTCATGGGTCAGCAGGACCAGACCGGCCAGGGCCGGCCCGATGACGCGCCCCAGGTTGAACTGGGCCGACGACAGGGAGACTGCGCCGAGCAGGTCCTCGGTGGGGACCAGGTCGGGCACCATGGCCTGGTAGGCGGGGAACCCGACCGCTCCGGCGGCCCCACCCAGCAGGGCGAGGACCACCAGGGCCACCGGCGGATCGTGGCCGGTGGCGGCCAGGACGGCGAGCACCGAGGCGAACAGCATCTCGCCGAGGGTGGTGACGATCAGCCAGCGCCGGCGGTCGAGCCGATCGGCCAGAGCACCACCCACCGGGGCCAGCAGGCCGATGGGCACGAAGGCGGCCGCCGCCACCAGACCGGTCCAGCCCGGCTGCCCGGTGCGGGCGAACACCAGCACCCCGAGCGCGACGGTCTGCATCCACGACCCCACGTTGGACACGAGCGCAGCCGACCATATGAGGGCGAAGTTCCGCGAGCGCAGCGGACGCAGCGAGGCCAGGGCCACCGAGCGAGGTTACCGGGCAGGCTGCGGCGCGGACGCAGGTCGGCGCCCCGGGATGGGAGTCGACACCTCCTGCCGGCCCGGGCGGCCCGGTCGGGCCGCCCCGTTGCCACCGGCTCTGCCCGACCTCGTTACCGGCCCTCGTCGACCTGGTTGTCCCTGACCTTCCGCCGGGGCCTCAGGGCGAACCACCAGATGCTCGCCATGGTGGCGAGCACACCGAAGGCGGCGGCCGGCTTGGCGAACCTGCGAGAACCTTCTGACATGCGGTCACGTTACCCGGGCCGGGCGGAACCGAGTCGGCGGCCCCGCCCCCGGCTCAGGTTCCGGGCGTCTCATCGGGCACTCGCACCTGCACCGGCCCGTCGCCCATCCCGCCGCCCGCGCCCGGCCCGTCGACCAACCGGTCGAGGATGAAACGGGCCACCTGTGAGGGCTGGCGGAGGCGGCCCTCGGCATGGAGTCGGCGGAAGCGGTCGCCCTCGGGGAACTCGTCCGGCCCGGTGCTCCGGATGAGCGACTGCATTTCGGTGTCCACCGCACCCGGCGCCAGGGCGAACGCCCGCAACCCGTGGTCCCGCTCCTCCCTGGCGAGCACCTCGGTCAACATGGCGACGGCCGCCTTGGACGCGCAGTAGGCGGCCCAGCCCTCGTAGGGCCGCGAGGCGGCACCGGAGACCACGTTGACCAGCACCCCTGGGCCCGGTCGGGCCCGGACATGGCGGGCGAAGGTGGCCGAGCCGTAGACAGCACCGAGCACGTTGGTGTCGACATGGCGGCGCAGTGCCTCCGGATCGGCCCCGACCAGGGGGCCGACCGGCTCCAGCACGCCGGCGTTGTTGACCCACAGGTCGATGCGGCCGAAGTGATCGAGCGTGGTGCGGGCGAAGGCGTCGAGGGCGGCGGCGTCCCTCACGTCGACCGAACCGATGACCGCGTCGTCCGCACCCGGCGGCCGTGGGGGTGGGGTGCGGGCGCAGAGCCCGAGCCGGACACCCCGGCCGGCGAACGTCTCGGCCAGGCCGGCGCCGAGGCCCCGGCTGGCCCCGGTGACGACGGCGACGAGCTCGGCACCGGCGGTCACGGCCCTCCCGTCGGTCGCCGTCGGTCGGTCAACCCGACGTGGACACGAAGACGTTCTTCACGTCCGTGTACGACGCCAGGGCCTCGAGTCCGAGCTCGCGCCCGAATCCCGACTGCTTCATGCCGCCGAAGCTGGTCTGCACCCGTACCGAGCTGTTGGAGTTCACCGACAGGTTCCCCGACTGGACGGCCCGGGCCATCCGCAGGGCGCGCCCGCCGTCGTTGGTCCAGATCGAGCCGGACAGGCCGTACGCCGTGTCATTGGCCAGGCGAACGGCGTCCTCCTCCTGGTCGAAGGGGATCACCACCACGACCGGGCCGAAGATCTCCTCCCGGGCCAGGCGCCAGTCGGCCTGTGCCGGGGCCACCACGGTGGGGGGGAACCAGTAGCCCGGCCGGTCGGGCACGGTGCCGGCGATCCTCACCGCGACCGGCCCACCGCCGGGCTGGCCCATGCCGGGGGCCAGGAAGCCCCGGACCACCTGGCGGTGGGCGTCGCTGGCCAGCGGGCCCATCCGGGTGGCCGGGTCGGTCGGGTCACCGACGGTCCAGCGGTCGACGGCCTCGTCCAACTCCGACAGGAACCGGTCGAACACCGGGCGCTGCACCAGTGCCCGGCTCCGGGCGCAGCAGTCCTGCCCGGCGTTGGCGAACACCCCGCCGGGGGTGGCGGCCGCGGCCCGATCCACATCGGCGTCGGCGAAGACGATCGATGCCGACTTTCCCCCCAACTCGAGGGTCAGGCGCTTGATGGTGCCCGCCGCCCGGGCCATGACCTCGCGGCCCACCGCCGTCGAGCCGGTGAAGGCGACCTTGGCCACATCAGGGTGCTCGACCAGCCGGGTCCCCACCACCGGACCGGGGCCCGTCACCACTTGGAGCACCCCTTCGGGCAGCCCGGCATCCAGGGCCAGCTCGACCAGGCGCAGGGCGGTCAGCGGGGTGGCCTCGGCCGGCTTGACCACGATCGTGTTGCCGGTGGCCAGGGCCGGCCCGACCTTCCACGAGGTGATGGCAATGGGGAAGTTCCAGGGCACGATGGCGGCCACCACACCGAGCGGCTCGTGGAACGTCATGTCCACGCCGCCGGCCACGGGCACGGTGGCGCCCCGGTGCTTGTCCACTGCTCCGGCATAGAAGTAGAGCACCTCGGCGACCATGCCCACCTCGTCGCGGCTCTCGCTGATGGGCTTCCCCACATTCGCCGTCTCGAGCTGGGCCAGCTCCTCGGCGTGCTCCTCCACCCGGGCGGCGAACCTCCGCAGGAGCCGGGCCCGGTCGGCCGGCGCCACCGCCCGCCAGGCCGTCCCGGCCTCCAGCCCGCGGGCCACGGCCTCGTCGGCCTCGTCGGCACCCTGGGTCGCCACCAGGGCCAGGGTCTCCTCGGTGGCCGGGTTGACCACCGTCGTCGTCCCGCTCACGCCGGGGACCCGGCCCCGACCGGTGGGCCGGTGGCGGATCGGGCCGCGGCCACCAGTGCCTCGAACAGACGCCGGTCGCCTCCCTCCTCGGGGTGCCACTGCACGCCGAGGACGAAGCGATGGCCGCGCAGCTCGAGCGCCTCGATGATCCCGTCGGCGCTCCTGGCGGTGACGACCAAGCCGGGGGCGACCGTGTCGATGGCCTGGTGATGGCTGCACAGCACCTCGGCGCGTTCGCCCATCAGGCGCCGGACGATGCTCGACGGCTCGGTCGTCACCCGGACGGGGCCGAACCGGCCGGGCCGGGGCTGGTGATCGGGCCCCACCGCATCGGGCAGCTGTTGCACGAGGTCGCCGCCGAGGGCCACGTTCAGGACCTGGAGGCCGCGGCAGACGGCGAGCACCGGGAGGTCACGGCGCAGGGCCTCGTGTACCAGCCCGATCTCCAGGTCATCCCGGCCCGGGTTGGTCCCGGCATTGCGGGGATCGGGGCGCTGCCCGTAACGGCCCGCATCGAGGTCGCCGCCCCCGGTGAGCACCAACCCGTCGAGCGCGGCGAGCAGGCGGTCGAACCGGCCGGCGGGGTCGGACCCACCGTCACCGGCATCCCCGCCGGCGCCAGGCGGCGGCACGATGAGGGGCTCGCCCCCGGCGGCCGCCACCACGTCGAGATAGGAGCCGGGCAGCACGGCCGCGTCCCGCTCCCAGGACCACCAGGCCGTCGTCTGCCGGTACGAGGTCAGCCCGATGAGGGGTCGCAGGCCGGCCGTCGACATGACGGTCAGTATCCCACCGCGCCCGCGGGCCGCCGATAAGGTGCGAACGGCCGTCCTCCCGGCCGGGCCGCCTCCGGCGCCCGCCGGGGACCGGCACGACCAGGGCCGACACCATCGAGCAGGTCAGGGAGGCACGTGGGACGACTCGACGGCAGGGTGGCGGTGGTCACCGGCGCCGGCAGCGGGATCGGCCGGGTGGCGGCGTCGCTGTTCGCGGCAGAGGGGGCACGGGTGGTGCTGGCCGACGTGGCCGCCGACCGGGCCGAGTCGGCGGCGGCCGAGATCCGTTCCGACGGCGGATCGGCGACCGGTGTGGACGTCGACGTCACCGACCCGGTCGCCGTCGACGGCATGGTGGCCACCGCCGTCTCCACCTACGGCGGCCTCCATGTCCTGTTCAACAGCGCCGGCATCTTCCCCGATGAGGACGGCGGCGTGCTCGACACCCCGCCGGAAACCTGGAACCGGGTGATGGAGGTCAATCTGAAGGGGGTCTGGCTGGGATGCCGGGCGGCGGTCCCGGCCATGCTCGAGTCGGGAGGGGGCTCCATCGTCAACGTGGCCTCGTTCGTGGCACTGGTCGGGGCGGCCACCGCACAGATCGCCTACACCGCGTCCAAGGGCGGTGTGCTGGCCATGACCCGGGAAATGGCCGTCGAGTACGCCCGCCGTGGGATCAGGGCCAACTCGATCTGCCCGGGGCCGATCGAGACACCGCTGCTCGCCGGACTCTTGGCCGATCCGGCCGAACGGCAGCGGCGGCTGGTGCACATCCCCCTCGGGCGGTTCGGTCGTCCGGACGAAGTGGCCAAGGCGGCTCTGTTCCTTGCCTCCGACGAATCCTCGTTCGTCACCGGGTCGGCCCTGGTGGTCGACGGCGGTATCACCGCCGCCTACGTCACCCCCGAGTAGCGCTGGACCCGGTCCGGGCCGCTGGGCCAGAGTGCTTGGATGCTCACCTTCGAGACGCTCCCCCACCAGATCCAGTCGGGCGACATCGACACGGTGGTCGTGGCCTTCCCCGACCTGCAGGGGCGCCCGGTGGGCAAGCGGGTCACCGGAGCGTTCTTCCTCGACCACGTGCTCCACCACGGCATCGAGGTCTGCGACTACCTCCTGGCCTGTGACGTCGACATGCGGCCCCTGCCCGGGTACCGCTTCGCCGATTGGGAGACGGGCTACGGCGACCTCACGGCCGTCGTCGACCCGACCACGGTGCGCCCCCTCCCCTGGGTCCCCGGCAGCGCCCTCGTCCTATGTGACCTGCTGAGCGCCGAGGGCCGACCGGTCGACGTCTCGCCCCGTCACATCCTTCGTCGCCAGATCGAGCGGGCCCAGGCGCGCGGCCTGGTGGTCAAGTGCGCGACCGAGCTCGAGTTCTACCTGTTCCTCGATTCCTTCGCCGAGGCGGCCGGCAAGCACTGGCAGGGCCTGGCACCCCATTCGGACACCGTCGAGGACTACCAGCTGCTCCAGACCTCCCGCGAGGAGTACGTGATCGGCCGCATCCGAAACCTGATGGTAGAAGCGGGAATCCCCGTCGAGTTCTCCAAGGGTGAGGCGGGAACGGGCCAGCACGAGATCAACATCACCTACGGCAACGCCCTCGAAGCTGCCGACCGCCACCTGGTGTTCAAGAGCGGCGTGAAGGAGATCGCCTCGCAGGTCGGCCGGGCGGCCAGCTTCATGGCCAAGTGGTCCATGGGCACCGCCGGCTCCTCGTGCCACATCCACACCAGCCTGTGGGACACCGACACCGGCGAGCCGCTCATGACCTCCCCCGACGGGACGCCGTCGCCGTCGGACCTCTCCCCCGTCGGCCGGCAATTCGTGGCCGGCCAGATCCGGTCCGCACGCGAGCTGGCGTGGTGCTTCGCGCCGTACGTGAACTCCTACCGTCGGTTCATTCCCGATTCGTGGGCCCCCACCGCGCTGGTGTGGGGCGAGGACAACCGGACGTGCGGGTTCCGTACGGTGGGGTCCGGGCCCGGGCGCCGGGTGGAGAACCGCATCCCCGGCGCCGACGTGAACCCCTACCTGGCCCTGGCAGCCACCATCGCCGGTGGCCTGTGGGGCATCGAGCATGAGCTCGAGCTCGAGCCGGCGTTCACCGGAAACGCCTACGCCGCGACCGGAGTCGCCCGGATCCCCACCACCCTTCCCGAGGCCGTCGAGGCGCTGGCCACCAGCGAGGTGGCCGCGTCGGCCTTCGGGCCCGACGTGCATCACCACCTGCTCAACACCGCCCAGCAGGAGTGGGCGGCGGCCAACCGGGTGGTCACCGACTGGGAGCTGGCTCGGAACTTCGAGCGCATCTGATGCCGACGGCGGCGGGCTTCGCCCGCTCCGATGTCGGGTCACGAGGGGGTGCATGCGCCACTCATCGACGAGAGCCGATCACCCGAAGTTCGGCCAACGGCTCAGATCGAGCTCGGGTGCGAGCCGCGCCAGTGCGGCGACGTCGGGACGGTAGAACTCGACCAGTCGATCGCGTACGGCCGAAGGGAGGGGCTCGAGCGAGCGGACGGGCATGGACGGGCCCGCCACCTGCGGCCGCTCCAGTCCCAGGAACCCGCAGGCGGCGGAGAACACCTGCGCCGGCTCGGCCGCCAGCGTCTCGTACTGGATGACGTGCAATTGCGTACGCGGAAAATGTCGGATCCATCGGGCAAGATGTTCGCCGTACAGACCACATTGGAGAGCCGAGGCGTCATACTGGCCGATGTTGAGCGATCTGACCGGCGGCACGTTCGACAGCTCTGCTCGGTACCGCTCCACCGGGTCGCGCAACACGACGAGCAGCAGTGTCCCTGGCGCGGCGCGCGCCAGCAACGGCGGAACCCAGCACTGCGTCAGGTACTCGTTGGTCCACTCGCCGACGACCGTCCCCGGAGGCCGCGCGAACCACCCCGAGTAGCGCCGGATATCCTCGTCGCCGAATGATTCGGCGGCATAGGGTGCGAAGAACCCCAGACCGAGGAAGCCCCCCGGCAGACCCCTTACCGTGCGGTGCTGGACCAGCCGGCGCGCAAGGTGTCCCGATTCGGCCCCGCGGACACCGATGCCCACATAGGCGGGAGGACCGGGCACCTCACCGGCCGCCGGTTCGGGTGGGGTGAAATCAAAGTCATCCTCCCAGGGCTGGTACCGGCCTCGGCGATGCCGCCATTCCTCCCGGACGGTGGGTGGTACGCGCTGCCGGGCCAGGTCGGCCAGGTGCTTCATGATCGTCACTCGGTCGCTATCCCCCGGTGCCGGGCTGCAGCACCGCGGCTATGCGAAGTTCTTCCACAGGCCCACGTCGAGGTCGGGAACCAGCTCGGCCAACTCGGCCACCTCGGGCGCATAGAGCTCCCGCAGCCGGACGCGGGCTTCTGACCCGATGCCCGTCTTCTGGCGATTCGTGCGGTTGACGGATTCGGTGAGTTCAGCCGGGCAGAAGGAGTCGTCCAGCTCGAGAAACCGGAAGGTCCGGGCCAGCTCGGCGCGTGGATCCCGGGCGCAACGCTCGTACTGCAGGACGAGGATTTGCGAGGGAGGGAACTGTCCGAGCCACCCCCGGAGGTGATGAGCGTAGCGGCCGTGCTCAATGGCCTCGGAGGCGGTCGTTCCTACGTCATTCGATCCCTGTCGGAGGCGGTGGGTAAACCCGGACTGAAAGCGGTCCACTGGGTCTCGGGCAAGAAGTAGGAGCTTGGCGTCGGGCGCTGCTTCCCTGAGCATCGAGGGTGCCCAGGGGTACATGAGGTAATCGGGCGTCCACTCTCCGGCTAGCTCCCCTGCCCGCCGTGGGAACCAACGCCGGTAGCGTTCGGAATCGTGCTCCCCGAAAGGGAGCCCGCAGAACCGATCGAAGAAGTGGAGTTCCTTCGGAAAATCGGGAGCACCGGCGACACCGGGATGCTTCAGGAGCAGGCTGTACCACCACGTCGTTCCGGACTTCTGGGTACCGATCCCGACGAAATCCGGAGGTCCGGTGGTCTCGTCGGGATGGAGCACCGGAGGAGTGAAGTCGAATTCCTCCTCCCAGGGTGCGTATCGTCCAGCCAGGTGCAGGATGCCGAGACGGAGCCGCACCGGGACCCGGAGGAACAACTGCTGGGCCGTCCGACGCAGCGCGATGCCTTGGGTTGCCACGGCGTCAGCGTGCCATGGCCGCGGAGGGTCCACAACTCCAGCCGTCGCGGTGGAGTCCGAGTTCGTCCGAGGCATCGGTCCGGGTCGGTTGGGGCCTGGTAGCCTCGTCGTGTGGGCTCCGTGTGCCGGCACCCTGTGCCCGCGTCCAGTGCTGGTTCACCAGTCCCCTGCTTCAGGGAACGCTTCTGCGCCTAGCGATGTACCTTCGAGGATGTCGGATCTGAGCGATGGCGGCGGTACCTCCCCTGTCCGTGGTGCTCCCGACCCACGACCGCCCGACACAGGTGCTGGACGCCGCCCGCTCGGTGCTCGACCAGAACATCCCGGACCTCCAATTGATCGTGGTGGACGACGGATCGACCGCCGAGGGCTGCAGCCGGTCGCTTGAACGCCTGGCGGACGATCCGAAAGTCCGGATCGTCCGCAACGAAAAGGCCCTCGGTCTCCCGAGAGCCCGCAACTGCGGTATCGCCGTGGCCGAGCACGATCACATCGGCTTCTGCGACGATGACGACCTCTGGCGTGCCGGGGCCGCCGAGGTGTTGCTGAGTACCTTGACCACCCACCCGAAGGCGGCGGCGGCGTCGTCATGGCACGAAGTGGTGCACAAAGGGACGGATCGTGCAGTCGTGCACCGGGGACCGCTGCGCTTCGGCGAATTCGAGCTGCTCTGGCAGAACTTCGTCGGCGTTCCGTTCGGCATCGTCAATCGGTCGAGGCTCAGCCAGACGTTCCGCTACGATCCCGAGTTCCCTACCGGAGAGGACTGGGATCTGTGGATTCGGTGCGCTCGTGAGAGTCCGTTCGTGATGGTTCCGGCCGTCCTCTACTCCTATTCGCAGCACCAGGGCCCTCGTCTGACGACGGATCTGACCCACCTGGGCGAAAGTCGCCGACTCATCCTGGCCAAGCACGGCGACGAGATGACCCCGATGTGCAGTTCGTTCCATGAATTGGTCCTGGCGGCGCAGCTGGACGGCCCCACCGGCACGACGAAGGCCGTGGCCCGGATGCTCAGAACCCAACCATTCGGTGCCCTCGGGGCGGAGGCGCTCCTGACGCTGGGCTACGTTGCGAGCCGCGTCGGCGTGCGGCGTTCCGACCCCGGTCTGGCACCAAGGGTCATGGCGAGAGCCATCGGTGCGGCCCGGGCTCGCCAAGATGCTTCCGGGCGCCGGCGCCGTTGACCATGGCTTCGCACCAGTCCGAATGGCACGCCGTTCCAACCGATGGGCCACGACCGATCGTTGTCGTCGGCCCGGCGCGCGGGGGTACGACGTGGACAGGTCAGGTCCTGGACAGCGCGCCTGGCACCCAGCTGCTCATCGAGCCGGACAACGAAGACAAGTACCCCGGTGCGATTCGAGGCAAGAGGCGGCTCGGCCGCTATCCGGTGCTCGAACCGGACGAGGAAGGAGGGCCCTACCGGGAGATGTGGGACTGGATACTCCACGACGCATCGACCACCCCCCGAATTCGCCTGGCTCGCCGGCTGCTCTCGATCGGGGACCAGCGGACCAAATTCATACATCCCCGCTACTTCCAAGGGCGGCGAGACCCCGCCATGTGGGCCATCGCCACCATCGGGGTTTCCCGTCGAGCCCGGCCCCACCAGCGTCCACCCGGGAGGCGGGTGATCGCCAAGTCGGTGCACGCCCAGCTCGCCCTGGAATGGTTGTCATCTGAGTTCGAGGTCGACGTCGTGGTGCTCCTCCGGCACCCGGCGAACGTCCTGGCGAGCTGGAAGGCGGTCAACTTCAAGGACGGCCGATTTCCGTCGCTCGAGAGGAACCCTCGGGTCCTCGAGCGGTACGTTCGTCGCTGGGGGGTCGATCTCCCGGGAGAGGACACCACCGAGCAGATCTGCTGGCGTATCGCCCTGTTGACCGCGGCTCTCGAGGAGGCGGCGGCGAGACACCCGGAGTGGCATCTGATGGTTCATGAAGAGACGTGTGTGGACCCGGACACCGCGTTCCGCAACCTGTTCAGCGCCCTGGATCTACCCTGGACCGAACCCACCGAGGCCTATCTGCGCGAACACGATCTGCCGGGGACGGGATTCCAGATCCGTCGGGTGGCCTCGACGGTGGCCGACTCGTGGCGTCGAAGCCTGACGGACGAGGAGCTCGATTGCCTCACCCGGGTCATCGAGCAGTTCCCGATTCGCCGATGGCGCTCGGGCGACTTCACCCGCTGAGGGCACGGCGGTCGTTCACCGTGGTTTCCGGACCGATCGCGGCCTAGGGACCCTGGCCCGGCTGCAGGACGGCACGGGCTCCGGGATTCCCGGCCCTCACCCGATCCCCCGGGCCCGGCTCTCCCGGTGGCCCGCCCGCCGGGACCGCACGACGACGCGCTCCCGGATCGAGCGCTGACCTGCCACCTGGGTTCCGGCCGTTACCCCGACCGGAGTCTGCGCCGACCCGGACCGGGCTCTGCGCCGGCGCGCCGAAACGATCTAGTGTGCGCGACGACACTCAGGCCGGCCCGAGGTGACCGGAAGGCGAGTGGCGAGGAGGTGAGCCACAGTGGCCGGTGGCGATGGACTCCAATCGGGCAGGAACTATGTGGTCGTATCGGCTGACGCCCACGCCGCTCCGGACACCCTCGACGAGTTCCTCGACTACGTAGACCCCACCCACCGGGAGGCGGTCGCCTCCCTCGGGGATCTGTCGTCGGTGGCCATCCCCATGTTCGGGGGGGTCGACCCGGGCGAGATCGACGACCCCGACGCGGTGAGGGCCGTGGCCACCCGGCGCCTGGCCGGCATGGGGGTGGACACCGGCGCCGCTTCGGCGTGGCTGGCCCGCTACGGCAGCGACTGGGTCTACCCCTCGGATGCGGGAGGCCGGCGGTTGGCCGTGCTCGAGGAGCAGGGCATCCACGCCGAGGTCGCCTTCCCCGGCCCGGTGCTCGCCGGTGGCCTGTCCCCGGCCATGTACCTCGGGGCCCACGCCTCCAAGGGCTTGGAGGTCGTGTGGCCGGCCCTCCATGCCTACAACCGGTGGCTGGCGGAGTTCTGCGCCGCCGCCCCGGGACGCCGGGCGGGATGCATCCCCATCGACCTGCACGACATGGACCGGGCCGTGGAGGAGATCACCTGGGCCCGGGGCGTCGGGCTCTTCGGCGGGGTGATGCTGCCGGCCATGTCGCTCGACTCGGGCCTGCCCGGGTATGCCGACGACTACTACGAGCCGCTCTGGTCGGCGTGCGAGGAGAACGATCTCGTGATCAACCTGCACACCGGCGCCTCGGGCACGGCCACCGATGCCAAGCAGCTGTACGACAAGGCGCATGGCGGCTACCTCGGCCTGTACGAAGTGTTCGTCTTCACCCGACGGCCGCTGTGGTTCATGATCCTCGGCGGGGTCTTCGACCGCCACCCGAACCTCAGGGTGGTGGTGACCGAGAACGGGGTGCAGTGGCTGCCGTCCCTGGTCCGGGACCTGGAGTCGTTCTTCGACACCCACGGCGGGGCGCCGGTGCGCTCCTACCTCAAGCTGCGCCCGGGGGAGTACTTCGACCGGCACGTCTTCCTCGGAGGCTCGCTGATGAAGCGCTACGAAGCCGAGATCCGCGAGGAGATCGGAGTCGGCCGGATCATGTGGGGGGCCGACTATCCCCACTTGGAGGGGGCGGCCCCTGTGCACCGGATGATCCTTCGCCACGTGTTCGGTGGTCTGCCCGAAGCCGACATCCGCCGCATGCTCGGCGGCAACGCGGTCGGGGTCTTCGGGTTCGACGCTGACCGGCTGCAGGAGGTCGCCGACCGGGTGGGGCCGAGCGTGGCCGACCTCTCGACCACCCTGGCACTGGACGACATCCCCGAGACGTTCAGCTGGAGCCTGGCCCGGCCGGTCCCCCTCTCGGCCCCACGTGCCACCGTGACCTGAGACCGGGCGCCGCCCGGCCTGCAGCCGCTCCGGAGCGGAGTGCCCACGTTGGCCCTGGCGGCGGTCGACGACGGGGTGGCCGGGGTGCGGGGGGTCGCCGTCGCCCTGGGTACGGCGACGGGCTGGCCGACGGCCGTCGGCGACGCGGCGCGCCCGACCTCGCCGGGCACGTGACGACGCCCGTCTTGACGAGCGCACGCCCGCCTGCCACGATGGAGGGGTCATGTACGTGCACACCGCCCCGGAGCTCCTCCTTACCTGACGGCGAACGTCACATCGCGTTCGCCCGCACCCTCCTGAGCCGCACCGGCCAGGGGGTTTTTTATTTCCCCGGCCCGAGCGCTCCGAGGCGGCCGAGGGCCGGCCGTGCCGAAGGACCCGTCACCGAGTATCGAGGGAGTGTCACCAGTGACCAGCCATCCGAAGACAACACCGCAGCCGTCCGGACCGGTGGACGGCGGGACCCCACGCCGGTTGGACCTTCCCTGTGACGTGTCCCCCATGCCGTTCCACCTCTACCGTCCGTACCGGCCCCTGGCGCTCGCCGACCGGACCTGGCCCGACCGCCAGTTCGACCGCGCCCCCCGCTGGGCCAGCGTGGACCTGCGGGACGGGAACCAGGCGCTGGTCGACCCCATGGACCCCGAGCGGAAGCTCCAGCTGTTCCAGGCCCTCGTCGACATCGGCTTCAAGGAGATCGAGGTGGGGTTCCCCTCGGCCTCCCAGCCCGACTACGACTTCCAGCGTCAGATCATCGACGAGGGCCTCATCCCCGACGACGTCACCATCCAGGTGCTGGTGCAGTGCCGGGAGGACCTGATCGAACGCACCTTCGAGTCGCTCGCCGGTGTTCCCCGGGCCATCGTCCACTTCTACAACTCCACCTCGGAGCTGCAGCGAAGGGTGGTGTTCGGCCTGGACCGGGCCGGCATCACCGAGATCGCCGTCAACGCGGCGGGTCTGTGCAAGAAGTTCGAGTCCGAGCTCACCGGCACCGACGTGCGCTACGAGTACTCCCCCGAGAGCTTCACCGGCACCGAGCCCGAGTTCGCCGTCGACATCTGCCAAGCGGTGATGGCGGTGATCGAGCCCACACCGGAACGTCCGATGATCGTCAACCTGCCCAACACCGTCGAGATGTACGGGCCCAACATCTATGCCGATGTCATCGAATGGTTCGGCCGCACCGTCCGCCACCGGGACTCGATCATCCTGAGCGTCCACCCGCACAACGACCGAGGCACAGCGGTGGCGGCGGCGGAGCTGGCCGTGCTGGCCGGGGCCGACCGGGTGGAGGGGACCCTCTTCGGCAACGGGGAGCGCACCGGCAACGTCGACGTGGTGACCCTGGCCATGAACCTCTTCTCGCAGGGGATCGACCCCGCCCTCGACTTCAGCGACATCGACCGGGTGCGGCGGGTGGCCGAGTTCGCCACCCGCATGCCGGTCCACCCCCGGCACCCCTACGCCGGGGACCTGGTCTACACGGCCTTCTCCGGATCGCACCAGGACGCCATCAAGAAGGGCTTTGCCGCCATCGGGACCGACTACGACCGTTGGGAGGTGCCCTACCTGCCCATCGACCCGAGTCACACGGGACGCACCTACGAGGCGGTCATCCAGGTCAACAGCCAGTCGGGCAAGGGTGGGGTCGCCTACGTGATGGACACGGAGCACGGTCTCGACCTCCCCCGCCGACTCCAGGTGGAGTTCTCCCGGGAGGTCCAGGCCGTCACCGAGGACAGCGGCACGGTGATCCGTCCCGGGGAGATGTGGGATGTCTTCTCGCGGACCTATCTGGCCGACGACGCCGACATGCGCCTGATCGGGAGCGAGGTGACCGCCGGTGACCACCGGACGACGGTGACCGCCCAGCTGCTGGTGGGGGGTCAGCCACGGACGGTCATGGGCCAGGGCAACGGCCCCATCGACGCTCTGGTCGGTGCGCTCCGCGCCGACTTCGGCATCGACTTCGAGGTCAAGGACTACAGCCAGCACGCCCTCACCGCCGGCCGCGAGGCGTCGGCCGTGGCCTACATCGAGGCCGAGGGGCCCGACGGGTCCACCTGGTGGGGGGTGGGCATGGACTCGAGCATCCTCGACGCGTCGCTCCACGCCGTCGTCAGCGCGGCCAACCGGGCCGGCGCCGTCCAGCCACCGGAGACCTGAGTCCACGGCGAGCCGCTCGGCTAGCCTTTGGGCGTGACGGTGTCGGCGGCGCCGGAGCCGGAGGTCTCGGTGCTGAGTCCGGGCCGCGGGACCGGCGGGACGTGGGTCTACGAGGTGGTCTATGCCGCCCTGGTGGTCGGCGCCTCGTTGCTCGTCCTCTCACCCGTGCTGCGCCGCTCCGGCTGGCCGCTCAACCAGGGCTCCACCGCTCCGCTGCTCCTGGTCCAGATGTACGCCGCCCACCTGCGCCACTTCGACCTGGTCCCCGTGTGGTCGAGCACGGACGGCATCGGCCTCGGGACCCCGGTCCTGCTCTACTACCACCGGGCGTTCTTCTACGTGGCCGGGCTCATCGACGTGCTCGTGGGTGGCCATCTGAAGTTCTCCGTCGAAACCACCTTGGCCATCTTCCTGGCGGTGGGGGCCTACGGCATGCGCCAGGCACTCCGGGTGGTCAGCGACAGCCGGCTCCTGTGCACGGTCGGATCGCTCGGCTTCCTCTTCACCAATTACGCCTTCACCGATTGGCTGGACCCCCGCGGCGACCTGGCTGAGTTCTCGGCCATGATGCTCGTGCCCTGGCTCCTCTACTGGTGCCTCACCCTGGTCCGGGACCGTCGGGTGTCACTGGTGCTCATCCCGACGATGGTGCTGCTGGTCAACGCCCACAGCGCGGTGGCCCTCTACTCGGTGGTCACGCTGGTGGTGGCGTTGGCCACGTTCATCGGTGTGGCCGGCCTGTCGGGGCTGCGGGCGGTCGCCCGGCGGCTCATCGTGGTGGTCGGTGTCACCACCCTCGTCCTGGCGCCCCTCCTGGTGGCGGAGCTCAAGGTCGGGGAGTTCTACGATCCGCAGACGAAGAACTCCGAGCTCACCCCGGTGGCCCGGCAGTTCGTCCCCCTCGGCTCGTACTTCAACGGTATCGGCCACCACTGGTTCGCCCCCATGGGCCGGCTGGTGTACTTCGTCCAGATCGATTTCGCCGTCTGGGTGCCGATCGCCATGGCGGCTGCCGGGACGGTCCTCTACTGGGTGCAGTCCAGGCGGGGCGGAGGCCGGTGGCACCTCCCGCAGGATGTCCGCGGGGCGCCCATGGTCTTCCTGGCGGTCAGCCTGGTCGCCTTCCTGGTGCTCCAGTGGCGCGCCTCCTTGTTCGTCTACCGGATCATCGCCCCCTTGGAGGTGACCAACTTCCCATGGCGGATGCTGGTGTTCATCACCCCGCTGGGTGTGGTCCTCGTGGTGGCCCTGGCCGACCGACTGATGCGACGGCTCCCGAGCCCGCTGCTGTGGGGGGCGTTGTCCGCCCTGTGGCTCGGTGTGCTCATCGTCCTCTCACCCCTCACGTCGACGGTGGCGATCAACTACGGACTCCTGGCCCTCCCGGGTGGCTTCCCGCCCGTCAAGGTCTTCGCCGCCCCCAACTACGTGGACTACCAGACGTTCGACGGGTTCTTCCTCGGAAGCAGTGTCGGCGAGCTCTACACCCCGTTCCTTCCGAAGGTCCAGCAGCCGAACGGCCGCGAGCTGCCGAACGACGACCGGATCTACCGTGAGCTGCACGCCCATCAGAGCGGCGCCCAGTCGATCGGTCCGGTGGGGTGCACGGTGGTGGCGCCGGAGCACGCCCCCTTCGAGACATTGCAGCTGAGCTTCATGGTGAGCTGTGCCGGGGCCACCCGGCTGGCCCTGCCGGTCAGCTACAACGCCTCCTCGTCGCTGTTCGTCGAGCGGCACGGGGTGCTCCACCCCATCCCGTACTTCCATGTCCGCACCGACCCGCGCATCGTGATCGCCGTGGGCGGCGCAGGGCCCGAGACGGTGGTGGTGCACCTTCCCACCTTGTGGGGGATCCTCTGGTGAGCCCGGCCGGTCAGAACCGGTTCAGGCGCTTGTAGATACCCTTGGTCTGCCGGTACAAGGTCACGAACTCCTCGAACAAGAGGTCGTACTCGGGGCGCGCCGTGCGGTCCGGGCTGAAGGTGCGCCGGACCTCGACCATGCCGGCGATCTGGTCGACCCGGACCAAACCCAGTGCCACCATGGCGATGAAGGCGGCACCCCGGACATTGGCCAGGACCGGATCGGCCACCTGGCGGATCTCCCGCCCGAGCACGTCGGCGTGGATCTGGGCCCACTGGTCCGAGTTGGCCCCGCCACCGATGAAGGCCAACGAGGGGAACGGCCGGCCGGCGAACTTCTCGACCGCGTCGAGCAGCCATCTCGAGTTGAACGCCACCCCCTCGTAGACGGCCCGCACCATCTGGGGGCGGGTCGTCGACAGCGAGAGGTTGTGGAAGCCGCCCCTCAAGGTGTGGTCGTCGACCGGCGACCGCTCGCCGTTGAGCCAGGGGGTGAAGAGCACGCGCCCGCAGCCCGGCCCGACCGAGGCCACCATGGCCTCCATGGCCTCGAAGTCGTCGGCCAGCCCGAGGTTGTCGCGGATGAAGGTCAGGCAGGCACCGGCCGTCTCGTGCTCGTCCACGATGACGTACTTGCCGGCCAGGGCAGCCGGGATCGAAGCCACGTTGCTGGTGGGGGCGGTCTTCTTGAACGGGACATGGGCCGAGATCCACGAGGAGGTCCCGATGTAGAGGTGGGCCTCGAAGTCGGCCACCGCCCCCGACCCGAAGACGGCCGAGTGCACGTCCCCCGAGCCCACCGACACGGGAAGGCCGGCCGGCAGTCCGAGCTCCGAGGCGGCGAGCCGGCTCAGCTGGCCGATGACGGTCCCCGGGGGGACGAGCTCGGGGAGCTTGGCCCGGTCGAGCCCGGTCACCTCGAGCAGCCGGTCGTCATAGGCGACACGGTCGATGGACCGGTTGTCGGTCACCCAGTGGGCGGCGATGGAGTCGAACGAGGCGCAGGTGCGGCCGGTCAGTCTGAGGTTGAGGTAGTCGACCGGCTCCAGGAAGGTGGCCGTGTCCCGGTAGACGTCGGGGAAGGCGTCTCGGATGAACAGGATGTGGGCGACCGGGTCCTTGCCGGACAGACCGGGGGCCCCGCCGGTGACCTGCACCCACCGGAGGATCTTGCGCGGGTCGTAGCCGAGGACGTTGAGCGGGCCCCCGGCCACCCGGCGGATGGCCCTGTTGCCGCGTGAGTCCATCCAGATGACGGCGCGCATGAGCGGGCGGCCGTCGACCCCGACGGCCACCGTGCCCGACCACTGCGAGGTGCACCCGACCGCCACGATGGACTCGGGAGGGATGCCGGCCGTGGCCAGTGCCCGGTGGGCGGCGGCACAGATGGCCGACCACCACTCGTCCGGATCCTGCTCCGCCCCGCCTCCGTCCAGCAGGTGGAGGGCCACCGGGGCGGCGGCGTGGCCCACGATCCGGCCGGTCGCCGACACCACGCCCACCTTGGGGCCCCCGGTGCCGAGGTCGACGGCCAGCACGTAGGCGTCACCGGCCGTCCCGGTCACGTCCTGACCACCCAGGCCGTGGCGGTGCGGACCCGGCCACCGTCGTCGAGCTCGAGGGTGGTGCCGGGGCCGTCCGACACCGGCGGCACGGTGGCCACCGATCGGGCCAGCACCTCGCGGGCGATGACCTCGTACAAAGGGGCCAGGTCGTCCAGGCCCACCAGGTGCAGACGGATCCAGTCCGAGACCTCGAGGCCGGACGCCTTGCGCATCTCCTGCACGTTCCGGATCACCTCTCGGGCCAGGCCCCGCCGGCGCAGATCGTCGTCGAGCGTGAGATCCAGAGCCACGACCTCGGCGCCGTCCCGTGAGACGGCGAACCCGGCCTGGGCCCTGACCCGCAGCTCGACCTCGTCGTTCCCCAGCTCGACGGGACCACCCTCCAGCTCGACCACCACCGGCCGGCCGCCGGCCAGGTCGGCGGCGGCGGCGGCTCCGTCGACGCCACCCATGGCCGCCCGGAGCTGTTGGACCCGGGCACCGAGCCGCGGCCCCAGGATCTTGAAATTGGGGACGAGCTCGTAGTCGAGGACGTCGCCCAGCTCGCCGGTCACCTCCACCACGTCGACATTGAGCTCGTCCTCCACCACCTCCGAGGGGAGGGCCGGGCTGCCGGGAGGCAGGTAGACCAGGGCCCGGGGCAGGGGCTGGCGGACCTTGACCCCGGCGTCGGCCCGGGCGGCCCGGCCGAGGGAGGCCAGCCGGCGGCCCAGGGCCATCCCCTCCTCCAGGCCGGGGTCGCGGGCCTCGGGGTCGTCCGTCGGCCATGCGGCCAGATGGACCGAGCCGTCCTCGGGGGCGCCGGTCAGGTCGCGCCACATCCGGTCGGCCAGGAAGGGGACCATCGGGGCCATCAGCAGAGCCAGCGTGACCAGCGCCTCGTGCAGCGTGGCCTGGGCCCCGAGCGAGTCGGCCGGGTCGGCCCCGGGGTCGGTGCGCCAGAAGCGACGGCGGCTGCGGCGGACGAACCAGTTGGAGAGGTCGTCGACGAACCCGGCGATGGCGGAGGCGGCCGGGAAGGGCTCGTAGCCGTCGAGGGCCTGCGTGACGGCGGACACCGTGGCCTGGAGACGGGACCGCGTCCAGCGGTCGAGCACCGACCGCTCCCCGGGGGCGGGGATGTCGGGATCGGCGGGGTCGAACCCGTTGAGCGAGGCATAGGTGGAGAAGAAGGCCCAGGTGTTCCACAGGGTGAGCAACGTGTCCCGCATGGAGGCGTCGATGACCTCGAAGCTGACCCGGGTCGGTGTCCAGGGTGAGCCCTGCGAGAACATCCACCACCGCAGGGGGTCGGCCCCGCGCGTGCCCAGGATCTCCCACGGGTCGATGACGTTCCCCAGGCTCTTGGACATCTTGCGGCCGTCGGCGTCGACGATGTGCCCGAGGCACAGCACGTTGCGATACGGGGTGGACCCGCGCACCAGGGTGTTCACGGCCAGCAACGAGTAGAACCACCCTCGCGTCTGGTCGATGGCCTCGCAGATGAAGTCGGCCGGGAACACGAAGCGGTCGGCCGAGCCCGGCGCGGCCGGATAGCCCCACTGGGCCGCGGGCATGGAGCCCGAGTCGAACCAGGCGTCGATCACCGGCTCGACCCGGCGCATCAGCGGGTCCCCGGCGGCGGTGTCCCCGCCGTCCCGGGCCGCGCACTCGGGACAGGGGAAGGTGACGTCGTCGATGTCCGGCCGGTGGGGGTCGACGCCGGCGACGTCCCGGCCGGCCAGTTCCGAGAGCTCGGCACGCGATCCCACGCACACCGAGTGCCCCCGGCCGCACCGCCAGATGGGGAGCGGGGTGCCCCAGAACCGGTCCCGCGACAGGGCCCAGTCGACGTTGTTGGCCAGCCACTCCCCCATCCTCCCGTCGCGGATGTGCTCGGGATGCCAGCCGATGGTGCGGTTCTGGGCCACCAGGTCGGCTTTGCGCTCCGAGGTCCGCACGTACCAGCTGGGCTTGCCCCAGTAGAGGAGGGCCGTGCCGCAGCGCCAGCAGTGAGGGTAGGTGTGGACGTACGGGTAGCGCCGCAGGAGAAGGCCCTTCGCCTCGAGGCGGTCGTTGACCTCGCCGTTGGTGTCACGCACGCTCCGGCCCGCCAACCACGCCACGCCGGGCGAGAACCGACCGTCGGGGCCGACCGGGTTGAGCGTGGGCAGGTCGTTCCGACGGCCGACCTCCCGGTCGATCTCACCGAAGGCCGGGGCCAGGTGCACGATGCCGGTCCCCTCGTCCGCCTCGACGAAATCCCCGGCCACCACCTTCCAGCCGTCCCCCCCGGACGCCCCGGTCGGCGGAGCCAGGTCGTCGAAGGGCCGGTCGTAGCGCAGCCCGACCAGCTGGGCGCCGGCCAGGCGCCGGTCGACGATGGTGCCGGGGCCGAACACCTGCTCCACGAGGGCGGCGGCCACGATGGCGTCCCCGACGACGGCGTACTCGAGATCTGCCGCCACGGCCACCCCGGTGTTGGACAAGAGGGTCCAGGGCGTGGTGGTCCAGACCACGAGGGAGAGGCCGTCCAGCGTGGTTCGGCCCAGGGCGGCCCGCAGCTGCCCGGCGGCGGGGCCGACATCGGTGAGGTGCACGAGCACGTAGGCCGACTCGTCGACCACCTCCTGGTAGACGTCGGGCTGTCCCAGCTCGTGGCTGGAGAGGGCCGTGCCGCACCGGGGGCAGTACGGCACCACCTTGATGTCCTCGTAGAGCAGGCCCTGGTCCCAGAGGCTCTTCAGGTTCCACCACACCGACTCGATGTACTCGGGCGAGAAGGTCCAATAGGCGTCGTCGATGTCGATCCAGTAGCCGATCCGCTCGGTGAGGGCCTTCCAGTCGTCCACGTAGCTGCGCACCGACTCGCGGCACAGCCGGGTGAACTCGGCCATCCCCACCTGCTCTTCGATCTGGCGCTTGGCCGTGATCCCGAGCTGCTTCTCCACCTCGACCTCGACCGGGAGGCCGTGGGTGTCCCAGCCCGCCTTGCGCGGCACGGCGAAACCCCGCATGGTCCGGTAGCGGCAGAACAGGTCCTTGTACACCCGGGCCCAGACATGGTGCAGCCCGGGGCGGCCGTTGGCCGTCGGGGGGCCCTCGTAGAAGACCCAGGGCTCGGCGCCGCGCCGGGCCTGGATGGAACGTTCGAAGATGCCGTGCTTCCCCCATCGGGCCAGCTCCTCGGCCTCCAGGGCGGTGAAGTCGGCTTCGGCGGGTACCGGGGGGAACAACGGCTGTTTCCTCTCGCGTGGCAGGTGGACGGTCGGGGTCGGGTGCGCAGCCGGGGGGAGGCGGCCGGCGGCCGTGGCGCGCCGGGCCCACGGGGCGGCATGATCCGGCCCGGGCGCAGGTGTGTCCCTGATACTACGGGCGCCGAGGGTCCACAATGGGCCGATGCCCGAGCTGCCCGAGGTCCAAGCGCTCACCACCGGACTGGCCGCCCGCATGGGCGGGCGGCGGGTCGAACGGTGCCAGTTGGCGTCGTTCGCGGCCCTCAAGACGTTCGATCCCCCGCTCGCAGAGGTGGTCGGGCGCACCGTGGCGGGTGTCGAGCGCCGCGGAAAGTTCGTCTGCATCGACCTCGACGGGCTGTGGCTGGTGACCCATCTGGCCCGGGGTGGCTGGGTCCGATGGCACGAGAGCGTGCCGGCCGGCGCCGTCCGCCCCACCCGGAGCCCGATCGCCCTCCGGGTGGGCCTGGACGACCGGTCCGGATTCGACCTCACCGAGATGGGCACCGAGAAGCGACTGGCCATCTGGTTGGTGGGTGTGCCCGAGGAGGTCGCCCCGCTGGCCGACCTGGGGGTCGACCCGTTGGCCCCGGAGTTCACCGTCGGGCGGCTGGCCGAGCTCATGCACGGGGCGTCGGCCACCCTCAAGTCGGCGCTCACCACCCAGTCGCTCATCGCCGGGGTGGGGAACGCCTACTCGGACGAGGCCCTGCACCGCGCCAAGTTGTCCCCGTACAAGAAGGCGGCCAAGCTCGACGCCGACGAAGTGGCCCGGCTGCACCAGGCGGTGGTCGACGTGCTGAGCGCGGCCGTCGAGCGAGCCGCTCCCCTGGGCATCGCCGAGCTGAAGGGCGACAAGAAGCGGACCATGCAGGTCCACGGCCGCACCGGACAACCCTGCCCGGTGTGCGGGGACACCATCCGCCAGGTCTCCTTCGCCACCAAGTCGTTGCACTACTGCCCGACGTGCCAGACCGGCGGCAAGCCCCTGGCCGACCGGCGACTGTCCCGCCTGCTCAAGTAGCGGGCAGCCTCTTTGGGGCACCCGGGCTCGAACCTCGGTCCCCCGGACCCGACGCCATTCCCAGCCCGCCCTGGCCCGCCCGGAGCCGGGCCTGGCCCGCCCGGGCGTCCGTTTGGCAATCTCCTGTTTATCTAGTATAGATATAGGATAACCCTAAAACGGAGCCAGGAAACGGATCAGAGGAGTCCCATGCGCCCCCAGCCCGCCCATCGATTTCGGAACCGCCACCTGGTGCTCGTGGCCACCGTAGGACTGGCGTTGACCGCCGCGGCCTGCAGCTCCAGCTCGGCCGCACCGTCATCGTCGACCGGATCGACGTCGAACGCACCGGTGACGCTGCGCCTGGGCTACCTCACCAACCTGACCCATGCCTCCGCCCTGGTCGGCGTCCAGGACGGCTACTTCAAGAAGAGCCTCCCGGGCAACGTGACGCTGCAGACCTCGACCTACAACGCCGGCCCGGCCGCGGTGACCGCCCTTCTGGCCGGGTCGCTCGACGCCGCCTACCTGGGCCCGAACTCCGCCATCACCGCCTACTCGCAGGGCAAGGGCGCCATCCGGATCATCTCGGGGGCCACCTCCGGGGGGGCGGGCCTCGTGGTCAGCCCGTCGATCAGCTCGCCGAGCCAGCTCAGCGGCAAGACCGTGGCCACCCCGCAACTGGGCAACACCCAGGACGTCGCCCTCCGCACCTGGCTGAGGAAACAGGGGCTCACCTTCCCCGGCCCGAACGGCGGGAGCGGGCAGGTCACCATCCTGCCGCAGGACAACGCCACCACCCTCACCTCGTTCGAGGCCGGCTCCATCGCCGGGGCATGGGTCCCCGAGCCCTGGGCGACCCGGATGGTGTCCGAAGGGCACGGCAAACTGCTCGTCAACGAGAAGACCCAGTGGCCGGGCGGACTGTTCTCCACCACCGTGCTGGTGGTCAACAAGGACTTCCTGGCGGCGAACCCGACGGTGGTCAGCGACCTGCTGAAGGGCCAGATCGCCACGAACAACTTCCTCAACCGGTCGCCGACCCAGGCTCAGGCCGACGCCAACACGGCGCTGGCCGCCCTCACCGGCAAGCCCCTGAAGGCGCCTGAGCTGGCCACCGCCTGGGCCGACATGACCTTCACCAACGACCCGATCGCCTCGTCCATCGCTACCGACCTGGTGCATGCCAAGGCGGCGGGCTTCCCGACCAGCAACACCAGCGGCATCTACGACCTCGGCCCGCTCAACCAGCTCCTGGTCAGCGAGGGGAAGGCCACGTTGAAGTCATGACCTCCCTCGCCACGGGCACCATCGATCGGGTCGGGGCCCGCGCCCCGGCGGTGTCGCTCACCGGGGCGTCCAAACGACACGGGTCGGGTGAGACCGCGGTCACCGCCTTGCAGGACGTGACCCTCGACGTCGCCCCCGGCCGCTTCGTCTGCCTGGTGGGCGCCTCGGGGTGCGGGAAGACCACCCTGCTCAACCTGGTGGCCGGCCTGGACCGCCCTACGGTCGGGTCGGTGGAGGTCGGCGACGGGGTGCGGCGGTCGGCCGATGGCGATCCCTCCGTCAAGGGGTCGGTGGCGCCGGCCGGGTCGGCCGTCGCCATGCTCTTCCAGGACTCGGCCCTCTTCCCCTGGTTGACCGTGGCGGCCAACGTCGAGCTCCCTCTCCGGCTGCGAGGCGTGGGCAAGGCCGAGCGTCGGGCGGTGGCCGCCGACCTGTTGGAGCGTGTGCACCTCGAGGGATTCGGGCCGAAGCGGCCGCACGAGCTCTCCGGGGGCATGCGGCAACGGGCTGCGCTGGCCCGGGCCCTCGCCCAGGAGGCCGGCCTCCTGCTGATGGACGAGCCCTTCGGGGCCCTCGACGCCATCACCCGCGACCTGCTCCACGACGAGCTCGAGTCGCTGTGGATCGACCGGAGGTTCACCGTGCTCTTCGTGACCCATAACGTCCGGGAGGCGGCCCGGCTGGGGGACACCATCGTGCTGTTGACCAGCCGGCCCGGCCGGGTGGCGGCCGTCTTCCCGGTCGAGCTGCCCCGGCCCCGCCGCATCGACTCCCCCGAGATCGCCGGCCTGGCAGCCACGGTGACCGACCAGCTCCGGGCGGAGGTGGGACGCCATGGCGATTGACCACGCCCTCACCCCGGCCCGGTCCGAGCCGTCGGCGGGAGACGGGACGGCCCCGGACCGGCCCACCCATCGCCAGGCCCTGGCCGGCCTCGACGCCCTCGACCGGGCCGACCGGTCGAGCCGAGGGACTCGGGGTCAGCGCCTGTGGCGGGCCACCTGGCCCAAGCTCATCGCCTTCGGGATCATCCTCCTCGTCTGGCAGGTCGCCGTGTGGGCCCACTGGCGGCCCTACATCCTCCAACCGCCGGCCACGGTGGGCCGCCAGCTGTGGGACCTCCTCGGCACCTCGCTGTTCTGGCAGGCCGCTTGGGCCACGGCGCAACAGGCCGTCATCGGGTTCGCGTTGGTCATCGTCATCGGCGGCGTCGTCGGCACCGCCGTGGCCCGGCTGCGGGTGTTGCGGGCCGGGGTCGGGGCGCTGATCACCGGGATGCAGACCCTGCCCTCGGTGCTCTGGTACCCGCTCGCCTACATGGCCTTCGGCGTGCACAACGCCGCCATCGTCCTCATGATGGTCCTCGGCGCGGCCCCCTCGGTGGCCAACGGGTTCATCAGTGGCATCGACCAGGTGCCACCCGGCCTCCTGCGGGCCGGCCGGGTGCTCGGGGCCAGAGAACTCTCGCTCGAACGTCACGTGGTGCTCCCGGCCGCCCTGCCCAGCGTGCTCGGCGGGCTGAAGCAGAGCTGGACGTTCGGCTGGCACGCCCTCATGGCCGGTGAGTTCCTGATCCTGGTCAATCCGCTGAGCCTGGGCGGGCGCACGGTGAACGCCCTGACCCAGGGCGACTACGCCATCGTGGTGGGGTTGATGATCGTCATCGTGTTCATCGGGATCATGGTCGACACCGCTTTCAGCCGGGCCGACATCGCGGTGCGGGGCCGCTACGGGCTGCTCGACGCCTCGGCCACCTGAGCCGCGGGCCCCGGGACACGGCCTATACGGGTCGGACTGCTTCTGACAGAATCGCTGGCGTGTACATCTCTGCCAAGGTGGACTACGCCGTACGGGCCTTGTGCACCCTGGCCGACGCCGGTGGCCGGCCGGTCACGGCGGAGTCGCTGGCCCAGTCCCAGGGGCTGCCCTCGAAATTCCTCGAGTCCATCCTCAACGACATGCGCCGGGCCGGTCTGCTGCTCAGCCAGCGAGGGGCCGAGGGCGGCTACCGGCTGTCCCGCCCCGCCGACGCCATCACGGTGGCCGAGGTGATCCGACCGCTGGACGGCCCCCTGGCCGAGGTCCGCGGCCTCCGGCCGGAGGCGGCCAAGTACCAGGGGGCGGCCGAGCACCTCCAGGACGTCTGGGTGGCGGTGCGGGCCAGCCTGCGCTCCGTCCTCGAGCAGGTGAGCATCGCCGACATCGTGTCCGGCGAGTTGCCCCGGTCGGTGCAGACGCTCACCACCGATCCCGACGCCTGGCTGTCGCGCTAGCCGGCCGTGACAGCGGGCCGACCCCGGCCCCTCCCGCCCCGCCCTACGCTGCCCGGCATGGACTCGCAATCCGGCCACGGGCCGGCCGCGACGCCAGGTCCGCACGGCGCCGACGCTTCGGAGACAGGCGCCGCGGTCGCACGCCTGGCCCAGGCGGACCGCATCGTGCTCGTGATCGTGTGCCTGGCCCAGTTCATGGTGGTGCTCGACATCTCCATCGTGAACGTGGCCCTACCGTCCATCCAGAAGAGCCTCGGCTTCAGCGAAGCCAACCTCCAGTGGGTGGTCACCGCCTACTCGCTCACCTTCGGCGGCCTGCTGCTCCTCGGCGGCCGCCTGGCCGACCTGTTCGGCCGACGGCGCATCTTCCTCCTCGGCCTGGTCCTGTTCACCGGATCCAGCCTGCTCGGCGGCTTCGCCCAGAACCAGGGGACGCTGATCGCCGCCCGGGCGCTGCAGGGGGTCGGGGCGGCCGTCCTGTCCCCCGCCACCCTGACCATCCTCACCGTGACGTTCACCGACCACCGGGCGCGGGCCAAGGCGCTCGGCGTCTGGAGCGCGGTGGCGGCCGGCGGGGGTGCCGCCGGTGCCCTCTTCGGGGGCATCCTCACCCAGTACCTGTCGTGGCGGTGGATCCTTTTCGTCAACGTGCCTATCGGGGTCGTGCTGTTCCTCTTCGCTCGGTTCTTCCTGAAGGAGTCACGCGCCGAGGCACCTCGCCGGCGGTTGGACATCGCCGGGTCGGTCACGGTCACCGCCGGACTGCTGGCCCTCGTGTACACCATCGTCCACACCGACCAGGTGGGCTGGACGTCGCTGTCCACCCTGGTGAGCGGGTCGGTGGCCATCGTGATGCTGGGCCTGTTCGTCTACGTGGAGGGCGCCGTGGCCGAGCAGCCCCTGGTCCCGCTCAGACTGTTCCGGTCACGGGCGGTCACGGGCGCCAATCTGGTGATGTTCACGTTCGGAGCGGCCATGTTCGCCATGTGGTTCTTCCTCTCGCTCTACCTGCAGCAGGTCCTCCACTACGACCCGGTCATCACCGGGATCACCTTCATCCCCCAGACCGCGGCCATCGCCGTCGGCGCCACCATCGCCGGACGTCTCGCCCCCCGGCTGGGCCCCCGCCCGGTCATGATGGCCGGGGCCTTCATGGCCGCCGGCGGCCTGTACTGGCTGTCCCACATCCAGGCCGGCGACAGCTACTGGACCGGTGCCTGTGGCGGCGGGATCCTGGCCACCTTCGGCATGGGCCTGGCCTTCACACCGGTGGCCCTCTCGGCCACGGGCGGGGTCCGCCCCGAGGAGGCGGGACTGGCGTCGGGTCTGGTCAACAGCAGCCGGCAGATCGGCGCGTCGCTCGGGCTGGCCGTCCTCTCGACGGTGGTGGCCTCCCACATCTCGGCACTCCTGTCGGGGAAGGTGATCACCCCGGAGGTGCAACGAGTCGCCGAGACGGCCGGGCTGGCCCGGGGGTTCCTCATCGCCTCCGTCGTCGCCGCGGCCGGCGGGTTCCTCGCCTTCATCATCCCGGGGAGGGTCTCGTCCCTGTCGTCGCCGGCACGGCGAGCGGAGGCGACCGTCGCCACCGAGGCCGCCGCCGAGCTGGCCGTCTCGCCCGTGGGCGAGTGACCGACCCGGCACCGCCCGCACTGACCCGGGTGCGACGCCGGGCCGGACAGGACCTCCGACGGACGTTCCGGAACCCGTTCGCATCCCGGGGACCGCGTCCGCTGCTCGTCCACTGCGGGCACCACAAGGCCGGGACGGTCTGGTTCCGCCGGATCCTCCTCACCGTCATCCGACCCTACGGGCTCCGCTACCGCCATGGCGACTCGAGGTCGGTCCCGCCGGGAACCGACCTCGCCTACTACGCCAATGCCGGGACCTTCGACCGGCACCAGCTCGGTGACCGCCCATTCCGCGGCTCCCATCTGATCCGCGATCCGCGCGACCTGGTGGTCTCGGGCTATGAGTACCACCTGGTCACCAGGGAGCCCTGGGCGCTCCAGCCCGACCCCCGCTACGACGGGGTCAGCTATCAGACCAGGCTGCGGGAGCTCGACGAGCAGGCGGGGCTGATGCTGGAGATCGAGTGGCTGGCATCGGGGACGGCGCTGTCCCTGGGCGCCTGGGACTACGACCAGCCGGAGTTCATCGAGCTGCGCTACGAGGACGTGCTGGCCGACGAGCGGGCAGCCTTCGAGAGCCTGTTCCGCTGGTACGGCTTCAACGACGCCGCGGTCGGGTCGGGCCTGGAGGCGGTCGACCGGTTCAGCCTCAGCCGGGGTGGGGCGCGGCCGAGCCACGTACGGTCGGGAGACCCCGGTGAATGGCGGGCCCGCCTCGGGGGAGCCCACGTCGAGCGGTTCAAGGAGCTCACCGGGGACCTGGTCGTCCGCCTGGGTTACGAGCCGACGCCCGACTGGTGACCGGGTCGGCCAGGCCCGAACCCACCTGAGGCACCGACCAGGCCCTCGCGCCCGTGGCGCCGGAACTCGGCCCGGAGCTCGTCACGGTCACCGTCCCGCATCGGCCCATAGGACAGACCGGGGCCGAACCGGCGGAAGATCGGGTCGTCACCTCCCCACCAGCCCTCGGCGCGCAGCCGACCCTTCGTCACCTTGCCGCTGGCCGTCTGGGGCAGCGCCCGGGCGACCCGGACGAACGCCGGGGCCCACTTCGTCCCGAGGTCGGGCTGGGCGGCGAGGAAGGAACCGAAGGCGTCGGGATCGAAGGCCCGGTCCGGGACCATCTCGACGGCCGCCATGACCTGGTCCCCCGACCGTGGATCGGGGACGGGGTACACGGCGGCGGCGGCCACCCCCTCCTGACGCACCAGGACCCGTTCGACCGGTCCGGCGGTGAGGTTCTCGGAGTCCACCCGCATCCAGTCCCCGCCACGACCGGCGAAGTAGAGGTAGCCCTCGCCGTCCCGGTAGGCCAGGTCCCCTGTCCAGTACCACCCGTTGCGGGTCCGGGCGGCGGTGGCCGCGGGGTCGCCGTAGTACCCCTCGAAGCTGCCGATGCCGTTGCGGTTGACGATCTCCCCGATGGCTTCGGCGGCGTTGCGCAGCCGGCCGGCGGCGTCGAACTCGGCCACCGGGCACTCCTCCATGGTGCGCGGGTCGACGACGGCCACTCCGTCGGCCGGCCGCCCGAGCGAACCCGCCGGCGTCCCGGGCGTGCGGCTGATGGCCACGCCTCCCTCACTCGAGCCGTAGCCCTCGGTCAGCACGCAGCCGAAGCGACGTTCGAACTCGACCTGGTCGGCCACCGACGCCTCGGTGCCGAACCCCCGCCGGAGGGTGGTGGTGGCGTCATCGTCCCCGGGTGGGCCGGCCAGCACGTAGGCCAGGGCCTTGCCCACGTAGGTGAAGGTGGTGGCCCGGTGCCGCCGGACATCCGCGAGGAAACCCGAGGCGCTGAAGCGGCGGGCCAGGGCCACCGTGGCCCCGACCACCAACGACGGGCCCCACAGCACCATCAGGGCGTTCCCGTGGAAGAGCGGCATGGTGCAGTAGGCCACGTCGTCCCGGTCGAACCCGTAGGCCCCGGCGGCGTACCGGGCGATGGTGGCCAGCCGACCCTGCGTGCAGCGCACCGCCTTCGGTGAGCCGGTCGTGCCCGACGTGAACAACAGCAGGAACAGGTCCTCGGGAGACGGGACCATCCCGGCCGACGCCGCCGCGCCGGGACCGGCACCCCGGTGGGGCTCGAGCAGTCCGGGGTAGCCGGGATCGTCGACCCGGAGCACCCGGAGGTCCGTACCGAGGTCCAGCCCGTCGAGCAGGGCCGCCCCCTCGGCGTCGGTGAGGACCACCCGACAGTCGGTGCGGCGGACGTCACCGGCCAGAGCCTCGCCCCGGCGGGTCGGGTTGATCCCGACCACCACCCCCCCGGCCAGCGCCGCCGCCCCCAGCCAGAAGAGGTACTCGGGCACGTTGCCGAGCAGCACCCCGAGATGGACGGGGGCCGGCCCGTCGAGCGAGCGGATCCACGAGGCACGGCAGGCACTGGCCGCCACCACCTGGCGCCAGGACCATTGCCGGTCCTCGAACCGCAGGCCCGGGTGGTCGTCCTCCGCCCGGGCGGCGAGCAGGCCGCCCACGGTGGCCGCCCCACCGAGGGGCGGGACCACCGTCACGACCGGGCCTCGACCACCAGGTTCTGGAGCGCTCGCCCGATCCGGCCCTGGACGTCCCACATCGCCGCCTCGGCGGCGCCGATGCCCGGGGAGCCGTACCGCGTGTGGGCATCGAGGCACACCCACTCCCCGACCGGGGGCCGGTGCATGGACACGGTGAGGTCGGCATTGACGAAGCTGCTGGTCAGGAAGTCGAGCTCGCTGGAGATCCCGTTGGCGAAGTCGGCCGCGGCCGCGGCGCGCTGCCAGGGTGTCGGCTGCTCGCCCAGCACCACCGGGACGCGCAAGCGGAACCAGGCGGCGGCCGGACCCCGGCCGTCCGACCCTCCCTTCACGAATTGCATCTCGACCCCCTGGTTGTGGAACGCCGGGTACCGGTCGACCATCGGGGGCCTCGGGGCGCCGCGTTCGGGGGGCTCGGGGGGCTCGCCGTCGGACCCGGCGGGCCCGACCGGCAGCCGGTCGGGGTCGACCCGCAACCGCAAGACCCGGGCCTTGGCCACTTCGACCTCGCCGGCCACCACCACGGTGTCGAGAAGCTGCACCTTCCTCCCCGGCTTGACCAGGGAGGTGGTGACCCTGAGCGGTGCCAGTGGCACCGGGCGGAGCAGCTCGAGCGTGAGGCGGGCCAGCTGCAGACCGTCGTCCCGATTGTCGCCGTGGCGCTCGGCGGACCGGGCCACCAGGGCGGCGACCGGGCCGCCGTGGAGGGCCTCGGGCGACCAGGGTCCCCGAGCTCGATCGGTCGGCACCAGCACCGCTCCCTCGGGGACGAACAGGGCCGACCCGGCCCCGTCGTCGGGAGCGTCGGCCGGGGTCGCGGTCATGGGCCACGACCCTACCGGGGCCGCGCCGGCCGGCGACGGTGCGGACGGCCCCACCGGCCGGCCGGCCGACCGGTCCGGGAATGCGACCTGGGTTCGGCACCGCCTACCATCGGTGCCGCCGTCCGAGCCCGGACGGGACCGGGGCGATCGCGCCACGAACACGGGGAGAAGCATGGGAACAGGACGAGCTGAGATCGACGTCAACGGGTCGCCGGACGAGGTCTGGGCGGTGGTGGGTGACTTCGGCGGCATCGGCGGCTGGATGCCCGGCATCGAGTCCTGCCGGGTCGAGGGCGACGACCGCATCCTCGAGACCATGGGGATGACCATCACCGAGCGCCTGGTGTCGAAGGACGACCGCGGCCGACGCCTGACCTACTCGATCGCGGCGGGTGCCCCGGTCGAGTCGCACCAGGCGGTGATCTCGGTGGGGCCGAACGGCGACACCAGCCATGTGACCTGGGAGGTCGAGGCGACACCCGACGAGATGGCCGACCTGATGGCGACCGTCTACCAGCAGGCGCTGGAGGCGCTGAAGACCCACGTCGAAGGATGACCGGCCCGGAGACTGCGGCCGTCCCGGGACGGTGGTCGGTCACCAGGACGGCACGGTCCGCGGCCCCGGTGGAGTCGGTGTGGCCCCTCATCGGGGAGGCCCACCGATGGCAGGAGTGGAGCTTCCTCGACCGCACCGAGCTGGTGGAGACAGGCGACCCCGTACCCGACGGCGTCGGTGCCCTCCGACGTTTCACCAGATTCGGTATCGGGTCGCTCGAGCGGGTGGTGGCCTGGGACCCGCCCCATCACCTGGGATACACCATCGTCAAGGGGTTCCCGGTGCGGAACTACCGGGCCGACGTCACCTGCACCCCGGACGGCCCGGGCACCCGCGTCATCTGGACGGCGACCTTCGATCCGAAGATCGCCGGCACCGGTCACCTCCTCGTGCTGGTGCTCAACCGGATGCTGGGCGGGTTCGCCTCCGGGGTGGCGAGCCACGCGGCGCGCTCGGCGGGGCCGGGGGCCCGACCGGACGGAGCGTCGGGCCCCTCACGATGAGCCGTTGCGGGCGACGGCCCTGAGACAGTCCTCGATGGCATCCACCTCCCGGCCCAGCGACAGGCGGTCGACCACCGCCTCACGGCAGCGGTTGCCGAGCCCGGGGTTCGAGCTCCGCCAACCGTCGACGGAGACGATCCGCTCGGCCAACAGGCCCGGGTCGCCGGGGGGCACCAGGTAGTCGGCCAACCAGCCGGTCAGGATCTCCGGGTTGCCCCCGACCCGGGACGCGACGACGGGGAGTCCGCAGGCCAGGGGTTCGATCACCGATCGGGAGAAGGGCTCGGGCCAGGTGCTCGGGGCCACGGCCAGATCGGCCATCTGGATGAGGGCCAGCACGTCGCTCCGGGGCTCGAGCCAGAGCACCCGACCGGGGTCGCTGCGGGCGCGCAGCTTGGCCGCGTACCTCGCCGCCTGACGGGGGTCGCTGAGCAACGAGGGGCCGCCCACCACCACCAGATGGGCCGACTCCAGCCGCCGGGCCACGTCCCGAAAGGCGTCGACCAGCACATGGACCCCCTTCAGCGGTCCGATGCGGCCGGCGTAGAGGACCACGAAGGCACCCGGCTCGATCCCCAGCGCCCGCCGGGTGGCGGCCCGGGCGGCCTCCGGGGCCGGGACGTAGTGGCCCATGTCGATACCGGTCCGGACCACCACCATGCCGGGGCCGGGGAGGCGGGTGCCCCGCCAGCCCTCCGCCGTGTCCCGCGACACCGAGATGGTCAGGTCCACCGCCGACAGGCTGCGTCGGACCAGGAGGGGCAGCTGCCCGGGCTGGGGCAGGCAGAGGTGGAGTACCACGGGCGCTCCGGTGACCCGTCCCACGGCGGCGGCGAAGGGGACGTCCAGGTACCGGTAGACGTAGATGACGTCGGGGGCCAGCTCCCGCGCCGCCCGGACCGCCCGGAGCATCGCCACCGTCGAGGACAGCGGGGTCCGGGTCCGGGGCAGCGACCCGCCCATCACCGTCGTGGTGCGGGCGAAGGACTGCCAGTCGGCCAGGAAGTCGCCGGGGGTGACATAGACCAGATCGACCTGGTGCCCGCGACCGGCCAGGGCCCGGCAGTTGGTCAGCTGGGTCCTCTCGAGGCCTCCCCGAGACCCCACATGGTTGGCGACGGCCAGGATCCGCACGTCCGGCAGTCTGGCACGCTGGTCTGCATCGGGACCGGGGCCGGGTGCGGGCGTAGGCGGTCCCCCGGCCCCTACCGGGCGGGGTCCTCCGGGCGTCGGCGACGACCGGGGGCCGGTCGGGCGAGTCGCCGGGCGCGTCCACCGACTTCGGCCCGGGCCCGGTCGACGTCCACGGTGAGGCACCGGCGCCCTTCCACGACCTGCCGTCCCGCCACCCAGACGTCGGTCACCAGCCGGCTGGAGGCCGACCACACCAGATGGTCGATCAGCTGGGCGTCCTCGAGCAGGGGCACGAAGGCCGGGCTGTCCAGGTCGATCGCCACCATGTCGGCCACCGAACCGGGCCGGAGGATGCCGAGCTCGGGCCGGCCGAGGGCCGCCCCCGCCCCCCGGGTGGCCAGGTCGAGGGCGGCGGCGGCGGGCAGCGCCGCCGCGTCCCGCTCGTGGATGCGCGCCAGCATGGCAGCCAGGCGGACCTCCTCCCACAGGTCCAGGTCGTTGTTGGAGGCCGGTCCGTCGGTCCCCAGTCCCACCCGGATGCCGTCGCCCAGGAGGCGGACCAGGGGGGCGACCCCCGACGCCAACTTGGCGTTGCTCTGGGGGCAGTGGGCCACGGCCACGTCGTGGACGCGGTAGATGTCGATGTCCCGGTCGGACAACCAGATGCTGTGGGCGGCCAGCACGCGCCCGTCGAGCACGCCCGCATCGGCCATCACCGCCGGCTCGCTGCCCCCGTACTCGGCCATGAACCGGGCGCACTCCGCCTCGGTCTCGGCCACGTGGATGTGGACGAGGGCGTCGAGGTCCCGGGCGGCGGCGGCGACGTCGGCCAGGACGGGCGGGGGCACGGTGTAGGGCGCATGCGGGGCGAACCCGACCTCGATCCGGCCCTCCTCGCCGTGCCGCCGGGCGTGGAAGCGGGAGATCTCATCGATGCGCTCGTCCCAACCGGGCCCGGAGCCCCGGCCGGGCAGCTGGAGCACGACGGGGGTGACGACCGCCCGCGAGCCGGCGGCCAGGATGGCGTCGGTCATGGCGTCCTCGAAGAAGTAGCCCTCACAGGTGGTCGTCACCCCGAAGCACAGCAGCTCGGCCACGGCCAACGTCATCCCCCAGTAGACATCGTCCTCATCCAGCCTGGCCTCTTGCGGCCAGAGCACCTCGTTGAGCCAGCGGTGCAGGGGCAGGTTCTCCCCGGACCCGCGGAACAGCGTCATCGGCGAATGACAGTGCGCGTTGACCAGGCCGGGCAGCAGCGCGCCGCGCACCCGGACCTGGTGCACCGTCCCGTCGTCCAGCGGCGAACCGCTACCCCCGACATGGGTGACGGCGCCCCCGGACACCTCGACCACTCCCGGCCGGAACACCCGCCCCGGGACGTCGCAGGGAACCACGGCGTCGGCCCGGTAGCGCACGACATCGGTGGGACCGGGGGTGGTGGCGGGGTCCGGCCTCTCAGTCATGCCCCCGGCCACGGCCCTCGGACCCGCCGCGGGATTCCTCGGCTTCGATGGTGGCCAGCTCCTCGATGCGGGCCACGTGCCGACCACCGTCGAACCCGGTGGACAGGAAGACGTCGACGATGTCGAGCGCCAGCTCGGTGGCGACCACCCGGGCCCCCAGCGACAGCACGTTGGCGTCATTGTGGCGACGGGCCAGACGGGCCGTGTACTCGTCGTGGCAGAGCGCCGCCCGGGCGCCGTGGACCTTGTTGGCGGCGATGGCCTCGCCCTGCCCGCTGCCACCGATGACGATGCCCGTGTCGGCCCCGTGCACGACGACCCGTCGGGCCACATCGGCGCAGATGGGCGGATAGTCCACCGGGTCCTCCGAGTAGGTCCCGATGTCCTCCACGTGGTGGCCCTGGGCTGCAACGTGGCGGGCGACGTGGTCCTTCAGCACATAGCCGGCATGGTCGGAGCCGATCACCACTCGCACCGGTGCACCTCGTCCCCCGTCATCACGCCGGGTCCTCCGTCATCACGCCGGCTTCCGCACCCCGGCGCTCCGAGCACAGGGCGGCAAGGTCGAACGCCACGGTCACACGCCCCTCAGAGTCGGCTGGGTGGCAACAGCGTAGTGTCCGGCGGACCGGTGCCCCGGTCCCCGGCCTCCCACGCCTCCGCCGTCACTGTGCGGACGACCAGTGGCACTCCCAGCGTCGGATGGACGGTGGCGAAGCCGGCGTCGAAGCCGAGCCGGTCCATGACCCGTCCCGAGGCCACGTTGTCGGGCTCGAAGATGCTGAGCATCTCGGTCAGGCCGAGCGAGCCGAACCCCCAGCCGACGGCGGCGATGCCCGCCTCGGTGGCGTAGCCCCTGCCCCGGGCGGGCTCGGCCAGCCGCCAGCCCACCTCGACGGCCGGCAGGACCTCGGGGAGGAAGGTGGGTACGGACAGGCCGGCCCAGCCGACGAGTTGCCCGTTCGCACGTTCGATCAGCGCGTGGAAGGACGGATCACCGCTCTGGTAGGCGGTGAGGACCCGCCGGAGGAATCCGGCCGTCTCATCGGGCGCCATCCCCCGGCGCATGGGGTACCACCAGAACGACTCCTGCCGGTGCAGCCGGATGAGCGCGTCGAGGTCGGCGGGCTCGAACGGGCGCATGTCCAACCGGTCGGTGTGGATCGTCTCGATCACGGGCGATCGTCCTGGCCGGGGGCCACCGGTAGGACCCGGGCGACCGGGAGGGGACGGCCACGGGTCGGGCCCGAGGCCGAGGCGATCAGATGTCGAACTTCACGACGCCGCGGACATTGGTACCCGCAGCCAGATCGTCGTACCCGTTCTGGACCTGGTCGAGGGAGTACTCCTGGGTCACCAGGCCGTCGACCTCCAGGATGCCGGCCTGGTAGAGCCGGAGGAGGTTGGGGATCTGCACCCGGGGGCTGCACGAGCCGAACACCGTCCCGAGAAGGGCCTGGTTGAACATGGCCAGGCTGAAGAGGTTGAGGCTCACCTCGTTCTGCTGGTAGGGGGCGATGGCGGTGGCCACCACCCGTCCGTCCTTGGACGCCAGCTGCATGGCCGGTCCCAGCAGGTCGCCGGTCAGCACCCCGGGGGTCAGGATCACCGCATCGGCCATCCGGCCCTCGGTCAGTTCGGGCAGCAGGAGGTTGGCATCGAGAATGGAGGAGGCGCCGTGGGTGGCGCCGATCTCCTTCGCCTTGTCCACCTTGAAGGGCAAGGGGTCCACGGCGACGATGTGACGGGCCCCGGCGATCCTCGCACCCTGGATGGCTCCCGACCCGACGCCGCCGCAGCCCACCACGACCACCGTCTCGCCCGGCTTGACCTTGGCCCGGTCGACGGCCGAGCCGAATCCCGTCGAGATGCCGCAGCTGATGAGGGCGGCCGCCCTGAGCGAGACCCCGGGGTCGATCTTCACCAACGACGCCTCGTTGGCCAGCACGGACTCCGAGAACGTGCCGAGCTGGGTCATCCGGTTCACGTGCTGCCCGTCGAGGCGGTAGCGCCACTGCCCGTCGCTCATCATCGGGCCGGCCAGGATGGTCATGCCGAGGTCGCACAGATGCTGCCGGCCCGATGCGCACCAGAAGCACCGCCCGCAGGCCGGGATGAACGACGCCGCCACATGGTCCCCGACGGCGAGCGTCTCCACCCCGGGGCCGACCTCGGCCACGATGCCGGCGCCCTCGTGGCCGCCGATCATCGGGAACATCGAGTCGACACCGAACACCTGGAGGACCTCGGGCGCCGCACTCATGTCCCCCGAGCGCAGATGCTCGTCGGAGTGGCACATGCCCGCATAGGCCATCTGGACCAGTACCTCATGAGGCCCGGGCGGGTCGACCTCGACCTCCTCCACCTTCCACGGCTCGTGGAGTCCGGAACAGACGGCGGCGCGGATCTTCATTGGGCGTCCCTCCCCTTGCGGCGGCACTCACGGGCCGACTGGCCCTGCTCCAGCATCGCGCCGCCGGCACGGGCCCGTCGAGCCGGTGGAGCCGTCGCACCGGGGATTCAGCCCACCAGGCGGCCCTCGTCGAAACCCGTGGCCAGCAGCCGGAATGCCCGGTCCACGGCCCCGGCCAGATCGTCGGTCTCATGGCGGGCCCAGCAGCCGAAGGCGGCCACGGCGGCCCCGAGGCAGGCCCGGGCCACGGTCTGGGGAACGAGGCCGTCGGCCGGCCACCCGGTGCGGGCGGCCACGAAGTCGGCCACCACCTCGCACCATTCGGTGTAGCGGAGCGCCGAATGGGCCACCAGGCTCGGGACCGACCCGATCAAGCCGATCCGGATGCGCAGCTCGTCGAGCTCGCCGGCCCCGAACCGGTTGGTGGCGACGACCGCCCGACGGAGCACGTCCATCATCGGCTCGCCGGGCGGGGCCGCTCGCAGCTCGCCGGCCAGGCGCACCAGCTCGGCGTCGAATTCCCCCCACACCACGTCGCGCTTCGAGTCGTAGTAGCGGAAGAAGGTGCGCCGGCTCACGCCCACCGCGGCGGCGATCTCGTGCACGGTGGTCTGGTCGTAGCCCTGGCGGTTGAAGAGATCGAGGGCGGCCCGGGCCACCTCGGCGCGGCTGGTGCTCGGGCGCCGGCCGCGGGCCGCCTCGGGGCGACCGTGGCCTCCGCCGAGGTCCGGATCGGTCATCAGGGTTCCATTTTGGCATCGAGTGCTATAAATTGGAACCCAATCGTCCACACCGGCCGGCGCGGCCGGTCGAGCCCGGGAGGCCCGATGTCCGTCACCATCCCCACCAGCGAGGACCGATCCGCCGACGTGTCGGCCGGGCAGCCGGCGGACGACACGGCCGGGCAGCCGGCGGACGACACGGCCGGGCACCGGGTCGAGGAGGCGACGGGCATGAGCCCCCTGGTGGAAGCAGACCTACTGGTCGAAGAGGTCTCCATCGACGGCATGTGCGGCGTCTACTGAACGACCGGACCGACCCGACCGCCCAGCCCCGCCGACCCGGCCGACCCCGATGCCACCGGTCCACACCCGCGCCCCGCGGCCTTCGACCCCGATCGCCCCTGGGCGCTCCACCCGCAGGTGACCCTGCGGCCCGAGCCGTTCGGCGCCCTGGCCTACCACTTCGGGACTCGGCGACTCTCCTTCCTCAAGAGCCCCACGCTGGTGGCCGTGGTCGAACAACTGGCCGACCAGCCGACGGCGCGGGACGCCTGCCGGGCCGCCGGGGTGGGCCGGACGGAGCTCCCCCGCTACGAGCAGGCGCTCGGCACCCTGGCCGTGTCGGGCATGATCCGCGCCCGGGACACGCGGTGAGCCTCGACACCGGGCCGGAGTCCACCGTCCCGGCGCGCCGGCTGGTCGACCACTTCGAGCGCGGCCTCGACGCACCGATCTGCCTCACCTGGGAGCTGACCTACGCCTGCAACCTGGCCTGTGTGCACTGCCTGTCGAGCTCGGGACGCCGCGATCCGGGCGAGTTGACCACCGACGAGTGCAGGGCGCTGATCGACGAGTTCGAGCGCATGCAGATCTTCTACGTCAACATCGGGGGCGGGGAGCCGACCATACGGTCCGACTTCTGGGACCTGGTGACCTACGCCACCGACCATCACGTGGGGGTGAAGTTCTCGACCAACGGCTCACGCATCACCCCGGCGGTGTCCGAGCGGCTCGCCGCCACCGATTACGTGGACGTCCAGATCTCCCTCGACGGGGCCACCGCGGCGGTGAACGACGCCGTGCGGGGGGCGGGCTCCTACGCCATGGCCATCCGGGCCATGGAATGCCTGACCGAAGCGGGATTCGGCGGCTTCAAGCTGTCGGTCGTGGTCACCCGCCACAACGTGGGCCAGCTGGACGCCTTCCGCGCCCTGGCCCTCCGCTACGGGGCCCAGCTCCGGCTGACCCGCCTCCGGCCCTCGGGGCGCGGCGCCGACGTGTGGCCCGAGCTGCACCCGACGGCCATCCAACAGCGCCAGCTCTACGACTGGCTGCTGGCCAACGGCGAGGACGTCCTCACCGGCGACTCCTTCTTCCATCTGGCCGGGTACGGTGAGCCGCTGCCCGGCCTCAACCTGTGCGGCGCGGGCCGGGTGGTCTGCCTCATCGACCCGGTCGGCGACGTCTACGCCTGCCCCTTCACCATCCACGACGAGTTCCGGGCGGGCAACGTCCGCGACCGGGGAGGGTTCGCCTCCACCTGGCTCCATGCCGACCTCTTCGTCGGGTTGCGCCAACCCCAGAGCAAGGGGGCCTGCGGGTCCTGCGGCCACTACGACGCCTGCCGGGGCGGGTGCATGGCCGCCAAGTTCTTCACCGGGCTGCCCCTCGACGGTCCCGATCCCGAGTGCGTGCTCGGCCACGGCGCGCCGCGCCTCGGCGCGCCGCAGGCGGCCGTGCCCCCGAAGCCGTCACCGGATCACTCACGGAGGCCGGGCCGGGTCCCCGTGGCCATGCTCTCCCGCCGGCCCGACCGGGCCTGCGACCAGAGCCCGGTGACCGGGCCGGCTCCCGGCCCCCGATCGCACTGAACCGTGCCGGGCCTGGTCGATCCCGTGGTGGTGGCCGGCCGGCGAGCGCCGTCGCGGGTGTTCTTCGGCCCGCACGAGACCAACCTGGGCCGGGGCCGGCGACTGAGCGATCGTCACGTGGCCTACTACCGGGCCCGGGCGGCCGGTGGCGCCGGCCTGGTGGTCACCGAGACGGCCTCGGTGCACCGCTCGGACTGGCCCTACGAGCGGGCGCCGTTGGCCGAGTCGTGCGGCCCGGGCTGGGCCGAGGTGGTCGAGGCCTGCCGGCCCCACGGCACCCTGGTCCTGGCCGGCCTGGGCCATTGCGGGGCCCAGGGATCGAGCGCCCACTCCCAATCGGCGCTGTGGGCACCGTCGCCGGTGGCCGACGTCGTCAGCCGGGAGATGCCCATGGAGATGGAGGCGGAGGACATCGCCGCCGTCGTCGACGGGTTCGCCCGGGCCGCCCGCCTGGCCGTGGATGCGGGCCTCGACGGGGTCGAGGTCGACGCCGGGTACTGCTCGTTGCTCCGCCAGTTCCATTCCGGCCTCACCAACCGGCGCGCCGACGGCTACGGGACCGAGCGCCTCCGTCTCACCGGTGAGGTACTGGACGCAGTCCGGGCCGCCCTGGGTGGCGGGCGCGTCCTGTCGCTGCGGCTGTGCTGCGACGAGCTGGCCCCCTGGGCCGGCGTCACCCCTGACCAGGCCGCCGAACACGTCTCCACCCTGGCCGACCGGGTGGACCTGGTGGTGGTGGTGCGAGGCGGCCCCTACTCCGCATCGGCCTACCGGCCCGACGCGCACACCCCTGCCACTTTCAACGCCGACCTGTGCCGGCAGATGCGTGCCGCGGCCGGAGGACGCGCCCTGGTGGTGCTGCAGGGGAGCGTGGTCGAGCCGGCCACCGCCGACGCAGCTCTTGCCGACGGGGTGTGCGACGCGGTGGAGATGACCCGGGCCCAGATCGCCGAGCCGAACCTGGTGGCCCTGGTGCGGCGGGGTGCCCGCCATCGGGTGCGGCCCTGCCTCCTGTGCAACCAGGCCTGCCGGGTGCGCGACGACCGCAATCCCCTCGTGACCTGTGTGGGCGAGCCCCGGAGCGGTTACGAGACCACCGAGCCCGACCCGGACGGCACCGACGAGGCCCGACGCCGGATCCTGGTGGTAGGAGCCGGGCCGGCCGGACTCGAATGCGCCCGGGTACTGGCCGGTCGGGGCCACGACGTCCGCGTCCTCGAGCGGGCCGATCGGGCCGGTGGGGCGCTGGCGGTGGCGGCGAAGGGACCGGGCCGCCGGCGCCTGGCCGCGCTGAGCGAATGGCTCCTGGCCGAGTGCCTGCTGCTCGGCGTCACGGTGGAGACGGGGCGCGAGGCCGGGGCGTCCGAGCTCGACGCGGCCCGCGCCCGGGGCGAGGAGGTCGTGCTGGCCACCGGGTCCCGGCCGGCCGCCGGCACCGACGTCGGCCCCGGCCCCGCCCGGGTCGACGCCCTGACGCTCCTCGGTCGCGGTCGGGAGATGCTCCCCGACGGGCCCGTCCTCGTGCACGACAGCGTCGGGGGCCCGGTCGGCGTCGGCGTGGCCGAGTGGCTGGCCGAGTCGGGATGCGAGGTGTCGATCGTCACCCCGGACCCGATCGCCGGCACCCTCCTGTCGAGGACGGGCGACCTGGCCGATGCCAACACCCGGCTGCAGCGGGCCGGTGTGCGACGCGAGCTGCGCGCCGTGGTCCGTGACGTCGGGCCGGGGACGGTCGTGCTCGAGGACGTCTGGACCGGGGTCCGGCGTTCGGTCCCTTGTGCCGCACTGGTCGACTGCGGTCACCGGCTGCCCGACGAGGAGCTCTACCTGTCGCGTCCGGGCACCCGGCGGGCCGGGGACTGCGTGGCCCCGCGGAGCGTGCTCGAGGCGGTGCTCGAGGGCCGGCGGCAGGCCCTCGACATCGCCGGCGTGACCGACAGCACCGGCTTGGTACCGGCCACCGCCGGCGCCGCCCCATGACCTCGGTCGGCCCGCCGGTGGAGGGCCGACCCGGCCGGGTGTCCGGTCGGGTGGCCCTGGTCACCGGGGCCGGGCGCGGCCAGGGCCGCAACCACTCGGTCCGACTGGCCAGGGAGGGGGCCGACATCATCGCCGTCGACCGTTGTGCCGACCTCGACGACATCCCCTACCCCATGGCCACCCCCGCCGACCTCGAGGAGACGGCCCGGCTGGTGGCGGCGGCCGGGGCCCGGGTGGTCACGGCCCAGGCCGACGTGCGCGACGCCGACGCCCTGGCCGCGGCGGTCACCGACGGGGTGCGCCGGCTCGGCCGGCTCGACATCGCCGTGGCCAACGCCGGTGTCTGCACCGTCCAGCGGTGGGACGAGGTCACCCCCGCCGTGTGGGACGCGGTCCTCGGCGTCAACCTGAGCGGGGCCTGGAACACCTGCGTGGCGTCCATCCCCCACCTGCTCCAGGCCGGGGCGGGATCGCTCATCCTCATCAGCTCGGTCGCCGGTCTCAAGGGACAGCCCTTCCTCGCCCCCTACGTGGCGTCGAAGCACGGGATGGTCGGGGTGATGCGCATGCTCGCCAACGAGCTGGCCAGTGGCAGCATCCGGGTCAATTCCATCCACCCCACCGGGGTCGACACGCCCATGCTGGCCGGTCTGGTCGGGCTCAGCGAGCGCATCGAGTCTGACCCCGGCACGGGCTCGGTCTTCCTCAACTCCCTGCCGGTCAACGTCCTCACCCCCGACGACGTGAGCGAAGCCGTCCTCTACCTCGCCTCGGCGGAGTCGCGGTTCGTCACCGGCCTGACCATGACCGTCGACGCCGGCTCGTCGGCCCGCTGACCATGACCGCGGGCTCGAGTTACCGCCATCTGTTCACCCCGCTCCGCATCGGGCCGGTCACCGTCCCCAACCGGATCGTGTTCTCCGCCCACCTGACCAACTACGCCACCTCGGGGCTGCCCACCGAGCAGCATGCCGCCTACTACTCGGCGCGCGCCGCAGGGGGTGCCGGCCTGATCATCACCGAGGAACACTCCACGCACCCGACCGACTGGCCGTACGAGAAGCTGATCCACGGGTTCAACCCCGAGGTGGTGCCGGGCTACCGGCGCATCACCGAGGCCGTCCACGCCCACGATGTCCCCATCCTCGCCCAGATCAACCACAACGGCGGCCAGGCCTCGAGCATGTACTCGCGCCTGCCGGTGTGGGCGCCGAGCCCGGTGCCCGACCCGCTGTTCCGTGAGGTGCCCAAGGCCGTGGAGCCGGCGGAGATCCGCGAGATCGTGGCCGGGTACGCCCTCGTGGCCGGCCACTGCATCGAGGGGGGTTTCGACGGCATCGAGCTCCAGTGCTCGCACTCGTCCATCGTGCGCGGCTTCCTCTCCCCGGCGACCAACCGCCGACGTGACGAGTACGGCGGGTCGCTCCCCAACCGGGCCCGGCTCCTCCTCGAGCTCGTCGACGCCGTCCGAGCGACCATCGGGCCCGACCGCGTGCTCGGGGTGCGCATCTGCGGCGACGAGCTCATCGACGGCGGGACCGACATCCGCGACGCCGTGGAGGTGGCGCGCCTGGTGGACGCCACCGGCCAGGTCGACTACATCAACACCTCCATCGGGGTCGCCACCGCCACCCTCTTCGTGATCGAAGCCAGCATGCAGGTGCCTCCCGGGTACGCCATGTTCATCCCGAGCGCCATCCGCCCGGCCGTGCAGGTCCCGGTGGTCGGGGTCGGTCGCTTCAAGGACCCCCGCCAGGCCGACCAGGCGCTCCAGGATGGGCTGTGCGACCTCGTCGGCGTGGTGCGGGGGCAGATCGCCGACCCGGATTTCGGCGCCAAGGCTCGTGCCGGCCACGCCGTCGACATCCGTACCTGCCTGTCCTGCAACCAGGAATGCGTCGGCCGCATGGGCCTCAACCGGTGGCTGGGCTGCATCGAGAACCCGAGGGCCGGCCTCGAGTCCACCCCGCTCCCCGTCCCCCGCGCTCGGCGCCGGGTGGTGGTGGTCGGAGGCGGTCCGGGCGGCCTCCAGGCGGCGGTCACCGCCGCCGAGCGGGGGCACCGGGTCACCTTGTTCGAGCGGCAGGAGCGGCTGGGGGGGCAGGTGCCGGTGGCGGCCAGCGTGCCCAGCCGGGCCGAGTTCCTCGACCTCACCCGCAACCTGATCGCGGCCGCCCACCGCCAGGGCGTCGACCTCCGGACCGGATCAGAGGCGACCGCCGACACCGTGATGGCCGAGGGCCCCGATGCGGTGGTGATCGCCACCGGCGCCCGGCCGGCCCGGCCGTGGTGGGCCGGCGACCACCCCCGGGTGGTCGACGTCCGGGACGTCCTCGAAGGCCGGGCGCAGCCCGAGGGTGACGTCGTGCTCGTCGACGAGCTCGGATTCCATCAGGCCACGTCGGCGGCGGAGTGGCTGGCCGACCGGGGCTGCCGCGTCGAGATCGCCACCAACGCCATGGTGGTGGGCCAGGACCTGGGCATCACCCTCGATCTCGAGACGTGGAACGTGAAGGCCCAGGCCAAGGGCATCGTCCAGAGCGTGGACCTCGTGCCCATGGGCCTGCGAAACCGGGAGGACGGATCCGGCGGCGCCGTCCTCGAGCTGCAACACCATCCCACCGGCACGGCCGAGGAGCGGGTCTGCGACTGGGTGGTCTGCTCCGTGCACCAGCAGTCCGAGGACGAGCTGTGGCGCGCCCTCAGAGAAGGCACCGCCCCCGCCTACCGCGTCGGGGACTGCCTGGCCCCACGTCGGGCCCACGCCGCTGTCATCGAGGGTCACCGGGTGGCGATGTCGCTGTGAGCGCAGCGTCGGACCCCGTCCCGGGGGGAGCGGCCGTGGCCCTCGTCGTGGCGCGGGACGGGAGGCTGCCCACCGGCGCCGCCGCCGCCGTCGGCGAGGCCGGCGGCACGGCCATCGTGGTGGGTTCGGGGGCCGAGGCCGCCGCCCGGGCCCTGCTCGGCGCGCACCGGGCCGTGTGGTCCGAGACCGGGCCGGGCCTCGAGCCGGCCCGGCTGGCCGCCATCCTGGCCGGGGTGGTCGAGCCGGTGCCACTGGTCGTCCTGCCGGCCTCGCCCGACGGCCGCGACCTCGCCCCCCGTTTGGCCGCCACCCTCGGGAGGCCGCTGGTGGCCGGGGCCACCGAGGCCCGCGTCGGCACCGACGGGAACGGGCAGGCGATGGTCCGAGCCCTGGTGTCCCGGCTCGACGACCGGGTGCTGCTGCCGGTGGACGTGGCCGGGCCGGCCATCGTGACCCTGGTGCCGACGACACCGGCCGTCCCGGGAGCAGGCCCGCCCGTCGTCGAGCCCCTGTCGCCGCCGGCCGGCGCCGGCGGTGACCACCTGGTGGCGGTCGGGCCCGACCCCGAGCTGGTGGCGGTGCTCGACCCGGACGTCCGCACCATGGACCTCGCCGACGCCCGGAGGGTGCTGGCCGGGGGGGCCGGCCTGGCCGCCGGTGCGGACGACCGACAGGCCGGCCGGCACTTCGAGCTGCTGGAGCAGGTGGCCACCGCCCTCGGGGCCTCGACCGGCGCCACCCGGGTGGCCACCGACGCCGGGTGGACGGGGTACGAGCGCCAGATCGGCACCACCGGGGTGACGATCGACCCCGACCTGTACGTGGCCTTCGGGATCTCGGGGGCCACCCAGCACGTGGGAGGGATCGGCGCCCCCCGCCATGTGGTCAGTGTGAACACCGACGGCTCCTGCCCCATGACCGCCCTGGCCGACCTCGGGCTGGTCACCGACGGGCCGGCGCTGCTGCTCGAATTGGCGGACCGGCTCGGGGTGGGCCACTCCGACGCGGTCCGCCCGACCGGGGTGGGCGACGATGGCTGAGCGCGCCGATGACGCGGCCACCGTGTTCGACGCCGTGGTGGTCGGCGCCGGTCCGGCGGGATCGGCCGCCGCCCTGGCCCTGGCCCGGGCGGGCCGGTCGGTGGTGATGGTGGAGCGGGGCCCGTTCCCCGGTTCGAAGAACGTGTACGGCGGCGTGGTGTACGGCCGCGTCCTGGACGGGATCGTGGCGGACTGGTGGCGGGAGGTTCCCGTCGAGCGATGGGTGGTGCGGCGCTCCACGTCGATGATGACCGGGAGCCAGTCGGTCTCCGTCGACTACCGGTCGGAGGCGTGGGGGACGGCCCCGTTCAACGGGATGACCACGCTGCGGTCGGCGTTCGACTCGTGGCTGGCGACGAAGGCCACCGGGTCGGGCGCCCGGCTGCTCCCGGCCACGGTGGCCACCGGGTTGGTGAGGGACGAACGCGGCGGGGTCATCGGGGTGCGCACCGACCGGGACGGCGCCGAGCTGCGGGCCCGGGTGGTGGTGGCCTGCGACGGGGTCAACTCGCTGTTGGCCAAGGAGGTCGGGCTGCTTCCGAGGGCCGAGGCCGCTCATCACACGCTCGGGGTGAAGGAGGTGCTCGAGCTGGGCCGGGACGTCATCGACGAGCGGTTCGGCCTGCGGCCCCACGAGGGCGTCGACATCGAGATGCTCGGGTGCACCCGCGGAATCCCCGGAGGGGGATTCCTCTACACCAACTCCGACACGGTGAGCATCGGGCTCGTGCTGTCGTTGCCGCAGCTGGCCGAGGCCAAGGTCAGGCCCGAGGAGCTGGTGGCCGACCTCAAGGCGCATCCGTCCATCGCCCCGTATCTCCGGGGCTCCACCCTGCGAGAGTACTCCGCCCATCTGATTCCCGAGGGCGGCTACGACACCATGCCGGGGCTGGCGGCCGACGGGATGGTGGTGGCCGGGGACGCCGCGGCCATGACCCTGGCCGCCGGCGTCTGGCTGGAGGGGGTCAACTTCGCCATCGGATCCGGGTTCGCCGCCGGGCAGGCCGTCGACCGCGCCATCACCGCCGGGGACTGGTCGGCGCGGCGGGCTCGCCTCGTACCGGGCCGACCTCGAGCGGCAGTTCGTCCTGGCCGACCACAAGCGATTCCGCAAGGCGCCGGCCCTGTTGCTCTCCCCGCGAGTCCAACAGCGGTACCCGGGGCTGGTCTGTGACGTCGTCGAGGGGATGTTCACGGTCACCAACCCCACCCCGAAGCCCGGGGGCGTCCGCATCACCCGCCGGGCGGCGGCCCGACACGGCGTGAAGCTCCGCCATCTGGCCCGCGACACCGTCCGCGCCCTCCGGATCTTCGGATGAGCCCTTCCTTCGATGACGGCGCCGGGCCCGGACCCGAGACCCACCGCTGGCGGGGCATCTCGTTCGAGGACCGCATGGCCACCGTCGAATTCCGGGTCGGGGCACGGGCCCATATCACCGTCGAGTCCGAGGTCTGCCGGTCGTGCACCACCCGAGCCTGCGTGACGGCGTGCCCGGCCGGCCTGTTCACGCCCACCGCCGACGGGGGCATTCTCTTCAATTACGAGGAGTGCTTCGAGTGCGGGACCTGCTACATGGTGTGCAACAACGAGGGCGCCATCACCTGGACCTACCCCGACGGCGGCCAGGGTGTCGTCTTCCACCTCGGATGAGCGCGCCCCCGGCACTCGACGACGGCCCGTTGGTGGTGGCCTGCCTGCGGGTGACCGACCTGCGCCCGAGGGTGGACCCGCTCACCGGTGCGATGAGCCGCCGCACCCAGGGGATGGCCTGTTCGGCGGCGGACAATGCCGCACTCGAGCACGCCTTCCGAGTTGCCGGCGTCTTGCACGGCCGGGTGTTGGTCGTGGCCGCCGGGCCCTCGTCGGTCGACCCGGCGTTGAAGGAGGCCCAAGCCCTCGGTGCCACCGTGCTGCGCGTCCGGCTGGACGACACCGGCAACCAGGAGTACGCCGACGAGCTGGCCGGAGACGAGCGGGCCCTGGCCCGCTCGATCGTGGCTGCCCTGGCACCGTTCGGGCCACCGTCACTGGTGCTGTGCGGTGACCGCTCGACCGACCGGGGTACCGGGGCGCTGCCGGCCTTCCTCGCCCATGAGCTCGGCGTGTGCCAGGCACTCGGGCTGGTGCGCCTGCGGGTGGGCGACCGTCAGGAGGGGACACCGCCCGCCGCACCGGAACAGGTGTTGCTGGCCGAGCGCCGGCTGGACGGCGGGTGGCGTGAGCAGCTGCGGGTGCCCCTGCCGGCGGTGTGCTCGGTGGAGGCCGCCGGTGTCACCCTCCGGCGCGCCTCGCTGACCGGTGCGCTCACCGCCGAGGCCTCGACCGTGCCGGTGGAGCGTTCGCCCGGCGGGCACCGTCCCGATGCCGGCGCCGTCCTGGTCGGCCCACCCGGCCCCTTCCGGCCCCGGACCCGCCTCGTGCCCGCGCCGGAGGGCGACGACCCTCGCGCCCGCCTGCTGTCCCTCACCGGAGCGCTGGTCGCCCACGACCCGCCCATGGTCGTCGGCCCGGTCGGTGCTCCCGCCGCCGCCGACGCGTTCATCGACTTTCTGGTGCGGCACGGCTATCTCGAGGGACCGCTACCCGGACGGCCCCACGACGGTGACGGCCGATGACCGGGCTGGACCGCTCGACCTGGACCGATGTGCGCCGTCAGGCCGGTTCGGGTGCCGTGCTCCTCGTCCCGGTGGGCTCGACCGAGCAGCACGGGCCACACCTCCCGGTGACGACCGACACCGACATCGCCGTGGCCATCGCCACCGCCGCCGCCTCCCGTCATCGCGGCCTGCTGGTCGCTCCGGCCCTTCCCTACGGCTCGAGCGGTGAGCACGAGGGCTTCGCCGGCACGTTGTCGATGGGCCAGGCCGCCACCGAACTGGTCCTCCTCGAGCTCGGTCGTTCGGCCAGCCGCCACTTCGCCTTCACGGTCGTGGTCTCGACCCACGGCGGCAATGGCGCACCGGTCGGCCGGGCCATGGGACGTCTGGCCGAGGAGGGGCACCCGGTCGTGGCCTGGTGGCCGACCTGGCCCGGCGATCTCCACGCCGGCCGCACCGAGACGTCCCTGATGCTGGCCATCGCCCCGGAACGGGTGCAGCTCGGACGGGCCGAGGCCGGGGATGGCCGACCCCCGGCCGTCCTCATGCCCTTGCTCCGCACGGAAGGGGTGCGGGCGGTGAGCGCCAACGGCGTGCTGGGCGATCCGGCCGGGGCCAGTGTCGAGGAGGGCAGGGTGCTGCTGTCGGGGGCCGTGGACCGGCTGGTGACCGCGGTCGGGGAGTTGCGCCGCTCCGCCTCCGGAAGGACCGCCGGATGAGCCGGGTGGCAGTGGTGACCGGCGCGGCCCGGGGCATAGGGGCAGCCGTCGTTCGCCGCCTGGCCGCCGACGGGTGGGCGGTGGTGGCGGTGGACCGGGCCGCCGACGATCCGCGACTCCCCTACGCCATGGGCACCGAGTCCGAGCTCCACACCGTGGTGGCGACCTCGCTGGCCGGCTCGCCCGAGACCGCGGCGGGGAGCCCCGGTGCGGAGCGGGTCGTGGCCCACGTGGCCGACACCACCCGACCCGAGCAGCTGGCGGCGGCGGTGGCGCGGGCCGAAGAGCTGTTCGGCGGCCTGGACGCCATGGTGGCGGCGGCCGGCGTGATCGCCGGCGGTGTGCCCCTGTGGGAGATGCCGGCCGAGTCCCTGGCCGCGGTGGTCGACGTCGACCTGCTCGGCGTGGTCCACGCCGCCCGGGCCGCGGTGCCGGCCCTTCTCCGCCGCCCCGAGCCCCGAGTCGGGCGGTTCGTCGCCGTGGCCTCGGCGGCGGCCACCCGGGGCCTGGCGGGACTGGCCGCCTACGGGGCGGCCAAGGCCGGCGTGGCCGGCCTTGTCCGCGGCCTGGCCGTGGACCTGGCCGACAGCGGGGTCACCGCCAACGCAGTGAGCCCCGGCTCGACCACCGGCGCCATGCTGGCCGAGAGCGCCCGGCTCTACGGCCGGCCCGACCCGGAGGCCTTTGCCGAGCAGCAGCCCATCAAGCGCCTGCTGTCACCGGAGGAGGTGGCGGCGATGGTGGTCTGGCTGGCCGGCACCGACAGCGGGGCGCTGACCGGTGCGGTCATCCCCGTGGACGGCGGCCTCTCGTTGTGACCGCCCTCCCCGAGGGCGTCCATCTCGACCTCGATGCCTCGGTCCGGACCTTCCGAGACGGCACGGTGCTGGTCGGGGGCTACCCGGGGCGCCTGATCGCGCTGCGCCGTGAGGGTGCCGAGGCCGTGGCCCGGCTCACCGGGGACGGGCCGCTGTCGGCGGCCGACCGCGGCCTGGGGCGCCGCCTGGTGGGGGCGGGCATGGCCCATCCCCGCTTCCCCGAGGTCGTCGGCGAACGGGGGGGCGGCCGGACGGTGACCGTGGTGGTGCCGGCCCGTGACCGGAGTGCGGCCCTCGACCGGTGCCTGGCCTCCTTGGGTGGCGAGGTCCCCGTGGTGGTGGTGGACGACGGGTCGCTCGATCCGGCGGTGGTGGCCGCCGTCTGCCGACGCCGGGGCGCCCGGCTTCTGCGCCGCACCGAGTCGGGGGGGCCCGGGGTGGCCCGCAACGACGCTCTCCACCTCATCGACAGCGAGCTGGTGGCCCTGGTCGACAGCGACTGCACGGTCAGCGAGGGCTGGCTCGCCTCGCTGGTCCGCATGTTCGACGACCCCGAGGTCGGGGCGGTGGCACCCCGGGTGCGCCCCCGGCTGCGGTCCGGGAGCCGGACGGTGCTGGCCCGCTTCGCCGATGCCCACTCGCCGCTCGACATGGGCGGGGCGCAGAGTGAGGTCGGACCCGGGCACAAGGTCCGCTACGTGCCCACCGCCGCGCTGGTGGTCCGGCGCTCCGCGCTGGCCGAGGGGTTCGACCCCGAACTCCGCATCGGCGAGGACGTCGACCTGGTGTGGCGGCTGTGCGACGCCGGATGGCACGTGCGGCTGGTCCCGGCCGTGACCGTCTGGCACGACGAGCCGACCACCTGGCGCATGTGGCTGGGACGCCGCTTCCGCTACGGAACGTCTGCCGGCCCCCTGGCCCGTCGTCATCCCGGGCGTCTGGCACCGGTCGAGCTCCGCGCCTGGCCCTCGGCGGTGGTGGCCGCCGGCCTCGCCCGGCGCCCGGTGGCGGCCGGCGCGCTGGTGATCACCTCGGCCGCGTTGACGGCCCGGAGCGTGCGCCATCACGGCATCCCCTTCGGCGTGTCCCTGCGCTGGAGCGCGGCCAACGCCGGCTGGACGATGGTCGGGTTGGGCCATGCCCTGACCACCCTGGCCTGGCCGGCACTGGCCCTGGGCACCCGACGAGGCCGACCTCGGTTCCTAGCTGCCGCCGTGCTGGTGCTCAGCCCACCGCTGACGGACTGGTGGCGGCGGCAGCCGGGGCTCGACCCGGCGCGCTGGGCGGCGGCCTGCATCGCCGACGACATGGCCTATGGCGCCGGAGTCTGGACCGGCTGCATCCGGTCGCGGTGCTTCGGACCACTCCTCCCGGCCTTCCGGGCCCGATCGTGGGAGGCCGCCCCCGAGCCGGATGAGCCCACCGACGCGGGCGGGATGCCGCGCCCCGAGCGTCTCATCCAACGCGACGGGACCGGAAAAGACGCTCGGCAACAGCTGACGGCCTGGCACTGAACCGCTGTCTCCGAGGAAGGAGGGCGGGGCCAAGGCCCTGCCTCCCCTTCCCCGTCCCGGTGCTCGCCACCGTTCTCACCCGTGCTCTCCCCGGCCGTGTTCCGGCACCCGATTCCCCCTCGGACCTCCTCTCCGCCGCCGTGCGGTCGGGGCCGGAATCCGCTCCTCTGGTCGTCGGGCGACGCCAAACCGCCCAGCATCGGCTCCGGCGATATCTCCTATCACGATGAGCGTTTGTCCTCTATACGATGGCTCCAAGTAGTCGCGTTAAATAAAGAATAAGAACTCGGAGTTCCGGCGCCCTGAACCATGAGCACGACCCGGTAACGGCGACAACGATGCGGTTAATAGTCCAGTTCAGAACATCTTTGCGACACGCGAACAGATCGTCCAAGGTTCGGCGCTATAGTCACAGGAACGCAATCACGTTGACCCCCTCACCAGTAGTCAAAGGGCTGATGCGGGGAGTCGGATTACCGAGGAATCGGGGCCGAATCCCAGCGTGATCCGACTCCACGGCAGAACGGCACGCGCCACCGTGGACCCGGGCCCGACAGGGACAGCCCCGGACCCCCGACCAGAAGCGAGTGGTGACCACACGACCCAACCTTGGGCCTAACCAAACCGGCCGCACACCCTAGGGCGCAAAGCCAGGACGGACGATGCCTTCCCGCTCGCCGTCCGGGGACCGAATGCCATGGCCGGAGCCCGCCAACACCGAGCAGAGGACGGCGCGCCTGACGCGCCCGACGAAGGGAGGTGCCATGCGGACCCGCATTGCACTCGCGGCGATCGCTCCGATCGCCATCATCACCGTCACGGCCTTGATGCAGGCTGCCACCGTGCAGTCGGCCCGGGCCGCAGCAGGACCGCCCTCCGGGGCCACAACCACCACCATCGCCCACCAGCCGGCTCACCAGCCGACTGGCCACCAGGCCGACGCGACCGGGGCCGTGACCGCCCGATCGAGCTTGCTGCTCGATCTGAACGGCTCACTGCTCGCCCGGGCCATCGCACCGACCCCCGCGCCGGCCCCGGTCCCGCCCCAGGGACCTGCTCCGGCCGTGGCGCCCGCCAGCGGACCGGTCGACACGGTCACCCCCGGACAGCGCGCCGCGTGGGAGCAGGTGGCCATGTGCGAGGAAGGCGGCAATTGGAGGGCGGACTCTCCGCGGTTCAGCGGGGGGCTCGGCATCACCCGGGCCAATTGGGACAACTATGGAGGCGAGGCCTTCGCCCCCGAGGGCGCCATGGCCACCGAGGATCAGCAGATCATGGTGGCCGAACGCATCCAGCCGAACCCACCCGACGGCTACGGATGCCACGGCTGGTGACCACAGGCGTGGATCGGGCGGGAACGTCTCATGCCGGGGGGGTTCCCGCCCTCGGAGGTGCTCCCCGCCCCGACGGGACAGCACCGTCGGACAGGCTCTCAGGAGATGGTGATCGACAGCTGGGCGGTCGCCGTCTCCTGAGTGTGGGGCTTGGTCTCGGTCCTGGCTCCCACGACCTGGACGGTGAACGTATAGGTCCCGGTCGTCGTGGCCCGGCCCGAGATCACGCCCGTCGACCTATGGAGCTTGAGTCCTGGGGGCAGAGGGGTCGATCCGCTCAACAGTGACCACCTGTACGGGGGACTACCTTCGCTCGCCGCCACCCCGGCCGCGTAGATCACCCGATTGTCCCTGGTCCACACCGATCCCCCCGGCAGAGAGGTCGTCGTGATCCTGAGCCCCGGCCCCTGGCTGCCGACGACTGCAAACGGAACGTCTGGGCCGATGAAGGCGACCGAAGGGGGCGGTCCCGGGAGAAGACGACGCCCTCGGCGTCGTAGGTCCCGACATAGGCACCGAGGGGAACGGAGCAGATCTCCTGGGCGGTGCCGTCGCTGGATGTTCCGGAGATGAGCATGTTCGAGCACGAGAACGGGTCGAAGCCATCGTTGAGGTCGGTGATCACAACGTCGAACTGCGACTGGGGAGATCCCCCGGTGTACTGCAAGGTGATCGTCACTTCGGCACCGGCGGCCACGGGCTGGGGCGAGATGGTCAACGACTCGATCTGGGGGGAGGGTGGCGTCTCCGAATGCGAAGCCCCGACGGACGTGGGAGCGCCGGTGGTCGCGTGGATGGCAGCCTTGGTGGTCGGCGTCGCTCCAGCACCCGGCGTGCCAACGCCGACAAACGTCGCAATCGCCGGCAGAGCCACCATCACTATGGCCACGGCCAGCGGGCCGAAGCGACCACAGCGCTTCCGCGGTGAGGCGAACGGAGACCGGTTGTCCATGGAACCCCCTACGGTCGCGCACCTCGCCCGGCCGACGGCCCAGCACAGATCCGCATGAGCGGCTCGGGACCGTCGACCCGGCGGTGCCCCCGGGCCCGACGACGATCCCCACCAGAGCGACGCCGGTCCTCGGCCGGGCAATCGACCGGTGGTCCTGTCCTCCCAACGGGCGAGCAGGCCGCTCGGAGACAGACGTGGCAGAGCAGTCGGAGCCGTCAGATCATGCGCAGGGAACGACGGCCGCGGAGTCCCCAGGGCATCGCGGCTCGTCACTGCGGCCTTGCCGGCCTTCGACCTGACGGAGGCGATCCCCGCGGTCATTGGCGAGGGCCGTGATGAGTGGCGGACGGCGTCCCCGCCGGTCGACCCGTCGAGGGCACCGGTGAGTGAGCCCTTCAGGTTCACGTGCTGACCTCAGCCGACCGCCCCTGAACAGCAGGGCCCGTGACCAGGAACCTGCAGTGCGCGAAGATGGGCTGAGAAGGAGGTGCCGCCGTGAAGCGTCTGAACGGAGTAACAGCACTACTCCTCTCGATCGCCTTTGTGCTGAGCGCTTCCAATTGCGTTCTGGTCTTCTTCGCCCACATCCCGGTCAATGCGAGACTCCGGCCGAGGACCTACTTCCAGGCGTACGGACTAGCGGAGTTACTTCTTGCGGCCGTTGGCCTGGTGCTCGTCGCCCTGGTCACCTTTCTCCTCTACCGACAACGTGTGAATCATGAGCAGAAGGCTGGGCGGGCGGCCTGGGGTCTCTCCGTTGCGGCCGTGGTCGTCGGTGCGATCGGTCTACCCCATTACGTGTTTCTTGTGGGGCTCCTCCTCATTGGGTCGTGTCTCACCTTCTCAGCCTGGCAGTCCAGAGGCTTGAGTACTTCGCTCCCGCCCGGAACGAGTTCGGCGACTCGTTCTCGCTGAGACGCCGGTGCTGAAGGCACCCTGATCGACCGAAAGCCGGCTACGTCAATCCTCGCTGCCGGTTCGGCGGGCACCGGGAAGATCCCCTCGGGGGGTATCGATCCACGTCACTCGACCGCACCGGCGGGTGAGACTCCAGATTTGCGGGACCTTCGACGTCCAACGGTATGAACTGCTGGGGTGCTCGGTAGGGCAGACGCAAGGCGCCAGAGAGGACTGGACCATCACAGAGGAAAGCAAGCCGGTCGAAGTGTCACGCAGGATCGAGGCACCGGCAGCCCTCATCTTCGAGATCCTGGCGAATCCGCAACGCCACATGGATTTCGACGGGTCCGACATGCTCCAGGGAGCCGTATTCAACCGTCCCATCTCCGACATCGGCGACACTTTCACCATGAAGATGACTCGGCTCGGTCGCGACTACCTCATGGTCAACTATGTAGTGGAGTTCGAGCCAGATCGCCGAATCTTTTGGGAACCCGCTCCGGGAGACCTCCCTACGGCTGGCGGCGATCCATCCAAAGTCGGCGTCCCTGCGGGGTACCGCTGGGGCTACATCCTCACCCCGGACGGTGACGACGCCACCGTCGTCACCGAGGTCTTTGGTTTCGGCTCCTTGTCGGAGGAGAGCCGTCGGACCCTCCTACACGAGGACGGGAAGTGGATCAACGGGACCAACGCGGTACTTGAGTCCATGACAGCCAGCCTGAAGCGGCTCGAGAGGATCAGTACCGAGTAGGACCGCTGCCGGAGCGTACGGTCTCGGTCCATGGAGCAGGCTGTAGCTGATCTGATTCGGTCCGGATCTGCGTTGGGTCTCACTGAGGGGCCCGTTCAATCCGACACTCCAGGGTGCCCCGAACGCCGGCAATGCCCTCGGGGAATCTGTCGTAACACTCGACGGGCACCGGTGAGTGAGACCTTAGAGTCGACGTGCCGACTCAGCCGGCCCCTGGCGCCACGCGGTGGGGCACCCCCGACCCGGGCGGTCTGCGGATATTCCTCAGCGAACCGGATACGACGGAACCAGGGATATCGACACGTGACCGAGGCCAGCACCGAACTGCTAGGTTCCGAGATGCCCCTAGGGAACAGGAGGGTGTGATGCGTCGCTTGGCCCTGGTTCTTGCAATCGCTTCTCTTGGGGGTGTGCTCACGATTGGAGCGGTTTCCAATGTCGCGGCCGCGACTGGCCATCCCGCCAAGACCACGTGCACCCTGTTCAGTGGGTACAACCAGCCAATCAACGGACAAGCAGTGTGTGCCTATGGAAGCGGGACGACCACGGTCACCAACGGCGGTCTTACCATTCAATGGGCCAATGGTCAGACATCGACACTGTCCCAACCCGGGCCCCCTGCCCAGGTCAGTGACCGACGGTGCCCCGCGCTCACCTTCGCCACCCTTTCGGCGGCGTTTAGATTTCCGGTTGGCACTGTGGCCTCAGGACCGCTCGCCGGGTCCCACGTCAGGGGCAGGCTCTGCGAATACATGGTGAACCCGTCACGGGTGATCCCACCCGGGACGGAGTACTTCCAGAATGAGGGGCTCTTCCACCTCTGAGCCAGGACTCACAGGCCCTTTGCCACCAGCACGGATGGTGGAGGCGGCGTCGGGGACCGGAGGCGTACCGCTCCTGCCGGGCCTGACCGTGTCAGAGAGATGTGCTGGCCAAAGAGTCGGCAACGCCGCCGGGCCGGGAGATGGATCTCAGCGACGGGCGTGTGTGCCCACGATCGCCGGTTAGGCGGGCAACAGGATGGACGCTCAGAGTATCTGCTGTGACCGTCGACGGCCTCCATGGTCGATCCGTCGAAAGAACGGCGCGCCCCAGGAGTACGAAGCGAGATGTGCCCGAGTCGACGACCCGGTGGGGCCGACCGGGGACCCCCCGTGGGGTCGGCCGGGCGGCTGAGCGCCGGCCCGACCTCAGGTGAAGTCGGACCGGCGCGCCAAACGCCGACTCAGATCTTGCGGACCTGACTCGCCTGCAAGCCCTTTTGACCCTGCTTGGTCTCGAACTCGACCCGCTGGCCTTCGGCCAGGTCACGGTAGCCTTCCATCTGGATCTCCGACTGGTGAACGAAGAGGTCATCCCCGCCGCCGTCAGGCGTGATGAATCCGAATCCCTTCTCGGCGTTGAACCACTTAACTGCACCTACACCCATGACTGTCTCCTTGAATTCACGCTCGGTAATGCGGGGATCCGTTGTGAAGCCCTCCGTGCACCGGCCCGCGTGATTGGGTCGATGACCCCACAACACTAGGCGGTCTGTCAGGGGGGCGCTGACATCGGGAGGAAATGTTCGGCTCGTTCCGCCGCCGCCGAGCCTCCCAGCGGAGAAAGAGTCCTTGGCCCAAGCCCTTCAGCCGCGGGAAACCCCGTCCGGACGGACGGGATCGTCGACGGCGACCGGCGGCCGCGACACCTGGTGGACGCGGGTGGGCCGGCCGACCGGCTCGAACAACTCGACCAGGACCATCGCCGAGAAGGCCAGGAAGAAGACCGGTTCGACCAGTGTCCCGAGCCGGTCGCTGAGGTAGACGAGGCCGAGCAACGGATAGCCGACCACCAGTACCTTGACGATGGCGTCATAGGCTCTGGCCTCCGGGGTGCGGTCCCGGCGTGTACGGCGCATGGCCAGCACCGCCGCCACGGTCACGGTGGCGAACTCGGCGATGCCGGAGACCACGTGCACGTAGTGGTGCACGGGCAGCTGGAGATGCCATTCCAGCTGGCGACAACCGGCACTCAGGCCCTCCGAACAGGCATAGGGATAGCGACCACCTATCGCTCCGGCCATGGCAAAGGCCACCATCCACTTCCACTCCCGCCGGGGGCCCGCTCCGGCCAGGGGCCCGCGTAACACCAGCGCCACCAAGAGCAGCGCGCCGGCGGCCAGGTCGGCGTCGGACATGAGATCGGCATGGGGCCGGCCGGTGGCCTCGAGATCGGAGAAGAAGCCGTTCACCGACGGCATCAGGCCGGGCACGAAGGGCACCACGACCCACCAGTTGTACGCCAACACGCCGGCCACACCGGCCAACCGGGCCACCGCCACCCACCGCGTGCGACCGGTCGACGACGGCCTCAGCTCCGAGGGAAGGTCGAACACCTCCACACCACCCCCAACATGGTCGAAGTGGCAATCATTCCCGTCAGCCGTGGCACCGAACTCGCAGGTCCCATGGCCTCGTGGTGCCGCTCCGGTGCCGGTCGGCCCCACCCTGGTGCCAGACGGGGCCGCCACGGCCATGGATGCTCTGTGCCGCCGGCACGGCGCACTGGTACGTTCGCGCCCGATGGGAGGGCGCCGGAAATCCCGACGGGTCGGCGCCTGCCTCGTGGCTGCACTGGTGGCCGGTGCCGCCGGATGCGCCGGCCCCTCGCCGGCGGCGGTGACAGGGAACACGCTCCAGCCCGTGGTGCCGGTGCCGCCGCCCCACCCGTTGGTCTGGTCCGCCTGCGCGCCGGGCTCCACGCTCCAATGCGGCACGGTGGCCGTACCGGTGGACTACCGGCACCCCGGCGGGCCATCGATCTCGCTGGCGGTGACGCGGGAGCCCGCCACCGGAACGGGCCCGCACCGTACCCTGGTGTTCAACCCGGGCGGACCCGGGGAGAGTGGCAACCAGATCCTGCCGGTCGTACTCGGACTCCTCCCCCCGGAGGTCCGCCGGTCCTTCGACGTCGTGACCTTCGACCCGCGCGGTACCGGCGCCAGCGACGCGCTGGCGTGCGGCACATCCCCCGCCGCAGCGGCCAGTGCCATCCCGGTGCCGGCGAGCGCCGGCCGACCGCTGCCGGGCACGCCCCTGTACACGGCGATGGCGCAGGCCTGCCGGCAGCGCGCCCCCGCACTCGCCCCGTTCGTCGACACGACGAACACGGCACGGGACCTGGACATGATCAGGCAGGCCATCGGCGTGCCCCGGATCGACTACTACGGCTTGTCCTATGGGACCGTGCTCGGGGCCGTCTACGCCGACCTGTTCCCCGAGCGGGTCCGCACGATGGTCCTCGACGGGTCGGTCGACGTCAATGCCAGCCTGACCCAGCAGGCGGCACACGAGGCACCGGCCGTCGAGCGATCCATCGACCATCTGCTGGCATCGTGCGCCGCCGCACCGGCTTGCCCCCTCGGCGGCGACCCGTCCTCGTCCTACCGGTCACTGTCGGCCACGCTGACCCGGCATCCGCTGCCCGCCCCGGGACATGGTGACCCGTATCCGGTGACCGTCGGTGATCTCGACACTGCCGCGCTGCTCACCGTCAGCGTGCCGGCCTTCGCCCCTTCCTTCTACGTCGCGCTGGTTGCCGCGCAAGGTGGCGACGGCGCGCCGCTCCGAGCTCTGGCCCTCGAGCTCATGACCGACGTCGACGGAGCCCCCCTGGTCGACCCGCTCTGGGCCATCACCTGCAACGACGCCGCCGTCCACCCCGGGCCGGTGGTTGCGGGAGACCAGGCCCGAGCGCTCGCCACCGCGTACCCGCTCCTCGGGGGGTACGCCGTCGAGTACACCATGGGCGGATGCGTGTCGTGGCCCGTCGGGCGCCAGCCGGTGACCGATCTCCATCCGAGCGGCGCGCCGCCGATCCTGGTCATCGGCAACAGCGGCGACCCCAACACCCCGATCATCGGCGCTCGCCACCTGGCCGCCCTCCTCCCCGGGGCACGCCTGTTGACGTGGGCTGGGTGGGGCCACACCTGGCTGCTGAGCGGCTCGTCCGACCCCTGCATGCAGCCATTGGTCGCCACCTACCTGTCCGGCGGCGGACTGCCGCCCCGGCACACGGTGTGCCGCTGACCCGGGTCCGCCCTCAGCGGTCGACCCGGACCTCCTCCAGATGGATGGCCCGGCGAGGGCACTCCGCCGCGGCCCGCGTGGCCAGGGCCACCAGCCCGGGCTCGACCGGAGCGCCATCGACGATGGGGTAGCCCCATTCGTCGATGGTGACCCGTTCGGGCAGCAGCTCGGCGCAGTAGCCGTAGGCGTCGCAGGCCACCGGGTCGACCCGCAGCCGGAGGGTGATGCGCTGACCCGGGGTCACCACGACCTCCTCGTCGCGGCAGGCGCGGCGGGGAACGGGAGCACGGTCGGGTGGCCACGGCCGGCGCACGGCCGACCCTGGGCGTGCGACCACGCATCCTCAGCGAACACCGAGAGGGCGCTCCGGACCAACCGCACCACCCCGTCCGGGTGCCGGCAGGCGCCACGTCCTTCGACGGTGTCCGCCCGCCGGGTGATGCGCTCGAGCACCGACGGGTCGCGGCGGCCGCCGGCCAGCAGCTCGAGGTCATCGGCGATGGCGGGGAGGCCGAACACGCACGGGCCACACTGGCCGGCACTCTCCCCGGCCATGTACCGGGCGATGCGCGCCGTCTCGGCCAGTCCGCACGAGGCGACGGGCAGTCCCACGACGATGCCCACGCCCGGCGAGGCACCCACCTCGCCCAGCGGCCCGGGGGCGTAGGGGGTGTCGACCAGCGTGGCATCGAGCCACGTCCCCCCGTAGCCCCCGAGCAGGACGGCCGACAGCACGGGATCGGCACCGGCCCGGGCCAGGATGTCGCCGACCGGCGTCCCCAGCTCGACCTCCAGGACACTCGGGCCTCCGGGCGCGCCGGTGACAGTGACGAGCGTCGAGCCGGGAGCATCCGGCGTCCCGATCCTCCGGAACCACTCGGGCCCGTGACGGGCGATGAGGGCGACGTGCGACAGCGTCTCCGCGTTGTGCACCAGCACCGGACGGCCGGCCATCCGAAGTGGCACGGACTTGTCCATCCGCATCACCGGAAGGGGTGCTCCCCCGCCCAGCCAACCGGCGAGGGCGGACTCTTCGCCGGTGACGTACCGTCCCGGGGGGCGGCGTACCGAAACCCGGCGACGGGACAGCCCGGCCCGCCGGCGTTCGACGATGGCGTTCTCGACGGCGGCGGCCGTCCCTCCGCTGTGGTCGGCCACACACACGACGACCTCCGAGGCACGCAACGCCGCAGCCACCACCTCGGCGCCGTCCAGCACCAGGTGGGGAGCACGCCAGAGCAGTACCCGGTCCTTGGCGCTGGCAGGCTCGCCTTCGAGGGCGTTGACCACGACGACGGGACGCCTCGAGGCCCTGGAGAGGGCTTCCCATTTGGCCTCCGACGGGAAACCGGCTCCGCCCCGCCCGGCCAGCCCCGACCGGGCGACACCGGCACGGATCGCCGAGCTCCAGCGGGCATCCTCGGACGGTATGACGAGCGGACCGTGGACAGAAAGGTGCTCGTCGAGGTCGATCGGCCGGTCCGACCCCCGGATGCCCACGAGCAACCGGTCGACCGAGACCAGGGTGGCGCTCACTGCCGAGGCCCCCGTGGTCCGACCCCGGTGGTGGCCCGGGCCCGGGGGATGTGGTCCGCCGGCCCCTCGTCGGCCGATCCCGGGGGTGCCGGGCAGTGCGGCCGGTCCGGCACCGGCCGTCCCGGACGGTTCCGCTCCCGGGGCGCCGGCACCACCCGCGTGAGTGCGCCGACCCGGGCGGCCCGGTGGCGGTGGCGGCGGAGGTCGACGACCCGCCAGGCCACCGCACCGGTGACGGCCAGTACGCATGCTCCGGCCAGCCCGCCCATCCACAGCTTCGAGGCGTCGGTCCCCTCGCCCAGCGCATGGGCCATGGCCAGGGGCCAACTGGCGTAGGCCGACCAATGGATGGTGCGCCAGGCCCCGGCACCGATCCGCGGCCGGAGCGCGCTCGACACGGCGACGGCGATCATCAGATCGACCGCCACCGCGCCCAGGCCGGTCCACAGCGGCTGGTAGGTGGAGCTGAACGGCACCACGATGCTGGCCCAGCCGAGGTGCACGTAGGTGTCGAGGACGGCGGTGAGGACGTGGATGCCGAGGAACACCATGGCCAGCACCGACACCCGCTTGTGCAGGTCGGCCTGGGCGAAGGCGGGCCAGGCCCGGGTCTTGACGCGACCGGCCGTCATGGCACCGAGCACCATGGTCACCGTGAGCAGGACCAGCGCCACGATGCCGGTAGCCCGTGTGGAATACCAGAGTGCGGTCGAGGACGTGACCGGCATCAGCATCCGACCCCCTGGGCCCGGCACTCGCCGACATCATCGCCCTCCGAGGGCCAGCCGGCGACATGGACCACCGTTCCACCGTTCCCCACCAACCGGGACGGGACGCCGAGCGCGGTCAGGTTCCCGACCGCGTCCTCGCCCCAGACCACGGCGGCCGTCGTCCAGGCATTGGCCTCGACACAGCTCGGTGCCGTCGCCGACACGAGCGACCATACCGGCGGGGCGGTGTCGCCCGTCCAGGGGTCGATGATGTGGTGGACCCGCCGGCCGTCCCGCATCCAGCTGCGGGCGGTGGTGCCCGACGTGGCCAGTCCACCCGATGCGATGGCCACCACGTGGTCGACCTCCTCGGGCGGCGTGCGACAGTCGGGAGCGATGCCGATGGACCAGCCGCCTGCCGGTGCCTCGCCGGCCACCGCCACGTCGCCCCCGAGGTTGACCAGGGCGCCGCATCCGAGCTCGGTGGCGATGCGGTGGGCGGCCCGGTCGGCGGCGAAGGCCTTGGCCGTCGCCCCGAGATCGATATGGATCCCGCCCGGGACGCTGGCCGTCCCGGCGCCCGGGTCAAGGAGGACCTGCCACCACCCGGGCGCCGGCTCGGGACGACGGTCCGGTCCGGTGGCCTCCGGACCCATTTCGTCGAAGTCGCGGTCGTATCCCAGGTCGACGAGGGCCGAGCCGACGGTGGGGTCGACGATGCCTGCGGTCTGGACGGCGACGGCCCAGGCCACCTCCAGCGCCTCGAACAACAACGGGCTGGCCTCGACCGGCCGGCCGCCGCTCACTCGTTCCAGGCGCCGCACCTCGGAGTCGGGGCGGAACCGACTGCAGGCCTGGTCCAGGTCCCCGAGGTCGGCGGCCAACATCGCCATGGCGGGGTCGGCGAGTTGGGGCGCGGTCACAGCCACCGTCGCCGTCGTGCCGATGGCTCGGATCGAGCGTGTACCGATGCCGTACCCCTCGGGGTCCTCGACCCCGTGGGGCGGGGCATCGACGAAGGTCTCGGTCATGACTGACCCGAGACGGTGGTCGTCCTCCGGGTGGAGGGCGTGGTGGTGGACGGCGCCGTCGTGGTGGTCGTGGTCGGTGTGGTGGCCGAGGTCGGTGTGGTGGCCGAGCCGGCCGACGGGGACGACGGAGAGGCAGCGGCTCCCGACACAGAACCACTCGAGGCCGAGCTCGACGCCGTGGTCGACGGCGAGGTGGCGGCCGTGGTCTGCTTGGCGGCGGCCGAGTGGGCGGTGGTGTCGGTGGCGACGAGCACGCCGAGTCCGACGGCAGCGGCCGTGGCCGACGCTCCGATCAGCACCGTGCCCCGGCGGACCCGGGCCAGGGCGCGGTCCCGGGCCTGCGCGGATGTCGGGCCGGTGGGCCTGGATGGGCTCGGCGGTGCCATGGGCTTGCCTTTCGTGGAGCCGGTTCGGATCCGGACCCGCCTCGGGGCGGGCCCTCGTTCGAGTGGTGCTCCCATTGGACAGGGCCGTCTGCAGAGCTGCCTCGGGGCCACCTGTGACCATCCTGTGAATCTGGGGCCGGGGTCGGGGCACCAGGCGGTGTCACAGCCGGCTCACAGGGGAATCACACCCGGGCCACAAGCCCTGGTGGGATGCTTGGGAGCACACCGCACCGGTCCGAGGGCGGTCACATCGGATCGGCCTGGGCCTGCACAAGGAAGTGGTACGTGGAACCGAGCCGCAGCCAACGCATCCTCGTCGTCGACGACGAGCCCTCGATCGTCGACGCCGTGGCCACCTCCCTCCGCTACGAGGGATTCGGGGTCGAGGAGGCGGTGAACGGGCGTCTGGCCCTGGCTGCTGCTCAGGAGAACCCGCCCGACCTCATCGTGCTCGACGTCATGTTGCCCGACCTGGACGGGCTCGAGGTCACCCGGCGGCTGCGAGCCGACGGAATCCGGGTGCCGATCCTCTTCCTCACCGCTCGCGACGCCGTCGAGGACAAGGTGGCTGGGCTGACCGTCGGCGGTGACGACTACGTCACCAAGCCCTTCGCCCTGGCCGAGATCGTGGCTCGGGTCCATGCCATCCTGCGGCGGATCGGCAGTGAGCCCGACGAGGACGGCATCCTGCGGTTCGCCGATATCGAGATGGACGAGAACGCCCACGAGGTCACCCGGTCGGGCCAGACCATCCCCCTCACGGCAACGGAGTTCAACCTGCTCCGTTTCTTCCTCCTCAATCCCCGGCACGTCCTGTCGAAGGCCCAGATCCTCGACCATGTGTGGCACTACGACTTCGGCGGGGACGGCAATGTGGTCGAAACCTACGTGAGCTATCTGCGGAAGAAGCTCGAGGCGGTCGGGCCGCCGGTGATCCACACCGTCCGGCTGGTCGGCTACGCCCTCCGAGAACCGGCTGCGGCCTGACCCGATGTCCCTCCGGACCCGGCTGGTCATCGCCGTCGGGGTCATCGCCGTGGTGGCGTTGCTCATCGCCGACGTGGCGACGTACTCGTCGCTCCAGTCCTTCCTCTACCAGCGGATCGACCAGCAGCTGGAACAGCTGCACCCGGTTCCCGAACAAGACGCCAACAGCGGTCAGAGCATCCCCTGCGCCGGTCCGAACCAGTTCGGGCAGGGTGGTTCCGGCCTCGGTCCGCCCGGCTCGGGACAGAGCGGCAACCCCTCGTTCCCGAACGCCATCCAGGTCACCGCCATCGAGGTCCGGACCACCTCGGGCAAGCTGGTCAACGGCCAGATCTGTCCGGCGTACGAGGACGGGCACGCCTATGTCCCCCAGATCCCGGCCACCGTGTCCGGGTTCTCGACCACACCCAGCGGTGAGAAGGTGGCCTACTTCGTGGCGCCGTCCACCAAGGGCGACGGCCCGACGTTCCGGGTCCGGGCCTCGGTACTGGAGGACGGAGACCTGCTGATTCTGGCCCAACCCCTGGACGAGACGGCCAGCACCCTGCACCAGTTGCTCCTCATCGAGCTGGCGGTCACGGGTGGGGCGGTCCTCATCGCCGTGGCGGCCGGGTTCTGGTTGGTCCGCCTCGGGCTCCGGCCCCTTCGCGACATGGAGACCACGGCCGAGTCCATCGCCGCCGGCAACCTCACCGAGCGGGTCCCCGGTGAGAACGACACCACCGAGGTCGGTCGCCTGGCCCGCACGCTCAACGTGATGCTGACCCGCATCGAGAGCGCATTCGGGGCGCGCCTCGCCTCGGAACGGCGGTTGCGGGCATCCGAGCAGCAGCTCCGTCAGTTCGTCGCCGATGCGTCCCATGAGCTTCGGACACCGATCGCCGCCATCTCCGCCTACGCCGAGCTGTTCGAACGGGGCGCGGCCGACCAGAAGGAGGACCTCGGGCGTCTGCTGGGCGGCATCAGGAACGAGACGGCCAGGATGGAGCACCTGGTCGCCGACCTGTTGCTCCTCGCCCGGCTGGACGAGGGCCGACCCATGGAACAGCGGTCGGTGGACATGGTCGCCCTCTGTGCCGAAGCGGTCCACACCGCCGCGGCGGTCGGGCCCGATTGGCCGCTCACGTTCGAGGCCAGGCAACCCGTCGAGGTCGTCGGCGATGCCACCAGCCTCCGGCAGGTCATCGACAACCTCCTGAGCAACGTGAGGGCGCACACGCCACCGGGCACCCACGCCCGGGTGTCGGTCGACGAGGACGAGTCCGGGGTGGCCATCAGCGTGGCCGACGACGGGCCGGGCATGGACCCCGAGGAGGCCGAGCACGTGTTCGAGCGCTTCTACCGTTCCGACCCGTCTCGGTCACGGGCGCACGGCGGGGCCGGCTTGGGCCTCTCGATCGTGAGCGCCATCGTGACGGCCCACGGCGGTACGGTGACCGCCGAAGGCCGAGTCGGGTCGGGCACCACCTTCACGGTCCACCTGCCCCTCCAGCCCCAGGCGGCGGAGGCGGAACCCGGTGCCGTCAGGGCGGCGCCCCGGGCCGGTCGTTGACCCCGCTCCACCCGGACCGGTCGAGGCGCCGACACCAGCCCGGACTGCACGTTCAGCCTTCTCACGAACCTCACAGCCAGCTCTCACCTCCGTCCGAGTCCCACCCGCCAGAGTGATGGCCATGAGCCTCACCGAAGTCACTTCGACCGTGTGCGAGCCGCCCGCCACCGCCGCGGACGTGGACATCGTGGTCCCCGTCTACAACGAGGAGGCCCAACTAGCCGAGAGCATCACCCACCTGCGCGCCTATCTCGACACGTCGTTTCCGTTCACCTCCACCGTCACCATCGCCGACAACGCCAGCACCGACGGCACCTGGCGCACGGCGGCCGGTCTCGCCGCCACCCGGCCCGGTGTGAAGGCCATCCACCTGAGCCGGAAGGGGCGAGGACGGGCGCTCCGCGCCGCCTGGTCACAGAGCACCGCCGTCGTCGTCGCCTACATGGACGTCGATCTCGCCACCGGGCTCGACGCCCTGCTGCCGCTGATCGCCCCGCTGCTCTCCGGCCATTCCGACCTGGCCATCGGGAGCCGGCTGGCCCCCGGTGCCCACGTCGTCCGGGGCGCCCGGCGCGAGTTCATCTCGCGGGGATACAACCTGTTGCTCCGGACGGCGCTGGGCAGCTCCTGCACCGACGCCCAATGCGGGTTCAAGGCGATGCGCCGCGAGGCCGCCCTCGAGCTCCTGCCGCTCGTCGAGGACGACGAGTGGTTCTTCGACACCGAGGTCCTCGTCACCGCGCAACGGATGGGTCTTCGCATCCACGAAGTCCCGGTGCACTGGGTGGACGACACCGACTCACGGGTCGAACTGCTCCCCACGGCCCTCATGGACCTACGGGGCGTGTGCCGCCTCCTGGGGCCGGCCGCTCGCCGTCGCGTCACCGACCGGGCCGGCCAGGACCGGGAGGTCTTCGCCGACGAGCTCCTTCGTTTTGCCGGCGTGGGTGCCCTGTCCACCCTGGCCTATGTCCTGCTGTTCGCCCTGCTCCAACCCGACCTGGGCGGCTACGTCGCCAACGCGGTGGCCATCTTGGTGTGCAGCCTGGGCAACACCGCCCTCCACCGGGGCATGGCGGGCGCGGCGGCGCATCGGCTCGGCCGTTGGCACCGCTGGGCGGGCGCGTGCGCGCTGGTGGCCGTCAGCCTCGGGTTCACCACCGCCGCCCTGGTCGTCGCCCGCGCCGTCGGGCTCGACTCGCTGGTCCCCGAGTTACTCGCCCTCACCGCCGCCAATCTGGGGGCGGCCATCATCCGGTTCGGCATCCTGCGCACGTGGGTGTTCAGACCCGCTTTCGGCACCAATCTGGGCCCGGCACCCCACCATCTCGATCCGAGACGATTCCACCACCCGGCGCAGACGGCCGGAGCGACGATGAAGGAGATCCCGTCATGATCGGCCCTGACCCCCGGGGCGAGCCCATCGCCCTCGCCGACCTAGGCCGGCCCGACCCGGTGGCCGCGACGGCCGGTCCCGGCACGGCGGAACCGACCATCGACGTCCCCCCGGTCGACCCGTTCCCCTCCTTGGCTCCACCCGCCGGGTGGGCACCGGTCGGGCCCGCGGCCGGAGACGCCGCCGTCCCGCCCGCCCCCGCGCCTCCCACCGACCGGCGGCGGCGCCTGATCCGGGGGCGGCCCGAGGACCCGGCCTGGGTACGACCCACCCTCCTGCTCCTTCTGGTGGGCACCGGCTTCTTGTACTTGTGGGGGCTCGGCCAGTCGGGCTGGGCCAACAGCTTCTATTCCGCCGCCGTCCAGGCCGGCACCAAGAGCTGGAAGGCGTTCTTCTTCGGGTCGTCCGACGCGTCCAATTTCATCACGGTGGACAAGCCACCTGCCTCGCTCTGGGTGATGGAGATCTCGGCACGGATCTTCGGCGTCAACTCGTGGAGCATCCTGGTGCCCCAGGCGCTCGAGGGAGTGGCCACCGTCGGCCTCGTCTTCGCCACCGTCCGGCGGTGGTTCACCCCTGGCGCCGCCCTGATCGCCGGCGTCGTGGTGGCGGTGACCCCGGTCGCTACGTTGATGTTCCGGTTCAACAATCCCGACGCCCTCCTCACGCTGCTCCTCACCGGTGCCGCCTATGCCACGGTCCGAGCGGTTGAAGCCGGACGTACGAGATGGATGGTGCTGGCCGGGACATTGATCGGCTTCGGCTTCATCACCAAGATGTTGCAGGCCCTCATCCTCATGCCCGTGCTGGCCCTCGTCTACCTGCTGGCCGGGCCACCCAAATTGGGGCGCCGGTTGCTGCAGGTGGTCTACGCCGGGGTGGCCATGGTCGTCGCCGGGGGATGGTGGGTGGCGGCCGTCCAGCTGACACCGGCGGCGGACCGCCCCTACATCGGGGGGTCGACGGACAACAACCTGCTCAACCTGATCTTCGGCTACAACGGGTTCGGGCGCCTCACCGGCAACGAGAAGGGGAGTGTGGGCGGGGCCGGTGCGCCCGGGAACATGTGGGGACCGGTGGGCTGGGACCGCCTGTTCCTCCGCGAGATGGGCGGGCAGATCTCGTGGCTCATCCCGGGCGCGCTGATCGGCTTGGTCGCCGCCCTGTGGCTGACCCGCCGGGCGCCGCGCACCGACCGGGTGCGAGCCGGGTTCCTCATCTTCGGCGGTTGGCTGCTGCTCACCGGGGCCACCATCAGCTTCGCCCACGGCATCATCCACCCCTACTACACCGTCGCACTGGCTCCGGCCATCGGCGCCCTGGTCGGCATGGGCGCCACGACCCTGTGGCAACGCCGGCGCGAGGTCTTCCCCCGGCTGGCCCTGGCCGCCGCCATCATCGCCAGCATCGCCTGGGCGTTCGTCGTCCTCGGGTGGAGCCCCAGCTGGTACCCGGCCCTCCGCTGGGTGATCCTGGTGGTTGGCCTGGTGGCCGCAGTCGGCATCGCGCTGGTCCCGCGTGCCCGGGGCGTACTGGCGGCCGGCCTGGCCGGGCTCGGCCTGGCTTCGGTGATCGCCGCCCCCACCGCCTACTCCCTGACGACGGCGGCCACGCCCCACGACGGCGCCATTCCGTCCGCCGGTCCGGCCATCCAGGGTGGGGGCGGCTTCGGCGGGTTCCCGGGCGGCCCCGGTCGGAGCCTGGGTCGAAACGGCATCACCCTGCCGCCCGGCTTCACCCTGCCCAACGGGGCCAAGTTGCCGAACGGCCTGCGGATCCCCGGGAGCTTCTTCCGTCAGCGCGGCCTGGTGCCGGGCCAGGCTCCGGGCGGCGGCGGTGCGCCCGGCGGTGCCGGTGGCTTCCCCGGCGGCCCCGGCGGCCCCGGTGGGTTCGGCGGGTTCGGCGCCCGCGGCGGGTTCAACCGCGGCCGGGCCGG
>CAWDXZ010000007.1:0-190177 GCA_963806455.1 uncultured Acidimicrobiales bacterium
ACGGTGAGCCGGCCTGTAGGCGGGATTCTGTCCACCCTCTGATGAGGGTTGGGTGGCCATCCATCTGAGCGGTCTACCTGGAGGTCACGTCCCCGAAGGAACGTGGGACGGGCCGTCCGTCCCCCGTTTTGACCTTGCTCCGGGTGGGGTTTACCGAGCCGACCGGGTCACCCCGGCCGCTGGTGCGCTCTTACCGCACCGTTTCACCCTTACCTGTGTGGGGCCCGAGGCCCCACCATCGGCGGTCTGTTCTCTGTGGCACTTTCCTGCAGGTCACCCCGACTGGCTGCTAGCCAGCACCCTGCCCTGTGGAGTCCCGACCTTCCTCGACCCACCTCCGGTTGAGGCGATCACCTCGCTCCGGAGCGGGCCGCGACCACCCAGCCGGCTCACCGTCGGGTCCATGGTCCCACATCCGACGGCGGGGCCGGGGCCCAGCGGCATCCGGCCCGGCGTCAGCCTGGGCCAGCGGGAGGGATTGCCCGCCCGGGTCGGATCGTCAGGTGACTACTGACCCGGTTACCGACGCCCTGCTCGGGCGGTTCGAGCGGCCGCCACCTCACTGACCATGAGGGGTCACAAGCTGGTTCTAACCTGGCGCCGTGCCGTTGAGCAGCCCCCGACCCCGTGCTGGGACGCCCGCCCGAGACCAGGACGCGCTCTCGATCCGGGACCTGTACCGCCGGATCGACCATGCCCTCCACGGTGCGCTTCCCGGACAGGTCTGGGTCTCGGGTGAGGTGCGGTCGTTCAACGTGAGCTCGAAGGGCATCTGCTATCTCGACCTGGTCGATCCGGTCCATGCCCGGGACAACTCCTCGCCCGTGCTGAAGGTGGTGTGCTGGTCCCGCCGCTGGGGCACGGTTCGCTCCACGCTGGCCCGTCTCGGCATCAGCCTCGAGACCGGCATGGTGGTCAGGGTCCGGGGTGACGTGCAGCTCTACAAGCCCCGGGGCGAGATCAGCTTCGTCCTGTCCGAGTTGGACACCGACGCGCTGCTCGGCAAGCTCGCCGCCGAGCGGGACCGTTTGATCAGGGCGCTGGTGGACGAGGACCTCTTCGAGCGCAACCGACGGGTCGCCGTTCCCGAACTTCCACTCCGGATCGGCCTGGTGGCGAGCCCGGGCACGGAGGGCTACCGCGACTTCCTGGGCCGTTTGGAGGAGTCGGGGATGGCCTTCGCCGTGCAGGCCGTCCCCACCCAGGTGCAGGGCCGGGTGGCGGCCAGGTCGGTTGCTGCTGCGCTCCGGCGGTTGCAGGCCGGCCAATGCGACCTGATCGCCGTGGTCCGCGGGGGCGGCTCGAAGGCGGACCTCGCCGTCTTCGACGCCGAGTCGGTCGCCCGGGCCATCGCCCTCTGCGACAAGCCGGTCTGGACCGGAATCGGCCACACCGGAGACCAGTCCGTGGCCGACCAGGTGGCCAATCGCTCGTTCATCACGCCCACCGAGTGCGGCCAGGAGCTGGCCGGCCTGGTGTCCGGCTTCTGGTCCTCGCGCCTCGAGGCCGGGGCGCACATCCGTCGCCTGGCCGCCGACCAGATGGCCCGGTCCGAGGGAGGACTGGACCGCCACCGTCACCGCATGATCATCGGGGCCCGCTCGCAACTCGGCCGACACTCCGATCGGCTCGCCCACCGCACCCAGGCGCTGCGCGGTTCGGCCAAGGGAGGAGTTGAGCGGCACCAGCACCGGATCGAGGCCGCCGGCGCCGCCCTGGTCCGGTCCGCCCTCCGATCGCTCGCCACCGCCGAGTCGGGGGTGACCGCCCGGTCCGATCGGGTGGCCGCATTGCCGGATCGGGTGCTGCAGGCCGAGGCCGTGCGCACGGGCCAGTGGCGCCGACTGCTCGGTGCATACGACTACCGGCGCCAGCTCGAACGCGGCTACTCGGTCACCCGGGACGAGGAGGGCCGGGTGGTTCGATCCTCTGCCGCGGTGACCACCGGGTCGCGCTTGTTCACCAAGCTGGCCGAGGGATCGGTAGTGTCGGAGGTGACGGACACCGCCGTCGATGGCGCCGCGGTGAGCCCGGCCCGCACGAGCGAACCGCCGATCGACGGGCCAGAAGGAGGCCCGTGATGGCGACCACCGGAGGAACGCCCGTCGAGGACGGGAGCAGGACGGGACATACTGATGTCACGTCGCTGAGCTACGCCAGCGCCGGCGCCGAGCTCGACGCCATCATCGACGAGTTCGAGACCGGGGTCGTCGACGTGGACCGCCTGGTCGATCAGCTCGAACGGGCGACCGACATCGTCGACGAGCTCGACCGTCGACTGCGCCGCACCCGGATGAGGGTCGAGGAGCTGGTGCCCCGGCTGGAGGCCATCGGGAAGGTCGAAGCGGCGGCCGCCGGCCGGTCGGGCCCGGTCGGCGGTGAACCCTCCGATGCCGGTGAGGCGGCCGGACCCGGCGGTGAGGGCCCACCCGGCCTCTTCTGAACCGTCGTCGTGCCCGGCCCTGGCGGCCGCCCCTCAGTGGATATTCCGGTCGCGGTCGCCCCAGTAGGGCTGGCGCAGCTGGCGCTTGAGCACCTTGCCCGAGGGGTTGCGGGGAAGTGCGTCGAGGAAGTCGACCGAGGTGGGGCACTTGTAGTGGGCCAGCCGGGCGCGGGTGGCGGCCATGATGTCGGCGGCCAACGCCTCGTCGTCCTCGGAGGCACCGGACGAGCGGACGACGACGGCCTTGACCGTCTCGCCCCACCTGTCGTCGGGCACGCCGATGACCGCCGCGTCCGCCACCGCCGGATGGGCGAGGAGGGCGTTCTCCACCTCCGCCGGGTAGACGTTCTCCCCGCCCGAGACGATCATGTCCTTGATGCGATCGTGGAGGAAGAGATAGCCCTCCTCGTCGATCCATCCGGCGTCCCCGGTGCGGAACCAGCCGTCGTCGGAGAGCACGTCGGCGGTCTCGGACGTCCGGTTCCAGTACCCGAGCATGTTCTGGTCGGAACGCGTCCAGACCTCACCGACTTCACCCGCCGGCAGCAAGGCCCCGCTCGCCGTGTCCACGATCCGCAGCTCGACATGGTCGAACGGACGCCCCGCCGACCGTAGGAGGCCGGACCTCGGACCGTTCGGGTCGTGGTCGTCGGGCATCAACGAGGTGATGGCGCCCGAGGTCTCTGTCAGGCCGTAGACCTGGGCGAAATCGCAACCGAGGGCGGCCATCGACCGGACCAGCACGTCCTCGCTGATGGGGGAGGCCCCGTAGAACACCGTCCGCAGGGAGCTCAGATCGGCGGTGGCCAGCCCCGGTGCCGACAACAGGAACATCAGCACCGCTGGGACGACGAACGTCTCGGTGATCCGGTGCTGCTCGATGAGCTCGAGCACGGTGACCGGGTCGATGTCCCGAAGAATGACCGAGTGCCCTCCCCGCGACATCCCCGACAGTGCCCACCCGGTGCCGCCGATGTGGAACAACGGCATCGCCACCAGCGAGACGGTGTCGTCGCCGATGTGGAACACCCGGTCGGCCTCGGTGAGGATGCACGAGACGTTGCGGGCGCAGATCATCGCCCCCTTGGGCAGACCGGTGGTGCCCGAGGTGTAGAGCTGCATGACCACATCCTCGGGGAGCGGCTCGAACCCCGGGTCCTCGGCCGGGGCCGTCCCGCCCGCGTCCCGCCAGTCGGGGTACTCGTCGAGCGCCACCCACGTCCGCACGCTCGTGACGGAGGGGGCCAGCTCCTTCACCGTGCTGGCGTAGTCGGGCCCGAAGAAGAGGACGGACGCACCGGCATCCTCCAGGATGGCGGCCATCTCCGAGGGTGCCAGCCGCCAGTTGACCGCCACGCTGACTGCTCCGAGCAATGCGCATCCGAAGAAGACCTCGAAGTACTCGATCCCGTTGCGGTCGAGGAAGGCCACACGGTCGCCGGGTCGGACCCCGACGGCCGCCAGCGCCCCGCTCACCCGTTTGGCCCGCTCGTAGACGTCACCCCACGACAGGGTGACCGGGCCCATGGTCAACATGGGGGCGTCGGGTGACTCGGCGGCCCACGTCCGCAGCATGCCCGAGGCGGTCCGGAGACCGGCGTGGTCCGGACCTTGCGCACCTTGCGGACCTGTGGTCATCATCCCCTCCTGATCGTTCGATCCACCGCCGCAACCCCGGGTGGTCCCGCCCGGCGGTGGCTCACCGGTAGGGCACTGTAGATCCAATCGCCACCACCGGGTCAGAGCATCCGTCCCCCGCCGCCCCGTTTGCGACCGGCCCCGTTGGCCGGTGTCGCCCGGTCCCCGTAAGGTGGGCCGGTGACCGAGCTCGATGCCCGAGGCGCCGACGGCGCGGGATCCGAACGTCTGTACTTCCGCCAGCTGTTGGCCGGGCGGGACTTTGCCACCGGCGACCAGGTGGCCCAGCAGATGGTCAATTTCGTCTACCTGGTCGGGGACCGCACCACCGGCGAGGCGGTGATCGTCGATCCCGCCTACGGGGTGGATGAGCTGCTGGTGATGGCCCGCTCCGACGGGATGCGCTGCGTCGGGGCCCTCGCCACCCATTTCCACCCCGACCACGTCGGGGGCGACATGATGGGCTGGTCCATCGAGGGCATCTCCCGGCTGCTCGAGGTCAGCCCGATGCCGGTGCACGTGCAGGCGGACGAGGCTCCCTGGGTGGTCCGGGCCACCGGGGTCGGTGCCGACGACCTCGTCACCCACCATGGCGGGGACGTGCTCCGGGTGGGCGAGATCCCGATCACCATGCTCCATACCCCGGGTCACACCCCGGGCAGCCAGTGCTTCCTGGTCGACGGACGCCTCATCGCCGGGGACACCTTGTTCCTCGACGGCTGCGGACGGACCGACCTGCCCGGCGGCGATCCCGAGGCAATGTACGAGTCGCTCACCACCCGCCTGGCCCGGGTGCCGGACGACACCGTGCTCTATCCCGGCCACCTCTACTCACCCGAGCCGTCGGCCACCATGGGCCGGACCCGGGCGAACAATTACGTCTTCCGCCTGCGAACCCCCGAGCAGTGGATGACCATGTTCGGCGGCTGAGGGCCGCCCACTCGCGCCGCCGCGGCTCCGTCCCCGGCCCGATGGGGTCCGGGCGGCTCCCGCCTACCATGGCGCCGATGAGCGACCCGCAGCCAGCCGACTCCACCGTCGTCGTCGTGGGTGCCTCGTTGGCCGGTCTGAGGGCGGCCGAGGAGATGCGCCACGAGGGCCACCGGGGCCCGGTGATCATCGTCGGCGACGAGCGCCATCCCCCCTATGACCGCCCACCGCTCTCCAAGCAGGTGCTCGCCGGGGCCTGGGACGTCGAGCGCATCCATCACCACACGCCCGACAAGCTCGACTCGATGGGACTCGAGATGCTCCTGGGCGTGCGGGCCGTCTCCCTCGACATCGGGGCCCGTGTCGTCGAGTGCGACGACGGGCGCCGGCTGCACTACGACGGCCTGGTCGTCGCCACCGGGGCGAGCCCGCGGCCCCTGCCCGGCACGGCCGGACTGCCCGGGGTGCACACCCTTCGCACCCTCGACGACTGCCTGGCCATCCGAGCTGGGCTCGAGCGGGCCGGCGCCGAGGCGCGGCTGGTGGTCATCGGGGCCGGCTTCATCGGCTCGGAGGTGGCCGCCACCGGCCACGGCCTCGGGGCCCGGGTCACCGTGGTCGAGGCCCTGCCGACTCCGCTCGGCCGGGTCCTGGGCCACCAGATGGGTGAGGCCTGCGCCCGGTTGCACCGGTCCGAGGGAGTGACGGTCCTGACCGGGGTCGGGGTGGACAAGGTGGCGTCGCACCCGGGAGACCCCACCCCGGTGACGGTGCACCTGGCCGACGGCCGGATGCTGGATGCCGACGTGGTGGTGGTGGGCATCGGCGTCGCGCCGGCGGTCGGGTGGCTGGAGGGCTCGGGCCTGTCCCTCGACGACGGGGTGGTCTGCGCCGACACGCTGTTCGCCGCCGACCGGGTGGTGGCCGCCGGCGACCTGGCCCGCTGGCACCACCGCTCGTCGGACGGGCTGTTGCGCATCGAGCACTGGACCAACGCCGCCGAGGGGGGGGCAGCGGCCGCCCGCAACCTGCTGGCCGGGTCGGCGGCGGCCGAGGCCTACGACCCGGTCCCGTTCTTCTGGTCCGACCAGTACAAGACCAAGATCCAGGTCATCGGCCTCCCCGGTCCCGACGACGAGGTGGTGGTCGTCGAGGGCTCGCCCGACGAGGGCAAGCTGGTGGCGCTCTACCGCCGCTCCGACCGCTTGCAGGCGGTACTGGCCTTCAACCAGGCGCGCCGGCTCATGGCCTACCGGCCGCTGCTCGCCGCCGGGACGTCCTTCGACGACGCCCTGGCCCTGGCCCGGTCGGGTTCGTGAAGCCGTCCGCCCCTTCGGTCCGAGCGCGGGAACCGGCGCACCGTGCGGAATCGCCGGCCGAAGGCCACCGCCGCGGCGATCTGGTCGGCCGACGGCTCGATGCCGCCGTAGGCGTACTCCTCGACCAACCGTGACACGGACGAAAGGGCATCGCGGCTGGGGGGGTCGGCGGCCGCCAGGCGCTCCGACCAGGCGGACAGGGTCTCGTCCGGCCGGCGATGCAATCCGAGCCGCCGTCCCCCGCGCTCGAGGTCGGCGACGAGCCGATGGGCCCAGGTGGGCGGGCGCCGCCGGCGCCGTCGGTCGAGCACCAGCCCGGTGGCGAGCAGGACGACCACGACGGCGATGGGCACCCAGGGGAGGCGGGCTAGCGCGTGACCGGTCTCGCGGGCCAGGACCGAGCCCGGCGAGGGGTTGGCCAGTGGCACCTGGGCCGTCGGGTCGAAGTTCTGCCAGCCGAAGCCGGGGAACCACACCTGGACCCAGGCGTGGGCGTCCTCGGCCTGGACGTCGTACAGGTCGGTGATCGGGTTGTAGGGCCCGGGCACGTATCCCACGGTCTCCCGGGCCGGGATCCCGAGCGATCGGAGCATGACCACGGTGGCCGTGGAGATCTGCTCGCAGTAGCCGAGCCGGGTGCCGAAGAGGAACGTGCTGACCGCGTCCGCCCCGGGGGCGAGCGGCGGGATGTCGGTCGTGTACCTGATGTGCGCCGCCATCCAGCCCTCGATGGCGGCCACCTTGTCGTAGGTGTGCGGATCCGTCCCACCGGCTGCCCCGATCCCTGCCGTGATCTGGCGGGCCAGGGCCGTCACCCTCGGGTAGGCGTGCGGGAGCTGCAGGTAGCGCGCCCGCTGGTCCGACTTGAGCGCTTCGGGGGCGGGTGCCACGGCGGTCGCCTGGCGCAGCTGCGCCCCGGTGGCCGTGGTGTCGCTGGATACGACGGTGTACACCGTGCCCGCCCCCATCGACGTGGCCGAGACGATCGTCCCGTCCCCGGTGAGGAAGAGGTTGCGGGACTGGATGTAGACGCGCTCGGCGTCGTCGGCGTGGAAGACCAAGTTGGGTCCCGACTGGGCCAGGTAGAACGTCTGCACGTCGGTGGTGTCGTCGGCCCGGTCGGCCACCTGGTCGGCGGCCAACGGGATGCCGAACGGAGACCCGAAGTCCAGCTTGTCCACCCCCGGGCCGCTGGCCGGGTCGGCCGACTGGTACCAGCTCTGGCCGTCCCATCGGTCGTAGGTCTGGCCCACCCAGAAGCTCGGCCGGCTGGCCCGCACCCGCATGACGACCTCGCTCCCCAGCGAGGCCCGGATTCCGGTGTCGAGCGATGCGGCGAAGCCCAGGAAGCCCCCGACGCCCGTCCGGCCGTGGGCGCTGGCGGCGTGGGCCGGCAGGGAGGCGGCCCCGTCGGTGAGCCGGCTGGCGCTGTCGACCGGCGACGAGTTGGCCGAGGACGACGGGAACACCAGGGCCGTCGACACATGGGGGGCGGGCAGCAGCGCCAACAGGAGCGCCGCCACCACCAGCACCGACACGGCGGCTGTGCCGGCGGTGAGCCAGGGGATGCCGGTCGCCCCGGCCATCGAGTGCCACATGGCCACCAGCCCCGTCACCCCGCAGACGACCCACAGCACGACGTACGCCCCGATGGCGAGGTCGACCGACTGTGCGGCCGCCACTGCCATGAGTGCGGCCGAGCCGGCCAGCGAGTAGGCCACGTCCCTCCGGGCCGGGACGTCGAAGGCATGGGTGCACAGGACCCAGGCGAACAGCACGGCCAGTGGTCCCTCCACGGTGGTGACATCGCCCGGTGTGGCGCCGTGTCCGGCGGTGATGATGAACCAGACGAAGCCGCCGATGGCGCAGGCGGCGAGCACCGGTTTGACCAGCTTCCAGGGCCGTTCACGACGCCGGTAGGACAACACGTTGCCCACCACGGTGGCGGCCATGGCGAACAGTGCCACCCCGGCGCTGAGCTCGCCCTGGCTCCAGCAGGCGGCGACCGAGACGATCACCGCCGCGGCCGACGCCACCCGGAAGGTGATCGAATGCTCGGCCGGCCCCGGCCGGTTGGCCTGGACGATCCGTTGCCAGAGGGTCACGGCGGGCCCTCCGGCCGCCCGGGGGCCGCGGCCGGCACGGCCCGGGCCAGGCGCCGGCCGAGGTCGATGCGGTCGCGCACGGCCTGCATCGTGTGCCCGTCAGGTTCGTAGGTGCCGAGGAGCACCCGTCGGCCCCGCGCCAGGTGGGCGCCGATCACCGCCATGGCCTGTCCGGCCACGCGCTCCGCCTCTTTGGGATCGGGCGGCAGCGCCAGGTCGATGACGATCGGGTCGTCGGTCGGTCGTTCCTTCTCGCGCACCATCAGCACGCCGACGTGGGACGTGGCCGGCCAGTGCACCGAGCCTCGGCTGTCCCCCGGCTGGTACGGGCGCACCCCCCGCGGCTCGCCCACGCCGGCGGGCACCCGCAGGGGGGCCTGGCCCGAGGACCGGTCGGCGAGGACGCCGATGGGGCCCGGGTCGCCGGGCCTCGGGGCCACGTGCCAGGGCCGGGGCAGGGCCACCTCGACCTCCCTCGCCCACCACAGCAGGCCGAACGGGGCGCACGAGGCCAGCTCGAGCCGCACCGTGCGCAGGACGCCCCGACGGACGGGCGTGACCGTGACCTCGACCGAACGGGCGCCCCGGGCCGGCCCGGTGGCCCGCACGGGGGGCCCGGACGGGGACCGGGGAGTGATGCGGATCGGCCCGCTGGCCGTCAGGGTGAGGGCGGCTGGCCGCCCGGCCTGACCGTCGGACGGGGAGGAGGCGCAGGTCACCGAAGCCCGGTGGGCCGGCACCGCCGGTGCCACCAGGCCGATGGCCAGCACCGCCGCCATGAGGGCGCCCACGGCCTGCACCCATCCCGACCCGCTCGAATGGGCCACCGCCCCCCAGGCCAGGACGGCGACGACACTGCCGGCCGCCGGGGTGAACCAGGCCACCGGGTGGCTCCGTCGATGTCGGCCGCCGGGGCCCGCCCGTCCCCGTCGCCGGCGCGGGGTGGTGAGGAACACCGAACAGGACGTCCCGGCCACCAGGGCGGCCAGTCCGATGAGCGTGCCGCTCACCACCCGGCCCGGACCGAGCACCGCCCGGGTGAGCACCACCCCGCAGACGCCGGCTGTGATCCCGGTGATGGTGGCGTTGACGATGCGCCACCCGGGTGGTCGACGGCCGGGCGGCGGCGGGCTCACGTGAGGGGAACGGGCGTCTCGCCGACGATCCGGCCGATGAGACTCGGGCCGTCGCCGCCCTCGCCCTCGGTGACCAGACGGTGCGAGAGGCAGGCCACCGCCACGGCCTGGACGTCCTGGGGCGTCACGTAGCCCCGGCCGCTGAGCACGGCGAACGCCTGGGAACTGCGGATGAGGGAGATGCCCGCCCGGGGGCTGGCCCCGAGGCGCACCGTGCCGGTGGTGCGGGTGGCCCGCACCAGCGCCACGGCGTAGTCGGCCACCGCCGCCGCCACCCGCACCGAGGCGGTGGCCTTGATCACCCGGTCCCACTGGACGGGGTCGGAGACCGGAACCAGCGTGTCGAGGGCGTACCGGCCGCCGCGGTGGAGCACCAGGCGGGCCTCGACGTCGGCGTCGGGATAGCCGATCTCGGTCGACAGTCCGAACCGGTCCAGCTGGCTCTCGACCAGGGGATAGGTACCGAGCTGACCGACCGGGTTCTGGGTGCCGATGACCAGGTGGGGACGGGGCAGGGGCCACGACTCGCCGTCCACGCTGACCTGCTGCTCCTCCATGGCCTCGAGCAGCGCCGACTGGGTCCGGGGCGGCGTGCGGTTGAGCTCGTCCAGCAGCACGACATGGGCGAAGACGGGGCCGGGCCGGAAGTCCCACGTGCCGGTGTCGGGGGAGAACACGGTGACGCCGGTGACGTCGGAGGGGAGCAGATCGGGATGGCCCTGCACCCGCGACAGCTGGACGCCCAGGGCGGTGGCGAGAGCCCGGGCCAGCACGGTCTTTCCCACGCCCGGCACGTCCTCGATCAGGAGGTGGCCCCCGGACATGGCGGCCACGACGGCGATGGTGACCGCCCGCGGCGTCCCGAGGAGCACGGCCGACAGGGCATCGTGGACGTTCCTCGCCACCGCCACCGCTTCCTCCACGGAGACGGCGGTCCCCACCGCCGTGGACGGGTCGGCTCCCACCGTTCCGATGTCCGTGCCCGTGCTCATGCGTTCCCCTGCTCCCTGCACTCGCCCGTCGGCGGAACGTCATCGCCGAGCCTGGTACCCCATCCACCCTAGGCGTTGCCGGTGCGCCGGTTCAATGCCCGGGGCTGGGAGAACGCGGTCCGGGGCCTCTGGTGGCCCGGCTCAGAAGTCGAGGGCGGACAGCTCGGGGATGGCGCCCTCGGCCCGGACCCGGGCCTCGAGCCAGCGGGACCGCCTCGCCCCCCGTTCGCCGTCGCCGGTCTCCGGTTCGAGCATTTCCCGGGGGCTCCACGCCGCCGCCACCTGGTCCTCGCCGGCCCAGGTCCCCACGGCCATGCCGGCCAGGTAGGCGGCGCCGAGCGTGGTGGCCTCGAGCACCGGGGCGATCTCGACCGGCCTGCCGCACGCCTCGGTGAGAGCTCGGGTGAACACCGGGTTGGCCGACATCCCGCCGTCGACGCGCAGGGCCTCGACGGCGAGGCCGGAGTCGGCTTCGGCCGCCTCGAGGAGGTCCGCCCCCCGGTGAGCCACCCCCTCGAGCACCGCCCGGACCAGCTCAGGCCGGCCCGTTCCCCGGGTGAGCCCGGTGACGGTGCCCCGGGCCCCGAAGTCCCAGACCGGTGTGCCCAACCCGAGCAGGGCCGGCACGAACCAGACGTCGCCGGTGTCGTCGCAGCGCGAGGCCACCTCGGCCGATGCCGGCGCCGTGTCGATGAGGCCGAGGTCGTCGCGGAGCCACTCGACGCACGTTCCCGCCGACAGCATGATGGCTTCGATCCCCCAGGTGATTCGCGACTCGCGCTGCCAGGCGATGACCGGGATGGTCCCGGCGGGCCCCCGGCCCGGATGGACCGGCCGGTCCGTCCCCACGCACTGGTCGAGCATCCCGCCGGTCCCGAAGGTGGCCTTGGCCTGCCCGGGATGGGTGCACCCCTGACCGATGAGGGAGGCCTGCTGATCGCCGGCTATGCCGGCGATCAGCGGTTGACCGGGAAGGGCCAGGGCCGGGCCCAGGGCGCCGCTCGAGTCGACGATGACCGGCAGGAGGGAATCGGGGATGCGGAGGGTGTCGAGCAACGCCGGATCCCACCCCGCGCCGTCGCCGGCGAGGAGGCCGGTCACGCCGGCATTGGAGGCGTCGGTGACGTGGAGCTGGCGTTCGGAGAGGGTCCAGGCCACCCAGGTGTCGACGGTGCCGAAGGCCAGCTCGCCGCGCTCGGACCGGGCCCGGTCCGGATCGGCCCAGTCGAGCAGGGCGGCCAGCTTGGTGGCCGAGGCGTTGGGGGCGACGCGGATTCCCCGGCCTTGGAGCTCGAGGCAGGTCCCGACGGTGCGGAGGTCCTGCCACCCGAGGCCGGGCCCGACCGGGACGCCTGTCTGCCGGTCCCACAGGATGGTCGATGCCCGTTGATTGGCGATGCCCACCGCTTCGACCGGGCCACCGTCGGCCAGGCTGCGGGCCGCCACGGCCAGCACCGCCTCGGCCACGGCGCGGGCATCGAATTCGACCAGTCCGGGGAAGGGAGTGTCCGGGAGCACCGGGACGTGGTGGATGTGTTCGACGGTGCTGTCGGGGCGCACCACCGCCCCCCGCACCCCCGAGGTCCCAACGTCCACCACCAGGATGGTCACGGCCAGGGGACCTCGCCGAACGAGCTCGGAAGGCCCAGCTTGCCGGGGTTGAGGATGCCTCGAGGATCGAGGGCCCGCTTGACTTCGACCAGCACGCCGAAGGCGGGCCCGAGCGCCCGGGGCAGGAAGCGGCCCCGGTTGACACCGATCCCGTGGTGATGGCTGATGGCCCCACCGGCGGCCAGAGTGGCTTCGGTGACCACGTCCCACGCTCGGCGGTAATAGCGCTCGCCCCACTCCCGGTCGATCCCCTCCGGGCCACCGGCGCCGTCGGCCGAGGGGGGGCGCCCGGCAAAGGTGAAATAGAGGCACGCCCCATCGGTGTAGGCGTGGGACTGGTGGGAGGACGCCACCAGTGTGCCCTCGACCCCGCCCAGGGCGTCGAGAACGGACCGGTAGAGGAGGGGAAGCACCGCCCAGCGCGCCGACACCTCGACGGTGTCGACCACGATGCCCGCCCGCCAGAGGGGGGCGAGGGCCGAGACGTCGTTGCGATGCTCGAGCCAGCGCCCGACCAGTCCCACGTCGAGTGCGGCGCCGCCGCCGCACTCGTCGTCGACGATGGCCAGGGTGGCGGCCACCAGGCCGGGGTCGGCCTCGTCCAGTACGACGAGCACGTTCGTCTCCGGATGGTCGAACGACCGCCCCGACTCGGCCTCGTCGTACAGGCGGAGCACAGCCGGCGCCGCGCCGCGGCGGAGAATCCGTCGGCAGGCGTCCAGGCCGGCGGCGAAGGAGGGGAAGCCGAACGCCCGGCGCCCCTCGCCGCCGGGCACCGGGTGGACCCGGAAGCGGGCCTCGGTGATGACCCCGAGCGTCCCCTCGCTGCCCACGAAGAGCTGGGTCAGGTCGGGCCCGGTGGCGGCGCGCGGCCCGTGGCCGCCGGTCCTCACCACCCGCCCGTCGGCCAGCACCACCTCGAGCCCGATGACCATGTCCTCGATCTTCCCGTAGCGGTTGGAGTACTGGCCCGCCCCGCGGCATGCCAGCCAGCCACCCACGGTGGAGAGGTCCATCGACTGTGGCCAATGGCCGAGGGTCAGCCCGTGGCCCTCCCTCAGGGCGGCCTCCACGTCGGGCCCGAAGGTGCCGGCCCGGAGGTCGGCGGTCAGCGAGTCGCCGTCGACCGCGGCCACGCCGGCCAGGCCGCAGAGATCGAGGGCCACCCCGCCGAAGAGCGGGATCGAGGCGCCGCACACCCCGCTCCTCCCCCCGGCCGGGGTGACCGGCACGCCCGCCTGGTGGCACAGGGTCAGGACCGCGGCCACCTGGGCGGTGTCGGTCGGTCGGGCCACCAGGGCCGGTCGGGCCGGGACGTCACCCTCGGCCGCCCAGCCGATGGCGAGCGGCCACCAGTCGCGGCCGGCCTCGGCCCGCTCAGCTTCGGCCTCGGTCACCTCGGCACAGGCGTCGGCCAGTGAGCGGCGAAGATCCGGGTCCACGGCCACCCGGTGGCCCGACAGGTGGTCGGCGATCCGGTCCGGAGGGCCGTCGATCGGCGTCACCGGCGTCGGTTGGGTCATCGGCGTTCCACCGGCGCCGCCGGCACCGGGCCGGCCGCGGCCGCCGCCCCGGTCTCGAGCCCGGCCCGGGCCAGGGTGGCCCGGATGGCCCCGGCATACGCCTCGGCCTCGGCCGCGATGCGATCCGGGCCCCACCCGAGCTCGGGTCCGATGAGACCGGCCACGTGCGGAGCGGCCGCCGCCGCCGCCCGGGCGTCACGCAGTGAGGCCCGGGTGCGCCGGTCGAGCACGTCCGGCAGCGTCCGGGCCATCTCCTCCCGTACGGCGTAGACCGCCTCGGCGCCGAGGTAGCGGAGCCCGGGGACGAGCGGCTCGAGCAGCTCGGGGCGACCGTCGGCGACCGAGAGCACCGCCGGCGTCTCGGTCCCGTAGCGTCCGGCCAGATGGGCCGCGGCCGCCGCCGCCTGGTCGGTCGGCAGGTCACGGCCGTCGGCGGCCTCGGCCCGGGCCGGGGCGTGCCCGGCCCGGCCGGCGCCGCGCAGGCGGAGGGCCTTGGTGGCGCTGCGGACGGCCGGCCGCCCGAGGTCCTTCAGCACCGCGTCCACCGTGTCCTGGGCCATCTTGCGGTAGGTGGTGAGCTTGCCGCCGGTGATGGTCACCAGGCCGGGGGAGGTGTGCACGGTGTGGCGACGGGACAGGTCGGCCGTGCGGGCGCTCGGAGCGTGCCTGCCGTCGACCGGTGCCAGCAGCGGTCGCAGTCCCGTCCACAGGCCGGTGATGTCTTCCCTGGTGATGGGTCGGGTCGTCACGGCGTTGGCCGCGTCCAGTATGTAGTCCACGTCCTCGGGCAGGCAGGCCGGATCGTCGAGGCTGCCGTCCCATTCGGTGTCGGTGGTCCCGAGGTAGACCTGGTCCCCCCAGGACACCACGAAGATCGACCGGTGGTCCTCCTTCACCGGGATGACGGCGGCGATGTCACAGGGGAAGGCCGGGTTGGGCACGGTGATGTGGATACCCTTGGCCGGCCGGATGGTGCGGGGGTTGTGCCCCTCGGCCAGGGCCCGCACCTCGTCGGACCACACCCCGGTGGCGTTGACCACCGTGGCCGCCCGCACGGTGAACGGCTCGCCTCGCACCGGGGTCACCTCGGCGCCGTCGACCCTCCCGTCCGCGCCCGTGGTGAGGGACGTGGCCGCCACGTGGTTGGCCGCCACGGCGCCGTGGTCGAGGACGGCGGTCCGCAGCACGGCCAGGGTGAGCCGGGCATCGTCGGCCCGGGCGTCCCAGTAGAGGAAGCCGGCCGCCAGCCGATCGGCCCGGAGGGTGGGCATGTGGGCGAGGGCCTGCTCCCGTGAGATCCGCTCGTGGCGGCGACCGATACGGACGCCCCCGGTGAGGTCGTAGAGCCACAGGGCCGAGCGGTACACCCGGGCCACGCTGCGGTTGACCACGCCCTCGCGACCGAAGAGCGGGATGAGAAAGGGGAGCGGGGACACCAGGTGCGGCGCGTTCTCGAGCAGGCGCTGGCGCTCGGCCAGGTTCTCGTAGACGAGGCGGTACTCGTGCTGTTGGAGGTACCGCAGGCCGCCGTGGATCATCTTGGACGATTTCGACGAGGTGCCCGACGCGAAGTCCTCCCTCTCCACCAGGGCCGTCTTGAGGCCCCGGCTGGCCGCGTCGAGGGCCACCCCGGCCCCGGTGATCCCTCCGCCGATGACCAGGAGGTCGAACTGCTCTCCGGCCAGTCGCTCGAGCGCTCGATCCCGGCGGAACCGGCCCGCGCCCGGGTCGGCGACGCCGGTGCGGTTCTGCATCGGCCAAGACTGCCACAGGTCATCACCGGGGCCACCGCCCGCCGGTCGGGCGAGCCGGCCGCCCGTCCCGGTCCCGGAACGTGTTTACAACGATTGTTGAAAAACAATGATTGGTGATAAACTCGAGCGCAATGAAGACGCCCGACGAGTTGACCGAGATGTTCCGGTCGAGCGGCCGGAAGGTGACCGCCCAGCGGCAGTGCATCTTCCGGGTGCTCCAGGGGGACGTCACCCACCCCTCGGCCGAGTCGGTGTACGCCGTGGCCAGACAGGAGATGGAGACGATCTCGCTGAAGACCGTCTACCAGACGCTCCACGACCTGGCCGAGTTGGGGGAGATCGCCCCGCTCGACCTGGGCACCGGCATGACCCGTTTCGACCCCAACGTGGACGACCCCCATCATCACCTGGTGTGCCGGCAGTGCGGTAGCGTCCGCGACCTGGTGGCACCCTTTCCGGAGCTCACCGTTCCCGACGGGGCCGGACACGGTTTCGAGGTCGGGTCGGCGGAGATCGTCTTCCGCGGGCTCTGCCCGGAGTGCCGGGCGCCGGCACGGCCGGCACGGGCCAGGGCCCGCTCGTAACGGGAAGGCCAGGACCATCGGATGCACCCACCGTCATCAACCAGCCCCACCATGAAAGGAACACCGTGCCATCACTGAAGAACAGCAAGACCGAGGCCAATCTCAAAGTGGCGTTCGCCGGCGAGAGCCAGGCAAACCGCCGCTACCTGTACTTCGCCCAGAAGGCCGACGTGGAGGGTTACCCCGACGTTGCCGCCCTGTTCCGCTCGGTGGCCGAAGGGGAGACCGGGCATGCCTTCGGCCACTTCGACTTCCTCCGCGAGGTCGGCGACCCGGTGACCGGGGTGCCGGTGGGGCCGACCCAGGACAATCTCAAGTCCGCCATCGAGGGCGAGACCTACGAGTACTCCGAGATGTACCCGGGCTTCGCCCGCACCGCCCGCGACGAGGGGTTCGAGGAGGTCGCCGAGTGGCTCGAGACGCTGGCCCGTGCCGAGAAGAGCCACGCCGGCCGCTTCACCGAGGGGCTGGCCTCACTCACCTGAGCGATGGCGGTCGGCGCATGCAGCTGATGACGGGCGCGACCGGTCCCGGGCCGGCCCGGGACCGGCCCGTTCGGGTCGAGGGGCTCCGGTGAGTACCGCCCATCTCCTCACGCTGGACGACATCTTGGACCAGCGCGCCTACGAGCGTGAGCGGGACGGGTTCCGGGCCAGGGTGATCGCCGTGAAGAAGCTGCGGCGGATCAGCATCGGCCCGGTCATCACCCTCACCTTCGAGAACCGGATGACCATGCGGTTCCAGATCCAGGAGATGGCCCGGGCCGAGCGGATGTCCACGGACGCGCAGATCCAGCACGAACTCGACGTCTACAACCGGCTCCTGCCGGCGGCGGGGGAGCTGTCGGCCACCCTGTTCCTCGAGCTGACCGACGAGGAGCAGCTCCGTCACTGGCTGCCACGGTTGGTCGGGATCGAGCGGGCCTGTCAGCTGCACATCGGCGGCACCGCCGACCGAGGAGGTGACATCGTGCCGTCCACCCCGGAACCCGAGCACGAGTCCCACCTGACCCGGGAGGCCACCACCTCGGCCGTGCACTACGTGCGGTTCTCCTTCGACCCGGCCCGGATCGAGGCGTTCACCGCCGGGCCGGTACGGCTGGTGGTCGACCATCCGGAGTACCCCGACGGCCGTCCCGGTGTCCTCCTCGGCGACGGCACCCGGGAGGAGCTGGCCGCCGACCTGCGAGGCGCCTAGACCCGGGTCGCCGGCCCCACGGCGTTCAGTGTCCGGAGAAATCGGGCCGACGGCGCTGCAACGACGCTTGGATCCCTTCGCGGAAGTCGTCGCTCTCCATCAAGGCCAGCTGCTCGGTCCGCTCATGCTCGACGGCGGCGGCGAACGCCTCGGCCAGCCCGGCCCGCTGGGTCCGCCTGATCGCCGCCACGGCCAACGGGGCCGACCCGGCGATCTCCCGGGCCAGGGCATGGGCCCCCGCCCGGGGGTCTTCGTCCAATCCGTCGCACAGCCCGATCCGGAGAGCCTCGGTGCCGTCCACGCGGCGGCCGGTGAGGAGCATTTCGAGCGCCTTTTGGGGGCCGACGGCACGCGGCAGGGTGACCGAGAGGCCGAATCCCTGGTGGAGCCCGAGGCGGGCGAAGTTGGCCGAGAACCGGCTGTCGGCCGATGCCGTGCGGAAGTCGGCGGCGAGGGCCAGCCCGAGACCTCCCCCCACGGCCGAGCCCTGCACCGCCGCCACCACCGGCACCGGGCTGTCGACCAGGCCCTGGGCGTGGTCGTAGAGCAGCCGCAGCTCGGCCGGGTCCGGTCCGTCCGACGAGCCGAAGTCGAAGCCGGCGCAGAAGTTTCGTCCTTCGGAGCACAGCACCACCGCTCTCGCCCCCTCGGCGTGGGTCCAGGCGATGGCCTCGACGACGCCGGCGAGCAACGCGTCGTCGAAGAAGTTGGAGGGTGGCCGGTGGACCTCGACCTCGGCGACGACCCGGTCGTCGAGACGGGCCGTGACATCTCCGAACGCCCTCATAGGGCCGGGTCCCGGCCCGGCGGGCGACCCACCCGCCGGGCCCCGGACGGCTCAGAGATAGGCGAGATGGACGGCGGCATCGGGCGTGTTGATGCGGAAGGCCAGGCTTTCCTCGATGTAGAGGTGGACGGCATCGCCGTCGGCCGAGCGGTAGCCGACGGAGAAGTCCTCGCCCACGGTCAGCTCGAAGTCCCCGCCGCGTTGGCTGAGTACGACCGCGCCGTCCACTGCCGGCGCCCACACCACCGGGCCCCCGAGGATCTGGCGGAGGTGTTCGAACACCGGATAGCCGCCGTGCTCGGTGGTCTCGGTCACCCCGGTGAAGCAGCGGGCCCCGAGCGCGATGGCGAACGGACCGGCGACATCCGCGCCGCGAAGCACTCCGACCGCCGCCGCCACGTGCTCGGGATAGCGCCTGTAGTCGTCGCTGATCGGGACGGCGTCGTACGGGCTCTCGGGCACGATGCCGGCGATCCCGCCCGGCTCGTAGCCGTGGAACACCAGATGGTCCTCGGCCAGCGCCGCCGCCCGCCCGGCGGCGATGACGGCGCCCAGGTCGAGGTCCTTGGCCCCCCGGTCGGCGGCGGCCAGCTCCGTACGCGAGAGCAGGAAGCGGCACTCCATCTCGAGCAGGGGCAGGACCGAGCGGCGGGCCACCTCGACCCCCTCGAGGCCGGTCCGGGGGAGCGGTACCACCCGTCCGAGGTCGACGGCGGAATGGGTCCAACCGTACGGACCCGAGAAGTCGACCAACCGGCGGGCGGCCAGGAAGTGCTTGATCGATCGGGTGGCTTCCTCCTCGATCTGGGCCCAGGCCTCGTCGGTGACCGGGGCCAGCTCTCGCATCAGGTGGTTCATGGGAGTCTCCTGCTTTCGGCTCGTAGGTTGCCGACGCCCAGGCCGATACCCAATTCGGCCGGGCGGGCCATCGGATTGGGTGTGGGGGGCGCCAGCCGGGTGAGGATGTTGCGGTCGACGTGGTGGAAGGGCTCGTCACGACCGGGGATGGCCAGGACCCCGAGCTCCTCGTAGGACCACGAGCCGTCGGGGTGGACACGGACGTCCATGCGGTAGCTCAGCGTGCGGAAGGCCTCGTCCAGGAATGGATTGGACAGGATGCCGTACACCTCGCTCCCGACCGCGGCCTCGACGGCGAACTCGGTTGCATCGGGCGCCGCCGTTCCGCCGGCCAGCAGCACCTGGCCCCGGGGGATGCCCAGGGTCAGGGTCACCGTTCCGCTGGCCGGTTCCCACAGCCAGTACCCGACCTGGTCGTGGAACGTCTCGGTCTCCCCGGGCTTGGTGATGTGGGTGTGGTATCGGAGCCCGTAGAACAGCTGGGGACCGTTGGTCTGGCGATCGATGGGCTGCAGCTCGATGTGCTCCACGAACGAGTCACCCTCCAGTCCGGAGGCCACCGGGTGCTCGTCCGCTCCTCGCTCGCCGCGCCACACCCCGGCCAGGGGGGCGAGCGGGCCCAGATTGGCGAGGGTGTCCGGTTCGCCTTCGGCCTCGGTGTAGATGTCGTGGCCATAGGGATTCACGCCGGCCGCCTCATGGTGGGTCGATCCTCCGCTCGTTGTCCGTGCATCCCGCCCGTCCTCGGGCCCGGCCATGCCGCGGGCCCGGCGGGCCCGGGACAGTGTAGGTCGGCGCCCGTGACGGCCGGGAGGCCGAGCCGGCCGGTGCCGGCAAGGTGTCCGACCCGGTGCCGGACCGGACCCGGGCAAGGCGGAGGTTTCATCCTCTGTGTGTCACCTGCGGTGCGGACCGGGACCGACCTGGGCGCTTCGGCGCATCAGCGCCGCGGTGCGCCACCACCCGTCAACGAAGGGAGTCACCCATGAGCACGGCATCGACCACCACCATCGTCGGCAACCTGACCCGTGACCCGGAGATCCGCTACACCCGCGACGGCCAGGCCACCACGTCCCTGGGCGTGGCGGTGAACCGACGCTGGCAGAACCGCGAGACCCACGAATGGGAGGAGTCGACCTCGTTCTTCGACGTCATCACCTGGCGGGACCTGGCCGAGAACGTGGCGTTGAGCCTCACCAAGGGCACCCGCGTGGTGGTGGCCGGCCGGCTCGAGCAGCGCAGCTGGGAGACCGAGGAGGGCGACCGGCGCTTCAAGGTGGAGATCGTGGCCGATGAGGTGGGTGCCGCGCTGCGGTTCGCCACCGTGGACGTGCACCGCATCGAGCGGCAGCGGGCCGTCGAGGGCGGCGCGGCCGGCGGGCCGGATGGGGCCGAGGACTCGCTCGGGGCCCCCGCATGACGGCCTCCCCTCCACGATCGGGGCCGGGCCCGGTCCGCCCATGGGTGTCCCGGTGATGTGGGCCGGATGGGTCCTGGCCCTGCCGCGTTGGCCGGCGGCGGTGGTGGCCGGCGGACTGGCCCTCGGAGGCCTGGCCCTCGGCCGGGTCAGGGGGCACCGCCGCCCGGGCGGGGCCGAGCCGGCTGTCCGCCGCCGGCGCCGGCACCGCACCGGGGCCGAGTGGTGAGCCGGGTGCAGGACGGGGAGGCCCGGCCCGGCCCGGCCCGGTTCCCGGCGTGGGTCCGGCTCACCAAGCGCGAGGCGTTCAGCGCCTGTCAGGCGTTGGCCGACGCCGACCGCTTCCTGCTCCGCAGCGGGCAGAAGGAAGAGGCGGCGGCACTCGGGGACCTGTTCGAGCTCTTGGAGGATCGGCTGAGCGCCGGCTGGCGTCCATCCTGCCCGGACCCGAAGGGAGCTCAGCCGGCGTCGGGCTCGAACTCGAGTGAGAGCGAGTTCACGCAGTAGCGCCGACCGGTCGGGGCCGGCCCGTCGGGGAACACGTGGCCGAGGTGGCCGCCGCAGCGGGCACAGGTGATCTCGGTTCGCCGCATCCCGAAGCTCTTGTCCTCGTGTTCCTCGATGGCTCCTTCGTCGAGCGCCCGGTAGAAGCTCGGCCACCCCGAACCCGACTCGAATTTCGTGCCGCTGGGGAACAGCGCCGCACCGCAGCCGGCACAGGTGAACGTGCCGCTGCCGTCCACGTGGAGCAGGTCACCGGACCATGCCGGCTCGGTGCCCCCCTGGCGGAGCACGGCATACCGATCGGCGGGGAGCGCCTGGCGCCATTCCTGGTCACTGCGGTCCACCCGTCCCTGTCCCGTGCCCGTCCGGTCGTTCATGTCCATCCCTCCTTCGTCGCCTGGCCGCGTCCGACCGACCACACATCCCGTGACGACCCAAGCCGCACAACGCCGGTCGGCCGGGCGGTGTTCCCGGCCGACCGGGGCCTCGGGGCCGACAACCGGCCTTTGCTAACGTCGCGCCAGGTCCGGGCGGCCCCGTCACCTCACCCGTCGGCCCGGCCCCTCACCCGTCGGCGCCGGCCGCCCGCGGGCCGTCGGTCCGCCCGCTGGCGGCTCACACCCGGACAGGAACGCATCGCCATGGACCTTCGAGACCGACCAGAGGACCAGGCCTTCCGACGCGAAGTCCGGGCCTGGCTCGCCGACCACGTGGTCGGCGACTTCGCCGCCCTCGGCGGCCGGGGTGGATCGGGAGACGAGACGTTCGGGTTCGATACCCGCTTGCAGTGGGAGAAGGTGCTGGCCGCCGACGGCTGGACGTGCATCGGGTGGCCCGTCCGGTACGGCGGGCGCGGGGCATCCATCACCCACCAGGTCGTCTTCAACGAGGAGTACGTGCGGGCCGGGGCACCAGGCCGGGTCAGCATCCTCGGGGAGGGCCTCCTCGGGCCGACCATCATCCAGTACGGCACACCGGAGCAGAGATCCCGCTTCCTCCCTCCCATCGTGGCCGGCACGGAGCTGTGGTGCCAGGGCTACTCCGAGCCCGACGCCGGGAGCGACCTGGCCAATGTGCAGACCCGGGCGGTGCTGGACGGCGGCGAATGGGTGGTCACCGGCCAGAAGGTGTGGACCTCCCTCGCCCACCAGTCCGACTGGTGCTTCCTGCTGTGCCGCACGGATCCGGGGTCCACCCGGCACCGAGGCCTCTCCTACCTGCTGGTCCCGATGGACCAGCCCGGTGTGGTCGTGCGGCCCATCACCCAGCTCACCGGGACCTCCGAGTTCAACGAGGTCTTCTTCGACGGCGCCCGCACCGGCCGTGACCAGGTGGTCGGCGAGGTCGGCCAGGGATGGAAGGTGGCCCTCGCCACCCTGGCCTACGAGCGCGGCGTGGGATTGCTCGGCCACCAGCTCTCGTTCCGTCGGGAGCTCGACCGGCTGGTCGACCGGGCCCGGGCCAACGGGCGGGCGGGCGAGCCCCTGCTCCGCCAGCGACTGGCCCGCTCCTATGCCGAGCTCGAGATCCTCCGCTTCAACACCTGGCGGAGCCTCTCGGGCTACGACGGGCCGGTGGCCCCACCCGAGGCCTCCGTCATCAAGCTGTACTGGGCCAGTTGGCACCGCCGCCTCGGGGAGCTGGCCATGGAGATCCGGGGCATGAACGGCATGGTGCTCGAGGGCTATCCCTACGAGCTCGACGAAGGCCAGCGCGCCTTCCTGTTCAGCCGGGCCGAGACCATCTACGGGGGGTCGAACGAGATCCAGAAGAACATCATCGGCGAGCGGGTCCTCGGCCTGCCGCCCGAGCCGAAGGGGAACACACCGTGACCACCGGTGCCACCAGCCCGCGCCCGGCGACCGGGCCCGCCATCCCGCGCCCTCCCGGCGGCCGCGGCCTGCTCGAAGGCAAGGTGGTGGTGGTCACCGCCGCCGCCGGCACCGGTATCGGGTTCGCCACCGCCCGGCGTTGCGTGGAGGAGGGGGCCACGGTGGTCGTCTCCGACGCCCACGAGCGGAGGCTGGGCGAGGCCGCCGACATGCTGGCCGGGCTCCCGGAGCTGGCCGGGGAGCGGCCTTTGGCCGTGCCCTGCGACGTGACCCAGGAGTCCCAGGTGCAGCACCTCTATGACGCCGCCGCCGAGCGCCACGGCCGGTTCGACGTGGCGGTCAACAATGCCGGCCTCGGTGGTCAGGTCGATCTGGTCGACATGACCGACCAGCAGTGGTCGACCGTGCTCGACGTCACCCTGACCGGCACATTCCGGTGCACCCGGGCGGCCCTCACCCGCCTGTACGCCTGGGACGGGGGCGGTGTCATCGTGAACAACGCGTCGGTCCTCGGGTGGCGGGCCCAGGCCGGCCAGGCCCACTACGCCGCGGCCAAGGCCGGGGTGATGGCCCTGACCCGGTGCAGCGCCGTCGAGGCCGTGGCCCACGGCGTCCGGGTCAATGCGGTGGCGCCGAGCCTGGCCGTCCACCCCTTCCTCAATCGGGTCATGTCCGACGAGGACCTGGACGAGCTCAGCCGTCGCGAGGTGTTCGGCCGCGGCGCCGAGGTCTGGGAGGTCGCCACCGTCATCGCCTTCCTGGCCAGTGACTACGCCACCTTCATGACGGGCGAGGTGGTGTCGGTGAGCAGCCAGCACCCCTGAGGTCCCGGCCCCATTGGCGTCCGGGGGCCATGCACTACCCTGACGGAGTGTCAGGTGGCGCGCCCGATATCGTCGATCCGCGCGGGGACCTCCAATGGGGGACCATCCCCGCCCTGGTGGAGGACGCCGCCGCCCGGTTCGGCGAGTCCGAGGCCCTGGTCGACCTGCACGGCCCCGACGGGACCACCACCCGGCTGACCTTCGACCAACTGGCCGACGAGGTGGCCGCCGCCACCCGGGCCATCGTGGCCAACGGGATCGAGCGGGGTGACCGGGTGGCCATCTGGGCGCCCAACTGCGCCGAATGGCTGATCGCCGCTCTGGGCGCCGTCGGGGCGGGCGCCCTGCTGGTGCCCCTCAACACCCGTTTCAAGGGCCCGGAAGCGGCCTATGTCCTGCGCGAGTCGGGCGCCAGGATCCTCTTCACCGTCGAGGGGTTCCTCGGCACCGACTATCCCCGGATGCTCGACGAGGCGGTGGCGGCGGCCGACAAGGTCCCCGAGCTCGAACGGGTGGTGGTCCTGCGGAGCGACGCCTCGTGGCCGCCGCGGGCCACGGCCAAGGGCGACCAGGTCGTCGAATGGGAGGTCTTCCTCCAGGAGGGCGGCCTCTGCTCGGCGGACGTCGCCGCCGGCCGCACGGCCTCGATCACCCCCGGGGACCTCTCCGACCTGGTGTTCACCTCGGGGACCACCGGGCGCCCCAAGGGGGCCATGACCACCCACGGCCAGACGCTGCGCACCTTCGCCACCTGGTGCGAGGTGGTCGGCCTACGCCAGGGGGACCGGTATCTCATCGTGAACCCGTTCTTCCACACCTTCGGGTACAAGGCGGGGATCCTGGCCTGCCTGATGACCGGGGCCACCATGATCCCCGAGCCGGTCTTCGACGTCGAGGCGGCCATGCAGCGGATCGAGGACGAGCGGATCACGGTGCTGCCCGGGCCCCCGACCATCTTCCAGTCCATGCTCGACCACCCGGACCGCAAGCGGTTCGACCTCTCCTCGCTGCGACTGGTCGTCACCGGCGCGGCCGTGGTTCCGGTCGAGCTGGTGCGGCGCCTGTGGTCGGACATGGGCGTCGAGACCGTGCTCACCGCCTACGGCCTGACCGAGGCTACCGGGACGGTGACCATGTGCCGCCGGGGGGACTCGGCCGAGGTCATCTCGTCCACCTCGGGGCGGCCCATCCCCGACGTGGGCGTCCGGATCGTGAGCCCCGACGGGAACGACCTGCCGAGGGGCGAGCCGGGCGAAGTGGTGGTGCGGGGCTACAACGTGATGCAGGGCTACTTCAACGACGAGGAGGCCACCGGCGAGGCGGTCGACCGGGACGGCTGGCTGCACACGGGAGACATCGGCGTCATGGACGACGCCGGCAACGTGTCGATCACCGACCGGCTGAAGGACATGTACGTGAGCGGCGGGTTCAACGTCTACCCGGCCGAGATCGAGGCCGTCCTGCGGCTCCACCCGGGTGTGGGCCAGGCCTCGGTGATCGGCGTGCCGGATCGCCGGATGGGCGAGGTGGGCCTGGCCCTCGTCGTCCCGGCCTCGGCCGGTCCACCCCCCGGCATCGAGGGCGAGCTCCTCGACTGGGCCCGCGCCCGCCTGGCCAATTACAAGGTGCCGGCCGGCGTGCAGCTGGTCGAGTCGCTGCCCGTCAACGCCAGCGGGAAGGTGCTCAAGCGGGAGCTCCGCCGGCAGTACTCGGCGGACGGGTAGCAGCCGCACCATGCGGACGGGTAGCAGCCGCACCATGCCGACGGGCAGCAGGCGGCGGGCCGCAGACACAGACGAGACGACCGGCGAGGACCGGGCAACGAGAGAGGAGAGGGGCCATGCGAGGCATCGTCTACACGGGTGACGACGCGGAGGTCACCGACCAGCTGGGCATCGGGGACCCCGGCCCGACCGAGGTGCGAGTGGCCGTGGGCGCCGCCGGTGTCTGCCACAGCGACCTGTCGGTCATCAACGGCACCATCCCCTGGAAGGCACCGTCGGTGCTCGGACACGAGGGGGCCGGCGTGGTGGAGACGGTGGGCAGCGAGGTCCGTTCGGTCAAGCCGGGCGATCATGTCGTGATCGCCACCCTGCAGAGCTGCGGGACGTGCCGGGCCTGCAGCACCGGCCACCCCACCTGGTGCGCCAAGACGCTGGGCAACGTGTCCCAGCCCTTCACCTACCGGGGCGAGCCGGCGTCCAACTTCGCCGGCACCTCGGTCTTCGCCGAGTCCACCATCGTCAAAGAGGTGCAGGCGGTCAAGATCTCCAAGGACGTCCCGATGACCTCGGCCTGTCTCATCGGATGCGGGGTGCTCACCGGGGTGGGGTCGGTGCTCAACCGGGCCAGGGTGCAGGCGGGGGAGACGGCCGCCGTGTTCGGCGTGGGCGGCGTCGGGCTCAACGTCATCCAGGGGCTCCGCATCGCCGGTGCGAGCCGGATCATCGCCGTCGACACCCTGGCGGTGAAGGAAGGGCTGGCCCGCCAGTTCGGGGCGACCCACTTCGTCGATGCGTCGTCGGCCGACGCGGTGGCCGCCATCCGCGAGCTGGTTCCGCCCGCCCCCGACCGGGTGTCGGGCGCCCTGGGGTGGACAGGTGGGGTCAACTGGTCCTTCGACTGCGTGGGCCATCCGGCCGTGCTCCGCAACGCCCTCGACGTCCTCGACTGGGGAGGCAACGCCCTGGCCATCGGCATCCCGCCCCAGGGCACCGAGGTGCCCGTCGACGTGAACAGCCTGGCCTATGTGGACCGCGGCCTGCTGGGCTGCCGCTACGGCTCATCGCGCCCCCACCACGACATCCCGCTGATGGTCGAGATGTACCTGTCCGGCCGGCTGATGCTCGACGAGCTGGTCACCGAGCAGCGCCCCCTCGAGGGATTCCGACAGATCGTGGAGGACATGGAGCAGGGCAAGCTGGCCCGCGGCGTCCTGACCTTCTGACGGCCGCCCGGCCCGCGCTTCGGGTGGCTCCCTGAGTCGAGCGCCCGGCGCGGGACCGCCGGTCCGGCGCTCCCGCCGGGGATCAGGGCGCGGGCGTCCTGTTACAGTCGGCCACGATATGACGGCGCGTCAGATCGAGGGGAATTTCGACACGGTGGGCGACGTGCTGCGCGCCGCCGCCCGGACCAACGGCGACGTCGAGGCCTTCGTCGAGCCGAAGCCGGCCGGCGGCACCCGGCGGCGCATGACCTTCGCCGAGTGGGACCGGGCCGCCGACGGCGTGGCCGGACTCCTCGCCCGCCACGGCGTGGCCCCGGGCTCGGTCGTCTGCCTGCTGGTGGGGAGCTCGATCGACTACATGGTCTGCTATGCCGCCGCCGCCCGCCTGGGGGCGGTGACGTCGGGCATCAACCTCCGCCTGGGAGCTCCCGAGGTGACCTCCATCCTCCAGCGCACGCTCCCCACGGTGACGGTGACCGAGGACGGGGCACCCCGTCCGGACGGCCCGGTGGGCAAGGTGCTCGGGCGGGCGGAGGTGCGGGCAGCCACCGGGGCCCCGGCCCCGACCCGGTGGCCGTCCCTGGCCCCCGACGATCCGGTGGCCGTGGTGTGGACCAGCGGGACGACCGGGCTGCCCAAGGGTGTGGTCTTCGACCACCGCTGCCTGGCCGCGGTGGCGGCCGGCACCGACGTGCTCTCGGAGCCCGGTGACCGGCGGCTGTCCCCGCTGCCCTTCGCCCACGTGGGGTCGATGACCCGGGTCTGGGACGAGATGGCCAACGGGGTGACCACGGTGATCACCCCCAGCCCGTGGCGGGCGGCCGACGCCATCGCCATCATGGCGGGGGAGCGGATCACCGTGGCCCAGGGCGTGCCCACCCAGTGGGCGCTCGTCCTGTCCCATCCGGATCTGGCCGACGCTGCCATCCCCACGCTCCGCGTCGTCGGCACCGGGGCGTCGCAGGTCCCGCCCGAGCTGGTGGCGGCCCTCCGCCGGCGGTTCGGGGTCCCGGTGGTGGTCCGGTACACGTCGACGGAGGCGTCGCTCGGAACCGGCACGGTCCCCGGTGACCCCGACCGGGTCGTCGCCACCACGGTCGGGCGGCCGGTGCCCGGGGTGGAGCTGAGCCTGGTCGACGAGGACCGCCGTCCCGTGCCCGTCGGGGAGGTCGGCCGGGTCCGCCTGCGGTCGGAGGCGGTCATGCGGGGCTATTGGGGCGGGCCCCTGCTCGGCCCGGGGGCATCGGGCGTCGCCTACGACACCGAGGCCACCCGGGCGGTCCTCGACGACGAGGGCTGGCTGACGACGGGCGACTCGGGACGGATGGTCCCTGGCGGCTGCCTCCAGCTGGTCGGCCGGTCGGGGGAGCTCTACATCCGCGGCGGCTACAACGTCTTCCCGGCCGAGGTCGAGGCGGTGCTCGCACGGCATCCCGACGTCGACCAGGTGGCGGTGGTGGCGGCGCCCGACCCGGTGCTCGGCGAGATCGGCGTGGCCTTCGTGGTCCCCTCGGCCGACGGCCCCGCCGACGAGACGGTCCTGCTCGCCGAGCTGCGGGCCGCGGCCGGTGCCGCCCTGGCCGACTACAAGGCGCCCGACCGGGTGGTCGTCGTCGACCACCTCCCCCTCACCTCGATGATGAAGGTCGACAAGCGGCCGCTGGCCGACCTCGCCGCGTCCCTCCCGCCGGTCCGGAGGGGACGGAGGGTACCCCCGGCCGCCGCTTCCGGCCTGAGCCGATGACGGAGATGAACGGAGCCCGAGTGACATGACCGCACGATCGACGCCTGCCGCCGGCGGGGTGACCGACGACCCGATACGGATCGGCACCATGCTGTTCACGCTCGTCGAGCCCCACCGCGGCCGGCAGGTGGCCTACAACCGCTGGTACGAGCGAGACCACTTCTATGCCGGCTGCCAGATCGGCGCCTACAACTTCGCCGGTGCCCGGTTCGTGGCCACCGCCCCGCTGAAGGCGCTCCGCCTCCCCGGGGCATCGCCCGGCGGGCCCGTGCCCCTGGTGGCCGATCCGACGGTGGGAAGCTACCTGGGCGTCTACTACGTGCTCGACGGCCACCACGACGAGTGGAACCGCTGGGCGGTCGACCAGGTCAACGTGCTCCACGCCGCCGGCCGGATGTTCGAGGAGCGGGACCACATCCACACCGGCCTCTACCGGTACGAGTGGGAGCACCGCCGCGACGAGGACGGGGTACCGGCCGAGCTCACCCTGGACCACCGATTTCCGGGGATGGTCTCGGTCTTCGTGGAGCCTGCCGCCGGCGTCGACGCCGCCGCCATCGGGGCCTGGTACCGCCAGGAGCACCTGCCGCCGCTGCTGCCCCGTACGCCGGTGGCGACCGTGCTCGCCTTCACCCCCCTGCCCCTGCTGGCCGATGCCCCCGGCGACGTGCCCCGGCCGGCATCGCCGGCCGAGCGGGTGCTCCTCCTGTTCTTCCTCGACGACCGGCCCGAGGGCTCGTGGGAGGCGATCTTCGCCCGGGAGGGGGAGGCGGTGGCCGCCGCCGGCCTCGGCCAGGTGGTCTGGGCCTCGCCGTTCGTCGGCACGGTGCCGGGGACCGACACCTATACCGACCAGCTGTGGGGCCCGGCGGCGCCATGACCGACTTCATCGAGGAGCTGGACCAGCGGACCGCGGCCCGCGGCTGGGTCGGGGCGCCGACCCTGTGGGGGCTCGTCGAGCGCCGGGCCGAGGTCACGCCCGACGCCGTCCTGGCCCACGAGGACACCGGCCGCGAGCTGACCTTCTCCCAATTCCGGCAGGCGTCCCTGGAGGCGGCGGCCGGGCTCCACGCCCGCCACGGGGTGGGGCGGGGCACCAGCGTCGGTTGGGAGCTGCCCACCTGGAACGAGTCGCTGGTGCTGGTCGGGGCCCTGGCCCGGCTGGGCGCCCGCCAGAACCCGCTCATCCCCATCTACCGCGGGCGAGAGGTGGGGTTCATCACGGCCCAGAGCCAGGCTTCCCTCCTCGTCGTCCCCACCGTCTATCGCGGCTTCGACTTCGAGGCCATGGCCCGGGAGATCGCCGCCGGCCGCCCCGAGCTCGGCGTGCTGGTGGCCGACCGGGCGCTGCCCGCCGATGACCCGGCCGGCCTGCCGCCGGTCGAGGACCCACCGCTGCGGGCCGAGGACGCCCCCATCCGGTGGCTCTTCTACACGTCGGGCACCACCGCCGACCCCAAGGGCGCACCGCACTCGGACCTCACGGTGATGGCCTCGGCCCTCGCCATGGCCGAGTGCCTGGACATCCGGACCGACGACGTGTCCGCCCTGGTCTTCCCCTTCACCCACATCGGCGGGATCGGCTGGCTTATCGCCGCCCTGTTCACCGGGTGCACCCTGTTGACCACCGAGGCGTTCGATCCCGAGGCCACCCCGCGGTTCCTGGCGGACCACGACGTGACGCTGGCCGGTTCGGGGACCCCGTTCCACATGGCCTACCTGTCCGCCCAACGGGCCGCCGGCGGGGGCTCCATCTTCCCGCACGTGCGCTCCTACCCCGGTGGCGGCGCGCCCAAGCCCCCCCAGCTCCACTACGACGTGAAGCACGAGATCGGCGGGGTCGGCATCGTCTCGGGCTACGGCCTGACCGAAGCGCCCATCGTGGTCATGGCCTCGACCACCGACCCCGACGAGAAGCTGGCCACGACGGAGGGGAGGCCGACTCCTGGGGTCGACCTCGTCGTGGTGGGCCTGGACGGCCGCCGGGCCGGGCCGGGGGAGGAGGGCGAGATCCGCCTGAAGGGACCCCAGGTCATCCGGGGCTATCTCGATTCCTCGCTCGACGCCGAGGCTTTCGACGAGGACGGGTACTTCCGCAGCGGCGACCTCGGCATCGTGGACGCCGAGGGGTACGTGACCATCACCGGCCGCCTGAAGGACGTGATCATCCGCCACGGCGAGAACATCTCGGCCAAGGAGGTCGAGGATCTCCTCTACGCCCATCCGGCGGTGGCCGACGTGGCCGTCATCGGCCTTCCCGATCCGAGGACGGGCGAGCGTGCCTGCGCGGTGGTGGCCGTGACGGAGGGCGCGACGCTCGGCTTCGGCGACATGGTCGAGTACCTGCGCGGTCAAGGCCTCCGGGCCCAGGCCATCCCCGAGCAGCTGGAACTGGTCCCGGCGGTGCCGCGCAACCCGGCGGGCAAGATCCTGAAGCACGCCCTGCGCGAGCGATTCGCGCCGACGAAGGGGAGCGACGCATGAGCCCTGTCCGCCGGGTCACCCTGGGCCAGGGAGGAGCCGAGCACGAGGCGGCCGATGCCGCCATCAGTTCGCACACCGGTCACCGTTTCGCCGGCCGGGTGGCGGTGGTCACCGGGGCCGGGTCGGGGATCGGGCGGGCGGTGGCGGCACGGCTGGCGGCCGAGGGGGCCAAGGTGGCCGCCCTCGACGTGGCCGCCGACAACCTGGCGTCGACGGTGGAAGCCATCTCCGATGCCGGGTGCACCGCGTCCGCCTTCGTCTGTGACGTCACGTCGGAGGCCTCGGTGGGGGTGGCCGTCGAAGCCCTGGCCGAGGCGCTCGGGCCGCCCACCGTGGTGTGCAACGTGGCCGGCATCGGTGGCTTCTACAACACGGTGGACATGCCCGCCGAGCGCTGGGAGCAGATCCTGGCGGTGAACCTGACGGGGCCCTTCCTGGTGTGCCGGGCCACCCTGCCCCACCTCCTCGAGCACGGCGGGTCCATCGTCAACGTGGCGTCGAACACCGCGCTCATGGGCCAGGCCTACTCGGCCGCCTACTGCGCCTCGAAGGCCGGGCTCCTCATGTTCTCGAAGGCACTGGCCGCCGAGTTCCTGTCCCGCCGGGTCCGGGTCAACGTGGTGGCCCCCGGGGGGGTGGACACCCCGCTGATCGGGGCGTTCGAGCTGCCCGAGGGGGCCGATCCGAAGGAGCTGACCCGGATCATGACGCCCATGGGCTTCTCCACGCCGGCCGAGATCGCCGCCTCGGTGGCGTTCATCGCCTCCGACGAGTCGTCCTACACCACGGGTGCGGTCCTCTCCGTCGACGGCGGGCTCACCATCTGAGCCGCCCGCCGTCGAGCCGTCCCGGGCGGGCGTGCCATCATGGACCCGTCGTCGAATGGCGATCAGCTGCCACCGCTCTGGAGGCGCCCATGACAGACCCACCGCCGGTCGTCGGATGGGACCGTGACTTCGACGTGCTGAGCCCGGCGTACGTGGCCGACCCCTTCAGCATCTGGGACGACCTGCGCCGGACCTGCCCGATCGCCCACACCGAGCGGCGGGGGAGCACATGGTTGCCCACCCGCTACGACGACGTGGTCGGGCTGGCCCACGATGTCGAGCACTTCAGCTCCACCGAGATCTCGGTGATCCCGTTCGTCGGCGACGTGCCCGAGGACCCGGTCCTCGTCTACGGTGTGCCGCCCATCTCGGCCGACCCCCCGCTGCACACCTGGACCCGGCGGCTCCTGCTGCCCTGGTTCTCGCACCGCCGGGTGGCGGCCTACGAGTCGATGACCCGGGAGCTGTGCGCCGGTCTGGTCGACGGGTTCGTCGGGGACAGGGTGGTCGACGCCGCCGGTCAGTACGCCCAGCAGATCCCGGTCCGGGTGATCGCCCACATCCTCGGGGTGCCGGCCACCATGTCGGACACCTTCACCGAGTGGGTGCGCGACGTCCTGGAGTTCGCCGACGACCCTGACCGCAGACGGCGGGGGACCGAGGCCCTCATCACCTTCTTCGTCGAGGAAGTGGCCCGACGGCGGTCGGAGCCCGGCGACGACCTGCTGAGCGAGCTGCTGCAGGACGAGGTCGACGGCACCCCGGTCGAGGAGAGCGTGGTCCTCGGCATGGCAGCCCTGGTCCTCATCGCCGGGGTGGACACCACCTGGAGCGCCATCGGATCGTCGCTCTGGCACCTCGCCTCCCATCCCGAGGACGCGGCCCGCCTCGCCGAAGAGCCTGATCTCATGCCCCTGGCCGTCGAGGAGCTGCTGCGGGCCTACTCGCCGGTGACCATGGCCCGGCTGGTCACCGGGGACACCGAGTTCTCCGGGTGCGCCATGCGCGCCGGCGACAAGGTGTTGCTGAACTTCCCGGCGGCCAACCGCGACCCCGAGGCCTTCGAGGACGCCGGCCGGGTCGTCCTCGACCGCAAGGTCAACCGTCATGTCGCCTTCGGCTCGGGCATCCACCGTTGTGCCGGTTCCAACCTGGCCCGTATGGAGCTGCGTGTGGCTCTGGAGGAATGGCTCCGGCGGATCCCGACCTTTGGACTGGCCGAGGGGGAGGAGGTCATCTGGGCCGGTGGCCAGGTCCGCGGCCCCCGCCGCTTGCCGGTGGTCTTCCCGTGAGGATCCGGGTCGACCCCGGGAAGTGCCAGGGCCATGCCCGCTGTTACGGCCTGGCCCCCGACCTGTTCGACATCGACGACTACGGGCAGTCCACCGCGGTGGGCGACGGCACCGTGCCGGCCGGGTCGGAGGAGCTGGCCCGGTTGGCCATCGCCAACTGCCCGGAGTACGCCGTGGAGGAGGTCGAGGGCTGAGCCACGGCGGCGTCGCCCCGGCACCGATCCCCTCAGGCGGCCGGCGGCACGGTGTCCCTCGGGCCGCCGGCGGTACGGGGTCTCAGCCGCCCTTCAGGTGCACCGGCAGACGCTCCACCCCGCGCAGGACCATGCGGGGGGCCCATGCGGGCCGGTCGTAGGCCGGGGTCAGGTCCGGGAACCGCCGGATCAGCCCGGGCAGGGCGATCCGCCCCTCGAGGCGGGCGAGGGACGCGCCGAGGCAGTAGTGGGCACCACCGCTGAAGGTCATGTGCTCGTTCGCATCCGGACGGGTGAGGTCGAGCACGTCGGCGTCATCTCCCCACTTGTCCGGATCGCGGTTGGCGGCGCCCAACCCGAGCAGGACGTCGGCGCCGACGGGGATGGGTGTCCCGTGGAGCACGAAAGGCCGCACGGCGATGCGACGCGTGAATTGAACGGGAGCGTCGAACCGCAGCAGCTCTTCGATGGCCGCCGCATCGAGGCCCGGATCGGCCCGGAGCCGGCGGAGCTGTTCAGGATGGGCGAAGAGGTGGGTCAGCCCGTTGCCGATGAGGTTCTCGGCGGTCTCGTGTCCGGCGAAGTACAGCATGACCACCTGGGCGACGACCTCGTCGGTGGAGAGGTGGTCGCCCGAGTCCTCTGCCGCCAGGAGGGCCGTGAGGATGTCGTCATCCGATCGGGACCTCTTCTCGGCCAGCATCTCTCGGAGGTAGTCGACCATGGCCCTGGTGGCCGCCACCACGCGCTGCTCCTCGTCCGGTGTGTTCATCGATTCGATCGTCCGGATGAGGGAATGGGACCAGCCGAGCAGCAACGGCATGTCCCTCGCCGGGATCCCCAGCATTTCGGAGATGATGAGAGCCGGAAGCGGTCGGGCGAATTGGTCGATCACGTCGAAGGGGTCCTGTTCGGCCGCGGCGGACAGGAGCTGGTCCACGATGACCTCGGTCCGCCGGTGCCATGAGGCGATCGCCCTGGGCGTGAAGACCTGCGAGACCAGACGCCGGAGGCGGGCGTGGTCCTCGCCGTCGCGGAACACCATCCACTTGTCGGCTCCGGCGCCGACGGCCGCGTTGCGAGCCAGCTCGGTCATGATGCGCGGCGTCGGAGTGGCCCGCGAGATCTCCACGACCATGGTTCGGTCCCGGGCCAGCCGGGAGACATCGTCGTACCGGGTGAGTATGTAGGCGGTGGCCCGGGGTTCGAAGTAGGCCGGTTCGGCCCTCCGGAGGGCGGCGTAGTGGGGGTAGGGGTTGTCGAAATAGCCAGGGGCGAACGGGTCGAAGCCGACCTCGGCGTCGGGCACGTCGGTATGGGCGGGAGGCATCAGCCGGGGTGGACGCCCGATTCGGCCGCCGGGAGCGGGACCGGAGGCTGCGTGGCCGGCGCCGGCCCGGTGACCGGGCCGGCGGCCACCGGGGCCGGATCGCGGGGGGGCGTGCACATGCTGACGTTCTCCTTGGCCGCAACGTGGATCGGGATCGAGGACCTCTGGCCGGCTGTGTGGCACGCCCTTGCCAGGCGATCGGAGGCGGCGAGAGGCCGGTTGGCCCGCTCGGGAACAGTAACGCGATCGAGCCATCCGGGGAAGTGATGGGTCCTCGACCACGGACGGCCCGGGACCGGCGCCGGCCGGAGGGCCGCGGCCCGGGGCTGACCCCGGTCCCTACGAGAGGCGCTCGACGATCATGGCCATGCCCTGGCCCCCGCCGACGCACATGGACTCGAGGCCGACCGTCTTGCCGGTGTCCTCGAGGGCATTGAGCAGCGTGGTCATGATCCGGGCCCCGGTCTGGCCGAACGGGTGACCGAGGGCGATGGCGCCGCCGCGCACGTTGAGCTTGTCGTAGCCGATCCCGAGCTCCCGGGCCGACGGCACCACCTGGGCGGCGAAGGCCTCGTTGATCTCGACCAGGTCGATGTCGGCGATGGTCATGTCGGCCCGTCGCAGGGTCTGGCGGATGGCGTCGACCGGGCCGAGACCCATGATCTCGGGGTTGAGGCCCGACACCCCGCTGGCGATGATGCGGGCCAGAGGGGTGATGTCGAGCTCGCGTGCTTTGGTGTCGCTCATGACGACGACGGCGGCGGCGCCGTCGTTGAGGGGACAGGCGTTGCCGGCGGTGACGGTGCCCCCCTCACGGAACACCGGCTTGAGGGCGGACAGCCCATCGAGGGTGGTCCCCGGTCGCGGTCCGTCGTCCTTGGTGACGGTGTCGCCGGCGGGCGTCGGGACCGGAATGATCTCCCGCTCGAAGAAGCCCGATTCCTGAGCCGCCACCGCCCGTGTCTGCGACTGGAGCGCGAATTCGTCCTGCTCCTCGCGGCTGACCTTCTTGAACTCGGCGACGTTCTCCGCGGTCTGGCCCATGGCGATGTACACGTCGGGGAACGTGCCGTCGAGCGGTGTCCACGGCTCACCGCTGGCCGGCGTCCGGGCCGCGGTCCGGGCCTCGGCGTCGGCGAACTCCGGGTTGTGAGGTCCGGTGTCGGCTGCGCCGAATCCGTAACGACTGACCGTCTCGACCCCGGCGGCCACGAAGACGTCGCCCTCGCCGGCCCGGATGGCGTGGGCCGCCATCCTGATGGTCTGGAGCGAGGAGGAGCAATAGCGGTTGACGGTGACCCCGGGCACGTCGGGAAGGCCGGCCAACAGGGCGGCGACCCGGGCGACGTTGTAGCCGGCCTCGCCGCCGGGCTGCCCCGAGCCCAGGATCACGTCCTCGACGGTGCCTGGCTCGACGTCGGGAACCTTGGCCAGCACCTCGCGGATGACCAGGGCGGCGAGGTCGTCGGGGCGGCAGTCGACGAGCGATCCCTTGTTGGCCCGCCCGATGGGGGTACGACCGGTGGCGACGATGACGGCTTCAGGCATGTGGTGCTCCTTGGGCTGGCGGGCAGAGGGAACTTACTGAATGGTAACGGCGACGGGGTGCGGGCGATTCCCCCCGGGAAGCGGGTCCCGAGGCAGGCTACCGGGTCGGCCGGGCGCCCTCGGCGCCGACTCCGGTGGCAGGGCCCGACGGCCGAATGTAACGTGTTCTAGTCGCGGGCGTCCGTCGCGGCCCGCACGCCGGGGCGGGCCGGGGCCCCGCCGACCCGCGGTTGTACAGTCCAGAGGCCGTACCGGAGGACACCTCGCGCTCCGGCCATCGGCATGATCGGGAGGGACTCCATGGAGATCGGCTACACCGACGAGCACGAGGCTCTCCGCAACCGGCTGCGTGAGTACTACGACCAGTTGCTGACCCCCGAGGTCGAGGCCCAGCTGGCCACGAGCCACGGCATCGGGCCCCACATGCGGCGGGTGGTCAAGCAGATGGCCCAGGACGGGTGGCTGGGCATCGGATGGCCGACCGAGTACGGCGGCCAGGGTCGCTCGGCCATCGAGCAGTACATCTTCTTCGACGAGTCGATGCGGGCCGGGGCGCCGGTCCCGATGTTGACCATCAACACCGTGGGCCCCACCATCATGCAGTTCGGGTCGGACGAGCAAAAGGAGTTCTTCCTCCCGAAGATCCTGGCCGGCGACATCCACTTCTGCATCGGGTACACCGAGCCGGAGTCCGGCACCGACCTGGCCTCCCTCAAGACGCGCGCCGTGCGCGACGGGGACGAGTACGTGATCAACGGGCAGAAGATCTACACCTCACTGGCCGGGGACGCCGACTACATCTGGCTGGCCACCCGTACCGATCCCGAGGTGGCCAAGCACAAGGGAATTTCGATCTTCATCGTGCCCATGGACACCCCGGGCATCAAGGTGGTGCCCATGCAGCTGCTCGGGGACCACAACATCAACTACACGTTCTACGAGGACGTCCGGGTTCCTGCCACAAATCTGGTGGGCGAGGAGAACAGTGGGTGGTCACTGATCACCAACCAGCTCAACCACGAGCGGGTCACCCTGTGCTCGGCCGGCATCATCGAGCGGTCCCTCACCGACGTGCGGGCCTGGGCCCAGACCACCAAGCTCGCCGACGGCCGGCGGGTCATCGAACAGGAGTGGGTGCAGGTCCATCTGGCCCGCATCTATGCCCGGCTCGAGTTCCTCAAGCTCATCAACTGGAAGGTGGCCTGGACGGCCACGCAAGGACACCTCGACGTGGCCGACGCCTCGACCACCAAGGTGTTCGGGACCGAGTTCTACATGGAGGCCTTCCGGTTGATGCTGGAGGTGGTCGGCCAAGCCGGGTACCTGACCCGCGGCAGCCCCGAGGCGGTGCTGGCCGGGCGCCTCGAGATGTACGCCCGGAGCCTGGTCATCCTCACCTTCGGCGGGGGGACCAATGAGATCCAGCGCGACCTGATCGCCATCTTCGGACTCGGTCTCCCCCGGTCCCTGCGGTAGCCCCCGGACATCGCCGGCCGGACCACGCCGGCCGGACCACGCCGGCCAGACCAGGCCAGAGAGGATAGGAATCGAAGCCATGGACTTCTCCTTCAGTGAAGAGCAGGACGCGGTACGCGAGCTGGCTCGCCGGATCTTCACCGACCTGTCCACCCACGAGCGGCTCCGCCAGCTCGAGTCCGACCCTGACGGCGATCGGTTCGACGCCAAGCTCTGGTCCGAGCTGGCCTCCGCCGGCCTGCTCGGCATCGCCCTGCCCGAAGGAGTCGGGGGGGCTGGCCTCGGGTTCGTGGAGACAGGGTTGATCGTCGAGGCGGCCGCGGCCACCGCGGCGTACGTGCCGGTCATCGAGACACTGGCCGCGGCCGCGCCGGCGATTGCCCGGTTCGGCACCGAGGCCCAGCGACGTCGCTGGCTGCCGGGGGTGGTGGCCGGCGACTCGGTGCTCACCACCGCCCTGGCCGAATTGGGCGGGACCCCGCAGGCCCCCTCGGTGGTGGCCGAGCGGGACGGCGAAGGGTGGGTGCTGTCGGGCACGAAGGCCTGCATCCCCTCGGGCATGATCGCCGACGTCGTGCTGGTGCCGGCGCGGGTCGAGCCCGGCGGGACCGGCGTGTTCATCGTGGACATGACGTCGACGGGCCTGAGCCGTCAACGCCAGACCACCAACACCGGCCGGCCCGAAGCCGTGGTGACCCTGGCCGGGGCGCCGGTCGGGCCCGATGGCCTGCTCGGTTCGCTCGAGGATGGACCGTCGATCGTCGACTGGCTCGTGCAGCGCTCCACGGCGGCCATCGCACTGGCCCAGGCGGGCGCGGCCGAGGCTGCACTGGCTCTGGTGTCCGACTACACGAAGTCGCGCGAGCAGTTCGGCAAGCCGATCGCCACCTTCCAGGCCGTCGGCCAGCGGGCGGCCGACGCCTACGTGGACACCGAGGCCATCAGACTCACCGCCTGGCAGGCGGCCTGGAGACTGGCCGAGGGCCTGGACGCCGACAAAGAGGTGGCCATCGCCAAGTTCTGGGCGGCCGACGGCGGACAACGGGTGGTCCATGCCGCGGTCCACCTGCACGGCGGGGTGGGCGTCGACCGTGACTACCCGCTGCACCGCTACTTCCTGATGACCAAGCATCTCGAGCTCACGCTGGGGGGTGCCACCGAGCAGCTGCTCCATCTGGGCGCCACCCTGGCGGCCGAACCGGTCTGACCGGGCGGGCGGCCGCATGGTGATGGGCCGGCGCCCCGGGGTGGCCACGGCCTCGTGGCCGATCACCGCGGCCGATCTGGCCGGCCTGGCCGGCCAGATGGTGACGGCGGTGGTGCGCGTGCCGTTCCGGCGGCCGTGGACGGGGGAGAGCAGCCCCCAGCACAACCTGGCCGTGGCCCTCACCCGCGAGACCATCCGTTCCTTCATGGGGTACGCCTCCTCGCTGCCCATCGACGAGTACCGCTCGGTGGAGATGGTGCTCGACGACCTGTGCCGGGTGGTGCTGCCGCCGGTGGTCCGTGGGCTCGACGTGCGCCTCGAGCGCGACACGGTGGCCGGCGTCCCCGGGGTCTGGTACCGACCGAACGGCGCGCCGGTCCGGGGCACCTTCCTCTATCTCCACGGAGGCGGCTACATCGGGACGTCGCCGCGGATGTATGCCGCCTTCACCTCGTGGATCTGTCGCCGGACGCGGTGCGAGGTGTTCGTCGCCGACTACCGGCTGGCCCCCGAGTTCCCGTTCCCGGCCGGCCTGGAGGACATGGTGCTGGTGCTCGAGGCCCTGTTGGCCGCAGGTGTCGACCCCGAGCGGCTGTTCGTGGCGGGGGACTCCGCAGGCGGGGGGCTGGCGTCTTCGTTGATGTTCACCATGGACCGGACCGGCCACCGGCCGGTCGCCGGCCTGGTGCTGTTCTCGCCGGAGGTCGATCTCCGCCTCGACCAACCGTCCGTGTCGGAGAACGCGGCGCGTGACATCCTTCCCTGGAACATCCCGACCGCCGCCTACCTCCACGGCCGCGACGCCTCGGCCGCGGCCGTGTCCGCCCTGGACCAGGACGTGTCGGGCTGGCCCCCCACGCTGGTGATCTTCGGGGGGGACGAGATGTTCCGCGATCCCATCCGGGCCCTGATCGACCACCTGGGCCGATCGGGTGTCGACGTCGTCGCCCACGAGGAGCCGGGCATGTTCCACGTGTTCCCCATCCTCATGCCCTGGGCCGAGGCCAGCCGCCGGGCCTACCAGGCCCTGTCCGACTTCGTCGACCGACATCTGCCGGACCCGGGCACCGACCGGCGGGACCGGTGACACTCGCCTTTTCCCATCTGGGCATCTGCGTCTCCGACCTGGAGCGTTCGCTCCGCTTCTACTGCGAAGGACTCGGTTTCGAACCAGTGGCCTCCCATCAGGTGGGGGAGGAATTCAGCCGCCTGATGGAGCTGGACGGTGTGGAGCTCGAGTCCCGCATGGTGAGACGTGACGGCGTCACCATCGAGCTCCTGGCCTTCGAGCACCCTCGCCCCTCGGGTGCGCGGCGCCGGCGGCCCATGAACCAGCTGGGTCTCACCCATCTGTCCCTCCGGGTGGACGACGTCGACGCCGTGGCTGCGGCCCTCGAACGGCTGGGCGGCGAGGTCGTCCGGGGCACCCGGACGACCCTCGACGTCGGGCCGGCCAGACTCGACTTCCTCTACTGCACCGATCCCGACGGTGTGCGGGTCGAGCTCATGGACCTGCCTGGCTGACCTGCCGCTCCGTCCACCCGGTCGGAGGGCCGGGACGTCCCGACGGTGCCGTCGGGTACCGTGACGAGGTGGACGAGACCCCAGCTGTCGGCGACATCGGGCCGGACGAGGCCCACCGCCTGGCGACGGCCGGTGCCCTGCTCCTCGACGTGCGCGAAGACGACGAGTGGGTGGCCGGCCACGCCCCCGGTGCCACCCATCTGGCCATGGGCCTGGTGGCCGACCGGATCGACGACATCCCGACCGACTGCACCGTGGTGTGCGTCTGCCGGGTGGGCGGGCGGTCCGCCGCCGTGGCGGAGGCCCTGGTCGCCTCGGGTCTCGACGCCCGCAACCTGGCCGGCGGCATGCTGGCCTGGGAGAGCGCCGGGCTCGCGGTCACGACCGACGACGGCCGGACCGGCCGGATCGTCTGAGCCGGGTGCGGCCCCGGCACATGACCGTCTACCTCGACGACTGGCGGCAGCCGGCGCGCCTCGGGCCGGTCGACGACCGGTGGTCCCACCTCGTGGCCGACAGCGACGCCGAGCTCCATGCCTTTGCGGCGCGCCTGGGTATGCGGCGAGAGTGGTTCCAGCACAAGCCGGGTCGGCCACACCAGGCCCACTACGACGTGCCCGAGCGAGCCCGGCCCGACGCCCTCGCCCTCGGGGCGGTGCCGGTGACCTGGCGCCAGGTCGGCCGGATGCTCCGCGTTCGGCGGACCGGTCGCGGGGCCGGAGGCGTCGACCCCACGCCGTCCGGGAGCTGACCTGCCCGCATGCCCCTCCCCGGCCCGGCCCGTCGGGCCCTCGATCCGCGGGCGCCGGTGCTGGTCGGGGTGGGCACCGAGTCCGCCGGCGCCGAAGCCGCCGAGCTCATGGCCCGGGCCCTCGAATCGGCGGCGTCCGATGCCGGGTCCGGCACGATCCTGTCCGCCGTCGATCGGGTGGCCGTGCCGCAGGGGAGCTGGTCCTACGCCGACCCGGGCCGCCTGGTGGCCGACCGGGTCGGGGCGTCGGAGGCCCGAACCCATCTGACCGAGCTCGGCATCCCGCAACAGGTGCTGATCAACGAAGCTCTGGCCGCCATCGCCGCCGGGGAGTCCGAGGTGGCGGTGGTGGTGGGCGGCGAGGCCCGGCGGTGGGAACGCCACCGCCCCGACGGGGTGACCGACACCGCCCAGCCCGGGGTGGTGCCCGATGTCGTCCATCGCCGCCCCGGTCCGTTGCTCGAGCCGGTGGAGGAGGCCCACCGACTGTGGGACCCGGTCCAGCAGTACGCCATGATCGACAACGCCCTGCGGGCCGCCGAGGGCAGGTCGGTGGCCTCCCACCGCGGTGAGATCGCCGACCTGTGGGCCCGTTTCAACCGAGTCGCCTCCACCAACCCCGAGGCCGCCTTCCCGGCCGCCATGGATGCGGGTGAGATCGACACTCCTGGCCCAGGCAACCGTCCACTGGCCTTCCCGTACAACAAGTGGCACGCCACCCAGTGGACCGTCGACCAGGCCGCCGCTCTCATCTTCTGCTCGGTGGAGGCCGCCACCCGGCTCGGTGTCGACGTCGACCGGTGGGTCCATCCCCTGGTCGGCCTGCACTCGAGCCACGCCGTCTCGCTGCTGCGCCGCCGGCGCCCGCACGCCTGGCCGGCCATGGGGGTGCTGGGCCGGGCCACCGCCTCGCGGATCGGGCGGCCCTTGGCCGAGGCCGAGATCATCGAGGTCTACAGCTGCTTCCCGGCGGCCGTCCGCGTTCAACAGCGCGCCCTGTCCCTCGACACGGCGGCCACCCCCACCATCACCGGCGGCATGTCCTTCGCCGGCGGTCCGTTCAACAACTTCGTCCTCCAGTCCGTGGCCACCATGGCCAGGGCGCTCCGTCACCGCCCCGAGGCCCTCGGCGCGGTGACCACGGTGAGCGGGCTCCTGACCAAGCCCGGCATCGGCGTGTGGTCGGCACGACCCGACGGCCGGCCCCCGCTGCTCGACGACCTGGCCGGTGCGGCCATGGCGGAGACCGAGACCGTGGACGCCGTCGACACCCTCGCCGGCTACCGGGGCGGCGCCACCGTCGTCACCTACACCGTGACCTACGACGGCTCGGAGCCGGTGCGGACGCTGGCCCTCTGCGACACCGAGGACGGCCGCCGGTGCGTGGCCATCAGCGACGACGTCGACCTGGCGGCGTGGGCGGTGACCGACGAGCTCATCGGGACCCAGGTGGGCGTGGAACGGGGCTCGCTCCGGACGTGAGGGGGCCGAGGCCCACCACCGGCCGGCTCCCATGCACCACTACGGTGGGGGTGTGGGCATACCCCTTGACGACGCCTTCGCCCTTGTCAGGCAGCAGGCCCAGGGCGTGCTGGTCACGCTGCGGCGGGATGGCCGTCCCCAACTCTCCAACGTCTTGTACCTGCCCGGTGGCGACCACTCGGTGCGGGTGTCGGTGACCGACAGCCGGGCGAAGACCAGAAACCTCCGCCGCGACCCGCGTGCCTCGCTCTATGTGAGCCGCTCCGACTTCTTCGCCTACGTGGTGGTGGAGGGGGAGGCGACCCTGTCGCCCGTGGCCGGGGAGGTGGACGACCCGGTGGTCGACGAGCTCGTCGAGATGTACCGTTCGATGCAGGGTGAGCATCCCGACTGGGACGAGTACCGCCGCGCCATGGTGACCGAGGGACGGCTCGTCGCCCGGATGGTGGCCGAGTACGCCTACGGCATGCCCGGGAGCTGATCCGCCCCCGGAACGGAGCAGGCACCGTCAGCACCGGTCTCGCCGTCGACGCTCCCGGCCAGGCCGAGGTCGGACATCGCCCGATGCGCCTCCGACCACGCCCGGTCGAGGACGGCCAGGATGACATCGGGCGGCTGCGCCCCGGCGACGCCGTAGGTGCCGTCGATCACGAAGAACGGCACCCCGGTCACGCCCAGGGAAGAGGCCGTGGACTCGTCGGTCCGGACCTCGGTGCCGAACCGGTCACCGGACAGCACCGCCACCACCTCGACCCGGTCGAGTCCGATCTCATCGGCCAGCTCGATCAGCGAATCGTGGTCGCTCACCGACCGGCCCTCCGTGAAATAGGCGGCGAACAGCCGCTCCTCCATGGCGTCGCCGAGGCCATGGACGGCAGCCAGGTGGACCAGCCGATGAGCGTCGAAGGTGTTGCCGGGCTGCACGTCGGACAGGTGGTACTCGAGCCCGACCTTGCCGGCGAGGTCGGTCATCCGCCGGTTGGCCGCCTCTGCCTGCGCCCCGGTCATGCCGTACTTTCGCTGGAGGATCTGGCTGAGGGTGAAGCCCACCCGGGGCGGGGACGACGGGTCCAGCTCATAGCTCCGCCACACCACGCTCACCCGGTCGGCGTGCGGGAACCGGGCCATCGCCGCCTCGACGTTGCGCTTGCCCACGTAGCACCACGGGCACACCACGTCCGACCAGATCTCTACCTTCACCTCGACACCTTCCTCCCCGCCCCAGCGCCAACCGCCGGTTGTCCATGGATATTCCGTCCGGTGCCCAGGCGCTAGCGTCGGTGCCGGCCGAGGCCGGTCGTACCGGTCGGCCGAGAGCAGCAGGAGGAGGTCCGGTGGCTGCAGCCCTGACCGACCAGGTGAAGCAGGTGGTGACGGCCGGGCGGTTGGCCCACATGGTCACCCTCGAGCCCGACGGGCGCCCGCAGGTGTCCCTGGTCTGGGTGGGCGTGGACGGGGACCAGATCGTGTCGGCCCACATGGGGGCGTGGCGCAAGGTCCAGAACCTGCAGCGGGATCCGAGAGTGGCGCTGTCCATCGAGGCGGAGGGCCGCGACGAACGCGGCCTCGACCACTACCTCGTGGTCCACGGGCGCGCCGAGGTGGCGCCTGGCGGCGCGGCACCGATGCTGCAGCAGCTGGCCGAGGTGTACTTGGGGCCCGGGGTCAGGTTCCCGCCGGTGGACGACCCCTCGCTGGGATACGTGGTGAGGATCACCCCGGAGCGGATCGGCGGGGTCGGGCCCTGGGCCGCTTAGACGGACGGCCCGTCGGACGCGTCGGCCCGTCGGCCGCGTCGGCCAGTGCGGCCGCCGCCGCCAGGTGCCCGGTGAGCTCGTCGAGCGACGTCCGGGCGTTGAGTCCGCTGGTCGAAGGCATGACATAGGCGGGGCGCCCGCCGATGCGTCCGGTCTGAAGGCCGGCCACCGCCTTGGGGTCGACGACGGCCCGCCAGCCCGACAGCCCCACGAAGCAAACCGCTCCGGGGCGCAGCCATTCGACCATCCGCTCGACGCGGGCGTAGCCCTGCCGGTACTCGCCCACGGAGACCTCGGCGGCGGTCCGGGTGGGCCGCTTGACGAAGTCGGTCATCCCCATGCCGTGCCCGACGAGGGCGTCCACGGGATCGCGATCCTTCGCCACCAACCCGGCGCCGAGGGCGGCGGGCCAGAACCGGTTGCCCGGTCGGGCAAACCCGATCCCGGCGTCGGCGGAATAGAAGGAGGCATTGACCCCGCAGACCAGCAGCCGCATGCCGTCGGCCACCGTGTCGGCCAGGGTGCGCCCGCGCACCGCCCGCATGCGGACCTCGTCGCCGGACACGGCGAGGGACCCCGCCTCGACCTCGAAGCCGGCGCCCACCACCTGGTCGACCAGCCGGTCCGCCGGCCACCCGGCGAAGAACCGCCCGCCGACGGTGTCGTCCGGGTGCTCGGCGCCCTCGTACTGCCCCTCGAGGACCTGCAGCTCCAGGGGCGATCCGATGGCAAGCGACCGATGGAGGTCCCACAGGGCGAGCGGCCACCGGCTCCGGGGGACGTGCAGGTGGGACATCCACGACCAGGCACCGCCGATCGAGCGGCGGGCGAAGGGCAGGTGCTCGAGGTCGGCCTGCACGTAGAGGGCTCGGGGCACCCGCTGCCGGCAGGCGCGCAGCATGGCGGTCGATGCGTCCAGGGCGATGGACGGCGTCCCGAGGTGGGGCAGATAGCGGCCGGCGCCGCACCCGACATCCAGGCGGGGCGCACCCGGCTCGACCCGCCGGGCGAACGAGGTCGCCTCCCGTCGCCGGCCGGCCCGGGCGTGCGTGGTGGCCCACTCCATGCCCCGTTCGTCGTAGATCGCCACCGTGGCCCGGTCCACCGGGCGATCTTAGGAGCGGCTCCCGGTGGGACGGGGCGGTCAGGGCTCGAAGCGGTAGCCCATCCCGGTCTCGGTGCGGAAGTGCCGCGGGCGCGACGGGTCTGTCTCCAGCTTGCGCCTCACCCGGGCCATCAGCACCCGCAGGTAGTCGGTCTCGGTGTCGTACTCGGGGCCCCACACCTCGTGGAGCAGCTGGCGCTGCGACACCAACCGCCCCGGGTGGCGGGCGAGCACCTCGACCAGGCTCCATTCCTTCGGCGTCAGATGGACCGGGGCACCGTCGCGGATGGCGCGCTTGGCCAGCAGGTCCACCGTGAAGCCCTCGGCCTCGACCCGGAGCTCTTCGACATCGGTCGTCCGCCTCCGCAGGGTCGCCCGCAAGCGGGCCAGGAGCTCGTCCATGCCGAAGGGCTTGGTCATGTAGTCGTCCGCGCCGGCGTCGAGCGCCTCCACCTTGCTGACGCTCTGGTGACGGGCGGACAGCACGATGATGGGCACGGGGCTCCGTGCACGGATGCCGCGGATCACCTCGATCCCGTCCATGCCCGGCAGCCCGAGATCGAGCAGGACCACATCCGGGTGGTGGCGACCGGCCTGTTCGAGCCCTTCCTCACCCGTATGGGCCACCACCACCTCGTAGCCGCGGGCGGTCAGACTGAGGTCGAGCGCCCGCAGCAGCGAGGCGTCGTCGTCGCAGACCAGCACCCGGGCCCCCCGCTCGCCCGTGGTGCCCACCCGGGTGCGTGAGGCCGGGCTCGGAGAGGTCATGCCGGCGGGTCGCCGCCGGTGGTGGAACCGGCGGTCTCCGATGCGGGTGCGGGGTCCCGGTCGGGGGCGGCGGGTACCGGAGTCGCCGCCGAGGCCACGGCCCCGCCCGCCGGATCCACCGGCTCGTCCTCGGGGATCCTGACCACCATGGTGCACCCGCCGCCCGGTGTGTCCTCGATGTCGAGTGCCCCCCCGACGGCCTCGACGAACCCCCGGGCCACCGCCAGGCCCAGCCCCACGCCCCCCAGGTTCGCCGCATCACCGAGCCGCTGGAACGGCAGGAAGACGCGATCGCGATCCTCGCGTGGGATGCCCGGCCCGCGATCGACGATCCGGATGTGCACCCGGCCCGCCACCGGCCCCGCCTCGACACGGAGCCCCTTCCCATCGGCATGGACGAGCGAGTTGTCGATGAGGTTGGCCAGGGCCCGCTCCAACAGGACGGGGTCCGTGTGGACACGGGGGAGGATCGAGGGGAGGTCGACCTCGACGCCGCTGGCACGGGGCCCGAGGCTGGTGACGGCGGTCTCGACGACCTCGGTGACATCGCTGCTCTGGTCGAGCACGTCCATGGAGCCGGTCTGGAGGCGGCTCATGTCCAACAGGTTCTCGACCAGGCTGTTCAGCCGATCGGCCTCGTCGTCGATGGTGCGGATCAGGATCTGTGTCTCGTCGGGCCCGAACTCGAGCTGGTCGGAGAGGAGGCTGGACGATGCCGCCTTGATGGAGGCCAGCGGGGTGCGGAGGTCATGGCTCACCGCCGCCAGCAAGGCCGAGCGCAGCTGGTTGGCCCGGGCCAGGGCCTCCGCCTCGGCGGCCTCGGCGTGCAGGCGATCGCTCTCGAGCGCCGCGGCGAGCTGGGCGGCGAACCCGGTCAGGATCTCCCGGTCCTCGGCGGAGAGGGCCGGGCCGCGGAGGGCGAGGACCTCCCGTTCGGTCAGCGGGAGCACCTCGACGGCCTCGTCGGGCGAGCCGGGGGGTTGAAGCCCGGCCGTGACGATGGACGACCAATCGGAGGTGGCACCCGGAGTGGAGCCGCCCGAACCGGCGCCGGGCCGGTCGTGGGCGCCGGGCCGGAGCACGGCGGCGGCCTCCAGCCGGAAGGCCACCAGCAGCTCCTTGAGCAGTGCCGGCAGGGGGTTTCCTTCCGGGGCGACCATGCGGCCGGCCACCCGGGCCAGCATCTGGGCATCCGTCCGGGCCCGGACGGCCGCCGCCGTCCGCCGGGCTGAGAGGTCGACCAGCAGGCTGACCACGCCCGCGGTGACCAGGAACATCACCAGGGCGAGGATGTCACGGGCATCGGCAATGGTGAAGGTGTGGATGGGTGGTGCGAAGAAGTAATTGGACAGGAGGAAACCGGCTGCGGCCGCCAGTGCCGCCGGCCACACCCCGCCGATGGCGGCGACCACCACCACCAGTACCAGGTACGAGCTCAGCGCGGTGGCCAGGCTGTCCACGCCCCGGTCGGCCGTCAGGACCAGGGTGAGCAACGGGAAGCCGATGGCCCCGATCAACAGCGCCGCCATCCGGCGGCGGACGGGGAGGGGCGAGAAGAGCCGGCGACGGGAGCGGTGCACCGCGCCCTGCTCGTGGGCGGGCGGGCGGTCGCCGGCGTCGACCTCCGCCCCGGGGGTCCCGCCGTCGGGGTCGGGTTGCAGCTCCGGCTGGGTGGCGATGACGTGGACGTCCAGCGAACCGCCGGCCGCCCGGATGACCGAGTTGATGATGGACCCGCGGAGGAATTCGTTCAGCCGGCTCCGGTGGGTGGCGCCCATCACCAGCTGGGTGGCGTTCTCGGTGCGGGCCACCTGCACCAGGGCGGGGGCTACATCCGTGCCGACCACCTCGACGAACCGCCCGCCCAGGTCATCGAGCAGGGCCCGGTTGTGGACCAGTCCCTGTGCCCCGGCGCCGGTCAGGGCGTCGTCGGTGCGGACGTGCACCCCGACCAGCTCGGCCTTGGTCCGCATGGCCATCCGGGCCGCACGCCTGATCAGCACGGCACTGCCGCGGGAGCCGGTGATCGAGACCACCACTCGTTCCTTGGTCTCCCACGGGCCGGCGATGCTGTGGCGCTCGCGGTAGTCGTTGAGCTCCTCGTCCACCCGGTCCGCCACCCACAGGAGGGCCAGCTCGCGCAGGGCGGTGAGGTTGCCGGTCCGGAAGTAGTTGGCCAGGGCCGGATCGATGCGCTCGGCGGGATAGATGTTGCCGTGGGCCAGCCGCCGCCGAAGCGCCTCGGGGGCCATGTCGACCAGCTCGATCTGGTCGGCCGACCGCACCACCGGATCGGGCACCGTCTCGTGCTGGGTGACCCCGGTGATCTGCTGCACGACGTCGTTGAGGGACTCGAGATGCTGGAGGTTGACGGTGGAGATGACATTGATGCCGGCGTCGAGGAGGTCCTCGACGTCCTGCCATCGCTTGGGGTGCTTGGACCCGGGGACGTTCGTGTGGGCCAGCTCGTCCACCAGGACGAGCTGGGGCCGTCGCGCCAGCAGTCCGTCGACGTCCATCTCCTCGAAACTCTGGCCCCGGTACTCGGCGGTGCGGCGCGGGAAGACCTCGAGGTCCCGGATCTGGGCGTCGGTCTGGGGCCGGCCGTGCTCCTGGACCCAGCCGACGACCACGTCGGTGCCGCGTTCCTTCCGCCGCCAGCCCTCGTTGAGCATGGCATAGGTCTTGCCGACCCCGGGCGCTGCGCCGAGATAGAGCCGAAGCTTTCCCCGTGCCACCGTTGATGGCCTCCTGACCCTAGGGTCGACCCGCTACTTGCCGCCGAGTCCTGTCTTCGGCGATCCGGAGCCGCGCCGGCAACCACCTCGCCGACACGATCCAGGCTATGTCCTCGGAGGATGCCATCAGGCCGCCGTGGCCGGATCCGGGTCGAGGCTGTAGCCGACGCCCGGCATGGTCCGGATCAAGGTGCCCGACCCGTCGTGGAGCTTCTGCCGAAGCCGGTGCACGTAGGCGTGCAGGTACTGCGCCTCCCGCCCGTAGCCGGTTCCCCACACAGAGGAGAGGATCATCTGGTGGGTGCACGTCCTGCCGGCGTGGCGGGCCAGGAAGGCGAGGACGTCGAACTCTTTCGCCGTGAGCTCGACCGGCTTCCCGTCCACTCGGGCCTCGTGGTGGACGAGATCGAGGTCGAGTGGCCCGATGGTGATCGTGGTGATCACGGGGTCGTCGGAGGTGGGCGACCGATGGCGCAAGGCGGTACGGATGCGCGCCTCGAGCTCGGCCATGCCGAACGGCTTGGTGACGAAGTCGTCCGCCCCGCCGTCGAGGGCGGCCACCTTGCGTTCCTCGGCGCCGCTGGCCGACAGGATGATGATCGGCACCGCGCTCCACCGGCGGATCCGCCTGCACACCGCCTGCCCGTCGATGTCGGGCAGCCCGAGGTCGAGCACGACGACATCGGGGGAGGCCGAGGCGGTCTGGGCGATCCCCTCTTCACCGTCGACAGCGGTGATCACGTCATGGCCTCCGGCGCGGAGGCCCAGCCGGAGGGCACGGAGCAGCGAGGGATCGTCGTCGATCACCAGCACCTTTGCCACGGTCGTCAGCCGTCGCCCCGGTCGGCGGCCGGTGCATTGGCCAACGGGAGGGTGAAGACGAACCGGGCCCCCCCACCGGGGGCGTCCTCGACCCAGATGCGCCCGCCATGGGCTTCGACGAACGTCTTGGCGATGGTCAGACCGATGCCGGCCCGCCCCCCCGTGTCGAAGCGGACGTACCGGTCGAAGACGGACTCCCGCTCGCCAGGGGGCACTCCTGGCCCCGCATCGCTGACCGACAGGGCGATGCAGTGGCCACGGACCTCACCGGACACCGTGATCAGGCTGCCTGGTGGGGCATAGCGATGTGCATTGTCCAACAGGTTAGCCAGTACCTGGCCGATCAGGACCTGGTCGATGTCGGCGTGCGGCAGGTCCTCGGGCACGGCCACCACGACCGGGCGGTCCCCCAGCGAGGAGCGGAGGGCACTCACCACCCCACGCGCCAGGTCGAGGACGGATGTGGGCCCTCGACGCACTTCGAGAACGCCGGCGTCGATGCGTGTCATGTCGAGCAGGCTGGTCACCAGCCGGGTCAACCGGTCGGTCTCGACGTCGATCAAACCGTGCAGCTCGTCGACATCGGCGTCCGACAGCGGGTAGGAGGGATGCAACAAGGTCGACGATGCCACCTTCATGGTGGCCAAAGGTGTGCGCAGGTCGTGCGAGACCGCTCCCACCAGCGCATGCCGCAGGCGGTCGACCTCCTCCAACAGCTCCGAACGGACGGCCCGGTCCCGGAGCTGGGCCCGTTCCAGGGCCAGGGCGGCATGGTTGGCGAAGGTATGGAGCAGCTCCCGGTCCGCTTCGGTGGCCGATCTGCCCCGCATGGCCAGCATGCCGACCGGACGGCCCGACGCGGTGAGCGCCACGGCCCGGACCTCACCCGGCCCGGACGGCCAGGTGTCGAGGCTGACCGGGACGCCGGAAAGCGGCTCGAATCCCTGGAGCTCGGACCGCGAGAGGACCTCGCCGGCGGCGGCGGCTATCTCCAGCCGGTCGCCCTGAGGGACGAGGAGGGCCACCCCGGGCACGTCGAACACGGTCCGCACCGCACCGACGATGGTCCTCAGCAGTTCGTCGACCGAACGGTCCTCCACCAGGAGCTCTGACAACTCGAAGAGACGTTGGGCGTCAGCCGTCCGGCTCTCGGCCTCGTACCGCGCCGACTCCAGACTGGCGACGACCCTCGACACCAGCAACATGACCACGGCGTAGACGGCCAGCGCCACCCAGTCCTGGCCGTTGGCCACGCTCAGTCGGTTGTAGGGCGGGACGAAGGCGTAGTCGTAGACGAGGAACCCGGCGCCGACGGTCACCAGCCCGGCCCGGAACCCCGCGACGATCACGGCGGCGACCACCGGCACCACCAGAACCAGCGCGGGGGTGGCGATGCTCAGATGTGAGCGCATCGGCAGCATGGCCGCACCCAGTCCGACCGTGAGCACGATGCCGACAATTGCTCCCACCACCGTTCTGCGCACGGGACCATTGTCGTACGGAAACGGTGAAGTCGCCGTCAGGGATCGACCCTGTTCAGAATTAATTCAGAGCCACCGGCCCGAATAGAGAGCCTGTTAAGAACGACGAGCAGATACTCGTTCCATGGCAGATTTCCTCGCAGTGCTCGGCATCATCGGGTTCGCCGTGGTGATGCTCGGGCTCATCTGGGCTCTGGACCGGGTATGACGGTCACCCAGGGCATCCTCCTTGGCATCGCCGCGCTGATGCTCATCTACCTCGGCTTCGCCATGTTCAAGCCCGAGAAGTTCTAGATGGGCTTCACCTGGACCATCATCGTCCTGGTCGTCGCCCTGGGCCTCAGCTGGCGGTACCTGGGTTCCTACATGGCGGCCGTCTTCGAGGGCCGCGTGCACTTCCTGCGCTGGGCCGAGCGGCCTTTCTATCGGCTGCTCGGGACCGGTCCCGAGCCCGAGCAGGAGCAGAACTGGAAGCGCTACGCGGGCGCAACCGTGATCTTCTCCGCCGTATTTCTCGGCGTCGGATACCTGCTGCTGAGGATCCAAGGGTCTTTGCCGCTCAATCCGCAGCATTTCGGTGCCGTGGGCCAGGCACTCAGCTTCAATACCGCCACCTCGTTCGTCACCAACACCAACTGGCAGAACTACGGCGGTGAGACGACCATGTCGTACTTCTCTCAGATCGGCGTGCTCACCGTGCAGCAGTTCGTGAGTGCGGCCGTCGGGATCGCGGTCGCCATCGCGGTGGTGCGTGGCTTCTCTCGTCGGAACTCTCCCACGATCGGCAACTTCTGGGTGGACATCACCCGGTGCATGCTCTACATCCTCCTGCCAATCGCCTTCCTGGCCGGTATCGTGATCGTCGGCGAGGGCGCCGTGCAGACTCTGGCCGGACCAGTGTCGATCCACAACTCGTTGAACGGCGTGTCGCAGACCATCGCCCGTGGGCCAGCCGGCTTCATGGCCCCCATCATGCAATTGGGGACGAACGGCGGCGGGTTCTTCAACGTCGACCTGACCCATCCCCTCGAGAATCCGACGGGCTTCACCAATTTCCTCTTCATCTGGCTCACCCTCTCCATCCCGTTCGCGCTCACCTACACCTTCGGCAAGATGGTGAAGAGCCTCCGCCACGGCGTCGCCTTGCTCGCGGCCATGGTGATCATCTTCGGTGTCTGGGTCGGCTTCACCAGCTATGCCGAGCATGGGCAGAACCCGGCCGTAGCCGCCGCCGGGGTGCACTCGACGGTTGGCAACACCGTGGGCAAGGAGGTGCGCTTTGGCGACACGAGCAGTGCATTGTTCAACGTATCGATGACGCAGACATCCGATGGTGCGGTCGATAGTGCCACCGACTCGTACACCCCGATGGGTGGCTTTGGCCCGCTCAGCGGCATGATGCTGGGTGAGGTCACACCTGGGGGGGTCGGAAGCGGCCTCTACACCATTCTCATCTACGCCATCATCGCCGTCTTCATCGGCGGGCTCATGATCGGGCGAACGCCGGAGTACCTGGGGAAGAAGATCCAGGCCAGGGAGGTGAAGCTGGCCGGATTGGGTGCCTTGGTCATGCCCATCATCGTGCTCATCCTCACCGCCATCGCCGTCTCGATCCACGCCGGACGCGCAGGCCCGCTCAACAGCGGCCCCCACGGCTTCACCGAAATCCTCTATGCGATGACCTCGCAAGGCAATAACAACGGATCGGCTATGGCGGGTTTGACCGGCAACACCACCTTCTACAACGTCATCGGTGCCATCGCCATGCTGATCGGTCGGTTCGGCATCCTGATCCCGGCGCTCGCTCTCGGGGGTTCTCTCGCCGCTAAGAACGTGGTCCCGGCGTCGCTCGGGACGTTCCGCACCGACAACGGAATGTTCGTCGGTCTCACGATCGGCGTCATCATCATCGTCGGCGGGCTGACCTTCTTCCCGGCCGTTTCGCTCGGTCCGATCGTCGAGCAGCTCAGCCACGGAAAGTTCTTCTGATGACAATGATGACCACACAACCGGGTCAACCGAGCCCGGAAACCGAGGCCCACGGCGTCGCGGAGGCCCGCAGCCTCTTCGACGGCGAGATCCTCCGGCACGCGCTGGTGGACTCCATCAAGAAGCTGAACCCGGCTATCCAGATCAAGAACCCGGTCATGTTCGTGGTCCTGGTGGGCACGGTGATCACCTTCATCGAGGCCATTGCCCACCCCAACACCTTCACCTGGTCGATCACCATCTGGCTTTTCCTGACGGTGATCTTCGCCAACCTCGCCGAGGCAATGGCCGAAGGGCGGGGCAAGGCTCAGGCCGACACCCTCCGCCGGATGCGGTCCGAGACCGAGGCCCGGCGCCTCCGGCCCGACGGAACCGAGGAGCACGTGCCGGCGGCGGAGCTGGGCAAGGGAGACATGGTCGTCTGCGAGGCGGGCGACCTCATCCCCTCCGATGGGGAGATCACCGAGGGGATCGCCTCGGTCGACGAGTCGGCGATCACGGGTGAGTCGGCGCCGGTCATCCGCGAGTCGGGAGGGGACCGATCGGCGGTCACCGGTGGGACCAAGGTTCTGTCCGACCGCATCGTGGTGCGGATCACAGCCGAGCGGGGGCACACCTTCATCGATCGGATGATCACCCTGGTCGAGGGGGCCAACCGTCACAAGACCCCGAACGAGATCGCCCTGACCATCCTCTTGGCCGTCCTCACCATCGTCTTCCTTCCCGTGGTGGTCACGTTGCAGGCGTTCGGGCGCTACTCGGGGGCGACCGTGTCGGTAGTCATCCTGGTGTCGCTGCTGGTTTGCCTGATCCCCACCACGATCGGGGCATTGTTGTCGGCCATCGGGATCGCCGGCATGGACCGCCTCGTCCAGCGCAACGTGCTGGCCATGAGCGGTCGGGCGGTGGAAGCGGCCGGCGACGTGCAGACACTGCTGTTGGACAAGACAGGCACCATCACCCTCGGCAACCGGATGGCGTCTGACTTCTACCCGGTCGACGGCCACAGTGAACAGGACGTGGCCGACGTCGCTCAGTTGGCATCCCTGGCCGACGAGACGCCCGAGGGCCGCTCCATCGTGGTCCTGGCCAAGGAGCGATTCAACATCCGAGAGCGTGAGCTGGAGGTTGAGCACAACTTCGTAACTTTCACCGCCCAGACCCGCATGTCGGGCCTCGACGTAGGCGCCCGCCAGATCCGCAAAGGGGCGGCCGACTCGGTCAAGCGGTGGGTGAGCGAGCAGGGAGGGACGGTGCCCTCCGATCTCGACAGCATCGTGGAGCGCGTCTCGCGTGCCGGATCCACACCCTTGGCCGTTGCCGACGGACCGCAGATCCTCGGAGTGATCGAACTCAAGGACGTGATCAAGCAGGGCATCCGGGAGAAGTTCGACGAGATGCGGCAGATGGGCATCCGAACGGTGATGATCACCGGTGACAATCCGCTCACCGCGGCGGCCATAGCCCAGGAGGCCGGGGTCGACGACTTCCTGGCCGAGGCGACTCCCGAGGCCAAGATGGCCCTGATCAAGTCCGAGCAGGAGGGCGGGAAGCTCATCGCCATGACCGGGGACGGGACCAACGACGCGCCGGCCCTGGCCCAGGCCGACGTCGGCGTGGCCATGAACACCGGGACGAGCGCGGCCAAAGAGGCCGGCAACATGGTCGATCTCGACTCCAACCCGACCAAACTCATCGATGTCGTCGAGATCGGTAAGCAGCTCCTCATCACCCGGGGCTCGCTCACCACCTTCTCTATCGCCAACGACGTCGCTAAGTATTTCGCCATTATCCCGGCCTTGTTCCTCGCCACTTATCCTCAGCTCGCGCCGCTGAACGTCATGAGGTTGCACAGCCCACAGAGTGCCGTGCTGTCGGCGGTCATCTTCAATGCCCTTGTGATCGTGGCGCTGATCCCGCTGGCACTTCGCGGGGTGAGATTCCGTGCCGCTGGCTCGGCGGCGATCCTACGGCGAAACGTATGGATCTACGGAGTTGGCGGGATCATCGTCCCGTTCATCTTCATCAAGGTCATCGACCTCATCCTTGTCGCTCTACACGCCTACTGATGGAGACTGTCTGATGCTCGTCCATCTCCGCCGCTCACTCATCTCGGTCGTGATGATCACGGTCTTCTTCGGGTTCGTCTACGCCTTCGCCGGCACCGGCGTCGCCCAGCTGTTGTTCAAGCACCAGGCCGACGGTTCGATTACCGCCAACGGTTCGACTCTTATTGGCCAGAACTGGTCACAGACGAAGTGCCCCGGTCACCCGCTTGGGAGCTGCGTTTTCCAAGGCCGGCCCGATGCCCTCGGCCCTTACGCCGGCTCGGTGAGCCCGGTCGCCGGTGGGGGGGACAACCCCCTCCAGGCCAACAACATCCCGGGCAAGCCCGGAGTATCGAACTCCGGCGAGTCCGGGGCGAGCAACCTCGGGCCTCGGTCCAAGGTCCTGTTGAGCAACACCCAGGCTCTGGTCGCCTACTGGCGCCAGCGGGGTGTCAACCCCACTCCTGACCTCGTTACGAGCTCGGGTAGCGGCATCGATCCCGATATCTCCGCGGCCGATGCCCTGGCGCAGATCCCGATGGTCTCCGAGGCCACCGGCATCGCTCCGCCGACCCTCAGGGCGCTCATCGCCCGTGAGAACAACGGAGCACAGCTAGGCTTCCTAGGAAGCAGCTACATCAATGTGCTCCAGCTGAACGAGGCCCTCGTCAAGCTGCGGTGATCGCCTCTTGCGCCCGCGGGGGAAGCGGGCGCTCACCGGGTCCGCACAAGTCGAACTGTATTCTCCTCGTTCCGCCAGCCGAACATGGCCCGGAGTCTGGTGGGCATCTTCTGGTTGTTCGGCTGAAGCGCCCAGAGCACCACGCCCCTTCTTCGGCGAAGTCCGGGTCCGACATATCGACCCGGTCACCCTGAACGCCCGAAGACGTGGCGAGCACAGAACCGGCCACTCCGACCAGGGTGGCGAAGGACACAACGATGGCAGCGAGGTAGCTGGCATCGGTTATGGGTGTGCTCACGGTGCCTCGTCGTGGGGCGCCGCGCTCGGCCCGGCGCCGGACCCGGCGAATCCGTTCGGTCCGTCGTCCGCGGCCAGCGCCGCGCCGACCTGGTCGGCGATGGCCACCGCCACCAGCAGGCGATCGGGAGGGACGGGCCGGCCCGGGGTCGGGGTGAGCACGAAGTGTCCGAGCAGCCACCCGCCGCTCCGGACCGGCAGGTCGATGCTCCGGGTGGGCAGCCCGAGGTCGCCGGTCGACCACGTCTCCAGACCGACCCGCACCTCACCGGACGGCGTCACCTGCGCCGTGACGTCGCCGGGCACGTGTCGGGTGAAGCGGCAGTCTCGTAGGTACAGAAGATCCCGCAGCTCCTCGACTGCCGCCGCCAGCACCACCCGGGGATCCTGACCGCTGGCGGCCAGCTCGGTCACCGAGTGGAGCAGGGCCACCTGGTGGCGACCCTGCCACGCCGCGGCACGGTGCTGCCGGCCGCGGGCGGCCAGTTCGCCGACGGCCAGTCCCACCACCAGGAGGAGGATCTCGGTGATCAGGTCCTGGTGGCGGGTGATGCGGAACGAGTAGTAGGGGCGGGTGAGGAAGAAGTCGAAGGAGAGGGCGGACACCAGGGCGGCCACCGCCGCCGCCGCCCGCCGTCCGGTGCTGGCCACGGCCACGATGACCACCACCAGGAAGAGGGCGTTGTCGGCCGTGTCGAGCCGGTCCCGCCACGGGATGAGGAGGGCGGCGGTGGCGATGGGAGCGAGGACGGCGCCGCCCATGATCCACGGCTCGGGCCGAAGGGCCGCCGCCGCCTCACCCTCGGGCGCATCCGGGGGACGGGGCCGCTGCCACTGGTCCGGCCGGGATACGGTGCCCATCCACCCACTGTCACACGCCCGGGGCCGCCGGGGAAGGGCGCCATCCGCCCGCCGCTGCTCGGGGACCCGATTTTTCGCGGATCTTTCACGGTGGGCGCCGTTCGGTGCTACGAAGGCAGCATGGAAGGGCGGGGCCTGACACTCATCGGTCGAACCGAGTGAGCACACCGAAGGCCGCCCCGGTCCGAGGGGAGCAGACGATCGCCGTGGTGTCGGTGGCCAGTGCCGCCGGGTACCGGGGCGAGGTACGGGCCGGACGTCACCGCCTGGTGGCCGACGAAGGCCCCGAAGTGGGCGGCGACGACGAGGGGCCCAACCCGTACCAGCTCCTGCTGGCCGGGCTGGTCCAGTGCACGGCGGCCACCCTCCGCATGTACGCCAACCGCAAGGGCTGGGCCCTGGGAGCGGTCGATGTGCGGGCCCGGCTGCTGCGTATCGGGGACGGCGCCACCAAGCTCGAGCGCATCGAGCGAGCGATCACCGTGCACGGGGACCTCTCCCACGACCAGAAGCGGCGCCTGGCGGAGATCGCCGGCCGGACCCCGGTCACCCGGACCCTGTCGACCGGGCTGTCCATCGACACCACGCTGGACTGAGCGCCGGCCCCCGCCGACTCAGCGAAGGTGGAGCCCGCCGTCGACGACGACCACCTCTCCGGTCACGTAGGACGAGCGGGCCAATCCAACGATCAGCTCGGCTACGTCTTCGGGTGTGGCGGCGCGGCGAAGCGGTGCCTGAGCGTTCACGAACTCGCGCACCGCCCCCCAGTCGGCGGTCCAGGGGGTGTCGACCAGCCCCGGGGCCACGGCGTTGACCCTCACCGCCGGGCCGAGGGCGTTGGCCAGCAAGCGGGTCATGTGGCTCACGGCCGCCTTCGAACAGGCGTAGGGGATCGAGCTGCCGGTCGGTCGCTCGCCGGCCACCGACGAGACGTTGATGACCTGCCCCCGTCCGGACGCCCGCAGATGGTCGATCGCGGCCACCGTCACCTGCCAGGTGCCGATGACGTTGACGCCGAAGATGCGTCGCCAGATCTCGGGCGAGGCTGCGGCGAGGTCGTGGTGGGGGATCACCTGGGTGGTTCCGGCATTGTTGACGAGCACGTCCAGGCGGCCAGAGTCCTCGATGACCCCGTCCACCAGACGTTTGGCCTGGTCCTCGTCGGCGATGTCGGCCTGGATGTAGCTGGCCCCGGGGATCTCGGCGGCCAGGGAGCGGCCGGCATCGGCGGACTTCGACGAGTTGATGACCACGGTGGCCCCCAGGGCGGCGAACCGGTGGGCGGTCGAGGCGCCGATGCCCGACGACGAACCGGTGACCAGGACCGTCTGGCCCGTGAACCGGGCGTCGCCGGGCCCTGACGGCGTGGGGAGCGGGTCGGACATGGCCCGAGTGTAGGGCCGTGCCCCCGGTAGGTTCTTCGACGTGCGACGAGCGATGGAGGTCCCGTCCAATCCGGTGGCCGACGGACCCGACCCCGGAGGTGGCCGCCCCCGGTGACTCCGACGACCGACGATGCGGGGATGGTCCGGGTGAGCCCGAGCCTGGCCATCCCGCGCTCCGAGCTCCAGTACCGCTTCAGCCCGAGCGGGGGACCGGGTGGCCAGCACGCCAACAAAGTGAACACCCGGGTGGAGCTGCGCTTCGATGTGGCCCGGTCGCCTTCGCTCGGGCCGAGACAGCGTGCCCGGTTGCTCGATCGTCTGGGGCCCGAGGTCCGGGTGGTGGCCGATGACGAGCGCTCCCAGTCGCGAAACCGTCAGTTGGCCACGGAGCGGTTCCGCGCCCGGGTGGCCGCCGCGCTCCGCATCGAGAAGTCGCGCCGACCGACCCGTCCCGGTCGCGGGGCGAAGGAGCGACGTCTGGCCGACAAGCGGCGGGTCTCGGAGCGCAAGCGGTCCCGGCGGAAGGACCTGGACGACTGAGGCGGTCAGCCGGCCTCGAGGTCCGGTTGGGCGGGAGGGAGCCAGGAGCTGTCGAGGAACCCGGCGATCTCGTCGGTGAGGCGGTCGGGGCGCATCCGGAGCTCGAGCACCGAGTTGGCCTGCACCAGCCGGCCGTTGGGCAGGCGACGCGCCAGCTGCTCGGCATCGTGGAACGGATGGAGGCGGTCGACCTCGTGGCCGACTACGAGGGCGGGCATCTTCATGGCGGCGCGCTGGTCGACCGTCGGAGCGATGGGACCGGCGAGGATGCCGTGGAGGACGGCGGCGATCTCGACGGGGTCGTTCGAGAGGGAGTTCATGATGCTGTCGAGTGGGCCGTATCCGGTTCGGGGCAGGCGCTTCAAGACCCACGCCGCCCTTCTGACCACCGGGCGGGCGAAGTGCACGGAGAGCAGCATGGGGACGAAGGTGATGGCGGCGGCCGGCACCGCCCACTCCAGCACGGGCATCTCGATGACCAACCCCTGGACCCGGTCGGGAGCCAGGGCCGCCACCAGCAGGCTCACGTTCCCCCCGAGGGACACGCCGCCGATGACGGCACGGTCCGCCCCGAGGTGGTCGAGCAGGGCCACCACGTGCTCGGCATAGGTGTCCATGCGATGGAAGGAGGCGCGCTGCGGCTTATCGGAGAGGCCATGGCCCGGGAGGTCGAGGAGGACCACCCGGTTCCCCCGGGCGGCGAGGTCGTTGGCCAGTCGGCGGTTCATGTTCGAGTCCATGAGGATGCCGTGCATGAACACCAGGAGGCGGGGGCCGTGGCCGTGGATCTCGTAGTAGAGCTGAACGCCCTGCGAGTCGAACATGCCGACTTCGTACGGCGGCATGGCGGCGTGGCCCCCCACAGCCGTCGCGTCGCCGGCCCTATCGTCCGGCGACGTAGCCTTCCGTTGCGCTGTCACCGGGCCAACGGTAGGCCGAGGGCCGACGGTTCGCCAACACCGGCAGCTCGGTCCTGATCCTGACGAGGCGGTTCAGGTCCAGATCGGCAAGGACGACACCGGGACGGGGTTGGTGCTGCTCGGCCATCACCGACCCCCAGGGATCCACGATCATCGAGTGGCCGTGGCAGGCCGGCATCCCGGCGGGCAGCTCCCCGACCTGTGCGGCCGCCACCACGTACACCTGGTTCTCGACCGCTCGGGCCCGGAGGAGCAGTTCCCAGTGGGCGGGCCCGGTGGCGGCGGTGAAGGCGGCGGGCACCACCGCGATGGTGACCCCGGAGAGGGCCAGGATCCGATAGAGCTCGGGGAACCGAAGGTCGTAACAGATGGACATGCCGAGCACCGGCTCCGGCGTCCCGGTTGGCTCGGACCCGCTCCCGAGCCGATGGGTGCACACGGCCGATCCGGGGGTGATGGTCGCCGACTCCCGCAGGGCCTGCCCGTCGACGTCGGCGTCGAAGAGGTGGATCTTGCGGTACACGGCCTCGACCGAGCCCGACGGGCCGATGAGGCAGCTGGTGTTGAAGAGGCGTCCGTCGGTGTCGGTCGTCGCCGCCGGCCGCTCGGGGAAGCTCCCCGCCACCAGGCGGATGCCGAGCCCCCGGGCCAGCTCGCCGGCCCAGCGGGTGGTCGGTCCGTCCAACTCCTCGGCCTGGGCCCGCAGCACGGCCGGGCCGCCGGCCACCGAGAAGTACTCGGGCAGCACCACCAGCTCGGCACCGGACCGGGCGGCCTGCTCGACCAGCACCCCGGCGGCGGTCAGGTTGGTCGTCCGGTCTTCGCCGGCTGTGGTCTGGATGGCCGCGACGCGCATGAGACAGGGTAGGCCCGGCCGGCCGAGCCCGGGCTGGACGGCACCGCTGGCTGCACCCGACAGAATGAGAGCCATGTCCTTCGAAGACTCTGAAATCGTCCGTAGTGCAGTGCGGGTGGAGGGGTTCAGGGACGACGAGTTCAACTACCAGCTCATCAGGGCGCTGGGCGTGGCCGACTACGGCGGTTCGACGGTGGGTGAGTGCCTGGCGGTGGTGGCCGAGATCACCGACGGTAGTCCCCGCAGTTGGGCCGAGTCCTTCGACCGTCTGGCCCAACGGGTCGAGGAGCGCGGGCGGGCCTGCCTGACCGCCGGCCGGCGGACCAGCGGTCGTGACCACCTGCTCCGGGCCTCGACCTACTACCGGACGGCTGAGTACTACGCGGAGGGAGACACCGGTCGGTCCGTCGAGACCGGGCAACGGAGTCGTGCCTGTTTCGCTGATGCGACCGCGCTGCTCGACCCTCCGGTGGAGGTCGTCGATGTGCCGTTCCAAGGCGGGTCCCTTCCCGGCTATCTGGTACGACCGCCTTCGGACGCCACCCCTCCCGACGATCTCGGGCTCCCGACCCTCATCGGGGTGGGCGGGTTCGACTCGAGTGCCGAGGAGCTCTACTTCCACCTCGGTGCACCCGGTGCCGAACGCGGCTGGAACGTGTTCGTCTTCGACGGGCCCGGCCAACCCGGTTGCATGCGCTCGAATCCGTCGATGACGTTCCGGCCGGACTACGAGGTGCCTATCGGTGCGGTCATCGACGCTCTCACCGACCGGGCCGATGTCGATGCAGGCCGCCTGGCCCTGGCCGGCCAGAGCTTCGGTTCGTACTTCGCCGCCCGCAGCGCGGCGACCGACAGTCGGGTGGGCGCCCTGGTGGCCGACCCTCCGGTCGAGGACATGGGACGGTACATGGAGGCCTGGGTCGGGTCCGAGGTGTTCCGGATGACGCGGGATATCCGGCCTGAAGACGTGATGGGAGTGCCCGAAGACCTCATGCCCCGCCAGATGCAGTGGGGCATCGCCGCCATCTGCCACCGCTTCGGGGTTCCCTCGTTCCATGCCTGGCGCGATGCCATGACCGCGTACCGGCTCGGCCCGATGACCCGTGCCATCCGCTGCCCCGTCCTGGCCCTGGTGGGTGACCGCGAAGGCGCCGAGCCTCTGGCCCAGCACCACTCGTTCGTGGCCGAGGTGGGCGGGCCGGTCACCTCGGTGGTGTTCACCGCCGAGGACGGCGCCTCGACCCACTGCCAGGCCGACAACATCCGCCTGGCGGCGCAGGTCATGTTCGACTGGCTGGAGGACCAATTGGGGGCGGGCTGAACGAGGGCTCCACCGGGCAGGATCGGTGGTGGTCAGGCCGGGCCGGTGGGCTCCGGGATGTACGCAGCCAGGGCGGCCACCAACGCGGCCTCCCCACGGTCCGACCGGTCCTCGCGCACCCCGAGCAGCGGTGTCACCGTGGCCCAGCCCCCGGCGATGAGGGCGGCATCCGACTCCGGATCGAGCTCGGCCAGCTCGGCGGCACGGTCGGCCGGCGTTCCGGCTCCCCGGAGGGTGAGCTTGACGGCGCCGGTGGTGACGTCGATCGGAGTTCCGGGGACGGGGTCCGGGGTGCTCTCGGGCCGGACCGAGCGGATGAGGCCGACCGAGCCGAGCCGACCGTGGTGCAATCCTCGGAGTGCATCGGGCGTGACCGCCGGCACGTTGAGGTTGAGCACGGTGGCGGGCGGCTGGGCCGCCAGGGCGGGAAGGACGGCCGTCGCCAGCCGCACCGGCGTCTCCCACGGAATGGGCTCGGGCCCCCAGGCGATGCTCACGGCCAGACCGCTGATGCCGAACTGCGCAGCCGTCAGCGTGGCCCCGATCGTCCCCGAGTGCAGGGCCGACCGGCCGGCGTTGATGCCGTGGTTGATGCCCGAGACGACCAGGTCCGGCCGGGGCCCGAATCCATCGATGCAGGCGAGGATGACCGCCAGCGCCGGCGGCCCCTCGATCCCGTAGACGGGAATATCCGCCAATCCGGGGATGTCCACCGCCTCGTAGGGGATCGACTCGCGTTCGTAGACCGGGCCCACGGCGGCCCCGGTCCCACTGTGGTCGGTGAGGGGGGCGACCACCACGAGCTCGTCGTCGCCGCAGGCCGAGACCAGGCCCCTGGCCAGGGCGCCGATGCCCGGGGCGAACACGCCGTCGTCATTGGTGATCAGGATGCGCATGTCGACACGTTCCGTTCTGACCTGGAGTCGGGGCCACCCGCCGGCTGTGGGCGGCGCGGGTGGTATGCGAACGGCGGCCCGCCGGGCCGATGCGCCCGTCGCCTACCATACCGGTCGGCATCGGCTGCTCCGGACGAGGGTCGACCCGACCACACCATGACCCCCTCCCCAGTGACCGAAGGCCGACGGCCGGCCGAGACCACCACCGCCACCGGCGACCAGTGGGTGATCGGCCACGGCCACCAACGGGCGGTCGTCACCGAGGTGGGCGCCACCCTCCGCTCGTTCACCACGGATGACCGGGCGGTGGTGGCCGGGTTCGGGCCGGACCAGTGGAGCAGGGGGGGCCGGGGCCAGGTGCTGGCGCCATGGCCGAACCGACTGGGAGAGGGACGGTACTCATTCGAGGGGGTGGAGGCTCAGGCGCCACTCGACGAGCCGTCGGCGGGGAACGCCATCCACGGCCTGGTCCGTTGGTTGCCGTGGCAGATGGTGGGCCGGGCGCAGAACCGGGTCACTCTGGCCTGCCAGCTCCATCCGTCGCCGGCCTACCCCTTTGCCCTACGGCTCAACGTCGAATACCGGCTGGGCCGGGACGGCCTGACGGTCGTGACCGAGGCGGACAACGTTGGCCAGGGCGATCTGCCGTTCGGACTCGGCTTCCATCCCTACCTGACCATCGGGACGGCCACTGTGGACAGCGTGCGTCTGCGCGTTCCCGCCTCCCAGCGGCTGGTCACCGACGATCGTGGACTGCCCACGGGTCGGGCACCGGTGAGGGGTACGGAGTTCGACTTCGATCCGGGTCGCCTGATCGGTGTGACCAAGCTCGACACCGGGTTCACCGGTCTCCATCGAGACGCCGACGGACGCGCCCGGGTGGAGCTCGACCATCCCGATGGTGCTGGCGGGACCACGGTGTGGGCCGACGACCGCTTCCCCTATTTCATGGTCTACACGGGCGATACTCTCGATGTCGAGGAACGACGCACGGCACTGGCGGTGGAGCCGATGAGTTGCCCGCCCGACGCTTTCCGCTCGGGGGTGGACCTGGTCGTGCTCCGGCCCGGGGCCCGGTGGACCGGCTCGTGGGGGATCGCGCCCCGCTGACCGGGCCCGGTGCCACGACCCCCGGCGGACGGTGGCCGTTCGGTGGTGGGTGGTAACTTCGTCTGGCGACGCGAAGCCGTGGTCTCGAGCAAGCACTCGCGAGTGGTCAGCATGGACGATGGATCCGGAGACGGAAGGGACGAGCAGGACGACATCAAGGCGGCCGTGCTCGAGTTCGTTCGCCGTTGGCCGAGCCCGTACCCGAGCACAGCCCGGATCGCCCAGGCCATCGGGAAGCCCCCCGGCCTGGTCATCGAAGTACTGGCTCAGATCAGGGCCAGCGGTGAGTACCCGGACGTCGGGGCGGGCCCTCCGCCCGAGCCGGTTGCACCCCCACTGGAGACGTGGGATCGGGCGAATTAGGTGCCCCGCCCGTCGCGTCTAGGTCGAGGTGTAGGTCCAACCGACCGGGGAGCGCTCCGACCACTCCGAGCGGCAGGACCGGCATTGCAGGAGCACGCTCGCCAGTGACGACCTGATGGGGCTCGTGTCGTCGCCCCGCACGATCAGCTTGGGGCTGTCGACCAGTCCACAGCGCGGGCACTTGGGGACCGCATCACTAGGTTCTATGGTGCCGACCTCTCCATGGAAGCTGCATACGGCATGACGGCCACCTGGCCACCGGTCCCACGTCACAATACTGCCGCGCAACGGGCCCGACGCGGCAACGACGAGAGCACACGCGGATTGTCGGGAAGAACCCGGTCAGGCCCGGATTGCCGGAGCACGCCAGCACGCCATACCCCCTGCGGCGTGGGACTCGTGCGCCCCAAGGTGGGCCGTGCGGTCTGTGACTGGGGGCCGTGCGTGTGTCTGGTTCCATCGGATAGTGGACAGCATGTCCCACGACATCGTGGACACCTGCTCAGGTGGTGTCCATGGACCGTACCCGTTACGCAGTCGATGCCGTGGTGCTGGAGGGTCGGTCGCTCAGATCGGTGGCCTCGTCGCTCGACATGTCGAAGGCGTGGGTGGCCAAGCAGGTCGTCCGATTCCACACCGGCGGCTACGAGGCACTCGTCCTCCGGTCGAAGGCTCCTCACCGACGTCCGTCGCAGACTGCCGTCGAGGTCGAGAACGAGATCGTGACCTTCCGCAAGCAGCTCGAGGAGGAGGGACTCGACGCCGGCCCGCTCAGCATCCAATACCACCTCGGCCATCGCCACGGCGTGACACCCGGTCGATCCACCATCCACCGGGTGCTCGTGCGACGGGGGTTCGTCATCCCCCAACCCCAGAAGCGGCCGCGGACGTCCTGGACACGGTTCGAGTCGTCCCTGCCCAACGAGACCTGGCAGGCGGACATGACCCACTGGGCACTGGCCGATGGGACGAATGTGGAGATCCTCGACTTCGTCGACGACTACTCCCGGATAGTGACGGCGGCCGTCGTGGTGCCGGTCGCGACCGCGACCGACGTGGTTGCCACCTTCTACCAGGGGGCATCGACCTGGGGGTTCCCCGCCACGGTGCTCACCGATATTCGGGTGCATCTTCACCGCCCAGTTCCGCAACGGCCGGTGCGGCTTCAAGACCGAGCTCACCACCTTGGGCATCACCATCAAGCGCGACAAGCCTTACCATCCCCAGACCCAGGGAAAGATCGAACGGTTCCACCAGACCCTCAAGCGCTGGCTACGCAAACGGGACCGGGCTGCCTCGATTGCCGAGCTCCAGGGCCACGTCGACTCCTTCGTCCGCTACTACAACGGGACCCGGCCTCATTCCGCCCGGGCCATGGTCCCGCCCCGGCAGGCCTTCGAGGCGCTCACCAAGGCTGTCCCCGACCCGGCGAAGTACCCGATGGCTCCCCACACCCGGGTCCGCCACGACAAGATCGACAAGACCGGGGTCTTCACCCTGCGCCACGGAACCAAGCTCCACCACGTCGGCGTCGGCCGGGCGCACACAGGACGCAGGGTCATCGTCTTGGTCTGTGACCTCGACATCCGGGTCCTGAGCGAGGAGGGCGAGCTGCTCCGCCACCTCACGCTCGATCCCGGCCGGGACTACCAGCCGCTCGGGGGCGGCTGATCTACCCTTCGTAGGTTCGTCTGTCCACGATGTCGTGGGACAGAACAATGGGGGCCGTGCGGGAACTTGAACCTACAACTACGGATTTGAGCGTGACCCGGGCGGGTCAGCGCTGACGACTGCTCACTGATCGGAGCCGTCGCTAGCACCGATGGCCCCATCGTCGATCATCCGAAATCACGGGTTGCCGAGAAGTTGCCCAGAAGTTGCCCAACGGCGAGGGTTGACCCGGAAGCTCCGTACGTTCGCAAACATCGACGAGGAATTGGTTGAATGGGTGCGCGGCCCGGAACAGCAGTGACCGCTCGCAAGGCCATCGGGGCCGCGTTCATCCGAGGTGCGTGGTGGGCCCGATGCGGCGCGACCTTGCTGCTCGGCGCGAGCGCGACGGGGAATGTGATAATAGTTCCCGTAGGGCATTCACGGAGGGCGGGTACGACTGTGGCTGCGGACTCTTCCCCAGGGACCGCCGAAGCCCCAGGGGAGCACCTGACGGGGCGCCGACCGGCTCGGCTGCCGTCATGGGCTTTTCCGGTGGCGCTTATCTGCGCGGCCTTCTTCTTTCGGATCTGGATCGGGCATCTCTTTAGCTATTACGGTGCCGACGCACCGAGCTACACGGTGCCAGCCCAGAATCTTGCCGCTGGTCATGGCTACTCGTTTTCCCAACACGCACCATACTTAGCCACAGACATTCGGCTTCCCGGTTATCCCGCCCTCCTCGCCGTGGCTTTCGTGATCAGCGATTCGCACTGGTCCGTGATCATCCTGAATTCGCTTCTCGGTGCCGTAAGTACATTCCTCGTCTGGTTGATCTCCCTGGAGCTGAATCTCACGCGCACGCGCGCACTCTGGGCGACAGGGATTGCCGCTGCGTTCCTCTCCACAGCCTCGTTTGCCGGGGTCGCCGAAACCGAGAGTCTCTCGGTTCCCGGAGTCATGGCCTTCGTCTACCTTGTGCTACTGCGACCACCGAGATCGCGACGCATGCTGTTCGTGGGTGGCAGTTTGCTGGCGTGGCTGGTGGAGCTAACCCGAGACGAACTGGCGCTCTTTGTCGTTCTCGTCGCCATCGTCGCTGCACGGCGAGCCAACCTTCGGGCGCTCGCTTCAGTGGCACTTGTGATCTGTTTCCTGTTGGGCAGTGGGGCCTGGACGCTCCGCAACAACTTGCAGGTGCACCGCACCGAGTTAGTCGACTCCGTGAGGACCGACGAAGTCTTAGTGGCGAGTGTGAATGGGAATGAGGGAGGGAAGGTCTACAGGAAAGCTGGAAAGTTGCTCCACAATCCCGTGATCTCGCAGTCGGCGAGGACGGAGTATCAGAAGGAGGCTTACTCCTACATCAAAGACCGCCTGGTCCACCACTTTCCCACATACGTGCGGAGCAAGGTTACCTACTACGCCACCTCCCTATTCCCAGTTCCGATCTACGGCGTGTCGTACAACACTTCGCTCAAGTTCCTGATGCGGTTCGGCTGGGCTGCCCTTCTCGCACTCGGCTATCTGTTCGCATTCGTGACGACACGGAGATGGTGGAAGTCGGGACGTCGAACCGAAGTGGTGTCAATCTGGCTGTTCCCCGTATTCATTCTGTGCTTCGAGGTGATCTTCCAAGACGAGTTCCGGTACGTCTTGCCGGCGACCCTGCTATTGCTCCCACTGGTAGTCGAGGGAGTCGCGTACACAGTTCAGAGTGAGCGAGAGAAGTGGCGGCGTATCGGTGCCGGCGGTCCATCCCCTTGATGGTGACTGAGAAAGGGATGGTTCAGGGATGGTCGGTGGATCCGCTGATGGGGTCAGGGCACGATCGTTCCTGACTTCATAGGCTGGTGGGTGCGCCTCAGCAGTGCGCGAACCTGTCAAGCGATTTGAGACACTTTCTTATGACGCCTTCTGTGCAAGCTCCACAACTGGCAGAGGTTCGTTGATCCAGGCCATAGTCGGCAGCTTCGGAGGCTGGGGCCGGCGGTGGCAGAACCGCGCCGGGTTCGCTGCGTAGGCCGCATCGAGGGTCTCGGCCCGCTGGGATCGAACTTCCTCCGTGGTGCCGTAGTGCACCGAGGCCGGCGTGTGGTAGCCGATGCCTGAGTGGCGGTGCTCGTGGTTGTAGTAAGCGAAGAACGCCTCGCAAAACGCCCGAGCGTCTTGGATGCAGCCGAACCGTTCGGGGAACGCCGGGCAGTACTTGAGGGTCTTGAACTGCGCCTCGCTGTAGGGATTGTCGTTGCTCACGTGCGGCCGGCTGTGGCTGCGGCCGATGCCCAAGAACGTGAGCAGCTCGGTCACCGGGTTCGACGTCATCGACGAGCCGCGATCGGCATGGATGGTGAGTTGGTCCGGCGGGACCTGGTGACGCGCCACGGCGTCGGCGATGAGCTCCTTGGCGAGCTCGCCTGACTCAGAGGGCGCCACACACCAGGCGACGACGTAGCGGCTGAAGATGTCGAGCACGACGTAGAGGTCGTAGTACACGCCGCGTTGTGGACCCTTCAGCTTCGTGATGTCCCACGACCACACGACCAAGGGCGCGCCGGCGACGAGCTCGGGCTTGACCTTCGCCGGGTGCGTCGCCTGGCGGCGGCGCTCGCGCACCTCGCCCTGGGACCGCAGGATCCGGTAGTAGCTGGACTCAGAAGCCAGGTAGACGCCTTCGTCGAGGAGGCTGAAGTAGACCTGGGCCGGCGAGCAGTCGGCGAAGCGAGCCGAGCGCAGCACCTCGAGCACGGCGTCGACCTCTTGGTCGCTGAGCTTGTTGGGCGGCGCGGGTCGGGGCTTGGGTTCCGTCGTGCGGCACGGCTTGAGCCGGCGGTAGTGGCTGGCTCGGGCCCGCCCGACGGCGGCACAGGCCGTCTTGGTGCCCAGAAGTGGCTCGACCACGGCGAAGCACTCGTCGATCACCGCCTCGGCCCCTCTTCGGACTGCTGGGTCGTCTCCGGAGTGCTCTGCGCCAGCAGCTGCGCCAAGAGCTCCGATGCTTTTCCCTGGGCCTCGAGCGCCGTGCGGTGTCGGCCCAGCTGGTCTTCGAGCTTGGCGTTGCGCCTGCGCACCAGGTCGAGCTCGCGCTCGGCCGCCGAGCGCTTCTTGCGGTGCTTGGGAGCCAGTCCCGACAAAGCACCGACGTCTCGAGCGCGCTGCCACTCGACGATGTGGCTCGAGTACAGGCCCTCTCGGCGCAACAGGGCGCCCTTGCCCCCGTCCTCGGTGATCCGTTCGTACTCTTCCAAGATGGCCAGCTTGTAGTCGGCGCTGAACTGGCGCCGCTTCGGTCTGGCCGCCGGATTGTCTTCGGGCACGGTCCCATTCTGGGCGCGCTTCGTCACAGGTGCTGATGTCATGGTCATTTGGTCTACGTGTTCCTGACTCGCCCTGGTGGGATGGTGGGCTACTGCAGGTGTCTCACGTCAGCCTGACAGACAGGGGTGTGGCAGTACTCGAACCCGCAGGCGGTATGAGCCCGCACATGGACGTCTACGACTTCGCCAGCGCGGTGTTTGCCGACCGAGAACACCTGGTTGGAAACGGTGATCACCCCGACGGCCGAGACCACCCGGCTGACCCAGTCGTCGCCTGAGCGGTCCTCGTCGACCATGCAACGGTCCAGGCGGAGCTTCGGAACATTCGGCTCCCTCGCCGTATGGAAGCGCTTGGGTCTGAACTGGTGCGCCCCCTGGGATTTGAACCCAGAACCTGCGGATTAAGAGTCCGTTGCTCTGCCGTTGAGCTAGAGGCGCTCGTGCTTCAACCTAACCGGTGCGACGACGTCGCCCGGCTCGTTCCGTCGGTGACGAGGGTGACCGACGGGGCTCGAACCCGCGACCTCCGGGGCCACATCCCGGCGCTCTGCCAACTGAGCTACGGCCACCAAGGAGCCTCTAGTGTGACACAGACCGACGGGGGTCCGTCTGCGCACGGGCTCCCGGGCCTCGCCCCTGTAGCTCAACTGGATAGAGCAGGTGGTTTCTACCCATCAGGTTGCGGGTTCGACTCCTGCCGGGGGCGCTGACCAGGGAGAACGTCAAAATCCGAGGGTCGGAACGGACGGCATGACTTGGCCAGCTCGGAGACCTGGGACTTGGAGATGCCGTCGATCCCCTCGACTGGAACACGTCGTCGATCGTGCCGGTCCTGGTGTCCCAGCGCCGGTTCCGGTAGCCGTTCCTCGAGTTCACTCGGTCCGGGTTGACTTCGCCGTACTCGGCCTGGCACAGTCCTGAGGCTTCCGCAGACATCAGGGCCTCGGCGAAGCTCTGGACCACCGATCACAGCAGGTCAGGGTCGGCCTCGGCGAGATACTTGCGCAGCAGCTCGGCCGCGCCCATCGTGTTGGTGACTTCCACCGCATCTTCTCCTTCGTGTTCTCGGTCGAACTTGAAGATTGATGCGGTGGTCGTCGCGAGTGGGGGATCTCGTGAAACTCCTGTTCGTCGTCGGGCACCCACCCCCGGACGACCCGGCTCAGCGGCTCACAGCAAGCCTCAACGGGTCAAAACCCACGTCTGTGGACGTGAACCGCGGCTCTGTCGTTCGTGATCGCTCGAACCCGCATCCCATCGCGCACCTGACCGTTGGTGGGAAAGTCCAAATTCTGCGCGATCGGGAGCTCAAAGTGGTGGACGCGCCCCAGCAACGTTGCCGGTCAGGGCACTAGTCAGCCCGAGTGGCCCTCCCCTCCATCAAGAAGTCGGCATGCTTCACCATGTGAACCCCGCCCCAGTAGCCTGAGGCGAATGTGGCGGCGCTCTCGATCGCCGACACAAGCAATTGTCGCCCTCATCGACGCCGGGGGCCGGGACGGAGCGTCAGGCAAGATGAACATGTGGTCCACGCCGATATCCAGAGTCGTTCACTGAGCGACGCCTCTGTGCCACCATTTGAACGAGCGAGCCCACCCAAGATGAGGAAGCACCCCCTCATCAGCGCCTGGGCCGTTTCGGCGACCATCATCTTCTGCTTCTCCGCGATGTGGTCGATCATCACCCCGATCGGAGCGGCCACGGACGAGGGCGCTCAGCTGGTGAAAGCAGCATCCGTCGTGCGTGGCGAGATCGTAGGTACGCCCTACTCGCAGACTGTGACGAACAACCTTCCCGCCAGTTCGCGAGCCCTTATCACATCCTGCGAGTACTTAGCCTCACTCGAGCGATGCAAGAATGCCATCACTGTCGTGACGGTTCCAAAGAGTTTCGCAGCCCTCCCGCAGTCTACTTGTTATGGGTTTCCCATCTTTCCAGCCAGCACGTGTCACGGCCTGCGTGGGTCCGGACGGTTGGTCAAGGCCACGACCTATGTCGGACGCTACCCGCCGCTCTACTACCTCCTAGTGGGATGGCCCTCATTGGCATGGCACACGAATATCGCCGTGTACCTGATGCGGCTGACGAGCGCACTGATGTCGTCACTCCTGCTCGGTATGGCTCTTGCTCTCGCTGCCATCTGGTCCCGTCGCCGAACACTCGTGCTGGCCGTCATCGTGATCGCCACCCCAATGGTCTTCATCTTCGGTTCGTTCGTGAACCCCAGCGGTCTCGAAATGGCAGCAGCTACTTGCGTGTGGACCGGCGGACTGGTGCTCGTGCTCGAGCGGCCTGTACGACCGCCACCGAGCCTGGTCGCCGCCACGTCGGTCGCAGCAGCTGTCATGGTGTTGACCCGTGGGCTCTCACCATTCTGGTTAGGCGTGATCGGTGCCTTTCTGGCACTTCTCGCTCCTCGCTCGATGCTGACCCTGGCCCGTAATCGTTCCGTCAGGCTCGGAGCCGGCCTCGTCGCCACTGCCTCTGCCGTGGCAGTTGTCTACGTCCTGTGGGCACATTCGCTCTCCGTTCTGCCCATCGGTGCAACATTTCCTTCCAGGGTCGGAACCGTGAATCTCGTCGAACTGACCGTAGGCCACACAGCCATCTGGCTGGCGCAGTTCGTCGGCACGCTCGGATCGGCTAACCCACCATTCGCTGTAGTCGCGGCATGGCTGGTCGCCGCAGCAACGATCGTGCTGACCGGTATGCTGACGAGCGCCCGGAGGCACGCACTGGTGCTGCTCGGCGTTGCGGCCGCCTCGTTGGTGGTGCCCACGGCTATCGTCGTGTCACAGGCGCGCCACGACGGCATCGTTTGGCAAGCTCGGGATGGCTATCCACTCTACGCTGGCTTGGTTCTCTTGGCCGGAGCCATCGCTGGCCAGTTAGACCGTCGGCAACCAAGAGATACTTCGTTCCTGCCGGTTGGGGTCAACCATCGCCTGACGGTCTTTGTGGCCGTCGTCATCCCGGCCATCCAGTTCGGGAGCCTCTTTTGGGCCATACGGCGGTACGTCGTGGGTCTCGGAGCGTACGTCAATCCGTTGGCAAACGCCGGTGGTTGGTCCCCTCCGATCCCCGTTGGTGTGGTGCTCGTGGCCGCCACCCTGCTGTGCGCAGCCTACGGCTGGTGGATCACGAGGCTGAATCGGTCCGCCTCTCCCAATCGGCCGTAAACCCGTAGGGTGCGACAGCCGGCCCCACGTGGCCGATCTGAAACGCGCGCGGACGTCTGGCGCGGAACGTCTGGTCTGGGATCCTCGAAGGAACCGCCATGTGGAAGCCGACGGAATGAGGCCACGTCGCGAGACCGGGGCACTAGCCGAAGATCGATGTGGATGGCTCCCGCAGAGGAATCCGGAGCGGGCGGACGTGGTGTGCGTACCCCTCCGCGTTCGTCTCCCGGTAGTCCTTTCGTAATGGCTTGACGGATGCGCCAACTCGCATACGTCGGAAAGGCGAAGCCTTTGGTTTCGTCAAACCGCTCAACAGCGGTCCGGAGTCCCTGTTCGCCCAAAGCGAGAAGTGGCGCCAAGTGCTCAGGATCTGGGGGTTGGTTTGTGGTCCGTCGCTCCCAGCCGTCCTCTTCGGGTGGAGGTCTGACGTAGCGGCGCGCGATCGAGACCACGAGCCGTCTGTTTGACGCAATCAGGTCCGACTTGGCGCCGCTGTCCCCCCGGTGAGCCCTTCGGGTGAGGAGTAGAGCCTCGGCCTGAGTGAAATGTTGAGCCATGCCCGCTCGGCGCACATACGAATCCACCCACTCAGTCGGGCCGCCGGCCACGTACCAAGTCTATTCCGCGTGCCCCGTACCCGTGTAAGAGCTGCACGTGTCCCCCAATTCGCTGAACCGCATCGAGGTCGGCCCGGTGACCGTGCACGCCCCATGGCGTGCCACTTGCCGGCGCCACCCCGAATGCGGTCGACCTCCGCGATCGGAGCGGACTTGACCGCTAACCGACGTCATGAGGCGGCGGACTACTACTGCCCACCGCCCAGAAGGCAGCTCCCAAGCCCGTCGTAACCGGATGAACTGGGTGGGTGTCAGCGACTGGACGGAAGGTGGTGAAACCGGCGTCCGCCCGATCGTCTGTCTGCAGGCGATCCGCCGCACCCCGACGTCTGTCCACAGGTGTGTTATCCCGACGCTGGTACGTGGCGTTGGGGCGACGCACGACAAGCCCACAATCCCTCTGACCCCTCACGCGTCCCTCAAGTACCGAGGTACTCGTCCACCAGGGGCTGGGGCGCGCAGGTCAGCCAGGCGTCGATGACCGCCTCGCGCATCGCCTTCCTGCCGACCTTGTCGAGCTCGATCAAGACGGCCGAGTACCCCTCGAAGTGGGGGATGGTGAAGAAGCCCTTCGAGGAGCCGCCGAGGACCGCCTCCTTGTCCATGAGGTCGGCCACCCGGACGGCGACGATCGGCCCGTCCGGTGGAGCCACCGTGCCGAACCGCTTGACGTCCGCCTTGCTGAAAGGTCGCACCCAGGCAAAGGCCTTGCCGTCGACGAACCAGGTGCGGTTGCCGTGGCGTTCACCCTCGGTCACCACGGGCAGCTCCATGGCCACCCGACCGACCTCGTCGACGGTCACCACGGGGCGCACCCTACCGTCCGCCCGGCGGGCGTTCCTGACCCGCCCTCCCGGCCCCTATTCGTCCCGAGGGGATCGATCGTCCAGTTGTCCCGGCTGGGGGTAGGGCGTCTCGCCCCGGGCCAGCATGTCGACGAACTGGTCGATGCGACGGGCCGGGTGTCGGCCATCTTGGCACTCTGGATCCGGTACAGCACGGCGTACCGGTTCCGGCTGGTCAGGACCTCGAACATGGCGCCGGCCCGGGGTCGACCCGCCAGTGCGGTGGCCAGGTCGGCGGGTACCTCGGCGGAGGCCGGCCCGGAGGATAGGCGGCCTCCCACCGACCGTCGCCCCTGGCCCGATCGACATCGGCCGTCCCTGACGATCGCATCCGGCCTTCGGCCATCAGACGCTCGGCGATGGCGCGTTCCGCTGCGACCAGGGGCTCCGCGCCCGCCGCGGGGTGAACCGCTGCCGGTAGGTAGCCCCGTCCCGCCGTCCGACCTGGCCGTCGACCCAGCCGTGGCACAGCGCCTCCTCCAGCGCTTGGTCGCAGGTCAGGCATGTCGGGCGTTCCGTGCCCCTCTTGGCCAGGACCAACCACACCCCGGCGGGGTCGCCGTGGTGTTTGCCCAGCCAGGCCCGCCAGGCGCGTCGGTCGGCCACCGTGAGCTCGGGAAGCTCCTCTGGCATGACCACCCATTGTGGCCGCCGCCGCCGCTCACCTTCTGGGTGCCGGTGTGTGACGTTCCGGTCGAGCACCGCCTATCCTCGAGCGGATCGAACGGCGCCGACCGATCCCCGTGCGACCCCGACCCCCGGTCGGACGGTCGAACCCCGTCCGCCCCACGGGTCCGCTCCCGGTGTGGCTGGCCACCGCCGCGGCCGTGGTCGTGCTGATGGCCGGTGTGGTCATCGGCCCGGTCCCGGCGGCCCAGGCGGCGGCCGTCGCCCGCGTCTCGGGGTGGGCGGTCCGGAGCAACGTGGGGGTGCCGAGTGGCTGGACCGAGACCTGGTCCACCGGGCCGCTCCCCGACGACGGTCAGCCCATCGCCCTGTCGTCGCCGACCGTGGCCAACCTCGACGGCCAACCCTCGGTCGTAGTGGGTGACCGGCGCGGGTTCGTCTACGCCTATCACCTGGGCAGCACGTCACCGACCGGCACCCCGGTCGCAGGCTGGCCGACCACCAACGAGAGCGGGCCGATCGATGCCCCCGCCTCGGTGGAGCCCGCCGGCAACGGGCTGTCGTCGGTGCTCATCGGGTCCGGCAACGACGCCGACCCGTCCACCGGCGGCTACCAGGCCTTCGGCCCCTCCGGGGGGCAGTTGTGGCACACGCCGGTGGTCAACCCGCAGACCGACAACGCACCGGCTGTCGGGGTCCAGGCGGGCATGACCGTCGGTTCGCTCCAGTTCGGTGGGTCGGACACCGTGGCCGGGTCCCTCGGTCAGGTCGCCTACGCCCTCAATGCCGGCAACGGGGCGCCACTGGCCGGCTGGCCGTTCTTCAACTCGGACAGCACCCACTCCACCGCCGCGCTGGCCGACCTCTACGGCACCGGCCAGAACGAGATCATCGTCGGCGGTGACCAGACAGCCGGGGAGGCCCAGGGCCAGCAGTACGCCAACGGTGGCCATCTGCGCGTCCTGAGCGCCACCGGCAACCAGATCTGCCGGGCCGATACGAACCAGGTCGTCGACTCGTCGCCGGCGGTGGGCGGGTTCCTGCCCGGGGGTGCGACCGGTGCCGTCGTCGGCACCGGGTCCTACTTCTCCGGTGCCTCGGACTCGGACACCGTCCGCGCCTACGACAACCTGTGCCGTCTGGTGTGGTCGTCAACGGTGGACGGCAGCACCTACTCGTCCCCGGCGCTCTCGGACGTGCTGGGCAACGGATCGCTGCAGGTCGTCGAGGGCACCGACCAGGGCACGGGAGCCTCGGGCTCGGTGTGGGTGCTCGATGCGGCCACCGGGCGCACCGACTGGAAGGTCACCGACATCGGACGGGTCATCGGCTCGGTCGTGACCGCCGACCTGACCGGCGGTGGGTACGACGACGTCATCGTGCCCACCATCGCCGGCACCCGGATCTTCGACGGCCGCTCCGGCGCGCCGATCGCCGACCTCAGCCCCTCGCTCGGCCTCCAGAACGCCCCCCTGGTGACCGAGGACCTCAACGGGACGATCGGGATCACGCTGGCCGGCTACACGGCATCGGTCTCCTCGCCGAACGGGGTGGGTGAGATCGACCACTACGAGATCAGCGGCTCGAACGGAGCCGAGGCGGTGGGTGGCGCCGCCTGGCCCATGTTCCACCACGATCCCCAGCTCACCGGCAACATCGGGGGGACCACCCCCATCGGTGCGATCCCGCCGTGCTCAGTGCCCTCCGCCGCCTTCAGCGGCTACGACCTGGTGGCCTCCGACGGCGGCATCTTCACCTACGGGCAGATGCCGTTCTGCGGCTCCACCGGCGGAATCAGGCTCAACGCGCCGATCGTGGGGATGGCCATGGCCCCCAACATCGGCGGCTACTGGGAGGTGGCCGCCGACGGCGGGATCTTCACCTACGGCAACGCCCAGTTCTACGGGTCGATGGGCGGCCGGCCGCTCAACCAGCCGATCGTCGGCATGGCGGCGACACCGGACGGCAAGGGCTACTGGGAGGTGGCCGCCGACGGCGGGATCTTCACCTTCGGGGACGCCGCCTTCTACGGGTCGATGGGCGGCATCCGTCTCAACCAGCCGGTGGTGGGCATCTCGACCTCGACCGACGGCCGTGGCTACCGCCTGGTGGCCGCGGACGGCGGGATCTTCACCTTCGGGGACGCGCCGTTCGCCGGGTCGATGGGGGGGACGCATCTCAATCAGCCGGTGGTCGGCACGTCCAACGACACCAACTCCGGCGGCTACTGGCTGGTGGCCGCGGACGGGGGCATCTTCGCCTTCGGGGGCGCCCCCTTCTACGGCTCCACCGGGTCCCTCACCCTCAACGCCCCGGTCACCGGCATGGCGGCGGCGTCCAATGGGAGCGGCTATCGGTTCGTCGCCACCGACGGTGGGGTCTTCTCCTTCAACGTCCCCTTCTTCGGTTCGATGGGCGGCCGGCCCCTCAACCGGCCCATGGTCGGGATGGCCGGATACTGAACCCGTCCTGGCCACCGGTCTGCGGGCATAGACTCCGCGGGTGACCGACGTGCTGGCCGTGGCCAACCAAAAGGGGGGAGTGGCCAAGACCACGACGGTGCACTCCCTCGGCGTGGCCTCGGCCGAGGCCGGGAGACGGACACTCGTGGTCGACCTCGACCCGCAGGCCTGTCTGACCTACTCCTTGGGCTTCGACCCCGACGCCCTCAACCGGTCGCTCCACGACGTGTTCGTGCGGCGGTCGGCGATGGCCGAGGTGATCCTGCCCGTGCCGGGAGTCGGATCGCTCGACGTGGTGCCGGCCACCATCGACCTGGCCGGGTCGGAGGTCCACCTGCTCACCCGCACCGGCCGAGAGCACGTCCTGGCCCGGGCCCTCGAACCGGTCCTCGACCGCTACCAGCTGGTGCTCATCGACTGCCCACCCTCGCTCGGCGTCCTCACCATCAACGGCCTGACGGCGGCGGACTCGGTGCTGATCCCCCTGCAGTGCGAGGCTCTGTCCCACCGGGGCGTGGGCCAGCTGCTCGAGACGATCGAGGACGTCCGGGCCTTCGCCAACAGCGATCTGAACGTACGCGGCATCATCGCCACCATGTACGACGATCGCACCAAGCATGCCCGGCACATCATCGAGGAGGTCGAGGCCCGCTACGGGATCCCGGTTCTCCAGCCACCGGTGCGCAAGTCCATCCGCTTCGCCGAGGCCCCGGCGAGGGGGAAGTCCATCCTCCAGCACGCCCCGAGCTCCCCCGGGGCGCTCGCCTACCGCCAGCTGGCCCGGGTCATCCTGGAGACCAGCGCGGTCGCCGGCCCGGTCGGGTAGTGCCTGCCGGGCCCGACCCGTTGGGCAAGCGGGCGCTCTTCTGGATGCCCGTCGACCCCCAGGCCGAGGTCGGCGTCGGGGCCGGTGGGACCAGGGGCCAGGCCGAGGCGCGGCCCGGTCAGTCCACCAGGCGGGCCCGTCCGGCGGGCAGGCACGCCCTCTTCTCCGATGCCACCCCGGCGAGCGAGCAGGAGTCGGCCACGTGGGGGGAGGTGGCGGCCGATCCGCTGCCGCCGCGAGGGCTGTTCGTCGTGTCGTGCTCCTCGTGCGGGTCGGTGACCCGCGTCGGGCTCCTCGAGCTCCTCTGGTGCCAGCTGCCCGTCCCCGCCTGGCTGCCCCGGCGCACCTTCGACCGGTGGATGACCTGTCCGTCATGCCGTCGTCGGACCTGGGCCAGCGTGACCGTCCACCGGTGATCCCCGAGGAGGGTCGCCGGGCCGCCAGGAGCTCCCCGGACGGGCGGTGACCCATTCGATGACGGCGACCCTGACGGCCGGAGCGGGCGCCGTCCACGCCCTGGTGGCCGCGGCCGGGTCCGGTGGCTCCGGCCGGCCCGGGGGGGTGGGGGGTTGGCTCCTCCACTTCCATGGGCCACCCGCCTACGCCCTGGTCGGTTTCCTGGCCTTCGCCGAGGCGGCGCTGATGGTCGGGTTCTTCATTCCGGGGGAGACGGCCGTGGTCATCGGAGGCGTCCTGGCCGGGCTGCACCAGGTCAACCTGGAGGTGATCATGGCGGTGGTCGTGGTCTGCGCCATCGTCGGGGACTCGGTCGGCTTCGAGGTGGGCAAGCGGTCCGGACCGTGGCTCCTCGAGCGGCGCCCCCTGAAGGGGAATGCCGCCGTCCGTCGCACCATGGCCATGCTCGAGCACTATGGCGGTCCGGCCGTCTTCTTCGGTCGGTTCGTGGCTTTCGCCCGGGCCATCATCCCCGGGCTCGCCGGCATGAGCGGCCTCCGGTATCCCGTCTTCCTGGCCTTCAACGCCATGGGAGGCCTGGTATGGGGCATCGGGTACACCCTGCTCGGCTTCATCGTCGGCCTGTCGTTCCAGCGGATCCTGTCGCAGGTCGGGATATGGTCCATCGCCGTGGTGGCAGCCGTCCTGATCGCCGTCATCGTCGTCCGTTGGCTGCTCAAGCGCCGCGAGCGGGGGCGGATCGCCGCCGAGCTCGGGGGGGACGATCGTCCCGGCGGGACGGCCTGAGCGAACCGTCCGGGACCGTCAGCGCTCGGCGGTGAAGAACCTCGCCGGGGAGCCGTGGCGTCGGACCCGCCCGTCCAGCTCCAGCACGACGCAGTGGGCCAGGGTCTCACCGTTGGCCTGCCGTTGCATGAAGGATTGGATCTCGTCCCACGGCCGCGACCAGTGCAGCTTGAGCGTGATGTCCCACGCCGTCGACCCCGGGTTCTCCCGGATCACCTGCTCGATCTCCTCCAGACGGGCGGCGTGGTGGGCGATGATCTCCTCCAGCCGCTGGTTCAGATCCGAGAAACGGTACTCATGGGCGGGGAGCACCTCCTCGGTGTCCAGGCTGCCCAGCTTGACCAGCGACTCGAGGTAGTCGCCGAGCGGGTTGGACACTTGCTGTGAGTGCACCGAGATGTTCGGGGTGATGCGCGGAAGCACGTGGTCGCCCGAGATCAGCAGACGCCGGTCGTCGCTGTAGAAGCAGACGTGTCCGGGGGAGTGCCCCGGCGTCCAGATGGTTCGCAAGGACCACCCGGGAAGCTCGATGTCCTTGCCGTCCTCGAAGAAGACGTCGGGCTCGGCCATGGTGACCATCGACTTCACCGCCATCGAGGCCAGGGCCAGGTCGGGAAGCTTGTCCTCGGGAACGCCGGAGTCGGTGAGCAAGCGGAGCATGCCGGCCAGCAGGTCGTCGGTGTTGCCGTAGCGCGCCTCGAGCATCACCGCGTCGGCCGGGTGCAGGCCGATCCAGGCCCCTGATGCCTCCCGCACCCTTCCGGCCAGGCCGTAGTGGTCGGGGTGGATATGGGTCACCATCACGGCGCGGACGTCGTCGATGCTCCCCCCGGCGGCGGCCAGCCCCTCGTTGAGGCTGTCCCACGCAACGTCGGTGTTCCACCCGGCATCGACCAGGGCCACGCCCCCACCCCGAAGCTCGAGGGCGTACACCAGCACGTACCGGAGCGGATTGTCGGGGATGGGCACGGGGATCGACCACAGCCCCGGCCGGACCTGCTCGACCGGCGGCAGGACGTTGAGGTCCCACGAATCCTTCTGCACCGTGCCGGTGATCACGACCACGACAGGCACGGTACACGGCGTCGCCTTCTCGACGGCCGCTCCGTGACGGGGGAAATCCTTGATGTGCCGCACCGGAGTGCCTACCATGCTTCGAAATGACGAGGCCCTGGTGCTTGGCCGAATGTCACAGACGCCGCGTGGACGGGAAGCGTGATGGTCGATCAGCTGGGGTCGCGGAGCGGCGGGTCGCGGCGGGCGCGTCAGGGTCGTTGACGGGGCCCGGCCACCGGTGACCGAGCTGAACCGCTGGCGGGACCGTTGCATCCGCTTGGTGTCGAACTGCCCGGACGCCTTCATCGAGGTCGACGCCACCGGGCACATCATGGAGTGGAACGCCCGGGCCGAGGAGCTGTTCGGATGGACCCGGGACGAGGTGCTCGGCCGGCCCGTCGGCGAGAGCGTGGTCCCCGGTGACCTCGGTCGGGCCCCCTTCGCCGGGACCGAGTCCGTCACCGGAGCCGGAAGCCCCCGAGGCGACGACCGCCGGCGGTTCCGCCTGGTGCACCGGGCCGGCCACACCCTCGATGCGGAGGCCGTGGTGTTCACCACCGGCTACGGGTCGACCCGCTGCGTGAGCGGGTTCGTCCGCCTGCTCGCAACAGAGCCCCCCGGGGCGGCCGAGCCCGCCGAACCCGACGGGCCGGCGGCTCCGGTGCCCGCGGCCGATGACCGTGACCGGCTCACCGGTCTCCCCGGCCGACCGCAATTCGAGGCCGCGCTGGACGGTGCGCTGGCTCGAGGCGACGGGGCGCCGGGCTCGGTGGCGATCGCCCTTCTCGACCTCGACCGCTTCAAGGCGATCAACGGCTCGATGGGCCACGACACCGGCGACCTCGTGCTGGTGTCGGTGGCCGAGCGACTGGCGCTCATGGCCGGTCACGCCGACCTCATGGCCCGGCCCGGAGGGGACGAGTTCCTGGCGCTGTTCGTGGACCGCCACGGGCACGCCCACCGCCGCGCGCTGGCCTTCGTCGACCAGGCCCGAGCCCTGTTCCGCCAGCCGTTGGCGGTCGCCGGTCACGAGATCTTCCTCGGCGCCTCGGCCGGCATCGCCCTCAACACCTTCGGCGTCGACGAGGCACCCGAGCTGCTGGCCAATGCCGAGGCGGCCATGTACCGGGCCAAGCGCCGCGGCGGCGCCGGGGTCGAGACGTTCCGGGAGCCGATGCGCATCGAGGCCCTCGACCGTCTGACCACCGAGCAGACACTCCACCGGGCTCTCGACCACGACGAGCTCATGCTCCACTACCAGCCGGTCGTCGAGCTCGGTGCCTCGACCACGGTGGGGGTCGAGGCACTCATCCGGTGGCGACACCCCCGACAGGGCTTGCTGGCGGCCAACCGCTTCATCCCCGTGGCCGAGGAGAGCGGCCTGATCATCCCCATCGGGGCCTGGGTGCTCCAGGAGGCGTGCGGCCAGCTCCGCCGGTGGCACGGCCGGGAGGACCAGAAGGCGAGGGGCTCCATCGAGGTGAACCTCTCGGCCCGCCAGGTCGCCGACGCCCGGATCGTCACCACGGTGGAGGAGGTCCTGTCGCGTACCGGCCTGCCGGCCGAGCACCTGACGCTGGAGATCACCGAGAGCGCGCTGATGCGGGACACCGGCTCCGCCCTGGCGGTGCTGCGCGCCCTCAAACAGGTCGGCGTCCAGCTGGCCATCGATGACTTCGGCACCGGCTATTCGTCGCTCAGCTACCTCCAGCAGTTCCCGGTCGACATCCTCAAGGTGGACCGCTCGTTCGTCGAGCAGCTGGGCGTCAGGCACGAGAGCGAAGCGATCGTCGGCTCGGTGATCGGGCTGGCACACGCCCTCGGGCTCGAGGTGGTCGCCGAGGGAGTCGAGACACCGGGCCAGCTGGAAGTGCTCCGCTCGCTCGGATGCGACCTGGCCCAGGGGTTCCTGTTCTCCGTGCCCCGGCCGGCCAGCGAGATCTCCGCCTCGTTCCCCCTGCCGATGAGCGCCTGACTGACTCACGGAACCGATCCGGACCTGGGAACGACCTTGATCATCTGCAGAGCCGGGTTGTCGACGCCCCACAACTCCCGGAACTCCTCCAGCGGTCGGAAGCCGTAAGCACGGTAGAACGCTCGGGTCTTGTCGTATCCCTCGTCTGGTGTGCCCGGAGCACGAGTCTTCACTTGAAGGAACTCCACGCCGTCGGTCGCCAACATGGCTTCGGCATGTCCGAGCAACGCCCGACCGATGCCTTGTCGATGGAACTCCGGCAGGACAGCCATCACGTAGACCTCGGCAGCCCAACGACTGTGTCTGACAAGTGTGAGAAATCCGAGGTCCCCGCCTCGCCGCGACGCAATGACGGTAGGCGACCGATCGGCGGCCGCGATGTAGTTCTCAACCGAGGCGGGGATGCCGAACCAGGTGGGAAGTATCCCCAGCACTCCTCAAGACGCTCACTTTCTGAGGCTTCCACGAATTGTGTCACCCCTCAGGGGGCCATCGGGAGGGTCGAAGGTCATACTGCACCGACGGAATGTCTCTGGGCGTCGTCGCCCGGTATTCGAGCGAGGTGCAACGGGGACCGATCCAATTGGTCTGGTCACCCAAAGTGGAGCCAGCTCGATCACTTGCGTGACCAAACAACGATTGCGCCATGTGCATCGGAATCGTGTTCGCAACTTCACCAGATCACGCTGACTTTGCTTCAGAGTGATGAGGCCAAAGGGACTTTGTACCCTATTGAAAGCAATGGCGGGGCGCGGACAGTATCGCGAAGGGCGTGCTGATGCTGTCGAGGGGCTGGTCGCGATGAAGAGGTAAGGCCAGATGACCCATGTGCCTATGCAGGAGGCTCCCTCGAGGGTCGTTACAGCGGCTCGGGCGGTCGATCTCGAGAAGATCTACGGCAAGGGCGAGGCGGCGGTGCACGCCTTGGACGGCATCACCGTCGAGTTCGAACGTGGCCAGTTCGCCGCCGTCATGGGTCCGTCCGGCTCCGGCAAGTCGACGCTCATGCACTGCATGGCCGGGCTCGATCGTCCGACATCGGGACGCACCTTCGTCGGCGACCAGGAGATCGGTCTGCTCGACGACAGTGACCTCACCCGCATGCGGCGGGACAGGATCGGCTTCGTGTTCCAATCCTTCAACCTGGTCCCCACTCTCACCGCCGCCGAGAACATCACCCTGCCGGCCGACCTCGCCGGACAGAAGGTCGACGAGTCCTGGTTCGACTACCTGGTAACACAGCTCGGGGTCGCCGACCGGCTCACACACCGACCCAACGAGCTCTCCGGCGGGCAGCAGCAACGAGTTGCCTGTGCCCGGGCGCTCATCGGGCATCCCGACCTCGTTTTCGCCGACGAGCCCACGGGTAACCTGGATTCGAACGCCTCGGCCGAGATGCTTGAGTTCCTGCGCCGGTCGGTGACCGAGTTCGGCCAGTCCATCGTGATGGTCACCCACGACCCGCGGGGCGCCTCGTACGCCGACCGTGTGGTGTTCCTCGGCGATGGCAAAGTCGTCGGCGAACTGACCGACCCAACCCCTGACACCGTGCTGGAGTGGATGCGGGACCTCGGTAACTGAGATGTGGCCCGTCACGATCAAGGGGATCCTTGCGCACAAGCTGCGCCTTGCCCTCACCGCCTTGGCCATCGTCCTGGGCGTGACGTTCGTCACCGGCACACTCGTGCTAACCGACACGCTGCACAGCACGTTTACCGCCCTGTTCGGCAACGTCTACCAGCACGTCGACTTCGAGGTGCGCGGCAAGGCGGTTTTCTCGCAGTCCAACGGGGGTGGCGCAGCCCGCCCGCAGATCTCGGAGTCGTTGCTGTCTACTGTTCGCTCCGTGCCCGGCGTCGAGGAGGCACAGGGGACGGTCGGCGGCTACGCCCAGTTCATCGCTCCCGACGGCAAGGCGGTGACCACCAGTGGGGCGCCGACAATCGGGACTTCCTACAACCCCTCCGCGCAGATGGAGTCGCTGCACATCGTCCAGGGCCGCCAGCCCAAGACGCCGACCGAGGTCGAGATGGACCAGGGCACGGCCCAGAAGTACCACTTCACAGTGGGTGAGCCTGTTCGGATCCTCTTGCCGGGGTCCGTCCAGACCTTCACCCTGACCGGCATCGTGCGCTTCGGCACGGCCAACAATCTGGCCGGGGCCACCATCGCCGCGTTCACGCTGCCGACCGCTCAGAGCCTCTTCAACGAGGTCGGCAAGCTCGACGCCATCGACGTGCTAGTGAGTCCGGGAGCGGACAAGGCGACAGTGAAGCGCGCCATCGCGGCCACCCTCCCGCAGGGCGTGGAGGTCGTCACCGGTCAGACGGTGGCCAACGAGCAGGTCAACGACATCAACCAGGCCTTCCTCGGCTTCTTCTCCACTGCCCTGCTGGTGTTCGCATTCATTGCTCTCTTCGTGGGTGGCTTCACGATCTTCAACACCTTCTCGATCCTCGTCGGCCAGCGCACCCGGGAACTGGCCATGCTGCGTATGGTCGGCGCCAGCAGAGGCCAGGTCTTCCGTTCCGTCCTCGGGGAGGCCGCCGTCCTCGGGCTGGTTGCCTCCGCGCTGGGACTCGGCCTCGGGGTGCTCGGCGCGATCGGCCTGGAGAAGCTCCTGAGCGGCTTCGGCTTCACACTCCCCACCGGCTCGCTCGTGTTCGGTCTGCGCACAGTCGTGGCTGCGTTGGTCGTCGGGGTGGGTGTGACCGTGATCTCGGCCATCAGCCCGGCCCGCCGGGCCGTTCGCATTCCTCCGATCGCCGCCATTGCCGAGCAGACCTCGGACCCCTCGGAGTCGTCGCGCCGGCGTGTCGTCGTCGGCTCGGTCGTGGCCGTCGCCGGCATCGGGCTGCTCGCCGTGGGCCTGGCCGTCCCAGCCATCCAGCTTGTGGGGCTCGGGGCGCTCGGCATCTTCGTGGGGGTGGGCATGCTGGCACCGATGGTCGCCCGCCCCATGGCCAGTATCATCGGGCGCCCGGTGGCTGGGGCACTCGGGATCGCCGGTCGCCTCGGGCGGGAGAATTCGATGCGCAGCCCCCGCCGCACCGCGCAGACGGCGGCGGCGCTGATGGTGGGGCTGGGCCTGGTCTCGACCATGGCCGTGTTCGGCGCCTCCCTGTCACGCTCGGCGACCAGCAGCATCGACGAGGCCATCAGCGCCAATTACATCATCACGAGCTCGTCGCGCGGCGGGAACTTCAGCGCAGCCATCGGCCCAGCAGCCGCGCAGGTGCCGGGGGCCAAGGCCGTCTCCACCGTCTATGCCGGGACCTTCCAGTTCAAGAACAGCGTCTCTCAGCTGACCGCGGTCTCGGCTGACCATCTGAGCGACACCGTGATCCTGCGGGTATCGAGCGGCAGGGGCGCGCCTGCCCTGGGGGCGGGCGACCTGCTCATCGACACGACCACAGCCAACGCGGACAACTTGAAGGTGGGTTCGGTCGTGCCCGTCAGGTTCGCCACGACCGGAACCACCACGGCACGGATCGGCGGGATCTACGAGCCCAACAACCTGATCGGCCACTATCTGGCCGGGGAGCACTACTTCGTGACCCACTTCGCCCAGCCGTTGCCGGTGGCTGTACTCGTGACCGCGATGGGCGGATCTGGGGACATCACGGCCGCCCTCAACCATGGCCTGAGCGCCTATCCGGGGCTCAAGATCCAGACCCGGGCCCAGTTCATCCAGTCACAGCAGGCGCAGGTGAACCAGCTGCTCGGCCTCGTCTATGCCCTCCTGGCGCTGGCTGTGATTATCGCGCTCATCGGCATCGTGAACACCCTCATGCTCTCGGTGTTCGAACGAACCCACGAGATCGGCCTCCTTCGGGCCGTGGGCATGCGCCGGCGGCAAGTACGGGTCATGATCCGTGCCGAGTCGGTGATCCTGGCCATCTTCGGGGCACTGATCGGGATCGTCGTGGGCACGGGGCTGGGCGTTGCGCTGTCATCGTCGCTTAAAAAGCAGGGGATCACCGACCTGGTGGTGCCGATCTCGAGCCTGGTCGTATTCCTGGTGCTCGCCATCCTTCTCGGCCTGGTGGCAGCTAGCTGGCCGGCGCGTCGGGCCGCCAAACTCGACGTGCTCGCTGCCGTCGCTGTCGATTGACCGCTACGTCCTCGTTGCTGATTGTCACCCACCAGTAGTGCGAACCCCGTCGCTTCCGAATCTGAACATGACCTAGAACGCCCCCAGAGCCACTTGCAGCATTTAGGCCAACCGCGCGTAGAACAGGGATTTCCTCATGAGCTGATCTGGCAGTTTGTTCGACTCCGCCCGTTCCTCGGCGCATCGGTTGTCAAATCACGGTGGCCTCGGTTGCTACAGGATTTCGGACTCGCGTCGATGACCTGCACAAAGGGGCACTCGATAGAAGGCAAACGGCGCCATGAGTGATACATCCCAGGGAGACCTGGTGCTTTCTGGTCGGGAAGGCGGGATTTGAACCCGCGACCTCCTGCTCCCAAAGCAGGCGCGCTGCCTAGCTGCGCCACTTCCCGGTAGACAGTGCTGCTGAGCTCCTGTTGTGTGGACGAGCGTCCCGTTCGGACTGCGGGTACAACGCTATCTCAGCAGATGAGCCACTGGCCGGGCCTCGAGGTCTGGAGCCCCTCAGAAGCCAGTCGCTCCACGTTTCCGTATCCGTGCTCCCGAGTGCGGTGTGGGCCAGCGATGCCGGCAGGGGCGAACCGGTCGGCCCAGGGAACGAGCACGCCCGACGCAGGTGCGCGGCCACGCTGCGTCACTTCCCACGAACCGCATCCGTGGCGCCGCTGCCGACATCCGGCCCGTCGCCTGGAGCACGCCGCCGGTGAGATCCGCTTCCGTCCCGGGAGCACGGAGGAGGTGGCCGGCTCACCCCTCCGGATCGGGGTCGGCGAAGTTGGGAGCTCGCTTCTCCCCGAAGGCGGCCACCCCTTCGGCGAAGTCGGGTCCGGCCACCATCTCCTCCAGCAGCCGCTGTGCCCGGATGACGGCGGGGACGGCCCCCCCGTGGAGGTCGGCGTAGACCTGGCGCCGGGTCGCCCGCAACGAGGAGGGGGAGACGGTGGTGGCCAGCATCCGGGCGTACTCCATGGCCCGGCCCATGAGGTCCTCGGCCGGGACCACCTCGTTGACCAGGCCGATCCGCTCGGCCTCTTCGGCCAGGACGATCCGGCTCGACAGCAGCAGGTCATTGGCCCGGGTCAGTCCGATCAAACGGGGCAGGAGCCAGGAGAGCCCGTACTCGGCGGGCAGCCCGAGCCGTCCGTGGGCGGTCGTCAGCTTGGCGCCGGAAGCGGCGATGCGCAGGTCGCAGTAGCACGCCAGCACCAGGCCCACTCCCGCGGCCGCTCCATTGATGGCCGCCAGCACCGGCTTGGAGAGACCGAAGTGATAGGCGAAATCGGCGTCGAAGAGCGGGTCGACGCCGAACCCGGGACGGGCCAGCTCGTCAGGGGTCCCGGCGTCGTAGGCCCCGCGCTCGACGTGGCCGGACAGGGCGCGGGTGTCGGCTCCGGCGCAGAAGGCCCGCCCGGCCCCGGTGACCACGATCACCCGCGCCGACCGGTCCCGATCGGCCTCGGCCAGCGCCCACCGGTACTCGGCATGCATCCGGCCAGTCCACGAGTTGAGCCGGTCGGGACGGTCGAGGGTGATCGTCGCCACCCGGTCGGAGACCTCGTAGCGGACCACCTTGAGCTGCACGGCCGCCATGTTGCCAGCCCGGAGGCGGACCTGGGCACCGGTGTCCGCGTCCCGGCCGGCGGGGTCCCGGATTCCGCCCCGGGAGCGCCAGCGGATAGCGTCACGCCGGTGCCGACCGTCCGCGTAGCCGTGTTCGACCTGGGGAGCAGCTCGTTCCATCTGATGGTCGTGGACGCCACCCGTGAGGGGGTGCTGACCCCGGTGCTGCGTCGCCGCTCCTTCCTCCACCTGGGCACCGAGGTGGCCCGCACCGGTGGGGTGCCGACGGACCGGGCCACCTCGGCGGTTCGGGCCGTGCGCCGGCTCCAGTCGGCCGCCGACGACGCCGGCGTCGATGTCGAGGTGGCCCTGGCCACCGCCGCCCTCCGGGACGCCGACAACGGTGCAGGGCTGGTCGCCCGGTTCGAGCGGGTGCTCGGGACGTCGGTCACCTTGCTGGCCGGCGAGGAGGAGGCCCGGCTGTGCTTCCTGGGCCAGCGAGCCGGGGTGTGGGTGGGCCCCGACCCCGTCCTCGGCCTCGACCTCGGGGGAGGAAGCCTCGAAGCGGGCACCGGCACGATCGACGAGATCTTCGCCGTCTCGAGCGTGCCCCTCGGCACGGCCCGGCTCCGGGGGGAGCTCGGGACGGGGGAGCTGCTCACCCCGCAGGACCGGGCGGCCATCGCCCGGGTGGCCCGGGAGCGCTCCCAGCCGATCCGGGCCATGGTGTCGGACGTGCCCGGCGCGGCCGATCGGGTGGTCGCCAGCGGGGGCACGGTGCGGGCGCTGGCCCGCCTCGCCATGGCGCTGCACCGGCCCGAGACGGCGTCGGCGTCGGTGTCCTCCCGGCCGGTGAACCAGATGGAGCTGCCGGCCGGTCAGCTCTTCGAGCTCACGGACCGGCTGGCCACGCTGGACCTCGACGCCCGGCTGGCCCTCCCCGGCATCCAGGCCCGGCGGGCGCCGCTCCTGCCCATCGGGGCGGTGGTGCTGTCGACGCTGGTGGAGGACCTGGGGCTCCGGCGCCTGGTGGTCAGTGAATGGGGGCTACGCGAAGGTGCGGTGATCAGCGCCCTCGCCCTGCAGCCCGATCGCCGACTGGTCCCGGGCTAGGCAGTGATCGTCCCTGGTCAGGCCTTCTTCCCGAGGATCCGGTTCATCCCCGTCCCACAGGTGGGGCACTTGCCCTTGGCCGACCGCCGGCCGTTGGCCATCTCGACCTCTTCCCCCTCGAATTGCCGCTTCTCACGGCACTTCACGCAGTAACCCTCATACGACGCCATGGCTCCTCCTCGTGATGCGAATGGCGGACATCCGGTGATCGGATGGGACCGAACGTATCGGTCCGGGCTGAGCGAGGGGGGGATGGCGGTGGCAGGTGCTTGCAAAAGTTAGCATCCAGGCGTGGCCGGTCCCGCCGTCCCCGGGGCGATCGGGCCGTCGGCGTCGATGGTCGCCATCAGCCTGCCGATGTCGTCGGCGGCCAGAGGGGGGCTGAAGTAGTAGCCCTGGGCCGTGGTGCAGCCGCGTTGGAGCAGGACCCGGCTCTGCTGGGAGGTCTCGACCCCTTCGGCCACGCAGTCCAGCCCGAGCCGGTCCGCCATCGAGATGATGGCCGCCACCAGCGAGTCGTCCTCACCCTCGGGGCCGAGGACCTGCACGAACGACCGGTTGATCTTGAGGGTGCTGACCGGGAAGGACCCGATCCGGTTGAGGGAGGAGTTGCCGGCCCCGAAATCGTCGATGGTGAACCGCACCCCGAGGCGCCGCAGCCGCTCGATGTTCTCCTTGGCCGGTCCCCACCGGTCGAGCACCACCCGCTCGGTGATCTCGAGCTCGAGCAGGGACGGGTCGATCCCCGTCCGGGCCAGTGTGCGGTCCACGTTGGCGAACAGCTCGGGGTCCGACAGGTCTCGCGAGGCCAGGTTGACCGACAGCCGGAACGGGCCGAGACCGGCCGCGAACCAGGCCCGGGCCTGCTCGCAGGCCCGCTCGAGCACCCACGAGTCGAGGGCCACGATGAGGTCGCTGCGCTCGGCCAGGGAGATGAACGAGGCCGGCTCGAGGACCCCGAGCCTCGGGTGGTGCCACCGGACCAGCGCCTCCACCCCGACCACGCCGGAGGTGCGGAGGTCGATGTAGGGCTGGTACAGCACGAAGAACTGGTCGCGCTGGAGCGCCTGGACCAGTTCTGCCTCCAGCGTGGCCGGGTCGACGGGGACCGACCCGGCGCGGCGGTCCGACGGGTGTCCGGAGTACATCTGGAAGCCGTTCCGGCCGAGGGCCTTGGCCCGGTACATCGCCTCGTCGGCCCGGTTGAGCAGGTCGTCGTAGGAGTCGCCGTGCTGGGGAGCCATGGCGATGCCGATGGAGGCCGAGGCCTGGACGTCCTCGCCGAAGACCACGAAGGGCACGCTCATCGCCTCCAGGGCCCGCTCGGCCAGCTCGTCGATCGACTCCTGCTCCGACAGGCCGGGCAGCAGGATGGCGAACTCGTCACCTCCCACCCGGGCGACGGTGTCCTGCCGCCTGACCGTGTCGACCAGCCGGTGGCTCACCTGGCGGATGAGGTCGTCGCCGGCGGCATGGCCGAGGGTGTCGTTGACCCGCTTGAAGTGGTCGAGGTCGACGAAGAACATGCAGACCGGCTCGCCCACCCGTCGGGACCGAACAAGCTCCTGTTCGACGCGGTCCTGGAAGAGGCGGCGATTGGGCAGCCCCGTCAGCGCGTCGTGCCAGGCCAGGTGCGACACCTTCTCGAGGAGCCCGAGGTTCTGCAGGGAGGTGGCCGCCTGGTCGGCCAGCCCGGACAGCCGCTCGTGGAGGTCGGGGTCCCGGATCGAGTCGGTCGGCGAGCCGACCCCGTAGTTGGCGGAGATCACCCCGAAGAACTCGCCGGCGGCGAAGAGCGGCGTCACCACCGAGGCAGCCGTGCCGGAGCGGGCCAGCAGGTCCCGCAGTACCGGGTCCTCGTTCGACCCGTCGATGACGATGACCTCCCGCTGGTTGATCATGCGGCCGACCATCGGGAGCCCGATCTGGACGCCCGGCGGCTCGGCCTCCCCTGGCGGGGGGGTCGGCGCCGATGGGGCCCCGGAGGCGGGGCCCCGGCCGTTCTGCCCGCCGGACGGCCCTGACTCCGGCCCGGGGGCCCCGGTCGGGACCGGTTCGGGCCCCGGGACGGCCCGCGGGACGATGGGCCCGAGGTAGGCGTCGGGCGGCTGGGCGCCGGCGCTTCGGGCCCGCGGCACCAACTGCCCCGAGTCGGCCTCCCACAGGTACACCGTCGAACGGTCGCAACCGGCCACGGCGGGAACGGAGTCGGCCAGCAGCTGTACCAGATCGGCCGGCGTGGTGACCCTCGACAGGCTGTCGGCGAACGAGAGGAGGGTCCGGGCGGTGGTGTCGCTGCGGCGGGCATCGTCAAGGACGCCGAGGATGTCGAGGGCGGTGGCGGCATAGTCGGCATAGAGGCGGACCGTCCCGGCCTCCGAGGCCGGGATGTGGCCCCCACTGGGCGCCAACTCGACCAGCCGGCCGTACCGGTGGCGCCCCGAGGCGATGTCGACGATGAGGCGCGTGCCGTGGTCGTCGTCTGGATGACCGGGCCACAGCTCGGCCGCCAGGGTCTGGGCCTCGTCCGGCCGGAGGCCCCGGTGATGGAGCTTGACCGGCGTCCCGGGTCGGACCCGGACCATCAACAGGTAGCGGTCGGCGGTCACCAAGGCGTCGGCCCGGGCGGCGATCTCCGCCAGCAGCGCCTCGGCATCGTCGTCGAGGAGGCCGAGAGCGATGGCGAAGGTCCCCTCCATCAGCGTCCGCATGCGGTCGAGCTCCGATCCGGGCGGCTCGTCCACCGGGCCCGAGGCGGTCTGGAGGACGCCGGGGCCCGGGCCGGCCTCGTCCGGGCGGTCGTCCCAGCTCAAGGCGTACAGGCAGTGCGGGCCGCCCCGGGCACTGCACTCGGGCTCGCTGATGAGAGCCGGCCCGGAGCCGAAGAGGACGGGGATCTGGGAGAGGAGGCCCCTGGTCATCTCGCACACGTGCGCGTGTCGGTCCGTTCCGCCGAGGGGCGACACCCGGACCAGGGCGTGATCGGCCTCGACCTCGACCGGCACCGCCTCCGAGGTGGCGTCGAAATGGCGGAGCAGCGGGCCCACCCGATGGAGGACGGCCTCGGTCGAGCCGGCGGCCACCACCCGGTCCACGAATCCGTCGGCCGGCGAGCGGAGGAGCGTCTGGCCCACGTGGAGGCCGATGGCCCCGTCTGCCAGCACCAGGGCGGCCGCGTCGAACAGCGCCGCCGCCTGCGGGGTCGAGCTCCACGTCCCGGCGTCGCCCAGCTGGGCGTAGGGTCGGCGCTCGCCGGCGAGGGCCAGGGCCTGGGAGACGCCGGCGTCCCCGCACCCGGCGCGGACCAGGCCCATCACGGTGCTGACGACGGAGCCGGACACCTCACGCCGGCCGCCAGCCGGGGGGATCGTCTCCTCAACCTTTACAGACATCGATCGTCATCCAACCCCTCGGCCGCGCCACCACCCGGGGGCACCTGCCTACCCCCATCTTCGACCAGCCGGAGACAATCCTTTACCGGCCCGGGGTGGGCCGACCGCGGGTGGATCGGCCGCCACGGCTCGGGGACCTCGGGCCTACACTTGGGCCATGAGCATCTACGACCCTGCCCTCCACACCTTGAACGGCGAGCCGGCTTCGGTCGGGGACTACCGCGGGCAGGCCCTCCTGATGGTCAATGTGGCCTCCAGGTGCGGCCTCACCCCTCAGTACGAGGGTCTGGAGCGGCTGCAGAAGACCTACGGCGACAGGGGCTTCACCGTCCTCGGCTTCCCCTGCAACCAGTTCGGCGCCCAGGAGCCCGGCACCGCCGACGAGATCGCCACGTTCTGTTCGGCCACCTACGGCGTCACGTTCCCGATGTTCGAGAAGATCGACGTGAACGGTGACGACCGTCACCCCGTCTACCGGGAGCTGGTCGCCTTTTCGGACGCCGACGGGGAGGCCGGGGACGTGCAGTGGAACTTCGAGAAGTTCCTCGTGTCGCCCTCCGGTGAGATCGTGCACCGGTTCCGTCCCATGGTCGACCCCGAGGCGCCCGAGGTGACCGACGCCATCGAGGCCAACCTGCCCGCTTGACGGACCGTCCGGAGGGCTCGAGCGGGCGGGTCGGGCTGCCGCCGACCGGCGAGCCGGCGGTCGAACACCTGGCTCAGGTGTGGGCTTCGGTGACGGAGGCCTGCACCGGCCTCGACGTCGGCCAATGGCACCTCGGCACCGATTGCCCGGGCTGGACGGTCAAGGACCAGGTCTCCCACCTGGTCGGGATCGAGCGCATGCTGTTGGGCGATCCGGCACCGCCGGCGATCACCGAGCCGCCGTCCCATGTCAACAACGACTTCGGCGCCCTGAACGAGGCCTGGGTCGAGGCGCGCCGGGCCGTCCCCGGCGACGAGGTGCTGGCCGAGTTCGCCGAGGTGACCGGCCGGCGCCTCCGGGCCCTGGCCGCCATGGGGCCGGCCGAGTTCGACGAGGTCGGATGGAGCCCGGTCGGCCAGGTGCCGTACCGGGACTTCATGGAGACCCGTGTGCTCGACAGCTGGGCCCACGAGCAGGACATCCGGCGCGCGGTCGGTCGACCGGGCGGCCGCAACGGGCCCGGGGAGGCCATCGTGGTCGACCGCTGCGCTCGGACCATGCCCTACGTGGTCGGCAAGCGGTTGGCCCCCCCCGACGGCACCCGTGTGCTCTTCGTGCTGACCGGCACCCTCGGTCGCCGCATCTCGGTGACCGTGACCGGAGGCCGCGCCGCCATCGACGATCCGCCGCCGGTCGGGGAGCCGACGGTGACGGTCGAGATGGACCAGGGGACGTTCTGGCGACTGGGGTTCGGTCGGGAGGCCGCCGTCGAGGCCATCGCCGAGGGAACGGTGCACATGGTCGGGGAGGTGGCCCTCGGCCGCCGGGTGCTCGAGTCCATGGCGTTCATGACGTGACCGCCCGATAGGGAGCCGCCCCCGGCCGGGTCCGGCGGCTGCGCCCCGGATGGGCCGGGCCGTCGAGGGCCCGAACCCGCCGTGCCGGTACACTCGGCAATTCATATGCGAGCCACGGCAGCACCCGAAGAGGGCAACAAGGTCCGGCTCTCCGTCGAGGTCGACGAGGGAGAGGTCGACGAGGCCCTCGACGGGGTGATGAAGCGGCTGGCCCGTGAGGTGCGGGTGCCCGGGTTCCGACCGGGGAAGGTCCCGCGTCGGGTCATCGAGGCCCGCATGGGGGGTGCGACCGCCCTGCGCGGGGAAGCCCTGCGCGAGGCGCTGCCCGGCTTCTATGCCCGAGCGGTGAGCGACACCGAGGTCGACCCGATCGACCAGCCGCAGATCGACATCACCTCGGGCGACGAGTCCGGACCCGTCTCCTTCGACGCCGTCGTCGAGGTCCGGCCGACGGTGGCCGTCCCCGGCTACCGGGGGCTGGTGGTGGCCCTGCCCAACCTCGAGGTCACCGAGGACGAGGTCGACGCCCAGGTGGACCGCCTGCGGGCCACCTCGGGCCAGCTGGTGGAGGTGGCCCGGCCGGCCAAGGACGGCGACCAGGTGACCATCGACATCCACGGCACGAGGACTGGACCCGGGGCCGGCGGCGAGGATGACGACCTCGACGCCCAGGACCTCCTCTACGAAGTGGGCGGGGGCGGCGTGGTCCCCGAGCTCGACGACCATCTGCGCGGGGCGAAGGCCGGTGACATCCTGAGCTTCGACGCCGCCCTCGGGGCCGAAGCTCAGGAGGTCGAATTCCGGGTGCTGGTCAAGGAGGTCAAAGAGCTCGTCCTGCCCGAGCTCACCGACGAATGGGCAGCCGAGGCCTCCGAATTCGACACCGTCGACGAGCTCGTCGCCGACCTCACCACCCGACTCCGTCAGCGCCACGTCGCGCAGGCCCAGATGGCGTTGCAGCGCAAGACGGCCGAGGCATTGGCCGAGCTGGTGACCGAGGAGATCCCCGAGCAGCTGGTGGCCATCGAGCTGCGCGAGCGGATACACGACCTCACCCACCGCCTCGACAGCCAGGGGATGACGCTCGCCCAGTTCCTCGGGGCCACCGGCCGCGACGAGCAGGAGTTCGTCGGCGAGCTGCGGGCGGGGGCCCTCGACACCGTGAAGGTCGACCTGGCGCTCCGGACGGTGGTCGACGAGGAAGGGATCGAGGTCACCGAAGAGGAGCTCGACGCGGAGCTGTCCGCCATGGGCGAGCGCCTGGAAATGGACGTCGACGAGGTGCGGGAGCAGTTGGAACGGGCCGGCAGGCTGGCGGCGGTACGCTCGGATCGGCGCAAGGCCAAGGCGATGCGTTGGTTGGTCGACAACGTGGAGCTGGTGGACGAAGACGGAAAGCCGGTCTCACGGGACGATCTGACCGTGGAACAGGACGAGGAGGGCTCGGAATGACATTCACGGAGGGAACCGGAGGAACGGGCGCACAGGCGTACAGCGTGCCCTGGGTGGTGGAGTCCACCAGCCGCGGGGAGCGGAACTACGACCTCTACTCGCGGCTGCTGCGTGAGCGGATCATCTTCCTCGGCACGCCGATCAACGACACGGTGGCCAATCTGGTCTGCGCCCAGCTCCTCTTCCTCGAGTCGGAGGAAGCCGACAAGGACATCCACCTCTACATCAACTCGCCCGGTGGGGACATCACCGCCCTGTTCGCCATCTACGACACCATGAAGTACATCAAGCCCGACCTCTCTACGTTCTGCTTCGGTCAGGCGGCCTCGGCGGCCGCCGTGCTCCTCGGCGCCGGCACCCGGGGCAAGCGCTTCGCCCTACCCCACGCCCGCATCCTCCTGCACCAGCCGTTCGGTGGGGTCGAGGGCCAGGCCAGTGACATCGAGCTCCAGGCCAAGGAGATCCTCCGCATGCGCGACCTCCTGAACGGCATGCTGGCCAACGACACCGGCCAGAGCATCGAGCGCGTGTCCAAGGACACCGACCGGGACTTCATCATGACCGCCGAGGAGGCAGTGGCGTACGGCCTGGTGGACGAGGTCATCACGGCCAGGGACTCCGTGTCCATCGAGGCTGTCGGCGCGGCCTGAGCCGGCGCCAGGGTCCTGTTCGCGCCGAGGTAGCCGCTAGTGTTGTGTGATCGGGATGCCGAACGGGACGTGGGGTGGGGAGATGTGATCCTCAGACGTCACGGCCGGCGCCCAGGGCCGGGGGACCCGTCCACACCGGTGTCAGGACACGGCGACCAACACGCCCGATGAGCATCAAGGACCACTGACAAGAGGACAAGAGGAACCGACGTGGCGAAGTTCGGAGACGGTGGCGATCTTGTGAAGTGCAGCTTCTGTGGGAAGTCGCAGAAGCAGGTCAAGAAATTGATCGCCGGCCCCGGTGTGTACATCTGTGACGAGTGCATCGACCTCTGCAACGACATCATCGCCGAGGAGCTGGCCGACACCACGGAGCTGTCCTTCGAGGAGCTCCCCAAGCCCAAGGAGATCTTCGAGTTCCTGAACGACTACGTCATCGGCCAGGAGTACGCCAAGAAGATCCTCTCGGTGGCGGTCTACAACCACTACAAGCGGGTCCAGGCCGGCAACAACGGCAACCACGACAACGAGGTCGAGCTGGCCAAGTCGAACATCCTGTTGCTCGGCCCGACCGGGTGTGGCAAGACCTTGCTGGCCCAGACCCTGGCCCGCATGCTCAACGTCCCCTTCGCCATCGCCGATGCCACCGCCCTCACCGAGGCCGGCTATGTGGGGGAGGACGTCGAGAACATCCTCCTCAAGCTGATCCAGGCGGCCGACTACGACGTGAAGCGGGCCGAGACAGGGATCATCTACATCGATGAGATCGACAAGATCGCCCGCAAGTCGGAGAACCCCTCCATCACCCGCGACGTGTCCGGTGAGGGTGTGCAACAGGCATTGTTGAAGATCCTCGAGGGCACCACGGCCTCGGTCCCCCCCCAAGGCGGTCGCAAGCACCCGCATCAGGAATTCATCCAGATCGACACCACCAACATCCTGTTCATCTGCGGTGGTGCCTTCGCCGGCATCGACACGATCATCGAGAACCGCATCGGCCGCAAGGGGATGGGCTTCCGCGCCGAGGTGCGCAAGGCATCCGAGCGCGACGACTCGGAGCTTCTGCGGCACGTGCTCCCCGAGGACCTGATGAAGTTCGGGTTGATCCCCGAGTTCATCGGCCGGCTCCCGGTGGTGAGCGCCGTGTCCCACCTCTACAAGGAGGCGCTCATCCGCATCCTGGTCGAGCCGAAGAACGCGCTCACCCGACAGTACCGTCGGGTGTTCGAGCTCGACCACGTGGAGCTCGAGCTGACCGAGGACGCGCTCGAGGCGGTGGCCGAGCAGGCCCTGCTGCGGGGGACCGGGGCGCGGGGGCTGCGGGCCATCCTCGAGGAGGTCCTGCTCGAGGTGATGTACGACCTGCCGAGCCGCACCGACATCTCCAAGTGCGTGGTGGACCGGGCCGTGGTGCTCGACAAGGTGCACCCGACCCTGGTGCCACTGAACACGCCGCCGGCCAAGTCGACCCGGAGCCGCCGGGCCGCCTCCTGAGGACGGTCCGGACGGCCTCCTGCCCCTCCCTGCGGGGCGTCCGCCCGTCGCCGCCATGACCTACGCCGACCTGCCGGAGGCACTGGCGTGGCTCGACGGTCACATCGACTTCGAGGCGGCCATGCCTTCCCGCCGCTCGCTCCCCACCCTGGACCGGATGCGAGCCCTGATGGAACTGCTCGGGGACCCCCAGGAGGCGTATCCGTCCGTGCACATCACCGGCACCAACGGCAAGGGATCGACGGCGGCCATGACCGCCGCCCTCTTCGGGGCGCAGGGGCTGAGCGTCGGCATCTACACCAGCCCCAACCTGAGCCGGGTCAACGAGAGGATTGCCCGCAACGGCGAGCCCATCGACGACGGGGCGCTGACCGAGGTGCTCGAGTCGCTGGCCCGGCTGGAACAGATGTTGGATGGGCGACCCACCCGGTTCGAGCTGCTCACCGCGGCCGCGCTGGCCTGGTTCGCCGACGAGGCGGTGGACGTGGCCGTCGTCGAGGTCGGGTTGGGCGGCCGCTGGGACTCCACCAACGTCGTCGATGCCGACGTGGCCGTGCTCACCAACGTCAGCTTCGACCACACCGAGGTGCTCGGGCCGACCCTGGAGGACATTGCCCGGGACAAATCCGGCATCTTCAAAGCAGGGAGCCGGGTGGTGATCGGTGAGCCCGACCCCACCCTGCTCGCCCAGCTGAGCCGGGCCGCCGACGAGGGCGGGGCGGCGGAGACCTGGGTCCGGGGTCGGGACTTCGCCTGCACGGCCAACCGGATGGCGGTGGGCGGGCGCCTGCTCGACCTGCAGACCCCGGGCGGCCGCTACGGGGAGGTCCTGCTGCCGCTGCCCGGGGCCCACCAGGGCGAGAACGCATCCTGCGCGCTGGCCGCGGTGGAGGCGTTCTTCGGGTCACCCCTGGCCGAGGAGGTGGTCGAGTCGGCGTTCGCCGCCGTCCGGGTGCCCGGCCGGCTGGAGGTCATCGGCCGCCACCCGCTGGTGATGGTGGACGGTGCCCACAACGTGGCCGGCATGATCGTGCTGGCCCGTTCGCTGGTGGAGGAGTTCGAGGTGCCCGGCGAGACGACGGCCGTGGTGGGGATGCTGGCCGGACGCGAGCCGGCCGCCATGCTGGACGCGTTGCTCACCGCCGGGGTGCGGTCGGTGGTGGCCTGCGCCCCCCGCTCCCCCCGGGCCCTGCCCGCCGACGTGGTGGCCGCCGCCGCCGGTGACCTCGGCATGGAGGTCACCGTGGTGCCCGATCCGGGCGAGGCCGCCACCCGGGCGGTGCATGGCGCCGGCCCCGACGACCGGGTGGTCGTGTGCGGGTCGCTCTACGTGGTGGCCGACGCCCGCCATCTCCTGGTGGACGATCCGGCTTGAGCGCACCGGGGCCCGTCTGACAGCCGGCGGGGCCTGGGCTAGCCTGCCCCGCTCGTGGGACGCACCCTGGTGATCTGCAAGCCCGATGCCGTCGAGCGGGGACTGGTTGGTGAGATCGTCGACCGCATCGAGCGAAAAGGCCTCCGCCTGGTGGCTGCCGAGCTGCGGACGATCACGCCCGAGGTGGCCGCGGTCCACTACGCCGAGCACCACGGCAAGCCCTTCTTCGACGACCTGGTGGCCTTCATCACCCGCTCCCCGGGGATGGTCATGGTGGTCGAGGGGCCCGAGGACACCTTCAAGATCGTGCGCACCCTGATGGGCGCCACCAATCCGGTGGAGGCGCTTCCGGGCACAATTCGGGGCGATCTGGCCACCGAGACGGGCGAGAACCTGGTCCACGGCTCGGATTCGCCCGAGTCGGCCGTCCGGGAGATCGCCCTCTTCTTCCCCGGCCTCGGCTGAGCCTGCCCGGGCCGCTCCGACCCGGCCGGTTCCGCCCCGCCCCGAGCGGTCGGCCGATGCCCCCGGTCCGGGGGCGACCTTGTGCCCAGCGGACTTGTCCCCTAGCCTGAGGGGCGCAGTCAGGCTGTCATTCGAACTCGGGTGCAGCTGAGCCAGCTGTGCTCACCCGCACTCGCGAAGTCCCGGACCATTACTGACGGAGGAGTGCATCCTTGATGCGCGACAACAGTTTCTCGCTCCTCGGCCGTGACATGGCGGTCGACCTCGGAACGGCCAACACCCTGGTGTACGTGCGCGGCCGGGGCATCGTCCTCAACGAGCCGTCGGTCGTGGCCGTCAACGTGAAGGACGGGCGGCCGCTGGCCGTCGGGGCCGAGGCCAAGCGGATGATCGGGCGCACCCCCAGCCATATCCAGGCCATCCGCCCCCTGAAGGACGGGGTCATCGCCGACTTCGAGATCTGCGAGAAGATGCTGCGCTACTTCATCCACCGGGTGCACCAGCGCCGATTCGCCAAGCCGCGGATGGTGATCTGCGTCCCCTCCGGCATCACCGGGGTCGAGCAACGGGCGGTGATGGAGGCGGCCGAGTACGCCGGAGCGCGGAAGGCCTACATCATCGAGGAGCCGATGGCCGCCGCCATCGGCGCCGGGCTGCCGGTCCACGAGCCGACCGGCAACATGGTCGTGGACATCGGCGGCGGCACCACCGAGGTGGCGGTCATCTCGCTCGGGGGCATCGTGACCAGCCAGTCGATCCGGATCGGCGGGGACGAACTGGACGAGGCCATCGTCTCCTTCGTGAAGAAGGAGTACAGCCTGGCCCTCGGCGAGCGCACGGCCGAGGAGATCAAGATCGCCCTCGGGTCGGCCTACGAGCTCGAGGAGGAGCTTCACGCGGAGATCCGGGGACGCGACCTGGTCACCGGGCTGCCGAAGACGGTGGTGATCTCGACCCAGGAGATCCGCAAGGCCATCGACGAACCCGTCTCGGCCATCGTCGACGCCGTCAAGGTGACCCTCGACCGCACCCCGCCCGAGCTGGCCGCCGACATCATGGAGCAGGGCATCGTGCTGACGGGCGGCGGGGCCCTCCTGCACGGCCTGGACAGCCGGCTCACCCAGGAGACGGGCATGCCCATCGTGGTGGCCCGCGATCCCCTCAACTGCGTGGCCATCGGAAGTGGCCAGTGCCTCGAGGAGTTCGAGGCCCTCAAGCAGGTCCTCATCACCTCGTCGGCCCGCTGACGACCTGAGGTCCACATCCTGTGGCGACGTCGCGGCGCTCCCGCCGCCCTCGCACCACCCTGCTCGTTCTGGTCCTGGCCTCGGTGACCATCATCACCCTCGATGCACGAGGCGGGTTCCACCGGATCACCTCGGGGGTCAAGTCGGTCGCCGCCGACGCCTTCGCCCCGGTCCGCACCGGCGTCGACGCGGTGATCGAGCCGGTGGGCAGCTTCCTCGCCGGATCGGTCCACTACAGCGCCGTCCGCCAGCAGAACCAGAAGCTCCAGGAGGAGATCGACCATCTGAAGCTGCTGATGCGCTCGCAGGCCGACACCGACCAACGCCTGAAGCAGCTGAGCGCCATCCTCAACCTTCCCTTCGTCGGAAACCTGCAGAGCGTGCCGGCCGAGGTCACCAACTACGGGACGAGCGACTTCGCCGCCACCATCGACATCGACGTGGGCCGCGACCAGGGGGTGCAGCTCGACATGCCGGTGGTCGGCGCGGGCGGCCTGGTGGGGCAGGTCGTCCAGGCCAACCACGGCACCGCCACCGTCCGCCTCATCACCGACGGCCAGTCGTCGGTCGGCGTGACCTTCAGCCCGCCTCCGGGCTCCCTGGCCGTCCTCACCGGCCAGGGGTCGGGCAAGCCCCTGGCCGCCAGCCTGGTGCCCCCCAACACCCCGCTCACGCCGGGCCAGCAGTTCACCACCAGCGGGCTGCAGGGCGCCATCTACCCCGGGGGCATCCCGGTGGCCACCGTGGCGTCGACCAAGACCGGCTCCAATGCCTCCCAGGAGTCGGTGACGCTCCAGCCCCTGGCCGACCTGGCTCATCTCCGCTACGTGTCCGTGGTGCTGTGGGCCCCGTCCTCTTGAAAGGGGCCGGATGACGACGCGGACGGTCGTCCGGGTGGTCCTGGTGCTGGCGCTCTTCGTCACCGTGCAGCAGACGCTGATCCTCGACATCCGGGTCGGGGGAGTCCACCCCGACATCATGGTCCTGCTCCCCATCGTGGCCGGCATCGTGGGCGGCCCCGGCCGGGGTGCCTCGATGGGGTTCGTGGCGGGGCTGGCCGCCGATCTGTTCCTGCCCACCCCCTTCGGGCTCTCCGCCCTCTCCGGGTGCCTGCTCGGCTTCGGCGTCGGCCTCGCCACCGTGGCCCTCGATCGGACCGCGCTGTGGCTCCCGCCCGTCGCCGCCCTGGCCGGCAGCGCCGTGTACGAGCTGACCGACGCCCTGCTCGGCTCGGTGCTGGGACAACCCCAGATGCTCCATGTCGACCTGGCCCGGATCGTGGTGCTGGTGGCGGTGACCAACGCCGTGCTGGCCCTGCCCGCCCTGCGGTTGGTGACCTGGGCGCTGCCCCAGGCGTCGACGGAGGGCGTGCCGACGTCGGTGGTCTCCTCGGGGGTGCTGCGGTGAACCGCCCCGGGGCGCGCGTACCGGCCCGGGGCCCGACTTGGGATACTGGTGCCCCGTGAGCCGTTCCCTGCGCCACCCCATCAAGGGCTCGCGGCTGTACCTCCGGCCCCGGAAGCCGCGCCCTCCCTCCCACCGCAAGCAGGCCCGGCAGCCGAAGCTCCGCCAGAGCCGCTTCTCGGTCGAGGCGGTGCTCGACGCACCGGACACCAGCGCCGCCCGCCCGGGCCTGCGCCTCCGGGTCACCGGGATCATCGTCGCCGGGCTGTTCGCCCTGCTCGGTCTCCGCCTCTGGACCTTGCAGGTCCTCCAGGCGCCGGCGGCGGCCCAGGCGGTGTCGGCCAACCAGATCCGCACGGTGGCCGTCGACCCGACCCGGGGCCTCATCCTCGACCGCTACGGGAACGCGCTGGTCAACAACCGGGTGGTGGAGCAGATCACGCTGTCCCGGGTGGCCGCCGCCCAGCACCCCGAGGTGGTGGGTCGGCTGGGCGCCCTCCTCGGCCAGACCCCCGCCCAGATCCAGGCCACGCTGGCCGACCCGCGGTTCAGCCCGTACAAGCCGGTACCGGTGCTCGACGGCGCCCCCCTGTCCGACATCCTCTACATCAAAGAGCACCAGGACGACTTCCCCGGGGTGTCCTCGGTGCAGACCACCGAGCGCACCTACCCGCAGCTGGAGCTGCCCGGGCCGGCCCAGACGGGCTATCCCGCCGCCCAGACGCTGGGCTATGTCTCGACCATCAACGCCGCCGAGCTCCAGTCCCGCCAGTCGCAGGGGTACCAGGCCGGCGACGCCTTCGGGCAGTCGGGGCTCGAGTACCAGTACGAGACGGAGCTGCGAGGGGTCTCCGGTCGCCAGGAGCTCGAGGTCGACCCCCACGGCCGGGTGGTCGGCACCCTCAAGACGACCCCGGCCGTCCCGGGCGACAACCTGGTGACCAACATCGACACCAACCTGCAGCAGGTGGCCGACAACGCCCTGGCCTCCCAGATCGCCACCCTCCGCAACTCCTACGACGGGCAGTGCAACAACAACGCCGGGTGCTACCCGGCGGCCACCGAGGGGGCGGTGGTGGTCATGGACCCCCAGTCGGGGGCGGTCTACGCCATGTCGTCCTATCCCAGCTACAACCTGTCCGAGTGGGTGGGGGGCCTGAGCGCCGCCCAGAACGCCCAGCTCTTCGGCCCGGCCAGCATGGAGCCGACCCTCAACCGGGCCATCCAGGGGACGTACACCCCGGGGTCGACCTTCAAGCTCAACACGGCCACCGCCGCCCTCAACACCGGGCTGATCACCCCGGGGTTCTCGTACTACGACAGCGGGACGTTCAAGACGCCCGACTGCCTGTACAACAGCACGACCTGCGTGTTCCACGACAACGCCGGCGAGCCCACGGGCACCTACGACATCTCCTCGGCCCTCACCGTGTCGAGCGACGACTTCTTCTACAACCTCGGCTACCTCTTCTACGCCAAGGCCGCCCAGTACGGCCAGACCCCGATCCAGGACCAGGCGGCCCAGTACAGCCTGGGTGAGCTGACCGGCATCGACCTCCCCGGCGAGGTCCAGGGCCGGGTGGACAGCCAGCCCGAACGGGTGAAGCTCCATGCCGCCAACCCGAAGGCCTTCCCCAACACCACCTGGTACACGGGTGAGAACATCGAGATGGCGTTCGGGCAGGGCGGGACCTACATCACCCCGATCGAGCAGGCCGTGGCCTACGCCACCTTCGCCAACGGCGGCACGCGGTACGCCCCCCAGGTGGGGGCGGCCGTCGTGTCCCCGTCGGGCAAGGTGGTGAAGCGGTTCACCCCGCAGGTGACCGGCCACGTCCCCATGTCCCCGGCCGACCGCCAGGCCATGCTGGCCGGCTTCAGCGGCGCGGTCAACAGCAGCGACGGCACCGCCTATGGCGTCCCGGGACTGGCCAGCTTCCCCGGCGGGGTGGCGGGCAAGACGGGCACGGCCGACACTGAGATCGGCAAGGAGCCGACCGGCTGGTTCGTGGGTTTCGGCCCGATCGCCTCACCCCAGTACGTGGTGGTCTGCGTCATCGACCAGGCCGGGTACGGGGCGACGGCCGCCGCTCCGGTGGTGGGCCAGATCTTCAACTACCTGGCCGCCCACCCGGTGACCGCTCCAGGCATCCCCCCGACCCCGGCAGTGGTGCAGTCGACCCAGCCGGTGCCGCTCCCCAGTGCCACGACCGCGACGACGGCCCCGGCGCCGGGCACCTCGACCACCGCGACCACGGCCGCCTCCAACGCCGGCTGACCCCGGTGACGCCGGAGCCCGGGCCGCCGAACCGGCCCCGGCCCGGGCCCGCCCCGGCCCCGCCACCGGCTTCCCGCTCGGCCACCGGGCTCCGGCGGCCTAGGATGACGGGGGAGATGCCGTCACTCTGGCCCCGGGTCGAACCGCTGTTGTCCCAGGTCGCGAAGCCCGCCCGCTACATCGGAGGCGAGCTCGGCGCCCAGTCTCCCGAGCACGGGACCGGGTCGGTGCCGTGGCTCCTCATCTATCCCGACACCTACGAGATCGGCCTGCCCAACCAGGGGCTCCAGATCCTCTACGAGATCCTCAACGAGCGCCCGGACGCCTTGGCCGAGCGGGCCTACGCCCCGTGGGTGGACATGGAGGCGGCCATGCGCTCGGCCGGCGTGCCCCTGTTCTCCCTCGAGAACCACCGGCCGGCCCGGGACTTCGACGTCCTCGCCTTCAACCTCTCCGCCGAGCTGGTCTACACCAACGTCCTCAATCTCATCGACCTGGCCGGGGTGCCGGTCAAGAGCGCGGCCCGGGCCGGTGCCGACCCCATCGTGGCCGCCGGTGGCCACTGCGCCTTCAACCCCGAGCCGCTCGCCGACTTCGTGGACTGCTTCGTGCTGGGCGACGGCGAGGAGGTGGTCGGCGAGATGAACGAGGTGCTGGCCGCCCACCGACGCGGGCCGGGCGCCGCCGCGGCCGGGGACGGGCGCCGAGCCCTGCTGGAGGCCCTGGCCCGGGTGCCGGGAGTCTACGTGCCGGCCTGCTACGAGATCCGCTACGCCGGGGGCGGGGCGGGTCCGGCGCCGGGGGCGTCCCCCCCGACCGCGGCCCGGCTGGCCGGGGTGGCGCCCCGGACGCCCGGCACCCCCGACCGGGTGGAGAAGCGGACCATCGCCGACCTGGCCCAGTGGCCCTACCCGCGCCGCCAGCTGGTGCCGCTCATCGAGGTGGTCCACGACCGCCTCAACGTCGAACTGTTCCGCGGCTGCACCCGAGGGTGCCGGTTCTGCCAGGCGGGCATGATCACCCGTCCGGTGCGCGAGCGCCCGGCCGAACAGGTCCGCACCATGGTGGGGGAGGGGCTGGCCCGCACCGGCTACGACGAGGTCGCCCTGACCTCGTTGTCCAGCGCCGACTACTCGGGCATCGAGGACACCGTCACCTCGATCATCGACGACCCGGCCTGTTCGGGCCAGGTGTCGGTCAGCCTGCCCAGCCTCAGGGTGGACGCCTTCACCGTGGGCACCGCGGCCCAGATCCAGCGGGTGCGGCGGACCGGGCTCACGTTCGCCCCGGAGGGCGGGACCTGGCGGATGCGGCAGGTGATCAACAAGCTGATCCGTGAGGAGGACCTGTACGCCGCGGTCGACGCCGCCTTCAGCCAGGGGTGGCGCCGGGTCAAGCTGTACTTCCTCATCGGCCTGCCGACGGAGACCGACGAGGACACCCTCGGGATCGTCCAGCTGGCCAAGCAGTGCGTGGCCATCGGCCGCCGGTACCACAAGGGGGTCACCGTCACCGCCTCGGTCGGGGGGTTCGTCCCGAAGCCCCAGACGCCCTTCCAGTGGTTCGGCCAGAACACCATCGAGGAGCTCACCCGCAAGGTCAACCTCCTGCGCGACGCCGCCCGCCCGGTGCGAGGCCTCACCGTCCGCTGGCACGACCCCAAGGCCACCGCCGTCGAGGGCCTGGCCAGCCGGGGGGACCGGAGGATGGGGGCCGTCATCGAGCAGGTGTGGCGGCGGGGCGGAACCTTCCAGGAGTGGTCCGAGCACTTCGACCTGTCGCTGTGGGCCGAGGCCCTGGCCGACCACGGGATGTCCCTGGAGGACACCGTCTACCGCCACCGCTCCGAGGACGAGGTGCTGCCCTGGGACCACCTCTCGGCCGGCCTCCACCGGGACTTCCTCCGGCAGGACTGGCTGGACGCCCTGGCCGCCCACGGGCTGCCCGACTGCCGGTGGACGCCCTGCTACGACTGCGGGGCCTGCACCGGGTTCGGGGTCGAGCACGTGGTGGCCTCGGCCACACCCCCGGCCGGCGGCAGCCAGGGCACCGGCCAGGATCTCTCAACCGGGGGCCAGGTGCCGGTACGATTTCTCCCGACGGCGCCGTCCGGCGCCGTTCCGGCCGGTCGGTCGGACCGGAGGGCCGCAGTCGGGGCCGGAGAGGGGACGGGCTGAGGTGCGAATCCGCTTTCGCTTCGCCAAGCTGGGCAAGGTCCGCTTCACCAGCCAACGTGACGTGGCCCGCATGTGGGAGCGGGCCCTGCGCCGGGCCCGGCTGCCGCTGGCCTACACCGAGGGCTTCTCGCCCCGCCCCCAGCTCAGTTTCGGTCTGGCCCTGCCCACCGGGTGCGAGTCGGAGGCCGAGTACCTCGACGTGGTCCTCGACCCCCGGCGCCCCGAGACGTCCCAGGTGGAGCCGGACTCGTTGCCCGACCGCCTGACCGCCCTGCTGCCCGAGGGGCTGGTCGTCCAGGTGGCTGCCCCCCTCCAGCCCGGGCGGGGCTCCCTGCAGCAGCAGGTCACGTCGTGCTCGTGGACCATGGATCTGGCCGGGGTGACCCCGGCCGGGCTCGAGACCCTGGTGGCCGGGGTCCTGGCCGCTCCCTCCGTCCCCATCGTGCGGGAGCGGAAGGGCCGCCTCGAACAGGACGACCTCCGCCCGTCGGTGCTGGCCCTGTCGGTCCCGGCCGGGCAGGGCCTCGCCGGGACCTCCACGGTGCGCCTGGTGGCCGAGCTGGCCACCCAGCCCCGTGGCGTCCGACCGGCCGAGCTGGTCCGGGGCCTGGTGGCCGGCGGCCGACCCGGCCTCGAGCCGTCTCGGCCCGACACCCTAGGACGGCCCGACAACCCCGGAATTGACGGATCAGCGGGACCCCCGGTGCTCGACCGGGCATGCAGGACCAAACAATGGATCGAGCGCGACGGCATCCGAACGGAGCCCCTCCCACTGGGGAGGCGCCCGGCGGGTGCCGACCGCGCCGTGCACGCCCTGGAGCGTGCCTCATGAGCAGTATCAGAAGGGAATTCGATGTCAGACGCAGCAACCGGTCGACCGGTCGGTGCCCCGGCGGAGCCTCCGCCCTCACCGACCGCGACCCAGGAGGGCACCACCGCAGGCGGCCCCGCCATCGTGGCCGACCCGCCCGCCCCGCCCGCCCCGGACGACCCGGACGGCTCGGGAGCTGACGGGCAGGTCACCCTGGCCCGGGGCTCCGGCCCGGGCGGCCCGGGCGGCGGGGGACAGAACCGACGCCGCCGCGGCTCCCGCGGCGGCCGGGGTCGGGGTCGTTCGGGGGGGCCCAACGGGTCCGCTGACCTACCGGACGCCCCGGCCGAGCCGAAGGTAACGGTGGCTCCGGCGGCCCCACCCGCCCCTGTGGGGGAAGGCCCGGACGCCAAGCGCCCGAAGATCGGCGACACCAGGCCGGCCCGCCCCGTTCCGGGCGATGCCGGTCCGGCCGGGGTCGCCCCGGGGGGCAGGAACGCCGGACGGGGAGGCGCACCGGCCAACGCCGGGGGATCGGGCCGCTCCGGGGGGCGCTCACGGTCCCGGGCGGGGGGCGGCGACGGCGCCAGCCGGTCGAGGAACGGGTCGAGCGGGGGCACCGCCGTCCGCCCGGCACCGGCCGACACCGCCGCGCCGGGGGAAGGGCGCAAGGGCGGACGGGAGCGCCGGGGCAAGGCCGTCGGGCGCTACATGATCTGTGTCCACGTCCGCCCCGACATGACCCAGATCGCCCTGCTCGAGGGGCGCACCCTCGTCGAGCACTACATCTCCCGGGCGTCCGACGACGCCACCCAGATCGACGGGAACATCTACCGGGGGCGGGTCCAGAACGTGCTCCCGGGCATGGAGGCGGCCTTCATCGACATCGGCACGCCGAAGAACGCGGTGCTGTACCACGGCGACGTCCGCTACGACACCGACGACGTCGAGACGTCATCGGCCCAGCCCCGGATCGAGCAGCTGCTCCGGCCGGGGCAGACCATCCTGTGCCAGGTGACCAAGAACCCCATCGGGGCCAAGGGGGCGCGCCTGACCCAGGAGGTGTCGCTGCCCGGCCGGTTCGTGGTGCTGGTGCCGAACAGTACGGCCTACGGGATCTCGAAGCGCCTGGAGGACGGCGAGCGCAAGCGGCTGCGCCGGATCGTCGACGCCGTCCGCCCCGAGGGGCACGGCCTGATCGTGCGCACGGCGGCCGCCGGCGCCAGCGCCGAGGAGCTGGGAAACGACGTCGAGCGGCTGGTCGAGCAGTGGGAGTCCATCGCCGCCGATTCCCTGAAGGGACAGGGACCGGCCCTGCTCTACCGCGAGCCGGCCATCGCCGTCCGGGTCATCCGCGAGGAGCTCAACCGCGAGTACCGGGCCGTGGTCGTGGACGACCTGACCCTCTACGACCAGGTGCGGGAGTACGTGGGCGCCGTCAACCCCGAGCTGGCCGACCGGGTCGAGTACTTCGACCCCGAGGTCGAGGCGCTGCCCGTGTTCGAGCGGTACCACGTCCACGAGCAGCTCCACCGGGCCCTCGACCGCAAGGTCTACCTGCCCTCGGGGGGCTCGCTGGTCATCGACCGGACCGAGGCGCTCACCGTCATCGATGTCAACACCGGCAAGAACGTGGGCACCACCAACCTCGAGGAGACCGTCTTCCGGAACAACCTGGAGGCGGCCGAGGAGGTCGCCCGCCAGCTGCGGTTGCGCGACATCGGCGGGATCATCGTGATCGACTTCATCGACATGGAGATCAAGGAGAACCGGGACAAGGTGGGCAGCGCACTTCGCGCCGCCCTGGCCCGGGACAAGACGCGTACCCAGGTGTTCGACATCTCCGAGCTGGGCCTGGTCGAGATGACCCGCAAGCGGGTCTCCGAGGGCCTGATCGAGTCCATGTCCACCACCTGCGAGGTGTGCGGCGGGAGGGGAATCGTATTCGAGGACCCGGAGCGGTAAGCTCCCCCCCTCATGTACGCCGTGATCAAGACCGGGGGCAAGCAGGAGCGGGTGGCGGAGGGCCAGACGCTGCGCGTCGAGCTGCTCGGCGAGGAGCCGGGGACGGAGGTGACCTTCGCCCCGGTGCTGGTGGTCGACGGGGACACCGTCCTCGCCACCCCGGACCAGCTGGCCGGCTCGTCGGTGACGGCCACCGTCACCGGGGAGGAGCTCGGCCCGAAGATCCGCGGCTTCACCTACAAGAGCAAGTCGAACCAGTCCACCCGGTGGGGCCACCGCCAGCGGTACTCGACGATCGCCATCACCGCCATCCGCGCCGCCGGCTGACCCGGCGCCCCGCACCACCCGCACCCACGCCGCACCGGCACGACCAGAGGAGCAGCCCGAGATGTCCAAGACCAAAGGCGGAGGCTCGACCCGCAACGGGCGCGACTCGAACGCACAACGGCTGGGGGTGAAGGCCTTCGGCGGCACGGTGGTGCCGGCCGGGGCCATCATCGTGCGCCAGCGGGGCACCAAGGTGCACCCCGGCCACAACGTGGGACGGGGCGGGGACGACACCCTCTTCGCCCTGGCCGCCGGGACCGTGCAGTTCACCCACCGCAAGGGCCGGAAGCTGGTCGACGTCGTCACGGGCTGACCCTCCCGGCCGGACGGCGACCCGGCACCGACCAGCGGTACGCTCCCGGCATGCCCGTCCCCGACGTCGACCCCGCCCGACCGGGCCGTCCCGGGGAGCCCCCGCCCCACCGGGCCCTGGCCCTCGACGGTTGCGTCAACTTCCGGGACCTCGGGGGCTATCGGACCCGCGACGGGCGACGGGTCCGGTGGCGCCACCTGTTCCGGGCCGACGGCCTCAACCGGCTGAGCGGGACCGACCGTGACACCTTGGTCGAGCTCGGGGTGGCCACCGTCATCGACCTGCGCACGGTGCTCGAGGCCACCGAGCGGGGCCGCTTCCCGGTCGACCTCGTCCCGGTCCGCTACCTCGACCTCCCCCTGACCGACGTGCTGCCCTCGCCCGAGGAGCTGCCGTCGTGGCGGGAGGCCTCCTACGTGTCGTCGCGCTACGTCCAGATGGTGACCGCCGGCGGCCCGGCCCTGAGCGAGGCCCTCGACGCCCTCGGCACCGAGGGGTCCCTGCCCGCCGTGTTCCACTGCAGCGCCGGCAAGGATCGCACCGGCGTGCTCGCCGCCCTCGTCCTGGCCTTCCTCGGGGTCCCCGACGAGACCATCGTCGAGGACTACGTGCTGAGCGCAGCGGCCATGGAGCGCCTGCTCGACCGGCTGAAGGCCGAGTACCCCGACTCGGTGGAGGAGGTGCTCCGCTTCGCTCCCTCCATCCTGCACGTGATGCCCGAGACCATGGAGGAGTTCCTCGCCACCGTGCGGTCGGAATTCGGTGGGTACGCCGCCCTCGAGCGATCGCTCGGGGTGGGGGAGGCCATGGACCGTCTGCGGGCGTCCGTGCTCGAGGAGGCGTAGCCGGACGGCCCGGTCCGGGGGCCGGCATGGCCGGTCAGTAGGATCCACCCATGTCCGGCTTCGTCGACGAGGCACAGATCCACGTCAAGGCAGGTGACGGCGGCGCCGGGGCCGTCTCCTTCCGGCGCGAGGCCCACGTCGACCGGGGTGGCCCCGACGGCGGGGACGGCGGCCGGGGGGGCGACGTGTGGCTGGTGGCCACGACCAACCAGTCGTCCCTCCTCGCCTTCCGCGACCACCCGCACCGCCGCGCCGGGGACGGGGCCCACGGCGGGGGCAAGAAGAAGCGCGGGGCCGGCGGCTCCGATCTCGAGGTGCCGGTGCCGGTGGGGACCAGGGCGGCGCGGTCCGACGGGACGCAGCTGGTCGACCTGGCCCACCCGGGCGACCGCTGGCTGGCCGGTGCCGGTGGCCGCGGCGGGAAGGGCAATGCCGCCTTCCTGAGCAATCGCCGGCGGGCGCCGGCCTTCGCCGAGCAGGGCGAGAAGGGCCACGAGCAGTGGTACCAGCTCGAGCTGGCCCTGGTGGCCGACGTGGCCCTGGTCGGGTTGCCCAACGTGGGCAAGAGCACCCTCATCTCCCGCCTGTCGGCGGCCCGGCCCAAAGTCGCCGACTACCCCTTCACCACGCTCGAGCCCCACCTCGGCGTGGTGCGGGTGGGCGACGGGACCGATTTCACGGTGGCGGACGTCCCCGGGCTGGTCGAGGGGGCGGCCGACGGCCGGGGCCTCGGGCACCGGTTCCTCCGCCACATCACCCGGGCCCGGGTGCTCGTCCTGATGGTCGAGCTCGACCCGGTCACCGGCGTCTCACCGGCCGAACAGCACCGGGTCCTGCTCGACGAGCTGGAGCGGTACCGGCCCGAGCTGTTGGAGCGCCCCCGCCTGGTGGTCGGGTCGAAAGCCGACGTGGCCGGGCCGGGCCGGCCGGACGGGCCCTTCCGGCCCGACCTGGTGGTGTCGGCGGTGACCGGCGCAGGGATCGAGGAGCTGGTCGGCCGCCTCGCCACCTTGGTGGACGACCAGCGGCGGAACGAGCCCGGTCCCGAGCACGAGGTCGTCATCCATCGCCCGCTGCCGGAGGGGTTCGCCGTCGAGCGGGTGGAGGCGGGTGAGTTCCGGGTCGTCGGCCGGGTGGCCGAGCGGGCGGTCGCCCTCAACGACGTGACCACCGACGAGGCCGCCGCCTTCGTCCAGGACCGGCTGCGCCGGCTCGGGGTGGACCGGGCCCTGTCCCGGGCCGGGGCCCGGGACGGCGACGTCGTCCACATCGGCGGGCTTTCCTTCGTCTGGTACCGCGACCAGCCCGAGTTCACCGGCCGGCCCGGCCGGTCCCGGCGCCCGTGACGCCGCCCGCCGCCGGTTCCCCCCGCCAGGGGCGCACCGTGGTGGTCAAGATCGGCTCCTCGTCGGTCACCACCGCCGCGGGCCAGGTGGACGTGGCGGCCATCGAGAAGGTGGCCGGCGAGGTGGCGGGGGCCCGGGCGGCCGGGGACCGGGTGGTGGTGGTCACCTCGGGGGCCATCGCCGCCGGGTGGCCGAGCCTCGGGCCCGACCAGCCGCGCCCCACAGACCCCGCCACCCTGCAGGCGGTGGCGGCGGTGGGGCAGCACCGGTTGATGAAGGTGTGGAGCGACGCCCTCGAACGGGTCGGGCTGGTCGCCGGCCAGGTGCTGCTCGCCCCGCTCGACTTCGTGCACCGCAGTCAGTACCTCCACGCCCGCCAGACCCTGGCCCGGCTGCTCGACCTCGGCGTGGTGCCGGTGGTCAACGAGAACGACGCCGTGGCCGATGAGGAGATCCGATTCGGGGACAACGACCGGCTGGCCGCCCTGGTGGCCCATCTGGTCGGTGCCGGCCTTCTGGTCCTGTTGACCGACACGGCCGGCCTGCTGACCGAGGACCCGCGCCGGCGGAACGGGGGGTCGCTCATCGAGGAGGTGGTGGAGATCGACCACGAGCTGGAGCGCATCGCCGGTGGACCGGGCACGCTCGCCGGCAGCGGCGGCATGGGCTCGAAGCTGGCTGCGGCGAAGATCGCCGTGTGGTCCGGGGTGGAGGCGGTCATCGCCGACGCCTCACGGCCGGGGGTCCTCGCCGACGTCACCGGGTCCAGCCCGGGCGTGGGCACCCGTTTCCGGCCCCGCGAGCGCCGCCTCCCGGCCCGGAAGCTGTGGATCGCCTTCGCCGTCGGGGCCGCAGGGACGATCGAGGTCGACGCCGGGGCCCGCCGGGCCCTGGTCGAGGGAGGCCGGTCCCTCCTTCCGCCCGGGGTCCGGGCCGTGCACGGCCGGTTCGGCGCCGACGACGCCGTCGAGATCGTCGGGCCCGACGGCGTGGTGTTCGCCAAGGGCCTGGTCCGCCAGTCGTCGACCGTGCTGGCGGACTGGGCCGGGCGCCGTTCCGACGAGCTGCCCGAGGAGGTCCCGCCCGAGGTGGTCCACCGCGACGACCTGGTGGTGCTGGCCTGAGCGGGGCTGCCACCCACCGGGCCCGCGGCTGTGGGGCAGTACGCTGACACGGTGCCATCCAGCCCGTCGTCGTCGTTGACCGAGCTGGCCCGGCGGGCCCGCGCCGCCGGGCGGGTCGTCGCCCGGGCCTCCACCGGCGCCCGGGACGAAGCCCTCTCCCGGAGCGCCGACCTGGTGGAGGAGCGCATCGACCGGCTGCTCGAGGCCAACGCCGGCGACGTGCGGGAGGCGGAGGGTGCCGGGGCTGACGCCACCTCCCTCGACCGCCTGCGGCTCGACCAGCGCCGGGTGGCGGCCATGGCCGGTGCCCTGCGGCAGGTGGCGGCGCTGCCCGATCCGGTGGGCGAGGTGGTCGACGGCTGGGTCCGCCCCAACGGGTTGCGGGTCGAGCGGGTCCGAGTCCCCCTCGGGGTGGTCGGGATCATCTACGAGAACCGGCCCAATGTGACGAGCGACGCCGCCGGGCTCTGTCTCAAGTCGGGCAACGCCGTCCTGCTCCGCGGCTCGTCGTCGGCCGTCGGCTCGAACGCCGTCGTGGCCGGGGCCATCCGGGACGGGCTCGACAAGGCCGGCCTGCCCGCCGACGCCGTCGGGTTGGTGGAGGACACCAGCCGGGCCTCGGCGGTGGCCTTCATGCAGCTCGAGGGGCTGATCGATTGCCTCATCCCGCGTGGCGGCCCGTCACTGGTGGCCTCGGTGGTGGACCACGCCACCGTTCCCTACGTCCTGGACGGAGCAGGCAACTGCCATGTGTACGTGCACGCCGCCGCCGATCTGGCCATGGCCGAGTCCATCGTGGTCAACGCCAAGACCCAACGGCCCGGGGTCTGCAACGCCGCCGAGACGCTGCTGGTCGACTCGGCGGTGGCCGAGGCCTTCCTTCCCCGGGTGGCCGGGGCCATGCCCGGGGTGACGCTCCGGGGCGACGGGCCGACCCGGGCCCTCGTCCCCGGGACGGCCGAGGCTACCGAGGAGGACTTCGCCACCGAGTTCCTCGACCTCACCCTGTCGGTGGCCGTGGTGGCCGACCTCGATGCCGCCATCGACCACATCGCCCGGTTCGGCTCGGGCCACTCGGAGGCCATCGTGACCGGTGACCTGGCCGCCGCCCAGCGTTTCACCCGTGAGGTGGACGCCGCCGCGGTCGTGGTCAACGCGTCGACCCGGCTGGTCGACGGCGAGGAGCTCGGCCTCGGGGCGGAGATCGGCATCTCCACCCAGAAGCTGCACGCCCGGGGGCCGATGGGCCTCCGCGAGCTGACCTGCCTCAAGTACGTGGTCATGGGGGACGGGCAGGTGCGGGGATGACCGAGGTGGCCGACCCGGTCGGCCCGGCCCGACCCCCCGTCGCCACCGGCTTCCCGGTGCCCGGTGCCCCCCGCTTCGAGTCCATCGACGCCGTCCGCCACGGCCTGGCCGGGGTGGACTACCTGGCCGACGACGGCATCGCCGGGGTGGTGTTCCTGGCCGACCGCCTGGCCAAGCCGGTACTGGTGGAGGGGCCGGCCGGGACGGGCAAGACCGAGTTGGCCAAATCGGTGGCTCGCCTCACCGGCAGCCGTCTCATCCGGCTCCAGTGCTACGAGGGCCTCGACGAGTCGAAGGCCCTCTACGAGTGGAACTACAAGAAGCAGCTGCTGCGTATCCAGGCCGATGCCGACCAGACCTGGCAGGAGCTGGAGGAGGACATCTTCTCCGAGGAGTTCCTCCTGACCCGGCCCCTGCTCGAGGCCATCCGCTCGCCCGAGCCGGTCGTGCTCCTGGTGGACGAGGTCGACCGGGTGGAGCTGGAGACCGAGGCACTCCTGCTCGAGATCCTCTCCGAGTACCAGGTGTCGATCCCCGAGCTCGGGACGGTGCGGGCCACCCGGATCCCCCTCGTCTTCCTCACCTCCAACAACACCCGCGAGCTCTCCGAGGCGCTCAAGCGGCGCTGCCTGTACCTGCACATCGACTACCCGCAGCTCGACCGCGAGCGGGCCATCATCGAGACCCGGGTGCCGGGCATCAGCCAGTCCCTGGCCGACCAGGTGGCCCGCATCGTCCGCTCCATCCGCACGCTCGACTTGAAGAAGGACCCCTCGGTGTCCGAGACCCTCGACTGGGCCCGCACCCTGGTGGTCCTCGGCGTGGAGTCGATCGACGTCGACCAGGCGCGTGACACCCTCCACATCCTGCTGAAGTACCAGACGGACATCGACCGGGCCGCGAAGGAGCTGGCCGGGGTGCAGTCGCCCGACTGAGGTCGGGAGCCGCCCATGCTCGACCTGCTCACCGGCTTCGTGGCCGAGCTGCGGGCGGCCGGCATCCCGGTGTCGCTCACCGAGCACCTCGATGCGGCAGAAGTCCTGCGCCACATCCCCATGGAGGACCGCGAGGCGATGAAGTACGCCCTCGGGGCCAGCCTGGTCAAGACCTCGTCGCACTGGCGCGCCTATGAGACCGCCTTCGAGATCTACTTCTCGCTGCGCGGCCCGGAGTACCGGATCGCGGACGAGCCCGACGCCGACGGGGGGGCACCGGCCGACCCCGGCGCCCCGGCCGGCCAGGGCGACCGGCGGGGTCAGGGGCGCGGCTCGGGTGGTGGGGGCCAGGACGGGATGACGCCCGAGGAGCTCGCCGACCTGTTGTACAAGGCCCTGCTCGGAGCCAACGGCGCCCTGGTGGCGGCGGTGGCCCGCCAGGCGGTCACCCGGTACGCCGGCATGGAGGCGGGCCGGCCGGTCGGGGGCACCTACTACCTCTACCGCACCCTGCGCAACCTCGACCTCGACGGCGTGCTCGACCGGCTGATGGAGGAGGCCCGGTCGACCACGTCGATGCTGGGCGACGACGGCGCCGACGGGGCGCCGGCGGCCACGCTCACCTCCCTGGAGGAGCGCCTGCTGCGGGACGAGTACCAGTCGCGCATCGACCAGCTCCGCAAGGAGATCGAGAACGAGATCCGCCGGCGCCTGGTGGCCGACCGGGGCAGCGAGGCGTTGGCCAAGTCGCTGCGCAAGCCGTTGCCCGAGGACATCGACGTGATGCACGCCACCCGCGAGGAGCTGGTGGCCCTGCGCAAGTCGCTCCAGCCGCTGTCGCGGAAGCTGGCCGTGCGCCTGGCCCGCAAGCGCCGCCATGGGCGCAAGGGACCGCTCGACTTCCGCTCGACGGTGCGGCATTCGCTGTCCACCGGCGGCGTACCGCTCGAGCCCCGCTTCCGTTATCCCCGACCGTCCAAGCCCGAGATCGTGGTCATCGCCGACATCTCCGGCTCGGTGGCCTCGTTCGCCCGCTTCACCTTGCACCTGGTGCACGCCATCAGCTCGCAGTTCTCCAAAGTGCGCAGCTTCGTGTTCATCGACGGGATCGACGAGGTCAGCGGGTTCTTCGAGAGGGCCGAGGACCCGGCCGAGGCGGTGCACCGCATCAACACCGAGGCCGACGTGATCTGGGTCGACGGCCACTCCGACTACGGGCACGCGCTCACCGTCTTCTGGGAGCGGTGGGGTGAGGAGATCACACCCCGGACGAGCGTGCTGCTCCTCGGCGACGCCCGCAACAACTACCACGCCTCCCAAGCCTGGGTGGTCAAGGACCTCCAGGCCCGGGCCCGGCATGTCTACTGGCTCAACCCCGAGCCGCATGCCTACTGGAACTCGGGCGACTCGATCGTCGGCGAGTACGCCATCCACTGCGACGACGTGGTCGAGTGCCGCACGCTGCGCCAGCTCGAGCAGTTCGTCGGGGACCTGGCGTGACCGCCGCCGGTTTCGACGGCCTGGCCGGGGCCGGACCGGGTGACGGGGAGGGGGGCCGGGGCCGCGCCAGGGGCGCCACGACCACGGTGCCGGCCGGCGTGCGCACGGTGTCGCCGCCCGCACCGGACGCCACCCGGCTGGTCCTCATCCGCCACGGCGAGGCGGTCTGCAACGTCTCGGGGGTGTGCGGCGGCCGCACCGGGTGCCAGGGGCTCACCGACCGCGGGCGCCGGCAGGTGGGGGCCCTGCGGGACCGGCTGCTGGCCCGCCGGGAGCTCGCCGGGGCCGGTGCCCTCTATGCCAGCGTCCTGCCTCGGGCGGTCGAGACGGCCGAGCTGCTGGCGCCGGCCCTAGGCCCGGTCGAGACCGGAGGCCGGCTCGGCCCCCCGCCCCCGCTGGTGACCGACTGCGGGCTCTGTGAGCTCCACCCCGGGGAGGCGGACGGGCTGAGCTGGACCGAGTTCAGCCGGCGCTTCGCCCCCATCGACTGGGACGAGGACCCCGGCCAGCCCATCGCCCCGGGCGGCGAGAGCTGGACCGGGTTCGTGCACCGGGTGGCCGGCGCCCTCGACGAGGTCGTCACCCGTCACCCCGGCCAGCTGGTGGTGGTGGCCTGCCACGCCGGGGTGATCGAGGCGTCGCTGCTGGCCAAGGTGCCCGTGGCCGGAGGGCGGGCCGGGGCCCGCCTGCGGCTCCGGACCCGGCACGCCTCGATGACCGGGTGGGAGGTGGTGGAGGGGCGCTGGGGCCTGCTCGGCTACAACGACGCCGCCCACGAGGTGGTGACCGAACTGGCCCCGGTCGCGGTCCCGGCTCAGCAGGCGTAGTCGTCGTCGAAGGCGGTGTCCATGCCGCCGTCGGACAGGGCGAACGACGGCGAGCTGTACTGCACCAGCTGCACCGGCCCGGCCGGCAGGGTGGCCGAGGCGAACTGGGAGCGGACGTTGGCACACGTGGTGGCCGGGTTCACCCCCCACGAGGCGGCCCAGTAGGGCACCCGGGGCGCGTAGTCCCCGACGATCCCGTTCCAGGTGCCCGGACTGGCGTAGATGCCGACACTGTTGAGCCCGGCGTAGTGCAGGCCGTCGATGGCCCCCTGGACCAGTGAGGCGTTGGCCGCCAGATCGCCGCTCCACGACGGGTCGGACTCCACGTCGAGCCACCAGGCCACGCCCGTGTTGACGCCGGCCGCCGCCGCCTTCTGGAAGGCGTCGAGGGCGGTGTTGAACCCGAAGTTGCAGGCGGCGGGTGACTCCATGGCGCCGCAGCCCTGGTCGCCGCTGGACCCGTCCAGGCCGAAGGTGAGGAAGGCGTAGAGGTTGAGGCCGCCGCCGGCCCAGGCCGCCTCCCTGGCCAGGCAGGGGTTGGGCCCGCCCTTGGAGGAGCCCACCACCTCGACCACCCCGATGGTGTGAGGTGAGGGGGGATAGCCGCCGCACTGGAAATTGGAGATGTCATAGCCGAAGGTGCCCGACGGGTAGGACGAGCCGGTGAAACTGCCGGTGGCGTCGACCTGGGCCATCCCCACCACCGGCCGGTTGAGCACCTGCGGTGCCGACCCCCAGTAGGTGGCGTCCCCGAAGGCCGACACCAGCCCGTTGTTGTTGGTGAACCAGTAGCCCCCGCCGTCGGCGCTGGCCGCCATCGCCACCACCGGTCGCTGGGAGGGCACGTTGCCGAGCGAGCCAAAGAATTGGGCGTCCCCGAAGCTGAACACCCCGCCGTCGGAGGCGGTGAACCAGTAGCCGTGCCCGCTCGACGTCGGGGTCATCCCCACGATGGGCTTGTTGAGGTGGATGTTCCCGGTCGAGCCGTAGAACTGGGCGTCGCCGAAGGAGAAGATCCCGCCGTCCGCCGCCACCAGCCAGTAGCCCCCGCCGTCGGGGGTGGCGGCCATACCCACCACCGGCTGGTTGAGGTGCACCCCGCCCATGGAGCCGAAGAACGGCACGTTCCCGAAGGTGAAGATCCCGCCGTCGGAGGCCACCAGCCAGTAGCCCGCCCCGTTGGCGGCGCCGGCCATGCCGACCACCGGCTGGTTGAGGCGGAGGTTGCCCGTGGACCCGTAGAACTGGGCGTCGCCGAAGGAGAAGATCCCGCCGTCCGAGGCGACCAGCCAGTATCCGCCGCTGTTGGGGGTGGGGGCCATGCCGACCACCGGCCGGTTGAGGGCGATGTTGCCCGTCGAGCCGTAGAAGGGGGCGCCCCCGAAGGCGAAGATCCCGCCGTCGGAGGCGACCAGCCAGTAGGCAGAGACCTGGGCGGACCTCGGGCTGGGGGCGGCGTCGCCGGGGCGTGGTCCGACCGCGCCGGCCAGCAGCATCGAGCCCAGGAGGCAGGCCAGCGCGGCCACCACCGCGGTGCGTGCCGGACGGGTCGAGGCCTCTCCCTCCCTCGATGCTCCGCAGACGGGACGGGTGGAGGACGGGCAGGACATGGCGGGTGGCAGCTCCATGGATCGGCGTTCGCTGTGCCCCGGACGAGGTCGCAAGCATGGGCACCGGTGGCGAGCGGCATGGCCGCGACCGGGATCGGGCCAGTCTGGTGGCTGGCCGGCCGACGGTCAATGACCCCCCGGCCGTTGGGACGGAACGACCGGGCGCTCGGCCCGCTCAGCCCCGCAGCAGCTCAGCGATCCCGAAGGCCAGGTCCAGCGACTGGCGGGCGTTGAGCCGGGGGTCACAGGCCGTGGTGTAGCGCTGGTGGAGCTGGTGCTCGGTGATCTCCTCGATGCCGCCCAGACATTCGGTCACGTCATCGCCGGTCAGCTCGACGTGGACCCCGCCCGGCCAGGTGCCCGCCTCCCGGTGGGCTCGGAAGAAGCCGGTGATCTCGCCGATGATGTCGTCGAATCGCCTCGTCTTCTGGCCCCCTTCGGCCGTGAACGTGTTGCCGTGCATCGGGTCGCACACCCACACCACCGGATGGCCCTCGTCCCGCACGGCCCGGAGCAGCGGCGGCAGTGCCGAGGCCACCGCGTCGACCCCGAGGCGGGTGATGAGGGTGAGACGCCCGGGCACCCGCCGCGGGTTGAGCCGTTCGCAGAGCCCGATGACGTCGTCGGGGCCGGCGTCGGGCCCGACCTTGGACCCGACCGGATTGCGGATCCCGGCCAGGAACTCGCAGTGGGCCCCGTCCAGCTGGCGGGTCCGCTCGCCGACCCACAGCATGTGGGCGGAGCAGTCGTACCACTCGTCGGTGATGGAGTCCCGGCGCGTGAGTGCCTCCTCGTACTCGAGGATCAGCGCTTCGTGGGTCGTCCAGAAGTCCACCTCGTGCAGGGTCCCCTCGGCCGTGAGGTCGATGCCGCAGGCGGCCATGAACCGCAAGGCGCTGTCGATGCCCTCGGCGATGGCCTCGAACCGCTGGCCCTCGGTGGAGGAGGCGACGAACTCCTGGTTCCAGGCGTGGATCTGGCTGAGGTCGGCGAACCCCCCCTTGGTGAAGGCCCTGAGGAGGTTGAGCGTGGCGACCGACTGCTGGTAGGCGGCCACCAGCCGAGTCGGGTCGGGAATGCGGGCCTTGGCGTCGGCCAGGTCATCGTTGACCATGTGCCCCCGGAAGGAGTCGAAGAGCTCCTCGCCGACCTGTTCGGTCGGGGAGGAGCGGGGCTTGGCGAACTGGCCGGCGATCCGCCCCACCTTGACCACCGGCACCCCGGCGCCGTAGGTCAGGACCACGGCCATCTGCAGGATGACCTTGAGCTTGTCCCGGATGGCGTCGGCGCTGAAGTCGGCGAAGGACTCGGCACAGTCGCCCGCCTGCAGGACGAAGGCCCGTCCCCCGGCGGCCTGGCCGAGGGCGGCGGTGAGGTGCCGGGCCTCGCCGGCGAACACCAGGGGAGGTAGCCCGGCCAGTTGGGCATGGACCCGTTTGAGCTCGCCCTCGTCGGGCCAGGCCGGCTGCTGGGCCGCGGCCCGGGACCGCCACGAGTCGGGCGCCCACTCCGTGGGCGAGCCGGGCGCGCTGGGATGTACCACGCCACCAGCGTAAGGCCTCCGGACCTAGGCTCGGGCCATGCCTCCTTTTCGCTTCGGAGTCCAACTGTCCAAGGCCGATTCGGGCCCGGCGTGGCGGGCGACCGCCCGCCGGATCGAGGAACTCGGGTTCACCACACTGTTCATCCCCGACCACTTCGAGGACCAGTTCGGCCCCCTGGTGGCGCTGACGGTGGCCGCCGAGGCCACCACCACCCTCCGGGTCGGGTCACTGGTGTTCGGCAACGACTACCGCCACCCGGTGGTCCTGGCCAAGGAGGTGGCCACCCTCGACCTGCTCTCGGACGGCCGGGTGGAGTTCGGGCTCGGCGCCGGCTGGATGACCAGCGACTACGAGCAGTCGGGCATGGCGGCCGACCCGGCCGGAACCCGCATCGCCCGCATGGCCGAGAGCCTGGCCGTGATGAAGGAGCTGTGGTCGAAGGGGGAGGCCACCTACGCCGGGGAGCACTACCGGGTGACCGGCGCCCTCGGCATGCCGACCCCGGTCCAGCGACCCCACCCGCCCGTCATCATCGGCGGCGGTGGGAGGCGCGTGCTCTCGATCGCCGCCCGCGAGGCCGACATCGTCGGTGTGAACCCCAGCCTGGCCGCCGGCCATGTCGGTCCCGAGGTCCTCGAGACCACCACGGCCGAGTACTACCACCAGAGGATCGAATGGATCAGACAGGCGGCCGGGACGCGCTTCGACGAGCTCGAGCTCCAGTGCCTCACCTTCCTCGTCCAGATCGTGCCGGACCGGACCGAGGCGTTGTCCCGGCTGGCCGGGGCCCTCTCGGTGACCCCCGAGGAGATCGAGGGATCGCCCATCGCCCTGATCGGGACCACCGACGAGATCGTCGAGACGCTGCGCCGCCGCCGGGACCTCTTCGGGTTCTCCTACATCGTGGTGCACGAGGCCGAGATGGAGGCGTTCGCCCCGGTGGTGGCCGAGCTGGCCGGGACCTAGTCCGGCGATGCCGGCTCCCCGGATCGGGATCTTCGGCGGCACCTTCGATCCGGTCCACTCGGCCCACGTCGAGGTGGCCGAGTCGGTCCGGCGGGCCCTGGGGCTCGACCGGCTGCTCTTCGTGGTGGCCAACCAGCCCTGGCAGAAGGAGGGGGAGCGGTCGCTCACGCCGGCCGAGGACCGTTACGCCATGGTCGTCGCCGCCCTGGAGGACCGGCCCGATCTCGAGCCCTCCCGCCTCGAGATCGAGCGCGGCGGGCCGTCGTACACCATCGACACCGTCCGCCGGCTGCGACAGGACCACCCGGGCGCAGACCTGTTCCTGGTGGTGGGCTCCGACGTCGTCCCCACCCTCCCCACCTGGGAGGACGAACCCACGTTGCGCCGGTTGGTGACCCTGGCCGTGGTGGGCCGGCCAGCGGTACCGGTGGCCCAGCCGCCGGCCGGGTGGCACGCCGTCCACGTCCCGGCGGCACCGTCCGACCTGTCGAGCACGGAGCTGCGGCGTCGACTGGAGGCGGGCGACGTCGTCGACGACCTGCTCCCCGAGGCCGTCATCCGTTGCATCGAGCGACGTGGTCTGTACGCTACGGGGAGATGACGTCGCGGATGACGCACACGAGGTCGGGTTCGTCCCCCCGCCCGGCCGGCTCGTCGGCAGTCGTGCGCACCCGCCCCCCCGGGACCCGGCCGGACCTTCCCGCCGACCTGGTCCCGCCGGTGCCGGGCGGTGTCCCGACCACGCCGGAGACCGTTCGGGGCGGGTCGCCTGAGGGGTCGCAGGACGAGGAACTCCGTCCCGTCACGCCTACCCCGGCCATGGCCGGACCGGCTGCCGTCGCGCCCGTGGCCCGGCCCGACGACCGGCGGGCCCAGCGTGCCGCCCGCCGTCAGCGGCGCCACCTGGCCTTGTGGTGCGCCGTCCTGATCGCGGTCTGCCTGGCCATCACTATCCTGATCGTGATCATGGCCGGTAATCACACCCCTGGGACCCAGGCGTACGCGGCCCCGGGCTCGACGGCGGCCCGGTCCCTGGTCGGACCGGCCTCGGTCCATCCGTCCACCGGTGGCGGCGCCTCGGCGCCGGGCGGAGGCCGCGGTTGAGCTCCATCGGGGCCATGTCCGCCGTCGAGGACGGCGAGCCGCCCATCCCCGCAGACTGCCTGGTGGCGGCCCGGGCTGCGGACGCCAAGTCCGGGGAGGACATCGTCATCCTGGCCATGGGGGAGTTGTTGGCCCTCACCGACGCCTTCGTGATCACCAGCGGACGCAACGTGCGCCAGGTGAGGACCATCGTCGACGAGGTGGAGCGGCAGGTGAAGGAGTCGGGTGGTCGGGGCCCGATCCGGGTGGAGGGGCTCGACGATGCCCGATGGGTGCTGATGGACTACGGCGACTTCCTGGTGCACGTCTTCCTCGACGAGGCCCGCCGGTTCTACGACCTCGAGCATCTGTGGTCAGGAGCGCCGCGCCAGGCCTGGGAGCCGACCACCTGACCCGGGCCGGGCCGTGCGGCTCGGGATCCGGCCCGTCCGGGCCGGATCAGGGGAGGGGGGCCTGGGGGATGTAGGAGAAGCGGCTCACCGGGCCCGGCGTCAGCACGCCGTTGGCCGTCGGTACCTCGATGGGCGATCCGGCGATCTGGAAGCTCACGCCGGCGATCGGCGGGAGCTCGGTGGCGGTGAACACGACCTGGGCGATGGCCAGGGTCTGGTCGGCCGCGACCACCTGGACCGGGTTGGTCCCGAAGTTGATGGTGGCGAGGTCGCCCGACACGGTGGCCGACACCTGGGTCTTGGTCAGGAAGCTCTGGAGGCCCTGGGCCGACTCCTCGGCGGTCGGCCCCTCCAGCAGGGCCCCGATGACCTCGGTCAGCGTGGCGGACAGGGTGGTGGGCACCGCCACGTCGCGGGAGACGGGCACCAGGTGCTGGCTGGTGGCGAGGAAGATCGTCTCGGGCACGCCCACCGCCGGGGACACGGCGGTGGTACTGGTCGAGGGGGAGAGCAGCTGGAAGGGCACGTCGGACTTGGCGATGGCGGTCGGGCCGGCGGTCGGGATGCCGCACGCCACGGTGAGCAGCCCGACCCCGGCCAGGGCGGCGACGATGGGGGGACGCCGGTGATGGGTCATCCGGCGCAGCAGGCGCAGCAGGCGCATCAGCCGCTCCACTCGCCGTCGGTGGAGAGTGGCAGCTCGACGACGAAGCGGGTCCCGCCGTCGGGGGCATCCTCGACCCAGACGGCGCCCCCGTGCAGGCGGACGTGCTCGGCCACCAGCGAGAGGCCCAGCCCGGTGCCCTCGCTGGTGGACCGCTGACCGGCCCGGCTGCCCCGGTAGAACCGCTCGAAGAGGTGCTGGCGCTCATTGACCGGGATCCCCGGGCCGTGGTCCTCGATGATCACCCGGATGGTGCGGGGCGGCTCGCTGCCGTTGGTCCCGGTGATTGCGGGGTTCCGCTCGACGAGCACGCTGGTCACGCCACCGGCATAGAGCGATGCGTTCTCGATCAGGTTGGCCATGACCCGCTCGAACCGGCGCTTGTCCACCCGCAGGCGGAGACCGTCCACCCCGGCGCCCACCTCCACCGGGATGTCCGACACCCTTTGGCCGTCGCCGGTGGGCGGGGTGGAAGCCGCCACCGATCGCCGGACCAGCTCGCCGGGGTCCACCTCGTCGAGGGAGAGCTCGGCCGACCCGGCGTCGAAGCGCGAGATCTCGAGGAGGTCGTCGACCATGCGGGTGAACCGGCGCAGGTCCCCGTCCAGGAGGTCGAGTGCGCTCCGGGCGCGGGGGGCGAGCTCGTCCCGGTGTCCCTCCAGCACGCCGACGGTGGCGGTGAGCGTGGTCAGCGGGGAACGGAGCTCGTGGCTCACGTCGGAGGTGAACCGGGCCTCCCGCTCGATCCGCTCCTGGACGTTGGCCGTCATGCGGTTGAAGGCGGCGGCCAGCTCCTGGAGGTCCACGTCGTCGCCGGCGTCCACCCGGGTGTCCAGCTGGCCACCGGCGACGGCGACGGCGGCGTCGGTCACCCCCGATAGGGGTCGCAGGGCCCGACCGCTGGCCCAGCGGCCGAGGGCCGCCCCGGCCAGGGTGGTCACCAGGGCCGCGGCGGCCAGGGCGAAGGCCAGGGTGCGCAGCGCGCCGGCCAGCTCGTCGAGGGAGAACACCTCGAAGTAGGTGGCGTGCACCGCCGGCAACGGCACGCCGATGACCAGCTCGGGGGTACCGGCGATGGAGAAACGTTGGGACGCGGGCGTGCCCGACAGCACGAGCGTCCGCTCCTCGATGGGGATGGCCCCCTGGCCCACCGAGATCGAGGTGGCGTACCACTGGCCCCCGGTATGGAGGACCGAGCGCGACCCCGGCACGGTGTCGGCTTCCTCGATGAGCTGGATCACCTGGGGGTTGGGTGAACGCAGTGAGCTCTGGATGAGGGAGGCGTTGGCGAAAGCCTGTCGCTGGTCTGCGGTCTGGCGCTCGTTGAGGAAGCTCTGCCGGGCGGCGAAGTAGGTGATCCCCGCCATGATGGCGGAGAGGGCGAACGCACCGATGGCGAAGGTGGCGGTCACCCTGGCCCGCAGCCCGAGCCCCTGCGACAGGTGGGTCCGGGGGCCACGCCGACCGGCGGTCACGGCTTCGGGTCGGCGGGTCGGGTCGGCGCCGGTGGGGTCAGCCTGGGCGGTCGGCTCGGCCCGGGTCACGGTTCACACCGCCAGCTTGTAGCCCATGCCCCGGACGGTGAGGATGAACTGCGGGTTGGCCGGTTCCGGCTCGACCTTGGTCCGGAGGCGTCGGACGTGCACGTCGACCAGCCGGCCGTCGCCGAAGTAGTCATACCCCCACACCCGCTCGAGCAGGTGCTCGCGGCTGAGCACCTTGCCGGGGTGGTCGGCCAGCTCGCACAGCAGGCGGAACTCGGTGCGCGTGCAGTGGACCTCCTCGCCGCGGCGGCGGACCACGCCGGCCTCGGGCTCGATCTCGACGTCGCCGAAGCTGAGCACCGACGCGCCGGCGTCGCCGGTGCGGGTCCGGCGCAGGAGCGCCCGGATCCGGGCGGCGAGCTCCTTGGCCACGAACGGCTTGGTCACGTAGTCGTCCGCCCCCGCCTCGAGGCCGGCTACCACGTCATGGGTGTCGGCGCGGGCGGTCACCATGATGATGGGCACGGTGCTCTGGCGTCGGAGCGTGCGGCAGGTCTCGAAGCCGTCCATGCCGGGCAGCATGAGGTCGATGAGGACCAGCTCGGCGGACTCGTCGGCGAAGCGGTCGACGGCGTCCTCTCCGTTCGAGACGTCCTCGACGGTGTAGCCCTCGTCCTCGAGCGCCAGGCGCATGGACGAGCGGATCCGCTTGTCGTCCTCCACGACCAGGATGCGGCTCACGGCTCGATCATGGCACGGCCGCCTGCCCGGGGGGGATAGCCCGGGCCCGGGCCCGGGCGGCCGTCGGGTCAGGCGTTGAGCCAGATCTGGGTGGGCCAGATGGCCCCGGTGATCATCCCGAAGGCCTTGCCGCCGGCGGGCGTGGTCGGGTTGTTGAAGTTCTGCACCTTGGGCTGGGCCCCGATGGACCAGACGGTGCGGTCGGTCCAGATGTAGGGGATCTCCGACCCCATGAGCTTGCCCACCTGCTGGTAGGCGGCGGCGCGGTCGGCCTGGGCCGGGGACTGGCGGCCCTTGATCAGGGCGGCCTGCATGTCGGGGCTGTTGTTGCGGGCCATGTTGATGGAGAACACCGAATTGATGTTGGTGGGGCTCCAGAAGATGTAGTTGAGATCGGGGTCGACCGCCCCGAACTGGCGCCAGACCTGGGCCTGGAACGTCCCGAGCAGCGCGGTGTTGATGATGTTGGCCTGCTGGACGGGGTTGAGGCCGACCTTCATCCCCGCGTTCTGGAGCTGCTGCTGCAGGTACTCGGCGATTTTGGTGGTGCTCGAGTCCGGGACGTGGTTGATGGTGACGTTGACGGGCTGGCCCGTCTCCTGTTGGACCTGCTGCACCAGCTGCTTGGCCTGGTTGATGTCGGGCGTCGGGTAGCCGGTCGGGGCGAAGTAGGGCGAGCCGCTGACGAACGGGCCGTTCGAGGTGGGGGACACCCCGCTGTCGATGACCTGGGCGTACTGGGCCGAGCTGACGGCCATGGCCGCCGCCTGGCGCACCTTCAGGTTGTCGAACGGCGGCTTGGACAGGTTGAGCAGCAGGCAGTTCATGTCCGGCTCGCCGGCCACGTGCTGGGAGTCGTCGACGTAGCCGAGGGACGAGTTGGACCGCAGGCTGGCGGTCACCTCGGCCGTCGAGGTGTGGATGATGTCGACCACGCCGGAGTTGAGGCTGTTGAGCAGCTGCTGGCTGTCGGGGATCGGCTTGTAGGTGATGCTGTCCAGATAGGGGTAGCCGGTCCGCCAGTAGTGCGGGTTCTTGGTGGCGGTGAAGTGGTCGTTGGGGTTCCAGGTCTGGAAGACGAACGGCCCGGTGCCGACGGGGCTGGTCTGGCTGGCGGACTTCAGCCAGTTCGGCTCGGCGATGAAGGCGATCTGGCCGCCGATACCTCCGGCCAGGTAGTAGTCGAAGGGGACCCACGGGGACTTCATGGTGACGGTGACCACCAGCGGGCTGGGGACCGAGATGTTGGCGATGGTGGTGACCGCCGGCCCGGTGAGGGCCGAAGCCTGCTGGGCCTCGAAGTTGGCCGCCACCGCGGCGCCGTCGCAGGGGGCGCCGTTGTGGAACACCACGTTGGGTCGCATGGTGATCGTCCATACCGTGAAGTCGCTGTTGGGCGTGATCGACTGGGCCAGGTAGGGCTGGACGGTGCCGTCGGCGCCGATGATGGCCAGCGGGTCGAAGACGGTGCGGGCGTAGAGGATGCCGGTGGTGTCGAAGGTGCCGAGGGTGGTGCTGAACCCCTTCTCCTCGGCTTCCGTGCCGAAGATCAGCTGCCCACCGGGCTTGGGGGCGGCGGCGGTGACCCCGTTCGGGTGGCTGGCCGTGCCCGACGAGCTCGACCCCGAGCTGCAGGCGGCCAGCACGCCACCCGACGTGCCGATGACGGCGATGCCGGCCCCGGCGGCCGCCCCCCGGGCCAAGAACGAGCGACGGTCGATTCGATCAGTCATAGTCCCCCTTGGGTCGTCGACCGACACGACACTCGGCGTCGGTCGGGTGAAACGGCGCGGCGTCCGCACCCGCCGACGTTGACGGGGTACGGGCGAGTGTCGCCCTGACGATAGCCCTGTCGCCCCGGAATCGCCGGGTTTGATCCACCCGTCCCGGGCCGATGCCGAGGGGATGCCCGACCGGCCCGGACCGGCCCGGTACTGTGCTCATGTGTCCTGGGAGATCGAGGCCTACCGGCGGTCGGTCGGCGGCCTCTCGCCCGCCTCGGTGCGGGCGTACGCCACCGACGTGGCGCGGTTCGCCGAATGGGCCGGGCGCGGAGGGGCCGAGGGCCCCGGCCAGGTCGACCGGCTGCTCCTGCGCCGCTACCTGTCCTTCATGGCCACCCGCCGTTACTCGAAGGCCACCATCTCCCGCACCGCGGCCTCGCTCCGCTCCTACTTCCGGTGGTGCGCCCGGAGAGGGCTCATCGCCGACGACCCTGCCGCCCGGCTGGCCGCTCCGTCGCCCGACTCGAGGCTGCCCCGGGTCCTTGGCCACGGCGAGCTCGGCCGGCTGCTCGAGCCCCCCGCCGAGCCGGTGCCGGGGGTCCCCCCCGAGGTCGAGCGGCGGGACGACGCCGTGCTCGAGCTGCTCTACGGCGGGGGCCTTCGGGTCGCCGAGCTGTGCAGCCTGGACGTCGGGGACGTCGACCTCGAGCGGCTGGTGGTCCGGGTCACCGGCAAGGGGTCCAAGCAGCGCCAGGTCCTCATCCACCGGCGGTGCGCCGACGCCGTCCGAGCCTGGCTGGGCGGCCCCCGAGCCGCCTTGCTCACCGAGGAAAGCCCAGGTGGAGCCCTCTTTGTGAACCGCCGTGGCCACCGCCTGGGCCCCCGGGACGTCCGGCGCCTCCTCGACCGCCGCTCGCCCGTCCCGACCCACCCCCACGCCCTCCGCCACACCTTCGCCACCCATCTGCTCGACGGGGGCGCGGACCTCCGGGTGGTGCAGGAATTGCTGGGTCACGCCAGCCTCCAGACCACGCAGGTCTACACTCATGTAAGCAAGGAACGCCTGCTTGCGGTGTATTCGGGTACGCATCCACGGGCCTAAGGGGAGAATTGGCGAGCCAAGCTGACACGGTGGGACACGGCATCGACGGGCTGTGGACCGAGTACAAGAAGACAGGCAACCGGGCGCTGCGCGACCAGCTCATCGTCCACTACGCCCCTGTGGTCAAGTACGTGGCCGGCCGGGTGTCGGTCGGGCTACCCCGTCATGTGGACGAAGCCGACCTGGCCAGCTACGGGATCATCGGCCTCATCGATGCGATCGAGCGGTTCGAGCCCCTTCGCAACATCAAGTTCGAGACCTATGCCATCCCCCGCATCAAGGGGGCCATCATCGACGAGCTGCGCTCCATCGACTGGGTGCCGAGGTCCGTCCGGGCCAAGGCCCGCGCCGTCGAGCAGTCCTACTCCAAGCTCGAGGCCACGCTGCACCGGACCCCGACCGACGCCGAAGTGGCGGCCGACCTCGAGATGACGGACGCCGAGTTCCAGGCGGCGCTGCGCAAGATCTCGTTCGTCGGGGTGGTGGCCCTCGACGAGGTCTTCCGAGGTGGCGACCGGTCCGACCGTTCGACCCTGGGGGAGACCCTCCCCGACAGCACCGCCGGCCCGATGGACACGTTCGAGGTCAAAGAGACCAAAGAGGCGCTGGTCCAGGCGGTCAGCCAGATGGCCGAGCGCGAGAAGACCGTGCTCACCCTCTACTACTACGAGGGCCTGACCCTGGCCGAAATCGGCGACATCCTCGGCGTCACCGAGAGCCGGGTGTGCCAGATCCACACCAAGGCCGTGCTGCAGCTCCGGGCCAAGCTTGCCGACCGCCCCGAGGTGGCGGCCCGGCGCACCGAGGACTCCAAGCCCGATGCCGGCGCCGGGCGGGGATCCGGGTCCAAGCGGGTGCCGACGTCGACGGCGCGCTGAGCGCGGGCGGGGCGGGGCCCCGGGGTCGAGTGGAGGGGTGGAGGTCAGGGCACTAGCATGGTCGGGCCAGGCCATCCGGACTGGCATACCAGGTGGTATCGAACCAGTACCCGGCCGCGTCCACGGTCGCCCCGCACGTCGGGGTGTTGCGGTCGGCAGATCAACCGTCAAGGAGCAGCGAGATGGCCGTCGTCACGATGAAGCAGTTGCTGGGTGCCGGAGTCCATTTCGGCCACCAGACCCGGCGCTGGAACCCCAAGATGCGCCGATTCATCCTCGGGGAGCGCAACGGGATCTATCTGATCGACCTGCGCCAGACCATGAAGGGCATCGAGGAGTCCTACGGCTACATCCGCGACCTGGTGGCGGGAGGCGGCACCATTCTGTTCGTCGGCACCAAGAAGCAGACCCAGGGCCCGGTGGCCATCTACGCCGAGGCGTGCGGCATGCCTTACGTGAACGAGCGCTGGCTGGGCGGCATGCTCACGAATTTCCAGACCGTCTCGGCCCGGGTGAAGCGGATGAAGGAGTTCGAGGCCATGCAGCGGGCAGGTGACTTCGACGCCATGCCGAAGAAGGAGGCCCTGCGCCACACCCGCGAGTTGGAGAAGCTCCAGCGGAACCTCGGCGGAATCCGGAGCCTCGACCGTCTCCCGGACGCCATCTTCGTCATCGACACCAAGAAGGAGCACATCGCCGTCACCGAGGCCAACAAGCTCGGGATGCCGGTCGTGGCGGTGGTCGACACCAACTGCGATCCCGATGTCATCACCCACGTCATTCCGGGGAACGACGACGCCATCCGTGCCGGTGCCCTCCTGTGCCGGGTGGTGGCCGACGCCGTCGTCGAGGGGAAGTTCATCGCCGAGCAGCGCCCTGTTCCGGCGGCAGCGGCGGGCTCGGCCCCACCGCCGCCTTCCTCGGCTCCTTCCGCTCCCGCCGTCCGGGCCCCCTCGGCCCCGGCCGAGGCCCAGCCGGCCCCAGCCCCGGGGGAAGCTGTGGCGGCTCCGGCCGCCCCGACCGAGGCCCCCTCGGACCCCGCGACGATATCGGCTCCCGCGCCGAGCGGGGATGCCTGACGTGCCCACCTTCTCGGCCAAGGACGTCCAGAGACTCCGGCAGCTCACCGGGGTTGGCATGCTCGACGCCAAGCGTGCCCTGGAGGAGAACGACGGCGACATGGAGACGTCCATCACCTGGCTGCGGGAGCAGGGGTTGGCCAACCAGGCCAGGCGGGCCGACCGCGAGGCCTCGGAGGGGGCGGTGGCCATCGGCCGTTCCGGGCGTGCCGCCGCCATCGTCCAGCTCCGGTCCGAGACGGACTTCGTGGCCAAGTCGAGTGAGTTCGTGGACCTGGTGAGCTCCATGGCCGAGCTGGTGGCCGAGCGGGGCGAAGCCGCCGTCGACGAGTGCCAGGACGAGGTCGAGCGACTCAAGGTGACCCTCAAGGAGAACCTCTCGGTCGGGAAGGTCATCAGGATCGAGGCGCCCACAGACGGTGTCGCCGACTCCTATCTGCACCTCCAGGCCGGCCGGGGTGTCAACGCCGTGATCGTCGCCCTGGAAGGCGGCTCGGAGGAGCTGGCCCACGACGTCGCCGCCCACATCGCCTTCGCCCGCCCCATCTACGTCTCGCGAGAGGACGTGCCCGCCGAGGAGGTGGAGGCGGAGCGGCAGACGGTGGAGAGGATCGCACGCAACGAAGGCAAGCCCGAGGCGGCATTGGCCAAGATCGTCGAGGGGCGCCTGGGCGGCTGGTACAAGGAGAGGGTCCTGCTCGACCAGCCCTACGTGCGCGACGAGAAGCAGACCATCGCCGCCCTCCTCGGCACGGCCAAGGTCGCACGGTTCGCCCAGGTCGTCGTAGGCGACTGAGGGAGAGTAGTGGGGGAGAGGCGCCGCATCGTCCTGAAGATGTCGGGGGAGGCGTTGGCCTCCTCGGCTTCGGACGAGACCATCGATGCCTCCGTCGTGGAACGGCTGGCCGTGGAGATCGCCGAGGCCCGGGACGAGCTCGACCTCGAGCTGGCCGTCATGGTCGGGGGCGGCAATATCTGGAGGGGCACCACCGGTGCAGGGGCGGGGATGGACCGGGCCACGTCGGACACCATGGGGATGCTGGCCACGGTCATCAATGCCCTGGCTCTCCAGGACGCCCTCGAACACCATGGCCAACCGACGCGGGTCCTCTCGGCGGTGCAGATGGCCGAGGTCGCCGAGCCCTACATCCGTCGGAGGGCCATCCGGCACCTCGAGAAGGGGCGGGTGGTGGTGTTCGCCGCCGGGATGGGCAACCCCTACTTCACCACCGACACGTCGGCGGCCCTCCGCGCCGCCGAGATCGAAGCCGACCTCCTGTGCAAAGGCACCCATGGAGGCGTCGACGGCGTCTACACGGCGGACCCCCGACTCGACCCGACGGCCACCCGCTACGACGAAGTGTCCTTCATGGAGGTGGTAGCCCGGGACCTCCGGGTGATGGACCTCACCGCCATCACCTTCTGCATGGACAACGGGCTCCCCATCCGGGTGTTCGACCTCATGCAGCCGGGCAACATCCGGGTCGCGTTGAGCGGCGACCCCATCGGCACCCTCGTCAGATGAAGGCCCTGGTGGCCTATTCTTTCGGTGGGGCCCCACCCTGCTGGCTACGCTGGATTGCTGATGGATGACGACCTGATCGCGCTGGTGGTCACGGAGGCCAAGGAGCACATGGGCAAGGCGGTCGACCACGCCCAATCCGAGTTCGGGTCGATACGGACCGGGCGCGCCACCCCGGCCCTGGTCGAGCACCTCAAGGTCGACTACTACGGGGCGGAGACCGAATTGCGACAGCTGGCCGGGTTCAGCGTGCCCGAGGCGCGGTTGCTCGTGGTGTCTCCCTATGACAAGGGTTCCCTACCGGCCATCGAGAAGGCGTTGCAGGGATCCGACCTCGGGATCACCCCCTCCAACGACGGGTCGGTGATCCGGCTGTCCTTCCCGATTCCCACCGAGCAGCGACGAAAGGAGCTGGTCAAGGTGGTCAAGCAGAAGGCTGAGGACGGGCGGGTGAGTGTCCGGAACTACCGCCGGTCGGCCCGCCACGACCTCGATGCCATGCAGAAGGACGGTGATCTTTCGAACGACGAGCTCGAACGGGCCGAGAAGGAGCTCGACCGGATCACCCACGACCATGTGGCCGCCATCGACAAGCTGCTCGCCCACAAGGAGCAGGAGCTCCTCGAGATCTGACAGACAGCCGACCCGCCCGGGCGCGGCTGATGGGAGGAAATGACCGACGTGGACGACGCCCACGAGGGGCGAGAGGATGAGGTCGATCCCTCGGATCTCGCCGCCACCCGTCGCGGGACGACAGGGCCGGCAACCGAGCGGGTGCGGATCGTGGGCGCAGAACCGGCCGGCGAGATCACCTCCGAGCTGCCGGTGGTCTCGGCCGAGCCCGAGGCCGAGTCGGACCGCACGACGCCGGCCCCGGCGACCAGCCTCACCGAGGAGCCCGAGGCCTACGGCGTCGACCAGCCGATGGTGCGGCTCACCGACGAGCCCGGTGAGCCTTTCGGCAGCGGGCCCGGCGTCGATCCGGTGACACCCGGCCAGACCGCCGTGCCCGGCAGCATGGCCTCGGCGACCGAGCTCCCGCACTGGACGGAGCCCCCGACCGGTCAGGTGCCGGCCGTCCTGTCCCGGGATGCCGGTGGCGGGGAGGGACCGGGCGTCGCCGGGCCCAGCTGGCGCGAGGAGGACGCCGACTGGGTGGCCCACGAGGACCAGTTCGAGCCGTCCATGTTCGGCAGCGATCAGGCGGCCCTGGGCTCGCTGGACGAGTCGGACCGCACCGACTCCGAGCGCCGGCCGTGGGAGTTCGACCTCGACTCGGCGAGGCCGGGGTCTCCGAGTCCGAGCTGGAGCGCCGACCCCGGCCAAGGCCCGTCCGTGGGCCACGGCGACGGCGGGACCATCGCCCCCATCACCGAGGAGACCGAGGTGGTGACGCCGACGACGGAGGCGCCCGGGTCGGCCCCGCCCACGCCCGGCCCCCCGCCCACCGCCGTGCCCGCACCCCCGCCCACTGCCGTGCCCGCGCCCCCGCCCACCGCCGTGCCGCCCGACGACTACGGGACCGCCGAGCCACCGGCCGGGCCCGCGACCCCCGGATTGGGTCTCGCCGCCGGGGTGGGGGCGGTGTCCGGACTCGAGGAGGCCGGTCGAACGCTCGGCGGCCCGGGCCCGGGCCCGGTGACCGACGATGCACCCGCCGGTGCGGAGGACGCCCTCGACGCGGAGAAACGCCGGCCGACGGGGACGGCCCGGCCAGGGCGGACCCGGCGCAACGGGCTGCGGCCGGCCCGCATGCGGGCCAAGAAGCCGGAGGAGGTCGAGCTGACCGAGCCGCCCCTGGCCGCGGAGCCACCGGGGGCCTCGGTCACCGAGGTGCCGGGCGCCGGACGCCGGCGCGGCCTGGCCGATCTGGCCGCGGCCGATCGCACGGCCGATCGACAGGACGAACTCACCACCGCCGACAGCGCCACGGATGGTGGACACGGCCGCACCCGTTCCGCCGTGGCCGCCGTCGGTGTGGCTGCCGGGGCGACGAAGCGGCGTCTCAGCCGCCGCCCGCCGGCGGGCGTCACCTCGCCCCCGGGCCCCGGCCCCGGAGGCTTGGAGCCGACCGGCGGGGGGCCACCCGCCCCCCGCCGGACTCGCCGGCCGGACGGGGCGGACTCCGTCCCCGGCCCGCACGAGGACACGAGCTCCATCGGGGTACGGGTCGGCACCGGGTTGGCCGCCGCCGTGGTGGCCCTGCTCGCCTTCAAGGTGGGAACGGTGGCCGCACTGGTCCTCAGTGTGCTGGTGGTCGTCTTCGCCGCCGGCGAGTGCTTCGGCGTGCTGCGGCGCGCCGGGTACCACCCGGCCACACTCCTTGGCCTGGTGGGCACGGTGTCACTGATGGTCGGCGCCTACACGAAGGGTGTCGCCGCCCTCCCGCTGGTGCTGGTCCTGATCACGGCCTTCACGCTCATCTGGTACCTGTTCGGCATCGAACGGGGTTCAGCCGTCGCCGGCACCGCCGCCACCCTCCTCACCGTCGGGTGGGTCTCGCTCCTCGGGTCGTACGCCGGCCTCCTGCTCGCCCCCTCCTCCTTCCCGAACCGGCACGGAATCGCCTTCCTCCTCGGTGCTGTCATCGCCACCGTGGCCAACGACATCGGCGCGCTGGTCATCGGCGGGTGGCTCGGCAGCCGGCCGCTGGCCCCCAACATCAGTCCCAACAAGACGTGGGAGGGGCTCTTCGGCGGCGCCGTCTTCTCCATCCTCGTCTCGACCGTGGTGGTCGGGTCCATCCACCCGTGGAGCGCCTCCAATGCCGCCCTCCTCGGGGTGGTGGTGGCGGTGGTCGCGCCCATCGGCGACCTGTGCGAATCCCTGCTCAAACGGGACCTCCGTCTGAAGGACATGGGGTCGCTCCTCCCAGGCCACGGGGGCATCCTCGATCGGGTCGATGCGCTGTTGTTCGTGCTCCCGGCCACCTACTACCTCGTTCGTGCCCTCAATATCGCCTGAACTTCGGGCAGGCTAGGGGTATGACCGGAGCGGGCGCGGTGACGTTGAGTCTCGTCGGGTCCACCGGGTCCATCGGCACCCAGGCTCTCGAGGTGGTGGAGGGCTCGCCCGAGCTGTTCGACGTGGTGGCCATCGGCGCCCACCGTTCCGTGGAGCGGCTGGCGGCCCAAGCCCGACGCCATGGGCCGGCCGTGGTGGCCATCGGCGACCACTCCCTGGCCCCCGAGCTGGCCCGCCTGGTCCCCCCCGGGGTCGAGGTGGTGGCCGGCACCGAGGGGCTGGCCTCCATCGCCACCCTGGCCGACGTGGCCGTCAACGGCGTGGTCGGTTTCGCCGGCCTGCACGTCACGCTGGCCGCCCTCAACGCCGGCCGGCGCCTGGCGCTGGCCAACAAGGAGTCGATCATCGCCGGCGGGCCCGTCGTCCGGCCGGCGCGGGCCACCCCCGGCGCCGAGATCCTGCCGGTCGACTCCGAGCACTGCGCCATCCACCAGTGCCTGCGGGCCGGGGCCGGGACGGATGTGGCCCGGTTGGTGCTCACCGCCTCGGGCGGCCCGTTCCGGGGCCGCGGCCGGGAGGAGCTGGCCGCGGTCGACGTGGCCGGCGCCCTGGCCCACCCCACCTGGTCCATGGGCCCGAAGATCACCGTCGACTCCTCCACACTGATGAATAAGGGGCTCGAGGTCATCGAGGCCCACGAGCTCTTCGGCATCGGCTATGACCACATCGACGTCGTCATCCATCCCCAGTCGATCGTCCACTCGATGGTCGAGTTTGCCGACGGGGCCACCGTGGCCCAGCTCTCCCTGCCCGACATGCGCCTTCCCATCGGGTACGCATTGGCCTACCCCCGCCGGCTCGAGGTCGGCTACGGGCGGATCGACTGGGCCGAGTTGTCCACCCTGGACTTCGAGGAGCCCGACCGCGCCCTGTTCCCCTGCCTGGACCTGGCCTACCGCGCCGGGCGGGCCGGGGATCTCGCCCCGGCGTGGCTCAACGCCTCCAACGAGGTGGCGGTACAGGCCTTCCTCGACGGCCGCATCGCCTGGACGGCCATCGCCGAGGTGGTCGAGGGCACGCTGGACCGTTACGAGCCGGGAACGGCCGGAGGTGACGAGCCGGTGCGCACCGTCGAGGACGTGCTCGAGGCCGACGCACGTGCCCGCCGGGTGGCCGGCGGGGTCGTGGCCGGGCGGGAGGCGGCGTGAGCATCACCGACACCCGGCGCCCGGCCGACGAGTCGGGGGGAGCGGCCACCCACGGCCGGCGCGGCCGCCCGCCCACTCCCAAGTCGCCGAGGCGGTTGGCCGGCGAGCTGCTCGCCGCCATCGCGGCCATCGTCGCCCTCGCCGTGGGCACCGGGTACACCGACCTTCTGATCGTCGTGGCCTCCATCATCGTCATCGTGATGCTGCACGAGCTCGGCCACTTCCTGGCGGCCAAGCGGAGCGGCATGAAGGTCACCGAGTACTTCGTCGGTTTCGGGCCCCGCCTGTGGTCCTTCCGGGTGGGCGAGACGGAGTACGGGGTCAAGGCGCTGCCGCTGGGCGGGTACGTGAAGATCCCGGGCATGACCAACCTCGAGGAGGTCGACCCGGCCGACGAGGACCGCCTCTATCGCGAGAAGCCGTTCCACTCCCGGCTGCTCGTAGCCGTGGCCGGGTCGGCCATGCACTTCCTGATGGCCTTCGTGCTGCTGTGGGTGCTGTTGGCCTTCGTCGGCGTGCCCAACGCGAACCAGGTCCAGATCCAGGGGCTCAACCAGGTCGGCGGCCGGCCCAGTCCGGCCGGGACGGGCGGCATCCTGCCCGGGGACGTGGTGGTGTCGGTCGACGGGCGGCCGATCGGCGGGAACGTCGACGCCCTGACCAACGCCATCCACGATCATCCCGATCAACCACTGGCCGTGGTGGTGGATCGCCAGGGTCACCAGAGGACGCTGGAGGTGACGCCGGCCAACGGGCGGGCCCTCCCTGAGCGGGATTCGGCCCCGCCGCCCGGGACGGCGCCGTTCGGCCTCATCGGCGTCAGCCTCGGCTCCCCGGTGCAGACGAGGTCGGCGCTGAGCGCCCTGACATCCACCGGTGCGGAGCTGGGCCGCTTCGCCTGGGCCTCGATGGCCGGCATCGGGCACCTCTTCTCTCCCAGCGGGGTCAGCCAGCGGCTCGATCAGGTGACCAGCGCCAAGGCGGCCAACCAGGCGGCGGCCAACGGAACCCGGGCGCAGTCCATCGTGGGCATCGTCCAGACGGCCACGGATGCCGCCCACGCCGGGATCGGCGATTTCTTGTACATCCTCATCGTCATCAACATCTTCTTCGGGATCTTCAATCTCTTTCCCATGCTGCCCCTCGACGGCGGACATGTGGCCATTGCCGTGTACGAGAAGATCCGGACCGGCCGTCGCCGAGCCATGTACCACGCCGACGTGGCCAAGCTCATGCCCTTCACCTGGCTGTTCCTCATGTTCCTGGCCGTCCTCGTGGTGCCGGCGTTCCTCACCGACATCCTCCACCCGATGGCCAATCCGTTCGGCTGAGCCCGGGACCGGCCGGGACCGGCCGAGGCCGGCCGTAGGACGGACATGGGCCGCCGGTAGCATGGCGGCATGGCGAGGACGTCCTGGACCACCACCGAGCGACGGACCACCCGCCAGATCCACGTCGGCGACGTGGCCGTGGGGGGAGGGTCGCCGGTCACCGTGCAGTCGATGACCACCACCAAGACGGCCGACGCCGACGGGACCCTCTCCCAGATCTACGCTCTGGCCGCGGCCGGGGCCGACCTGGTGCGCTGCACGTGTAACGAGGAGGCGGCCGCCGAGGGCCTGGCCCGCATCGTCCCCCGCTCGCCGGTGCCGATCATCGCCGACATCCACTTCCACCACGAGATGGCCCTGGCCGCCCTGGAGGCCGGCGTGCAGGGGCTGCGTCTCAACCCCGGCAACCTCCGGAAGGAGGCGGAGATCAAACAGGTGGCCAGTGAGGCCAAGGACCGGGGTGTGCCGATACGCATCGGGGTCAACGCGGGCTCGCTCGATCGCGACCTGTACAAGCGGTTCGGCGGGGCCACGCCCGAGGCCCTCGTCGAGTCGGCCCGAATCGAGCTGGCCTACTTCGCCGAGGTCGGGTTCGAGGACGTCAAGATCTCGGTCAAAGCCTCGTCGGTGCCGCTGATGATCGAGTCCTACCGGCTCGCATCCGAGACCTTCGACCATCCCCTGCACCTCGGGGTGACCGAGGCCGGTCCGCCCCCGGCCGGGCTGCTCAAGGGGACGGCGGGCATCGCCACCTTGCTGGCCGAAGGGATCGGGGACACCATCCGCTACTCGCTCACGGCCGACCCGGTCGAGGAGGCGCGGGCCGGACGGCAGTTGCTCGAGGCACTCGGCCTCCGTGAGCGCAAGGGCCTCGACCTCATTGCCTGTCCGAGCTGTGGGCGGGCCGAGGTCGACGTGATCGCCGTGGCCAGCGCGGCCCAGCGGGCCCTCGAGGAGCGCAACCTCCCCATCCAGGTGGCGGTCATGGGGTGCGTGGTCAACGGACCCGGCGAGGCCCGCGAGGCGGACCTCGGGATCGCGGCCGGGCGCAAGTGCGGCCACCTGTTCATCAAGGGGAAGATCATCCGCAAGGTCCCCGAGGATGGGATGGTCGAGGCCTTGGTGGCCGAGGCCGAGCGGCTGGTGGCCGAGGGAGTGGAGGCCAGATTGGCGGCGGCGGACCCCGAGGCCGAGGCCGAGGCCGAGTCGGACCGCCGGGCGCTCATCGAGGCCAAGGGCGAGGATGCCAACGCCTCGGAGGCCAAGGTGGAGCTCATCCGCAAGAAGTACGGCGCCGACGCCGAGTAGGCCGGCAGCCGGCCCGGTCGGGCCGGGGGCCCCACCGGCCCCACAGTAGGATCGCCGACCATGCGCATGTCCCGGCTGCTCGTCCGTACGTTGCGCGAGGCGCCCACCGACGCCGAGGTGGCCAGCCACCAACTGCTGGTCCGGGCCGGGTACATCCGTCGCCTGGCCTCGGGCGTCTACAGCTTCCTCCCCCTCGGCCACCGCGTCCTGCGCCGTATCGAGCAGGCGGTCCGAGACGAGCTCGACGCCGCCGGCTGCCAGGAGGTGCTCCTCCCGGCCCTGCATCCCATCGAACTGTGGGAGCAGTCAGGACGGGCCGCCCTGTTCGGCAGCGACATCCTGCCGGCGATGACGGTCGATGCTCGGGGTGGGACCTTCGTGCTCGGGCCCACCCACGAAGAGGTGGTGACGGTGACCGTCGGGGCCGAGGTCGACTCCTACCGGCAGCTGCCCCTCACCGTCTATCAGATCCAGGTCAAGTTCCGGGACGAGGCCCGGCCCAGATTCGGCCTGCTGCGCACCCGCGAGCTCATCATGGCCGACGCCTACTCCTTCGACGTGGACAAGGAGGCCATGCAGGACTCGTACCGCGCCGTCTTCGACGCCTACCTCAGGATCTTCGGGCGGATCGGACTCGATGCCGTCCCGGTCGAGGCGGAGTCGGGGGCCATCGGCGGTGACGTCAACCACGAGTTCATGGTGCCCTCGGCGGTGGGGGAGGACTGGTTCGTGCGGTGCTCCTCCTGCGGGTACGCCGCCAACATCGAGGCGGCCACCCGGAGGGTCGGCGACCCGACCCCCGACGCCGCCCCGAGCGAGGAATCGGATGCTCTGGTCGAGCACCACACCCCGGACCGGCCGGGGATCACCGACGTGGTGGAGTTCTTCGCCGACCGGGGCGTCACGGCCGCCGACTTCCTCAAGAGCATGGCCGTGATCGACGAGCAGGGCCGGCCCTCCCTCCTGCTCGTGCCCGGGGACCGGGAGGCGCGGCTGCCGAGCGGTTGGCGCCTGTTCGAGGGTGACGATTTCGCCACCCACCCGAGCCTGGTGAAGGGCTACGTGGGTCCGGCCGGCCAACAGGAGCACGGGTTCAGGGTCGTCGGCGACCTCGAGATCAGGTCCCCGAGGCCGTGGATCACCGGGGCCAACCGTCCCGATCACCATGTGACCGGGGCGCGCCTCGACCGGGACTTCTCGGTGGACGAGTGGGGGTCCTACGCCCAGGTGCGGAGCGGGGATGCCTGCCCCCGCTGCGGCGGGGCGGTCGAGCTGGTCCGCTCCGTCGAGGCCGCCCACACGTTCCAGCTCGGGTACAAGTACTCGCAGGTCATGCCAGGTGGCACCTTCGTGACCGAGGGGGGTGGGGAGGTGCCCTTCTCCATGGGGTGCTACGGGATGGGCGTGAGCCGGCTCCTCGGCGTCGTCGCCGAGGAGCACCACGACGAGCGCGGGCTGGCCTGGCCGGCGGAGGTCGCCCCTTTCCAGGTGCACCTGGTCGCCCTGGGGGCCGGGCGCGCTCCCGAGGTGGCCGCGGCGGCCGAGCAGCTCTACGGGGGCCTGGTGGCGGCCGGGGTGGAGGTCCTCTACGACGACCGTGATGCGTCCCCCGGGGTCAAGTTCGCCGACGCCGACCTGATCGGGGTGCCGGCCCGGTTGGTGGTCGGGGCCAAGGGCCTGGCCCGGGGGGCCGTCGAGTGGCGGTCCCGGGTGTCGGGTGAGGAGCGGGAGCTGCCCCTGGCGTCGGCGGTGGACGAGGTCGCCAGGGGGTGAGGAGGGGACGAATGCGCACGTCGCGGCGTTTACAGCCCAGATCGGGCGCTGCTATACTTGCGCACCTGCCGTTCGGTTGGAGTGAGGTGGCGCTGCTGGAGCGTGGGCGGACAGCCCACGCTTTTGTTTTGTCAGAAACGCTTCCGAAGAAGGTGCAGAGCAGGATATGAGGACGACGACACGGCAGCGCCGGCACCAGGGAGGAGGCAGCGCAGATGGAGGAATTGTATGCCACGCTCCAGCCGGTGATGAGCGCTGCCGGCCTCGAGCTGATCGACGTGGAGCTGCGGGCGGGTGTACTCCTCGTCACCGTGGACCGAGCCGGCGGGGTGGATCTCGACGCGTTGACGGAGGCCAACCGGGCCGCCTCGTCTGTCCTGGACGAGCTCGACCCCATCCCCGGTAGGTACGCCCTCGAGGTCTCGAGCCCCGGCGTCGAGCGCACGCTGCGCACGCCAGCCCACTTCTCGCGGGCGGTGGGCGAGGTGGTGACCGTCAAGACCCGGCCGCAGGTGGCGGGCGACCGCCGCCGGCGTGGCCGGTTGCTGTCGGCCGACGACGACGGGTTCGAGCTGGAGGTGGAAGGCGCGGACCGACCGGTACGGCTGGCGTACGGCGAGGTCGACCGGGCGCGCACCGTGTTCGAGTGGGGACCGGCGCCGCGCCCCGGGAGGCCCCGCCATGCCGCCGAACCGAAGGGGGCACCGCCGGCCGGGACGAAGAAGAGGAAGCAGGTCGCATCCCGATGAGCAAGCCCAACTTCGAGTTCCTCGACGCCCTCGGCCAGATCGCCCGGGACAAGGGCATCTCGGTCGAGACCCTGCTCGACGCGCTGGCCAACGCCCTGGTGGCCGCCTACAAGCGCCGGCCGGACGCGGCCGAGGAGGCAGTCGTCACCATCGATCCGGAGTCCGGTGAGATCCGCGTCTACGGCCAGGAGCTCGACGAAGAGGGCAATGTCATCCGCGAGTGGGACGACACGCCGGACGACTTCGGCCGGATCGCCGCCCAGACGGCCAAGCAGGTCATCCTGCAACGCATCCGCGAGGTGGAGCGGGACCTCAAGTACGAGGAGTACGCCGGTCGCGAGGGTGACATCGTCACCGGCATCGTGCAGCAGACCGACAACCGCTACACCCTGCTCGACCTGGGCAAGGTCGAGGCGCTCCTGCCCCAGGCCGAGCAGGTCTCCTACGAGCGCTACGAGCACGGGGCCCGGCTCAAGGCCTACATCGTCGAGGTGCGCAAGACGACCAAGGGGCCCCAGATCGTCGTCAGTCGCAGCCATCCCGGCCTGATCAAGCGGCTCTTCGAGCTCGAGGTGCCCGAGATCTCCTCCGGCGCTGTCGAGATCAAGGCGGCGGCCCGCGAGCCGGGCCACCGCACCAAGATCGCCGTGTGGTCGAACGATCCCAATGTCGACCCGGTCGGCGCCTGCGTCGGTGCCCGGGGCTCCCGGGTCCGAATGGTGACCAACGAGCTCCGTGGGGAACGGGTCGACGTGGTCCCCTACTCGGACGATCCGGTGGAGCTCATCCAGTCGGCACTGGCCCCCGCCCGAGTGCGGGAGGTGCGGCTGGACGACGAGACCGGCACGGCCACGGTCATCGTGAGCGACTACCAGCTCTCGTTGGCCATCGGCAAGGAGGGCCAGAACGCCCGCCTGGCCGCCCGATTGACCGGTTGGCGCATCGACATCAAGAGCGAGACCCAGCTGGCCGAGGAGGAGTCCGGGTACGCCGGCGAGGAATGGGCCGAGGGCGAGTGGATCCAGAACGAGGCCGGCGAGATGGTGTGGCAGCCGGCGGAGGGCGGCACCGCCGTGTCCGCCGCCGAGTGGTCGCAGGGGGTCGACGGGGCCGAGGCCACAGCCGGTTCGACCCACGAGCCGGACCGGTCCGGATCGGAGCCGGGAGACCCGGTCGAGGTCCCGCAGGAGGCAGCGACCCCGGCGCCGGCCGAGGCCACCACCGAGCCCGCCACCAGCGATTCGGGGGAGGGGAGCCCGGCATAGGCTCGGTACGGACGTGCGTCGGGTGCCGGCGGACGCGTCCGATCGACGAGCTGGTCCGGGTGGCCCGCGACGCCGGCGGTTCGTTGGTGGTCGACCGCCACCTCCCCGGTCGGGGGGCGTGGTTGTGCCGGGGTTCGCCCGGGTGCGTGGACCGGGCCGTGCGGAAGAAGGCCTTCGACCGGGCGTTCCGGACCCGTCCGGGCGATCTGCAGGTCGATCGGGACCGCCTGGTGGCCGGGGTGTCGCCCGGGGGCGGGCTCGAACGGGGCTCTGAGGGCTCGGCTCCGTGATGTGCGAGGATAGAGGGTCGTATGTGCGCACCGGCACTACGACGTGAATGAAGGGCTGTCACAGGCATTGCCGAAGAAGATCCGGGTCTACGAGCTCGCACACGAGCTGGGGCTGACCAACAAGGAGGCGCTCGACCTCTGCCTGTCCCTCGGGATGGGCGTGAAGAGCCACTCGTCGTCCATCGAGGACGCGCAGGCCGACCGCGCCCGCCGGAAGGCAGATCGGGAGGGGCTCCGGCGGCCCGTGCAGCCCGAGGAGCCGGCCGTCCAGAAGCCCGCAGCGACGAAGAAGGCAGCCAAGAAGGTCGCCGCCGCACCCGCTTCGGTCGAGGCCACCAGCCCGGATCTCGCTCCGACGACGGCGCCGGGTCCCGCCCCGGCCGACGGCGACGGTGCCGATGCGGGGCAGATCCGCCCGTCGTCCGCACCGCCGGCCAAGCGGACGGGAAGCCGCCTGATCACCAGCCGCCCGGCCTCGGAGCAGCCTGCGGCCGCGGCCCCGCTCCGGACGCCGAGCCCCGCCGGCCCGTCCTCGGGAGGCACACCGCCCCGCACACCGGGACCGCCGCCCGCCTCGACGCCCCTGACCCCGGCCGCCTCGGCCCCGGCCGCTCCGCCGACCCCGGTCGCTCCGCCGACCCCGGTCGCTCCGCCGACCCCGGCTGTTTCGCCGACCCCGGCTGCTCCGCCGACCCCGGCTGCCCCGCCGGCCGCCCCGGCCCGGCCGGCCGTCCCCACCCCGTCGTCGGCCCCGGCCCGGCCTCCGGCGACCAACCCGACCATGGGGAACCCCCCCGCCCCTTCGTCCGCTCCGGCCCGCCCACCGACGAGTGCCTCGGGACGTCCGATTCCTCCGCCGCCCGGTGGGCCGCCGAGGTCGGTCACGGGCAAGCCCATCCCGCCCCCGCCCGGGGCGGGCGGCCGTCGGCCGACCCCCGGCGGGTCTCGACCCGGTGGCCCCGGAGGGTACGCCGGCCGCTCGGGCGGCCCGGGGTCCAGCAGTGGACGACCGGGGACGGGGACCCGGCCCGGAGCTCCCGGGGGCGGAGGCGGCTACAGCGGACGTCCCGGCGGCGGCGGCGGGTACGGCGGCGGCCGTCCCGGCGGCGGGCCGGGTGGCGGCCCGGGAGGTCGCGGCGGACCGGGTGTCGGCCGGGGCCGACCCAACCAGCGCCGGCCGAGGCGGCGGCGCCGCAATCTCGAGGAGCTGGAGCCGACCCAGCTCACCGCCTACGCGCCCTCGACCGCCCCCGTACCCGACGCCGAGGTCATCGTGGAGCGGGGCTCGACCGCCCGCGACCTCGGGCCGAAGCTCAACCGGTCGGCCGGTGACGTGATCCGTTTCCTGCTCCTGCAGGGGGAGATGGTCACGGCCACCCAGTCGCTGACCGACGACATGATCCTCCTCTTCGCCGCCGAACTGGGTGCCGATGTGCGCCTGGTCGACCCGGGCGAGGAGCGGGAGGCCGAGCTGCTGGCCAAGTTCTTCGACGAGGACGACGAGGAGGAGGTCGAAGAGGACCTCCGGCCGAGGCCGCCGGTGGTGACGGTGATGGGCCATGTCGACCATGGCAAGACATTGCTGCTCGACCGCATCCGGTCCGCCAATGTCGCCTCGGGCGAGGCCGGTGGGATCACCCAGCACATCGGCGCATACCAGGTGGAGTGGAACGGCCACCCGATCACCTTCATCGACACGCCGGGCCACGAGGCGTTCACCGCCATGCGGGCGCGGGGGGCCGAGGTGACCGATGTCGTGGTGCTGGTGGTGGCGGCGGACGACGGGGTCATGCCCCAGACCATCGAGGCCATCGATCACGCCAAGGCGGCCGACGTGCCCATCGTGGTGGCGGTCAACAAGATCGACCGGGAGGAAGCCGACCCGAACCGGGTGCTCCAGCAGCTCTCCGAGCACGGCCTGGTGCCCGAGTCGTGGGGCGGGGACACCATCACCGTCGAGATCTCGGCGTTGCAGAACCTGGGCATCGACGACCTTCTCGAGCAGATCGTGCTGGTGGCCGAGCTCGAGGAGCTGGTCGCCACCCCGGAGGGCCGGGCCCGGGGTGTGGTCCTCGAGGCCGAGCTCGAGATCGGACGTGGCCCGGTGGCCTCGGTCATCGTGGAGCGCGGCACGCTGCGGGTGGGCGACCCCATCGTGGCCGGCGCGGCCTGGGGCAAGGTCAAGGCCCTGGTGGACGAGCACGGCGACCAGATCAAAGAGGCGCCCCCCTCGACCCCGGTCCAGGTGCTCGGCTTCTCCGAGCCGCCCGATGCGGGGGACGAGCTGCGGGTGACACCGGAGCTGGCCCAGGCAAGGACCATCGGTGAGGCCCGGGCCCACCGGTACCGGGTGGCCGGTCACGTCCCGGCCGCCACCTCCGCCCTGGGCGGGGCCAAGCTCGAGGACCTCTTCGAGCAGATCCAGCGCGGGGAGACGGCCACCCTCAACCTCATCCTGAAGGCCGACGTGCGTGGATCGCTCGAGGCGGTCACCGAGAGCCTCCGCAAGCTCGAGCGCGACGACGTGAAGCTCAGCTTCGTCCACCGGGGGGTGGGCGGCATCACCGAGTACGACGTGCAGTTGGCCCAGGCGTCGACGGCCACCATCATCGGGTTCAACGTCCGACCGGATCGGCGGAGCCGCGAGATGGCGGTCAAGGCCAACGTCGAGATCCGCACCTACGAGATCATCTACAAGCTTCTCGAGGACCTCGAGGCGGCCATGCTCGGCCTCCTGTCCCCGGTGTTCGAGGAAGTCGTCACCGGCGAGGCCGAGGTGCGTCAGGTGTTCCGGGTCCCCCGTATCGGGGCCATCGCCGGCTGCTACGTGCGTGAGGGGGTGATCACCCGGGGCTCGAAGGTCCGGTTCCTCCGCGACGGCGTGGTCATCTGGAAGGGAAGCATCACCTCGCTCCGACGGTTCAAGGACGATGCCCGGGAGGTGCAGGCCGGGTTCGAGTGCGGCATCGGCCTCTCGGACTACCAGGACCTGAAGGAAGGCGACATCATCGAGACGTTCGAAGAGCGGGAGATCCCCCGGACCTAGGTCGGTGCCGACCGGGGCGGTCCGGTCGGCACGGTGTCGCGGCGGGAGCGGAGGAGCAGTGTCCAATCGTCGCCAGGACAACCGGGGAGCAGCCCCCTATCCCCGAGCGCTCCGGGTCAACCAGGTGCTCCGCCAGATAGTGGCCGAGGAGCTCGAGCGCCTGGCCGACGCCGACGAGCGGCTGCGCATGGTGACCGTGACCGCCGTCGAGACGGTCCCCGACCTCCGACACGCCCGGGTCTACCTGAGCTCGCTCACCGAGGACGCCGCCGAGGCGCTGGCCGAGCGCCGGCCCCACCTCCAGCGGCAGGTGGGGCGCCAGGTGCGCATGAAGCGGACCCCACTGCTGGAGTTCGCCGTGGACCCGGCCGTCGTGGCCGGGGGACGGGTGGACGAAGCCCTGCGCCGGATCCGCCAGCGCCATCCCGACACCGACACCGGCCCCGGCACCGATCCCGACCCCGACAGCGGCCGCGGCGACCGGCCGGTACCCGACCCGTGAGCCCCCCCGCCGCCGCCGGCCAGGTCACCGGTGTCGCCGTGGTGGACAAGGAGGCCGGCTGGACCTCCCATGACGTCGTGGCCCGCTGCCGCCGCATCTTCGGCCAGCGCCGGGTCGGGCATGCCGGCACGCTCGACCCCGACGCCACCGGCGTCCTGTTGGTCGGGCTGGGCCGGGCCACCCGGCTCATGCGCTTCCTCACCGCCCTGCCGAAGACCTATGAGGCCGAGGTGGTGCTGGGCACGGCGACGTCCACGCTCGACGCCGCCGGCGAGGTGACCGGGACATGGGACATGCGGAGGGTGAGCCTGGCCGACGTGCGCAGGGTGGCCCGTACCCTGACCGGACCGATCGACCAGGTCCCACCCATGGTGTCCGCCGTCAAGGTGGGTGGCCGTCGGCTCCATTCCCTCGCCCGGGAGGGCCTGGAGGTCGAGCGGGAGCCCCGGCCGATCGAGGTGTACCGCTTCGAGGTGTCCCCCGGCCTCACCCCCGGAGTGTTCCGCATCGAGGTGGAGTGCTCGTCGGGCACCTATGTCCGGGTGCTGGCGGCCGACCTCGGGGCGGGTCTGGGCGGCGGGGCACACCTTCGGAACCTCCGCCGTACCCGGGTCGGCTCCTTCCGGGCCGAGGAGGCCCACCTGGTCGACGAGCTCGACACCCCGGTGGTGCTCACCCCGGCCGAGGCGTTGCGCGACCTCGACCAGGTGGTGGTGGGGAGCGAGGTGCAGCGCCACGTGGCCCGGGGCCTGGCTCTCGACCGCGTCCCGCTCGGGGTGACCGGGGACGGGCCGTGGGGGCTGCTCGACGAGGACGACCGGCTCCTCGCCGTCTATGAGGCGACCGAGACCGACCGGATCCGCCCGGCCGTGGTGCTCGAGGCGGCCGGCTGACCGGGGCCGGGCGGGCGCCGGTGACCGCCACCCGGCCGCCCAGCATCGGGTGGCACTGACCTGGCGGTAACCTTCCTGCCGTATGGACATCGTGACCGACCTCGCCGCGTGCCGGCCGCCGTCCGGGGGCAGTGCGGTGACCATCGGGGCTTACGACGGCGTCCACCTCGGGCACCGGGCGCTGCTCGGCGAGCTGCGGGCCCGCGCCGAGGCCGACGGCCTGACCACGGTGGTGGTCACCTTCGACCGGCACCCGGCCACGGTGGTCCGGCCCGAGTCGGCCCCGAGCCAGCTCTGCGACCTGGCTCAGAAGCTCGAGCTCCTCGAGGCGGCGAGGGTGGACCGGACGGTGGTCGTCCCCTTCGATCACGAGCGGGCCAACGAGACGGCCGAGGACTTCGTGGCCGAGGTGCTGGTCCGCGGCCTCGACGCCCGACTGGTGGTGGTGGGCGAGGACTTCCACTTCGGCCACGGGCGAAAGGGCAACGTGGCCCTGCTCGAGGAGATGGGCTCGGCCGCGGGGTTCGAGGTGGACGGGGTCTCGTTGCAGGCCGATGCCGGAGGCACCGACGGGGCGGGCGAGGCCATCTCGTCGACCAGGATCCGCAACCTGGTGGCGGCGGGCGAGGTCGAGGCGGCCGCCGAGCTTCTCGGCCGGCCCCACCAGGTCCGGGGGGCGGTGGTGCACGGCGATCACCGCGGCGCGGCCGAGCTGGGCTTCCCGACGGCCAATATCGCCGTGCCCGACGGCATCTGCCTGCCGGCGGCCGGCATCTACGCCGGGTGGTACGAGCGGCCGGACGGCTCCCTCTGGCAGGCGGCCGTTTCGGTCGGTCGCCGGCCGACCTTCTACGGGGACGAGGGGGAACTCCTGGTGGAGGCCTTCCTGCCGGACTTCACCGGCGACCTCTACGGCGAGGAGGCCCGCCTGTCGTTCGTGGCCCACCTGCGTGACGAGGAGGCCTTCGACTCGGTGGAGGCGCTCATCGAGCAGATGGGCCGCGACGTGATCGACGCCCGGAGCCGACTGTCGTCGCAGGGGTGAGCCCCCAACCGGGCCCCGGGGGATGCCGGCCCTTCTCGTCGCCGGGCAGGGGGTGGCCTCAACCGGTCGGGACGGTACCGAGGAGCTCGGTCCGCAGCTGACGTTTGAGCACCTTGCCGGCCGGGTTGCGGGGGAGGGGCTCGGTCCGGAACCAGAAGCGGGAGGGCACGTTGAACGCGGCCAGTCGCTCACCGACGAAGCGGGCGAGTTCGTCGCCGGCCACCTCGTGTCCGGGGCGCAGCACGACGACGGCTCCGACCTCCTCGCTCAGGACCGGATGGGGTATCCCGATGACGGCGCAGTCGGCCACGGCCGGATGTTCGTAGAGGGCGCCCTCGACCTCCACGCAGTAGACGTTCTCGCCACCGCGGATGATGACGTCCTTGGCCCGGTCGACGATGTGGACGAACCCTTCCTCGTCGATGCGGGCCACGTCACCGGTGTGCAGCCAGCCTCGGGTGAAGGTAGCCGCCGTCTCGGTGGGACGGTTCCAGTAGCCCCGGACGACGTTGGGGCCCTTGATCCACAGCTCACCGGTGCGGTCGGGGTCGGGGGTCTGGTCCGGCGGAGGCTCGTCCCCGTCGTAGTCTTCGGGGACGACCGCCACGTCGCAGACCGGGGCCGGTGGACCCACGCTGTCCGGCTTGCGCACGTAGTCGTCGCCGGCGTTCATGGTGGTCATGGCCGACGTCTCGGTCAGACCGTAGCCGTTGCCGGGAGCCCCGGCGGGGAAGTGCTCCTTGATGCGCCGGACCAGGTCGGGTGGGCACGGTGCCCCGCCGTAGGAGATCGAGCGCACCGATGAGGTGTCCCGCTTGGAGAAGTTCGGGGAGTCGATCACCTGCATGACCATGGCGGGGACCCCACCGAAGATGGTGATGCGTTCGCGCTCGATGAGCTCGAGGGCCCGTTCGGGATCGAAATGGTGCATCATCACCAGCTTGCCGCCGGCGGCCGTGTTGGACACCAGCACGGCGTGGCACCCGGTGGCGTGGAACAGCGGGACCGACAGCAGGTTGGCGTTCTGGGTGCTGCTGGCCACCTCGGCGATGGCCCCGCTCCGCCGCAGGGTACCGACGGTCGACACGAAGAACAGGTTCATCAGGTTGGAGACGCTGTTGCGGTGGGAGCCCACCGCCCCCTTCGGCCGTCCGGTGGTCCCCGAGGTGTAGAAGATGGTGGCGTCATCATCGGGATCGATGGCCACCTCGGGGAGGATGGTCTGCCCCGACCGGCCGTCGGCGACGTCGCCGAAGGGGATCACCGGCAGCGGATCGCCTGTCGAACGTGGGACGATCGCACCCTGGGACTGGCGCCGGCCCCCGCCGGCCTCGGGCTCCTCACAGCAGACGATCATGGCCCGCAGGTCGTCTATCTCCTCGAGGTGGGGCAGGATGCGGTCCCGGCGCTCCTCATCGACGAAGGCGACGGATGTGCCCGAGTCGCTCAGCCCGTAGGCCAGCTCCGGCCCCGTCCACCAGGCATTGAGCGGCACCACGACCGCGCCGGCGGCGATCGAGGCCCAAAAGGCCGTCACCCACTCGGGCAGGTTCCGCATGGCGATGGCCACCCTGTCCCCCTTGGCGATGCCGAACTGATCGACGAGGGTGTGGGCCAGACCGGCCACGGTCCGGAAATGCTCGGCAAACGTGATTCGCTCGTCCTCGTAGACGAGGAAATCCTTGTCCCCGTGGTGGGCGGACAGCTCGAGAACGGTGCGAAGGGTGGTCGGGGCGCTCTTCCAGGTCCGCGTGAGGATGCCCCGGATGTCCAGCTCCTCCATCTCGAACGCCTGGCCGGGCGCGGTCAAGCTGGCGGTGGCCTGGGCCAGGGTGGGAATGGTGGTGGGTGGGTCCGAACGGTCGGGTTGGTGGTCGGCCGGGCCGGCCATGGGTGCTCCTCTCGGTACTGGTGCTCGGTACTGGTGCTCGGTACTGGCTCGGGTGCTCGAGGCCGCGTCTAGGCGGGGGACCGCTGGCGGAAGACGGTGCTGCGGTAATAAGCCAGCTCCGCCACGCTCTCTCGGATGTCGTCCATGGCCCGGTGGCCGCCGGCCTTGGTGGGGGCGCCGGCCATGGCCTCGGGGTACCAGCGTCGGGCCAGCTCCTTCACGGTGGACACGTCCACCGACCGGTAGTGGAGGTACTCCTCGATGCGGGGCAGTTGAGCGGCGAGGAAGCGCCGGTCCGTGCCGATCGAGTTGCCGGCGAGCGGGACGGTGCGAGCCTTGTCGACGTGACCGCGGATGAAGTCCAGGGTTGCCGTGCCGGCGTCCTCCAGCGAGGTGGTGGAGGCCTCGATGGCGGTCAGCAGGCCGCTCTTGGTGTGCATGGCCTTCACGAACTCGTCCATCTCGGCCAGGCGCTCGGGAGCGGCGGCGACCACCAGGTCGGGGCCCTCGGCCACGATGGCCAGGTCGTCATCGGTGATCAGCGTGGCCACCTCGACGATGACATGGCGGGCGGGGTCGAGCCCGGTCATCTCGAGGTCCATCCACACCAGCACGAACGGTGACGCTACCGGGTGGCCGAGGGCTGTCAAGACCGAGTCCCCGTGGGATCGTCACCATCGTCCCCAAAATGGCCCGGACGGCCCCTGGTCGGTGGGCCCGGACGGGACCGGCTGGTCGTCGGACGCGTCGCGGCCCATCCGGTGCGGCCGTGCCGACCAGGATGTCTGCAGTCGGCGCGGCCGGACGGTAGCGTCACGCCGGGGAGAAGCGGAGGAGTCCGGTGGCCCCGGGACCACACGACAGCATCGACACGGTGACGGACGGGGCGGCGTCCCGCGCCCCGGGGGCGCCCACCCCGGTCCCGGTGGTCAGGGTCGACCCCGGGCTGCCCCTGCCCGGGTATGCCCGAAGCGGTGATGCCGGGGCCGACCTGGTGGCCCGCACCGATGCCATGCTCGCCCCCCGGGGCGGTCGGGCCATGGTCCCCACCGGTGTGTCGCTGGCCCTCCCCGAGGGGTATGCCGGCTTCGTGCAACCCAGGAGTGGATTGGCCCTGCGCCACGGGGTCACCTGCCTCAACACACCCGGGCTCATCGACTCTGGCTATCGCGACGAGCTGGCCGTCCTGTTGGTCAACACCGATCCAGAGCTGCCCTATGAGGTCCGGCGGGGCGATCGCATCGCCCAGCTGGTGATCCAGAAGGTGGAGCGGGCGGACTTCGTCGAGGTCGAGCGACTGCCGGCCAGCGAACGTGGCCTCGGCGGCTTCGGGTCCACTGGTCGCTAGGAGGTGGAACGGCTGAGCGGACTGGACGGAGCCTTCCTGTCGTTCGAGTCCCCGACCATCCACCTCCACATCCTCGGTGCCCTGATCTTCGACCCGTCCGAGGTCGAAGGAGGAGTCGACTTCTGGCGGGTCCGCGACATGGTGGCCGACCGTCTGCACCTGGTTCCGCCCTTCCGGAAGCGGATCGTGGAGGTGCCATTCGGGCTGCAACACCCTTCGATCGTCGACGATCCCGACTTCGACATCGACTACCACGTGCGCCGGGTGGGCCTGCCCGCGCCCGGCGGCCTCGCCGAGCTGGCCGAGCTCGTGGCCGACATCGCCTCCCGCCCCCTCGACCGTCGGCGACCCTTGTGGGAGTTCCACGTGGTCGACGGGCTGGCCCAGGGACGCCTGGCCCTGGTGCCCAAGGTGCACCACTCGATCATCGACGGGGTGTCCGGAGCGGAGATCCTCGCCGCGTTCTTCGACCTCTCGCCCGAGCCGGCGCCTCGCCGGCTGTTCGGCGGGGCGATGGGGTCCCGCCGGGCCGTTCGGACCCACCGGGGGACCCGGCCACCGGACGAACCGGGACGGGCGGAGGCGGGGGAGACCGGCTTCGACCCGGGGTGGGCCGCCGATCCCCTGCCGGGCGAGATGGCAAGGTGGCGCGGGGTGTTGGCGTCGTTGCCCGCCCAGGCTGACGCACTGGTGCGCACGGCGTCGCGGACGGTGCAGGTAGCCCGAGGTCTCAGCCGGCACAATCGCGAGACGGCCCGCGACGTACCCCCTTCGCCGTTCGAGGCGCCCGCCACTTCGATCAACCGGGCCATCTCGTCCCACCGGCGGGTGGCCTGGGCCGAATTGCCGATGAGCGATGTGCGGCGCATCCGGGAGATCCTCGGGGGGACGGCCAACGACGTGGTGCTCACCGTGGCCGCCGGCGCCATGCGCCGGTTCTTCGACGGCCGGGGAGAGGACCCGGGGAGCTCTCTGGTCGCGCTGGTGCCGGTCTCGGTCCGGTCCGAAACGGAGCGGGACGCGCTGGGGAATCGCCTGTCGGCCATGCTCGTCTCCCTTGCCACGGGGGTGGCGGACGAAGCGGATCGCCTCCGGCACATCCAAGAGGACGTCCGATCGGCCAAGGAGCAGAGCCGTTTTCTCGGATCGGACGTGTTCGCCGGCTGGGCCCAGGCCGCGCTCCCCGCCGTGGCTTCGCGCATCACCAGGCTGGCGGCCAATCTGCGTCTGTTCGACCGCGTGCCTCCGGTGTTCAACCTCATCGTCTCCAATGTGCCCGGCCCGGATTTCCCCCTCTATCTGGCCGGAGCCCGTCTGGTGTCGATGTACCCGCTCGGGCCGATCATCGAGGGTGCCGGGGTGAACATCACGGTCTTCTCCTACATGGACACCATGTACGTCGGGGTACAGGGCTGTTGGGACCTCGTCCCGGATATCGCCGCCATCGCTCAGGGGATGGCCGACTCGCTCCGGGCGCTGGTCGCTGCCACCAACCGCCTGGCCCGGCCGGTGCCCTGGTGGCATGCGGAGTTGCCGGCTTGAGGACGCACTCATGAGCACCGTACAGCTCTGGCCAGACCCGAAGACGCGCCCGGGCTTGGGGTCGAATGGCGGTGGATGACGACGCCGACCGGGGTCCGGCTGCGGCCGACTGCTAGGATGCTCGCTCTACGCGGACGTGGCTCAGTTGGTAGAGCATCACCTTGCCAAGGTGAGGGTCGCGGGTTCGAGTCCCGTCGTCCGCTCTCGCCGAAGTCGCAGGTCATCGGCGGTTGTAGCGGTTGAAATCGGGCTGTGTCTGTCGGTCGTCTGATCCCGGTGTACCACATCCGCACCACATTTTTCTGCGATTTTTCGGCGAGCGGCCGTTGACCCTCACATTTTGCGTGTGATGCTCAACCGCTTGGTTTCCTAGCGACCAACACCGCCAGGCGTTCCAACATTCTTTGGTTTGCCCGAGCTGACAGTTGGCGCTCTGGGTGGCTTTGGTTCGTGGGGGCCGGGCTACCCGCTACGAGGGTGATCACGAGTTCGAAGTCGCTGGTCGGCCCTACGAGAAATTCTTAGTTCGGTCAGGCCCCAGCTGCGTCACATCTCTATGGGACCGCTTTCCGTCTAGCCGCGGCCCAGGAAGGAGGGCCACGTGTCGAACGTGACCCCGTCAGAGATGCACCACCACGAGCACGCCGTTGAGGTAATCGTACGGAGCCCCGCCGGGACCCCGCACCCCTTCAGCTTCGGGTTCGACGAGCTTGGGGCGCAGGCCGCCGCCACGGCGATCGCCTACTTCGTGGGCAAGCACGAGATCGAGCCCGGGGACTACGCCCTCGAGCTCGTCCGTGACGGGGTTGCCACCCCGATCGCCGACACGGCACGGCTCAGCGACTACGACCTGCACAACGGTGACGAGCTGCGGCTCATCCCCGAGCAGCCCCAGGTCGACGGGTGAGCCTGCATCCGGCCCTACTGGTCGAGATGCTGGAAGAGGAGGTGTCGGTCGCCCGGGTTCGCCTGGGCGACCGCATCGCCGGGCTCGACATCGTCGGCACCGACATCATCTGCACGCTGGAGGAGACCAGCGTGGGAACGGTATACCTGCGCTTCGCTGCGGCGGACTACGACGCGGAACCCATGAGCTTCGCCGTCGTCACCGAGAGCGGCGAGATCGCCGAGACAGCGAAGTGGCCAGGCCAGCTGTTCCACTCCATCCATCCCTCGCTCGAGCGCGCCATGGCGTGCGTCGCAGGGGACCTACGAGTATCACAGCTTCCCGGGCACACGGCCGACCGCTGGGACGCCCATCGGCGCACGCTGCGCTTCCCCCATCTTCTGGACCACATCGTCACCAAGGCAGGCAAGTGATGCTCACCATCCCCATCGTCCATCCTCGTCGAGGCCCGTACGTTCTTCGAGGACCGCGGCGCGCTCGGGTGCGAAGGCACCGCCATGATCGCCGGCACCGACGGCGTCGCCACCAAGCTCGTCATCCCCGAGCAGCACGCCAACCCCGTTCCCTATTGCTCGGTCGAGGTGACCCGGCAGGGCAAGAGCGAGCTCGCACTCGCCCTCGGCCCCGACGACCGCTACGTGGCGCGCATCCACAGCCACCCCGCCCTGGCCTTCCACAGCCCGACCGACGACGCCAACCCGGCCATCACCTACCCCGGCGCACTGTCCATCGTCGTCCCCTTCTTCGGGCTCGGCCTTCGACGCGGTCTCGACGCCTGCGCCGTGCTAGTTCGCCGCGACCGGCGGTGGCTCGAGGTCCCCGCCGGCCCGGACCGCAACGACTTGGTGGTGGCACGGTGAGCGACCCGCGCCTTTCCTTCGGGCTCGGCGTCGTCATCGGCGCCGGCGACGCTGTTCTCGAAGCCCTCGACGGTCTCCGCCCAGTGATCCGGGTTGGAGTTGATGTCGACGCCCGTGCTGCGACGGCTGTGGCGGCGCTCTACTCGATGCTGCTCCGGCTCTTCCCCCACACCGTCCTCGAAGGCGACGCCACCCTCGGCGCCAATCCCTGGGGTGCGACCAGGCTCGGCGAACTCGTGGGCGTGCTCGCTGCGGCGCGGCCGACTCCGAGCCGGGGGCCCGACCGGGACTTCATCGTCGGCGTTGGCGCCGTCGTCGGTGGCGCCCAGCTGTGGATGGGTGGGGACGACTGGACGGCGGACATCGGCCCGAGCCCCCGGGCCATCCGCGGCGGCCGGTTCGGCCTAGGTCTCCAGGCCGCGGCCGCCATGGTTGCGTCGGAGATCGCCAAGGTGGCGCTGGGTCCCCTCGGGATGCGCCACTACTCATCTCGGTGACGGCGTGGTCTGGAACCTGGCCGACTACCGCCGACGCCCGGCCCCCGACATGCCGCAGCACCGGACCGCTGCGCTGGACGTCGTGTTCTTCGGCACCGGCTCGGTGGGGTCGAGCGCGGCGGGAGTCCTCACGTGCATCGACGAACTGCACCGGGCACGCAGTCCTCGTGGACGGCGACACCTTCGACCCGACGCGCAACACCTACCGCTACCCGACCTCCCTCGGCACGGAGACGGGACCAAAGGCCAGCTGGGTCAAGGACCTGCTCGTCGCCCGGGGCTGGACTGCCGACGATGTCGTCGGGTCGGCCTCGGACTGGGTGCGCTCGCAGCCCGCCCCGGGGTTCACCGGCATCGTCGTGTCCTCAGTGGACCGGCCCGACAGTCGCCTGCAGGTGGCCGACGCCATGGCAGCCACGACCCTGAGCGTTGGCGTCGACGGCCTGGCTCTGCACATCCAGCGCGAGCACGTCTTCGACGACTTCGCCTGCCCCTACTGCGACTTCGTCTCCCTGGAGCCGCCCATGGGCCGGATCGACTCGTTGGCCGAGCTGCTCAAGCTCCCCCAGCCCCGAGTGGCACAGCTCCTGGTCGACGGCGACATGCTCACCGCGGCCAGACATCGCCATGGTGGTCGACGCCGGCAGGATCCGCGCCGAGCGCTCCGAAGAGCTGGTCGGCCGGCGCATCGAAGACCTCATCCGGCGGACGTACGCCGAGATCTCGGTACCCGACGTGGCCGGAGCTCCAACCGCGGTCAGCGCCGCATACGTCTCGTGGATGGGCGGCATCCTGGTCGCGGCCGAACTGACCAAGGCGGCCATTGGGCTGTCGATGGTGGACCGCCGCCTCGACCTGGATCTCTCGGGTATCCCGCTCGAGGGAGTTCGGCGTCGGCTTCGTGACACGAGCGGAAACTGCATCTGCGCTTCGCCGCAGCGGTGGCGTTGGGCGACAAGACTGTACGGAGAGCGATGGAACTCGACGACCAACAGCGGGCGGGACTCGCGGCCGGAACCCCAGACTGGGCCGCCATCTACATCGGCTGCCGGACGGTGATGTGGCGGGCAGCCTGGCAGGTGCTCGGGCCCGATCACCACTCCACCTTGGGCACTTCCGCGGATGCGATCGTTCACGACACCATGGCGGAGCTGATGGAGAAGTCCAACGAACGCGGCATCTCGGCCATCCCACCCGACGTGAAGAGCATCGATGCGTTCTTGTGGACGGCCACCCGGCGGCGCGCCCTGCCGCGTGGTCGAGCGCTCCCGACGCAAAGAGATGAAGCCGTTCCCCGAGCCCGGGGATCCGGGTGAACCTGCGGAGTTGAAGACGACCATCGAAGCATTTGAGGACGCCCTGATCCTTGAGCAACTCGACTCCCATCTCCACAAGCTCACCGACAACGAGCGTCGAGCGTTCATCGGGTACTACAAGCAGGGCCGAACCTACGACGACATCGGTGCTGAGCTCGGATGTCACTGACAGGGGGGCCTCCAAGCTGTGCGCGAGAGCCGTCCGTAAGCTGACCGCTGCGGCGGGCATCGAGGTGCACGAGGACCTGGAGGAGGAAGGAACAGATGGCTGACGACATCGTCGAAGGCCAGATCACAGAGCTCATCGAGTCCTACGTCGCCCACCTTGACGGAGCGGGACCGGCACCTTCTCTCGACGGGCTCGATGCCGCCACTCAGCGTGAGGCCCGCAAAGCCTTTCGTGCCGTTGATGCCGCGTGGCGTAGCGACATCGAGATCCCTCCGCTTGAGGAGGATCCAGTCGCCCTCGCCTTGGGCTTCGTGCCCCGTCGCGACGCCGGAATCGTTCGTCGTCATCTCCGGCAAGTTGGTGAAGAGGGCGCGCCAGGGGCAGCGGGCTCAAGACGAGCGACGTTGCAAACCTCCTGAAGTCGGTGGGGCTGCCGGCCGCAGACCAGAAGTGGCTGGGCCGGCTCGAACGGGCACCCGTGCAAGAGGTCGCACTTGACGTCGCCACGGGACTCGCCAAGGTGCTGGGTGTCTCGCCCGACGCCATTCGCTGGCGCAGGACAAGGACGTCGGCCCATTCGCGGAGTGGCTGTATTCGGACGAGTTCGACGCAGCTGTTCGCCGCGTGGGTTGACGAACAAGCAGGTCGAGACGCTTCCCGTGGACCTCGCACCCCGAGCACGGAGGGAGCTCCTCGCTGCGGCCCGCCGGAGCGACGGTGATGGAGGACCGGCCCTATGGGTGCAGATGCTCAGGTCCGTTCTCGACGAGTTGTCCTGAGCCATGCCCCGGTCTCTGCGCTCCGAGCCAACGAGCCCGAGGCGATGGGCTGATCGGCTGGTCGGTGCCCTCGACGCCGGGGTGCGTGATCGCCATCGCCAACGATCCGCGGCGCGCCATCGAGGAACACCTCGGTCTGCGGGTGGTCGAACAGGGGACCCTTGGCGAGCGCGGCAATGGCGGGTGGTGCGATGGGCTGTCGATCCTCGACGAGGGCGTCATCTTCTTTGCCCCGACAGTGAACTCGAAGAGGGCGAACTTCACCCTCTGCCACGAAGTGGCGCACTACCTCGTCGAAGAGCACACGGACTCCGAGACGTTGGATTGGGTGGCAGATCAGGCGGATCCCGACCAGGTCATCGAGCACGTCTGCGACCTTGTCGCCTCCCGGCTATTGGTGCCCGACGCCATGGTTGCCGCCGTTCTCGAAGACGTCGGCCCCGGCGGCCCGGCGGTGGCCGAGCTGTTCGCCCAATCCGAGGCGTCCCGTGAAGTATGCGCGATCGCTCTGGCCGATCGACTGGGTTGCGATGGCTTCATCGCACTGATCAACCGGGACGAGGATGTCGTCACATTCGCCTCGCGTGCCCACGAGGGCCGGCCCTATCCACCGCGCCGGGCTGCTGTGCCGTCAGGGCATCCGCTGCTGCGACTCTCAGATCGGCGAGTCGGCCACGGCCGAGGCGTGGTGGCCCTGGCCGGACGGTTCCCTACAGCCCTTCTACCAGAGCGCGCTGCGTGACGGTCGTTGGGTCTATGCCGTCCTCGCCGCCCACGACCTGTGGCAGGTGACGCAGTTTCATCCCGCTCCCGCAGAGCGACCCACGGTGACGGTGCCGGAGGGAAGGCTTACATGTCCTTGTGGATACAGGGGCGCAGCCCGGGGGTTCCCGTGTTCGACCTGTCACAAGATCACATGTCCGGAGTGCCACGAGTGCGACTGCGACCGCAAGGAGCGCATCGCCCGGAAGCCGTGCAAGCGATGCACTGTGAGCGTCCCCGTGGCCCAGCTTGACGAGGACGGGTACTGCACGGGGTGCCAATAACGCATCAAGGCGGACTGCTCTACTTGCGCAACGGATGGCACAGTCGATCAAGTTGAGCTTGGGTGTAGAAAGCTGTCCCAATGAATCGATTTCAGGGGTCACAGTGTGGTGCATGATCCGGCCAAGGACCCGTCGGTCGCGGTGCGATCCGCGATCGGAAGCAACTGAAGCATGGACTATCTTCGCCATGGCCTCTGCCGGTTCCGTCGGCTCGTACTCGGGGTATACCAGACCTTGGAGCACGTCTAGTGCCCGGATGTCGATTCCCTTTTCGATGATCGGGATGATAGGAACCCGTGGTCCTTCGCTATGCCGATCTCACGTACACCAAGTTCGTGCTCGTCGACGTGATGAGCACGACAAACGCCTTACTCCGGTAAGTCGCCGCTCGGGCCTTTTCGGCGAGGAGCACTCCAGGCTGGGGGTTCCTTGGCGAGGTAGACGGTGATGCCAAGCACCTCAATCTGACGGGCTACCAGCTAGATGTGAGGCTTGTCGGTAGTTGAATGGCTGAAAATGCCTCGAGATGTGGCACGAGCGGCACCTGGCCCGGAGTGTTGCTGAACGTCAGCGGGGGCCACTTCTCAGGGGGCGTGACCAAGTGTGCGCGGTCATCGTTCAATTGTACGAGAAGGGTGTGCCGTGAGGCCGCTCAACGGTTTCGAGTGCCTTACGATCATTTTCGGCGCCCCTGTTGGTTCGAGAATTCCATCCGGAGCGACGACCACCCACCTTCTAGTGGAATGAACGAGCGACGGCTGACAGCTACACGCGCACGATGCGTTCGAGATCCTCGAGTTGTCGCCAGAGCTCGACGTGGGCCAGCCATCCGGCGAACTGGTCGTCCTCCGATCCGACCGGTCGTTCCTCTGTGTCGTGCTTGTGAGATGCGAGTGCGTCCCCCACCCCATCTCGCGAGACGAGGATGACTCCGAGTTGGTGGCGACTGGTCATGACGCTGAGCCTGCCGGGCGCGAGCTCGAACATCGTGGGCTCCGGGATACCGGACAGTGTGTGCTTGGCCACCATGATCGGGCGTTGCAGGCCCTGCCAGACCTCGGCGGTGTTGGTCACCGTGTCGGGTCCAATGCCCAATCGACGGAGCCGCGACCGGACCTGCTCGTTGCTGGCAACGTGGGGATCGACGTATCCCACATCCGCATCCGATAGCTGGCGGACACCGACCCAATCGGGTAACCGCTCGAGCATCCGCGCGATCAGGTGAGCCGAGAGTTCAGCCAGCTCGGGGTCGGACTCCGACAAGTCCCGGACCGAAGGGGGGAGCACGACGGCCACCATGCTGGCCCCCGCGGCAATGAGGTCGAGGACGGGATCGACTGGGTCACCCATGCCCACGAGGCCGAAGGACAGACGGCGCTCCTCCGGATCCGGACCCGAGCGGAACGGTAGGTTCGGGTAGAAGGCGGGTTGGACAAGATTGACAGTGTCCTGCGGGAACCGCCATGTGGCCGGGAGGATCTCGTGCGGCAGGCCTGGGTGGCGGCGCAGCATTTCCCGGGGTGCGGCCCAATGGACCTTGTGGCGGGCAGCCTCGTAGCGTGCGAGGTCGCCACGGACCAGTGGACGCAACTGCCCAGGGTCCCCGACGAGCAAGCTCCGTGGTGCGAGGTGCAACAGCAGCATCACGTCCTTGTAGGGCACCTGGTAGGCCTCGTCGCAGACGAGTAGGTCGAACTCGCCCTCCTCGAGCTGGGGCACCATTATCGAGGCCTTGCGCACCGTCATTACGGTGATGGACCGATCACCGGGAAGATCGGCTGCCCGGGTGCCGAGCGTGATCTGCGGAGCACCGACAAACTCGGGTGGTGGTGGTCGCTCGGCCGAGTGGATGAGGGTGATGGGCACGGGGTAATCCCTGGCAAGTCGTCGGACGAGGTCGTAGACCTGCTCGTTCTGGAACGCAACGACGAGCGCCCTCGAACCTCCATCGGCGGCAACGGCGGCAACCATTTCCACCAAGTCGGTCTTCCCGGCGCCTGGGGGGCTGTCAACCACAACGGCATGGTGGTTCTCATGCAGCACGAGTTCGAGGATGCGGCGGCGAGCGTCCTCGTCCGCCTGGGCGATGGTCGGGGCGTCGATCATGGGCGTCGAAGCCTCCGTGCGCGGGCTAGGAGGTCGTCGGCAGGTGGTGGTACAGCCGGTTGCGGCGGCAGATCGTCCGCGAAGACGAGCGGCGTGTTGGCCGTCTGCATGGTTCGTCGGGCTCTGCCCATCTGCACACTGAAGTCAATGGGTGAGCTGTCGGTGAGCTCCAGGTCCATCCCCAACCTCCAACGATCGACGGTGCGGACCCCCGTCGAGACGTCGAAGGTCAAGAGCCGGTCGTCGCCGTCCTCGTTCTCGTCGATCAGGCGCAGATCGACGCTGTCCGTGATGGCGTGGAGCCGAGTGCCACGGCGGAGACGGAGCACTGGCTGGTCGGTACGGACGACCACGCTGCAGGGTCGGAACTTGGGCCGCCTGCCCCAGGTCACCGACTCGAGCGTGCCGGCGACGATCCGACCCTTGGAGCGGGCTACGCGACGGGCGAAGCCGTCACCTCGGACGACGACATCCTCGGCCACATCGGCCGCATGCTCATTCTCGTCGACCATCCGGGCGAGAGCGGGCGCCCGGCTGGGGGGCGCCACCGGATTGGTGATCCGGTAGGCGAGCCGCTCCTTGCTCGCGGCGACGAGGGTCTCGATGCCAGGGAGTGGGGTGAGCGGCAGATCGAAGATGGCCCGGCGACACGCCATTAGCAGGTCCCACTCCGCTCGCGCCCCGCCACGCAGGAGCTCCTCGATCTCGGCCCGCGCTCGGGCAGCGGCCGCGTCGCGGCCTTTTGCGGTCCGCCGGAGTGCCTCGACGCGGTCGTCCACTTCACGCACGAGGACCCCACTGGCCGGCACGAGAGCACGCGCCTGGGCGGTCTCGAGGGCCGTACGGCCGTCGTCGGGCTCGACCCAGGCCAAGAGCGCCCCGAGGTGACCGTCCTCGACAGGTGACTGACCCGTGACCACGTGCTCACGCAGCACGTCGGCGCCCACCGCGACGGCTTGTTGGCCCTCGAAGCGAGCCTCCGTGGCGATGGTGATGCAGTGCCGACCCAGGGTACGCAGCTCCTCGGAGGCCTCACGGTTGGTCCGATAGCGGTGACCGAAGACCTCCATCAGGCTGAGGGCGCTCCCGTGGGGCAACCACACCCGGGGGAGTTCGTCGGCCGTGACCTGGTCGCGTAGGTACTGATCGAGCGAGACGGCCATGCGCTCGAGGCCCTCGACGTCGCGCGACAGCGGGTTCCAGCGCACCACCACGTCCGGCTCCTCACCGATGACACCGAAGGCGACAGACTGGAGGACTTCCTCGCTCACCATCTTGATCGGCGCGATCCCGAAAGCACGCGGGGGATCGTCGGCCAACCGGCGCGTCTCGACGACGGGCACGGCGCGGTCCTCTCGTCGGGCCACGAGGCGGGCCACCACGGTGGCGGTCTGGAGGGCCGAGGTCATGCCAGTCGCCGCCGGAGTTCGACGGGCTGGATCCCGACCAGGGGCGCCGCTTCCAACAGGGAACCGAGCAGGGCCTCCTCGTCATCGGTGGCCGGCTCGACCTCGCCCACGACCAGGGCTCGGACGTAGTCGAGATCCATTCCAGAGAGGAGCCGGCTGGCGGTGTCGCCGAGGAGGGCGGGCGTCTGGCCCGAGCGCTCGAAGCAGTGGGCGGCCATGACGCAGGACTGGTGGCAACCCTCGGTGGGGTGGATGGCCAGGTCGTCGACCAGGTTGGCCAGGTTCCCGCCCCCTTCGCGCTCGAGTTCGTCGAGGCGCTGGCGGACCCGATCGATGACCTCGAGTGCTCGTCGGAGCTCCAGGATGGCACCGTCGAGGGCCTCCTCAGGCGGGTCGGCGGCCCGCAGGCCGAACGGGGTTGCCATCACGAAGATGGCCGTGTTCGAGACCCGGTCGCCAAGCCCGACCAACGTCGCCTCGGCTCGGAAGGCCAGGATCTGGGCGGCGGCCTGCCGGCGGGTCAGATCGAGGTCGGCCGGGTCGGCGATGTTGTCGCGGACGATGAAGGACTTCTCCTCACCGGGCTTGAAGAAGCCGGTCCGAGGATCGAGGACGGCGAAATCCGGGCTGACGTACTCGAAGCAGCCCGGCGAGCCGGTCGGGAGGCACAGTTGCGGCTGGATCACGATGTCGGGCACCGCCCGACCGTGCGCCAGGTCGTCGAGGACCCGCCGGGTCCTGGTCAGCCGGACGGCACGCATGGTGTTGACCGGCCCCGGCACCTCGTCGGCGAAGTTACGAACCACCATCGTGTCGGGATCGCGCCCGACCAGCGGGCCGATGACGCGACGCAGCTCGGCGGCGTTGTTCTCGTGCAGGTGGGATTCGAACTTCGAGCCGCGACGGCGGGCGGCCACCCGTTCGCCGTATTCCTTCGGGTACTCCTCACCGGTGACGGCCCGGTAGAAATCGGGCTCGCGTACCCGTCGGACGGCCATGGCGGCCTGCAGGTCGCATTCGGGGTTCTTCGAGACCCTCACCAGGCCGCGGGTTCCTGAGAGGGTCACGACCCCGTCGCCTTTTCGCCCGGGGGGAGCAGGATCAGCGTCGAATCGGGGACGCCGAAGAGTCGACCGTGGTCGTCGAGACGTGCTGAGAGCTGGTCGGCGGCGACCTCGCGGTTGGTGCGATCCGTGGGCAGGAGCTCGTCGAGGAGCATCTCGGCAGCCAGGCGCCAAGTCTCGAGATCGAACTTGCCACGGCGCACCTCGAGGCCCGGCACGTCGCGGGCGTGGTCGGCGGCGAGGATGGCCATCATCTCGGGATCGACGACGCGCTCATTGCCGCCGGCGATCCGACACAGGGCTGCCGTCATGTGGAGGTGCTGCACCCTCCCGGTCGTCGGCGCCACGACCCGCTCGGAGAGTGGCCAATCAGAACGCCCCCACAGGCGTTTGATCGCCTCCCCCCGGTCAGCCACCAGACCGTGACAAAGCCATACCGGCCGATGCCGGCCCTTGCCGAAAGCCGAAGCCTCGTCGTTGCTGAGAGATCCGAAACGGGTGGAGCTCAACTTGCGGCCGTAACGGGCTTGGGCGAAGAGCGCGAGCTCCCGCGAGAAGGCCATGGTCCCGAGGTCGGCGAGACTGTCGAGTAGGAGGTTCCGAACGGGAACCTGCCGCTTGGTTCCTCTGGCTGGCTCGTTCGGGCCTGCTGGAGCACTCGCCCTTCCGGACCCCGAGGCAAGGCGGGCGTCGATCTCCGCCAATTGTTGCGCCAGGCGGGCCCTCTCCCTCTCGAGCTCGACTTTCTCTTCATTGGCGAACTTGTCCATTCACAAAATCTATCAAGTTCAATAGCCTACGGCAATAGGTTTCTATAAGGCGTTGCGACGTTCGACGGTGAATGAGCGGCGAGCGATCCCCGCAACGCCGCTGACCAGGTCGGACGCTCACCTGCTGACCGGAACGTGCGTCTGCGCTCCGGGAGTTACACCCGTGTAGTTTGTCGACCAATGGGAACGGGCTGGAGAGTGGCGGGGCTATTCGCGGGTATCGGCGGGATCGAGCTCGGACTGGAGCGAGCAGGGATGCATACCAAGGTGCTCTGCGAGCGCTGGGAGCCGGCCCGTGCCGTCCTCGAACACAGGTTCCCCGGCGTCCGACTGACCAACGACGTTCGTGAGCTGAAGAAGCTCCCAGCCGTGGATCTCGTGGCCGCCGGCTTCCGTGTACGGATCTCTCGCAAGCCGGACAGATGAAAGGCATCACCGGAGCGGCATCCGGACTGGTCGGAGAGGTCTTCCGGCTACTCGAGGGCCGACGAGTGCCGTGGGTCCTCCTGGAGAACGTTCGCAACATGCTGGTTCTCGATGGTGGCAGAGCGATGAGCTTCCTCGTCTCGGAGCTGGAGGCGCTCGGCTATCGCTGGGCGTACCGTCTAGTCGACTCGCGCTTCACGGGGGTCCCGCAGCGCAGGCAACGGGTGATCCTCGTTGCGACGACCGAAGGCGACCCCCGAGAAGTGCTCTTCGCCGACGACGCCGGGGATCCTGGCGACTCATGGTTCGAGTCGGACGTCCACGGCTTCTACTGGACGGAGGGCCTCAAGGGTCTGGGTTGGGCTCGTGACGCGGTCCCCACGCTGAAGGGGGGATCGACGATCGGGATCCCCTCGCCACCGGCCATCTGGAACCCCCACGCACCCGCTGGCCAGCGGATCATCGTCCCTTCGGTGACTGAGGCCGAGCAGATGCAGGGCTTCGAGGTGGGATGGACGGCGCCATCGGACTTGGTCTCGGGCCGCAAAGGGACGCGTTGGAAGCTCGTGGGGAATGCGGTGACCGTCGGGGTCTCCGAATGGGTCGGGGATCGACTTCGGTCACCGGGTCGTTTCGAGGGACAGGCCCGACCGCTCGATGGATCCGATCCGTGGCCGAAGGCGGCATGGGGCGTCAACGGCGAACGGTGGGCGGTCGAGGTGTCCATGTGGCCGACCAACGAGCCGTATCGCCATCTCGGAGACGTCGTCGACCTGGACGACGTGGTGCCACTGTCCCTGCGGGCCGCTGCGGGGTTCTACGAGCGGGCTATGCGCAGCTCACTGCGGTTCGACGAGCGATTCCTGGACGACGTCGCCTCCCACATCGACGTCGTGACGGCGGCCTGAGGACCTCGATCGGACAGCCGCCTCCACCCGTTCGGCAGCAGCACTCGGCATTTCGTGTTCCCAGACCCGGACGACCAGCCACCCCGCCGTATCCAATTCAATGTCGGTGTCCCGGTCCCGCCGCACGTTCGCCTCGAGCTTGTCGATCCACCAGGCCCGGTTGGCCTTGGGGACGGTCCCGTGTTCGGGGCACCGGTGCCAGAAACAGCCGTCGACGAAGACGGCCACCCTGGATCGAGGGAATGCAATGTCGACCCGGCGTCGCCGCCCGGTGATCCCGATGTCCACCCGGTAACGCAGCCCCCTCGCCCACAGCTCGGAGCGAAGAGCCCGTTCGGGCAATGTGTCCCGGCGCCGCTGGGTCTTCATCCTGCGTTCGGTATCGGGACTGGAGGCGCTCGGGCGACTGCGCTGCCTCGCTTCTCGTGATCCCATCCCTCGGTCGCGTTCCATCCTTTCGTAGTCTCTCGCGGTGGAGGTCCTTCGCAGGAGGAACGACGAGGTCGTGGCCAGCGCTAACGTCTCCAACGACTGGGTGGCCGCATGATGGACGGTCCCCGGGTTCTCTGCAGGACGATGACGGTGCCCTCCATCACTGACGAGCACGGGAACTCATGGCAGTACCACTCCCGCAGTGACCGGCACTCGAAGGTGGCGTGCTGGGCGACATTGTTCGACCTCCTCCAGCAGTCGGCACTGCTCCGTCGTCATGTCGAGAACGGCACGGTCGCCTTCGGCGTGAACCACGGGTTCACCGACTTCCGAACCCGCCGAAAGAAGAAGCTCGACTTGGTGATCCACCGACCTGGCACCCAGATCGGGATCAAGAGCGGTCGGTCTTTCGGCGAGCTGGGTCAGGGTCTCTCCGTCGAGCTCCACAGAGACGAACAAGCGCGCTTGGACTCACTTCCCGATCTCGTGGAAGCGCCAGTGGGTTCGGTCCTGATGGCACTTGAGGCGAAGGCTTGTATGACCAAGCATCGTGGGTCGGGCCCTCGTCTCTACGACGAACTCAACAGTTCTCACCTGACCGTGCACGGGGCGGCCGACCAGGCCATAGCGGTCGCCTTCGTCATGATCAACGAAGCCGACTCCTTCGTGAGCCCGGACTCCAATCGACGATCACTCGGAGCCGACGATCCACCGCCCAAGGTCACTCTGCTGCGACAGCCAAAGGCAACCGAGTTCGTCGTCGCAAAGGTTGGCGAGCTGCCCACCAGGACGAGGCCAGGACACGAAGGCTACGACGCGATCGGGATCGTCGTGGTCGAGTGTCGTAACGACGGGAGTGAAATCACCGTCGTCACGGGTCCTCCCGCACCGGCGCCCAACGACCTGTTCTCCTACGAATCGATGATCCGGCGGATCGTCCATCAGTACGACTTCCTCAACTCAAATCTCTAGTCCTGGCGTTGACGCGCTCGTTCCTCCTTCTCCTCGAACTGAAAGAGGGCTGGCTCGGGCCGACTGCGGCCTGCGCCTTCGTCTAGCTGCCCCGTTGGGTCATTAGGGCGGCTACGGCGAGACTTCGACCACCTCGGCCGCCATCGGCATCCTCAGCCTGAGCCTTCCGCCATGTTGGTTTGAGCCCTGTGGATGCCGGCAGCTGATCCAAGCATCAGGATTTCGTGATCGTCCAGTTGCTGATCTCAGTCCGAGCGTCCTTTCATTGCGCTTCAATAGGTTGGTTAGCAATCCCAAGAATCACCTCTGGCTGTGTATGGACACCATGAGCGACAACCGTCGATACCCTGGAACTCGCTGACATTCCCGGTTTGGCGAATGTCAACGTGACGGCGTTGGAACTGTCTGGGCAGACTGACGCAAGTTGCTGACCGAGATCCGTCGCGAATGAGATCTCTGCGGCACATCCGTATGCGGCAGGGAGTGTGCTTGGCCACAACCATGTGTGTGTAAGACGCATCGCCTGAAGCCAAGCCGCGGTCTCCGCTTCAGTGAGCTCCACAACGGCCTGAGAAATCTGCGACATTCCGGTTGGATGCTTGACCTGCCTGACCGTCGTGATCGTCCCACTGGGTGTGAAGATCAGCTGGAAGTCACCGTTGAAGAGGTCGTATCTCTGGGTGCCGGTGATCACTACATGGTTCTTGAGGAGCGTGGCGGCATACGCCTCGCGATTGCCATCCACCAGGAAGATCTCAGCCTCGCCACTGCTGGTCGTGATCGCCAGACTCATGGCACGCCCGGACTCCGAGCCGACATCGTAAGCCACTGTCTGTCCATTTGGCTCCACTACGACTTCTGGTGGTCCCCAACATCCGGCGAAGCCTCCGCCCACCCCGGTACCGGGGCCCACCCATACCCTCACAAACCCGTCATAGATCTTGCCCTCAGTTCCGTAACCGGGCTGCTGTGACACTTCTTTGCCACAGATCGCGTAGTACCCGCTCGAGCCAAGTGATTCGGGAGAGGGATTGGGAGCGAGTTGCGGGAACATGACGATGGGCGCGGAGGCCGAATGTACCGAAGGCGCCGGTTCTGTGAATACAGCTGTCACGCTGAGACTGTCGCGATCCCACTGCTAATGATTGGAAGGACACAGGATACGGACGCGATTGCTGCGATCGTTGCCTTGGCAGCAACCGTCAGGAAGGGCCATCTCCTCAAGTCAGACCTCTTACAGAGGTAGATGAAGAAGCGCTCTTGGAGCGGGACGATGTCGTTCCCGGTTAGGGTTTCTACTCTCTTCCAGTTCAAGAATATGAACCCGCCGAGCGACATCAAGCTGAGGACGAATGTACCGGTTAGGGCTACAAGCCGGAAAAGACCTGTCGGGTAGGGGAGGAGGAGCAGGTCGACAGTGACCAGACCCACGATGGTCACAGTCCCCTCGAGAATGACCCACTTGCAGAGGTCGGGACACTCCTTCAGTTGGTGAGTGAACCAGCTCATTGTGGCGCGCGACACCGTGCACAAAAGCATCATCACGGCGGAAGCGCAGGCGAGAGCGAAGAAGATGCTGTAGCCACCTGTGAGGTGGCTGCCTTGTAGGGATTTGTCTCTGAGAGCAAGCCAAGGTCCCAATGCGATGAGGACCGCGGCGACAACGAAGAAGAGAGGAATACCTTGTCGAATGCGACGAACTCGATAACCGATCTGCACTCGAACCGGGGCACCGAACGTGGGTTCTGCCTCGTCGGGGCCCTCCGACTCGCCATCGGGCGGGGATTTCGGTTCGACAGCAACAGCACTACCCAGACTGCGGCGAAGGTCATCACCAGAGCGAAGGCGCCTTGGCCGTATTTACCCTGGGCAACGAGGAGGCCCGCCACACCCCCGCCCGCCACAATCAGGATCTGGCCGACAATCGGCCCTGGCGCCGGTCTGGACCGGCGTCGGTGGGAATGCGCAGGTCTGCGGTCACGCCCTCTCACCCAGGCCTCCCTCGGTCCACCGCTCCGGCTCGCGTGCGAGTTAGGTTGACCTGCGCCCCTCGTTAGCGTGTTGCGTGTATCTCCTCTGGCCGGCGGACGGTGGTTCTGTCAGACGCTAGGCCCATTACTCAGCGACCACAACTGGTTTGTCAGTATTGATCACTTATGCTGACTGTGAAATCATGAGCAATCCATGTGACCGAATGATCACGAAGGAGGTGCGCGGTGTCTCGAGGTGGTCGTGAAGCCAAGTTTCCGACGCTTTGGCAACTCGAGGCCCTCCGAGCTGCAGCTCAAGCAGACAACTGGCAAGATGCAATTGACGATCTAGGTGTTCAGACCAAGCACGAGATCATGCGAGCGGTTGATCGATTGCAGCAGCATCTCGGCCTACGCCGTGGCCTTCTGATGGATCGAGAAAATCGGCCTCATGTGCCAGACGATCTCTATCAAGTCGTAGGTGCGGTCGAAGCCGCCTTAACGCAATGGAAAGCGGCGGGTGCGAGAGAGCCGAGGGCTTCGAGAACGCGTTGGACATTCGTCTCGACGGCTACTGGAGTCACATCGAGAATTTTGCAGCCCGATCTATCGTTGACTTCAAGCTGGCTGACAAGACAACCGAGAGCAAGGTGACGATCGAGTCGTCTCCTGGCTTTGGAGCCAAGCGCGCAACAGTGGCGGTACTGGGATGACGAAAGAGCTATTGACGGAGAGCCCTCGTGTGGAACGCGGACGATGGCCCCGACGACGATCGGGAGGACACGCGGCTGAAGAAGCTTGCCGCTTTATCGATGGGCGTTACTCGCAGTAATCCCACAAGGTCATCAACTGGAGAGAAAAGGTCAAGAACAGGGCTATTCGACCTCGATGCACTTGAGCCGTTCGAGCTGGCAGCCTCGCCGTGAGGGCACCGATCACGGGACCGATCAGCAACCGACAGTCGCCTTCACAGTCATTCAATGTTCGATTTGTCAGTGAAGAGCCGGCAGCGTTGCTGGCGCTTGCTGAGAGTGGGAAGGTCATACCGATCCTCGCTTCCGATACGAAGATGCCGGTCGGCCCCGGCTCGGTGATAAGCCAATGCGCATCGATCGAATAGCGTCGCTGCCTCGAAAATGGGTCTACAATCCGCAAGACACCAAGCGAGATACTGTGCGGTGCTTACCGCTTCGATCGGCGCGACAGTAGGACAGAGGACGGCGAAGAAACTGAGGAAGCATCAGTTATCCGCCAGTTTGGTGAACGGCTTCAACGCGATGCCGCTCACCTGAACTCGCTCGTCCAGCAATGGGACAATCTCCTACCCCAGAGGCAAAACGAGCTACGGCCGGAGTGCGACAACCTCAGCTGTGCATCGGAGCATCTCGCAGCTTGAGCGTCCCGCCAGGTGGCGTCGAGGCCGTCCCGCAGCCGCTCGTCGAGCGTGGGCAGCAGGTGCCCGTAGCGGTCGAAGGTGAGCTGGATGGTCGAGTGCCCGAGTCGCTCCTGGATCTCCTTGGGATGCGCGCCCTGGGCGATCAGCAGCGCCGCGCAGGTGTGGCGGAGGTCGTGGAACCGGAGTGCTGGCGGCAGTCCGGCCCGGTCCACCGCCGGCTTGTAGTGGCGAGGGTAGAAGCTGCGTCGGAGCGGTCCCCCGTTGAGCAGCGCGTGAAGACGTAGCCGTCCTCGGACGGGAATCGTGGCCAGGTGCTCGGCCAAGAGTCTCGGCCAGGAACCGGGGAATCGACACCGTACGGGACTTGCCCGTCTTGGTCGGCCCGGTTCGCACCGTGCCGTTCACCTCGGTCAGCGCCTCGATGACGTCGATCGTGCCCCGGAGCAGGTCGAGCCGAGGAATCCGGAGCCCGGCCAGCTCGCCCCACCGCATGCCGGTGTAGGCGGCGGTGTAGATGAGCACCCGGTAGCGGTCGTCGATGGACTCGGCCAGGCGGCGGACCTCCTCCGGGGTGAGGAAGCACTGCTCGGTGTGGCTGGTCTGGCGGGGCAGGCGGATGCCCCGGCACGGCGTCCGGGGGATGACGCCGTCGGTCTCCGCCGTGGCGAAGATCCGGGAGAGCACCCGGTAGATGCCCGCCACGGTTGACGGCGCCAGGCCCTTTTCGACCAGGTCGGCGACGAAGACCCGGACGTCGGCCGGTTCGATCCGCCCGATCTGCCAGGTCCCGAACGCCGGGAGGATGTGGCATTCGAGATTCGAGTCGACATTGTTCAGGGTGCCCGGGCGAAGATGGGCGAGCGACGCTCGCCACCGGGCGGTGTAGCCGGAGAAGCGGACCTTGGCCAGGGAGGGGTCGGTCCAGGTGCCCTTGGGCCAGGTCGGTCTCGACCGTCCCGAGATAGGCCCGCGCCTCGGCCTTGGACGGGAACGTCCGGGTGCGCTGGCGCCCGGAGCGGTCCCGGTAGCGGGCCTGCCAACCGGTGCCCCGGGCGTCCTTCCTTACCGAGCCCATGGAGGCTCCTCCTACGGACCGGCCGGCGGACGGCGATGCCGAGCGAGCGGGTGGACCGGCGGGGCTCGACCCGGCAGGACTCGATGAAGGCGTCGAGATCGGCGGCCGAGAAGCGCAGGAGCCGGCCGACCTTGAAGTAGGGGACCCGGCGCTCGGTCACCAGGCGCCGCATGTAGCGCTCGGTGACGTTCAGGTAGCTGGCCGCTTCCGTGCAGGGTGAGCGGGCGTCCGTGCGTTGGCGCGGGCTCGTCCGCCGGCTGCCGGTGGCGTCGGTCTGCGGCACTGCCTGGTCACCTCCTCGGGCGCTCGATCCCCGTCCGGGGTGCACACCACACCTCCACGTTCGGCCCGGATCAAGTCGACCCGGCGGACCGTCGGCCCCTTCCCTCGGATCCCTGGTCACGGGCGCCTTCCGCAGGACCAGCAGGTCCTCGTGGGCAATGGCCAGCAGCGGCGTGCCCGCCGCCCGGGCCTTGCGGACCTGGTCCAGCTGGAAGAACGAGACCCGCGGGACCAGCCTGTCGTCACGCAGCCCGGCGAGCAGGGCCACGTTGCGCTCGTAGGGGATGAGTCCGGCGGCCTCGCCCACAGGCGAGGACGGCGGCAGGCAGGTCGACGAGCTCCCCGCCCTGGCGCCAGGGGCGGGCGGTCACGACCACGAAGCCTCCCGGGCGGAGCAGTCGGGCACATCCCGGCAGGATCGTCGGTGAAGCCGCCGAGCAGGTTCTCGGTGCTCTGGTGGGCGAGGTTGCCCGGATCCCGGGAGTAACGATCATGGCTCTTCGCCAGGCCCTGCCCGGCTCGGACCCGGACCTGGCCGTGCAAGCGATGCCCCATAGGGGGGTGAGGTCACCACCAGCGCGACCAGACCCCGCACCGCGGGATCGACGATGGCCTCCAGCGAGCGGGCATCGCCGGTGACCACCTCGCCGTGGCCGGTCGCGCCCTGGTCTCGGGCCAGCTCGACATTGGCCCGAGCCAGGTCGGCCCAGGGCTCCTCGTACTCGACCCCGATGGCATCACGGCCGAGGTGGACGGCTTCGACCAGCGTCGTCCCGATCCCGCACATGGGGTCGAGGACGAGATCGCCCGGCCTGGTGTAGGTGGCGATGGCCCGTTGGGCGATGGCCGGGAGCATCTTGGCCGGATGGGTGCCCGAGAGCTCCAGGTACCGACCCGATCGCTGGGCTCGTGCCGTGCGTTGGGCGACCGGCCAGACGGACAGCGGTAGGTCAGTCGGCCATGGGCGGCCTCCGACTCCGATGGGCTTCCGCAGGACGGACACGTCGTCGTGGACGACGAGGTGGGCGGGCTCGCCCGCGATCGCCGGCCTTGCGGATGGCGGTCCGCTGCCCGAACGACGGTCGGGCAACGAGCGAGCCGTCACCGGATGGCGGCATGGAGGGCGACGACGTGCTGGAGATAGGTGAAGCCGACCGGCCCGGGCGAGGGACACGGTGCGTGCCGGCGAGGTCGAACATCGCTCCCTGTCTCCGTCGGATTCTTGGTGACCACGACGAGCAGCCCGCCGGGACGGAGCACCTCGAAGCAGGCGGCGTAGATCGTCCGCCATCGCCTCCGGCGGAGGCGTCGCCTCGGACGTCGCCGAGGTTGGCTCGCGACGGCGAGTGGTTGCCGGCGCGAGTCGGACGCGGGCTTCCGCCTTGGCTCCGCTGACGGTTGTCCAGGTTGCCGGCTCCGACCGGCACCGGGCGGCGAGGTGCAGACCAGATCGACGCTGCCCGCGACGTCAGCGAGCAGCTGCGGGAGCGCCCTGGCGTCGCCGGTCCGGACCCGGACAAGGTGACGCTGGTCCTCGGGCAGAACGTGGCGGAGGTTCTTCTTGGCGAGGCCCGACCCACTGGCCGCTCGGTCTCGATGCCGATGGCCCGCCGCCCGAGGGCGGCGGCCTCGACGAGGGTGGTGCCGATCCCGCACATGGGATCGACGACGAGGTCACCGGGCTTCGAGTACTCCTCGATGATGCGCCGGGCGAGCGCGGGGAGCATCGTGGCCGGGTGCTCGGCGCACTCGGCCAGGTACCGCCCGATCGCTGGCTCGTGGGCCGGGATCTGGCCGACCGGCCAGATGGCGAGCGGCACATTCGGTGCCGGGGGCTGGCGCTTGGAAGTTGTGGTGGTCATGGGTGGCCCACGACCGGAGAAGCGTCACTAGAGAACGGGGCAATGCGGCCTGTTTTGTGACAAATGTCCAGAGATCCGTGGTCGAGGAATCTCGGCCGGAGGCTCGATCATTTCCTCGAGATCGCCGGGCGGGACGACGGTAGGACTTCGGAGGCGAGTGAGTCCGTCCTCACCGTTCGTGCCGAGCTTCCGGAGTAGGGGAGAGGAGCCACGACGACCGACCCGGAGGAGAATTCTCCAGCGGATCACCGAGGTTCCGGGCCGATGACGAGACGCCGACAGCAACGACCCGACTCGACCACCGAGTGGTGCTGAGCTGGACCTTTCCCACTACCCCGCGAATACCCCACAACTACCCCGCGTTTGCTCCACGCCAGGGACAGCTCGGATGCGCTGCCTTCTGGGGGAGTTCTGGGGCATTCGCGGGGTAGGGAGGGCGCTTCATGGCAGCTCCACCGCACAAAGGAGCAGCCCATGACTCACCAGCGCCGCGCCGCTCGCCACTCGCCCTTCGACACCTTGGAGAGGACCTTCTGACTCCTCTGTTCGGGCCCCTCGCCGCTGGCCCTCGACGGGAGGGCGCTTCGACGGTCTTCCCGGACCGGCCCCTCCCGCTCGACGAGCTCAAGTCGGTCCTGCTCCATCCCTCGGCGTCCTTCGATCCTCCGGGACGCCGTCGTCGGCGAGCTGGTCGATCGGGCCCAGCACGAGGGGGACGTGGATGGTCGGCCTGGCCGGCGTGCTCCTCCCCGGGCTCCGCCGCCGTGCTGGCCGCTCGTCGCAGGCCTGCCCGGACAAGGCCGCCGACATCGAGTCCGAGATGCTGGCCTCCTTCGTGGCGGCGGTCGGTCGGGTCGCACCCGGGCGGCCCCGCCTGGCCGCCCACCTGACCTGGCTGGCTCACGGCGGGGCCAAGGAGCTGGTGCGAACCGAGATGGCCGAGCGGGCCAGGCCCGCCATCCGTCCCGTCTCGGCCGCCCCGCCGCGCCCGTGGGGCCATCCCGACCTGGTGCTGGCCGGAAGGCCGTCGAGCACGGGGTGCTCTGTGCCGAGGACGCCGAGCTGATCGGCGCCACCCGGATCGGCGGACTTGTCGTTGGAGCGAGCTGGCCGCCGACGCTCGGGATCAGCTACGCCGCGGCCCGCAAGCGCCGGGTCCGGGCCGAGTCGGCCCTCGTCGAATGGATCACGAGCGACGACTATCCCATCGTCGACTTTGTCCCAAAAGAGGCCAAACCACCCCGTTCTCTAGGTGGGGATCGTCCCCGGCGGGGCCGGCCACGGGAGCGGCGACCGGAGCAGCGTCGCCTCGGACCCTTCGACCAGGAGGTGAGAGTGCCCAGCCCGCACCCGACCGGCTCCGCCGGGACGATTCCCACGAACTCGACCGACCGACCGACCCGTCGAAACCGGTCCCACCGACCCAAGGAGGCCGCCACGTCACATCTCACTCCCATCGTTCGCCGATCGCTCCGACGCGGCTGCCGATCATCGCCCTGGTGGCGGTCGCCCTCGCCGTGGTGCTCGCACCGCCGGCCGTCGCCGCCACCGGCGCGCCGACGCTGACCGGGGTCATCGACAACCTGCGCAACTGGCTCGTGGGCATCCTCGCCACCGTGGCCACGCTGTTCCTCACCATCGGTGGGCTGCGGTACCTGACGGCGGGCGGTGATCCCGGCCAGGTGGAGAAGGCGAAGACCGCCCTCAAGTCGGCCGCCATCGGCTACGCCCTGGCCATCCTCGCCCCGCTGCTGGTCTCGATCCTGGCCTCGGTCGTCGGGGGATGAGCTCGAGCACCGCTGCCGGCGAGCTCGCCGGCCTGCGAGCGTCGACGGGTCGTCGCCACGGCCCTGTTGGTGCCGGCCGCGGCGGTGCTCTTCGGCGTCGTCTTCGTCGGTGTCGTGTTCGGCGCAACTCCGGCTCGGGCGAGCACACCGGGCCCGGCGCCGGCCGCCGATGCGCGGTCCGACACCAGCGCCGTGGGGTCCAGCACCTCCGCCACCGACACCGCCACGGCAACTCCAGGGGTCGCGCCACGCGCCGTGCTCGTCGCCAGCTCGACTGACTGCCTCGACATCGACGGTCCCGACGGGAATCCAGGTCGGACCGACCGGCACGACCGCGCCGACGGTCCCGGCCGCCGGCAGTGGCGGCAGCGTGAACGGCGGCTCGTCATCGTCGCCCGGCCTGTTCGACATCACCGGCCACATCACCGCCGCCATCGACAGCTGGTTCTCCGACCTGGTGACCTCGGCCCTCGACCCGGTCCTCAACGTCCTCGGTCACACCCTGCTCGCCACGCCCGACGTGACCGCCCAGGCCGGGTGGGGGAGCTGTGGGCCATGACCCAGGGCATCGCCGATGCCTCCCTCGTCCTCTTCGTCCTGGCCGGCGGGGCCATCGTCATGGGTCACGAGACCATCCAGACCCGGACCGCCCTGAAGGACGTTGCTCCCCGGATCGTGGTGGCCGCCATCGCCGCCAACGCCAGCCTGGGCATCGCCGGCCTCGCCATCTCGACGGCGGACTCCCTGTCCCAGGCCGTCCTCGGCCAGGGGGTCGACCCGGCCCAGGCCACCGTGGTGCTCCGCCAGCTCATCTTCGGCGCCCTGACCGGCGGCGGGATCTTCGTCGTGCTGCTCGGCGGGGTGGTGGCCGTCCTCGCCGTGGTGGTCCTCGCCACCTTCGTCATCCGGCTGGCCCTGGTCGTCCTCTTGGTCGTGGCCGCGCCCATGGCCCTCGTCTGCCACGCCCTGCCCCAGACCGAGGGCCTGGCCCGGCTGTGGTGGCGGGCCTTCGTCGGCACCCTCGCCGTCCAGGTCGCCCAGTCCCTGGTCCTGGTGACGGCGCTGCGGGTGTTCCTCGCCTCGGGCGGTCCGGCCAACCTCGGGATCGCCTCGACCGGAGGCATGGTCGACCTGCTGGTGGCGGCGTGCCTGTGCTGGGTCCTGGTCAAGATCCCGACCTGGGTCGGCCGCATGGTGTTCTCCGGCGGCGGCGGACGGCGCCGATCGGGGTGCCACCCGCATCGTCCGCGACGTCATCGTCTACAAGGGCATCAAGGCCTTGGCCGCCGGAGTCGGGCTGTGAGCGGGCTCGGCAGCAGGTGGCACCAGCCGCTCGGGTGCGCATCCCGGCCGACGTCGAGCGGGAGGACCGGCTGCTGGCCAACCTGACCGCTCGCCAGCTGGCCATCCTGGGCGTGGCCGGGATCGTGCTCTGGGCCGCCTACGACGCCACCCGCCACCTGGTGCCCGTGGCCGTCTTCGCCGCAGTGGCCGCCCCGTTCGCCGGTGTGGCCGCCCTGTTGGCCCTCGGGCGCATGGGCGGGATGTCGGCCGATCGGCTGGTGCTGGCCGCCTGGCGCCAGCACCGCTCGCCGCGGCGGCTGGTGCCCGCGCCCGAGGGAGTCCCGGCTGTCCCCGAGCTGCATCGCCACCGGCCGCGGGCCCCTGCCCTCGCCGCTGCGCCTTCCCCTGGTCGGCGTCGGTGACGACGGGCTGGTCGATCTCGGTCCCGACGGGCTGGCCGTTGTGTGCCGGGCCTCGGCGGTCACCTTCTCCTTGCGCACCGCCGGCCGAGCAGGAGGCGCTGGTGGCCGGGTTCGGCCGCTACCTCAACTCGCTGGCCGAGCCCGCCCAGGTGCTGATCCGGGCCGAGCCCATCGACCTGGCCCCGGCCATCGCCGAGCTCGAGCGGGCGGCCCCGGGCCTGCCCCACCCGGGCCTGGAGGAGGCGGCCCGCGAGCACGCTCGGTTCCTCGCCGACCTGGCCGCAACCCGCGACCTGCTGCGCCGGGAGGTGCTGGTGGTGCTGCGCCAGCCGGCTGGCGACGGTGCCGCCGGGCGGCTTCGCCGTCGGGCCGAGGAGGCGAGCGCGGCGTTGGCCGCGGCCGGGGTCACCCTCGAGGTCCTCGATCGGCGACGGACGCGGAGCCTTGCCTGTCCCGGGCCCTCGACCCGTGTCGCCACGGACCGGCGACGCGGTCTGGGCGCCAGCAGTCAGGTGGTCACCCGCGGAGCGGCGACGACGAGACCGGAGGTGGCCCGCCGTGAGCCGGCGTGCTCACCCAGCATCCGAGCTTCGGCCGCGGCTCGGCGCATCGCAGTCGACGCGCCGTCGCCGTTCGGTCCCGACGGGGTCGAGGTCGGTCCCCGATCCCTGCGGATCGGGGAGGGCTGGTGCCGGAGCTTCGCCGTCGTCGGCTACCCGAGGGAGGTGGCGCTCGGATGGCTGGAGCCGCTCGCCAGCCACCCCGGGCGTCTCGACGTCTCGGTGCACGTCGAACCGGTTCCCGCCCAGATCGCCGCCGACCGGCTGCGGCGCCAGCTGGCCCGCCTCGAATCGGGCCGGCGGGCCGATGCGGCCAAGGGGCGGCTCGGCCGACCCCGAGGTCGAGGTGGCGGCCCTCGACGCCCGGGAGCTGGCGGCAGGTCTGGCCCGGGGCGAGCAGAAGCTGTTCCGGGTCGGGCTGTACCTGACGGTCCATGCCCCGAGCGAAGAGGCACTCGACGCCGAGTGCGCCCGGGTGCGGGCGCTGTGCTCGTCGATGCTGCTCGATGCCCAGGCCACCACCTGGCGGACGCTGCAGGGGTGGATCACCACGCTGCCCTTGGGTGTCGACGCGCTGTCGCTCCGGCGCAGCTTCGACACCGACGCGCTGGCCGCCTCGTTCCCGTTCGCCTCGGCCGAGCTGTCCGCCACCTCCGGCGTCCTCTACGGCACGGCGGCCAAGGGATCGGGGCTGGTCCTGCTGGGATCGCTTCGCCCAGGACAACCACAACTCGGTCATCCTGGCCCGTTCGGGTGCGGGCAAGTCCTACCTGGCCAAGCTCGAGGCCCTCCGCAGCCTGTACGCCGGGCATCGAGGTGGCGGTGGTCGACCCCGAGGACGAGTACCGGCGCCTGGCCGAAGCGGTCGGCGGCGCCTACCTCCACCTCGGGGCCCCGGGGGTGCGGCTCAACCCCTTCGACCTCAGACCGGGACCCGAACCGCTGGTGCGCCAGGCGCTGTTCCTCCACACCTTGGTGGCGGTGCTGCTCGGCCGAGCCGCTCGACGCCGCCACCAAGCCGGTGCTCGACCGGGCCATCCTCGCCGCCTACGAGTCGGTCGGGCATCACCTCGGATCCGCGGACCCACACCCGCCCGGCCCCGGTGCTCGCCGACCTGGCCCGGGCGCTCGAGAGCCGGAGGACGAGCCGGGCGGAGCCTGGCCTCCCGACTGGCGCCGTTCGTCACCGGCACCCACCGAGGGCTCTTTGACGGTGCCGACCACTACCCGGCCCGAGGGGCATCTGGTCGTCTTCTCCCTGCGGGACCTGCCCGACGAGCTGAAGGCGGCCGGCACCCTCCTCACCCTGGACGCGGTGCTGGCGCAGGGTGTCGGATCCCGAGCGCCGCCGGCGACGGCTGGTGGTGGTGGACGAGGCCTGGCTGCTCATGTCCGATCCCGAAGGGGCCAAGTTCCTCTTCCGGATGGCCAAGTCGGCCCGGAAGCACTGGTGCGGGCTGACCGTCGTGACCCAGGACGCCGCCGACCTGCTGGGCTCGCCGCTCGGTGAGGCGGTGGTGGCCAACGCCGCCACGCAGATCCTCCTGCGCCAGGCGCCCCAGGCCATCGACGCCCTGGCCGAGGCGTTCGGGCTGTCGGCCGGTGAGCGGGCCTTCCTCCTCGGCGCTCGCCGGGGCGAGGGACTGCTGGCCGCGGGCACCGATCGGGTGGCCTTCGCGGCGGTGGCCAGCCCCGCCGAGCACCGACTGGTGACGAGCGACCCGGCCGAGCTGCTGGCCGAGGAACCCGATCTCTGACCGAGCCGGGTGGACCTCCGCTCCACCGTGCACCTCGAAGGAAGGGATGGACATGCCCCCTGTGACCCCGAATGACCCGGTGACCCCGATGCCCGACGGTCCGCTGGCCCATTTCCTCGCTCACCCCGGGGCCGAGACGGACCGGGTCCTCCACCACGTCGGCCATGTCCTGGCCGCAGTCGGGATCGTCGCCGGCCCGGTGCTGGTTGGGATCTCACTGGTCGCAGGTCTCGCCGTGTCGGTGGTACGGCGGAGGCAGCGCGAACGGATGGCCGCCCACGCCCGGTTGGTGCACGTGCTCGCTCCCCCCGAGGTCGATCCCCGGGGGGCGGTCACGCTCTGGACCAACCTGGTCGCCCTCCTGCGGCCGGCCTGGCGACGGGTGCTCGGCAGCCAACCCCACCTCGGCTTCGAGCTCACCGCCGGTCCGGGCGGGCTGGGCATCGCCCTCTGGGTCCCGGCGGTGGTGCCGGCCGGGATGGTGGAGCGAGCGGTCGAGGCGGCCTGGCCCGGAGCGCGCACCGAGACCACCGAGGCCTCGCCGCCGCTTGCCGGGTGACGGGTTCGCCACCGGCGGCGAGCTGCGCCTGGCCCAACCCGAGCAGTACCCGCTGAAGGCCGACCACGACGTCGATCCGCTGCGGCCGCTGTTCGGGGCGCTGTCGGGGCTGGAGGAGGACACCGCCGCCTGCGTGCAGATCCTCGCCCGACCGGTCACCGGGCGCCGCGTGTCCCGGCTGCGCCGAGCGGCCGCGCTGCGGCGCTCCGGGCGCCCGCCCACCCGCATGGCCCGGCTCGTGGACCTGGTCTCACCCGGACCGTCGGTGCAGCCTCCGGCTCTCGACCCGACCCGCAGCGCCGACGTGGCCGCCATCCTGGCCAAGGCGGCCCAGCCCTGCTGGGCCATCACCGTCCGCTACGGCGTGGCCACCACCGCGGCCGATCCGGAGGCCCGCGCCCGGCTGCGGGGCCGAGCCCATGCGTCTGGCCTCGGCCTTCGCCCTCTTCGCCGGGCGGAACCGCTTCGACCGGCGCCGGCTTCGCCGTCCGGCCACAAGTCCTCGAGCAGCCGGCGGCTGGGCCGGGGCGACCTGGTCTCGGTGGCCGAACTGGCCGCCCTGGCCCATCTGCCCACCGACGTGGTGGTGGCCGGTCTGGCCCGGGCCGGGGCGAAGGCCGTGGCCCCCCCGCCCGCGGTGGCCGGGGCCACGCCCCGACGCGGGAAAGGTCCTGGGCGAGGCCGAGACCGGGGGTCGTCGGGCGGTCGCGCTGGCCGTGCCCGATGCCCGCCACCACCTCCACGTCATGGGGGCGACCGGGTCCGGGAAGTCGACGCTGCTCACCAACCTGGTCCTGGGCGACATCGAGGCCCACCGGGGTGTCGTGGTCATCGACCCCAAGGGCGACCTGGTGACCGACATCTGTGCCCGCATGCCGGCCGGCGCCGAGGAGCGGGTGGTCCTGATCGATCCCGAGGAGGGTGAGGCCCCGCCCATCATGAACGTGCTCGCCGGCCCCGATCCCGATCTGGTCGTCGACAACCTGGTCGGGATCTTCCGCTCCATCTTCGCGGCCTACTGGGGACCACGGACCGACGACGTGCTGCGGGCGGCCTGCCTCACCCTGTTGCGCACCGCCACCGACGCCGAACCGGTCAGCCTGGCCGACGTGCCCCGCCTGCTCAGCGACGAGGAGTTCCGCGGCCCCCGGGTGGCCGCGGTGACGGACGACTCGGTCGGCCTCGGCGGGTTCTGGACGTGGTACGAGATCGATGGGCGAGGCCACCCGGGCCCAGGTCATCGGTCCGGTCATGAACAAGCTGCGGGCCTTCTTGCTCCGCGACTTCGTGCGCCAGGTGGTCGGCCGGCCGGCGCTCCAGCTTCGACATGGGCGCGCGTGCTCGACGGCGGCATCTGCCTGGTGCGGGTGCCCAAGGGGATCCTCGGGGAGGAGACGGCCCGACTGCTCGGCTCCTTCGTGGTGGCCAAGGTCTGGCAGACGGCCACCCACCGAGCCCGCCTCGGCCAGGCCGCTCGGGTCGACGCCGCCCTCTACGTCGACGAGTGCCAGAACTTCTTGAACCTTCCCCGCAGCTTCGACGAGATGCTGGCCGAGGCCCGGGGCTACGGCCTCTCCATGGCGCTCGCCCACCAGCACCTGGCCCAGCTCCCCCGGGACCTGCGGGAGGCGGTGTCGGCCAACGCCCGCACCAAGGTGTTCTTCTCCATGAGCCCCGAGGACGCCCGCGTCCCTGGCTCGCCACGTCGCTCCCGAGCTCACCGAGCACGACCTGGCCCACCTCGGGGCCTTCCAGGCCGCCGCTCGACTGGTGGTGTCCGGCGAGGAGACCCCGGCCTTCACCTTGCGCACCACGGCCTGCGCCGCCCGGGAGCGGCGAGCGTCTGGTTGCCGTGCGGCGAGCCGCTCGGGCCAAGGGGCGAGCCGTGCCCGACGGCGTCGGGTCCCAGCTCACCCTGCGGGCGGTACCGGGTCCGGTGGAGCCGCCCACCCGAGCGCCCCAATTAGAAGGAGAGACGATCATCCCTGCGGCGCCGCCTGGGACCGGCATGGAGGCCGCCTCCGACGACCCGGGCGTCCACAAGACGGCGACGGACCAGCCGACGGGCACATCGGGGGGCATCAGGGGGGCGGTACCGGGGGGCCAGCTCTCATACGCCCCCGCCTCAGCGGTGGAAGGTCCTGGTCAACCGCCGGCGGACCCGTACTCCGCGACGGCGGACTTAAGGGGGAGAAAGGGTCATGCGTCGCCATGAGCAGCCAATCGAACCGCCGGAGCGGCGGAAGGACTCGTCGGGACAGAGATTCACGGCTCCTCGATCTGGCTGGGCGGATCACCGAACGAGATCGGCAGATCTGCCACATCCTCTTCGAGCATCGGGTGCTGACCACGGCTCAGGTGGCTGACTCGGCTTCTCGACATCCATAAGGCACAAGAACGCCTGGCCATCCTTCGCGCGCCTGGAGGTGGTCGACCGCTTCCGTCCCCGTTCCTGGTCGGGCAGCACCCCGTTCCACTTCATCCTCGGGCCGACCGGCGCCGCCGTCATCGCCGCCGAGCACGAGGTCGCCGTGGAGGATCTGCACTGGCGCCGGGACGTGCGGCGCCGCGCTCGGCCATCGAGCGGCCAGCTGGCCCACCTGGTCGGCTGCAACGGGTTCTTCACCGCGCTGCTGCGAGTGGCCACCAACGGTGGCGCGCGAACTGGCCGAATGGTGGTCCGAACGACGATGCGCCGCCGTCTGGGGCGAAGTGGTCCGTCCCGACGCCTACGCCGTCTGGGTGGAAGAGGGATGGCGCCTTCCGTTCCTTCTCGAATTCGACCTGGCCTCCGAGCGGCTGGCCCGCCTCGAAGCCAAGCTGCCCGGCTACGCCAAGCTGGCCGGGGCGGCCAAGCACCCCACCTGGGTGCTGTTCTGTTTCCCCACACCGGGCCGGGAGGCGGCCGCCCGGCGGGTGCTGGCCCACCCGGCCGTCCCCGTGGCCACGGCGGCGCTGAAGCCCGGACAGGCCCCCAACGATGCCGTGTGGCTGGCGGTCGGGGAGTCTGGGCCCCGCCGCCGACTCATCGGCCTCGGTCACCCCGACCGAGTGCTCGGGAGTCGGTGAGCGTGGGAACCAAGCTGGCCGCCGGGGGCTGCCGCGCTCGTGCTGGCGGTCGTGGTCATGGCGGCCGGCGCCGGGGCGGGTGTCGCCTCGCTGCTCGGCGGAGGCGAGACGCCGAGTGCCACCGCCGTGGCCCAGATCCCGCCCGCCATGCTCGCCCTCTACCAAGATGCCGCCGCCACCTGCCCGGGCCTGCCGTGGACGGTGCTGGCCGCCATCGGCACCATCGAGTCAGGGAACGGAACCTCCAACCTCCCCGGTGTGCACTCGGGGACCAACAGCGCGGGGGCCGAGGGTCCAATGCAGTTCGAGCCGGCCACCTTCGCCGAGTACGACACTCCGGTTCCGCCCGGCGGGGCCGACCCGCCGAGCTCCTACGATCCGACCGACGCCGTCTACGCCGCCGCCCGGCTGCTGTGTGCCAACGGGGCGCGCAATGGCGCCGACATCTCCAGTGCGATCTTCGCCTACAACCACTCGCAGACCTATGTGGCCCAGGTTCTCGCCCTCGCCCAGTCCTACAGCCAGAGCGAGACCCAGACCGTGGCGACGGGCACTGCGGCCAGCGTTGCCGTTGCATGGGCCCTGGCCCAGGTCGGCACGCCGTACATCTGGGGCGGCGAGACCCCCGGAGTGGGCTTCGACTGCTCGGGACTGGTGCAAGCCGCCTACCGGGTGGCCGGCGTCAGCCTTCCCCGGGTGGCCCAGGACCAGTACGACGCGACGACCCATTTGGCGCCTGGCGATCCGATCGAACCCGGAGAACTCGATCTTCTTCGGCGCCGGCCCGAGCGACATTACCCACGTCGGCATCGTCGTCGGCAGTGGAGACATGGTCGATGCGCCCTACACCGGGGCTGCTGTGCGGGTGGAGCCGTACGACTGGTCGGACTTCGTCGGGGCGACAATGGTCTGAACGGTTGGCGCTTCCGCTCGCAGCTGTCGTCCAGTTTGTCGGCAGCATTGACTGCCGACGCGAGGTGTCCGCATGACGCCCCTTGACCGGGCATCTCACCGGGCGGGTCTTCCGGGGCTCGCTCGCTTGAGCGTCGTCTCGGATGTACGGCTTCCAATGTCAGGTTCGCTCACCGGACGCCGGCGGGTGCTAGTGGAGCGCCCGCGCGGTCTGGCCGTGGACCTTCCCCCAAACGGCGAGAGCTGAGACGGTCCCGGTTGCGCGTGACAAGCTATTTCGTGATCCTGTAGGTCAGATGCGTAACCCCGGGGGCATCGATCACCCGCACCAGGTTGACTTTGATGTTGCTTGCCTCCAGATTGTCCAGGAGGCGGACGCCGCGACCTAACACGACTGGCACGAGGCTGATGATGAGTTCGTCGAGAAGGCCAGCTCGGATGCTCTGCTGGACCACGCTTGCGCCCATGAGATGCACGTTCCTCCCCTGCGCTGCCGCGCGAGCCTGCTCGATTGCGGCTTCGATGCCCTCGGTCACGAACGTGTACGGCGGATCCCCGGCGGGGGTCACTTCGGGCACGTGGTGGGTCATGACGAAGAGGGGTAGACCGGGTATCGGGCCTCGCCCTCCCCACGCTTCGGAGACGTCATAGGTGCGGCGGCCGGCGATGACTGAGCCGGTCCCTCTAACACCTTCATCGAAGAAATCCACGCTCGGCTTCGACATCGTGAAGGAAGGGTTGACCTGGCTGGCTGTGTCACCAGCGGTTAGCCAGTCATGAAGTCCGGCTGCGCCTCCTTCCGGTCCCGCAATGAACCCGTCCAGCGAGGTGGACAGCGCCGTGCCAATCGTTCCCATTATTGTCCTTCCTGTTGTTGCCAGCGTCACCTGGCCGGCTCGCTTCCCAGTGGACACCATCACGCTCATGTCGGGTTGACGCGGAGCACTCCCAATACCCTAAGACGCTTCCGCTGGACACAACTCATCGGACCGCCGGGACCGTCCGAGTGAGGGATCCGCTCACGGTGAAGGTCTCGAGTCCGGTCGGAATGGCTCCGGGAGGTGCCACTTGCCGTTCGGCATACGGGATGCCCGGTTGACCGGTATCGACCGACCTCGCGGGGACGCGATAACCGTCGTTCCGCGTGAATTGTTGTCCGGCTCGGCCTGTTATTCGGTATGAGCGTTCTGTATTGGACAACTGCCCTGGTGCGGCACTTCGGGATAGATCGAGGGCCGAGGGCATGAACTCTTGGGGATAGTTCGCCGGGGTGGCGACGAGCTGAATGTCGCTACCGCATCTGCTCCCAACCTCAGATCCGGGCTCTGGTCGAGTTCAGTTGACACAGACGACGACGTTGAGATTGGCTTGCCGCGCGAGTCGTTCAACCAGTGCGGCAAGTTCGACGACGGTGGTCGAGTTAACAGGTTGATCGGCGGATTGGTGTAGGTCACCCGCCCGTACCGGGGGACTGGTTCGCTGACCTGGAGAGGGTCAAGTCGCTGGCATCAGGAACCATCGTCGGCCGCCTCGCAAATTAGGGCTTCTTGGCGGACAGCTCCACGATCTGAGTGCGAGCCGCGTCGACGAGTTCGGCGTTGGTGTGAGCGTGCCCCCAGAGGCCCCAGCCACCCTCGGTCGCTTCGGTGAGGAGCACCCAGATCCGCTTCGCATATGCAGGGTCGCCCGCGGCCTTGGTGACGAGGTTTGTGAACTGTTCGACGACAGCGAGTTGCTTGTCGCGGTCGAGGGCGCCCGCGTTGGTGAGCACCTGGACGCGCACGTAATTGCTGTCGCCGTCGACGTTGGAGAGGGCGCCGTCTTGGAGGTCGTGAACGAATGCAGCCGTGTTCTGCCGGAACATCGGGATGTCGGGCACCTGCTCAATGGTCATCAGAGTCCCGGCGAGCTCTGCGGCAAGTGAGTGGGGATCTGCGAAAGTTCCCGCCGACGCGTACACATCGATCATGGGCATGGGTCGCTCCCTCTCCTCTATGTATGACGACCTGCATAGACTAGCAGAACTATGTCACTTTGCATAGTGTCAGGGCAGGGCGGGTGAACGCCGATTTCGACGGACCCGAGGAGAACGAGTGAGCCCACGCGAGAACGTACGTTCCAACATGGTCGACGGAGCCGTGCTTCTCTTGGCCACCCAGGGCGTCAAAGGCACGTCGTTCAAGGAGGTCCTGGCCCTCGCGAACGCTCCCCGAGGATCGGTGTACCACCACTTCCCGGGAGGTAAGTCCGAGCTGCTCCACGCCGCACTCGATCGGGCCGGCGGGCGGGCTCTTAAGGCGATGGAGGCGACCCGTGGACAGAGCGCTCTTGAGGTCCTCGAGCGCTTCATCACCCTCTGGCAAGCACTCCTCGACTACTCCAAGTTGAGCGCTGGATGTGCGGTCGTGTCCGTCACGGTCGCCGGTCCCGACGGCGACATCCTCAAACATGTGGGCGCCATCTTCCTCACCTGGACCGACCAGCTTGCAGGACTCTTTGCCGCCGCCGGCTTGTCCGAGGACGCTGCGCACCGCATGGCCACGGTCACGATCGCCGCGACCGAAGGGGCGGTCGTCCTCTGCCGGGCCGAGCAGAGCAGAGTCCCGTTCGACGAAGTAGCCAGCACATTGAGGGACTTGATTCGAGGGCAGCCATGACTGTGGTGTCCCTGCCGCTTCGGGGTCGCCAAGAAGAGCTGGCCGTCATCGAAGATCGGCTCCGAGAGGTGAGCGCCGGAACGGGCAGAGCCATCGTGATCGAAGGCAGCGCGGGGGCGGGCAAGACCAAGCTCCTCGATGCCTCGATGCAGGTTGCAAGCGACATGGGGTTTCGCGTTGGTCGAGGCGTCCTCGAGCCATACCGGACCGGTCCGACCGAACTCGAGGCTCTCTTCGACGCGCTCTTCGAGGGATCGTCGCCGTTGGCCGACCGGCGTGCCCTCGATGACTCCCACGCGTCCCCCGAGTTCATGTTCTGGCTCATCCAGGACCTACAGTCGGTGATCGAGGAAGCAGCGCTGCAGTCTCCGATCATGATTTGCCTCGATGATCTGCACTGGGCAGGGGCCAGCTGCGCTGTGGCGATACGGCAACTCGGACCACGACTCGCCTCACTTCCCGTGGCATGGATCCTCGCCTTTCGTCCGAACCAAGGCCTCGCACCGGTGCAGGAGGCGAAGTCCGATCTAATCGAAGGCGGCGCAGCCCATATCAACCTTGGGCCGCTCAAGCGCGAGGCCGTGGCGCTGGTCGCGGCCGATGTTCTGGGCGCCCAACCAGATGACGACCTGTTGCAGCGGACGGAACGAATGAAGGGCAACCCGTTCTTGCTAGTTGAGTTCTTGCGAGGGCTCCAGGACGACTCTGTGCTGAAGTACGAGTCGGGTCGCGCCATCCTCGTCGGCGACGGCCAGCCGGGGGTCCAGAGTGTGGGGGTCAGGGGTCGCCTCGCGCGACTCTCACTGGTGGCAGGTCGCGTTGCCACATTCGCATCGAGCCTAGGCCTCCGCTTTACACTCCACGACCTCGCCGCCATGACATCTTTGTCGGTGGGCGAACTCGTTGATCCGGTGACCGAACTTCTTGCAGCAGATGTCTTCATCGAGGACGGGGATCGCTTGAGCTTCCGTCACGACTTGATACGAGAAGCGGTCCGTGCCGGCTTGGCGATCCCGGTCCGGCGGGGACTCGACCGCCAAGGTGCGGACGTGCTGATCGCCCGAGGTGCCCTGCCGACAGAGGTGGCGCTCCAGCTCGCCGAGAGCGCGGAGCCAGGAGACGACGTGGCGATTGAGACCGTGCTCAAGGCGACCCAAGAGCTCGCATTGTCCGATCCGGCGGGTGCAGCATCGCTTGCCGAGCGTGGGCTCGAGCTGGCGCCGGAGCGTCATCCCCTCCGTGGCGCTCTGGTGGCTCAGCGCGTCCTCTCGCTTTTCGCTGCAGGACTCGCTGAGGAGGGCAAACGCTTCGCTGACGTCGCACTCCGCAGCGCCTTGCCGGCGGTCGAAGAGGCTCGGGTCCGGTTGAGTGTCGCCACTATGTTCGACATTTCTCCCGAGGCCCGAGCCGAAACGGCTCGGGCTGGCCTTGCCCTGCCGGGCCTCGAGGGACAGACGGACTTGAAGGCGTGGCTGTGGACAGTGCTGTTCCACAGCCTCACGGTGGCGGGACGGACTGAAGAGGCCCGCGCCATCCAGTCCAAAGCTCGAGAAGCCGCCTACGCCAGTTCCGACGAGGCCTGCTGGATGGCCTTCGAATTGCCCGAGTCAGGGATCCAATACCAACAGCTCGATTTCGATGCAGCTCTGAGTACCGTCCTGAAGGCCACGCGCCGCGACCACGACGGACGTGAAGACGCCCGGGCCCGATTGGTCCTTATCTTCCGTTCCTGGGTCCTTGAGGTGCTCGATAGGACCGATGAGGCTCTCGAAGCAGTGGCCGCCGGCGCCTTGGCTGCGCAAAGAGATCGGCAGAACTGGGCGTTACGGATCTTCGAGACGACCAAGGGCCGCCAGCTCCTTCAGGTTGGGAACCTCGCCGAAGCCGCAACCGCGCTCGAAGGCCAGTTCAGCGTGACCGAAGCCCATCGGGTGGCGGGGCCTCTACACGCCCCGGCCGTAGTGGCACTCGGCAAACTCAAGATTCACACCGCAGAGGAGCGCGACGCACTTGAGGTCGCTGAGATTGCCAAAGGCATGCTCACCGCCGATGCCCCTTGTGTCTCGAATCATGCCATGTGGTACTTGGCCCAGCTGGCGCTTGCTCAAGGTGACGAGATGGCGGCCCACGAGTGGCTTTGCTCCAAAGGCCTTGATGGGCGCCTTTCGATGTTCCCGCTCTTCCCGCACGAGGTCACCGACGACGTCGAACGAGTTCGGATTGCCGCCGCTGCTTCTGACCCAGAGCTCGCCGAACACGCCATCGCCTTGGCCGAACGAAGGGCGGCCCTGAATCCTGAGGTGGCTTCCTGTCAAGCCGCCGCAGCGCACGCACGGGGTATCTGGTTCGAGGCAGCTGCGGATCTTGAGGTCGCGGTCGACCTCTATCGAGATGGACCACGCCCGCTGGCGTGCGCCTCGGCACTCGAGGACTTGGGCCGCGTGCGAGTCGGCAGTGGCGACACGGCATCCGCCGTGGGGTCTTTCGACGAGGCGCTCTCTATCACCAGTCGCGTTGGGGCCGAGTGGGACTCGGCCCGCATCCGGGCCCGGCTTCGCCGCCTCGGGGTGCGTCGTCGTAATGCGGTGAATACGCGACCCAAGACGGGATGGGCGGCACTCACAGAACCCGAGATCAACGTTCGCGCCTAGCTGCCGAAGGACGCACCAATCGTGAGATTGCGGCTGCACTCTTTGTGAGTCCCCATACCGTGAATACCCATCTCCGACACGTCTTCGAGAAGCTCGGCATCAACTCGAGGGTGCAGCTGACACGGTTCGTCCAACAGCAGACGTCCTAATTCGATCTTTTGTCCTGACCCGATCAGCGGGGGCTGCTTTGTTCGGCGATCCATGGCGCGGCGAATGCTGTCCAGGTTTCGGGCTGCCCACTCCCTTCTGCCAAGCCCAGACTGTGAGGGCCGTGGGGGTAGACGTGGACGGTGTGAGGGATCTGGTTGGCGGCGAGCGCCCGGGCCAGCCGGTAGCTGTGTTCCGGCGGGACGTACGCGTCCTCGGCGGTGTGCCAGATGAAGAACGGCGGTGCCGACGGTGTCACCATGGCGTCGAGGGATGTGGCGTGGCGGAGTTCAGGACCCGCGTCCTCTCCCAGGAGGATCACGCGTGCCGGTCGGTAGGTTTCCGTCTCCATGGAGGTGATCGAGTAGCCGAGCACGGCAAAGTCGACGCGCTCGTACGACCCGGCTTCTGCGGTCAGCGCCGCCATACCTGCGAGGTGGCCACCGGCGGAGAACCCGACCAGACCCACCCGAGTGATCCCATCTTGTCGCAGCCTGCGGATCTCGGCCTGGAGAGCGTGCAGTGGTACCGGGTGCCGGACTCGCAGTGGGTAGCGGAACACACTGGCTTCGAAGCCGAGACCCCTGAGCCATCCGACGATTGGCGTACCTTCGTGGGCCGCGTGTTCCGCGTAGCCCCCACCAGGCAGCACGATCACGTGAGTCATGAGTTCGAGTCCC
>CAWDXZ010000008.1:0-13556 GCA_963806455.1 uncultured Acidimicrobiales bacterium
TCAGAGCCCCAGCCGGTCGAGCGCGTCCTCGCGTTGTTGCCAGCGCTTCTCGACCCGCACGAAGAGCTCGAGGAAGGCCCCGGGGGCCATCTGGCGGCGCACCGCCGTCCCGACCTCTTTCAGGATGGCCCCCCCCTTGCCGATCACGATGCCCTTCTGCGAGTCCCGCTCGACCAGGATCTCACACCGGACGAGGGGCCACTCCCATTCGGTGATCCGGCAGGCGATGCTGTGGGGCAGCTCGTCCTGGACCCGCCGGAGGAGTTCCTCGCGAACCAGGTCGGCCACCCAGAAGGCCTCGGCCACGTCGGTGACCATGTCCTCGGGGTAGTAGCGGGGGCCCTCGGGCATGCGGGCCACGATGGCGTCGGCCAGCACCTCCACCCCCACCCCGGTGGCGGCCGACACCGGGAAGTACTCCACCGGCAGGCGCCCGCCCCCGGGATCGGCCGACTCGACGGCCCGGGCCACGGCGGCCAGATGGGTGAGCACGCCCTCGGGGCCCACCCGGTCGATCTTGTTGACCACGACCAACAGGGCCGGGTCCCCTTGGGCCGGGCCGCCGGGCGGCCGTTCCGAGGCGCCGCCGGCCATCGAGGCCACCCGGTGGGCCGACTGGGCGAGGACCATGCGGTCGCCCGGGCCCACGGCGCCGGTCGCCTCCACCACGGCCACCACCACGTCGACGTCCTCGAGCGAGGAGGAGGCCGACGAGTTCATCCGCGCCCCCAAGGCGGTGCGGGGCTTGTGGAGTCCCGGGGTGTCCACCAGCACGACCTGGGCGTGGTCCCGGTTGAGGACCCCGCGCACCTGGGACCGGGTGGTGTTCGGCCGCGGTGAGGTGATGGAGACCTTGGTGCCGACCAGACGGTTGACCAGAGTCGACTTGCCCACGTTGGGCCGTCCGACCACCGCGGCGAACCCCGACCGGAAGGGGGTCACCCCGGCCCTCCGGGAGCCCGGTGGGCCAGCGGCACGATGCGCACCCGCTCGATGCGCCGGTTGTTGACCCGGTCGGCCACCAGGCGCACGCCATCCACGGTGACCGACTCTCCGGCCTTGGGCACGTGCCCGAGCAAGTCGAACACCAGGCCTCCGACGGTGTCCCACGCTCCCGTGGGGAGATCGGCATCGATGAGCTCGTTGACCTCGTCGATGACCAGCCGGGCGCTGACCCGCAACTCGCCGGCGCCGAGCTCCTCGACGGGGGCCTCCTCGACGTCGAACTCGTCGACGATCTCACCCACCAGCTCCTCGATGAGATCCTCCAGGGTGACCAGGCCGGCGATCCCGCCGTACTCGTTGACCACCACGGCCAGGTGGAAGGTCTCGGCCTGCATCTCCCGCATGAGGTCGGAGACCCGTTTGGTCTCGGGCACGAAGCGGGCGGGCCGGAGGTGGGACCTCACCGCCTCGTCACCCTGCCCAGAGCGGACCTTCCGTATCATGTCCTTGGTGTAGGCGATCCCCACGACGTCGTCGGCCTGGTGGTCGATGACGGGCATGCGGCTGAAGCCGGCCTCGAGGGCGCGCTCCAGCACGGCTTCGATCGACTGGTCGGCCTCGATGGTGACCATGTCGGGGCGCGGCACCATGACCTCGCGCACGACGGTGTCGCCGAACTCGATGATCGAGTGGATGAGGGCCCGCTCCTCGGTCTCGATCACGTCGCCCTCGACGGCCACATCGGCCATGGCCAGCAGCTCCGACTCGGTGACATGGGAGCCGAGGTACTGGTCGCCCTGCTGTCCGATGAGTCGGTTGGCCAGCCCGATGAGGGCGCCGGACATCATGCGCACGGGCCAGAAGCGGACCACCGCCGACACCACGGGGGCACTCAACAGGGCGGCCCGCTCCGGGTGTTGGACGGCCCAGTTCTTCGGCACCGCCTCGCCCAGCACGAAGATGACCACGATCTCGAAGATGGTGGCGGCCACCACGCCCCAGGCGCCGAACCAGTTGTGGGCCAGGATTCCGACCAGGGTGGCCACGACCAGCTGGCAGATGAGCACGAGCAGCAGCACCGGGTTGAGGAAGCCCTGCGGGTGCTCGGTGAGACGGAGCAGCACCTTGGCCCCGCGACGGCCGTCCTCGACCAGGGCCAGTGCCTTGGCCCTGCTCATCCGCACCAGACTGGTCTCGGCCAGCGCCAGGCCGGCCGAGGCGGCCAGCAACACCAGGACCACGATGACCAGCGCCAGGTCGGTGGCGGTGAACGAGTTGGTGGCGGGGGCCATGGCCACGGCGGGGCTCACGAGACCGGGCGGTAGTGGCGAGCCAGCAGCTCCTGCTCGCGGCGCTCCATCCTTTCGGCCTCCTCGTCCGCCTCGTGGTCCATACCGGTGAGGTGGAGGATCCCATGGACGACCAGGAGGGCGATCTCGTCGTCGAAGATGACACCGTGATCGACGGCGTTGCGGGCGGCCACGGCCGGGCAGATGACGACGTCCCCGAGCATGAGCAGGCGATCCGTGTCCGAGTCGTCCGGCCCGGGGCCGGTGCCACCCTCGTCCGGCGAGCGGCCTCCCCGCCCGACCTGCTCCTCGATGGGGAAGGACAGCACGTCGGTCGGGCCCTCCTTCCCGAGGAACCGCTCGTTCAGCGCGGCGATGGAGGACTCGTCGACGAAGAGCAGCGAGACTTCGGTGTCGCTCACGATCCCCTCGGCCTCGAGCACGGCGCGGGCCAGCGCCGTCCACCGGTCGACGGCCACCGGGTGGTCCGCCTGCTCGTCGGCGGTGTAGACGTCAAGGCTCACGGGCACCGCCATCCGGGGTCCTGCGCTCGTAGGCGGCGACGATGTCGGCCACGATCCGGTGTCGCACCACGTCGCGCGGTGTGAGGTGGACGAAGGCCAGATCGGGCACGGACGACAGCAGCGGCTCGAGGTTGACCAGTCCCGAGCGACCCCCGGGCACGTCGATCTGGGTGACGTCGCCGGTGATGACGGCCTTCGAACCGAACCCGATGCGGGTGAGGAACATCTTCATCTGCTCGGGGCTGGCGTTCTGGGCCTCGTCGAGGATGATGAAGCTGTTGTTGAGCGTACGCCCCCGCATGAAGGCGAGCGGGGCGACCTCGACGGTGCCCCGCTCGATCATCCGTTGGGCACCCTCGGAGCCGAGCATGTCGTGGAGCGCGTCGTACAGCGGCCGGAGGTACGGGTCCACCTTGGCCATCAGGTCGCCCGGCAGGAACCCGAGCCGCTCCCCCGCCTCGACGGCCGGCCGGGTCAGGATGATCCGGTCGACCTGGTGGGCCTGGAGGGCCTGCACGGCCAGGGCCACCGCCAGGTAGGACTTGCCGGTGCCGGCCGGCCCGATGGCGAAGGTGACGATATTGGCGGCGATGGCGTCGGCATAGGCCTTCTGCCCGCTGGTCTTCGGACGGACCGCCCGGCCCCGGGCCGACCGCAACAGCTCGGCGGTGAGGACCTCCGAGGGCCGGACATCGTCGTCCATCATGTCGATGGTCCGGTTCACCTGCACGGCATCGAGACCCTGACCCGATTCGAGGAGGATGATCAGCTCCTCGAACAGCGAGCCGACCCGCTCGGCGCCCTCTCCCTCGATGGAGATCTCGTTGCCCCGCACGGCGATGTGCACGTCGCCGAAGGCCCCCTCGACCAGACGGAGCAACTCGTCGCGTTGACCGAGCAGGCCGGCCATGAGGTGGTTGCCGGGAACGAGGATCTTGACCTGGGTGCCTGCCACGTGCGCTCTGGGACGCGACCCTAGTGGTTCGGAGAGCCGGATCCGGCACACGGTCCGGGCTGCCGGACCGCATGCCCTTCCCGCACGACGGGAGCGGCGGTCAGCCCGGAGGCCAATCGAACGTGCGGCCGCCCAGGACGTGGAGGTGGAGGTGGGGCACCGAATTGCTGGCGTCCGGGCCGACGTTGAAGGCCAAACGGTAGCCGCGGTCCTCGCCCCCGATGCCCTCGGCGTCGGCGACGGCCTTCGCCGCCACGAACATGGCGGCCAGTTCGGGACCGTCCCCCGCCGTCAACGAACCGGCATCGGTGATGTGCCGCTTGGGCACGACCAGCACGTGCACGGGTGCCTGCGGGTTGACGTCGCGGAAGGCCACCGTCAGCTCGTCGGTCCGCACCACGTCGGCCGGGATGTCGCCGCCTACGATCCCGCAGAACAGGCAGTCAACGGCCAAATGTCACGCCCCGCCGGCCGCCGACAGCCCGTCTCCGGCGATGTGGGCGCGTCCGTTGCTGCCCTTCACCTCGGGGTACAGGTGCTCGAGGCTCCCCGGCGCGATGCGGCTCGCCTCGATGAAACGCTCGACATCGGCTTCTTGGATGCGGATGACCCGGCCGAACTTGTAGGCCACGAGGTCGCCCTCGTCGATGAACCGGTACAGGCTGCGCAGGGTGATCCCCAGCCGTTCCGACGCCTCCTTGGTGCTCAGCCAGTGGATCCTGTCGGTCATCGCGGGCACCCCCGGACCATCAGACGTCGACGAGGAGCCCAAGCTCGTCCAGGCGGGATCCCATGCTGTCCGGCGTCACCCCGAACAGACAGGCGATGGCCCGCACGTCCTCGGCCCGGATGGTGATCATCCGGCCGTTGAAGTCCTGGCGGTGGACCTGGATCATGCTGAGGAACCGTCGCAGCAGGTCCCGCTCGGGGCCGCTCACCGTGTGCAGCTTGGTCAGGTCGATGGCCACCTTGTCCCCGGAGCCGCCGTGGCTCGGACGGCGGCCGTTGAGCGCGGCCACCTCCGAGGTGGACGAGGCCCCCCACCGGGTCATGGCGGCGTCGTCGGGCGGCAGCAGCTGGTCGACGGGCACGTCGTACAGCTTGGCCAGCCGCTGGAGCCGGGGCACCGAGATGGCCCGCTCGCCCCGCTCGTAGGCACCGAGCACGGATGCCTTGAATTCCTGCTCCGACATGGCCTCGACCGCCTGGAGCGAGAGGCGCATCTGCTTGCGCATGGCCCGCAACCGGGCCCCCACCGCCCGGGCATAGGCGACCCGGGCCGCCTCCTCCCGTTCGTCGTCGTCGTCGAGTATCCCGACGCCCTTGTCGATCATCGTCACCTGCACCTCCGCTCGTCTCCGCCGATCGCCCCCGGAGCTCCGGCTTTGCCAATGTGACGCAGGTGCGTGCTATTGCGGTCCTTCGCTTTGGAACGACCGCCCCTCCTCTCGGAAGCCCTGCCTCTCTGTGTAGTCTTGCCCACGGAGCGTGGTTACGCAAGGGTTCTGACCACTCCGGCCCGGAGAGTGCACAGCAGGGCCCCGGCGGTCAGGGCGGCCGTCTCGGCCCGCAGCACGGTGGGCCCGAGGCCCACGCCCGGACCGAATCGGTCCAGCTCATCGGGGTCCCAGCCCCCTTCGGGCCCGACGGCCAGCACCGGCCGGGCCAGGGACGGGGCCAGACCGCCCGGTTGGGCCAGGCAGGTCGGCACGCCGGTCAGCCGGGCCAGTCCGTCCAGGTCGGTGACCAGGGGCACCTCGGGAAGCCTGGGCCGCCGGGCCTGGGCCGCCGCCTCCCGAACCACCCGACGCAGGCGTTCGACGGCCCGCCGGCCCCGCTCGCCTTCCCAGCGCACCACCGACCGAGCCGTCCGAAGGGGGACGATCCGGTCCACGCCCAGTTCGGTGAGCTTCTGGGCCACCCAGTCGGGCCGGTCGCCCTTGGTCGGGGCGAACCCCACGGTGACGGCCGGCTGGAGGGGGGCGGACTCGGTGACCGGGCCGGCCACCACCAGGACGCGGGCCGGGTCGGGGTCCCGGGTCGCGCGGCCGGGGCGGAGGTCCGGCGCCAGGCGGCAGGGGGCCCACCGCCCGGCCCCGTCCGAGACCACCACCGGCTCACCGGGCCGGAGGCGCAGCACGTCCAGCAGATGGTGGACGTCCCCGGCGGAGACCACCGGCGAGGCCGGGTCGTCCACGAACACCATGGCCGCCGCCGCCATCAGGGTCGGGTCCGGCCCGGGGGGGCGCCCGCCGGCCGCCCGGGAGGGGCCGCCGGAGTCGGATGGGCCCACGACGGTGGTCAGCCCAGGGCCGAGCGCAGCTTCGACAACAACCCCTCGCCGTGGGGCGCCTCTCCCAGCTCCTCGCCCCGGGCCGCGGCCAGGGCTCCGAGGAGCTCCCGCTGGCGATCGTCCAGCCCGGTCGGCGTGTCCACCTGCACGTGGATGAAGAGATCGCCCCGGCCCCGGCCCCGCAGCTTGGGCACACCCATTCCCTTGAGCTGGATGACCGTGCCGCTCTGGGTGCCGGCGGCGATGGCCAGGTCGCGCTGGTCGTCGAGGGTCTCGAAGCCCACGCTCCCGCCCAGGGCGGCCAGGGCGACCGGCACGTGGACGGATGCGTGGAGGTCGACGCCGGAGCGCTCGAACCGACTGTCGGTTTGGACCGCGAGGTGGACGAACAGTGCGCCGTTCGGGCCGCCGCGGAACCCGGCCGGGCCGTGGCCGGCCAGCCGGAGCGTCGAGCCGTCGTCCACTCCGGCGGGAATGTCGACGGTCAGCGTGCGGTGCTCGTTGCGCCGTCCCTCGCCGCGGCACGCCTCGCAGGGGCTCTCGATGGACTGGCCGGTCCCTTGGCAACGCCCGCAGGGCACGGCCGTGATCACCTGGCCGAGGATCGACTGGCGCACCCGGCGGAGCTCGCCGGACCCTTCACACTCGGGGCAGCGCACCGCCGAGGTGCCCGGCCGCGCCCCCGACCCCTCGCACACCGTGCAGTGCACCGGGGTCTCCACCTCCACCTCGTGCTGGACGCCGAAGACCGCTTCCCGAAACGACAGGCGGAGCATCAGCTCGGCGTCGGGTCCCGGGGTCGGTCCCCGGCGCCCCCGGCCGGCCGGCCCGCCCATGCCGCTGAAGAACGCGTCGAAGAGGTCGCCGAGGCCGCCGGCGAAAGGGTCGCCGGTGGCGCCGCCGGCGCCGGGGCCGAACACACCCTCGGCACCGAAGCGGTCGTAGCGCGCCCGGCGCTCGGGGTCCTTCAGGACCTCGTAGGCCAGGCTCACCTCCTTGAACCGCTCCTCCGTCTGGGCGTCGCCGCTGTTGGCGTCGGGGTGGTACTCGCGCGCCTTGGCCCGGTAGGCGCGCTTGAGCTCTTCCTCGGACGCGTCACGGCTGACGCCCAGCACCTCGTAGAGATCGGCGGTGCTCACGAAGGTCGCCCGAGCCCCGCCGCCGGACCGACTTCACTCAACCGCTCGCCCAGGCGGTCGCCGACCACGCGGGCGGCGGCCAGGGCCAACGGATAGTTCATGCGGGTGGGACCGAGGAGCCCGATCGTCCCCGTCTCGACGCCGTCGACCGACACCGGCACCACCACGATGGCGCAGGAGGCCAGAGGCTCGACCCCGTGCTCGGTGCCGATGGCCACCGACAGACCGGTGTCGAGGATGTCGCGGAGCAACGTGACCACCACCAGCTGCTGCTCGAGGATGGTGAGCACCGAGCGGACGGTCTCGACCGCGTCGAACGCCGTCGCCATGTTCGACGAGCCCCCCACGAAGAGCTGGTCCCCGGCATCGGCCGACCCGAGCGAACGGAGGACCCGCACGCCGGCGGCGACCACCGTGTCGGTCAGCCGGTCACCGGTGGTGGCCGCCCGGGCCCGCACCTTGGCCAGGGGGACGCCGAGTGCATGGGTGGCGAGCCGGGCGCCGGCATCGGACAGGCGCCCCTCGTCGATCTCCTCCCCGAACTCGATGGACTGCTTCTGCACCGCGCCGTCGGCCAGCACCACCACCAGCAGCGCCACCCTCGGGCCCAGGCCCACCAGCTGCACCGACCGGACGGGCGCCGAGTCGTGCGACGGCCCGACCACCAAGGCGGCGCATTCGGTCAGGCCGGCCAGGAGCCCGGAGGTCCGCTCGAGCATCGACTCGATCTCCCCGTGAGCATGATCGAAGAACTGCCGCACCTGCTGGCGGCCGACCGCGTCGAGGGTGCCCGGCCCGGCCAGGTGGTCGACGAAGTAGCGGTAGCCCTTGTCGGTCGGGACCCGGCCGGCGCTGGTGTGCGGCTGCGCCAGAAACCCCTCCCGCTCCAGGGTGGCCATGTCGGAGCGGACGGTGGCCGAGGACACGCTCACCCCCGGCGCGTCGACGACGTGCTGGGACCCGACCGGCTGGGCCGACCCGATGTACTCGGTGACGACGGCGTTGAGGATGGCCGCCTTTCTCCCGTCGAGCTCCGGCTCCGGGGCCGGGCGTTGCTCGGTGCGGCTGTCGTGAGTGGATGGCATGGGCGTCTCGCTGGGTCCACCGATCCCGCACCCAGTGCGGAGTGGGATCGGGTGGCGGTGTTGGCACTCCACTCTAGTGAGTGCTGACCGGATCCGGCTTGGCATGCCGATCGGGCCGGGGAGCGCCGGGTGGGCCCCGGTGGTCCGGTCAGGCCGAGGCGACGTACATGCGCTGGGTCATCGCCGGGCCCAGGGCGATGGTGTCCTCCCCCACCACGAGGGTGAGGGTCCCGTCGGGGGCCCGGGCGCCGATGACGGCGGTGGTGCCGGGGGTGAGGCCGTGGGCCCCCAGGTAGGAGAGGGAATCGGCCTCGTGCTCGACGCTCTCGGTGATGCGCTCGAGGCGGATCCGGTCACCGGGGCGGGCCTCGTCCAGACGGCGCTGGGTGGGCCCGATCCGCTCCACCCCGGGGATGGGGTTGCCATGGGGGCAGGTGGTGGGGTTGCCGAGCAGGACCACCAGCCGCTCCTCGACGTCGTCGGAGATGACGTGCTCCCAGCGGCCCGCCTCGACGTGGGCCTTCTCCCAGTCGAGCCCGATGATGTCGACCAGGAGGCGCTCGGCCAGCCGGTGTTTGCGCACCACCCCCTGGGCCAGGGCCGCACCCTGGGCCGTCATGGTGATCTGGCGCGAGGTCCGCTCGATGAGCTCGTCGGCCTCGAGGCGGTCGAGCATCTCGGAGACCGACGGGGCCGCCTTGTCCAACCGTTCGGCCAGGCGGGCCTGGATGACGGGGATGCCCTCCTCCTCGAGGGCGAAGATGGTCTCGAGGTACTCCTCGACCGGTGGGTGGAAGCGGTCAAGCACGCCGTCGATCCTACGGTACGGCGGCCCGGCCCGGTTCGCCGGCACGGTGCCGACGGTGGTCCTGTGCAGGGCACGGGCCGGTACGGGGCCGGTCGCCCGGCACCGGACGGTACGGTGGGACCCGTGGACGACAGTTCCGGGCCGGCGCCGGCCGAGCAGGGGGACGGGGGCGTCGAGCCAGAGGGCGAACCCGGAGACGACGGCGCCGCCGGGCGCGATCCCCGCCGGTTCAACGACTGGAGGAAGCGGTCGGCCACCGGCGCGGTGATGACCGGCATCGCCCTCGGCCTCCGGGAGGCGCTCGAGCTACCGAGGGAACGCCCGGCGCTGGTGATTGAGGCGCCGGGCGAGCCCGACGATCCCGATCATCCAATCGACCTGAGATTCGACCCGGACAGTCCCGAGGCCACGGTGGCCATCGTGCGTCAGCGGGGCGGCGGCGGCGACGGGGCGGCGGACCGGCCCTGAGCCCGGCCCCGCCGGCCGAACACCAACCACGACGCCCCGTCCGTCAGCACCACGACACCGGTGCCGAGGAACAGGCCGGCCAGCGCATCGGTCGGATAGTGCCAGCGGAGGGCGACGACCGCCACGGCCATCCCGCCGGCGTAGAGCGCGCCGAGCACGATGGTGACCGGGCGCCACCGGGGCGGCGTGGCCAGCACGGCCACCGCGGCCAGGGCGGCGGCTCCCACGGTCGAGCCGGACGGGTAGGACAGGGCGCCACCGAGGGTCCGACCCACCCACGGCTTGGCCACCAGCTCGCAGGCGAGCAGGGCGATGGGCGGGCCGGCCAGGCAGGCCAGACTGCGGGGCCGGTCTCTCGGGAAGGTGGTGGCGGCGGCCACCACCGCACCGGCCACGATCACCCCGGGGTAGCGCAGCGCGGTCATGTCGGTAAACCAGGGGGAGCGGCTGGCTCCCACCACATCGAGCAACCAGCCGTCCAGCGTCCCCGAGGCGGGTCGGAAGGCGAACCACAGGCCTCCGACCGCGGTCACCCCGACCAGGACGGCCCCGACCACCAGCTCGGTCACCGCCCCCTGCCTCCGCCGGGGCGGCGCCGGGGCGGCCCCGGGTCTCGGCGAGCGGACGGCCGTTACCGGCACGGACGATCCTCGGCCCCACCCCACGCGGTCACCCCACAAAACTACCGGTCGGGAAAGCACCGACCGGGACGGGCCGACGGTGGCGAACGATAACGTGGCCCATCGCCCGCGCCGATGCCATCACGGCCGCCGCCCCCCGCCGCCCGGTCCCACCGGCCGGGGACCGGTCACCGGCCCGGCCAGCGGCCGGGGTCCGGCCATGACCACCCGCATGGCCTTCGCCACGCTGGCCGCGGCCCAACCGATGGGACAACAGGTCTACGAGCGGGAGCTGAGGACACGGGCCGCCGACGAGCTCGGCGACGGTTGGTCGGTCTCGGACGTGACGGTGAGGACGCTCCGCTCACCGCTGCCCGGCACGGTACGGGTGCCCTCGCGGCTTCTCGCCGGTGCGTCGCCCGCCCTGCGCCGGGCCGCGGGCCGGGTGATCTACCGCGGCCATGACCTCGTGCACCGGTTCGACCTCCGCCTGCCACCGGCACCCCGCCCCGAGGTCCTCACCATCCACGACGTGGTGTCGTGGCGGTTCGCCGACGAGGGGCGGGCGCCGACCGACGCCGGGGCCACCGCCCGCCGGGCCGTCGCCGTCATCTGCCCGTCCCAGTTCTCCGCCGACGAGGTGGCCGCCCGACTCGGGGTGGCCGGTCCCGTCGCCATCCACAACGGCGTCGACCCGCGGTTCTTCGTCGCCACTCCGCTCGGCCCGTCGCAACTGGCCGACCTCGGGATCCGCCAACCGTTCGTCCTCCACGCCGGAGGGTGCACGGAGCGCAAGAACCTGGCCGGGCTGGCGGCCGCCTGGCCCCGGGTGCGGGAGGCCCGATCCGACACCCAGCTGGTGCTGGTGGGGCCGCCCGACCCCCGTCGCGACCGGCTCTTCGGTCCACTGGAGGGAACCGTGCGGACCGGGCGGCTCGACGACTCGTCCCTCCCCGGCGTGATGGCGGCGGCCAGCGCGGTCGTCGTCCCCTCCACCTACGAGGGGTTCGGCCTGCCCGCCCTGGAGGCCATGGCGGTCGGGGTCCCGGTCGTGGCGGTGGCGCGGAGCTCGCTCCCCGAGGTCTGCGGCGACGCCGCCTACCTGGTCGGGCCGGACGGGCCGGACCTGGCCGAGGGAGTGGTGGCTGCCCTGGAGGACGGTCCGGCCGGGGCGGCCATGGTGGCGCGGGGTCGGGCCCGGGCCGCCACCTTCACGTGGGAGGCCAGCGCCGAGGCCCACGCCGCGCTGTGGCGCTCGGCGGCGGGGTGACTCCGGGGGGGCAGTCCTTCGAGCACGTCCACCGACCTACGAGGCGCCCACCTCAGCCTGCTCGGCTCGGCACGAACCTCCCTGGCCGGAGGTTCGGCGGCGATCGTCTCGGGCCAGGGCGACTCCCGCCGCCACTCCCGACAGGGAGGCGGCGAGCACCACCGCCGCCCGGGTCACGGCCGCCACCACCGACCGCGCCGTGCCCCGTCCGTCACGGTCCTTGGCCCGGCCCCACGCCGTGTCGACGCGGGCCGAGCTCTCCTTCAGCGACTGGCGCCCCGAGGAGGCCAGGTAGGCACGCACGATGGGGTCGGTGAACCCGAAGTTCCTAATGAGCAGGATCAGGTGGTTCTTCTGGGCCCAGTAGGTGTAGCGGAGGTCGAAGCGCTGGCCTTTGGCGTAGGGACCGGCGACGTGCTCCACCACGGCATCGGGGGTGTACACCAGGCGATAGCCGGCCGACGTCACGTGGAGGCACAGGTCGGTCTCCTCGCGGATGCAGGTGCCGTCGTAGCCGTCGCGAATCCCGCCTATCCGGTCGATGGCGGAACGCCGGAACGACATGTTGGCCCCGAGCAGGTGGTCGACGTCCAGCGGATGACCCGGGTCGGCGGCGAAGTTGCCGGTCATCGTTCCGTCGGCTAGAAGGCGGCCGATGGCGTCCATCCCCTCCTCCAGCTCCCCGGGTTGGCGGCGAATCTGACGACCTCCCACCCCGCCGACGGTCGGGTCGTCGTAGAAGGGCAGGAGCCGCTCGAGCCATCCGGGCTCGGCAAAGGCGTCGTCGTCGACGAATGCCAGCACGTCCCCGCTGGTCATCCGGTAGGCGATCTCCCGCCCCGTGGCGGTCGAGCCCCGCCCGGCCGGGCAGACTTCGTAGGCCACCGTGGGGAACCGCTCCCGCACCACCCGCGCCGTCTCGTCGCCCTCCGAGGCGTCGACCACGACGATCTCGGCCGGAGCCTTGGTCTGCGCCATCAGGTGAGTCAGACAGCGGGCGACGTGCTCGGGCCGCTCGTAGGTGACGACCGCCACCGATGCCACCAGGTCGGCGCCGGCCGCCGGCCGACGGGCGTGGGGAACGGCCGGCGTCTGCGGTGCCGCCGTCACGGCGACCCCGCGGCGCCCGGCGGTGCCCGGTGAACGGCGATCCGGCCGGGGTCGAGGTCATCGGCGGCCGGGGGTCGGGCCGGCCGACCCGGCATCCGGCCCTCGGGCGTGAGCGACGGGCGACGGGCCAGCCGGCTGACGGCCACCCCGGGCACGAAGGTGGGGTCCCGGGCCAGGCTGACGGCCAGACTCATGGCCACCTGTCCGAGGGCACCCCGGCGCCGCGCCGCCCGGGCCTCGTCGAACGCGGCACAAGCGGCGTTGCGGCGGTTGCGCCGCAACCCACGCTCAGCCGCGGCCACCAGGTCGGGACGCCGGTTGAGCTCGGCCCAACGGCGATGCTTGAGGATGACCGGATAGATATCCCAGACGCCCGTGGTCGTGTTCGACCCGTGGCGACGGTAGCTCGTGAGGATCCTCGGGACGAACGTCACGTCCGTGCGCATGGCGGCGCGGAGGAAGAACTCGATATCCTCGCCCCGGACGAGGGCGGGGTCGAAGCTGCCCACCTCGAGCACGTGGGCACGGCGAACCATCAGCGTCGAGAGCAAGGGGAAGTCGAGTGCCAGCATGTCCTGGTACTGGACGGGCCCGCCCCTCGACTCGACCAGCACGGCACCGTCGGCGTCGATGATCTCGAACCGGCCGTGGCACATGCCGGACCGGGGCCGGCCGCTCAAGGCATCCAGCTGCCATCGGAGTCGCCCGGGACGGGCCAGGTCGTCCTCGTCCAGGAAAGCCACCAGCTCGCCGGCGCTGTGGGCGACCCCGACGTTGCGGGCCACTGACACGCCGGCCTGCCGTTGCCGTATCACCCTCACCCGGGCGTCCAACCGCTCGAGATCACCCAGGTCCTCGGCGCAGCCGTCGGACACCACCACGACCTCGAGATCGGTCTCCCCCTGGTCGAGGACCGACGTCACCGCCTGACGGAGGAACGGACCGCCCCGGTGGGCCTGGATCACGACGCTCACGTCGACCGGCGCTTGCCCGACGCCTGTGGTCCCCGACGAGCCATCGACTGTACCCATGGTCCGGACGTGCCCTGGT